>NZ_JBICTM010000002.1:1039461-1105230 GCF_043197615.1 Micromonospora sp. NPDC049048 | reverse complement strand
ACACCCACCAGGCACAGCACGACCAGATGGCTATCGTTCAACCTGAGCCCACCGGCGCCAGGTAACCAACCCTCCGGCAAACCGGGGGAACCTCAGCCTACGGATAGTGTCAGATATGTGTCAGCCAGCATCACTGTAGTCATTCGGGCCCTATCTTCTTAGATCAAGCAAAGCGGACGAGGGCGGATGCATGACGGCGATTGACGCGGCTGGCGGGGTTCACGAGAATGACGCGGCTGGCGAGATCCTAGAACTTCGCAGAGAAATCCTTGTTGCGCAGTCGAAGCTGGAACGGGCCAGGGGCATAACGCGGTCAATAAAATGGCTAGCGACTGCCACTCCTCTTGCTGTTATCGGGCTCATCCTTGTCCGCAGCTATGTTCCAGAGAGCTACATTCCTGACGCTTTGTTCAATATCCTCATTGCTGCATGCATAGTTGCTGCCGCCGCTGCCATCGGGCTACTAATCTACGTACAGAACGAAAAAGAGAAGGCCGCTTGGGTTCCCGTAAGGCAACTTGAATTAGAACTCACCCTTCTCTATGAAGCGCGAGAATTGTTTTCGAGCATCGCTACGCTGCCCGTTCACGATCGCCGAACCGCCTATCGGGAAAGGGCGCAGGGAGACATCCGGCAAGTCCGAAAGTCAAGCGAGCACTACCGGCGCATTCATAACACTTTTCAATCCGTCATCATCGTCGGATCTCTCGCCACTTCAACCGTGGCTGGGCTCTCGTTAAACGCAGAGCAGCTCCGGTGGTTGACTGTTGCGCTCAGCTTTGCCGTCGGAATCTCCGCAGGCTTTACGGGCTACTTCAAGTTCCGCGAGCGTGGCTTCTACCTTCAGCAGACAGCCGACGCGATCGAACAGGAGTGGAACGGAGTGGAACTGGGGACGGGCAGATATAAGGGCCTGCCTAAAGAAGAAGCCATGCGCGTCTTCTCTGAAGAGGTTGAGCGCATCCGCGCCATGCAGCGACAGCGAGAGCAGAGCCTAGACCAGCCCAACGAGAACCGGGAGGCAGCGGCTGCGACCGGTTAGGAGGGGCCATGACGGTGGTGGCAGGCAGCTGGATTGGGACAACGCCTCGGCAGCCCGGAGGGGCCATCCTTGGCACCGTGGGTGATCTTCGGCTATGCAGTTCACCAACTACAGGTAAGCAGGCCCCGGCCGGCCTGGTCATCGCGCCGGCCACGCCTTGTGGGCAGACGTCGTCACCAGTGGTCGTCGTTGGTCGCTCCCGATTGACCTCCGCGGCCTGGTGACGGCCTGGACCTGGTCCTCGTCGACCCCTTGACCCCCAGGCAACACACGCAGCCTCGTGAGCTGGCATGAGGCGAGCGCTGAGCTGCAAAGAGGGTCCTACACCGTCCTCCACAGTCCGTGGGCGTCCGTCACGGTCGTCACTCGGTTAGTCCCCATCCGCGACGCCGGGAACGACCTCGCGCACATGGCCTCGACATCGCGTAGCCCTTCATCCTCCTCATAGATGCAGGCCGGGCAGATGGAAAGGTCCAGATCGCCCGGCCTCGGGTGAAGCTGCGGCACATGCCCGGACTCGGGACAACGCCGAACTTCCTCGCTGGTCATGTAGCGATCCTTGCAGGTGTGCACGCTCAGCTTGGGAATCGGGTTCAGTGAGGGCCGGTGGGCGTGGTGCCTGCTATTGGTGGAGCAGCAGACGACCAAGCCAAGCGGCGGGACGGACCCCTACTGGCCGATGTTGACCGCTGCATCGGGCACGGATCGGGCACGCGATCGCGAAGCGAAGGCCCAACCCCTAACCTGAGAGGCAGCGGCAACCCCGATGAAATGGATTTATCCGTGACTTGAGCCGCCTCGCAGCTCTTGTCATCCCTCGACCTTTCGCGCATGTTTTCGCTGTCGCATGGCTACACCAACTCTTTGGTTCCTCTCCCCATGACGCGCTCCCAGGGAAGCTGCAACTCCTCTGCAAAGAATCGCACAACGCGCAAAACATGATTGTTGTACCAATCCTTGATTCCGTCCACATGCACCACGTCGTACCGGAACCGCCCTGTAACCGATTTGGAGGAAAGTCGTCGCTCCAAGGTTACGTGCTGCACTTGTTCAACCTGCGGTTCGGCCTCGGAGGCAGATACTGCGTATATCGGGGACGACAAGAAGATTGCCGGAAAGAGAAGATATACTTCGCGCCTCACACGCCTGAAATCGATGTCCTTTTCTCGTCGTTTAAACTCTTCCCCGAGGAAGGAGACCGCCTTAGCTAGAGGGTAGGTCACTTCGTTGAATATGTCGCTGGAATTAGTTTCCCAGCCGCCCGACTTCTTGTTCAGCTTCGCCAATTGGACCGCTCGGGCCTGATTCCGGAAGCGAACTCGTTCGTACCTCCTAGCGAAGTTGGGCTTCGATCCGCTGCTCAGAAAATAGTCCTCATCCGCCTTCAGCTCGATTCTGGTTGCCGCAGTAAACATGAGCTCAGGAGCGTCGAGGAACCTCGTCTCTCGTTCCCAAGGTTTAGTCAGAGCAACCCAAGGCCACTGATAGTTCTTGCACTCACCCAATACCGCCCAGCGGAGATTGGTGTCGCCCTCGGTTGACCAGAACGCAAAGCCGGTTGAGTAAATGTCTATTTCGCGGCTCGTGCCTGTATCTTGATCCTGAAAGGCCCAACCAGTGTCGGTCCTCTCCCCTAGAATCCCCGCGACCCTCTGTTCGAAGAGAAAGCCCGTACGGTCTAGAGCGCCTATCACTTGATCGGCAGTTGGCAATGGAGGTTGTGCTGGCATCCCGCCAGTCTTACACCTACGTCAAGAATTCAGCGCACGTCTGCCATCCCGTCTGCCGTCGACCCGCCCTCCTGGGGAGCGGGCCGCCGCCCGGCCCGCCATGTCAAGCGGACCTTGACGCACGTTCGGACGCTGGCGGGTCGGGCGGTGGCCTGCTCGGCTTGCCCGGGTCGATGGCAGACGGGAAGGCTCTCCACCGCAACCACCCACGGACCGCGAGCCGCCGACGCAGCCCCGGCCATCCTGGAGCCGGAGAGCCCCCGCCGGAGGCGCAGTAACCGCAACCCCATACCCGCCGCCAGCTCGCCGACGCGGCCGGCGTGCGCTCCCCTGCGCCGCGCGGGCTCGTGGCCGCGCGGCCCGGCCGGCTGCCGACCCACCACCCGGTCAACGTTCCTGTCGTGCTGCAGCGGCCCCTCCGGGCTTTCCGCTCTCCGCGCCAGCCGCCGGGCGTGTTGCGTGGCCGGAGTCGGAGCGCCAGCGGAGCGACGGACGCGCGCCCAGGCGGCGGCGCGTGCGGCCCGTTCAGGGCCGCCTTGATAGACGTACAGAAAGTCCTCCCACGCCGGCCGGCAGCCGGCAGCCGGGCTTCCCGTCGGGGCATGCTGGGCACATGCAGATCCCGTGGCAGAGCAGCCTTGACACGTTCGCACAGATCCTGCGGCGGCGTGGCATCGAGCAGGCCTCGGTGCCCGACGTGCAGGCGGCATGGGGTGGGTTCGCTGAGTTTCTGCAACTGGACATCGATGGCATCGATCCGACTCCGGACTCCGATGCTGACGGCTTCATCGTCCAGTGGGGCCGACGGTCCTGGACCGACAACCGTCTGATTCTGACCTTCACCCGGCAGATCGCCATCGCTGATCTCGGTGACCATGACGCCCCCTACAGGGAGCCCGCACTATGGCAGCTCGATTTCGAATTGGCTTTCGACGATGACGCCGATCTGATCGGCCTTGACAGCCTTGACGTCCAGAACACGGGGTTCAGGTTTGCTCCCACCGGGCCGCTACGCGCCGCCGCGCTGGCGGATGCCTGGGCGGAGATGCAACAGCATCCCCCTGTCCGTGCAGCCTGGGTCGCGACCCCAGCGAGTAGCAGTTTGTCCTTCGAGTGCGCCTGCTGACACCCAAACCGTAAGGCGGATCAGGCTCGCCAAGACGGTGAAGCGCGGTCACGGCGGGTTGACGTGTCGGTACCCGGTGCTACTCTGGCGCTCGTCGAGCACGCCAGCGCGGCCCTCCCGCCGGATCGCTGGACTCGACGTCGGAGTTGCCGAGCGGCCTTCCTGCCGCTGATGCGGACCACGTCCCGCCGGCTCTTGATCGCACCGGCCGCTGTGCCGGTCCCTGAATCCGCTTAGCGGCTCACTACGGCCTTCCCTGCCGTCCACGATGGCCCGGATTCGCTATTTCCACGGGTGGGGCAGCCTGCGGCGATCCATTGGATGCCGACATCCCAGGTTCCCCACCCGTGCCGGCCCTCATCACCGAGTCCACGAGCGCAAAGGACATGACCTATCGGCGGTAACTGGCATCACCAGCCATCCGCCCTCCGGCGTGAGCCGCCCTTCCGGCGGTGCCAGGAGACCCGACGAACACCACCAGCGGACAGACGTCCACGGCTGGTGGTGCTTCGTTTTCCGTCCCTGCCACCCCGTGAGGAGAGTCGTGTCCACACCCCTCGACCTGTTCCGTCCCGGCGTTGCCAGCGGCCGTGACGCCCAAGCCCTGCACCGTGCCGCCCAGCCGGAGTTCTCGGGCTGGCTGGAGCACACCCGCACCGCCGGCGGCTGTACCCGCCCGATCCGCCTTACCGGCACGATCGCCGCTGTCGAGCGAGACACCGGCCGGGTTCTGGGCGAGCAGCACACCGACGAACTGCCCGACGGGGCGCTCTATAAGGCGTGCGGCAACCGCCGCGAATCGCACTGCCCCGACTGCGCCTGGGTCTACGCCGGTGACGCCTACCAGGTCGTGCGCTGCGGCCTGACTGGCGGCAAGGGCGTCCCCGCCTCGGTCGATCGGCATCCGGTCGTCTTCGCCACCTTCACCGCGCCATCCTTCGGCGCAGTCCACCACCGGCACGTCCCTCGCCACACCTGCACCACTCGCCAGCGCTGCGACTGCCGTCCGGCTCCCTGCCGTGCCCGGAGCCGCGCCGGCACCTGTCGGCACGGTCAGCCGGCGGCGTGCTTCGCCCGTCACGACGCCGACGATCCGTGGCTTGGGCAGCCGTTGTGCCTGGACTGCTACGACCACGGCCACCAGGTCGTCTGGAACTACTTCTCGGGCGAACTGTGGCGGCGCACGAAGCAGGCCGTTGAACGGCACCTCGCCGCGCTGTGCCGCCGACGCGGCATTCCCTTCGTCCAGGTCATCACCGACTCCGGAAAGGTGCGCCGGCTGCCGCCAGTTCGGGTGTCGCACGGGAAGGTCGCCGAGATGCAGCGGCGGGCAGCCGTGCACTTCCACGTCCTGCTACGCCTCGACGGCGTCGACCCCGACGACCCGGATGCGCTCGTGCCGCCGCCGGCCGGCGTCACCGCCGACGACCTGGAGGCAGCCGTCCACGCCGCCGCACGCCAGATCACCGTCACTACGCCCTCGCATCCCGACCAGCAACGCGGCTGGGTGGTGGCCTGGGGCGAGCAGGTCGACGTCCGGCGCATCAACAGCGCCAGCGGCGAGCTGACCGACGGCAAGGTGGCCGCCTACCTCGCCAAGTACGCCACCAAGGCGACCGAAGCCACCGGCCATCAATCCACCCGACTCACCCCCGCCACCGTCGACGACTACGCCGATCCGGAAGGTGACCACCTCGCCCGTCTCATCGACGCCTGCTGGCGCCTCGGACGGCCCACCGCCACCGTCACCGACAGCGGCGCCGCAACGGCCGACGACCGTCAACGCAGCCTTGACACCAGACCGAACGCCTACGCCGGGCTGCGTCGCTGGGCGCACATGCTCGGCTTCGGCGGTCACTTCCTCACCAAGGCCCGCCGCTACTCCGTCACCTTCGGCCTGCTGCGGGACACCCGCGCGACCTACCGCCGCGCCGAGGACGACAACCCCACCGACACCGTGACGGTTGGCGTTCTCACCTACGCCGGGTCCGGGTGGCTCACCGAAGGCGATGCGCTCCTGGCCAACACTGCCGCCGCCCAGCGCCGGCAGGCCAGACGCATCGGCCGGGAAGAACTGGCCCACGAAGCCTGGCTCGTCGGGGCCGCCGCATGAGCAGAGACCTCACCCCGCGCTGGTACTCGCCCGCCGAGGTCGCCGTTCTGCTCGGTTTCGGCATCTCCAAGGTCAAGATGAAGATCGCCACCGGCGAGCTGCGCTCCATCAAGGACGGCAAGTACCGCCGCATCCTCCCCGAATGGGTCGACGACTACATCCGTGACCAGGTCGAGCGGCAGGAGGCGGCCTGATGCCCGGACGCAGTCGAGCCAACGGCGAAGGCTCAATCTTCCCGTACCGCAACGGCTTCGCCGCGTACGTCTGGGTCGAGAAGCCCGACGGCAAGCGGGGCCGGAAGTGGGTCTACGGCAAGACCCGCGAGGAGGTCCACGACAAGTGGATCAAGCTGCATGGGCAGGCCAAAGCTGGCCCGGTGGCGACGCGCTCTCCGACTGTGGGGGAGTACGCCAGCTACTGGCTGCGCGAGATCGTCAAGCCGAACCTCGCCCCGGGCAGCTACGTCACCTACGAGGTGGTGGTCCGGCTCTACCTCGTGCCAGGGCTCGGCCGGAAGCGGCTCGACAAGCTCCGGGTCAGCGACGTCCAGACGTGGATCAACGAGGTCGGGCGGACCTGCCAGTGCTGTGCCCAGGGCAAGGACCAGCGGCGCAAGCTCGCCCAGCGTCGCTGCTGTGCCCTCGGCCGCTGCTGCCGGGATCTGCCCTCGGCAACGAGCGTCACCCACCTGCGGACCGTGCTCCGGACGCTGCTGTCCCAGGCGATCACCGAAGGGCTGATCACCCGCAACGTCGCGTCCCTGGTGAAGCTGCCACCGGTACGCAAGCGCAAGCGGAAGGCGTGGACGAGCGACGAGGCGCGGCGCTTCCTGGAGTCGGCCCGCGCCGACGACGATCCGCTCTACGCCGCGTACGTCCTGGTCCTGGTGCTCGGCCTGCGCAAGGGGGAGATGCTGGGACTCACCTGGGCTGACGTCGACCTCGACGCGGGGGAGCTGACCATCGACCGGCAGCTCCAACGGGTGGGTGCCGAACTGCTGCACCGGGAGACGAAGACCGCCGCCTCGGACGCCACCCTGCCGCTGCCGGACATCTGCACCGTGGCGCTCGACCGTCGCCGCACCGCCCAGACCACCGCCCGGGACGCCGCCGGCCCGGCCTGGCACCCCTCCGACCTGATCTTCACCACCCGCTACGGCCGGCCGGTCGAGCCACGGAACTTCAACCGTTTCTGGGACCGGCGCTGCGACACCGCCGGAGTCCGGCGGGTCACCGTGCGAGACGCCCGGCGGACCTGCGCCTCGCTCCTGGCCGACCTGGACGTCCACCCCCGGGTGGCGATGCAGATCCTCCGGCACGCACAGTTCGCCATCACAATGGAGATCTACACAGTCGTGTCGTCGGCGGCCACCCGCGACGCGCTCAAGCGGCTCGGCAGCGTGCTGGACCCGTGAGGCGCTACTGCTGTACTTCGCTGCTGTACCGGCCCTGATCGCGGCTTTCAGGAGCCCGGTCAGGGCCGGTGACCTGCGGAAGAGTGGGCCGCCAGGGACTCGAACCCTGAACCTATGGATTAAAAGTGCGCAGAACGGGACAATACGCCTTCGACACCGTGCAGCGACCGGAGTCGGGTCTGCTGTCCGGGTTCTGGGCACACCGTCCGTCCGTGTTTGCGCTGGTCCGCACCGTGCCTGCCTGACGTTACGGCGCGATGAGGGGTCGGCACAGGTGCGAATCCAGGAATCGCGCGGCGAATCCGTCCGGCACCGGAACATCCGAGCACCCGTGGAGCAGCCAGATCCTAGGGCGCCGTTCCCTCACAGGTCATCACGCCGGGCACGGACCCCGCCGGCCATCCCGATCGGCCAGCGTCTTCAGGCCGCACAGCACGACGGCGTAGCCGTACCCCTTCGGTTTCTTCGTCCCGATCATCGCGATCACGCACTGCTACCTCTGCCCTCCCATCCGGCAAGCGCATTCTGGGCTCAGGGGCCGATCGCCACTGAAACCTCAAACCGCCAAAATCCTGGAGCTGCGTAGCGTATCGCGGCGTCAGGCTCGACTGCAGCGTCCATGAAGATGAGCAATGACTTCTCGCTCACGTGCGGTGATGTCGCCATCTACCGCGGCCACCCGGCTTGCGACGTCAAGGAGCTCAGTTAGGTCCCCGGGCTCGGCTTCAAGACGCTTCCACACATCGTCGGGGTCGATGTCGACAACATTGGCTAGTTGATCATCGACTACTCCGTGCATCTCGCGGACGATCCGCGCCAGGTGCTTCATCAGCAGCGTTTCATCGTCGCCGATCTTGTTGTCCGCTGCGATGACGAGCCACGCGACCCACAGCATCAGCTGCGGATACTTACTTCTGCTGCTCAGCCTCCAGGCAAGCTCGATCACCCGCGCCTCGTTACGAAACACGGCTCGCGCATGCCGGCCTGCGACCAACGTCGTGTAGCGGTTCAGCACGACGGTCAGGGGAATACCGACCAGAGGGATACCGACTTTGATGACGTTGCGCTGCAGGAGGTACTTCCCGACGACGGGAAGCCCTTTCGCCGCAGTCAGGACACCCCCGGAGAAGAACTTCTTGATCAACGGACGCACCACGAGCGGGACGGACTTGGTGACACTCTCCCGCGCCATTTCCCCGCCCTTGATCGTGAAAGCCACGCGAATGAGCTTCCACATGTCATCCGGGTCGGACAGGTCGAGCGGGACCCGATACAGCACGGAGATGTCGTAGGCCAGGCGCAGCTGAAGCCGGGTGATGTACGTGAGGTCGACCATGAGGGTAACCCCAGCGGCCGGCAGAGTAAGCGGTGAAGCGCCACCAGCGCTGCCGATGGTGGCGGCGACGGCCGCCGAGTACGCCCCGGCCGAGAGTCCACCTTCGAGCGCGGCGTACCGCGATGCCATTGTGATCCGCTGCTCGACGATGCCGTCCGCCGGCACGCCCTTGTACTTTTCCTGGAAGTACCGCCAGTCGACCTTGTCGGTGTAGGAACTCAGGGCCTGCGCGACGAGCTTCGAGAACCAGTCGCCTGACCTGACGTCGTCCGGGTTCAACCCCTTGATGAACTCCCGCAGCTCGGCCCGCTCCTGCTCGACAGCCTCCCGAGCGGCACCGTCGTCGGAGTCGCCCGCGTCAATCAGGGCTTCGGTCATGGCGATTTCTCCCAGGCGATTCAGCGGCGGGCCAGCTCGCTGAGTTCAGTCGAGCCGTCATTCCAGGTGACCATGCGACTGGTTCCACCGCATCCGTCTGAGACGGCAAATCTAACCAGCCGTCCGGAGGGCTGCACAACACCGTTCCCATACACCCGAAATCTCAGGGCCCGGATTCCGACGGCACGGCACGGCGGAGCCTCCCACGCTGCCGGACCGGCCTACCACGCGATAATCTCCCGAACGCCGTATGTGCCCCACCACGATGGCCGGTGTTCGCGTAGTTCTCCTGCGACCCGCGTCAGCAGGAGCCAGTTGCCGTTGAGCACGAGTGCGGCGTCTTCCTGCCTGCTGTCGAGGACACGGGCGACGGCCGACACTATGTTGGGGACCGCGTCCTCGGGTGGGTCGTTCTTGCGCAGGTGGAAGACGATGTTTGCGTACGTGTCGGGTTCCCATTCCCATGGGGTGCCGTCGTCGTCCTCGGCGTCGAAGTAGCCGTTGCTGCCTGCGGAGATGGTGACCGTGTAGCCGAGTTCCTCTCCGAGGTCGGCGCTGAGGAGCCGGGGATAGCCGGGCAGTGTCGACTCCTCGATGCCGTGCGGGGCGACGAGGGGAGCAAGGTCCTCCAGCGGGATGTCGCCGGCTAGGGTCAGTCGGTACTCGATGCCCACGCGTTGCCTGCCTTCTCAGTCTCGTCGGACGATCTGAATGATCGCACCGCTTCGGGTCACCGCTGCCAGTTCCTTGAGGTGCGGGACCGGCCAGTCGTCGAACTGTTTCTGCAGGGCGGTGATGTCGCCGCGCCAGTCCTGCAGGTTCAACACCACACGCTGGGTCTGCTGCCTGGCCACCTTCTCCGACACTTCCGTCCATACCCCGCGTACCGCTTTACCGGGGGTGGGTGAGTAGCAGTCAAAGACGTGGCCCTCGATGAGGTAGTCCGGCTCCTTGTCAGGCTTGCCCACGTCCCCGGTGCTCTGGCGTGCGTCGGCGATCTCCCGCCGTGTCGGGTTCTGGTGCACGCGGTAGCCGTCGTGGGCGAGAGTGTCGGCGCACTCGTTCTCCAACTCGAGCGAGCGCCGTACCGCGTCGTCCTGCTGCGGCGGGATCCTGGTCCGTGGTCCGGTCGGCGAGCCGCCGGGAACGCCGGTGGGCAGCCTGCGCCACGGGGTGGGGCCCGATCCGGGGAGGTCGGGGTCACCCGCGGTGGGTGCTGTCGTAGTCGAGCCGTCGGCAGCGTCGGGGGTAGGGCTGGCCGGCGTGGGGCCGCCAGCCCCGGTCAGTTTCCCGACGACCCCAGCCGCCGCGCCTCGGCGGTCGCCGCCTCGACGACCTGTCGGGTGGAGCCGGTACGTTGCACGATCAGCACCACGACCTGCTTTGCGCCCTCCAGAGCCTGCAACAGGGGACCTGGCTCCCCACCGTGCAAGACGGCGGTGACGAGCTGCTGTGCCTCGCCGACCTGACCGATTACTCCTGTCCCTGCGTCGCGGGCGCTGTCCAGAGCACTCCGCACCGGCGCCAGCCCGGCGACCGTCTCCTGCGGCGTGCCCTGCCGAGGCACCGCCGCAGCAGCCTGCGCCGCCTCCCCGATCGACGTGGAGAGACGGCCCAGACCAGCCTGGATCTCCGTGATCGCGTCGCGGACCCGGACCATCCCGACGGCCACAGCGGCGAAGCCAGCGCCCGCGGCACGAACGCCGACCTCCTGCGCCTGGTTACCGGCCGCAGCGGTGAGGCCGCGGGCTCTGTCGGTACCGGCTGTCAGGGCACTCAACTCAGCGTTGATCTTCTCGATGTTCGACACGTGGAACAGTTCTCCAATCGGCGACGTGGCTGGCTGCGGCAACCAAGCACAGTGTTGCGCTCCTGACCGATCTGCCGCGTCAGCGGGAGCAGGTGTGCCAAGCATCGGAGGTGCGGTCGGCTGTCGAATCCATTTGCGGTCAGGATGTACGAACAGGTCGCGGTGGTGTGTGCTGATGGTCTCTCTGAGCCCGGCGGATGCGAGCCGCGCGTCCCGGGCTGACTGTGGCCCTGTGGTGAGTTGGTTAGTTAGTCAGAGCATCGTCGGTACTGCAGTCCTGGTGCGCGGTCGAGGTCGAGAATGAAGCCGTCGGGCGGCGGCCTGTTTTCGTCCGCCGAAGGGGTCGTGAGCGTGAGCGTATAGCCGTTCGCGGTGTACGTGGCGGGCCCGCTGCAGGTGAGGCGGTCACGGGTTCCCCGACGCCATAGGTACAGCGAGCCCGCGCTACGGCTCAGGCGTACGGTGCCGGGCACCTCGTCGCAGACGTAGGTTCCGAGGAGTGCGGTGTGGGGCGCTTCGGTATCGATGCTTTCCAGCAATGTGGCTTCGGGTGCGGAACGGCTGCGCAGGACGCGAGACAGAAGCTCACCGGGGTCGGTTCCGAGGCCGTGGGTGAGGTCGGCGAGAGCAGTGGCGGTCACGTGGTCGGCGGTGATCCCGGCGTGGTTGGACAGGCAGATGACGCGGCGCCCTGAGCTGGTGAGGTGGGCGGCGGCGGAGAATCCCTGTTCGTGGCCGTAGTGGAAGACGGCGGTGCGTCCGGGGCGAGGATCGGCGTACAGTCCGGCGCCGTACGTGTACGGCAGGTGGTCGCTGGGCCGGTAGCTGACGTCCGGTTCGAACGGGAACGCGTCGTCGGCCGAGTGGTGCCATTCGTGCCAGAGGTGGGCAAGCCAGCGGTCCAGGTCTGGGGCGGTGCACCACAGGGAGCCGGGGCCGGGCAGGGTGACTGGGCATTGCCGGTGCTGCCATCCGCTGGCGACGGCCTGGTAGCTGGCGGCGGCACCGGACAGCACCTCGCGTGGATCGGTTCTGAAGCGGGCTGAGGTCATACCAAGTGGGGTGAAGACCTGCCAGTCGGCGATCTCGTGAAGTCCGGCGCTGTATGCGTGGCTGAGGGCTTCAGCGAGGAGGAGATAGCCGGTGTTGCTGTACAGGAAGCGGCCTGGCTCGACAGCCCGGTGCTGCTGGCGGTAGGCGAGTTGGAGCAGGTCGTCGGCGGTGTAGTGGTCGAGTTCGCGGAGGCCGGCTAGGGACAGCATAGATTCGACGTCCCGGATGCCGCCACGGTGCTGGATGAGGTCGCCGATGGTGACGTCGGGGATGTGGAAGCGGGGCAGGATGGCGCCAACGGGCCGGTCCAGTGTGAAAAGGCGGTCGCGGGCGGCGCGGATGCACAGGTATGCGGTGACTTGTTTGGCGACGGAGCCGATGTTGAAGGCGGTGTTTTCTCCGATGGGCGCGGCGAGTTCAAGGCTGGCCGATCCGGTGTGCGCCTGTACCAGCAGACCATCGGCGTGACGGATGCGCAGGATGACGCCGGGTTCCTCCAGCCGGTCCGCGAGGCGCGTCGTGGTGGAGGCAGCCAGGGGGTTGGTGGGGTTCACAGGTTGAGGGCCTCGTGGTGGATGGAGCGCAGGCGTTCCCGCAGTTCGGGGGCGGTGATCAGGGCGAGCGCGCGGGCGTGGTCGGTGACGGTGGCGGCGAGCAGCCCGCGCTGCCGCTCCAGGTAGGCGGACAGGAACCGGTACAGGTTGCCGCTGGTTCCGGGCAGGACGCGGGCGGTGTAGATCATGGTGAGGGGAAAGGCGAAGCAGGCGTGCAGGAAGCCGAAGGCAGGCCGGTTCGTCTTCTTCCAGGGGGAGTAGAACGTCGCCTCATCGCCGATCCTGCAGGCGGTGGCGCCTAGGGCGTCATTGAGCCAGTTGTGGCCCGCCTCGTGGATCAGGTCGCGGGCCAGCACAACGGGGTCGTTCACGTGGTCGCAGTAGACGGTGCCGGGCAGCCGGGTGATGGTCCAGCTGTCAAGGGGGTCGCCGAGCTGTTTCCGGCGTAGCAGGCAGACAACGACTGCGTGGCTGGCGAGAAGGTCGGCGAAACCGTTCTGCACGCCGGTGGCGTATGCGGCGACGGCCAGTTCCCGCAGGTCCGGCGGGGCAGCGGTGGTGTCCGGGCCCAGTACGTAGTAGGGGGTCTCGGAGATCGCTGAACGGGGCAGGCGGTTCAGGTCGGGGGAAAGGATGATGCGCAGGCCGACGGCGGTGGCTGCCGACAGCGCTGAGGCGTTCGCGTCCGGATGGGCGCTGTACCAGTCGAAGGTGGGAGTTTCGCGTGCTCGGGCAGCGGCCTCAGCACCTTCGAGAACATGGTGGGCCAGGCAGTAATTGGCGGCGTCCGTTCCCGGGGCGTCGGGGGCGCTGGCCCTGTGCTGGACGGCGGGCTGGAGAACGGCGTGGATCCGGCGGGTGCGGTCGCGGTGGTGGGCCTGGATGGGGGCAAACAAGAGGGGGATGGCGGGCACGTCCACGGGTGGAGTCCTTCCGACAGGGCCAGGCCTGGTGCCGGCCCCGTGCGGGGCCGGCACCAGGGTGCTCACCGCGGCCTGCCGTCGGTGAGCTGCGCGGAGCTCAGGCGTCGGTGGTTGCGGGCGCCGCGGTGCTCAGGTCCTCGGTGGTCGGCCAGCCCTCCGCGGAAACGCTGGAGGTGTGGCGGGTGCTGCGGACGGTCTCGTCGTCGCCGCGCAGGTCGTCCACGGCGGCGAGGAAGTCGCTGATCTGGTCGTTGTCCATGAATGGCTCGTCCTTTCCGATCGGGGGTGAGAGGCCGTACGCCTTCTGGAACCGAGTGGGGCGGCGGCGAACGGGCGGTGGGCACCACGTCTCCTTCCGATTGGTGGTGGATCATCAGCTGCGCGGAGCTGACGGGTCGGCGGGAATGGCCGCCTGGCGCAGGGCGTCGCGTAGCTCGCTCATGGCGGGTCGGTTCTCGGGTGCTGGGGCGAGCGCCGCGGTGATGGTCGTGCGGAGTCGTGCGGGTGCGGTGTGCAGTCGGGAGGGGCCGTGGCGGGGTATGTCGGCGCACAGGTAGCGGTAGGTCAGGACCGCGAGGCTGAAGGCGTCAGCGGCTGGGGTGGCGCGGTCGTAGGATGTGGCGTACTCCGGGGGCCAGTGCACTTCTGGGCCCCGAGCGGTGGGGCCGCGCGGGGTGTCGGTGCGGCGCGCGGCACCGAGGTCAGTGATCAGCCCGCAGCCGTCGTGGATGAGGATGTTCTCCTGGTAGACATCGCGGTGCACGAGCCCGCGCTCGTGCAGGCTGCGCAGGCCCTCGGCGACGTCGGCCAAGATGCTCAGCCCGGCCGCCACCTCGTCTCGGTTGAGGGCGGTGGTGAGGTGAGGCCCGAAGTTGCCGCCGACGCAGTGGGGCATGGTGTACCAGTCGAACCCGTCGGTGCTGCCCTCTTCCAGCAGCGGCACGACGTGCTCTGCACCCTGGACGGCGCGGGTGGCGGCGATCTCGTGGCGGAAGTCCTCGCGGGTCAAGGCCCTTTCGGCCTCCGTCATCTCTGCGTACCAGTAGAAGCCGTAGGCGGCTTGGCGGGTGGTGTCGTCGAGTGCGGCTAGGACGTGGTTGCTGCCGAAGCCGGCCTTGAGGACCACCGGTGGCGTCTCGTTGCGGCTGACGAGTACCAGGGTGCTGGCGCGGGTGAAGCAGAGAAGGTCGTGGACGTGCCAGCCGGCGTCACGAAGCTGGTCAAGGACCCAGGCGGCGGGGTGCATGGGATGCAGATGCATGTACCGGCTCCTCATACTCGCGCCGTGTTCGGGGCGGATTCGCGCAGTCGGTCCAGGCAGACGGCGGCCAGTAAGTGGAGGTCGGCTTCGTTGGCGCAAGGGTGGCGCAGCACGGACAGGCCGGTCACTTCGGTCCATGCGTTGGCGGCCAGCTCATACAAACCGGCGAGCCGGGCGGCGGTCGACAGCCCCTCTGCGAAGCGGCGCCTCGTGGGCCGCTTCGACAGCCGGGCCTGGCATAGCTCGGGCTCGGTGGTGAGCAGGACGGTCAGCTCCGCCCGCGCGGCCGTGATCTCGGCGAGCTGCTGAACGTAGTCGGCGACAGGACGGTCATGTAGCAGGGCAAGCAGGCAGGCAGTCGACAGGGTGAGCCGATCGGCAACGACTGGACCCAGGGACAGTGCGGGGGCGAGATTGTGGCGGGCATGGAGTTCCAGGTCGCGGCGGGCCGCGGCCGCCGCCCGCCCGCCGCTTCCGGCCGGGTGTCCGGCCCGCAGGCCGATGATGGTGCGGGTGGCCTCCAGTGACAGCCAGGAGAACTGGCCGACGTGCCTGAGGTGGACGCTATCGCGGGCGGCGGTGGCGAGAAGCCGGTCGCGTAGCGTGCTCTTTCCGGCTCCGGCGATTCCTTCCAAGGCCAGCAGCATGTCTCGCCTCCTAGCTCTTCTCGGCGATCAGCCAGCTGATGAACTTCGCGACGCGGCCACGGGTGACCGGTTCGGTGCCGTGGGTGAGCTGAGAGCCGTAGAGCAAGGCGGTGCCTGGCGCAGGGCTCACGCTCCACCGGGTGCGGGGCATGGCCGTATACCAGTCAGCCGAGTGGTCGGCACCGTCGTGGGCCAGCCACATGCCGCCGGCGTAGCCGTGTCTCTGGGCGTCGTGGTCCATGTGGGCATTCCACAGGCGGTCGCTGGAGGTGCTCTCGACGTAGAACGCGCCGCCGGTCTCCGCCTTGTGAATCACTACGCTGATGCCGGCGATCTGCCGCGGCCAGGCGAGCGGGTCGGGGGCGATGCCGTCGAGGTGGCCGGTGATGTGCTGGCCGGGGCCGTACTCGATGTAGGTCCACGGGCGGCATGTGGTGATCGATGGCATGACGCGGGACAGTGCGGTGCGGGCGCGGTCGAAGGCCTGCTGAAGCAGCTGCTCCGCGTTGTCCGGGATCCTCGGGACCTCGATTCGTCCGGCCGGCTCGTAGACGGCCATGGCTCGCTCGGTGGAGTGCCCGGGGATCTCATGGATGGAGGTGGCCCGCTGCGTGCCGAAGCGGACGCGCGTCTCCTCGGTGAGGAAGTCGTTCATCATGGCGGCGAGCCGGTCCAGATCCTCGGTGCCGAGGAACCCTTCGACGCTGCCGACCGCGACGGTCTCGGCGATGTGGATCACGAGTCGGTCCTCCTCGTCTCGAGCACGCGGTGGACGTCGTCCAGGTCGGTGCAGTGGTTGAGCCAACTGGCCACAGGGTGGCGGGTGTTGACGGTTGGGCTGGCCCAAAGGGCCAGCAGCTCGCCCGTCAACGGCAGCTCCTCAGCACCGGGCTGCTCCTCGAGCACGGTCAGCTGGTCCAACGCCGGACATGAAGCAGCCTGCTGCGTGGCGAAGACGCGCCCCAGCCGGACCGCCGCAGCGAGGCTGCAGGAGCGCAGGAGCGTTTCGGCCGGCTCGGTCCGCTGGTAGCGGCAGTACTCGGTCTGGGCCCAATTAGCCGCGACCGCAGCTGCTGCGGCCACAACGCGGCAGGTGGCACAGCACGCGCCGTTGGCCATCGGGCACGATCGACCGTGGGCCGGGAGGGTGGCGGCGACCTCGATGAGAGCCGCCCAGGCGGAGTCCGTCAACGACTCGCCGACGGTACTGCGGCCCGAGCTCGGGCCATGGTTGCAGCACACCGGGCCCGGTCGGTGCGCCGTGGTGGAAAGGATCAAGGGCTCGATGAAAAGGGCGTGGAAGTACACGATCCGCCCCAGCAGCTGATGAATCGTCAGCGAGTCCGTGACGCTGTCCATGCCGCCTCCTCACTGGTCGGAGCAGTGATTTGAGGCGCTGGGCAAGAGCAGCCGTCCTCGGCTGGCCGCTCGCTGCGCAGCGCATCGGCGACGGCACGGGTGGCCGCGTCAACGGCGTCGAAGTACGCCGGCCAGCCGTGCCCCGGGCCTGGGCGCAGCGCCAGGTCGAGTACGGGGCTCGTGCGTCCGGTGGTCTCGCACGTCAGTTCTGCCCGTCCGACGACCACCTGCACCGCAGCGGGCAGGTCGGTGGTCGCTGCGGTAACGGCGCGGCATAGGGCGCCTGCAGCTCGCGCGTACTCGGTTCGGTCACGCGGGAGAATGCCGACCCGGCGTTCGGCGGGCAGCAGATCAAGGCCTGGATAGGAGTGTCCCTGACAGCTGTCGTACGTGATCAGGCACCAGCCCTGGGTGACAGCGTCGACCAGCGAGCGGACGCCGGGCTCGATCGCCTCTCGCCACTGGGGATGGGCCGGGTCGAGGTCATCGGCCTCGTGTACGCCGGGCAGGCCGACCGTGTTGATGTTGCCGTGCGAGCTGATGCGAAGCCGCGCGCCCGGACGGTTCGCGTTGAGGTGGTCCCAGCGGGCGACGAGAGAGCCGACGTCGCGCATGCTGTTCGGCGTACGGGGTCGCAGGCGCACCCTGCGGCACCAAGCCCCTGCCGGGTGTGCGGGCTGGGCGAGGAGTGCGGCGATACCGTCGATCATCCGCATCCGGTAGTCGCAGTAGGAGTTCTGGTCGCCAGCCTGGTCCTGACGCCAGCGGGTGGCCACGCAGCCGCCACCGCACGCGGACCGGTAATCGCAGGTGGTGCACCGCTTCATCAGGGCCTTGCCCTGGTTGAGCAGAGGCAGTCGCCGTTGGGCCGCGACGATAGCGTTCTGTCCGGCGACCTGGTCCAAGAGGGTGAGCTGGGCCTGCGGCCAGGGCAGCTCGTCACAACTGCCGAGCCGTCCGTCCGGATAGAGCGTGAAGATGTGGTCGCACTTCAGGTTGGAAAAGTGGCAGAAGCCGGTATCCAGTCCGCGCAGCCGTCGGATGGTGGAGACGGCCGGTTCCAGTTTCAGCCGGGTGAAGTACCCAGCGCCGATCCAGCGGACGGTGGCGGCGAGCACGAATTCGGCGTACTGGTCCGGGGTGGTCGCCCATCCCGGTCCTTGCGGGCCGCGCAGAGCAGCGCGCTGAAGGAGTCGGCTCGCGGGAAGGCGCTGCCCTTGGGCAGCGGTAGGGCCTTGAACGGAGGCATCGAAGCAGGGCACGAAGCTGACGGCGTTGACCGCTTCGAAGCCGGCGAGGTGGTCCAGGACCGCCTCGGCACGGCCGAGCACCGTCGGAGTGACCGCAGCAATCACGCCCACCCTCCAGCCGCGCTCAGCCAGCAGGCGCAACGCGGCGGCGACGCGCGGGTACACCGGCCGGCCGTCATAGCCAACCCGCCAGGCGTTGCCCGCCTCGTCCCCGTCGAGGGAGATGCCGATCTGGAGGCGCGGGTACAGGTCCTCGATCAGATACAGCCACTGCTCATCGAGCAACACGCCGTTGGTCTGCATCGATACCCGCACGACGCTGGGCTGGGACGCCAGTTCGCGCAGGACCTCGGCGACGTGGTCGCGTCCGGCTGTCAGCGGCTCGCCGCCGTGCAGTTCGACGGCGAGCGGACGCCCCGGGAAGAGCTCGGTAAGCCGACGCACTTGACCGGCGTCGATCCGGGTTCCCCCCGGGGCCTCCTTGCGTTTCTCGTAGCAGTACAGGCAGTCGATGTCGCAGGTCTCACCCCGTAGCTTGAGAATCACCGATACGGCGCTGTCGGCGTCTTCGACGTCGAGGCCGCGGTACAGATGGGCCATCGGGTCGTGCTGATCAGTGGTGCCGTACATCGGCTGCCTCCCAGGGGTGCGCCGTGGCCGGGCGGGGTCAGTCGTACAGGCGTCCCAACAGGGCGCCCTGGCCGGACTGAAGGATGTGGGCGGCCTCCAACGGAATCCAGAAGCATTCGAAGTGCGTCGGCTCCTGCTCCCCGTCGTGGTCCTCCTGGCTCATCCACCGCTCCGACGTCGGCTCGGTCAGTTCCAGGTGAAAAACATGGCGGCGCTGGAGTTCGAACCGATACGGGCTGATGTCGTACTCGGTCTCGCCAAGCTTCCGCACGATCTTGAAATCTTTCAGGCCGGTCTCCTCGCGGGCCTCCCGCAGCGCCGCCGCCTCCGGCGTCTCGCCGGCGTGGATGCTTCCGGCCGGAACCTGGATGCCGACCTCCTCATAGCTGTAGTCGGTATGCCGGAAGACCAGCAGCTTGCCATCACGTACGACGTAGCAGAGGACCTTGTCTTTGGTGACCCGCTCCGGCATGGAAGACCCCTCTTCATTCGTTCGAATCAGACACGTACAGGCCGGCCCGGAGGCCGTCGGAGAAACCGCACCGTGCTGGGTGCGGACCGCCGGTCGCCGAGCAAACGGCCTTGAGTCTATGTCCGGCCACCAGGCGTTACGAGATCGGAATCTTTGTCCACAAAAGGGTGTCGCCTTTCGGTCTATCCGTGATCCCCGAGCTCAATGGTCTGCTCTTCGTCTCAGGACTTCATGCGTCGGTCGAGACAGACATCGATAGCGCAGCGAACAGGAGAGTCGTCATCGGTCATCCAGCGAAAATCGAATGCCCGGGCACCTTCAGCCTAAAGACCTGCGACGCACCTTCGACTCGAAGGGGAGGGCGCCGCGCAAGTATGTCCAACGGCGGTGGAGCAGGGTCGAAGGTGCTGCAGTGCCTAGCGCCTCCCGCTCCTTTCTATCGGTGAACGATGTTCAGTCTGCCGGTTCCGTTCGACGCTGTCGACGCCACGATGGGGGGTCACGATGGGGGGTTAAGGTCGTCGCGACAACGAGGATCATCTGTGACGGCGTCACTCGTTGCGATGAGTTCCCGAGCCGGCTTGTCGTGAGCGATGAAACGTAGTGGGATATCGATTCTTAGTAGTAGCTGTTCCCGGAGGTGATTGTGGGCGCCAAGGTCGATCCGTCCTGGTGGATGTCGGGTGTCTGGGAGGGCCGGCCGATCCGCGAGTTCCTGGAGCGCCGTGACGTCGCCACCACGTTCCGATTCCTGCATGCCCGTGGGGTCTCCTACGGCACCATCGCCGCGTTGGTCGGCGTGTCCCCGAATCGCGCCGCCGAGATCACCAAGGGCATGCGCCAGGTAACGGCCTACGAGGTCCTCGAACGCATCGCGGTAGGACTAGGTATTCCCCGATCCTGGATGGGCTTGGGCCAGGACGAGATGGGCGATGCAAAGCCCTCATTCGACCGGGAGGCGGGCGGTCCAGCGGACTTTTCATCAGACGGGCGACCAGTAGGAGGCCGGTCCGATGAAGAGATCACCGCGCTCGCCCGGCTTCGTACCGGGCTGGACGAAGCGCTCGCCTCATCGACCGTCGCTCCGCGACAACTCGATCTGATCGAGGAAGCGGCCGGCGAGCACATGCGGATCTATCCGGCAGCCCCGCCTGGGGTGATGCTGTCGCGGCTGGCCGCCGAGTGTGTCGAGGTGCAGGTCCTGTCCCGGCGTAGACAGCCAGCGGCGGTCCAGGCGCGGCTCTCCGGCACAGCGGCTTTGTTGGCGACCATGTGCGCCGACGCGCTCATGCGGCTCGGGAACGTCGGCGAGGCACGCCTGTGGTACCGGACAGCGATCCACGCGGCAGATGACAGCTCGGACAGCAGGCTTCGGGTGCTGGTCCGGGCCCAAGCGGCGATGCTGCCCTACTACTTCGGTGACCCCCGGCAGACGGTCGTTCTGGCGGAGGCGGCGCTGGCGGTCACCGCGATGCCGTCGCCCTCGGCGGCGCTTGCTGCGGCGGGACGCGCACGGGCGCTGGCCCGACTCGGATCGGCTGAGCAGGCGCGGCGGGCGATCGTTCAGGCCCGGCAGCTGTTCGACCAGGTCGGCGATGACGACAGTGACACGGCCTTCCGCTTCCGATGAAGCGCCTGTTGTTCTACCTCTCCGGAGCGAGTACCTGGCTGGGCGACACGAGCGAGGCCTACCGGGTGCAGGACGAGGCCCTGCGCCTCTACGGTCCCACACCTTCGGTGCCGATCGATCCCGCTCTCCTCGCGCTGGACCGATCGATGTGCCTGGTGGGTGACCGGCGAGCGGCAGAGGCCGCAGCGTCGGCGCTCGACGCCGTCGCCACCCTGCCCGAGACGCAGCGCACGGAGATCATCCTGACGAGGGCGAGCGACGTGGTCTCGGCGATTCCGGCTAGACATCGCGGCAGCGAGACCACCGAGCTGACGGACTATGTGCGAGCCTGCCGGGAGCGCGCCCGTACGCTTGCTGCCGGAACTGCCGCGCTCGATCCCTAGGGGCCCCATGTTCGTCGAAGCGCGAACACGTCCGGCGCTCGCCGAGGTGTGTTGTCGCCTGGAGCTGTCCGATGCCGACGCCGTCCTGATCCGGCATCACACGAACGCGGTTTACGCGGTCGGTGACGTGGTGGTCAAGATCGCTCCGGCGGAATTCGGCGTAGAGCGCGTGAACGCCGTGGTGGCCGTCGTGCGGTGGCTGGTTGGTCAGGGCTTCCCGACTGTTGGCCTCAGCTCGCGGCTGCCACAACCCCTGCTCGTGGGCGAGCATGCTGTGACCGTCTGGCAGCGGCTCGATCCGGCGAACGACACTCCGGTCACCATGGCCGAACTGGGCGCTCTGCTCCGGCAGTTGCACGCCCTGCCGGTTCCTCCGGTGAGCCTGCCGACCTTGGAGCCGGTGGAGAACATCCGACGGTCGGTACAAAGTTCGACGATCCTTACCTCGGAGGACCGTCACCTGCTGATGAAGCGTCTCGAATCGCTCGCCACCCACTGGAGCGGAATGAGCTTTCCCCGGGGCGCAAGCCTGATCCAGTCCGATCCCCAGAGCCGTAACGCACTGCGCCGCTTCGACGGCACGCCAGTGCTTGCCGACTGGGACGGTGCCGCCGTCGGTCCCCGGGAATGGGACCTGGCCACCGTCGCCGTGCACTGTCGCCGGTTTACCCCACCGGGCCCTGCCGCCTTCTCTGACTTCACCGCCGCATACGGCTGGGATGTCACCTCGTGGCACAGCTTCGAAGAGTTGTGCCAACTCCGCGAACTACAGATGATCGCCACCAACGCCCGCAAGTCCCGTCCCGGCACGGACGCAGAGGCCGAGGTGCTCCGCCGCATCAGCGCCCTCAGACGGGGCGACCAGGAACTCGTCCAGTGGCGCATCCTCTGACATTCCGGGCCGGCTTGACGGTCGGACAGCCAGAGCCGGGAGGGCCGTTTCACCTCCAGACGTTGGCATACAGGTCATGTGGCTGGACCAACCGGTCTCACTTCGAATGTCATGGAGCGGGTTGCTTGTCGACGTCGAGCCAATCCAGTGTTCGGCGGACGTGCGCAATGAGAAGCGGCTCTGCTCGCTGTATCGCCCGGTGAACGGGGCTCTGCGGAGAGTACCGTCGGAGGATTTCCTCGATGCGCTCGGCGACCTCGAGACGTTGTCCCAGCGGTCCGACCGTGAGGTCGGCGGTGACGAGCGCGTCCATCAGGGGTCCCTCTTCGAGCGGAAAGGCCGCGAGTTGGTCCGCTAAACCGCGCTCGGCCGCTTCGACGCGGGCGCAGGTGTGGTGGGCGACCAGCCCGACTAGCCGCTGTGGGTAGCCGTTACGTCGCAGGTATCGGGCGCCGTCGAGGGAGTGCAGACCGGTGTCCACGAGGTCCGGCGCATAACCGACATCGTGTAGCCATGCGGCTGCCACCAGCAGGTCACGGTCGGCCGGCGCCACCGTGCTCGTCAGTTCCGTGGCCCGCTGGCCGACACCCTGGACGTGTGCCCATCGCCGGGCCATTTGTGGGGAGTCGAGGAGACCAGCAGCAAGGTCCTTGGCGGTGGCCGTCAGGTCAGACACCCTCCGAACTTAGCCGCACCGCGGGCCGCCGCCCTACCGGCTCGGCCAGACGGTTGGGACGTCCCCGGATCTGGAAAGGCCCCTCCGACGTCAGCCGATGTACGGCGCGGTCCGACTGTCGAGGGCGTGGTCGATGCGCAGCCGCATTGAGGGGTGGATGTCCAACTGGTCGAGTTCGGCGGGATTCACCCAGCGGACCTGACGTGACTCGCTGGAGGTCGTCAGATTCCCACCGACGGGTCTGGCGGTGAAGCACAGCGAGAACTGCTGGCGCACCTCACCGTCGTCGTAGGCCATCACGTGGTGGGGGTTGGTGTATGTGCCGACCAGGCCCGTGACCTCCACCTCGATGCCCGTCTCCTCACGCACCTCACGCACCACCGTGTCGGCGATCGACTCACCGATGTCGTGACCACCGCCAGGAAGAGCCCACAGGTTGTTGTCGGTGCGGTGGATCATCAACAACTCGCCGTGCTCGTTCTGAACTGCCGCGACCACCGACGGCACCACGCTGTTGGCTTCGGGGGCATCAGGGTCGTTGAAGAAGTCGCGGCGTGGCATCCGTCATCTCCCGTTGAACGCGGCTATTGCCGCATTGATGTCCGAGGCGGGCTCGGCCTGGGCCCAGACCCGATCGAAGCTGGTGAGGTAGTGGTCGACGACCCGGCCGCCAGGTACGCGCCGGAGATGTATCACCGGGTTGTGGGCGGCAGTGGATCCGTACACGTGGGTGTTTACCAGCATGGCTTCGTCCACCCGGAAGATGGACGCGTACAACGTCGTGTCGTGCAGCCGGACCTGCACGCCAGGGATGGTCAAGATCGGCTCGTAGTAGCGCAGGCTCAGCAACACCCGGTGGGCGAGCCCAACCCCGAAGCCCTCCTCATCTCCGCGGCGACGTACTGCAGCGCCGTTCGGATCGGCCAGTAGCACCCGTATCCGGCAGCCTTGGCGGGCCCGGTCACCGAGCTGGGTGATGTCGTGGAGCTCGGGCAGGAACAGCCCGGCGTAGACGAGGATGTCGACCGACTCCCGCGCCTGCTGGATCAGCGACCTCCACAGCTCCAGCGGCACCGCCGACCGGGATGGATAAAACTCCACCAACTCGGCCCGCCCCGCGGACACCGTCCTGGGATCGTCCACGACCGAAGGCCACAGGTATGTCTCGTCCACGCCCAACAGATCTGCAGCCGCGACGCGGTGTGCGCGGTGCGGGACACGATCGCGGGTGATCCAGCGTTCCACCGTCTTCGGGTCGACTCCGAGGAGCTCCGCACACCGCTGCGTGGTCAGCCCTTTCGCTGACACAGCTCCTCGCAGACGTTCGTTCGGCATCAGAGGTCGAGACCTGGCAAGGGACGCATAGGGGCGTTTATACCCCACCGGGACGTCCACGACAGTCCCTGACCGGGGGTGGCCACATCCCCACGATCAGCGATCGGATGTCGAGGCGAGGGTGATCGCCGGAGAAGCGCACCTTGGTCACCCCAGCGGCCCGCCGCAGAAGCTGACGCGCTGGCATCACACCACACCTTCAGGAGAGACCGCTTTGACCACCATGGCCATGAACACCCGTACCGCCACCACCGCTGTGCTCGAGTCACAGTCTGCGGGGTACCCGGGGTGGCGGGCACACAGCCAGGCTGATCCAAACTGGTGGATCGACGGGCACTTCGGGGGCCGCTCGCTTGCCGACCTGCTCCGTCAGCGCGACATCGGCTCCCTGTTCCGCTTCCTCAAATCGCGCGGATGGAGCCAGGCGACGATCGCTGCGGCGACCGGAACGACCGAGAACCAGGTCCGAGCGGTTATCCAGGGCCGCCAACGAGTCACCTCATATGACGTGCTCGAACGAATCGCCGAAAGTCTGGGCATTCCGCGAGGTCTCATGGGGCTCGCGTACCTGCCCTGATGCACCTCGGCCGGAAGCGCCGCGATCCCGCGGCCTGCGTCTGGCCAACTTGTCCATGGTGAGGGCTCACGGTGGCCTGCCGCGGTGGTACTGGTTCGGGCCCGATGACGACGCAATCATCGACGTTCACAAGGGCATCAACGGCCAGCTGTCTGGACCGATTGCCAAAGGGCTACCAGCCAGGGCCATCAGTGTGACCTGAACCGGAAACCACCCAGTTAGACACCGGCCCGGA
Organism: Micromonospora sp. NPDC049048; assembly: GCF_043197615.1. Taxonomy (NCBI): domain Bacteria; kingdom Bacillati; phylum Actinomycetota; class Actinomycetes; order Micromonosporales; family Micromonosporaceae; genus Micromonospora; species Micromonospora sp. NPDC049048. The sequence continues at coordinate 1,080,404 of NZ_JBICTM010000002.1, read as the reverse complement.
ACGATGCCGGCGCTACACGGTCTCCGCTTCCGATTCACGTGGCAAGGTCCCGCCCGCCTCGGTGCCTTGGCTGCGCCCGTTCAAGCTCTCGAACCAGGAAGGACTGTTGTGCCTGTTGCTCGGAGGCTTGCGCTCCTGCTGCTGATCCCGTTGGTGGCGACTCTGGTTTTCGCCTCGTGGGGTGTGGCATCGACGAGCCGTCAGGCGCGCGGTGCCGACCGCCTGCAGTCGCTGGTGGCCGTGTCGGCCGCAGTGGGTGAGGTCCTGCACGAACTCGACCGGGAGCGCCAGGTCGCCGGCGGGCTGGTCCTTGACCCGGCGGGTGGCCTCAACGGTTATCTCGAGCAGGCCGCGACATCCGACCGGGCGGTCGACGCCTACCGGCAGCGCCGTGGTGAGCTCGATGCCTCGGATTCGGTAAGTCGGCTGGTGGGGCCGTTCGACGAGCAGCTGCGGTTGCTTCCGGTGTTCCGGGAGCAGGTCAAGGCACGGTCAGCGTCGCTGACGGCGGTGCTGGTGCGGTATCGGGCGGTGGTCGCGCAGGGGCTGGCGGTACGGGAGACCGTGGGCCAGGTCGGCGGCGCGGACGGTGCGGTGGCCGACCAGTTGCGGGTGGCCGCGGCGTTGTCACAGGCCGGGCAGTACGCGGGCATCCAACAGGCAGCCGTAGCCGCCAACAACGGCGCCGTGGTATCGCAGGCGGTGCAGCGGGAGCTGGCAGCGACCCGTGCCGGGTATGACGAGGCGTTGCTGGCGGTATCGCAGCGGTCGCCGGCGCGGTGGCGGTCGTGGCTGGACCAGGCGCTGTCCGGGCCGCAGGTCCTCGCGGCGCAGCGTCTCGACGACGAGGTTGCCCGCACTCAAGTGGGTCAGCGGTTGCGGGTGAACGCGTCCCGGTGGGCCACGCTCAGCAATGAGCGGCGCGATCGGCTGTATGACGTGCAGACCCGCGTCGACGCGGACATCGCCGCCGAGGCGGGGCGTCAACGCCGACAGCAGTGGGTCACCACGGGCGTGCTGTCGGCGGTCGCCGTGGCGATGACCATGGTCGCGGCGGCGCTGGCGTGGCGACAGGGTCGGGCGTTGGCGTGGCGGCTGCGGCGAGTCCGTGACGCGGTCACCCGTGTCGCTGAGCGGGACCTGCCGGACCTGGTCCGTCGCGTCGACGCGGCGGACCCTGCCGACCCGGCGTCGGTTCCGCCGCCGCCTGCCGCGCTGGCACCCGGTTCGGCGCGGGACGAGGTGGACGAGGTGGCCGCCGCGTTCGACACGCTGGCGTTGAACACGTACCGCATCTCGACGGATCTGGCGCGGCAGCGGCGGGTGGCCGCCGGTGCGGTGGAGGCGGTGGGGCGGCGGTGTCAGGGGATGACGCACCGGCTGCTGCGCGAGTTGGACATGGCCGAGCGGGACGAGAAGGACGCCGCGACCCTGGCGACGTTCTTCGCGGTGGACAGTCTCGCCGCGCAGTTGCTGCACGCCACGCAGAGCCTGTTGGTGCTGTCAGGTCGGTCGTTGGGGACGGTGCATCCGCAGCCGGCGGAACTGGTGACGGTGGCGCAGGCGGCGCAGGGCCGGATCCAGGAGTACCGGCGGGTGCTGCTCGGGATAATCGACGAGCGGGTTCTGGTGCCACCACCGATGATCGACGACCTGGTGCACCTGTTGGCGTCGCTGCTGGACAACGCGACCCGCTACAGCCCGGGCGACGCCCTGGTCACCGGGCACCTGCTGGGCAACCGGGCGATCATCCAGGTCACCGACACCGGCCCCGGCATCAAGCCGGACCTGCTGGCCAGGCTCAACGCCGAGCTGGCCGAGCCCGCGCCGATGATCGAGGTGGAGCACATCCGGCGCCAAGGCCTGGCCACCGTCGCGCTGCTAGCCGCAGCGCATGGGCTGCGCGTGCGACTGCTGCCGGGACAGCCGCACGGCACGGTCGCGGAAATCGAGATCCCCGCTGACAAGCTCCTGATCAGCATTCCCGAGCCGGCCGCGCTGCCCACCGGCCCTATCGCCGGCCGGCGTGCTCCCGGCGGCACGCCGGCGTCCACCCTTACCCTGCCCGCGCCCACGACGGTGCCAGCCCGGCGCGGCGCTTCGACCGCACTGCCCGCCCGACGCCGGCCGCCCGCCCCGAGCACGACCGATGGCCCTACTCAGGCGCTGCCGGTGATCCCGGTGCCGCGGCGGGCGACTGAGTCGGAGCCGACGCCGGCCTACGACGAGACAGCCCGACACCTGCCGCCACCAGCGTGGTTCGTCGAGGGAGCCACGGTGCACATGCCCTCCACTCCTGCGCGCGGGCTGCCCGGACAGGACACCACCACGGCCAACGGCCTGCCAAAGCGACAGCCCAAGGCCACATTCACACCCCCGCCCCCGCCCGCTGCCGACGCGCCGGTCCGCTCGATGGGTGGCCTGGCCAGTACGGCGGGGGCCTACCAGCGCGGCCTCGACCGCCGCTTTCCCAGTCGAAGGGCCAGTCATGAGTGATCTGAGTTACCTGCTGAACAACAACCTCGTCGCCCGCGTACCGGGGATCAGCCAAGCCGTGGCGGTGTCAGCCGATGGGCTGCTGCTGGCTTGGACCGATGGGCTCAACCGGGAAGCCGCCGAACGCCTCGCCGCGGTGGCGGCCGGAATGAACAGCCTGCTCAACGGTGCCGCCCGCGACCTGTCCGCGGGCGGGGTGCGGGGCAACCTGACTGAGCTGGCTCACGGGTTCCTGATCCTGGTTGCGGTGAGCACCGGCGCGTCGCTGCTCACCCTGGCCACCCGCGATGCCGACCTCGCGTTCGTCACCGAAGAGCTCGGTCGTTTCGCCGACCAGGTCGGTGACCAACTCACTCCTGCTTTCGCGGGTGCCCTCGCCGTGATGGGAGCCGGCCGGCGATGAGCACACGCGCCATCGCGGCCCGCCCGCCTGCGGGCGCGCCGCCGAACTTGAAGATCGTGCTGACCGGGCCGTTCGGCGTCGGGAAGACCACCCTCGTCGGGGCGGTGTCCGACATCGCGCCGCTGACCACCGAGGCCGCCATGTCGCCCGGCAACGCCGACGACACTTCCTTTACCCCGGCCAAGACCACCACCACGGTGGCGATGGACTTCGGTCGTCTCGAGGTCGACGGTGTGACTCTCTACGTCTACGGCACCCCGGGGCAGCACCGCTTCTGGTTCATGTGGGACGCCATCGTCCGTGGCGCCGCCGGCTCGGTGGTCCTCGTCGACACCCGCCGGCTGCAGGACTCGTTTCGGCACCTCGACTACGTCGACCACGTCCGGCTGCCCTACGTCGTCGCGGTCAACCAGTTCCCCGGCGCCCGTTCCTATCCCGTTTCCGCCATTCGTGAAGCCCTCGCCCTGACTGCGGACGTGCCGATCGTCGGCATCGACGCCCGCGACCGCGACAGCGTCCGCCGGCTGCTGATCGCCCTCGTCGAGCACGTTCTCACCCGCGCCACGCCCCGCTCGATGGCCACGCAGTCCTGACCCCACGGAACCCACCTGTCACCCCGCACGAAGGAGCGCATTTTCATGTCTGTTCCCCGCCCACGCCCGCGACGCGCACTCGCCGCCCTGACCATGGCCGGTGTCCTGCTGGCGGGTGCCGCGTGCAGCAGCACCGCCACCGACTCCGGCACGGTCCGTGTCGGTCTGCTGGTGTCGCTGTCGGGCACCTACGCCACCGTCGGCGAGGACATGCGACGCGGCTTCCAGCTCTACCTCGACACGCACGACGGCAACCTCGGCGGCCGGAAGATCGACCTGATCGTCGGCGATGAGGGCGACGGTCCCGCCACGGCCGTTCCCGCCGCGCAGAAGCTCCTCGAACGCGACCGGGTCGTCGCCCTGACCGGCCTGGTCGGTGGCGCGACCGTCGACAAGGTGCAGACCCTGACCACCGAGCGGAAGGTTCCTCTGCTCGGGTCGAACGCGAGGCCGGCGTTCGCGCCGGTGGGCGGCAAGGCCCGCGACCTCAGCTACACGTGGCACACCTCGTACAACTCCGACGAGCCGGGCATCGCCATCGCCTCCTACATCAAGGCGCAGGTCGGCGACGGGACGGTGTACGCGATCGGCCCGGACTACCAGGGCGGCTGGGACGAACTACGCGGCTTCACCGAAACCTTCACCCGCCTGGGCGGGAGACTCGCCAACCCGGACGGCAAGACGCTGTTCACCCCATTCCCAGCGACGGAGAACTTCCTGCCGTACCTGAACCAGGCCGCCGAGTCGAAACCGAAAGCCGTCTACACCTTCTACGCCGGCGCCGCCGCAGTCGCGTTCGTCAAGCAGTACGCCCAGTCCGACCTGCGCGACGTTCCCCTCTACGCCGCCGGCTTCCTCACCGAAGGGTCCGTCCTCGCCGCTCAGGGTCCTGCCGCGACCGGGATCCGTAACGTCCTCAACTACAGCCCCACCCTCGGCAACCAGGCCAACCAGGAGTTCGTCGCGGCCTGGTCCGCCGCCGGACACCCGGGCCAGCCGACGACGTTCGCGATGGCCTCCTACGACGCCGCCGCCGTCCTCGACCGGGCGCTGTCCGCCGTCGACGGGCAGGTGAGCGGGGAGAAGCTCAACGCCGCGATCGGGCAGGTCGGGCGGGTCGTGTCGCCTCGCGGGGACTGGCAGTTCGAGCCCACCGAGCACCGGCCGGTGCAGCGCTGGTACCTGCGCGAGGTCAAGCCTGACGGCCCGGTGCTGTCCAACGTCCTGCTGCAGGACCTCACCACCCTGCCCTGACCGAGACATCCACAACGAGAAGGGGGCGCGGTACGCGTGGACGCCTACCTGATACCCGCCGTCGACGGGGTCGCCTACGGGCTGCTCCTGGCGATTGCCGCCGCGGGCTTGACCGTCGCGTTCGGCGCCGGGGGTGTGCTCAACCTCGCGCACGGCACCCTGATCGCCGCCGGCGGCTACGTCGCCGCTGCCACCAGCTCGGGCACCTGGGCCAGCCTCGCCCTCGCCGCCGGCTACGCCACCCTCGTCGGGGCCGCCGGTGGTGGGGTGCTCGCCGCCGCGACCGCCGGCCTGCGCGGCCGTGCGCATCTCGACCAGGCGCTGCTCACCTTCGGTGTCGCGCTCGTCGGCGCGGACCTGCTCACCGCCGCCTACGGTCACGACACCCTGCGACCCCGCCTGCCCGGGGTGCTGGAGACGACCGTGCGGGTTGCCGGGCACCGGTATCCGGTCGACCGGCTCGCCGTGCTCGGTATCGCCGTCGTGGTCGTCGCGGCGGGGTACGTGCTACTGCACCGTACCCGCGCCGGGCGACTCGTCCGGGCCACGGTCGACGACCGGGCCATGGTCGCCGGCATCGGTGTGAACCCCCGCCTGGTGGACGCGGCGGTCTTGGTGGCCGCCGGGGCTCTCGCCGGTCTCGCCGGGGCGTTGACCACCCCGATCCTCGGCGTCGGCCCGCACACCGCCGACACCACCCTGCTGCTGTCCCTGATCATCGTGGTCTGCGGTGGTCTCGGCTCCGTGCCCGGCGCGCTCGCCGCCGCCCTCGCCGTCGGGCTCGTGCAAACCGTCGGCGTGACATCCTTCCCCACGGTTGCCCCGTACCTGCTGATCACCGCCATGGCCGTGGTGCTGCTGGCCCGCCGGACCAGCCTTGCCGGACGGGCCTCGGCATGAGCGGTCAAGGACGCGGCTCGTCGCCGACGGTGGTACAGGCGCTGGTGCGACGCGGACGGCCGTGGGTGACACCTGGTCTGGCTGTCACGGCGGTGGGCGTTGTGGCGTTGTCACCGGATCCGTACCTGCACGCCACCGCAGCTCGGATGCTGCCCCTGGCGGTGTTGGCGGTCAGCGTCGCGGCGGTCACCGGCCACGCGGGCCTGCCCACCCTCGGCCAGGTCGCCCCGTACGCGGCCGGCGCCTACACCACCGCCCGCCTCGCCCTCGCCGGCAGCGACCTCGCCCCGCTGCACCTGCTGGCAGCGGCCGGCGCGGGAGCCCTGACCGCCGCAGTGATCGGGGCGGTGCTGGTCCGCCACCGCGCCACGGTGTTCCTCATGCTCAGCCTCGCCGCCGCGGAACTGACCACGATCACCGCAGCCCAGTGGCGGACGGTCAGCGGCGGCACCGACGGGCTCGCCGGCATCCCCGCCCCCCGCCTGCTGCCCGGCCTGCCGCCACTGCTGGCCGACCGCACGGTACTGCTCTACGCCGCCGCCGTCGCGATCGCCGCAACAGCCGCCGCGATAGCGCTGCTCGGCGGTGACCGACGGACGCTGCTGGCGGCCGTACGCGGCAACGAAGCCCGCGCCACAGCCAGCGGACACCGAGTCACCACCTACCTGTGGGCGGTACACGCCGGCGCAGGCGCGGTGGCCGGCATCGGCGGAGCGCTGCTGATCCACACCCACCGGTGGATCACCCCAGCCGACGTCGGCTTCACCACCGCCGCCCTCGCACTGCTCGCCGTGGTCATCGGCGGCGCCATGTCACTGCCCAGCGCCGCCACCGGCGCGATCGCGGTCCTCACGGTGCGAGACGTAGTCGCCGCCCCGCTGCCCGGCCACGCGCCCCTGCTGCTCGGCGCCCTCTTCATCACCGCGGTGTACCTGCTGCCCGGCGGCCTCACCGCCCTACCCAACCGCCTCGCCCCCCGCCTCCACCCTCGCTCTGCCCACGGCACGGGCCACCCGGCCCCGGCAGACGAGGCGGGCCGATCCACTGTCAGGAGCACGCCGTGAAGACCGTCCACCGCATCGACCCCGACGGGGTGCCCTCGCAGCGCCTACCGAGCGACATCGACCGCGCCCACGGCAACGGCCTGGTCGCCACCGGACTGCGTCACACCTACGGCCGGCTAACCGTCCTCGACCTGGACGCGTTCACGGTCGCCCCCGGAGACCGGCACGCCGTCATCGGCCCCAACGGCGCCGGCAAGTCCACCCTGCTGAACCTGCTCGCGGGCACCACCCGCACCCAGACCGGCACCATCACCTACAACGGGCAGGTCATCACCCGCCGCGGCGCCGCCTGGCGGGCCCGCACGGGCATCGGACGTACCTTCCAACACCCCACCGCCTACCCCGACCTCACGGTCCTCGACTGCGTGCGGATGGGCGGCTGGCACCACCGTCACCATTCCGACCGAACGCCAGGCGAGGTCCTCGACCTTGTCGGCCTCGCCGATTACGCCGGACAGGTGGCCGTCACGCTGTCGCACGGGCACCGCCGCATGCTCGACCTTGCCGTCGCGCTCGCCGGGCAGCCCCGGGTGCTGCTGCTCGACGAACCCGCCGCCGGCCTCACCGACACCGAAACCAGCCACCTCCTCGACATCCTCGGCGGCCTGCCCGGGTGGATGGCAGTCGTGCTCGTCGAGCACCACATGGACGTCGTGGCCGCCCTCGCGGACTGGATCACGGTGCTGCACCACGGCCGCCGCCACACCGACGGCCCCGCCGACACGGTGCGCGCCGATCCGGCCGTCGCCGCCCTCTACCTCGGCAGCGGAGGTGACGATGCTGACGGTCAGTGACCTCACGGCCGGCTACCACCGTGACACACCTGTCCTGCATAACGTCGACCTGGATCTTTACCCTGCCGCGGTGCACGCCGTCATCGGCTCCAACGGCGCCGGGAAGACCACCCTGCTGCACACTCTCGCCGGACACCTACGCCCCACCACCGGATGGGTGTTTCTCGACAGCTACGACGTCACGGGCTGGAGCCCCATCCGGGCCGCCCGTGCCGGCGTCGCCCTCGCCCCGCAGGGTCGCCGCCTGTGGCACTCCCTGACCGTCGCCGAGCACCTCACCGTCACCCAACCGCCGAAACGCCGTGAACCCGGTCTTGCCTGGAGCGCCAGCGACCTGCTGGACCTGTTCCCCGCACTCGCGGCGCGGCTGGGCCATCGCGGCGACCAACTCTCCGGCGGGGAACAGCAGATGCTCACCATCGCCCGCGCCCTGCGCACCGCACCCCGCCTGCTGCTGTGCGACGAGCCCACTGAAGGACTCGCCCCCACCGTGGCCGCACACATCATCCAGGTACTGCGGGAACTTCCCAGCCACGGCGTCCGCGTCCTGGTCGCCCTCCCGCACGCCCGCACCGCGGCAGCCCTCGACGCCACCGTCCAGGTGCTCACCGCCGGACATCTCACCAGCCCAATCGCGGCAACCGGCAGCGAGGCGCACCAGACGTTGCGCGACCACCTCGCCCTGACCTCACCCAGGTGGGCAAACCCGACGGACACCGTACGGTGAACCGCGCCGACGCCACGACGGTGACACCGGCCACGACGCCGACTTCGATCGCACGTCACGGCAACGCGATGGCGCGCTGCGCGACCGCAGCCGTCCTCCTTGCCGCCACCACTGCCACGCCGGTCGGCGCCCTTACCCGGCCGGTCGCTGCCACCAGCACGGGACGGTGCGCGCTGACGGCATCACCTCGGCCCCACCTGCCCGCCCCGGCCACCACCATGCGGCAGACACCAGCCACCCGCGTGTCCTATCCGCAGCCGGCGGGCACTGCCCTGCGCCGGCTGGCGGCGCGCCTGACCTTCAGCCCCTGCGACCACGTCCCGGGCCACTACGACCTCGTCCACCACCACCAGCGCGACACCCAGCCCGCAGACGGCATCGCGGTACGCGACGTGGTGCGGTGGCGCGCCGACGACGGATCCGGCGCCCACCGCGCCACCACCCACCCACCCGGCCTCGCCGCCGCAGCGACAGACTGGTGGTGGCCCGGTTACCTGCCGCCAGAGCTCAGCTTCAGCCGACCCTTCACCCACACCAACCTGCTCCGCTCCGAACTCGGCCTCACCGGCACACCACCTACGAACGCCCGCGAGGTCCTCCGACACCTGGCGTACCTGCTCACCTGGTACAGCCCGCGCCGCGACGCCCGCGCCGCCACTCTCACCGTGCTGGCCAGCCTCGACGGGCTGCTCTACCACCCACACGTGTCCGACGAGGCCGGCCGCCGAGGCATCGGCATCACCACCACGGGCGACAAGCGGCGCGACCTGCTCGTGCTGCACCCACAGACCGCAGAGGTACTCGCCTACGAGTCCGCCATCCGGACGCGATCCGGCTGGCAGCCGCAGGTCTACATCCTCTACCTCACCCACAGCCACACCAGCGGCCGCTGGTGGGAACCAGCCCACCCACCCCCGCCGCACCCCGCAACCGCACGGCGCCTCTACCCGCGACCCCAACAGCACCAGCTACCCACGTCCATCCCGCCCTGCCACACAACGACGACGCAAGGAGCACCCCGATGACGAGAACCACCACGCCGCAGCGCTACCAGTTCCGCAACACCCCCACCCAACTGCACCCCCTGCAGGAGATGCTCGACCCGATCACGCTCGCCGAGCTGGCCCGACTCGGCATCAGCGCGGGACAGCACGCAATGGACGTCGGCGCCGGAGCCGGCTCCATCGCCGCACACCTGTGCGAACTCGTCGGTCGCACCGGCAAGGTCACCGCTGTCGACCTCGACACCACCCTCCTCGCGCCCACCGCCGTCCTCGACGTCTACCAACGCGACCTGCGCACCGACTCCCTGCCCACCCCACCGGGGACCGTGGACGTCATCACCGCCCGCTGCGTTCTGGAGCACCTGCCCAACCGCGAACGCCTGCTCGGACAGATGATCACCGCACTGCGCCCTGGCGGCCGGCTCGTTCTCGGCGACATCGTCTACGCCCGCACCACCGTCCCGCACGCCCCCACCACGAGCGACGCCGATCTGATCGTGCGGGTCGTACACGGCGTCCTCGACACCCTCGCCGAGCGCGGCGTCGACCTGCACTGGGGCAAGAAGACACCAGCACTCCTGCTCGACGCGGGCCTCGAGCAGGTCCACACCCGCTGGGAAGCCCAGACCTGCAACGGCGGCAGCCCAGGCTGCCGCCTGTACGCCGACAACGTCCGACAACTGCGCGAACACCTCCTCAAGACCGACCTCACCACCGCCGACCTCGACCGCTTCGGCGAGCTGATGACCGACCCAACCGTGGTCGTACGCGGCTACGAGTACGCCTCCACCACCGCCCGCAAACCTCACTAACGACTAGCGGACCAGGTGACCGGGCGGCTGGCACCTTACCGGCCTTGTCAGCCGCCTGCCCGCACGGACGTGGCAGTCGCGGCGCCGTTCGGCTGCTACGCCGTTCGGCAGCCGAACGGCCAGACGGGCCGCAGGGGATGGGGCACCACTCGGCTCGTCTCCCGCTCGCACCTGCTTCCACCCGCCCCCACGCTGAGTCGGATAGGCCGCCGAGATCGTTCGAAAGCGGGACCGCGCGCACCTGCTGATCATGGCGTAGAAGTCTCTCTGACCGCTCCGACGATCACCATCCGGGCACGGCGGCCGGCAAAGAACAGGCAGGGCAGCTTCAGACGCTAGAAAGGGCGTCTCCGCGGGGGTTGCGGTAGCGCGCCCAGGTGATTGGGCGATAGCCTGCGTCGCAGCGGACAGGGCCGTTCCGGCGGATCAGCGCCTGGGCGGACATCAACTCGTGCCCGGACGATCGGGTAGCCTGGTGGCGCTGCGGGCCGTTAGCTCAATGGCAGAGCTGAGGACTTTTAATCCTTAGGTTCTGGGTTCGAGTCCCAGGCGGCCCACCACATCTCCAACACAACCAGCGCGTATTGTCCGGCGTTCCGCCGTCCTCTGGTTGCCTGACACGACGAGCCGGGCGCTTATCGGCGGCGATATCCGTGGGGCCAGCGGCTGGCGGCATCGACGCCCCGCCAGCGGCCTACGATTACCGACTTCCTGATCATCATCGGTCGGCTGCGTCGACATCTCATCGACCTTGGGCGTGGGAGGTCGTGTAACCGGGCAGGCCCGCTAATGGAGGCTGTCTGCGATGGCGGCGGGGCGGGAGGCGGTGGCTGCGGTAGGCCGGGGGCGGCTGCCGCAGCCGGCTGCCCGACTCTGCCAGTGGTACGCCTACGCGGCTGGGCGACGGCTTCTGCGGGGGAGGAGTTTGGCGGCGGCTTCGGCTTTGGCGCGTTCGACGTCGAGTTCGGCGATCACGGAGGTGTAGACGTCGGTCATGGCGATGGATGAGTGGCCGAGCAGTTCCTGGATGTCTTTGAGGTCGGCGCCGGCGGCTTTGAGGTAGGTGGCGGCGCAGTGCCGGAGGTCGTGCAGCCGGATCGGGGGTAGTCCGGCGTCGCGGACGAGGGCTTCGAATCGGTCGGTGACGGTGTTTGGGTGCCAGGGCCGCCCGTCGGGTTGGACGAAGAACAGGCCGGTGTCGGGCCATGCGGCGCCGCAGGCGAGTTTCCACTGGGCACGGCGGGTGTGGTGGGCGCGCAGGACAGTATGGGTGACGCTGGCCAGGGCCATGATCCGGTTGCCGGACTCGGACTTGACCTTCTTGATCACGGGCGTGTAGCCGTGGGTGGCGATCTGTTGGGTGACGCTGATCAGGGAGTTGTCGAGGTCGACGGCGGTGTCGGTGAGTCCGACGGCCTCACCGCGGCGCAGACCCCGGTGCAGGATCAGCGTGAACAGCGGGTAGAGGGCGATGTCGTGCTCCTCGGCGTGGTCGAGGAACGCGCCGGCCTGCTGCGGGGTCCACACCATGACGGGGCTGGGCCGCTCACCGGTGTCGCGCCAGCGCTGGACGGCGTTGGCGGTCCACACCCGGGCTTTGGGGCGTGCCCCGGAGGGCAGTTCGATGTGGGCTGCGGGGTTGAAGTCGATGAGCCGGTTGTTGCCGCGGCGGATGGCGTCGTTGAGTGCCTTACGCAGGGTGGCGCGAATGCGGTGCATGCTAGCCGGGCTGGTGGTGCGCTGGCCGCGGACTGTGGCGCGGATCCAGGGCTTGTCGCTTTGTCGGGCGATCTCGATGGCGGTGTTGCGGTCGGCGATGGCGGTGAACATCGCCTCGATGTGCTCCACCCGCAGTTTCACCAGGGGGATGGCGCCGAGGTGCGGGACCAGGTGGGTGCGGATGTGCGACTCGTAGGCCAGCAGGGTGTTGGGTTGGATACTGCGCAGGTTGCGTCGGGACGCCAGCCACGAGTGCAGGTACTCGCCGACGGTCGTCGTGACGGTGGCGGGCAGCCCGGCCCGGACCCGCCGGGCGATGGTGTCGCGGTCCGGTAGCGGGGCGCCGGAGGTGACGGCGAGGAGCATGTCGGCGATCTCTGCCGCGACAGCCGCGTCGTCACCGGCGAGGGCCAGTAGGGCTTTGGCGTGGTCGCGGTCGGTGGTGGCGGCGTCGCGGGTGTCGAAGGTGCTGCGGCGCAGTTGCCGCCGCGGTCGGCCGGGGTGGGTGGGTAGTTCGAGCTGGTAGGCCCACCGGCCGTGGGTGGGACTCCACGCCCCGCCCGAACGGCGTAGCTGGGGGCAGCGGTTGCCGAGTTTGCGGCCGTCGCTGTCGCGGCAGGAGCAGCGTTTGAAGACGGATCCTTCCGCCATGATCAGGTGTTCCCTTCGTTCGGGATGTGCGGCAGCCGGTGGCTGTGGATTCGTTACGGGGTGATCCACGCGTGCCTTACGCCCGGAATCAAGTCGCCGTCGGGTGGTTCGGTCGAGGGCCCGGGGTCGTCGCCGGGCGGTAGGTGCAGGGCGTGGAGGATGGCCGCGACCGGCACCCGGTAGCGGCTGCCGAACCGCAGCACCGCGACCGGGAACTGGCCGCGCTTGGCCAGGTCGTAGGCGACCGACCGGGACAGCCCGAAGATCCGCGCTGCGGTGGTCAGGTCGGTGACCGGACCCAGGGCGCGGATCCGCTCCGCGGTCCATGTGTCGTCTGAGCCGTCCCCAGACGGGCGGGCAGGAGGTACGTGGCTGGAGTGGTGGTGAGGGGTGGTCATCGCGAAGCGGTCCTTCCGGTGATCGAGACAGGCAAGAGGGAACATTCGCCGGGATGGGAGTGGGCGGTGACGCGGCAGGCCAATCCGGCACCGCAGCGGACGCCGGTCGGGGCATCGGCGCGCCACACGGGTGACCGGTGCCGACAGATCGCCCGCGACCGGATCGGTCCGGGTCGGGCCGGAGTGGTACAGGCCGGCGGGTGGAGAGGGTCGTGGTGGTGCAGGCGGTGCTCGCTGATCTGGATGTCGGCCCCGTGCCGCCGCATGCCGTGCGCTGACATCCTTAAAACCCGCGTTTGTGTGCTCTGGCGAACGCCTGTCCCACTCACAGCCGCTCACAGCGACTCACAGGGCTGCCTATCGGCCGCGTCGCCGGGGTACACGCCCGCGCCCAGTCGCTGACCGCCGGAGCCGATGCCGGCCGCTGCGACCTCAGGCGATGACAGGGGTGGGTGTCACGGTTCACGCCGTCCGACACCGTGGCCACGGAAATGTCACCGTGGCGCGGACATGTCAGTCCGTCCATGACAGCGACAGCCTGCTGATGGCACTCGGCTTGGTGGAGGGACACCGTGGCCGTCGGACACGTCGGCGCCACGGTGGACGCGGCCATGGGCTGGGCCGCTGACGTGGCTGTCCGCGTGGCCGCGGTTGGTGTCGCGCTGGTATGGCCAGCGTCGGCGCGAAGGCGTAGATGTGGCCAGCCCACGGCACCGGGTGCCCGTGGCACGTGCCCGCAAGAGTGTCCCAGCCCTGCTCAGTGCCCCTGTCGGACATTCTGTCAACGACTTACATCGATGACGCGGCCAGCGTCCGGACGCCGGTCGGAGCGTGCTGGCCAGCGCCGTGGCCGCTGGCGGGCGGCGTCGCAGACGCGGGTGGCGTGGCCACCTTGAAGTCACGTCGGCGCACTTCGGTATCAATTGACGTCGACGAATGGACAGTGGTTGTTGTCACGCGCCTGTCCGGATACGCGGCCGGTGCCGCCGTCCCTCGCGGCATCTCGGCCATGGCCAGCGTCCGCGTGCGGTCGCGCCGTGTCCATCGAGAAGCCTCGCTGACATCGCGGGTGGCGTGACACACGCGTCCGGTTGCGCCTCGGGGCGGGCGTGTCCTGCCGCCGCGGAAAGGCGTCCGACGTAAGGGCAAACGCCGACACCGTGCCCCGGCGAGCGCGGCAGAGTCACCATGATCGAGATCCGGCGTGGGCCCCGCGGGCGCTGCTGCCACCTCCGAGGCATGCCGGCCTCGTCGCCACCCGACCAAGCCGACTGTGAGCGCCTGTGAGCCGGTGTGAGCCGCTGTGAGCGCCGGCGTCCTGGACGTTCCCCAGATTCCCGTCGTTCACCCGGGTGCGTGGGCCACTCGTCCCCGTAGCTTTGCTCAGAACGCCGACCGAGGTTCCGCCTGGCCGCTGGCCCGCCCGGTGCGAACGAAGCGCTGTGAGTGGTTGTGAGTTCCGCAGGCGTTCGCCAGAGCACACAAATGACGGTTTACACATGGGAGCAGTAGGGGCGGGGTGCGTTGTTCGCCGGTGGCTGCGGCCCGGGGCTGTGGCCGCCTCGATGAGGCGCGCCGCCCGCTCGTTTTGGGTCTTCCGTGACGTCTTCCCCTGGGGTTTCACCGCGCCTTCACCACCGCTCACGACCATCGCACGCTCGTCCAGCGCCGGATGCGGCTGTTAGCGCAGCACGCTGCCGGTGACCGTCCCGCGTCACCGGCGGTGACAGTTCCAGACTCCCTGCACAGCAGGGAGTCTCCTTCCGCTACTCCCCCAGGGAGGCTGCTGACGTTCCACGACGGCGGACACAAGATGGTCCCTCTTGGCGGCCAATGATCAGGCTGAACGTCCCAGCGGACCCGGCCCGATCCCAACCGGGGGCGGGTGCGACCGCCATGACGGCGACGTCCGCCAGACGCCGCCGTGAAGGTGACCAGCGCAAGCCGTTGACTTTCCGTCGCACCAGAGCGACTGTCGAAGACCACCCACACACAGATGATCAGCAACAAATCCCCGCCCGCCCGCAGCTCGGCGTCGCCCGCGTCGCCTCGCCCACCCGCCTCGCGGCCGGTCGGCCGGTTGCCGCCCCCGCCACCACGCTGCCACGGCCGGACCCGGAGTCCTCATCAGGAACTTGGTGATCCTCCCAGCCACGATGAGGTGACCAATGCATCCACCCACGACGGTGCGATGGCCCGCCACGTGCCGAACGCGGACGCCGTCGATGTTGGTCTGGATGACGAAGTCACGGATGAACCACCCGCAGGAATGCAGTCCAACGCCGACCGGCGCGGACAGCAACGTCACGGAGGTTGCCCGCACCACTGACGCCCGAAGCTGCCCCGGGCACTTCGAACGGCCCGGCGCGCCATCGGGGGTCCTGCCCGTCGCCGATCACGTGCCCGAGCGCCCGTCCGCAGCGCGGACAGGCCGGCCTCACGCTCCTCACTCGGACCTGGACAACCGCCTATCGCCGGGCGCCCCGGGCCGGGTGCAGACGATCAGAGCCTGGCCGGCAAACAGGCTGCCCTTTACCTCTTCCCGCCGTTCATCCCGTTGATCAAAAGCCCCGTCGCCCGGCATCGCCCGCGCGGACAGGTGAACCCCGCCACGGTGCGTGCCGTCCGACGACTTCGGGACCGCTACTGTCCGCGTTGGCGGGGCCCCCACCACGGCAGCAGCGGCGGAAGCTCAGCAAACGGTCGCCGCGGCGGTTTCGGCGGCGGCGCCTCGCCGTCGTCGCCGTCCCAACGCCGTCCGTACTGATCGGGCAGGTCACCCCACCCGAAGTACGGCATCGGCTCGCTGGGCAGACCGCCGAGCGTCTCCAGCGGGTCGATGCGGGACTCGGCGACCGTGCACAGGTGCGCCCAGTCGTCACCGAAGTCGAACACGTACGCGAACTGCTCGCCGCCACCCAGGCGACTTAGTTTGGTCCGGTCGCTGTCGATGCTGCCCTCAGGTGCCTCACCGTCCCACAGCTCAAGCGGCGTGATCTGGGTTTGGTCGGCCAGCGTGAACATGTGCATGTGGGCCAAGTCCCAGCGGGCGAACGCCAGGTCGATCGCGTCAGCGAGCTGGGCGAAGGTATGCGACCGGCTCGCCGCGAAGACCCTGCCCGGCCGAGGCCAGAGGTCGATGCCGCGACCGGAGACCAACTCGACCCGCACGGACAGCCAGGTACGCGCCACCGCTCACCCTCCCACCGACAACCGTCGCCACCACCGCCTGAACACTACGAAACGTCACCGGCACCGACTTCGGCCGTGGCCTCTTCCGGGGGCCGGGCTGGCTGATCGGTGGGCGCGCGACCGGCCAGGCTCGGCGGCGCCGGCGACAGGCCGACGTCAGATCGGCCGGTGGCACCCACAAGCGCCACCGACGGCGGGAGCGACCGCATCGTCGCGGGGCGTTGCCAGCCTGACAAGCTCCTTTTGCCGTACCAGCCCGCGCGGCGTTCCGGCGGCAAGCGCCACCGAACCTCGCCTCCGGCGATCCAGGGACTGCCCGAACCGCAGCCACGCTCCCTCCCTACATCAACGACCGGCGGATTCTCTGCTACGCGTACCTCTACGCCGCCAGCCCGGGGTAGCCGCTCAGGCGAGACGACTTGACCTTCCGTCAAAGGCGAGCGTCGATCGTGTCCGTTGTCCGTCCGCCTCTCCGTGCCGGACGACATGACCCATCGACGAAAGGGCTTCCGCCATGCCTCGTGAACGCCTCAGCCTGCTTGCCGTGACCCCCGACGATGTGACCGACCCGCTGCTGTGGCGGCTCGCCCTCGATGTCATCGGCGCGCACCAGCCCGACAACCGCGGCGACTGCCGCAACCTGCAGTGCGCCGGCCAGCGCGGCATGTGCGATGCCGCCCGCACCGCCCGCCGGGCCATGGGCCTGGCCCGCCCCGCGCGGCCAGCCGCTACCCCGGCCCCGACCCCGCGAGCGCATGGGCACGCCGCCGTGGCCGCACCCGCGTCGTCGGTGTTTCGCGGCTGGTTCACCACCTCACCCGCGCGGCTACCGGCGCCCCGCTCCGGCGGCAGGCTCCCCGGCCCTGCCTCTCTGCCGGCCGCAGCCGCATAGACCGAGGCGACGAACGGTCAACGATCGAGTGCCGATCCGCGGTGGCGCGGGCCGACGCGCCGCTGCACACGACATTCTCACCGCTTTGCCGCCGGTATAGCTCGGTCGCCGATACATTGAGGCTATGGCTACACCCAGGCCGATACAGGAGCCCACCTTCCTGATCCTCACCGCTCTCGCGCGGGAGCCCCTGCATGGCTACGGCGTCATCAGCGACGTTGCCGCGCTGTCCGGCGGGCGGCTGGCGCTGCGGCCCGGCACCCTCTACGGCGCACTCGACCGGCTCACCGACGAGGGGCTGGTCGAGCCGGACCGGGAGGAGGTCGTCGAGGGACGACTACGCCGCTACTACCGGCTCACCGGCGCGGGCAGGTCGGTGCTCGCCGCCGAGACCGAACGGTTACGCCGCAACGTCGAGGCCGCCACCCAACGCCTGAAGGCCCGCCCGACAGGCACCCTCCCCGCCGCCGGCACCACGACCCACGGCCCGACCGGCCGTCCGGGGCCGGCGGTCCGGCCCGTGCTTCGCCCGACCGGAGGTCCGGCATGAACCCGCCCAACCCGATCCCGGGACCGGCCGAAACCGGATCGCCGTTGGAACGCCGCTACCGGCGGCTACTTCGCGCCTACCCCCGTCGCTACCAGGCCGAGCGGGGAGGGGAGATCGTCGCAACGTACCTCGACCTGGCCGACCCGAAACGGCGCTGGCCCTCCCCGCACGACGCCCTCGACCTGCTCGGCGCAGGTTTCCGCGAGCGACTGCGCGGATACGGCGCCCTCGGGCTGGCCGACGCCCTCCCGCTCGCCGCGACCGCCGCACTGAACACCCTGATCGCCTTCGCGGTATTCCTGCTCCTCCAGGTCGAACTCAACGATTCCCATGTCACCGGCCTCGACCCGGTCGGACCGTTCCAAACCCTCGGCGCCGTCGCCTGGCTCGGCTGGCTCCTCGTCGGCGTCGCCGCCACGACGCTGCCCGGGCCCTGGGCCCGCCTCGCCGCAGCCGGCGGTCTCCTGCTGACCATCGCCCTGCCACCCGTGGCCGCCCTCACCGGGCAGCCCCGGCCGCCGCTGTTCGTCCTGCTCCCCGCCATCGCGCTCGGCCTGGCCACCCTCGCGCTACCCACCCACCCCAGCGGGGTTGGACGTAGTCTGCCGCTGCTCGCAGCAGGCTTCGGCATACTCGTGTCCGTGGCGTTCGCCGCCGGGGAGCGCGGCGGGAACTGGTTCACCTCATACCGCTCCACCCCGGAAACCCTGGCTATGGCCGGTGGGCTGATGCTCGCACTGAGCCTGATCATCGGACTCGGCCGCGCCCTGCGCGCCGACGACACCGGCCTCTGGGCAACCCTGCTACTCGCCACCCCCGCCGGCCTGTTCGCGGCCGATCAACTCAGCCAGGCGATCGCGGGCAGCCGCGGCGGCGCGCCCACCCCGACAGCCTTCGCCGCCACGACCGGCGCGATTGTCCTCGCCGGCGTGGCGCTGCTGGCAGCCGCTATCGCCGGCCAAGCCGCACGACACCGCACCGTACGCCAACGAGCACTCGACAGCACCTGCCCAACCTGCGGACACCGAACGGACGCGACAGCACGGATGTGACCTCCGGAAGCCCAGATGGGGGACTGCCCCTGCCCGAGCGCTCCGTCCGCACCACCTTGCTAGCCGAGCAGCGTGCGGGCGCGCTGGCTCGGCTTCAACGTCGTGACTTTGAAGGGACAGTTTTTGTCCGTCAGCAGGGTGTACGCGTCGATGGCTCGGGTAGCGGCGTCTTGAGCTTGGTCGGCAGGCTTCACGCCGCGGCCCCGGTTGCGGAACAGGGCGCCGTAGAAAGCGGAACTGAACACGCCGCTTTCGTGCCAGCCGATGATGGAGGAGGTGCCGATGTAGGTGACCTCGCCTTGAAGGCAGTCCCGTACCGCCTTTTGCCATGCGCCGGTGCCGGTCTTGCAGCCGTCCGCGATGATCGCGCCGGTCGAGATGCCCTTGCCAAGGCCCGCCGCGACTTCCCCAAGCTGTTCGAAGGAGATGGTGACCTTGCCGTCCGTGCTGGTGAACGACGGTGTGACGCTGTGGTCACCATGGGCCATGACATGCAGGACATCGCAGGATGAGGTGAAGGCGGAGAGCACGGTGTCGGGATCGCGCGACCGGACGAAGTCGATATCCACGACGGGCTCCTCGCATCCGGCGTTGATGTTCTGCAGTGTTGACTGCACGAACGTCATCGCAGCATCGAACGATGAGTCCAGCCCGATGTCCAGCAAGGTCACTCTTCTCGGCCTCATCCACGGCCCTCCCCTGACTGCGGCGGCAAGAAACGACCTACAAACCGTACGGGCGAAGTGATTGCGGCGTGTTCCCCCAACAGGCTCCGCAGCCTCCGACATACTGCGGTAGTCGATACCGGATCGGCTGAGCAGGCGTGCGCAGGGCCGGTTGATCGGCCTGGAACGGCCACTGATCGCCTGACCGCTGTCCCTCGGCCAGCCCACCCAGGCCGGCCGAGGGACAGGCACTCGCACAAGCTGGCAAAGCCGGCGACGGCGCGAATTCGACCGACCAGGTCGCGACACCAGAACGTGCTTCATAGTGACGCACGGAGTTCCGCCGTGACTACTGGTTGTCGGACCGGTTCGTCTACAACGCGGATGCCGCCCCGGGACATGACGCCGCCGCACCCCGGCGGCCCACCGCCGAGCACGGACGCGGACCTGCTGCGCCATCGATGCAGCACCCTGGTCGACCACGGCGGCGAACAGTGGGTCTGGAGACAGCCACCACACCGAGGCGGCTGTTCCCACCCTCACGACGCCCGAGTGACCGACCCAGGCCGAGTAGGGAGGCACCCGTTCAGGACGTCCCGCAGCCGGCAGGCCCAACAGGCTCCGACTTCCCTCCCGCTGCCTCAGGAGCCTTCTGTAGCCAGTCGCAGTTCGGGGAGGTGTTCGCTGGCGGCGTCGATCACCGTACGGGCGAGGGGCGCCGGGAGGCCGGCCTGCGCCGCCAGGCTCTCCGTCGTCACCCGCTGCTGGCCGAGGAGTTCGACGGCCCGGCCCAGCAGGAAGGGCTGCTCCCGGGGGCCGAGATCGCCCGGTTCGGGGTGGCCCCACTGGGCGAGCAGGCTCATGCCCCGCCGGTAGGTGTGGTCCCGGTACACGCCCAGGTCGTGGCCCCGGTACACGAGCGCTTTCAGGCTGATGCCCCAGCGGCGTTTCAACTCGTGCAGCCGGTCGAAGTCCAGGCGGGCCGGAAGTTCCGCGGCCAACGCCGGGCTGGGGGCGAGGAACTCGGAGGCGAAGGCGGTGGCCTCCCGTTCCAGGATCTGACTGCCGGGCTCGGCGTCGTGGTGCAGCAGCAGGTGACCGAGCTCGTGGGCGGCGTCCATCCGGGAGCGAGCCCGGTCGTTCTTGGCCGGGTTCAGGAAGACGAACGGCCGCTGGCCGTACCAGTGCGAGAAGGCGTCGACCCGCTCCGAGGCGTCCGGCAGGGACAGCACGATCACCCCGTGCGCCTCCAACAGCCGTACCATGTGCGGCACCGGGCCGTCATCGAGCCCGAACTCACGGCGCGCCGCCGCGGCGGCCGCGCGGATGTCCTCGGCCCGCGCCGGTTCCGCCAGGTCGAGCTGGGGCAGCCGCAGCTCGGGCAGCCGCACCTGCCGGCTCAGCACCTCGACCACCCGCCAGGCGACCTCACCGAACGCCTCCGCTTGGTCCCGCTCCGCCTGGCTGGTGGCCCGAAGGCTACGAAAGTGCGCGCGCCCCGGCGACGCGGGAGCGGGAAAGCCAGCGGCGAAGAACTCGACCGGCATCGTCAGCGCCAACGCTAGCCGGGCCAGCACCGCCGTCGACGGACGGGCCTGCCCCAGCTCGTACTGGCTGACCGCCGCCGCCGTGACCCCGATCTGCCGAGCCAGCTCGTTCTTGCGCATCCGCCGCCACCGGCGCGCCAACCCAAGGGCGTGCGGCTCGAACGCCGCGACGGCCGCGCTGGCCGGAACCGACGGACGGGTCCTCCCGGTCACGCCGATCGGCCGGCGGCAGCACCGAGAGTGCGGCCGCCGGTGCGGCCGGGCAGCAGCCTCTCAAGCGGCAGTTCGGGGACCAGCAGCTCATCGTGCCGCTGCCCCGGCACGCCGGTCAGGTCGCCGACGACCGGCAGCGGCGTACCCACTGTCACAGCCTCGCCGAACCACAGCATCACGTCGAACCACGGCGACCCGCCCTCGCGGTTGTCCCGGGGCAGCCCGAGGTACGCCGCCGCCTCCCCGGTCGTGATGTCCCCGGTGTGCGCGACGCGCAGGTGCCGCTTGGGCGGCACCACACCGGCGAAGACCTCCGGGAACTGCTCGTCGTCGTCGAAGGCCAACTGGCCGTCGCGGCTGTTCTCCACCGCGCCGCCCAGCCGGGCCTCGCTGCCCTCCCACCGGATCGACTCGATACCGCCCTGCAACGAGTAGAGCCGCAGCACGTACCCGACGCAGAGAATCTCCAGGGAGTTGTCCTCCAGCCGCACCCGCACCCCGTCGACACCGTCGAACGTCGCCTTGCCCAGGTTGGTCAGGTTGCGCCACACGGTGGTGCCGAAACTCATCGCATCGTCACCGAGCTCCGGCTCGTGCCGGTCCGCAGCCCGCCGGTACACCTGCCGAATCAACCCACCCAGCGGCTCCAGCACACCCCGCTCATCCAGTACCGCCACCGCGTCGTTCAGCAGACCCATGCTAGGAAATCTAGCCGATACGGCAGTTGATGTTGCGGAAATCAAGCGGCCGACACGCCCGCAGCTCTGACCCAACTTACGGTCGCGTGTGCTTGGTAGACCGGGGACGGAGACACCCAACCTCCACCGGTAAGGCCCATTCAGCCATCGGGCGGGCGCCAAAGCCCGACGCCACGAACCGCCCTCCCTGTTGGCAAGGAGGAACTGGGTGACCGAGCCAGCCCGCAGGTCGCGCGCAGAAATGTCAGTTTATTGCTTCGGGGACGACGACTGACGCGCACCATCGACAAGGGGTCAGGTGCCCGCATCACCGGACATAGCGCGGCGGCCGATCTCATCTGCCACAGAGGGCTCGCCACCTCCGCGCTGCTTGGCGACCGGCGGCTCGGCCGATGCACGAACGAGCGACTCCAGGACCGCTTCTACCGGTGGGTCGCTGAGGCCGACTCGCTGGAAGTATCGCTCACGGTGTGCGAGCAAGGCAGCCCTGTATCTCTCCGAGAGGGAGGTAATCGCTGTGAGTTCGCCGGCCCGGTCCTTCGACAGCGGCAGGGTTCGCTCGACGTCCACGATCATCGACGGCACCACGTCCAGGTAACTGGGGAGGAAGAAGTACCGGGGGTCCTGTCCGGCGACGATGCTCTTCATCCGCTTGTGGTTCTCCGGTCTCCTATCGGAGCCAGCAGCAGCGAGGCGGACAGCTTCGCTCAGCCAGTTGCCGGCCAGACCGGACACGTGGACTGGTTGCGCGGCGACCATGTTCAGGGTGTCGTACTTCTGGTGCTCGAGGGTGCAGGAGGGAGTAATGACGATGCCGAAGAGGTCTTCTTCGAGCCGGACGATGTCGCCGGTGTCCAGGCGTCCGCGTGCGGGAGGGTGTACGTAGTAGAGCGCGGGATGCCACTCCTGGTTCAGAGACAAGCGCTGTGCGAGGTCGTCTCCTGTCTCCTGGGTGGCCGCTCTTCGTAGGCTTGTGGCTAGAAGCTCTACCAGTTGACGGCCGAGGTGTTGGGCGGTCACCCCCGCGGCGTTGAGCTGCTGCCAGTGGCCTCTGACGTACTCCCCTACGTACTGGCAGATCACCGTAGCGACGTGGGCGTCCAGGTCGCGAAGCAGAGCTGGTAGGCCGGACTCGATGACGTTGTCGAGGGCCCGGAAGAGTGGGACCAAGCCGTCCGTCTTTCGTTGCACGAACCGTAGCGGAGGATCGTGCAGATCTCTGACCAGGTGTTCTCCGGCGGTATAGAAGACCACCGGTACGAAGCGGTGCTTGCTGAGTCGTTCGTAGACCAGGCGGCCTGCGATGTCGTCGTCGTTCGCTTGGTCGTCCTCTGCTTCGACGCGAACGTGGAAGCTCCGGACGTCGAGGATGACGATGTCAGGCGGGCTGGTTACCAGTCTGCGCAGCCCTTCGTCGAAATCGCTGACGCATTCGATGCTGTAGGTGCCGCCGTCCACCGCCTCCGCGACCGCCGCGAAGTCGGTGACGCTGGCGTGGATCCCATCGTCATCGTCCACGAGCAGCACTCGCCACGTCTGGGTCACACACGCCTCCGGAATACCGCTTGGAACGCCGCGCCGCCAAGGTCGCTCTCGACGAGAGTGAGTTCACCACCATATACGTCGTCGACGATCTCGCCGGCGATGGCTAGACCCAGGCCGGTGCCGTCCTCTCGACGGGTGAAGTAGGGCTCGAAGATGACGTCGCGGATGTCTTCGGGTACTCCAGGTCCGGAGTCATCGACGGTGAGGCAGGCGGCTCCGTCATCGAGGCTACGCACCGACACGTGCACCTGCCTTGGACGTTCTCGGACGGTGGACAGCCAGTGGATGGCGTTGTCGACGAGGTTCACGACCACCTGCTGCACCTCGGACGGGTCGAGCTTCACCTCGGTGCGCCCCGGAAGGTCGAGCCTGACGTCCACGTTGTTCTGGGAAGCACGGCCGGCGAGAACCTCCACAGCGTCCTTCACGACGTGCTCGAGAACTGTCACAGCGGGTCTGCCACGTCGACGTCCACCGAAAGGCTGGATGCGGCGAAAGAGGCTGGTCAAAGCGTCGGTCTGCGCACGGATCTCACTCAGACGGCCTCGCAGGATCGTCAGCTTTTCGGGGCAGGGTAGGGACCTGTGGCCGATCGTCTGCTCGGCGAGGTCGGCGACGGACACGATTCGGCCGGTCGGGTGTTGGCCGTCGTGAATGATGTCGTCGACGAGGCGGCCGAGCACCGCGAGGCGGCTGTATCGGGAGAGCGTCTCACGGACGCGGCGCACACCATCGGCGATAAGGCGTTCGCGTTCCTCCACGATGGTGATCAGAGGATCGTCGGTCGGCAGTCGCCTCCGTACCTCGTCGGCAATATCGCTGACCTCGAACTCGCTGAACAGCGGCCTTCTGACTGAGCGGCGTCCGCCGCGGTCAGCTGGTGCGTCCTGGGGTGTGGAGTTGGGTGGCTTGGGATTGCGTTCTGCGGAACGGTGCTGCTCGCGGCGCCACTCAAGCTCGTTGAGCACAAGCTTGATGGCACTCACGAGCGCCTGGTAGGCCGCGTTGTCGACGAGGCCCTCGCGATTGGTCTGGTCCCGTAGTTCCGGGTTCTGTGTGGCGGAGACCGTGACTTCGCCGATGACCTGGTTGTTCGAGACGCGCAGCTGCGGCGTGTTCAGACGACGGCGGTCCAGCTCGAGCCAGTCGTTTCCTGTCTCACCGTAGGGAAGAACCCTAAAGCCGTCACGGTAGAGCAGGACGCCCGCTACCGCGTCCAGGTCACCCCTGAAGTCCTTGGCGGTGACGTTCAGGCCGAGCGATCTGATTCCCTCGACGTCACGGTCCCAGACGCTCACGTTCATGGCGAAGGGGCCGCAGGGCAGTCCGTCTCGGTCCTCCGGCAGCGGCAGATCGAGGGCCGTCTCCTCACGCTTGCCGTGCACGACGGTGGTAACGATTGCCCTTCCCTTGGCGGTGATCTCTGCCATGAGGTGGTAAGGAGGGGTGGCGAAGGCTGGATTCGGTACCACGGGGCCGGCCAGCTCGACAAGGTCTTCAGGCGCGTCGATGAAGATGTTGAAGACGTCGTCGTCGCTTTGTTGAGGGCGTCTGGGCGTGATCAGCCGCGAGAGGTCCCGCCGGATGCCGGCGACGTCCTTTTTGGTCCACCCCCGGCTCAGCCCACGCAGGCACAGCATGGTGCCGTGTTCGGCGACGGGCAGGGCGTTGGCTTGGCGAGCGAGGTTTGCTCTGCCGGTGAGTGAGAGGTAGTCGCTGTCCCCCACCCGCCAGCCGATGGGTATCTCGTCGAGATAGGCGTCCTCGTCGGAGAACGCCTCCCAATCGATATCAAGGACCACCTCGAGGGAGCCCTGGCGCCGGCTGACAAGCGTCATCGCGTTGGCTATCTTCGCGGCTGCGAACCGTCCAATCCCTTTCTCTCCGAGGAAAGTTCGCCCGAACCTTCGGCTGCTTCCGCCGCGGGTGCGGTTGGACGTCGCGATCTCGATCCATGTCTTGGCGATGGTTTCGGCGGTCATGCCGTGTCCGTCGTCGATGACCTCGATCGCGCCCTCGCCCTCCGTCAGAGGGGGGACGAATCGGACAATGACATTCTGTGCGTCGGCGTCGTAGGCGTTCTTGACCAGCTCGATCAGCGCTACGGATTCGCTGCTGATAAGGTCCGCGCCGAGTGCGCGCAGTAGGCGTGCCCTCGGCCGCAGCGCGGACGTCATTGGGCTTGTCACGTCAGGGCTCCTACAGGTGTCGGAATGGTTCGCCGAGTACTGGGCACTCTCGGCGGCGTTTTTTCTCTGTTGTCCATCACAGTTCCGTCGAGATAAGTGCACGCAGGGCCGGAGTAGGTTCCCAAGGGAGCGCCTGTACGGTCTTCCAGCAATCCTCCTTCTTGCACCACTCGGTGACGTTGGCCGAGCCCGGCGGATCGATGATTACCGACCGGACGAGCCGGGTGACCTCAGGGACAGCTGCCGTGACGGGCGGGGGGACGGCCTGTGAACGCCAGACAGCGTCGAGGTCGAGGCGAAGGTCGAGCCGGTCGAGGATCAGTGCCAATACGTATGCGGCGGTCTGCCCGGGGTAGCCCCCGAGCTTCATCGCGAGGATCTGTGCCCGCACCCCGGTGAAGAGGACTCCCTTGGCGACTAAGTGCTGGAAGTACCGGGCGTCCGGCACGGCCCGGTCGTGCAGCTCGCAGTCAATGGTCCACGCCTGGAAGCACTTCTCGGCGCCTAGGCTGACCACGTGGGGCTTGCCGAGGTGAGTCATCTCGTACTTCGCTGCGTCGGTCTTTCCGAATCGCTGCCTGGCCGGGTTTTGCAGGTCGAACTGCGTGCGTTGCGCCTTGGTCTGCGACCGTGACCGGTCGACCTGGTACTGGCCGCGCGCGCGTTCGTAGTACCAGCGGCTCTGCCGCATCGATCCGGCAGGCGCGGGTGCCCAGATGCTGCGCGAAAGCCGCTCAAGGCCGACGTGGAAGCGACCGTTTGCCTCGAAGTCGGCGGGACGGATCGCGTTCTGCGAGTTCGCGTACCGAGAGATCATCGGCACGAGTTCGTCGAGCATCGTCGAGGGCACCACCGTGATCTTGGCCATGACGTGAACGTCGCTGAGGTCGTCCCCCCGCAGCGCGGCGTGTTGCAGTGAGGCGGTCGTCTGACCGCCGTTAACGATCTGGAGGTCCCGGATCCGGGTAAGTTCGAGGGTGCCGTCGCGGCGTCGGGTCAGGTCGACGTGTGTTGCCGTGGCGGAGATGCCGTTGTTGTAGGCCAGGAACCGGCCGGGTGCTTTCCGGATGGTGGCGTGGATCTCCCGATTGACGCTGCCACGGGCCTGCAGGTACGCCCGTACGTTGCGCTGCAGGAGCCTGCCGTGGTGCTCCTTGTAGAGGTCAGCGAGCAGCTGACCGGGAAGTACCGCCAACAGACAGGCGTAGCCGTCCGCCTGCTCGGGGGCCTGCAGCACGGGAAGAGTCTGGCCCATCGCCTCGAGGTCGATGACGATTTCCTCCTGCCGTCGGCCCGAGGTGGCCAGCCGGTGCAGACGGGTGATGTCCCAGAGGCTGCGACTGGCGGGTAGGCCGGCGACCTCTACGTCGTCGAGGCGTTCGATGGTGGTTCGGCCGTCCGTCAGGAGGAAGATCCTGATCTGGTGCAGGTCGGCCCAGCGCTCATGGATGCGCTGGGCCATGTCGAATTCCGGGCTGGACTCCTCCAGGCTGCGGTGGAGTCCGTCTCGGCAGGCGGCGGCGAAGTTTGCGGCGTGCCTGAGCAGTTGGTCGACGGTACGTCGGGGGACGTTGGCGCCGGCAGCACCGTAGTGACGCGTGACGATGTCGAGACAAGTGCCCTCGTGGCTAATGTCGTAGCCGGAAACCTCCAGTCGGCTGGTCCGCCAAGGCTTGCGCGAGTAACAGACGTCGAGGTCTTCGAGGGCGCCGTCGTCGATGAGTCGTTCTGCCACCACCCGGACGAAGGCGTCGCCCGTGGTGCCGCCGGTCTCGCCGGTGAGACGTTGACTGACCTCGGCGTCGAGTAGCTCGACGAAGCTGGCCAGGTCGTCACTCATGGCTGAATCCGTTTCCATGCATCGGTGAGGGCGTGGCGGACGAGGTGTTCCCCAACGAAATGGGGCTGACAGGCCGCGAGATCGAGGCCGTAGGAAACCCCGGTGATTCCGATCGGCAGGCTGGTGGGGGTGATGCGTGGGAATCCGTCGGTGACCAGGTAGCAGCGTCGGATGGCGAGGCTGTACCGCTCCTGCTCGTACTGCCGTCGGTGTATGTCGAGCCAGCCCGCGTGCAGGAGTCGCTCCTCGAGCAGTACCTGTTGGCCGCTCAGGGCGGGGTCCGCCCGCGCGGCGTCTACGAGCTCGGGGAGAGAGGCTCCGTGCTGGGCGGAGACCCTGATGCTCTGGTGGGCCAGGTAGAGACTGCCGAGATCGTCGGTGTCGAGTTGACGCTCGTTACTGATCTGGCATCGGTCGGGTTCTCTGTGGCTGACCGTCTTGACCTCGACCGCCGTGTCGTCGACCGAGAAATCACGCGGTGCCCGGGTGGGGCCAATCCACGCCTGAACGGCGATGTCGGGGCAGGCGGGGGCCACGAGGTCATGGAGGACGAGGAGTTCCCCGACGAGCCCGAGACGAGCCTCCGGTGACATCCCAGTAGCCAGACCGGCAGCGAGCATCCGTTGCCAGGCACGGATCCGCGCCACGAGCGCTGCGGTCGGCCGGGTGGGGTTCGCGATCAGGTGGTAGACGAGGTCGGCGACCAGAGTGCAGAACATGTGTCCGTCGACGTTCGGCTCCGCCGTCACCTCGATGGTGTCGCGTCGGCTGTGGCACCGCACACCGGCGGCCACCAGCAACTCTCCATCGTGGCGCCCTGCCGCGGTCCGGACAGTGATGGCTCGCAACCGCTCGGGGAAGCGAACCTCCAGGTTGATATCCAGCGGCGTCAGATCGGGACACAGGCGGCGTCGGGCGGTGACGGCCATGGTTGACGGACCGCTCTCCATGTCCCGGTATAGGTCGGCGATCTCGTCTGGCGAGGGGTTGCGGGTCACGCGTCGTCCTCGTCCGTGTCGTCCTCGTCGGCCCTGAGGCTGCTGGCGAGCTTCTGTACGAAGATCTGGTTTGCCCGGTACCTGAGGTGCTCGGCGTTGTCGGAGGCGGGGAAGGCGGCGGCGAATCCGATGACCGGCACCTTGAGGGTCGTCTGTGCGCCCGGGTGCACCGGGTAGACGAGCAGCAGCCCCTCGGCGGGGTCGCGGCGACGGCGCAGAGACCGACCGCTGGGACGCTTGGGGACACGGGCGTCGGCGCGGACACGGAACTCCGCCTCGGTGGCTCGCATGGCATCTTCGTACTGGGCGTCGGTGAGGCCGATGGCCTCGTCGGCAGGACTGACCAGCACACCGACCTGGTAGAGGTCGCCGATGCCGAACTCACCGATCGGCTTGCGCAGCACGCGCGGCAGCCTGACATCGCCGAAGTCGGCGGTGTTCTTGAGGGAGCCACCGCTGACGGCAACCGTCCAACGCACCAGCTCACCCTTGCGTACCTGGGCCTCGATGTACTTGACCAGATTCTCCGGCGCGGCCTGTTCGTTGCGGGCGGAGGGGGCGAAGCCCTTGAGGAACCGCGTCACGACCTCGGTGGGCACGTGGTGGTGGAACAGGCCCCGTTCGCCACGCTTGTACCCCTCCCGGGGTATCTCGGGACAGAACCGGATGGCGGCGACCAGCTCGCGGGCTTGGGCCATGTTGGTTTCCATGGCGGTGTTGTCGGTGCGCATGCTCAGGGTTTCGGCGCGCACGCCGGAGAAGCTGAAGGAGATGGGCTTCGACGAGCGCATCTTCGCAGCTGCGGTCACCTGGAGACGTCCGTAACCCTCCAACACCCGTAGCCCCACGTCCTTGGGGGTGCGTCCTTGGTCCCGGACCGAGGAGACAACGTCCATCAGGTCGCGGTTTGCCCGGGTGATGTGTACGTAGTAGTCGACGAGTTCCTGCGTCGTGTACAGGCGGGTGACATCGAGGTAGCCGGGGCGGTAGCCGAACCACCGCCCCATCTGCAGGAGCGTGTCGTACGTGCGGGAGGCACGCAGGTAGTACGAGACGGTCAGTCCCTCGAGTGTGAGCCCCCGTGACAGCTTGTCCCCGCCGACGGCGACGACAGTCGCCGGAGTAGACGACCTGTAGTCGAGGATGTCCGTCGCGGTGCCGTTGATCGCTTTTACGCCGTCGACGGCTGCGGTCAAAACGGCAGGAACTTTGCCGAGGACTTCCTCGAAGGTCACGGGCTCCCCGACGGACTCGGCGACATCCGGCCGGGCGGCGAGATCGGCGTAGGTCGGCTCGAAGTCCTTCTGCCACAGCCGTTCAAGTCGCTGACGCAGCAGGCGGCCTGCCTCTCCGCGGTCGCCCCAGCCATCGCGCATTGCTGTCAGGTGGTGACGGATCTGCGCGACCACCGCTCCCTGGGTGTCGGTGTAGCGGGTTACGTGGACGAGCATGGTGTTGTGGTCGTCGCGGCCGCCCGGACGAGCCGCACGCACTTTGCGGGTGGCCGTCGCCAGCAGGAACGCGTCGATGGCCTGCACGAGCGTGGCCGGCATCAGATCGGGCGGCCGATATCCGGCGTGGTGCACCGTCGGCGTATCCGGCATCCAATGTTGGTGGTCCTTGACGATCCTGACGACGGGGAGGGGTTGGTGAACCTCGCCTGCCCCGGGGTCTTCGAGGCCGAACACGGTTTCCGGACCACAGTAGTTCGACGGGGGCCGGAGTGCGACTACGAAGCTGTGGGGGAAGAGATCCTTGCCATGCTCGGGGTGGTCGGTGTCGTGGGGGATGAAGATGTTGGCGAAGGGGGTGGCGGTGTAGCCGACGTAAACCCGCTTGTCGAACAACTCCAAAAGGTCGCGGATCGTCTTGTTGATGGTGGTCGGCTTGTGGGAGGGGTCGTTGAGTCCGGGCTTGCCGGCCTTCTTCGTATCCACGGAGGCGTTGTCGGCTTCATCGTCGATGAGCAGCAGCGGTGCGTCGGTGATGACCTTCTTGCCGTCGCGCTCACCGTCACAGAAGTTCGACAACCAGCCGATCAGGTTCTCCAGAACGCCCCTGTTCTTCTTCGCCACGACGAGCAGGCGCACGCGCCGCAGGTCGATGGCGCTGCTCTCGTAGACGCGGGTGGTGAAGTCCTGTTCGGTGCTGGTCAGTGAGATACACGTTGGGGGCAGCTTCATGCCTAGGGCGCCCACCCCGATCTGTCCCAGTCCGGGTCCGTCGTCAGACTGTCGCCGGACCGTGCTGTTGAAGCCCAGGAACTCCCTATCCAGGCGGGCCTGGGTCTGACTGCGCAGACTCTCGTGGACGCCCGTCAGCACGATGACAACCTGGTAGCCGGCATCCACCGCCTTGCAGGTGATCCCGGTGTAACTGGCGGTCTTGCCCGACTGAACCTGTCCGTAGACCATCCCGCGCACGTCCCAGGGACCCGGCCGGGCCGGGTTCTCCAACAGGTCGAGGATGCCGTCGGTGGACTCGTCGAGCGCCTCCACCGCCTGCGGACGCCTCCACCTGCGCCCCAGCCACGCCTCATACCGTCGCCAGTAGTCGAAGGTGATTTTTTCGCGGTGCAGCGCGTACCAGGGTTCGTGCTGGCTGGGGTCGCTGACGGTGATCTCACGTGGCACCCAGACGACGAACCGGGACTCCAGCTCGCGCACCAGCGCTTGAAGGTCGACTTGGCCCAAGGTCTGCACCGCGGAGGCGGCGACGTTGGCTGCCTCCCGGAGCTTCTCCGCCGTACGCTCGGCACGGGGTAGATCGAGGACGATCTTCTCGGCCATGTTGAGCGCCAGCTCGTTGGCGTCAATCTGCACCGCGTTCTCCTTCAAGGACCTCGTCCAGCACCTCCGGGAACCGGTTGAACGGCTCCGAGCCGGACAACGCCCTGATTGCCGAGGCTCGGATCGTGGGGTCGGTGGGCAGTCCCGCCACCATCGAGGACAGCAGGGCTCTCACCTCCTTCGGGTCCACCCCGTCGAGCGACGCCTGTGGCGTCCTGTCCGGGCTGCTTGTCGCCTCGGCGGCGATCAATCCGACGGGTACCGTCTGCTCCACCAGGCGCAGCACTGCCTCAACCGTACGACCGGAGGACGACTGGAGCGCGGCAGCAACGACCGGGTGTTCCCTGTTGATTCGGTAGCCCAACTTGCCGTGGTGGCTGTGCTGCTGCCACACGAACGACAGCGCCCGCAGCTTCCGGCCAGGGGCGGACACCGGTGCTCCTCGGTGTCGGAAGACCAGCTCAGACCGGTCACGGGCGTAGGTGGCGAGCTCCGTGAGCCGTGCACGCAGCGGCGATGGTGACCGAACGCTCGCCTTACGCACATCAACCTGCCAGAGGTGGTCGGCATCGGAATCGACGTCGACCGCCAACCGGGCCAGTCTGGTCTGGGGATGCTTGGTCAGACCACGAAGGCCGAGCCACCCGCCTTGGGTCAGCAGACGGTTGCCGCGGTAGACGTAGAAACCCTGTTGCGAGTGCCAGCCCCGCAGTCCCGCCGCTCGGCGGTACTCGCTCTCCGTCAGTCGTGCCGGGTGTGGAAGGACGTAGGGCGTCACCGTCGTTGCATGGCCGCCCAGAGTCAGGACCTCCGAGCCGAGATCCTGCGCGGCGGCATGGTGTAGGAGGAACGGATCCCATGGAGGCACCTCGTGCCCCGCCACGGTGAGTCGAAGCCGCCCAGCCGCGAGGTAACGCCCAAAGACAGCACCTAGATGATCAGCGACGGCACCCATCGCCTCTACGAGGGCGGGACCCTCGCCAACGCGGTCGAGGTCGCGCCACAACACCAGGGTGCCGGACCCGGTGAGCCCTAGGTCTTCGGCCAGCCGGACCGCTTGGCCATCGAGCTGGTCCAACAACCGCCACTCGTCGAGACGACCCACGAGGTCCAGATCCCAGGTGCGGCAGGCCAGGTCGGTCCCTGCCCGGCTCACCACCGTCAACCGGCGCGCCTGGGAGAAGGAGGCCGTCTTCAGGCCCAACCCGAAGCGGCCCAGGTCGCCTGTCGCCCTAGCGGCCAGTGGGCCGGCCGTGCCGAGTCTCATGGCATCGTGCAGCACGGACTCGGGCATCCCTCGGCCGTCGTCCACGACGGCGACCCAGCCGGATCCGGGGTCGCTGCTGAATTCCACCCGGACGTGACGGGCTCGGGCGCTGACGCTGTTGTCGACGAGGTCGGCCACGGCGGTCGGCAGGCCGTATCCCATCCCGCGCAGCGACTCGACGAGCGCCGAGGCAAAGGGTGGAGCGACCAAACCCTCCCCAGACCCAGCCATCGGCGCTGTGCCCCTCCCTGTCGATCCAGTCAGCCTACGACGGGCCAACGACGAAAGTGATCCCGCAGGGCGCGTAACGATCGACGACGCGCGGCGACCACAACGCGCCACTCTCAGGAGTTGGCACCCCCGTTGTGATCTGTTGTGGTCCCGCCCACGACACGACCGCCCCCGCGTGTACCGGGACTTTCCATAAGCGATCATTCGGGGTAGGTTTCACTGACGCACCGCAGGTCGTACAGGTGTATCAGGTGCGACTCCATGGGACCCGCGAGTCGTCAGGTCAGCCGCTGGTGGCAGAACACGGGAGGAGCTGGCGTGGTCACCTACGCGGTCAAGCTGGAGCGTAGCGATGACCTCAAGCTTCCAGAGCGCGCTGACTCCTGCACCGAGGCGACCTTCGTCGACTGGTGCAACGCCCGGGTCGCGCAGGGTCGACTCCTCGCGGTAGACCTGTTCTCCGGTGCAGGCGGACTGAGCCACGGAATCAGTGAGGCAGGCTGGGATGTCGCCGCCGCCGTCGACCACGACCCCTGCGCTCTGCGAACCCACAAGGCCAACTTTTCCGGACTCGCCCTCGACCTCGATCTCGGGCGCAGGCGTGACCGCGACAGACTGGTCAACCTGTTGAAGCAGGTCAAGGTTGACCTGATCGCTGGCGGGCCGCCCTGCCAACCTTTCAGCCGAGCAGGCCGAAGTAAGATCCGCAGCCTCGTGGACGCCGGCGCCCGCGACCCCGAGGACCACCGACGTGAGTTATGGCGGGCATTCGTCAACATCGTCGAACGCGTCAAGCCACGCACGGTGCTGATGGAGAACGTGCCCGACATGGCGCTAGGCGATGACCTCTACGTTGTACGACAGATCGTGCACCGCCTCGAGCAAATGAAGTACCGGACCCAGGTGCGCCTCGTCGACGCGTGGCAGTACGGCGTACCGCAGCACCGGCAGCGACTGATTCTTCTCGCTCGCAGAGACGGGGAATTCACGTGGCCGGAGCCGCTCAAGCACCGGCCGACCGTCGAGGACGCGATCTGGGACCTGCCACGACTGGGATCCTTCAACACCGGCGGACGAGTGATGCCGTACCGGCCGACGAAGGAGCTCACACCCTTTGCCCAGAGCATGCGGCAAGATGCTCAAGAGGGCCTCATCCACGACCATATGACCCGACCGGTCCGACAAGACGACTTCGAAGTGTTCCAGATGATGGATCACAAGACGCTTTACTCCGAGATTCCGGAGGACAAGCGGCGTTACAAGGCGGAGACCTTCGACGACAAGTACAAGAGGCTGGGGTGGGAGGAGTCGAGCCGGTCGATCACCGCCCACATCGCCAAGGACGGGTACTGGTACATCCACCCTGAGGAACACCGAACGATCACCGTACGTGAAGCCGCGCGAATCCAGACCTTCCCGGACCAGTTCCGTTTTGCGGGCACCCGCAGCGATGCGTTTCGCCAGATCGGCAATGCAGTACCACCCATGCTCGGTAAGGCGGCCGCGCAGGCCCTGCTGCCCAACACCGATACCACCGGGAACAGCACACCGATCAACTGGGGCATCCTGCACAAGACGCTGGCCCAGTGGGCGACTCGGCAGGAACGCACCGACAACTGGTACCTCATTCCTTCCGCTGACGTGACGCCCATCGTCGCGCTCGTCGCAGCGGTGCTGGCAGGAGCTCCCGGCCTCGGACACGCGATGGAGCCAATCCGACGCGCGACCACGCTGTCACCGGCCATGCTTGAGCGCATCGAGCATCGTCTGCCGCCGCAAACTGCTCGGTCCGCAATCCCGCGCCTCCGCATGGCCGTCAAGAACGGCCATCCAGACGAGACGGACCAGAGCAGATTGGTCGAGGCCGTCGCTCTCAAGCCAGCCGAGCTCCGCCTGTTTCTCCTACTGTCAGGACAGCCCGACCTCCTACCCGTCGGGCAGGGCTCCCTGCGTGTCGCTGCCCGCGTTATGGACAGCACATCCGACCGCACGAACCGGATGACCGCCGGCCGCCTCGACCTCGCGCGAATCGTCGGTGCAGGTGACAAGGCACCAAGACGTGCCGCGGCGATCCGTCTCCTCGGTGCCACACTGTGTGGCCCCAAAGCCCCTCAGGCCGACCGTTGCCAGATCTGCCCGCTCCGATCAGTCTGCAGGAGCGCCATCAGGCGCTGATCCTGCACGGCGTACCAAGGCGTCGACCCGACAGGCAGCCTGCTGCACGTCAGCCTTCACCTCACACTCCCATACCCGGACCACCCGCCAGCCGGTTTCGGCAAGAGCAGCGTTAGCGCGCACGTCACGATCCTTGTTGGCGGCGATCTTCGCCTCCCACAGCGCCGCGTTGGGACCGCGAAATCGGCTTGCCCCATGCCGCGGACAGCCGTGCCAGAAGCACCCGTCAACGAACACCGCGACTCGGGGTCCCGGAAAAGTCAGGTCGGGTCTGTATCGCCCTGCCAGGATCCTATTGAGTCGGAACCGGAGTCCCAGTGCATGTAGCGCCGACCGCAGCATGACCTCGGGCTTCGTGTCCCGGACACGACGGCCTCTCAGGTGGGACCCTCGCTCGGTCGACACCCATACCGAGCCAGCGCTGTCGGCGCGCACGGGGATACCACCCCGGCGGCCGCCCTCCTCGACACCCATCTCGGGAACCCGGCAAATTGACCTAGTTGAGCTCATCGTCCCGCCAGGAGAACGCGTCCCCTTTGCTCCGGTGCGGCGAGCACCTCCGCGTCTCGTGCCTGCGACGCCCGTTCCAACCAACGCACCTCGGCATCGAGGCAGTTTTGCGCCTCATCCAGGTCACGCCGACGAGCGGTTCGTAATTCCGCACGGCGGGAAATCCGTGTATCGCCCCGTAGGCGGAAGGAACTCTCGGATGACGGAGATCGACATCGATGACAGGGTTCACGTCGTAGCGCGGAATCACGGCCAATCATCTCACGGCATGTTCGCAACGCACGCCACGGACATCCGCTACGTAACGTTCGGGTTTGCTGGGGCTACCCTCTGTGGTTTTCATAGGCCTCTGATGATCAGAAAGGCGTTCCTGCCTTCCGACTATTCGTGCGAATCGGGCCTGCGGAATGCCGTCGACCGAGACGTGGACCTGCCGCCACCCGCCGCCGAGGCCACCGCCTAGCCGAACAGCCGCGCCCCGATCGGCAACCTCGCTGAGGTCGCCGCGCGCCGGACGGCGTCGTCCTCAATCACCGCACTGACCGGGTCCTCCCGCCGCCGGGCTGCCCAGATCCGGTCGCTGCTCACCGCCACTCTCTGCCCAGCATTCTGTAGCGGGACAGCCTGGATCACCAGAACCCGCATCCCCGGCTGTCTCCCGCCCGGTCCGCCTCGGCAGGCGCTCGTCACCGACCGCATTCTGAACAGACGAGCACCCCACGAGCGACTCGGGTCCACATTGAACCTCGGCCTCACGACAGCGGGCGAAACGCCGCAGGTAAATCCACCTATGGTCTCGATAGGCGCCGATGGAATGCGGCCGCACCTATGGATTAAAAGTCCACAGCTCTGCCATTGAGCTAGCGGCCCGCGCGCTCAGGTTACCGGAAGTCGGCCGCTTGCGACTTTCGGCTTTCCTGCCGCCCTCGATACCGCCAGGTCCGGATCGGCCAGCAGCGCCGCCGAGGGCGCCTGCGCGTCAGGGGCGGGCACCTCCGGGCGTACGGAAGAAGGTCCGACCCACCCGCCGGCGCGGGAGCGCGCGAGGGCGAACGGTCCCGCCGGGATGACGTGCACGTGGGCGTGCATGCGTGGATCATGCGGTTGTGGTGCCCGGTAGAAGTGGTGAACGGGACGATTCCGCCCACCAAAACTCCTTGATCGACAGAGCGGAGAGCGGAAGGCAGGGGAGGCAGGGGAGGCAGCAGGGGCGCTGCTGCGCCTTCGGAGCAGTGGGCATGCGTGGGGCGGTGTGGGGAACCGTGGGTGGATGAGGATGAGCAGCAGCCCGGCCGTGGCGGCCTCCAGCGAGGAGACGGGCCCGGACGGCGTGCGGGAGCCGGCTGGAGAGGTGCACGCCTGGCTGCCCGGGCAGAACCAGACCGTCTGCGGGCTCCCGCTCAGCCGGACCCGGCTGCGCCGCTTCCCCCACGTGCGGTTCGAGTACGCCTCGACGGACGTCCTCACCGAGGCGGATCCGGTCGGCCGGATCTGCCCGCGCTGCCTGGCCGCCACGCAGGGCCGCCGCCGGGGCGGGCAGAAGAACTGGGCCCGCCACTCGCCCCGCCCCTGACAGGCGCCCTCGTCCCACCCCTGACGGCGCACACTCGTCCCACCCCCGACGGCGCACACTCGCCCCGCCCCTGACGGGCGCACTCGCCCTGCCCCGATTGGCGCGCAATTGCGGCCCGGATCGCTTCACCATCTGTAGTGCGGACTTCAGATTTACCGAAGCCGAGCTGCCCGCCGAGCAGCGGCCTCGTTCCTGATGCCGCCGTTCGTTGCTGATTCGACGTCCTGCCCGAAGGCCGATCTGGTGGCATGGTTCAGTTCGTCGAACGGCTGTACTGCCGCTGCCGCTAATCGGGGTCAAACAGGGAAATCCGGAACTGTCGGTGCCGCCTCCGGCACTTGCCCGACGACCACTGTCTTCCTTGACAGGAGCGCCCGATTCACCGGTAGGTTCATGGCGATGAGTTGGATCATGCGGTCGCTGGTGCGGAATGCTCAGCTGTATCCCCAGCGTGCCGCGCTGGTGGCGGGGGATACGACGCTGACCTACAGCGCGCTCGTCCGGCGCGTGGCGTCCGCAGCGGGAGAGATGCGGCGTTGTGGGGTGCTCGATGGTGACATCACCGCCATCGCGCTCCGTCGTGGCTCTCCTCAGATCGTCACGGCGCTCGCGGCGATGTGGCTCGGGTCGCCGTTCGCGATCCTCGACGTCGAGGAGGCACCTGAACGTCGTCGCGCACAGACCCGCGCTTCCCTCGCGACGTGGCTCGTCGCCGAGCAGGGAGCGGATGCGGCGTACGCCGAAGGCGTACCGACGTTGCACATCTCGACCGCCGAGGGCGCGGACCACGGCCCTGAGTTGGCCTCACCCGGCGTCGATGAGGTCGCCTACATCGTCTTCACCTCAGGGACGACAGGTGCGCCCAAGGCGGTGGCCGTTCCCCACCGCGCCCTCGACAACTATTCGCGGTTCCTGGCCTCGGTGCTGGATCAGGTCAGACCGGCAGGCGCTCCGCTGTCGTGCGCCAGCGTGACCAGTTTCGCGACCGACCTCGGTCACACCGCGATCTTTCCCGCGTTGGTCTCGGGCGACACCGTGCATCTCGTGGCCAAGACCACCATGATGGACCCCCTGGCATTCGGAAGCTACATGCGTACGCACTCGGTCGACGTGCTCAAGTCGACGGCGTCACACATGTCGGCGCATCTTGACCACGGTGCCCGCCATGTTCTCCCCCGCAAGCTCATGATCTTCGGTGGAGAGCCGCTGAGCTGGAACCTCGTCGACCAGGTGGCGCAGAACCGCACCTGTGCGGTTCTGAATCACTACGGCCCGTCCGAAACGACGATCGGAGTGCTGACCTACCCTGTCGATTCACGCCGACCGGAGCATCGTTCGAGTGCTCACGTGCCGCTCGGAAGACCGATCGACGGGGTGTCGGTCGAGATCGTGGACGAGAATCTCCGCGCGGTGCGCCCGGGTGAAACAGGGGAACTCCTGGTCTGGGGAGAATGCGTGGCCCTGGGTTATCTGGGGGCACGGGAAGCTACCCGTGCGCGCTTCGTGCCGCTTCCCTCGTGGCTCCGGTCGTCCGAAAACGGCACGCGACCCGTGGTCGCGTATCGAACCGGCGACACGGTTCGCCGGCTCGCCAGTGGCGACATCGAGTTTCTCGGGCGGAACGATCGCCAGGTCAAGATCAACGGTCAGCGGATCGAACTCGGCGAGGTCGAGGCCGCGCTGCGGCGATGGCCGGACGTGCGTAACGCCGTGGTCGTCCACGACAGCGGCACGGGTCTCAGCGCGTTCGTCGTCCCGGCAGATCCGGCCAGCCCACCCGACACGAAGTCGCTGCGGAGCCGCCTTCGGCAAGAGCTGCCTGTGTCGGCGATACCGCGCGTCATCACCGTGCTCGAACACATTCCTCTGACGCTGAGCGGAAAGCTGGACGCGACCAAACTCGCGCTCACGGGCGACCGGGCCGGTTCCGCGATCCCGATCAGGCGCGGCGAGAACTAGAACGCCTCCGCGTCGGATTCCTGGTCGGTTCGGGGTGCTGGAGAGAGGGCAAGCATGAACGTGGACGTCGTCGGAGCGTCGATGTTTCTTCCCGGGGGCGTGCGCAGCCGGACGGATTTCGCCGCGGCACTGTTCGGAGACGAAGAGCACGGTGACCGGGCCACGACCTTCTCTGACGACGAACTCCGGACCGACTCCATGCGGTTCCGGATCGCTCCACGTCAGGCCCGGGTCATCGATCCGCAGCACCTGCTGGTCCTGGACTGCGCCGAGCGCGCCCTGGAGGACGCCGGTATCCACCCGAAGGACCTCGCGGGCAGCCAGACCGGCGTGTTCGTCGGGATGAGCGAATCGGACTTCGTGCACACGCTC
Organism: Micromonospora sp. NPDC049048; assembly: GCF_043197615.1. Classification (NCBI taxonomy): domain Bacteria; kingdom Bacillati; phylum Actinomycetota; class Actinomycetes; order Micromonosporales; family Micromonosporaceae; genus Micromonospora; species Micromonospora sp. NPDC049048. The sequence goes on along the minus strand of NZ_JBICTM010000002.1, from coordinate 1,041,332 downwards.
GACGTGGACCAGATCGCCGACAAGAACCGGTCGTATCTCGGTATCGGCAATGTCCGTGGGGCGGCTGCGGGCCGCGTCTCCTACACGTTCGACCTCCATGGCCCCAGCTGGCAGGTCGACACGACGTGCTCCTCCGGGCTCGTCGCCCTCCGGCACGGGATCATGGCGCTGGTGAGCGGCGACGCCGATCTCGCGCTCGTCATCGCGAGCCACCTGGTGCGGAGCGACTTCGGGAAGATGATCCGGGCGGTGACCGGGGCGCTCTCGGAGTCCGACAGTTGCCGGGCGTTCGACGCGAGAGCTGACGGATTCACCATCGGTGAGGGTGTCGTGGCGGTGGTTCTCGCGCCCGAGGGTTTCGGGGCGCGTTCGCTCGGGCGGGTGCATTGCGCGGTCAACCACGACGGCCGCACCGCAGGCCTCACCGTCCCCAATGTCAAGGCGCAGCGCGACGTGGTCGAGCGCGCACTGCGGATGAGCGGACTCGACGCCACCGCAATCGACTATGTCGAAGCGCACGGAACGGGCACCCCGCTCGGCGATCCCATCGAGGTTGCCGCACTCGCGGCGGCCTATCGCACCGCTGACCGCAAATCTCCTCTGCTCATCGGATCCAACAAGCCTCGATTCGGTCATCTTGAGTCGGCATCAGGGCTGCTCTCCCTGATGGTCGCTATCGAGATTCTCGAGAGGCAGCATCTACCCGGCAGGACGGGCACGGGCCAACCCAGTGAGCTGATTCCCTGGGCCGAGCACAACATTCGGCCGACACTCGGCGACTTCGATCATCCGGACAGGATCGACAACGTGGGCGTCAGCGCGTTCGGCCTTTCCGGGACCAATGCTCACGCAATCGTCTCCCGGCCAAGGTGAGTCCCGGCACAGGATTCGGGGCGGCGTCTTTCTCGTCCTGGCACTTACCATGCGGCCTGCGGATGTGTATCGCGATAAAGTGCCGGAGCGGCCGGCTGCGCGCGGTTGTCGAGCGACGGTGCGCGTGGCGCAAGTGGGGTGGATGAAAAAGCCACCGCATCTCGCGGCTGCCGGTGGCCGTCTATCAGATCACGCTTGTCGCGGTCAAGAAGTGCAGGTGGTAACAGGGGTCGATTGGGGTGGGAGCGCCAACGTACGCCGCCGGTCATTCGCCCGGTGACCAGCGCTTTTGGCTGAGTTACCCGGGCGATAACCGCTATCGCATCTTCAGCGCCTTGTGCGGACATAGCTGGACGTCTTGTCCATCGCCCGATACACACAGGACGTGACGGTTGCTGAGGGTTCCCTGATATCAGCGGGCGAAGTGTTCCGTGGTGTGGAGGCGGGTGCTACCGTGAGCGCGTTTCGCTGCGAGGGTGCACCGGGTGACTCAACAATCTCTGCGTGAGGCGGCCCATTAGGTGCCTTCGGCGGCTAGCGCTTTCGTGTGTAGGCGACTGGAGGGGTTCGATTGCGGACTGAGGATGCCGTAGCTGGTCTTGTCGAGCAGTTGCTGGAGTTGGATCCGGGGTCGGTTGATCGTTCGGTGCCGTTGTTGGATCTGGGTGCGGATTCGTTGGTGTTGGTGGAGTTGTCGCGTGAGGTGAAGTCGCGGTTCGGGGTTGATGTTTCGGTTCAGCAGTTGCTTGAGGACGTGGTGACGGTTCGTGCTGTCGGGCGTTGGGTTTCGGAGTCGGTGGCGCGGGGTGATGGTGTCGTGGTGGCGCCGGAGCCGGTTGTGGTGAGTGGTGGGTTGTCGGCGGCGCCTGTTTGCGGGGCCGGTGACGTCGAGGGTGCGGTGGCTGGTCTTGTCGAGCAGTTGCTGGAGTTGGATCCGGGGTCGGTTGATCGTTCGGTGCCGTTGTTGGATCTGGGTGCGGATTCGTTGGTGTTGGTGG
>NZ_JBICTM010000002.1:993107-1039364 GCF_043197615.1 Micromonospora sp. NPDC049048 | reverse complement strand
GTTGCTTGAGGACGTGGTGACGGTTCGTGCTGTCGGGCGTTGGGTTTCGGAGTCGGTGGCGCGGGGTGATGGTGTCGTGGTGGCGCCGGAGCCGGTCCTGGTGAGTGCTGAGCCGGCGGCGACGCCCGCTGCCCGGGGCGGCACCGGAGAGATCCGGCAGGCGGTGGCGGAACCGGCGGTGGAACGGCCGGGACACCAGCGGGACCGGGGCGCGACCTACGCCACGGCCACCGCCGCGTCGCGCGAGCTCAGCCGGCGCAGCCAGGGGCATCTGTGCAACAACCGGAAGATCGCCCAGCGTGAGCACGAGGAGCGGGCGGCGTCGTACCCGATCTGGATCGACCGGTCGAGCGGCGCCCACGTGTGGGACGCCGACGGACGGAAGCTGATCGACCTCACGATGGGGTACGGCGCTCACCTCTTCGGCCACAACCCCGACTTCGTCCGCGAAGCCGTCGAGCGGCAGATCGAGCGGGGGTTCCACATCGGCGCCGAGATCGCGCAGACCGCGGAGGTGGCCCAGCTGCTCTGCGAGCTGACGCGGATGGACCGGGTGAACTTCTGCGTCACCGGCACCGAGGCGGTCTTCACCGCGATCCGTCTCGCCCGCGCCTACACGGGGCGGGCGCTCGTCGTCCTCCTCCAGGGCGCCTACCACGGCCATTCCGACTCCACCCTCTTCAGCCCGCGCCCGGGAAAGCGCCGCGAACACCTGGCGACCCCGTCCTTCCCCGGCGTGTCCCCGAGCGCCGCGGAGGACGTCCGCGTGCTGCCCGTGAGCGAGCAGCACCTGGCCGACTTCATGGCCGCGCACGGCGAGGAGGTCGCCGCCGTGGTGATGGAGCCCCGGCTGAACCAGTCGCCCGACGTCGACCTCGCCTCGCTCGCGCGAACGGCGCGGAGCCTGACCGAGAAGGCGGGCGCCCTGCTCGTGTTCGACGAGGTCCTCACCGGGTTCCGGTTCCACGTCCAGGGCTTCCAGGGGATCTACGGCGTCCGTGCGGACCTGGCCACCTACGGCAAGACGCTCGCCGCCGGTCTGCCGATGGCCGCCGTGGCGGGCCGCGCCGACGTCATGGACCTGATCGACGGGGGGCCCTGGACCGACGAGGTGCGCGCCGACCCGGACCGCGTGTCGTTCACCGGAGGGACGTACGCGAAGCATCCGCTCTCCGTGGCCGCGGCGGGCGCGGTGCTGCGGCAGCTCGCCCGGGAGGGGGACGGCGTACTCGCCGAACTCAACGCCGCGGGCGACGACCTGCGTGAGGCGATCGCGCGGATCCTGGAGGACTCCGGCGTCGGCGTCCGAGTGCTGGGGACCGGGTCCTTCTTCCGCTTCGTGCCCGCGACGTCGACGAGCTTCGCGTACGGGGGGAAGGCGTTCCACGAGTTCCGGCGCATGATGATCGCCGAAGGCGTACTCGTGCCGGAGACGGGCAACTGCTTCCTGTCTCCCGCCCACACGGCGGAGGTCCGCCGCGCCGTCCTCGACGCGGTCGCCGGCGCGACCCAGCGGCTCGCCCGGGGTGGCGACGCGGAGGTCGACCCCGAGGATGGCCGGTCCCCGTCGGTGAGCCTCGCGCTGTTCGGTTTCGCGGCCAACGGCGAGAAGGACATCTACTCGCGCCTGCTCGACCTGGTCGAGGTCGCCGAGGCCGAGGGCCTGGAGAACGTCTGGCTGCCCGAGCGCCACTTCGACGACTTCGCGGGGTTCTCGCCGAACCCGGCGGTGCTCGGCGCGATGGTCGCGATGCGCACCTCGCGGATCGGCATCCGGGCGGGCAGCAGTGTGCTGCCGCTGCACTCGGCGATCTCCGTGGCGGAGGACTGGGCGATGGTCGACGTCGCCTCCGGCGGGCGGGTCGGGCTCGGTGTGGCGTCCGGCTGGATGAAGCGCGACTTCGTCCTCTCCGAGGGTACGCACGCCGAACGCCGTGAGCTGTTCCGGACGCGTGTCGCGCAGCTGGAGCGTCTCTGGGGCGGCGAAGCCCTCGCCGTCGAAGGGGGGTCCGGCGAGCGTACGGAGGTCCGGCTGCACCCGCGTCCGCTGAGCGAACTGCGGCTCTGGCAGGCGTGCGTGGGATCGCCCGACTCGTTCTACGAGGCGGGCCGGGCCGGGCGCGGTGTGCTCACGAACCTGATCCAGCAGGACCTGGCTCAGCTCACCGGCAACCTCGAGCGCTATCGGCAGGGGCGGCGCGACGGCGGGCTCCCGCCGGACGGCGGAGACGTGACGGTCCTGCTCCACGCCGCGGTCTCCACGGACGAGGCGGCGGAGCAGCGGAACATGGCGGCGCTGGAGCGCTACATGTTCGCCACCTTCCGCAGCACGCACGACAACCCCGAACTCGTCGCGGAGGAGACCTGGGCGCCGCGCATGAAGGCGGCCGCGAACCGTCTGCGCGACGGCCTGTCGCTCGTCGGCCCCGAGGCGGAGTGGGCGAAGCTGACCACCGAGCTAGCCCGGCTCGGCGTGACCGACATCGCCTGTCTCGTCGACTTCCTGCCGCCGGGACAGGCGTGGAACGACACGATGCGAGCGCTCGGCCGGCTCAGCGAGCGGCTGGCGAGCACCCCCGCCGCAGCGGCGTCGTCGGCGCACCGGCCGGTCGCACCGGTCGAGGAGGTGCACCGTCCGGTCGCACCGGTCGAGGAGTCGGACCGTCCGGCCGCACCGGTCGAGAAGCCGGATCGGCTAGCCGCACCGGCGGCTGCGGAGCCCGTGGCCCCGCTGGGCGCCGCCCACGACGCGGATGAGGTGAGGCCCGTCGACCCGGCGGCGCGGGACCCGTTTCCCGTCTCGACCAGCCGAGCCGCCCGCGAGATCTGGGCCGCGTGTCAGATCAGCGCCGAGACGCGCGAGGCGTACGTCATCGACCGCACCTTTCTCATCTCTCCGGCAGTCGATCTCGACCGACTGCGGCGCGCCTATCTCGACACGATCGAAGCGCAGCCTGCCTACCGTCTACGCGTCAATACGGATGGCGTTGACGGGTGGGTGGAGCCGTTTGGCGAGGCGCATCGCCAGAGCTGGCAACTGATCGACGGGGTCGCGGAGTCCGTGGGGGACTTCGCGGCCGCCATCCGGGTCAGGTCGTACGCCGAACCGCTCGACCCGGTCGCGCGCTGCGGCGTGCGGCTGACGTGCCAGCGGTCGGCCACCGGGGTGTTCGTCAACCTCCGCGCGTCGCACGTCGTCCTCGACGGGATGCGCTTCGCCGAGCTGCTCGACTCCGTCGCCGCGCGCTACCAGGGCCGGCCCGTCCAGGAGCTGACGATCCCCCCGGTGGCGCAGTTCGACCGGGAGACCAGGGAAAGGGACCGGGCGCACTGGACCCGCTGGGTGGACGCCCTGCCGGACGAGGCGTTCGAGGCCGGGTTCGACGCGCGGACCCTCGACCGTCGCGGCTACCGGGTGTCGGGTCGCCTCGCCTCGGACCTGCGCGCGGGCCTCACGTCGTACGCCCGCTCCGAGCGGTCGACGTCGTTCGCCGAGGCGCTCCGGGCGGCGGCGGAGATCATCGACGAGACGCTCGGACGGCACCACCTCTACGCGTTTCCCGCCAAGCCGTCGGTGGTCGAGTACGGCAGCTGCGCCGTGCTGGCGCCGTTCTGGCTGGGCCCGGTGGCCGGGGACGACCCACGCCCGTCGGTCAAGGGCGCCGTCATGTCGGGGGTCGAACACGGCTCGCTCACCTTCCGCCAGGTGTTCAACGACGTCACCCGTCGCGTGCAGACGCCCACGGTGACGGTGTCGTGGGACAACCTCGAGGCGTTCGCACTGGACGGCCACCAGGTGGACGAGGTGTCGATGCCCACCGACGTGGTCCGGTTCCCGCTCGCCGTGACCTTCACCCAGCGGCCCGGCGGTGACGTCGAACTGTCGATCGACGCGGCGCAGGCGTTCCTTCCGAAGGACCGGGGCGAGCTGCTGCTCGCGCGGTTGATCCGCGGCATCGAGGAACGGTTCGTCCCGACGACCGAGCCGGAAGCGGCCACCGCGAACGACGGACGCGGCGGCGTGGACCGCGCGGAGCGGGTCTCGGCGCGGGGGCTCGCCCGGCTGGTCCGTGGCCTCGCCGAGCCGCAGGGGGACCCCGGCGCCGCGGAGGCGCGGCTCGACGGCCGGGTCCGCCCCCTCGACCTCGTCGTGACGAAGGCGCGTGCGTCCGCGCGCGTCCTCGCCGAGGAGGAGCCGGGTTCTCTCGACGCCGAGGCGGTGGTGATCGACGTCGACACCGCGTTCGACGCCACCGTCGCGCTGCTGGTGACCGGCATGGTGGGTCTCGCGGGCCGGGTTCGTGCGGCGGGGGCACCCCGTCGGCTCGTCGTCGTCGGCACGGGCCGGCCCGGCGCAGGCGCCGCCGGCGACGGCACCGTCCTCGCACTGAGCCGCTGGGCGATGGTGGGCGCGGACGAGAAGCTCGCACTCAGCCCGTCGTCGGCCGAGGACCTCGACGCGGCCCTGTCGCATGTGCTCCGCTCGCTGCGAGCCGACCAGGGGGCCGAGGTCATGGCGGCGCTCCGCGCACTGGTCGACGAGTACGTGGGGGAGGCGGATCAGGACCACGACGGTGACGGCGACCGGCCGGCCGGCGCGGAGGTCCACGGCTACGTTCCCGAGCTGGTACGGGGGGTCTGGAAGCGGGTGCTCGACGGGTCCGTCGACTTCGGGGACGAGGACGACTTCTTCGATCTGGGTGGCGACTCGGTCGACGCGATCCGGATCATGGCGATCCTGAACCAGGAGCTGCGCACCGAGCTCGACGTGGCGTTGATCTTCGACAATCCGACGGTCAGCCAGCTGAGCCGGGCCGTGACCGCGCGCATCTGAGACAAGTCAGCTGCTTCGATCGAGGGGTGAGGGAATGGCTCTGGAAGTCAGGACAACGTTCGGGGAACTCCGCCAGTTCGCTGCGTGGGTGGAACCAGACGCGCGGACCGCAGCGCAGTACGGATTCCAGGACAGGACGATCCCCGACAGCGCACAGGCGATCGTGGACGGCGACCTCGCCGTGTCCACGACGCACGGGCGGGGCCCGATCGTCAACGACTCCCGTGCGGACTGGGCGTTGTTCTGCCAGGAACGGTTCGGGCTCCAGTCCTCGCGTTGGCCGTCCTTCCGCCGCCACCCGCTCAGCGACAGCTTCCTCTGGCGCTCGATCGGCAGCGGCAAGCGGGTGCTCAGCGACGCCGAGGCCGAGGCGTACGACCGCGACGGCTACGTGATCGTCGAGGACGTGCTCAGCAAGGCGTTCCTGGCGGAGGTGGTCGCCGACCTCGACCGCTTCGAAGCGGAGCGCCTCACGGCCGCGAGCGTCGCCGGCGGCAAGAACAACATCACGCAGGCCGGCAAGGTGTCGTTCAACGTCCAGCTCGCGCGCCATTCGGCACCGCTGCGCAAGCTCATCGCGCTGCCGCTCCTGCAACACATGATGTACGACCTGATCGGGCCGAACGTCCGCCTGTACTGGGACCAGTCGGTCTACAAGAGCCCGAACTCCTGCCTGGCGTTCCCGTGGCACCAGGACACCGGCTACACGTACGTCGACCAGCCCGGGAAGATCGTCACCGCCTGGGTCGCGCTCACCGACGCGGACGAGGATTCCGGGTGCATGTGGGTGCTCCCCGGCAGTCACCGCGTGGGACCGCTCGTGCACGAGAAGAGCGAGTTCGGCAACCGGGTGTTCGCCGAGGACCCGTCCGGCATGATCCCGCTGCCGATGCGGGCCGGATCCATCATGGTCTTCGCGGGCCTGCTACCGCACATGACCGGCGGCAACTTCCAGAACTGGACGCGCAAGGCACTCGTCGTCGAGTACGCCCCGGACGGCATGAACCGGATCGCGATCGACCCGTGGGGCGACAAGGTCATCAGCCCGGCGAACAACCCGCACACGCAGTTCGACGTCCTGCGCGACGGGCGTCCGGTGGTTAGTCGGTAGAGATGCAGACCGAGCACCGCGTAATCGCCCAGCTCGCGGGCCGGCCGCTCGCCACGGTACGGACCGAGGGGACGCCACGGAGCCTCTCGGAGGTCCTCGACCGGGCGGCGGACGGCACGACCACCGTCGGCACGATCGACTCCGACGGGACCCGGCGCGAGGAGAGCTGGCGAGCCTTCCGGGACCGCGTACGGCTGATCGCCGCCGACGCCCGTCGCGGGGGCCTCGACCGTGGCTCCATCGTGGTCGTGGCCGCGACCGAACCGTCGGAGATCCTCGCGCTCTTCTGGAGCAGTGTCGTGGCGGGGGCCGAGCCGCTGCTGGTGCCGGCCGAACTCCTCGACGACCGCGCGGGAGGGGGCGAGTGGTTGGCCGCGCTCGCCGAGCACGCGCCCGTCCGCGCACTCGTTCACGCCAGAGCCTCCCGGTTCCGGGTCGTCTCCGAGGCGCCGAGGTGGGGGATCGACCCGATCCCGCTCGACCTGGACGAGCCGGGCGGGCACGACGGCGCCGCTGCCACCGCCGACGGTCCCCTGTCGCTGGTGCACTTCATGACCTCGGGGAGCACCGGCGCCCCGAAGGTGGTGCCGCAGCGCCACCGGGGCGTTATCGACATGGCGCTCGGCGCCGTGGCCGTGAACGAGCTCGACGCCACGACGGTCGGCTTGAACTGGATGCCGCTGTCGCACGTCGGCGGCATGCTGATGGCCCACGTCCGGGACGCCGTGATCGCGGCCAGGCACCTCTCCGTCGCGACCGAACGCATCCTCGCGAATCCCGGCGAGTGGTTCCGGCTCGTGACCGAGCACCGCGTCAGCGCGGTGTGGTCGCCCAACTTCGCCTATCGCATGCTGGCCAACGAGGCCGGGAACATCCCGGCCGACGGGTCCGTCGACCTCGCGAGCATCCGGTTCTGCCTGAACGGCGGCGAGGCCGTCTCCGCCAGGGACTGCGCGCGCTTCGAGGAGTCGCTGGGGCGTCTGGGCCTGCCCAAGGGCACGATCGCACCGGCCTGGGGCATGGCGGAGACGTGCTCCGGGGTCCTGTACGCCCCGCACTACGACCCACTCGCGGACACGTCTCCGACGGTCTCCGTCGGCTTCCCGCTGCCCGGGGTCGAGGTCCGGATCGTGGCGACGGACGCCGCGGACGACGGCCTCGGCGTGGGGCACCTGGAAGTTCGTGGTTCGCCGGTGCTGGAGCGCTATCTGGTGGGTGGGGACCTCGCCATGGGTGCCGACGGCTGGTTCCGGACCGGTGACCTCGCCCGGATCGACGACAGCGGCGTGCACTTCGTCGGCAGGGACGGCACCAGGATCGTCGCGAACGGCGTGACCTGGAACTCCGCCGACCTCGAAGGTGAGGTCGAGCGGGTCGGGGGCGTCGTGCCGGGGACGTGCGCGATCACCTCCTTCCGGGCACCGAGGCTCGACCGTGATCAGATCGCCGTGTTCTGTGCCGTCGACGGTGACGCGTCGAAGGTGCGCGGCGAGGTCCGGCGGTGCGTGGAGACGATCATCGGCGTACCCGTCGCGCACGTCATCGACATTCCGGCGAGCGCGATCGAGCGGACCAGCATCGGCAAGGTCCGCAAGGGAAGGCTCGTCCGGAGGTTCATCGACCCCGACCCGCCTCGGCTGTGGGAGTTGGAGTGGGTCGCCCGGCCCTCGCCTGCGGAGGGGACACCGGCGGGAGCGCAGGGGCAGGTGCGCAAGCCGGTCGTCCTGCGTGGGCGCGGGCTGGTCCACTCGGCCCTGGCCGGCTGCGCGCCGCAGCAACTGCACGAGGCGCTGGAGCACTGGCGTCAGGCGGCCGAGCCCGACCGGTTGCGGGGGCAGGACGTGGTGATCCTCGTCGAGGCGCGCGAGGGCGACGCCCGGCGGCTGCCCCGGTCGCATCCCGTGGCGGCGTACCTGCGCGCGGTCGCGCACGGGGCGGGCGCCCGCTCCGTGCGTACGGTCTGGCTGCATCCGCTCGCGCACGAGCAGGTGCTCGACGACGTCCTGGCGCAGGAACCGGCCGTGGAGGCGGGCGCGCGCACTGCCGTCGCGGACCTCTTCGTGGGCCCTCGCGGTGACCTGTGGCACCGCGTCCTCGCGCCGGTCTCCGCCGGAAGCGACGTCCCGCCCGCGACCCATGCCGTGCTCCTCGGTGGCACCGGGCGACTCGGCGAGGCGCTCGGCGCCGAACTGTCCGCTCGCGGCCTGCGCGTCACGCTCGTCGGTCACCGGGCCCGGTCCGGGAACGCCCCGGCGGACGGGGTCGACCGGGTCTGCACCGACATCGGTTCGACGGCGGCCGTGGGCGACCTGCTGGAGAAGATCGGATGGGCTCCCGGGGAGCGGACCCTGGTTGTCCACCTGGCGGGCGAGCCCCGGCCCGCGCCGCAGGACGCGCTCGCGCGTCTTCTCGGCCCGAAGACCGACGGGGTCCGCACGGCCGTGGAACTGGCGCACGCCCTGGACGCGCCGCTCGCGGTCGTCTCCTCCGTCAACGCACACGTCGCGGGGACGGGCGTCGAGACCTATTCGGCGGCGTGCGCGGCGGCCGAGGTGATCGCCGAGCAGGCCACCCGGATCCCGGTCACCGTCGTGTCGGTGACGTCGGTGCGCGAGGCAAGGCAGACCGACGAGGCGAACGTGGCCGTGGCCCAGGCCCTGGGGCTCGACGAGATCAGCGTCATGGACATCGCCGCCTGCGTACTGGCCCGGCCTGCCCGCTCCGTGCTGCTCGGGGTACGCGAGGACGTCGCGTTCCTCCCGCAGCGCGACGGCGGGGCGCAGCCCTCGTCCGCCGCCGACCCGCCGAGCGCCGGGAAGGCGGACGAGACCGGGTGGTCGCCGACCGTCAGCGCGCTCGCGCTCGGGCTGCGCCCGCTCGTCGGCGCGGAAACGGTACGCCCGCACGCCAGCTGGTTCGACATGGGGTTGACGTCGGTCGACCTGCCGAACCTCGCTCGCGCTCTCGCGGGCCGTACCGGTCAGAGGATCGGAGTGTTGGAGCTGATGCGGTTCCCGAGCCTCGCGGCACTCGCGGACCACATCGACGACAGCGGGAAGAGGAATGCCGGGTGAGCGGCGAGATCGCCATCGTCGGGTACGACGTATGTCTGCCCGCCGGACGTGAGCGGGTCGAGATCGACTCGTTCCTGAGGTCGGGAACGAGCGCCGTCGTGGACGTCTCCCGCGAGGAGATGGTCGCCGCGGGCGTACCGGAGTCGGACTTCGGCCGCGAAGGCTACGTGGCGCGGTCGGCCAGGGCGGCCTGGAGCCCGGAAACCGCACGCCACCTGGCCGGCCTGACTCCACACGAACTGGCGATCACCGATCCGCAGCACCTGCTCTTCCTCGACTGCTGCATCGGGGCGCTGCACGACGCGGGCATGAGTCCCGACAGCGTGCGTGGCCGCGAGATCGGCGTGGTCGGCGGCATCGGCATGGGTCTGTACGCGGGCCAGTCGCTCGACTCGTACTTCACGACGCGGTTGCAGCGGGACCTCGCGATGCGGGACCAGTTCGCCTTCCCGGAGATCCTCATCGGCAACAGCAGTGACCACTGCGTCGGACGGGTCTCCTACCGGCTGGGGCTCATCGGTCCGAGCGTGAACGTCCAGACGGCCTGCTCGACAGCGCTCGCGGCGGTGGAGCACGCGGTGCTCCTGCTCCGCAGCGGCCGGGTCGACACCGTCCTCGCGGGCGCCGCGGCGTTGTACTTCCCCGATCGTCGGGGATACCAGTGGGAGCGCGGCGGGATCCTGTCGCCGACCGGGGAGTGCCGGGCGTTCGATTCCCGGGCCGACGGCACCGTCGGCGGCAGCGGCGGGGGTGTCTTCGTGCTTCGTCGCCACGAGGACGCCGTCGCCGACGGCAACACGATCCACGGTGTGATCGAGGGCGTCTACTCCGCCAGCGACGGCGCGCAGCGCGCCAGTTACGCCGCACCCGCGTTCGACGGTCAGGTACGGGTCATCCGTCGGGCGATGGCGGACGCGTCCGTCGGACCGGACGACATCGCGTACGTCGAGGGGCACGGCACGGGAACGACGGTGGGCGACATCGTGGAGCTGGGCGCCCTGCACGAGGTGTTCGGCACGCGCCGGGATCCCCTTCCCGTGGGCTCGGTGAAGCCGGCGCTGGGTCACCTCGACACGGCTGCGGGCATCGCGTCCCTCGTGAACGTCCTCCTGGGGCTGAAGCGCGGCTGGATGCCCCCGACGGTGCACTTCGAGGAGCTGAACGCCGACGCGCGCGAGTGGATCGCCCAGCCGTCGTTCCGTCCCGTTCCGCTCCCCACGGGCACCGCGCGGGTCGGCGTCAGCTGCTTCGGGGCGAGCGGCACGAGCGTGCACCTGGTGCTTTCCGCTGGCCGGGCACGGCCGGGCGAGCCCGGGGACGGGCCCGACGTGCGTGGCCGGGAGCGCCTCTCGATCGACGTCGGCGGCGACGCGGGCCGAGCGCCCGCGCCTGCGGCGGACGAGGTCGGCGGCGCCGCGGGCCGGGTGTCCGCGCCCGCCCCGCAGCCCGCGACGGACGAGGCCGGGGCGAACGGAGCCGCCCGGCCGGAGGACGGGCCGAGGTCCCGCCCCGGGCGGGAGGAGATCGTCAGCGGGCTCGTGGAGGTGCTCCGGCAGCGCGGCGACTTCGCGCACCTCAGCGACGACCAGCTCCTGGAGGTCGGGTTGCTCGACTTCGGGATCGACTCGGTCGACCTGCTCGCCGTCGTCAACCTCATCCACAAGCGGTGGGGAGTGGTCCTGGAGGTTCTGGACCTGCTCACGGCGGAGAACGTCGAGGCGATCGTGGACATGGTCGAGCAGGGACTGGACGAATGATTTCTCCGGAACACCCGGCGGTGCGGCAGCCGCCTCGCTGGCGGGCGGGGAGGCCGCCGACCACGGCCATCGCGGGTCACCGTTGAATGAGCAGGTGATGAGGCGACGGGTGGCACCGGACCGGCCAGGCGTCGGTACCACGGTCGTCAGGCGGCTCCGGCTGAACCTCTTCGCCGTGGGGTGGCGGCTCCTCCCCCGGTTCACGCTGGGTCTCGTCCTGCTCCTGCTGGCGACGGCGGCGGTGCCGGCCGCGTCGATCGTGGCGATCGGCTTCGTCGTGGGCGGCGCGGCCGGCGGCTCGTCGGCGGTCGTGCTGGCCGGTACGGCGTTCGTGGTCCTCTTCGTCGTCGACCAGCTCTGCAACGTGGTCGTGGACGTCCTCGCCGACCGCTACGGGGGCCGGATACAGGAGAAGTCGGAGCGCGCCCTGATCCGAGCGCGACTGTCCGACCCCGGTGCGGGTTCGCGGGCCCTCCGGGAGGCGCTGGATGCCGTCAGCTCCGCGCCGCCGATGCGGCGGCTCGTGGTGTCGACGGTGCGGTACCTGCTGATGCGGGCGCAGGCGGTGATCCCTGGACTCGTGCTCGTGTTCGTGGAGCCGCTCGCGGGCGTCCCCGTCCTGGTCGCGTTCGTCGTGCTGTCCGCGACGATGGAGCGGGACTACACGGCCGAGCAGTCGGCGGCGTACTCGGCGGACAAGGAGAGTGCGCGCGCGGTCTACCTCGCGGGTCTGGCGTTCCACCGCCGCACGGCCCGCGAGGTGATCCTCTTCCGCGCGGCCGACTGGGTGATCGGCAGGTTCCGCGAGGCCGCGCACGGCGCCCGCCCGGCCACGCGCATCGGCCCGCCGCTGCTGGCGGCGCTAACCCTCGCGGTGGTCGCGATGGCGTTCGCGCTGTTCGTGCTGGTGCGGGCCGGCCTGCCGCCCGCCCAGGTGGTGATGGGCGTGTCCTCGCTGGTCGCGTTGATGCTCGTCTTCGGCGTCACCATGGACGTGGTCTACTCGTCGATGGGTGCGGAGGTCTTCGACCGCGTCCGGCTCGCGACGACGGCGCACCCGCGCCCGGTGGTCACCGGCTGGAGCGCTCCCCGGGCGGGACCGGGCAGCAGGATCCGGTTCGAACGGGTCACGTTCCGTTATCCCGGCGCGGCCGAGCCGGTGTTCGCGGAGCTGAGCTTCGAGGTGGAACTCGGGGGCAGCCTGGCGATCGTCGGCGCGAACGGAGCGGGGAAGTCCACCCTGCTGAAGCTGCTCGTCGGGCTGCTCGCGCCCAGCTCGGGACGGATCCTCTGCGACGGGGTCGAGGTGTCCGCCGAGGCGCTGCGCGTCGCCTGGCGCGACTCGTTCGCGTTCCTCGGCCAGCAGTACGTCCGCTACCCGGCCTCGGCGTACGACAACGTGACGTTGGGGCGCGCGGACAGTGCGGCCGTACGCGAACCGCGGGTGCGGGCCCTGCTCGACGATCTCGACCCGGAGCTGTTTGAGCCGGGAGCGCCACGCCTCACGGCGGCGATGGGCGCGGGGAGCGGCCTCTCCGGCGGGCAGTGGCAACGCCTCGCGACGGCGCGCGCGCTCGCGGGCATGGTGGACGACGATCGGCGCGTGCTGGTGCTGGACGAGCCGACGGCCGCGCTCGACGCGCAGGCTGAGGCGCGGTTCTTCGCCCAGCTCGGCGAACTCGCGGGCCCGGGCCGGACGACGGTGATGGTGTCGCACCGCTTCGCGGGCGTCCGGCGCGCGGCCGAGATCCTGGTGCTCCACGACGGCACGATCGCCGAGCGCGGGACCCACGCGACGCTGATGGACGACGACGGGACGTACGCGCGGATGTTCCGCTCGCAGGCCGACCGCTACCGGACGCCGAGCGAGGGGGGTGTGGCCCGATGACCTTCTCAGGCGCGCTCCGCGAGCTTCTGCGCCTGTCCTTCCGGGCGGATCGGCGTGCCGCCTGGGTCACCCTCGTGGCGTTCACGGTGCGGCCCGTCGCCACCGTCGCCGCGTCGGTCGCGATCGCGATCATGGTGGCCCTCTGGGCGGCGGGGGAACCCACGTCGGGGGTGCCGTTCCTGGGCCTGGCCTGTGCGGCCCTGGTGGCGCAGGTGCTGCTCGGCCGCTACTCGCTCGCCGTCTCGGCTGTGTTGATCGACCGGACGAACCGGCTCATCGACGAGGACCTGCAGCGCGGGCTCTATGGCGCCAGGTCGACCGAGCACTTCTCGGAGCGGCCCTTCGTCGACGACCTGCAGATCGTGCGCTCCGAACAGGCGCGGCTCACCGAGGGCGCCGACGTCGTGGGTCTCATCCTCGGCACGACCGTCCGGTTGGCCATGACCGTGGTCATCACGGTGCTGGCGACTCCGTGGCTCCTGCTCATGCCGCTCGCCGCCGTGGGGGCGTACCTGTGCGTCCGCCGGCGTGACGCGGCCGTCGGGGCAGCCCAGCGGGCGGCTGCCGAGAACGCGCGGGTCAGCGGCGAACTCGCGGGCATCGGCACGGACGAGAGGTACACCGACGAGCTGGTCCTGTCCCGGGGGAGCGAGTACCTCCTGGCGGCGCACCGCGCCTCGGCCACGGCGGCGGAGGCGACGCGGAACGCCGGCCTGTGGCGGGGTGCCCTGTGGACGATGCTCGGGATCGTCCTGACGGGTGCGGCGCTCGCCGCCGGGGTGGCTGGCCTCGTCCACGCGCTCGCGGAGGGCACCGTGGGCATGGCGACGACGCTGGCCTCGCTGCTGCTGCTCTCGACGACCACGTCGCTGGTCGGCGCCCTGGCGCGCTACCTGGCATCCTGCGCGGACTCGATCCGCGTGGTCCGCTCCCTCGATCGGGTACGCGAGCGGCTGCGCCGCGACCCGGTCGTGCACCGCCCGGCGGGCGAGGTCTCCGCGATCGAGCTGCACGACGTCTCCTACCGCTATCCCGGAGCGGCCACCGCCGCCATCGAGGGCGTCTCCCTCCGGCTCGTCGAGGGCCGCATCTACGCCCTCGTGGGCGCGAACGGGAGCGGGAAGACGACCCTCGTGAACCTGCTGAGCGGGTTGATCGCCCCCTCGTCCGGGGAGATCCGGCTGATCGGTGCGGGGGCGGCCGGCCAGGACGGGGCGCGGGGACGGACTCCCGGCACCACCTACATCACCCAGGACTTCGCCGAGCTGGAGTTCGAGCTTGGCGACGCGGTGCGGCTCGGCGACGACCGGTTCACCGACACCGATGTCGAGAACGCGGTGGAGAGCGCAGGTCTGGGGCAGCTCGTCAGGGAGCACGGCCTGGGGCTGCCGTTGGGCGCCACGATGACGGACGGGCGTCGCCTCTCCGGCGGACAGTGGCAGCGCGTGGCACTGGCCAGAGGCTTCCTGCGAGCGGATGCCGCTGTGCTGCTCTTCGACGAGCCGACCGCCGCCATCGACCCGATCGCCGAGGAGATGCTGCTCGACCGGCTCATGTCCCGGGCGCGCGCCGTCGCGCGGGAGCGGGCCGGAATCGTCGTCGTGGTCACCCATCGGATGTCGCTCGCGTCCGCGTCCGACGAGGTGGTCCTCCTGCACGAGGGCCGGGTGGCCGGGGTGGGTCCGCACGAGCGGTTGCTCGACGTGCCCCTGTACGCGAGGTTGTACGACGCGCAGCGCGAAGGCTACCTGGGCGGGGACTAACCGACGGCCGCCTACGCCTGAGCGCCGACCGGGTCGGTCGATCCGTCGCGGGTGAGTTCGCCGACCGCGTCCCGCCACAGGGTCAGCAGTCGGTGCAGATCGTCCGCTCCGAGCACGTCCGCCGCGCCGATCAGCAGCGCGTTCGTGTCGGACGGGGACTCGGTGACGAAGATGAGCAGCTCGATGGACGCCTGCGGGTGATCGAGTTCCACCGCTCGCACGTCGACACCGTCCAGCGTCCAGTGCAGGTCCACGTCCTCCCGCGCGTACGCCAGCACGACCTGGTAGAGCGGGCTCCGGCAGGCGCCTCCCTCGCGCTTCCCGGCGGCGTGGGCGATCAGCGAGGCGATGGGATAGTCACGCCGCCGCAGCGAGTCGCGTACGAGCGTCCGGCACTCCTCGAAGGTCCGTCGCAGGCCCGCGGATCGGGGCGAGCGCGAGCGGAGGAAGATCAGATTCTGGAAGAAGCCGACGGTGTCGAAGTCCTGCGGCCTGCGTCGGGTGTCCACGGCCGTGACGAGGCCGACGTCGTCGGTCCCGGAGAGCTGCTTCAGCGCCCAGAGCAGCGCGGTGACGTTGATGATGAAGCGCGTGCAGCCCAACCGCTTCGCCGCGGTGCCCATGCGGGCGGAGATCTCCGGGCCGAGCAGGCCCTCGGTCACCACCGGCCGAGTTGCCTCCACCTCGAGATCGGTCAGGAAGCGTGGCGGCAGCGGCGTGAGGAGATCGAGGATCTCCGGCGAGTCCTCGACGCTCGGGAACGTGTTCCGGACGGCGGACGAGTCGTAGGCGTACGGCTCGGCGAGATCCTCCGACCGGCCTGCGTAGAGCGTGGCGAGATCCCGCTGGAGGACCGCCCTCGAACGCTCGTCGATCGCGATGTGGTCGATGACCAGGAGGACGCTGTGGACGCCTGGCGTGTGCGGGATCAGGATCGCCTGGAGCATCGTGTGGCGGTCCGGGGTCGTGAACCGTTGGGTGGCGTCGTCGAGGACGTCGCTCACGTGCTTGCGGATCTCGTCCTCGTCGGACATCCCGGTGGCCGGCGCGATCGTGAACACGTCCGGGCCCTCGCCCGGATGGACGATCGCCAGCACCTCTCCCGATTCGGCGAAGGCGTAGTTGGTGCGGAGGATGGTGTGCCGGCGGACGAGCCCGATCAGCGCGTCGCGGAGCCGGTCGACGTCCAGCGGCCCGCGGATCAGCAGGTGGGTGCCCACGATCTGCGCGGGCGGGCCGCCCGGCGCGTGACGTCCCTTGATCAGGCGGCTCTGGGTCAGCGACGCCGGATAGACGGTCGCCCGTGGCCGGCCGCTTCGATCGAGGTGGTCCGTCATCCTGCCCCGCCCTTCTCGCCGCTCGACCCGCGACCGCCGACCCGCGCCGCTGCCGCGGTCGGGTCCGCAGAACGCGCCCGCGAGCGTACTAGCTCGCGCCGGAAAGCGTTGCCCCAGAAGCGATTGAGGCGCGACAGAGCGGGTACGGGGCGGCATGCGGATCGTGGTGGTGGGGGCGACCGGCAACGCGGGCACCGCCCTGTTGCGCCGGCTGCGACGGGAGCGCGGGCTGGAACTCGCCGGGGTGGCGCGTCGGCTGCCTGGGCCGGAGTGCGGCGAGCCGTACGACCAGGTGGAGTGGCACTCCTGCGACGTCGGCCTGCCCGGGGCGGCCGGCCAGCTCGCCGAGGTCTTCGCCGGGGCCGACGCGGTGGTGCACCTGGCCTGGCAGATCCAGCCCAGCCACGACCAGCGGGTGCTGCACCGTACCAACGTGGGCGGGAGCGCGGCCGTGATCGACGCCGTGGTCCGCGCCGGCGTGCCGGCTCTGGTGTACGCGTCGTCGGTCGGCGTCTACGCGTCCGGCCCGAAGGACCGGCCGGTCTCCGAGCGCTGGCCGGCGACGGGGGTGCCCGGCTCGTCGTACAGCCGGGACAAGGCCGAGGTGGAGGCGCTGCTCGACCGGGCGGAGCGGGAGCACCCGCAGCTGCGGGTGGTGCGGCTGCGGCCCGGGCTGAACTTCCAGCGGGCGGCGGCCACCGAGATCACCCGCTACTTCCTCGGCCCGTTCGCGCCCGTCCGGCTGCTGCGCTTCGGCCGGATCCCGATCGTGCCGACGAACCGGCGGCTGCGGATGCAGGCCGTGCACACCGACGACGTCGCCGACGCGTACGCCCGGGCGGTCCTGGGTGACGCGCGCGGCGCGTTCAACGTCGCCGCGGACCCGGTGCTGACCCCGGAGCTGGTGGCCCGGCACTTCCACGGCTGGACGGTGCCCGTGGCCGCCCCGGTGCTGCGCGCCGCCGCCGCGCTGACCTGGCGGGCGCGGCTGCAACCGATCGACGGCGGCTGGGTGGAGCTGGCGCTGCACGCGCCGCTCATGTCGAGCGAGCGCGCCGAGACGGAGCTGGGCTGGCACCCGCGCCACGACGCGCTCAGCGCGCTGCGGGAACTCCTCGCCGGCATGGCCGACGGCGCGCACGCCACCAGCCCGCCGATGTCGGCGGCCGGCGGCCTCCCGGGCCGTCCCGCCGCCCTGCTCAGCGGTCGCCTCGCCGGCCACGGCAACCCCTACTGACCGACCGCGAGCGGCGGCGGTCAGAAGTCGGAGAAGAGGTACGGGTGCTGGCGGGGGAAGAGCCGGCGCAGCTCCGCCGCCGCCTCCGGCGACACGTCGCCCAGCCCGCGCAGGCCCACCTCGACCGGGTCCAGCACCCCGTACGCCAGCGCGGAGAGTCCGGCGGCGGTCAGCGTGCTGGTCGGCGGCGAGCCGGCGGTGGCGGCGGCGCCGGTGACCAGCTCCAGCGCGCCGGTCGTGCCGTCCAGCAGGTACGACCCGGCCAGCCACCGGTCGCCGGCCAGCTCGATCCGCACCCGGCCCGGCCCGACGGGCAGCCCGGCCAGCGCGTCGATCGACAGCAGCCGGGCCATCGGCGCGGAGGCGCTCGGGCGGGCCACCCGTGCCTCGACGTGCACCGCCAGGTCGGTCAGCCACAGCTCCGGCGCCTCGTCGACGGGCACCTGGACGGTCACCCGCTCCACCTGGTCGACGTGCCGGGCGAAGAACTGCAACAGCAGCGTGCGCGCGAGCGGGTCGGCCGCGAGCAGGTCGCCGGCGGCGAGCGTGCCGCCGTGGTCGTCGATCCGGTAGATCACCGCGCCGGTGACCGTGCCGCCCGTACGGGCCGTCAGCAGCCAGTGCTCGTCGCGGTCGCGCAACCCCACGTCCCGGTAGCCGGGGAAGATCGCGAAGCCGTGCCGCTCGTTCAGGCACCGCTCGGTGAACGCGCGCCACTGCGGGTAGCCGTCGCCGATCCGCTCCCAGCCGACCTCGCCCGGCAGGTCGGCGCGGAGCAGCTCGCCCAGGTCCGCCGGCGAGAACGTGACGGTACGCGGCTTCGGCAGCCCCACGTAGCCGAACCGGGCGTAGAACGACGGCCGGAACGGGTAGAGCGCGCTGAGCTGGTGCCCCTCGTCGCGCATCTCGTCGAGGAGCTGGTGCAGCAGGGTGCGTACGTGCCCGCGCCGGCGGGCCAGCGGGTGGGTGGCCACCCCGGCGACACCGGCCATGGGCAGCACCTCGCCGCGCAGGTTCTGCCGCATCGGGATCGCCGAGGCGGCGGCGACCGTGGTGCGCCCCTCCTCGACGATCAGCGTCCGGTTGCCCTCGTTGTAGGGCAGGTAACCGCGGAACTCCTCCGCCCGGGCCACGCTGCGCGGCGACGCCTCGAAGGCGTACGCGCCGAGCGCGAAGCTGGTGGTGAGTCGTTCCTCGGCGTGCACCCGGCGGACGGTCATCCGCCCATCCCATCCCGGTCCGGCAGCCGCCGCAACCGCAATCGCCGGTTACCGGCGTGGCGCGCCGTCAGCCGATCGGCAGGTGTCGAAGGTGCCGGCGGCGGCGCAGCCGGACGCTGAACACGGCCGCCACGGCGCCGATCAGCAGCGCGGTGACGGCCAGCCCGTGCAGCGAACCGCGCGTCAGGTAGCCGGAGTCGGCGTGGTCCACCGCCCAGGTGGCGATCTCCCGACTGGACCAGAAGGGGGTCAGCTTGGCGCCGGTGCCGGCCGGGTCGATCAGCATCTGCACCGCCACCACGGTGAGCAGCAGCAGCGTCCCCTCCAGCTCGCGGGGGAGCAGCGCGCCGATCAGCATCCCGAACGGCGCGGCCACCGCCACGCAGCAGAGCATCGCCACCGCCACCCCGCCGTGCCGCAGCTCGGGCGCATCGACGACGGTGAGCAGGAAGAACGGTACGGACAGCAGGAGCCCGGCCGCCCACAGGCCGAGCAGCCGACCGAGGTAGAGATCGCGCGGGCGGTAGCCGGCCAGCCGCAGCCGGGGCTCCAGTTCGCGGGCCGCGCCGGTGGCGAAGAGGGCGGCGGTGCTGACGGCCCAGCTGATGCCGAGCAGCAGCGAACGCACCGACTGCCCGACGTGGGAGTCCCGCCGGATCATCCAGAACGCCAGCGGCATCAACAGCAGCAGCAGGAGCACGCCCCGACGGCGCAGCAACTCCCGCAGGGTCATCTCGGCGACGGTGGCGAGGCGGTTCACGCGCGCCCTCCCTGGGTTGCCGGGGTCAGGTCGAGCACCAGGTCGACCCGGTCGAGTTGGTTGAGCAGGTGCGTCACCACGACGATCGCCCGTCCCTCGTCGCGCAGCCGGGCGAGCTGGTCCCAGAAGTTGACGTACGTGCCCTGGTCGAAGCCCTGGTAGGGCTCGTCGAGCAGCAGCACGTCCGGCTCGCTGAGGGTGGACATGGTCAGGTTCAGCTTCTGCCGGGTGCCGCCGGAGAGGTCGCGGGCGAGGACGTCGCCGTCGGCCTCCCAGCCGAGGTGGCGGGCCGCCGCCCGGCCGGCGCGGCGAGCCGGACCGCGGGCCACGCCCCGGCCGGCGCCGATCAGCACGAAGTGCTCGTCGGGCAGCAGGAAGTCGGCGGTGCCGCCCTGCTGGGGGCAGTAGCCGACCCGGCCGGAGACGGTCACGTCCCCGGCGTCGGGGGAGACCAGGCCGGCGCAGACGCGCAGGAAGGTGCTCTTGCCGCAGCCGTTCGCCCCGATCACGGCGGCGATCTGCCCGGCCCGGACGGTCAGGGACGCGTCGCGCAGGACGGTGTGTCGCCCGTACCGCTTGGTGATGCCCCGGGCGTGCAGCCGGACCGGCCCGGGGCGCGGACCGGGCGCGGTGCCGATGGTCTCGACGATCGCGGCGGCGTAGTCCTGCGGCCGGCCGAAGACGGCCCACGGGTCGCCCCCACCGTCGCGCAGGTGCGCGGCGGCCTCGGCGACCACGTGCCGGGCGGCGTCCGCCCGGACCCGGCGCCGGTCCAACTCGGCCGCGAACGCCCGCAGCCAATCGTCGGCGTTCATCCGTCGACCCCCTTCGTGACGAGGCCGGTCACCGGGGCGACGAACGCGAGCCAGGCGTTGCCGCCCTGGCGCAGGGTCGCCCGCCCGTCGTCGGTGAGCCGGTAGTACTTGCGGGCCGGTCCGGCATCGCCCTCCCGCCACTCGGCGGTGACCAGACCGGTGCGTTGCAGCCGCAGCAGCACCGGGTAGAGCGTGCCGCCCTGGATCGGCCCGATGCCGGCGGCCTCCAGCGCCTGGGCGAGCTGGTAGCCGTAGGACTCGCCCTCGCGCAGCAGCGCCAGGACGCAGAGGTCGAGCACCCCGCGCAGCCACTGCCCACGCCGGTCGGATTCCACGCGACGAACATAGCGACGCTACCTAGATGGCACAACTACCTAGATACCCGCGAGCGCCCGCGAAAGGAGCCGGAACGATTTTCAGACGGTCACGACGTCCGAGACCACGACGGTCACGTTGTCCGGCGCGCCCGCCTGGTGGGCGAGCTTGACGAGTTGCTCGCCGCACTGGTGGCGGTCCGCGTACGTGGTCAGGGCGGCGGCGATCGTGGCGTCCTCGACGTAGTCGGAGAGCCCGTCGCTGCACAGCAGCAGCCGGTCGCCGGCGACCACCGTGAGTACGCCGACCGCCGGGGGCGTGTCCGAGCCCTGCACCGCCCGGGTCACCAGGGACCGCTGCGGGTGGTGCCGCGCCTGCTCGGGCGAGAGCGCCCCCTGGTCGACCAGCGCCTGGACGAAGGTGTCGTCCCGGGTGAGCTGGGTCAGCTCCCCGTTACGCAGCAGGTAGCAGCGGGAGTCGCCCACCTGCGCCAGCACCAGCGCATCCCCGGCGAGCAGGGCGGCGGTCAGCGTCGTACCCATGCCGTCGCGCGCCGGGTCGACGGTGATGGCGGCGTGGATGCGGCGGTTCGCCGTGCTCACCACGGCCCGCAGCGCTCCGGCCGCCTCGTCGGGGGCGGTCGGCGGGTTCAGCTCGTCCAGGATGCGAATGACGATCTCGCTCGCCACCTCCCCCGCAGGCAGGCCGCCCATGCCGTCCGCGACCGCGACGAGGCGGTCACCGGCGAGGGCGGAGTCCTCGTTGTTGGTGCGGACCAGGCCGATGTCGTTGATGATGGCCGAGCGGAGGATCAGCTTCATGGGGTCAAGCTTGCCAAGAACACCCTCCCGCCGTCTCTACGCACTACTGCGTAGGGTTGGGGAATGATGCCGGTGTCCATGGTCGGACGCGCCGGTGAGCTCGCCGAGCTCGACCGCGCCTGGTCCACCGTGGTCACCTCCCGGCCGGGCGCGCCGACCGTCGCGGTGATCACCGGGGCCGCCGGGGTGGGCAAGTCCCTGCTGGTCGCGGCAGCCCTCGACGCGTTCGCCCCCCGGCCGGCGGTGGTGCTCTCCGGCGCCGCGCGGGTGCACAGCCCCGCGCCGTACGACTGGTTGGCCGCCGTCCTCACGGGCCGGGACACGAGCCGGCTCGACCTGCCGCGCGACGCGCTGGCCTGGCTCGCCCAGCAGCCGAGCGCGCCGCGCGAGCGCTACGCGCCGGGCACCCTGCTGCGGCTCGCGGTGCGGGTCGTCCGGATGCTGGTCGGCGCCGGCCCGGCCGTGCTGGTGGTGGAGGATCTGCACGCCCTCGACCCGGCCAGCCTCAACCTGGTGGGCGAGCTGGCGACGGCCGCCGACCTGCCGGCGCTGCTGGTGGTGGCGAGCCGGCCCGCCGAGGACGCCGTCGCGCCGGACCTCGCGGTCCGCGCCCTGGCCCGGCTCTGCGGCGTC
Organism: Micromonospora sp. NPDC049048; assembly: GCF_043197615.1. Lineage (NCBI taxonomy): Bacteria > Bacillati > Actinomycetota > Actinomycetes > Micromonosporales > Micromonosporaceae > Micromonospora > Micromonospora sp. NPDC049048. The sequence continues at coordinate 1,017,799 of NZ_JBICTM010000002.1, read as the reverse complement.
CGGGGCGCCGTCCGCCAACACCTCGGACCGCTGCTCCCGGCCGAGGTCGCCCAGGTGCTGACCCAGGTGTACGCGGACCCGCCCCCCTCCGGCCGGCTCGTGCGCGCCGTGTGGCAGCGCACCGGCGGCAACCCGTACGCGCTCACCGAACTGCTCGCCGCCCATGCCGGCCGGGGGCCCGAGGCGCTGCTCCGGCCGCCGCCCGCGCCGCGCCCGCCCCGGGTGACGCCGCAGCGGCCCGCCGACCCCGTCGACGCCGAGCTGACCGGGCGGGAGATCGAGGTGCTGGGCTGCCTGGTCGCCGGGATGTCCAACAAGCAGGCGGCGCGGGCCCTCGGCATCTCGGTGCGGACGGTCACCGTGCACGTGTCGAACCTGCTGCGCAAGACCGGGTCGGCGTCGCGTACCGAGGCGGCGATCTGGGCGGTGCAGCGGCGGCTGCCGGTGTCGACGCCCGTGGACGGCTGAGCCGCCGCGCTGGCCCGGCGGCCGGCCAGTCGGGCCGTGTCGTCGCCGGGTGGTCACTGGTCACCGGCCCGGCGGGGGCCGTGTCGTCGACGGGTGTCAGTGGCGGGGGTAGCGGAGCAGGAGGCTCGCGGCGACCTCCTCGTCGCCGACGGCGGCGTACACGTGCGGCACGTCGGAGGTCCAGCGCAGGTGCCCGCCGGCGGCGGCGGTCAGCGGCGCGTCGACCGGGCCGGCGCGCAGCACACCCGAGAAGACGGTGATGTGCTCGGTGACGCCCCGCTGGTGGGCGGGGGAGAGCTGCTCCGCGCCGGGCGCGACCAGCATCCGGTACAGCTCGTAGGTGGCGTCGGTGTCCTCGAAGACCTCCAGCAGGATGCCGCTGACCGCGGCGCCGCGGATGTTGGCCCCGGCGCCCGGGCCGGAGAGCACGGCCGTCAGCGGCACGCTGAGCTGCGCGGTGATCGCGTAGAGCGTCTCCAGGGTCGGGTTGCGGGTGCCGTGCTCCAGCCCGGAGAGGGTCGCCTTTCCCACCCCCGCCAGCCGGGCCAGGGTGGACAGCGACATGCCCCGCTCCTCGCGCAGCGCGCGGAGCCGCCGGCCGACGGCGACGCGCTCCGGGTCGACGTGCGGTGGGTGGGCTGGTGACGTCGGTGGCATCCCGCTATCGTGCTACACGTTTCTGTTCCATAAACGGAACGATCGGGGGGTGGGATGGCGGGACGGACGCAACCGGTGCTGGCGGGCGTGGTGACCGCGCTGGTCGGATTCGCCAGCTCGTTCACGGTGGTGCTGGCCGGCCTGCGGGCCGTGGGCGCCTCGGACGCGCAGGCCGCCTCCGGGCTGCTCGCGGTGTGCGTGGCCTCCGGGGTCTCCGCCGTGTGGCTGGGCCTGCGGCACCGGATCCCGATGAGCATCGCCTGGTCCACCCCCGGCGCGGCGCTGCTGGTCGCCACGGGCGCGATGCCCGGCGGATGGCCCGTCGCCGTCGGGGCGTTCCTCGTCTCGGGCGCGCTGATCGTGGCCGCCGGGCTGTTCCCCGCGCTCGGGCGGGCCGTCGCGGCGATCCCCCGGCCGGTCGCGGGCGCGATGCTCGCCGGGGTCCTGCTGCCGCTCTGCACCGCCCCCGTACGCGCGCTCGTCGAGGTGCCCCGGCTGGCCGTCCCGGTGGTGCTGGCCTGGTTGCTGCTGCACCGGTTCGCCCGGCGGTGGGCGGTGCCGGGTGCGCTGGCCGTCGCGGTGGCGGCGATCGCGCTGACCACCCCGGTCTCCGGGCTCGGTGGCGCGCGGCTGCTGCCCGTGGTCGAGCTGACCGCCCCGGCCTGGAACGTCTCCGCGATGGTTGGCCTGGCGCTGCCGCTCTTCCTGGTCACCATGGCCGCGCAGAACGTACCCGGGATGGCGGTGCTGGTCGGCTACGGCTACCGGCCGCCCTTCGGTGCCGCGCTGCGCGCCACGGGGCTGACCACCGTGCTCGCCGCGCCCGCCGGCGGGCACGCGGTCAACCTCGCCGCGATCACCGCCGCGCTGGCCGCCGGCCCCGACGCCCACCCGGACCCGGACCGCCGCTGGATCGCCTCGGTCACCGCCGGGACCGGGCTGGCCCTGCTGGGGCTGGGCGCCGGGGCGGCCACCGCGCTGGTCGCGCTCGCCCCGCCGGTGCTGATCGAGGCGGTGGCCGGGCTGGCGCTGCTCGGCGCGCTGGCCACCGCGCTCACCTCGGCGCTGGCGGAGCCGGCGGCCCGGGAGGCCGCGGTGGTCACCTTCGTGGTCACCGCCTCCGGAGTGACTCTGCTCGGCGTGGGCGGCGCGTTCTGGGGCCTGGTCGCGGGCGGGGCGATGCTCCTGCTCTTCCGCCAGCGCTCCGACGGGCCGGCCGCGCCGGAACCGGCGGTCGAACCCGCCGCGCCCGGGCTGGCGTCACCTGGGCCAGCGTCGCCCGGGTCGGACTCCGTCGCGGTCGCCGGGCCGCCGAGCGGCGTGCACCAGCCGGACGATCGCGGCCGGGTCGGCGGGCGGTCCGGCGGCACCTGAGCGTCCACGAGCGCTGTCGAGCTGAATCGTCTACGACATCAGCGTGAGTCGGTCTACGACATCAGCGTGAGTCGTCTACGACATCAGCTCGACAGCGTGCGGCGAGCCTGCCCGGTGCTGACGACGTGCCCACACCCGGCGGGCATATCGGACGGGCCCCGCTACTCCTCGGGTGGCAGGTCGCGGGCCGGGACGTCGAGGCGTACCTGGTCGTCGGTGACGGCGGCGATCTGCTCGGCGAGCACGTACACCGCGCCGGTGCGGACCAGGTCGGTGGAGACCTTCAGGTAGCCGCTGTGCAGCAGTCGGGCCGCCAGGTCGGCCGGTACGTCCGGCTCCTCGACGGCCGTCGACTCGATCAGCTCGTCCAGGCTGCTGCCCGGGTCGGCGGTCGGCGCCTGCACGGTCACCGCGTTCGGGTCACCCCGCTGGACCAGGTCGACGGTCCCGAACTCGGTGCCGTCGGCGTCGATCACCCGCATGCCCGTGGTGACCCGGGAAACTGTCGCCTGTCGCTCGGTGCCCTGCTGCTCCATCCTGGCGCGGTTCCCGGACCCCGCTCCGACTAAACCATCGTCGAGATCTTGGACAGTTTCGTTCGGCCCGAGCGGCAACTGTCCAAGATCTCGGGCGGTGGCCGTTCACCAGGCGGTCGGGGGGCGGGGGGAGAGCTCGCGCCACGTGTCGGTGCCCTGGAGCAGCGCCCGGACCGTCTCCTCGGCCTCGTCGGCGGTGTCGTGCTCGTAGAAGCGGGAGACGCCCTCGGAGCCGCCGGCGCGCTGCTCGACGTGCCACCGGTCGCCGTCCACGCGGAGGAAGACGTCGCGCCGGGCCAGCCGGCCCCATTTCCCGTTCCACCAGTGCTTCCGCTGCTCCATGACGGGGACTCTATCGAACATGCGTACGAAAAAGTCCGGCCCCTGCGGGAATCCCGCAGGGGCCGATGTGCGTGTGCCGGGTTCAGCGCATGGTGGGCGGTTCCTGCCGGCGGCCGAGCACGTCGTCGAGCGCGCCGCGCTGCTGCCCGGGGGTGGTGTGGCCGGCGGCGACCAGGGCGTCGCGGATCTCGGTGAGCAGCCTGACCTCCTCGCTCGGCGCCTTCGGCGGCGGCTCCTCGCCCCGCTTGCGCCGCTCGGCCAGCTTGTTCATCGGGAACACCACGAGGAAGTAGAGCGCCGCCGCGGTGAGCAGGAAGGTGATCAGCGCGTTGACGAACGCGATCCAGTCGAAGGCGATGCCACGGAACATCGGGGCGGTGCCGGCGAGGCCCTTGTCGCTGCCGGTGATGAGCAGCACGAAGACTCTGATCATCGGTTCCAGGAACGACTTGGTGAGCTGGGTGACCACGCCCGTGAACGCGGCGCCGATGACGACACCGACCGCCAGGTCGACGACGTTGCCGCGCATGATGAAGTCTTTGAATCCCTTGAGCATCCGTACTCCTGAGGTGTCCGCTCTTCCGTCCGGCCCAACCTATGCCCCTGGTGTGGGCTCCAGAAAAGCGCCGGCCTCGGTCGCCGCCAGGCCGGGATCGCCGGCCCGGATCGCCTCGACCAGCCGGGAGCGGTCGACGTAGCGTTCCGGCTCCAGCGCGTCGCCCATCGACTGGGCGACCGTGTGGCGCAGCGCGGTGCCGACGGAGGCGTACAGCTCGGCGAGCATGCCGTTGTGCGCCGCCGCGACCACGGCGGTGTGCAGCGCCGCGTCGGCCTCCACGAACTCGTCGACCCGGCCGCCGCGCCAGGCCGCCTCGCGGGCGGCGAGCGCGCCGTCCAGGGCCGCCAGGTCCTCCGTCGTACGCCGTAGCGCGGCGAGCCGGGCGGCCTCCACCTCGAAGGCGCGACGCACCTCGACCACCTCGGCCATCCGGTCGGCGGTGAGCCGGCGCGCCACCACCGGGGCCAGTTCGTCGGTCGACACCACGTACGTCCCCGAGCCCTGCCGGCACTCCAACACCCCGGCGTGGGCCAGCGCGCGTACCGCCTCGCGGACCGTGTTGCGCCCCACACCGAGCGCCGCGACCAGTTGCGGCTCGGTGGGGATCCGCTCGCCGACCGGCCACTCGCCGCCGAGGATCCGCTCCCTGAGCTGCGCGATGGTCTGCCGCACCCGGTGTCCCCGGGGCGGCGCGGCGGGGGAATCAGCCGACGGTGGCACTGGTTACAACACCCGCCAGGAATTCATCCCATGATTGTAGGTTCGGACGCATGACCCCGCCAACCACCGCCGCCCCGGCCGTCTCCCTCGACGCCGGCGCCCCGCCGTCCCCCGCCGGCCCGGCACCGGACGCGGGCACCCGGCCGGACGGCGTGCCCACCCCCGCGCCGGCCGGCCCGGTCACCGGTGGGCTGCTCGTGCTCGTCGGGATGCTGCTCGTGGCGCTCAACCTGCGGGCCGCGATCACCAGCCTCGGCGCCCTGCTCGACGAGGTACGCGACGGCCTGGCCCTCTCCGGTGCGCTGGCCGGGTTCGTGACCACCCTGCCCGCGGTGGCCTTCGCCGTCTTCGGATCGCTCACCCTCCGGCTGGTCCGCCGGCACTCCCCGGCCCGGGTGCTGGTGGTGGCGATGCTGATCCTCGCCGCCGGGCAGCTCGTCCGGGTCGGTACGGGCTCCGCGCTGGTCTTCATCGCCGGCAGCGCCCTCGCGCTGGCCGGGATCGCGGTGGCGAACGTCCTGCTCCCGCTCCTGGTCAAGCAGTACTTCCCACACCGCGTCGGGCTGGTCACCGGGGCGTACTCGATGACGTTGACGGCGGGCGCGACGGTGGCCGCCGCGGCGGCGGTGCCCGTGGCGCACCTCTTCGGCACCTGGCGGGCCGGTCTCGCCGTCTGGGCCGGGCTGGCCCTGGTGGCCGTACTCCCGTGGGTGCCGCTGGCGCTGCGGGCGCGCGCGGCCCGGCGGGCGGCGACCCCGACGGTGGTGGCGTCCCGCCCCCGCCGGATCCGGCCGGGACGGACCCGGCTCGGCTGGGCGATGGCGGTCTACTTCGGAACGCAGTCGCTGGGCGCCTACGCGATCATGGGCTGGCTCGCCCAGCTCTTCCGCGACGCCGGCTACCGGCCGCAGGACGCCGGCCTGCTGCTCGCCGGGGTGACGGCGCTGGGCGTGCCGATCGCGCTGCTGATGCCGACCCTGGCCGGGCGGCTACGCACCCTGCACCCGCTGGTGCTCACGCTCTCCGCCGCGATGGCGCTCGCCTACGTCGGGATGGCCGTCGCGCCGTACGAAGGGGCGCTGCTGTGGGTGGTGCTGCTCGCGATCGGGCAGAGCGCCTTCCCGATGATCCTGGCCACCATCGGGCTGCGCGCACGGACCGCCGACGGGACCGTGGCGCTCTCCGCGTTCAGCCAGAGCGTCGGCTACCTCATCGCCGCGCTGGGGCCGCTGCTGGTGGGCACGCTCTACGGGACGACCGGCGGCTGGACCGCCCCGATCGGTCTCCTGCTGGTGGCACTCGCCGTGCAGACCGGCGCGGGCATGGTGATAGCCCGTCCCCGACACATCGAGGACGAGGCGTGAGGGGCGAGCGTCAGGAGGACGCCGGGGCGGAGTCGCCGGCCACGGCCTCGTCGACGGTCGGGTAGGTGTGCAGCACCTCGACGAGGCCGCTGACCTCCAGGATACGGAGCACCCCGCGCTGCGGGGCGGCCAGCCGCACCACGCCGCCCGCCTCGTCGCAGCTGTTCTTGGCCCGGACGAACACCGACAGCCCCGTGGAGTCGCAGAACGAGACGTTCGCCAGGTCGAAGACGAGTCGGCTGCGGCCCTTGTCGAGCAGGTCGGTGATCTGGTCCTGCAACTGCGGTGCGGTCGCCATGTCCAACTCGCCTGCGACCGAGACGACGACCACGTCGCCGCGCTGTTCCGTGTGCACCGTCAAGGACATTCGCCAGACCTCCTGTTATCGGGGAAACGGTATCCCACGATCGGGGTGGTACGCAGAACGGGAGCCGGGATCCGGTGGCCGCCCCCATTCGTTTGCCGTGCGGCAAGTAGCGGTCCGACCCCCGGTGATAGAGTCCGCCGTCGAGGTCGAAGGGGGTTCACCATGGCGTTGAGCGCCGAGGAAAGCAGCCGCTTGGCCGGTCTGCTGACCGATCACGCCGAACGGATCACGCACCGCTGGACGGAAATCGTCGCCGCGTCCCTGCGCGGACGACTCAGCCAGGGGGAGCTGCGCCGGCAGCTGCAGGAGCTGCATTCTAGCATGATCACCGCCAGCACCCAGGGCGCCGTCGACCTCGACTCCGAGCACGCCACGGAGCTGCGCGCCGTGCTCTCCGAGCTGTCCCGCGGGCGCGCCCGGCAGGGCTTCTCCGCCTCCGAGACCGCCATCAGCGTGTTCTCCTTCAAGGAGGTGCTGCTGGAGCTGCTGGAGGGTGAGGGCGGCCCGGACAAGCTCCGCGACTACGTCGCCTTCACCGGCCTGATCGACCAGATGGGGCTCTTCACCTTCGAGAGCTTCGTACGCACCCGCGAGAGCCTCATCGCCGACCAGGCGGAGCAGCTGCTGGAGCTGTCCACCCCGGTGGTGAAGCTCTGGGAGGGCGTGGTCGCCGTGCCGCTGGTCGGCACCCTCGACTCGGCCCGGGCCCAGGTGGTGATGGAGCGGCTGCTCCAGACCCTGGTCGACACCGGCTCGCCCTACGCGATCATCGACATCACCGGCGTACCGGCGGTGGACACCCAGGTCGCCCAGCACATCCTCAAGACCGTGGTGGCCGCCCGGCTGATGGGCGCCGACTGCATCATCTCCGGCATCCGGCCGCAGATCGCGCAGACCATCGTGGCCCTGGGCATCGAGTTCGGCGACATCGCCACCAAGGCCAGCCTCGCCGACGCGCTGCGGCACGTGCTCCGGCTCACCGGGGTCGAGACCGGCCGCCGCCAGCGCCGGGAGGCCTGATGGAACGGGTGCCGATCCTCAAGATCGGCGACATCCTGCTGGTCTCCATCCAGGTCGACATGTCCGACCAGACGGCGGTCCAGCTCCAGGAGGACCTCGCGGAGCGGATCGTCGCCACCGGCTGTCACGGCGTGATCATCGACATCACCGCCCTGGACATCGTCGACTCCTTCGTCGGGCGGATGCTGTCGACGATCGCCTCGATCTCCAAGGTGCTCGACGCGGAGACGGTCGTGGTCGGGATGCGTCCCGCCGTCGCCATCACCCTGGTCGAGCTGGGCCTTTCGCTCAACGGCATCCGGACGGCGCTCAACGTCGAACGGGGAATGGAGTTGATCGCCGCGGCCCACGCCGACGAGCACGAGCCCGAGTTCGACGAGGAACCGGACGCCGAGACGACGGCGTTGTCATGACCGCCGGAGTCGACCTGGGCCAGCCGCAGGCGCAGGCGATCCGCAGCGACGAGGACGTGGTCCGCGTCCGGCAGCTGGTGCGTACGGTGTCGGTGGCGGTCAAGCTCTCGCTGGTCGACCAGACCAAGGTCGTCACCGCGGCGAGCGAGCTGGCCCGCAACACCCTGGTCTACGGCGGCGGCGGCACGGTCGAGGTGGCCAGCGTGGACAACGGCCGGCGCAGGGGCGTACGGATCGTCTTCGCCGACGCCGGTCCGGGCATCGCCGACCTCGACCTGGCACTGACCGACGGCTACACCACCGGCGGCGGGCTGGGCCTCGGGCTCAGCGGCGCACGCCGGCTGGTCGACGAGTTCGACATCCAGACCGCCGTGGGTGAGGGAACCCGGATCACCGTCACCAAGTGGTCCCGGTGAACGACGACGCGGTCTCCGACCGCGGGGTCTGGTTCCGGGTCGAGAGCGGCAGCGCGGCCAGCACGGTGCGCCGGGCCGCCGAACGGCTCGGCAACCATCTCGACCTGGGTGCCGACCGCATCGCCGACCTGTCCATCGTCGCCGCCGAGCTGACCAGCAACCTGGTCAAGCACGCCGACGACGGCGTCCTGCTGCTGCGGCCGGTGCGGCGCGACGGGGAGGCCGGCGTGGAGCTGATCGCCCTCGACACCGGGCCGGGGATGGCCGACCTCACCGCCTCCTCCCGCGACGGGCACTCCACCGCCGGGACGCTCGGCATCGGTCTCGGCGCGATCGTCCGGCAGGCCAACTGGTTCGACGGCTACTCCCGACCGGAGCGCGGCACGGTCCTCACCGTCCAGATCTGGCCGAATGACGCCGGCGGGCCCGAGCGGCCCTGGGTCGGCGCCCTCACCCGGCCGCTGGCCGGGGAGTCGGTCAGCGGCGACGGGTACGCGTGGCGGATCGTCGACGGCCGGCGTCAGGTGCTCGTCTGCGACGGCCTGGGGCACGGGCCGCTCGCCTCCGCCGCCACCGACGCCGCGCTCGACGCGTTCCGCAAGGCGCCGGCGGGGGCGCCGTCGGCGGTCGTCGCGCACCTGCACCGCTCGATCTCGCACACCCGGGGCGCGGCGCTGGCCGTGGCCGAGCCGGATCCGTCGGCCGGGGTGCTGCGCTACTCGGGGCTCGGCAACATCTCCGCCGCCGTCATCGACGCGGACGGCAAACGGCGGGGCCTGGTCTCGCTACCCGGCATCGCGGGGCACCAACGCCCCCCGATCCGGGAGTACGACTACCCCTTCGGGACCGACGCCCTGCTGGTCATGCACAGTGACGGGGTGGTGGACCGCTGGCAGCTCGCCGACTACCCCGGTCTCGTCGACCGGTCGCCCCTGGTGGTGGCCGCGACGTTGCTGCGGGACGCCGGCACGCGCCGCGACGACGCCTGCGTCCTGGCCGTGCGGGCGTGGCCGTGACCGGGTTCACCGGGGCGCCGCTGCTGACGATGGCGCTGCGGGTCGAACACGACATCTTCGTCGTACGGCAGCGGGGCCGCGAGGTCGCCGCCGCCGTCGGGCTGGAGCACCAGGACCAGGTACGCATCGCCACGGCGCTCAGCGAGGTGGCCCGGGACCTGCTGCACTCGGCCGGCGGGGCGGAGGTGACCTTCGTCCTCGTCCACGACGCCGTCGACGGCAGGCGGCACCTGCGGGTGGACCTCCTCCCGGTGCGCCCGCTGCCCGCCGGCCGGTACGAGCCGCAGTCCGGCGCGGTGGCGCGCCTGGTGGACAAGTTGGGCGTGGTGACACGGGAAGGGGATACGGTCGTGAGGATGTCGCGACGTGTCCCGGTCACCGCAGAGGTGCTGACCCCCGAGCGTCTCGTCGAGCTGCGCGCCGAGCTCGACCGGAACGCCCCGGGCAGCGCCCTGGACGAGTTGGCCGCCCAGAACGCGCAACTCATCGCCGCCCTCGACGAGGTACGCAGCCAGCGCGACGAGCTGGCCGTCCTGAACGAGGAGCTGGCCGAGACCAACCGTGGGGTGATGGCGCTCTACAACCAGCTCACCGAGGAGCTGGAGGAGACCAACCGCGGCGTGGTGGCCCTCTACGCCGAGCTGGACGAGAAGTCCGCCCAGCTGCGCGCGGCGAGCGAGTCGAAGAGCCGGTTCCTGGCGAACGTCAGCCACGAGCTGCGGGCACCGGTCACCGCGATCATGGGGCTGGGGCGGCTGCTGGGCGACTCCGCCTCCGATCCGCTCACCGCCGAGCAGGCCCGCCAGGTCGGGCTGATCCGCTCCTCGGCGGGTGACCTCCTCACGCTGGTCAACGAGCTGCTCGACCTGGCCAAGGCGGAGTCGGGCCGGATCGAGCCGGACTGGGCCGAGGTCGACCTGCGGCCGGTCTTCGGCCAGCTGCGCGGCACGCTCCGGGCCCTGGCCACCCGGCCCGAGGTGGAGCTGGTGGTGGAGGAGCCGCCCCTTCCGGCGACGCTGCGCACCGACGAGGTGCTGCTCGCCCAGGTCCTGCGCAACCTGCTGCACAACGGACTCAAGTTCACCGAGCGCGGGGAGGTCCGGCTGCGGGCGGAACGGCACGACGACCGGTGGTCGCTCGCCGTCTCCGACACCGGCGCGGGCATCCCCCCGGAGCTGCACGAACGGATCTTCGAGGAGTTCTACCAGGTGCCCGGCACGACCCGGGTGGGCGGCACCGGCCTCGGCCTGCCGTACGCGCGGCGGTTGGTGACCATGCTCGGCGGCTCCCTCGTGGTCTCCAGCGAGCCGGGCCGGGGCAGCACGTTCACGGTCACCCTGCCCGTGGGAGGAGCGTGACGGTGGAGGGTGGCCCGGCGACGGTGCTGGTGGTCGACGACAGCCCCACCAAGCGCTACCTCCTGGTCAGCTGGCTGTCCCGGGCGGGTTTCACCGTGCTGGAGGCCGAGACGGGCACCGAGGCGCTGGCCCGCGTCGAGGTGGTACCGGTCGATCTCGTGGTGCTCGACGTGCGGCTGCCCGACCTGAACGGGTTCGAGGTCTGCGAACGGATCAAGGCGGCGCACCCGGCGTTGCCGGTGATCCACGTGTCCGCGCACGCGGTGGACGTGGTGGACCGGGCGCAAGGGCTGACCCGGGGCGCGGACGCGTACCTGGCCGAGCCGATCGAGCCGGAGGAACTGGTCGCCACCTCCCACGCGGTGCTGCGCTACTACCGGGCCCGGCAGCGCGCGGAACTGCTCGCCGAGCGGCTGCTCGGGCTGGCCGACACCACACTGGCGGTGCACTCCGCCCCGAACTTCGCGCGCCTGCTGGAGGAGGCGGCGGCCGGCGCCGCGCAGATCTTCAGGAGCCCGGCCGCCGTGGTCGCCGAGACGTTCGACGGCGACTGTCTCGCCGGGATCGCGGCCGGCCCCGACAGCACGGCCACGATCGTCCCGTGGATCGTCGACGACTCCGGGGTGCCGACCGGGACGAGGGTCCAGGTGGACGAGCCGGCCGCCTGGGGCCTGGTCGACTGGCCGACGGACGACACGGTGACGGTGGCCGCCGCCCGGCTGCGTGAGGACCGTGCGCCGCTCTACGTGGTCGTGCCCACCGCCACGCAGACCGCCCGCACCCCCGTGCTGCGGCAGCTCGCCCAGGCGGTGGCGGCGGCCGTGGAGGCGCAGCGTTCCTTCGACGAGGAGCACCGCATCGCGGTCACCCTCCAGCGCAGCCTGCTGCCGCGCCGGATTCCGGAGATCAACGGACTCGACCTGGCCGTGCGGTACGAGCCGGCGAGCGCGCAGACCGAGGTGGGCGGCGACTTCTACGAGCTGGTGATGCTCGACGGCCACCTGCTGCTGGCGATCGGCGACGTGGCGGGCCACTCGCTGCACGCCGCGACCGTGATGGCCGAGCTACGGCACGCGGTGCGGGCGTACGCGGTGGAGGGGCACCAGCCGGGCGAGATCCTGGACCGGGTCAACGAACTCATGCGTACGCTGCTCCCCAACGAGCTGGCCACGATCTGCGTACTGCTGCTGCACCCGCCCAGCGGCCGGGTCCGGCTGGCCAGCGCCGGGCACCTGCCGCCGGCGCTCAGCATCGACGGCAAGGTGGAGTTCGTTCAGCACTCGGCCCCGCTGCTCGGGGTGCGCGCCCCCCGACCGCCGGACCTGGAGTTCGTGCTGCCGGCCGGGGCGACGCTGGTGTTCTACACCGACGGGCTGATCGAGCGGCGGGACGTCACGATCGACGACGGGCTGGCCGCCCTGGCCGTGGCCGCCGGCCACATCGACGACGACCTGGACCGCTTCTGCGAGCGGCTCCTGGTCGAGCTGGCCCCGCCGGAGATCCACGACGACGTCGCCGTGGTGGCGCTGCGCCGCCGCTGACCGGTGGCGCCGGCGGGGCACCCGGTCAACGCCGGGCGGGCACTGCCCATAAGGGGTGGCGGCCGGGCCGGCCGACCGAGTGGGCGTACGCGGCGGGGGAGACGCCGATGACGGCGCTGAAGTCGCGGACCAGGTGGGACTGGTCGCTGTAGCCGAGTTCCGCCGCGAGCCTCGCCCAGTCGAGCGGGCCGCCGGCCGCCTGCTCCACCGCCTCGTGCAGCCGGTACTGGCGGATCACCCACTTCGGGCCGACGCCGACGTACGCGAGGAACAGGCGTTGCAGCCGCCGGACGGACACGTCGCGTCGCCGGGCGAAGTCGTCCACCCGCCGTACCGTCCGGTCGGCGCGGATCGCCTCGACCAGCTCGATGACCTCGTCGGTGACCGGGTCCGCCTCCGGCGCCCAGCCGGTCAGCAGGTCGTCCAGCGCGCGGCAGCGCTCGGCGTCCGTACCGTCGCAGCGGCCGGCGGGCCCCGCGCCGCCGCCCGTCCTGCCGCCGTCCGACGCGATGCCATCCGCCGTGCTGACGCCCGACCCGATGCCGTGCGGCGCGGCGGCGACCAGGGCGGCGGCCGGCGGCCAGCGGTCGGCGAGCGACGACATCGGCCACCGCCGCCCGGTCAGCTCGGCGACCGGGCGTCCCCGCCAGAACGGGCGGAACCCGCCCGGCCGGAACTGGACCCCGCTGACCTGGCCGGCGCCGGCGAGCGTGATCGAGAAGAGTTCCAGCCCGACGCCGGACACCTCGGCGGTCTCCGGGCCGGCACCGTCGCGCTGGAACACCACGTTGACCGCCGGGTGCGGCACGACCCGCTGCGTGAGCGGCTCGGGCAGCTCCCAGTCGACCAGCCAGTAGTGCTCGACGTACGGCCGGAGCGCGACGGCGGGCAGGTGCCGGCGGAAGTGGACCCGCCGCAGCAGCCCGGCCGGGTCCACGATGCCCCGGCTGTCCTCGCGCGGCTGGTGTCGCATTTCTTCAAGACCACCCTCATACGCTGGCCGTATGGCAACCCAGACTAGTGACCTGCTGGCGGCGGCCGCGTCGCCGACCGTGGCGGTGGTGCGCGCGATCGCCGACGAGCAGCTCGACCTGCCCACGCCGTGCCGCGGGTACGCGGTGCGCGACCTGCTCAACCACCTGTTCGAGGTGGTAATGAACTTCCAGGCCCTGGCGGCGAAACGCCCCGTGGAGTGGGCGGACAAGCCCGACCACCTCACCGATGACGGCTGGCGCGACCGGTTCGCGGCCGAGACGCGGCGGCTGGCCGACGCCTGGTCCGACCCGTCGGCCCTGGAGGGCGTCTCGCCGGGGATGGGCATCCCGCAGGCCACCGTCGGCGGCATGGTGCTGCTGGACCTGACGGTGCACGGCTGGGACCTGGCCGCCGCGACCGGCCAGCCGTACCGGCCCGCCCCGGAGGCGGTGGCCGAGCTGCACGAGCTGGTCGCGCAGCTCGGGCCGAACGCCCGGAAGATGGGCATCTTCGCCGAGCAGGTGCCGGCCGACGCCGGGCTGTCGGGGCTCGACCGGCTGCTCTGCGACACCGGTCGCGACCCCGCCTGGTCTGCGTCCGCCTGACGTCAGCCGGCGGAGAAGAGGCCGGCGGAGAGCGCGAGCAGCGTCCCGGCGGCGGCGGAACAGCAGCACACGAGCAGGAACGCGACCACCGCGAGGATCGCCCAGACGCGCCGGTCGCGCGCCGCCGCCCGCCACCCCGACGCCGGTACGTCCTCTGCCGGCTCGTCGTCGTCCCCGGCCCCGGTCATCCCGGCAGTCTAGGTGCCCCGGGCGGGCGTCACCCGCTTCCCGCCATCGCCACGAGGCGGCGGGCGAGCCGGACAAGGGACTCCCGCAGCTCCGGAGGCTCAAGCACCTGCGCCTCGAAGCCCAACCGGGCCACGTGCAGGGCGAGCCAGTCCAGGTCCTCCCCGCCGACGACGAGTACGCACCACCCGTCGCGGTCGTCCTCGACGCGCCCCACCTGGGGCGGCACCAGCTCCCGCACCCGCTCGGGCCGGGCGTGCACCCGCACCCGGGCGACATGCCGGTACGGCGCCTCGGCCACGGAGCGCTGCACGTAGGCGCGCGGGTCCGGGTGCTCCCGCGCGCGGAAGCGCCAGGTCGTCGCCGCCACCTCGCGCATCCGGTCCAGCCGGAAGGTACGCCAGTCGTCGCGGTCGACGTCCCAGGCCATCAGGTACCAGCGGCGGCCGGTCGTGACCATCCGCACCGGTTCGACCGTGCGCCCGCGCTCCCCGCCGGCGCGGTCCGGGTAGCGGAACCGCACCCGTACGGCGTCGCGACAGGCCCGCGCGAGCGTCACCAGCAGCTCCCCGTCGATCTGCGCCGTGGGACCGACGAGGGTCTCGGTGGCGCCGTGCACCGCCCGGACCTCGGCGCGCAACCGGGCCGGCATCACCTGGTCGAGCTTCGTGAGCGCCCGCAGCGCCGCCTCGGCCGCCCCGGCGACCGTGCCCCCCGACGCCAGCCGCAGGGAGACCGCCGTCGCGATGGCCTCCTCGTCGTCGAGGAGCAGCGGCGGCAGCCGGCTGCCCGCGCCGAGCTGGTAGCCGCCGCCGACCCCCGCCGTCGCGTGCACGGGGTAACCGATGGCGCGCAGCCGCTCCACGTCGCGGCGTACCGAGCGGTCGGTGACCCCCAGCTCGGCGGCCAGCTCGGCGGCGGTCCAGGACGGCCGCCGCTGCAACAACGCCAGCACCCGCAGTACCCGTTCGGTGGTCGCCTCGACGGTCACCCGCCGATCGTTGCACGGATAACGGAACGATCCTGTCCGCTATCCACGGGAGGCTGTGGTCATGACCGACTGGAACCCCCTGCTGCGCGAGCAGCTCGACTGGCACTGGACCAACCAGCTGCGCGGTCGTCTCGACGGCCTCACCGACGACGAGTACTTCTGGGAGCCGACGCCCGACTGCTGGAACGTGCGTCCGCGTGGCACCGGCACCGCACCGGTGCAGGCGGGGAGCGGCGCGATGACCATCGACTTCGCGATGCCGACGCCTGATCCGGCGCCGTTCACGACGATCGCCTGGCGGCTCGGGCACGTGATCGTCGGCGTGCTCGCGGTGCGCAACGCCGGGCACTTCGGTCGCGCGCCCACCGACTACCAGTCGTTCGAGTACGCCGCGACGGCGGCCGGGGCGCTGGCCCAGCTCGACCGGGAGTACGCGGCGTGGCGGGCCGGTGTCGAGTCCCTCGGCGAGACGGGCCTCGCCCGGCTGTGCGGGGAGGCGGAGAGCCCGTACGCCGACCTTCCGATGGCGACGCTGGTGCTGCACATCAACCGCGAGCTGATCCACCACCTGGCCGAAGTGTGCCTGCTGCGCGACCTCCACCTGCACAATCGACGGCAGACCCGACAGGAGACGAACTGAGATGGCCCGTGACGTCCAGATAACCTTCGATTGCGCCGACCCGGCCGGGTTGGCGGCGTTCTGGGCCGAGGCCCTCGGCTACCAGTTGCAGGGTCCGCCCGGGGACTTCCAGTCGTGGGAGCAGGCGCTGGAGGCGATGGGCGTGCCGCCCGAGCGCCGCAACGACGCCTCGGCCCTGGTCGACCCCGAGGGCTCCCGGCCGCGGCTGTTCTTCCAGCGGGTGCCGGAGGGCAAGCAGGCCAAGAACCGCGTACACCTCGATGTGCGCGCCGCCCCGGGGGCCGAGGGCGACGCGCGGATGGCCGCCCTGGAGGCCGAGGCCGAGCGGCTCGTCTCGCACGGCGCCACCCGGCTCAGGCGATACGAGCCCGAGCCCCCGCTCGGCGCCGGCCACATCGTGATGGCCGATCCCGAGGGCAACGAGTTCTGCCTCGACTGATCGGCCGGCGCGGCCCGGCCCTGCCCTCGCGACGCGCCGCAGTCCCGCTGCCCCGACCGTGACCTCGACCGCCGCCTTGAGTGCGGCCCCGACCGCTGCCCTGAGCGCGACTTCGGGGGCGGCGGCGGGTCCGTCCACATCGACCGGATCGGGCAGGATGGGGCGATGGAGCTGGTCTCGATCACCGACGTCCGGGCCGCCGCCGCCGACATCGCGGGCACCGTGACGCGTACCCCGCTGCTGCGGACCGGATGGGACGCGGAGCTGTGGCTAAAGCCGGAGAGCCTGCAACCGGTGGGGTCGTTCAAGCTGCGCGGCGCGACCCACGCGATCGCCCGGCTCACCCCGGAGGAGCGGGCGCGCGGGGTGGTCACCCACTCCTCGGGCAACCACGGTCTGGCACTGGCGTACGCCGCCCGGGCGGCCGGCGTGCCGTGCCGGATCGTGGTGCCGGAGGGGGCCCCGGCGGCGAAGGTGGACCGGATCCGGGCACTGGGCGTCGAGGTGCTGCTGGTGCCGCCCCCGCAGCGCGGCCCGGAGGCCGAGCGGATCGCCGCGACGACGGGTGCCGTGCTGGTGCCGCCCTTCGACGACCGGCGGATCGTCGCCGGGCAGGGCACGGTCGGGCTGGAGATCGTCGAGGACCTGCCCGACGTCGACGTGGTGCTGGTGCCGGTGGGCGGCGGCGGGCTCTCCTCCGGCGTCGCCACGGCGGTCACGGCGGTGCGGCCGGCGGCGACGGTGATCGGGGTCGAGCCGGAACTCGCCGCCGACGCCCGGGAGTCGCTGGCGACCGGGTCGGTGGTGGTGTGGGGCGAGGAGCGCACCTACCGGACGATGGCCGACGGGCTGCGCCTGCCGCCGTCCGAGCTGACCCTCGCCCACCTGCGGGCCCGGCTCGACCGCATCGTCACGGTGACGGAGGAGGAGATCCGGGCCGCGATGGGCCGGCTGGTCCACGACGCACGCCTGGTCGTGGAGCCGAGCGGCGCGGTGGCCGTGGCCGCCCGGCTGTTCCACGCCGCCGAGCTGCCGCCCGGTCGTACGGTCGCCGTGGTCACCGGCGGCAACGTCGACCCGGCGGTGCTGGCGGGCGTCCTGGGCTGAGCGTGTCGCCCGTCCTGCGCTGAGACGCCGGGCGTCCTGGGCTGGAAGTGCCGGGCGTCATCCGCTCCCGCACGGAGCTGGCCCGCGCCCTCTCCTGCGCCGAGCGCGTGTCGGGAAGGGCACCTTCCTGGTCGGGATCCGTCAGGAAGGTGCCCTTCCTCAACCGCAGGTCAGGCGCGGCCGAGGCGGTCGAGGATCCAGGCGTTGACGAACGCCTCCTCGCGCCAGGAGTTGTAACGGCCGCTGGGCCCGCCGTGGCCGGCGCCCATCTCGGTCTTCAGCAGGTAGTCGCCCTGCGGGGCGACCGCCCGCAGCCGGGCGATCCACTTCGCCGGCTCGTGGTAGAGCACCCGGGTGTCGTTGAGGCTGGTCACCGCGAGGATCGCCGGATAGTCCACCGCCCGCACGTTCTCGTACGGCGTGTAGGACTTCATGTACGCGTAGACCTCCGGGTCGGCCAGCGGGTTGCCCCACTCCTCCCACTCGGTGACGGTCAGCGGCAGCGACGGGTCGAGGATCGAGGTGAGCGCGTCCACGAAGGGCACCTGCGCGACGATCCCGGCGAACGCGTCCGGGGCGATGTTGGCGACCGCGCCCATCAGCAGCCCGCCGGCCGAGGCGCCCCGGGCGACGAGCCGGTCGCTCGTCGTCCAGCCCGCCTTGACCAGGTGCCGGGCGCAGGCGACGAAGTCGGTGAAGGTGTTCTTCTTGGCCAGCAGCTTGCCCTGGTCGTACCAGCGGCGGCCCAGCTCGCCGCCGCCCCGGACGTGCGCGACGGCGTAGATGACGCCCCGGTCCAGCAGGGAGAGCCGGGCGATGGAGAACCACGGGTCGATGCTCGCCTCGTACGAGCCGTAGCCGTAGATCACGCAGGGGGCGGAGCCGTCCTTCGGCGTGCCGGCCCGGCAGACCAGCGAGATCGGCACCCGGGTCCCGTCGTCGGCGAGCGCCCAGTCGCGGTGCTGCTCGTAGTCGGCCGGGTCGTACGCCCGTCCGTCCGGCCCGGGCTGCACGGGCTTCTGCCGGCGCAGCACCATCTGCCGGGTGACCAGGTCGTAGTCGTACACCGAGTCGGGAGTGACCAGCGAGGCGTAGCGGAGCCGGAGCTGCCTGGTCTGGTATTCGGGGTTGCTGTCCAGCCCGACGCTGTAGAGCGGCTCCGGGAAGTCGATGTCGAAGGCGTCGCCACCGCCGATCGGCAGCACCCGCAGCCCGGTCAGCCCGTTGGTGCGCAGCGAGACGACCAGGTGGTCGGCGAAGGCGTCGACGGCCTCCAGCCGGGTGCCGGGTGAGTGCTCGATCAGCGGCACCCAGTCGCCGGGGGCGTCCGCCGAGGTGTACGCCAGCGCGAAGTCCTCCGCACCGTCGTTGTGCAGGATCAGGAAGCGGTGCCCGTGGTGCTCGACGGCGTACTCCACGCCCTGCCGCCGGGGCGCCACGGACGCCGGCACACCGGTCGGGTTGCCGGCCGGGATCACCAGCACCTCACTGGTGATCTTGCTGTGCGCGTCGATGAGGATGAACCGCTCCGAGCGGCTCAGCTCCACGCCGACCCAGAACCGCTCGTCGTCCTCCTGGTAGACCACGACGTCCTCGCTGGACGCGGTGCCCAGGGTGTGCCGCCACACCCGGTTGGGACGCCACGTCTCGTCCACGGTGACGTAGAACAGCACCGAGGCGTCGGCCGACCAGGCGGTGCCGTAGAACGTGTCGGGCACCTCGTCGGGCAGCAGCTCGCCCGTGGAGAGGTCCTTGACCCGCAGCGTGAAGCGCTCGTCGCCCGAGAAGTCCGTGGAGTAGGCCAGCCACCGTCCGTCCGGGCTGACGTCGAACGCGCCGAGCGCGAAGAAGTCGTGCCCCTCGGCGACCACGTTGCCGTCGAGCAGCACCTCCTCGCCGTCGAGCGGCGCGCCGTCCGTGCTGAGTGGCGGCTCGGTCTCGCCGTCGCGGACCGCCCGGCGGCACTGCACGCCGTACTGCTGGCCCTCGACCGTCCGGGTGTAGTACCAGTAGCCGCCCTTGCGGCTCGGCACCGACAGGTCGGTCTCCTGGGTGCGCCGGCGGATCTCCTCGAACAGGTCGCCGCGCAGCCCTTCGAGATGCGCCGTCCGGGCCTCGGTGTACGCGTTCTCGGCGGTCAGGTGGGCGATCGTCTCCGGGTCGTCCTTGCCGGTGAGCCAGGCGTACTCGTCGACGACGGTGTCGCCGTGGTGGGTGCGCTCGCTGGGCACCCGCTTCGCCGTGGGTGCGGGGGTCTCGGTGGTCACGGCGCCACGTTACCGGCCGCGCGCCGCCCGCCGCGCCGCCTCGTCGGACCCGCCGCCACACCTTTCGAACATGTGTACGATGGCCGGCATGGCGGCTGCAACGAGTTCCACCGACCGGCCCGGAGCCCTCGACATCACCCGGCGATTGACGGAGATCTGCGGCCCGCCGTTCGCCCGCTTCGCCGGCCCGGCCGACGAGGTGGCCGGCCGCCCGGCCCGCTGGGTCGCCGTACCGGGTGGTGCCCGGGCCGCGGCCGAGGTGCTGCGGCTCGCCGCCCGGCACGACCTGACGGTGGTGCCACGCGGCGCCGGCACGAAGATCGACTGGGGCGCCGCCCCCGACCGGGTCGACATCATGCTCGACACCGGCCGGCTCGCCGGGATCGGGCACGGGCCGCCCGGCACGCCCACCACGGAGGTCGGGGCGGGCACGCCGCTGCGGGCGGTGCAGGCCACGTTGGACCGCACCGGGCAGCGCCTGGCGCTCGACGCCCCCTCGCCCGGCGCCACCCTCGGCGGGGTGCTCGCCGCCGGCGAGGCGGGGCCGCTCCGGCACCGCCACGGCAGCCCCTGCGACCAGCTCGTACGCGTCCGCTACCTCGACGCCGAAGGCGAGCTGGTCGACGCCGGGGGAGGCGCCGCCGGGCTGGAACTGGCCCGGCTGCTCTGCGGCTCCCAGGGGGCGCTCGGCGTGCTGGTCTCCGCGACCCTGCGGGTGCAGCCCGTCCCGGCCGGCCGGATCTGGGTTAGCCGGCCGGTGTGGACCCCGCTGGAGGTGCACGAGCTGGTCCGCACCGTGCTCGCCGCGCGCCTCGACCCGGCCGCGGTCGAGCTGGACCTGCCGGCCGGCGCGGGACCCCGGCCGCGGCAGGGCAGCCGGGCCGCCGCGATGGCCGCCCACCCGTCCATGATGGGGCGTGCCGGCGGCGGCCCGGCCGGTGCCGGGCGGCTGGTCGTGCTGCTGGAGGGCGGTCCGGCTGACGTCGCCGAGCGCGCCGACCGGCTCGTCGCGCTCCTCGGCGCGGGTGCGACCGCCAGCCACGCCGTGCCCGAGTGGTGGCGGCGCTACCCGTTCGGCCCGGGCGACACGGCGCTGCGGATCGAGGTGCCCATCGCCGACCTGCACGCCGCCGTCTACGCGCTGCGCGACGCTGCCGGTGGCCCCGTCCCGGTGCGCGGCTCCGCCGGCCTCGGCGTGGTGCACGCGGCCCTGCCCGGCACCATGCCCCCCGACCGGGTGGCGTCGATCCTGGCCGCCGTACGCGGCGTGCTGCTCGCCCGGCAGGGCCGGTGCGTGGTGCTCGCCGCGCCGGCAGCCGTCCGGCGGGAGGTCGACCTGTGGGGCGAGCTGGCCGGGCTGGCCCGGCTGCGCGCGGCCAAGGAGCACCTCGACCCCCACCACCGCCTCGCCCCGGGCCGCCTCCCCGGCGGCCGCTGACCGGCAGCGCCCTGCCGCCGATGGACCGGGCGCGCGGACGGAGCAGGTCAGGTCCGACCGCCGGAAGACCGCCCGTCCCTGTCAGGTGGCGTCGTTGCGGAGCACCAGGATGGCGATGTCGTCGCGGGGCGCCTCGGTGGAGAAACCGATCGCCGTCGAGCGGAGCCGCGCCGCGATGACGTCGGCCGGGTAGCCGGCCAGCGGGGCGGCGGCGTCGCGCAGCCGCTCGGTGCCGAACAGATCCCGGCCGCGCCGCCGCTCGGTGACCCCGTCGGTGTAGAAGACCAGCGCGTCCCCCGGGCCGAGCGGCACCTCGGCCGACGGGGAGGCGATCGAGTCGAGCAGGCCGAGTGCCGTGCCCCCGGTGCCGACGAAGCGCGCTCCGCCGCCAGCGGGCAGCAGCACCGGTCGATCGTGGCCGGCGAGGTGCAGGGAGACGGAGAGCTGGTCGCCGTCGCCGGGGCCGACCGCCGCCAGGGCCAGCGTGCAGTAGCGCCCGCCGCCTCGCTCAAAGAGCGTCTCGTTGACCCGGGCCAGCGCCTCCGGCAGCGGCTTGCCGTCACCCACCAGCACCCGGATGACGTCGCGGACCAGGCCGGTGACCGTCGCCGCCTGCACCCCCTTGCCCGAGACGTCGCCGATCACCACCAGCCAGCGCCCGTCCGGCAGGGGCACCACGTCGTAGAAGTCCCCGCCGACGTCGACGTTGCCGCCGGTCGGGACGTACTCGGCGGCGAGACCGATGCCCTCGACCACGGGCAGGGCCGGCGGCAGCAGCGACTGCTGGAGGGTGTGCGCGATCCGCCGGCGTTCGGCGTGGATCCGGGCGTTCTCGATCGCCAGCGCCGCCCGCCGGGCGACATCCTCCAGCACGGCGACCTGGTCCGGGTCGTGCCGGTGCCGCTGGTGTCGACCGACGGCCATCGTGCCCAGCCGTTGCCCCCGCGCGATCAGCGGGACGGCGAAGCCCTCCATCGGCGCGCCGAGCGGCATCTGGGTGCCGTTGCGGGACGCCTCGCGCAGCCGGGCCTGGACCGAGTCCGGGCCGGTCTCCTCGAGCGCCTGGTGCAGCTGGGGCAGCACCGACTCGTCGGCGTGGCTGGCCGCCGCGAGGCGGAGCCGACCCCACTCGTCGGTCGTGTGCACCGCGCACCACTGCCCGAGCCGGGGCACCACGAGCTGCGGGACGAGCGCCATCGTCAGCTCGACGTCGAGTGACTGCGCGAGCAGCTCGCTGGCCTCGGCGAGGAAGGTCAGCCAGGCCTGCCGGCGGACGTCCGCCCGGCGGAGCCGGTCGTTCTCCAGGTGCAGCGAGAGCCGTTCGGCCATCAGCACGGCCAGCGGTCGCGCGTACGCCGACGGGGCCGCGTCCAGCTCCAGCTCGCCGGCGTACGGCCGGTGCACCGCCAGCGGCACCCGGAGCAGCTCGTTGCCGGGCCGGGGCTGGCGGCCGTACCGGGCCAGCACCTGGGGGCCCTGCCCTTCGCCCCGGTCCAGCCGCACGACCCCGCCCGCCGCGCCGACCATCTCCGCCACGCGGGCGAGCAGGCTGGTCGCGAAGTCGGGCAGCGGATCCTCGGCGTACGGGTCGGGAGTGATCTGCATCAGCTCGCTCATGGCCCCGGCGCTCGGCGCGGAGTTCTCCGCGTCCGCAGGTGCGCCGCCCCCGGCGGTGGCCGCGCCGGGTCTGCCCACTGCCCGGTGACCGGCGGTCGGGCCGGGCAGGTCCAGCCGGAACCAGACGCCCTTGCCGGTGGGCAGGTAGGTGGTGCCCCAGCGGCTGGCGAAGTGGTCGACCAGCAGCAGTCCCCGGCCCCGCTCGGAAACCTCGTCGATGTCGGTGGTGTCGTTGCGTACCCCGACGGTCAGCTCCTCCACCGGGCCGGCGGCGAAGTCGGACACGGTGACGGTGATCCCGACCGGATCGGCGACCACCTCGATGTCCAGCTCGGTGCGGGCGTGCTCCACGGCGTTGGTGGAGAGCTCGGTGGTGAGCAGCATGGCCTCGTTGGCCAGTTCGTCGAGGCGGGCCTCGGTGAGGACGGACCGGACGAGGGCCCGCGCCGCGGCGGGCGTACGCCGGTCGGCGGGGAGCCGGACGCGCCGGACGTGTTCGTCTCGGCCCCCGGTCGTCGCGGGCCCCGCCTCCGCTGACATCCCCGTATCCTCCACCGCCACCGCGCGACTGCCAAGCCACTCTCCGCCCCGCCCTTCCGCCGATCATGCACTTGTGGTGGGCTGTTTCTAGCGCTCTGCCCGTTTCGCGGGGCACCGCAACTGCGTGATCGACGGCCTGGAGGGTGGGCGCGTGGGGTTGGCGGGGAGGGGTCCGCAGGCACAATGAGGGGATGGCCGGCGTCGGCAGGACCCGGTGGCCCCGAGCTGAGCGAGGAATGATGAGCACGAAACAGTCGGCGACCGCGGACCCGTCCGCGCCCGACCACGAGGCGCTCCTCGGCGAGCTGACCGAGGCGCTGCGGCGGGTTCGCCGGGGTGACCTGAAGGTCCGGCTGCCCCGCCGGGCGGGCCGGGCCGGTGAGGTGGCGGACGCCTTCAACGAGGTCGTGTCGCTCCAGGAGCGGCAGTACCTCGACCTGCGGCGGATCAGCCGGATCGTCGGCCGGGACGGCCGGCTCACCGAGCGCCTGGACGACGAGGGCCTGGACGGCTCGTGGGCGGAGGGGCAGCGGGCGGTCAACTCGCTGATCGACGACCTGGGCCGGCCGACCACGGAGATCGCCCGGGTCATCGTCGCGGTGGCCGACGGCGACCTCTCCCAGCACATGGCCCTGGAGATCGACGGCCGGCCGCTGCGCGGCGAGTACCTGCGGATCGGCCGCACGGTCAACACGATGGTCGACCAGCTCTCGTCCTTCTCGAACGAGGTGACCCGGGTGGCCCGCGAGGTGGGCACCGAGGGCAAGCTGGGCGGCCAGGCCGACGTGCGCGGCGTCGCCGGCACCTGGAAGGACCTCACCGACTCGGTGAACACCATGGCGTCGAACCTGACCGGCCAGGTGCGGTCGATCTCCCACGTGGCGACGGCGGTGGCCCAGGGTGACCTGTCGCAGAAGATCACGGTCGGCGCGCGCGGCGAGGTCGCCGAGCTGGCCGACACGATGAACTACCTCACCGACACCCTGCGGCTCTTCGCCGAGCAGGTGACCCGGGTGGCCCGCGAGGTGGGCACCGAGGGCAAGCTCGGCGGGCAGGCGGACGTGCCGAACGTGGCCGGCACCTGGAAGGACCTGACCGACAGCGTCAACTCGATGGCGTCCAACCTGACGGCCCAGGTGCGCAACATCGCGCAGGTCTCCACGGCGGTGGCCCGGGGCGACCTGTCGCAGAAGATCACCGTGGCGGCGCAGGGCGAGATCCTGGAGCTGAAGGACACCGTCAACACGATGGTGGACCAGTTGTCGTCGTTCGCCGACGAGGTGACCCGGGTCGCGCGTGAGGTGGGCATCGAGGGCAAGCTGGGCGGCCAGGCCCAGGTGCGTGGCGTCTCCGGCACCTGGCGCGACCTGACGGAGAACGTCAACCAGCTCGCCGGCAACCTGACCAGCCAGGTCCGCAACATCTCCCAGGTCTCGACGGCCGTGGCGAAGGGCGACCTGTCGCAGAAGATCACGGTCGACGCCCAGGGCGAGATCCTGGAGCTGAAGAACACCGTCAACACGATGGTGGACCAGTTGTCGTCGTTCGCCGACGAGGTGACCCGCGTCGCGCGCGAGGTGGGCACCGAAGGCAAGCTGGGCGGCCAGGCGCAGGTCAAGGGCGTTTCGGGTACGTGGCGGGACCTGACGGACAACGTGAACTCGATGGCGTCGAACCTGACGTCGCAGGTGCGCAACATCGCCTCGGTCACCACGGCGGTGGCGAAGGGCGACCTG
>NZ_JBICTM010000002.1:992558-993011 GCF_043197615.1 Micromonospora sp. NPDC049048 | reverse complement strand
CGGGACCTGACGGACAACGTGAACTCGATGGCGTCGAACCTGACGTCGCAGGTGCGCAACATCGCCTCGGTCACCACGGCGGTGGCGAAGGGCGACCTGTCGCAGAAGATCACCGTGGACGCCCGGGGCGAGATCCTGGAGCTGAAGTCGACGGTGAACACGATGGTGGATCAGCTGTCGTCGTTCGCCGACGAGGTGACGCGGGTGGCCCGCGAGGTGGGTACGGAGGGCAAGCTGGGCGGTCAGGCCCAGGTGCGGGGCGTCGCCGGCACCTGGCGGGACCTGACGGACAACGTCAACTCGATGGCGTCGAACCTCACCGCCCAGGTCCGCAACATCGCCCAGGTCTCGACGGCCGTGGCGAAGGGCGACCTGTCGCAGAAGATCACCGTGGACGCCCGGGGCGAGATCCTGGAGCTGAAGTCGACGGTGAACACGATGGTGGATCAGCTG
>NZ_JBICTM010000002.1:444066-992460 GCF_043197615.1 Micromonospora sp. NPDC049048 | reverse complement strand
TGTCGTCGTTCGCCGACGAGGTGACCCGGGTGGCCCGCGAGGTGGGCAGTGAGGGCAAGCTGGGTGGCCAGGCGCAGGTCAAGGGCGTTTCGGGTACGTGGCGGGACCTGACGGACAACGTGAACTCGATGGCGTCGAACCTGACGTCGCAGGTGCGCAACATCGCCTCGGTCACCACGGCGGTGGCGAAGGGCGACCTCTCGCAGAAGATCACGGTCGACGCCCAGGGCGAGATCCTGGAGCTGAAGTCGACGGTGAACACGATGGTGGACCAGCTGTCGTCGTTCGCCGACGAGGTGACCCGGGTCGCGCGCGAGGTGGGCAGTGAGGGCAAGCTCGGCGGTCAGGCCCAGGTCAAGGGCGTCTCGGGCACGTGGCGCGACCTCACCGAGAACGTCAACCAGCTCGCCTCGACCCTGACCACCCAGCTGCGCGCCATCGCGCAGGTGTCCACCTCGGTGACCCGGGGCGACCTGACCCAGCGCATCGCGGTCAAGGCGCAGGGCGAGGTCGCCGAGCTGAAGGACAACATCAACCAGATGATCGTCACCCTCCGGGAGACGACGAAGAAGAACGCCGAGCAGGGCTGGCTCGACTCCAACCTGGCCCGTATCGGCGGTCTGCTCCAGGGGCAACGCGACCTGGGCGAGGTCTGCCGCATGATCATGATGGAGGTGACCCCGCTGGTCGACGCGCAGCTCGGCGCGTTCTTCCTGGCGGACACCTCCGAGGGCGTGACGCGGCTGCGGTTGACCGCCTCGTACGGCTACGTCGCCCGGGGGCACGAGGTCACCTTCGGCCCCGGTGAGGGGCTGGTCGGCCAGGCCGCCCTGTCCCGTCGCACCATCCGGGTGGGCGGGGCGCCGGACGGCCGGCTGATGCTCCGCTCCGGGCTCGCCGAGACCCCGCCGGCCGACCTGGTCGTACTGCCCGTGCTCTTCGAGGGGGAGCTGCTCGGGGTCATCGAGTTCGCCAGCGTGGCGGCCTTCTCCGAGCTGCACCTGTCGTTCCTGGAGCGGCTCGTGCTCACCATCGGCATCGCCGTCAACACCATCCAGGCCAACCGGCGTACGGAGGAGCTGCTCGCCCAGTCGCAGCGGCTCGCTCACGAGTTGCAGGAGCAGTCGGCGGAGCTCCAGCGCACCAACGCCGAGCTGGAGGACAAGGCGCAGCTGCTCTCCGAGCAGAAGGGCAACATCGAGACGAAGAACCGGGAGATCGAGCTGGCCCGGCTCGGCCTGGAGGAGAAGGCCCAGCAGCTCACGAGGGCGTCGGCGTACAAGTCGGAGTTCCTGGCCAACATGAGCCACGAGCTGCGTACGCCGTTGAACTCGCTGCTGCTGCTGGCCCGGCTGCTGGCCGAGAACTCGGAGCAGAACCTCACGCCGAAGCAGATCGAGTTCGCGCGCACGATCCACGGGGCCGGCTCCGACCTGCTGTCGCTGATCGACGACATCCTCGACCTGTCCAAGATCGAGGCGGGTCGGATGGACGTCGAGCCCACGCCGGTCCGGTTCGACGACATCCGTGGGTACGTGGAGCAGGCGTTCGCGCCGCAGGCGGAGGAGAAGGGCCTGGACTTCCAGGTACGGATCAGCAGGAACCTGCCGGAGGCGCTGGTCACCGACGCCCAGCGGCTCCAGCAGATCCTGCGCAACCTGCTCTCCAACGCGGTCAAGTTCACCGACAACGGGGCGGTGACGCTGCGGATCGCGCCGGCGCCCGAGAGCACGGTCTTCGACGTGCCGGCCCTGACCAACGCGCGGCAGGTGATCGCGTTCACCGTGGTCGACACCGGCATCGGCATCTCCGACGACAAGCTGTCGCTGATCTTCGAGGCGTTCCAGCAGGCCGACGGCACCACCAGCCGCCGCTACGGCGGTACGGGCCTGGGGCTGTCGATCAGCCGCGACCTGGCCCGGCTGCTGGGCGGCAGCATCGTGGTGGCGTCGGCGCCCGGTCAGGGTTCGACGTTCACCCTCTTCGTGCCGGACGTGCTCGCGCCGGACGCGGTCGTCGCGCCGCTGCCGCCGTCACCGGCCCGGGCCGGGCTGCCGTCCTCGCTGCTCATGCCGCCGCCGGAGCTGCCCGAGCCGGCCTCCACGCCGGCCACCCGGCGGCTGGAGGGAACCACCGTGCTGATCGTCGACGACGACGTCCGGAACGTCTTCGCGCTGACCAGTGCGTTGGAACTGCACGGCCTGACCGTGTTGTACTCGGACAACGGGGCGGACGGCGTCCGCCTGCTGGCCGAGCATCCGGAGGTCGACATCGTCCTGATGGATGCGATGATGCCCGATCAGGACGGGTACGAGACGACTCGCCAGATCCGGCGTAACCACCGGTTCGCCGACCTGCCGATCGTCTTCCTGACGGCGAAGGCCATGCCCGGCGACCGCGAGTCCGCGCTGGCGGCCGGCGGAAGCGACTACATCACCAAGCCTGTCGACCTGGACGAGTTGATCGAACTCATGTCGTCCTGGATCGGTGGCAGCCGAACCGAGGAGAGTTCGTGACCCAGATGGCTAAGGCGCTGCTGGTGGACGACCGCCGGGAGAACCTGATGGCGCTGGAGGCGATTCTCCAGGGCCTGCCGGTGCAGTCCGTCGCCGTCGAGAGCGGCGAGGCGGCCCTGAAGCAGCTGCTGGTCGACGACTTCGCCGTCATCCTGCTGGACGCCCAGATGCCGGACATGGACGGCTTCGAGACGGCCAGCCACATCAAGCGGCGTGAGCGTACGCGGCACGTGCCGATCATTTTCCTCACCGCCGCCGACCGGGACGCCCAGCTCGCGCTGCGCGGCTACGCGGTCGGCGCGGTCGACTACCTGACGAAGCCGTTCGACCCGTGGGTGCTGCGGGCCAAGGTGTCGGTCTTCGTCGAGCTGTGGGTGAAGACCCGGCAGCTCGCGGCCCAGTCGGATCTGGTGCGGGAGCGGGACACGCAGTTGCGGGTGCTGACAGACGCGGTCGACGAGGCCACCGCGATGCTGCGCCTGGACGACCCGGACGCCCGCGATCGCGCCGTCGAGCTTCTCGAACAGGCCCGCTGGGGCAACACCCCCTGACGATCCACCGCACCCCGCCCCCGCTCGGAAGGGGGCGGGTCAGCCGGTCGTCTGGTCGTTGCGGATCATCAGGGCGCTGCGCAGGCCGGTGATGTCCAGGACGCGGAGCAGGAAGTCGCCGACGTTGGTCAGGACCAGCAGACTCTGCGCGTGGCTGGCCTTGCGGCTGAGCACGACGAGGGTGCCGAGGCCCTGCGAGTCGCAGAAGGTGACCCCGCCGAGGTCGAGGACGATCCGGGGTGGCGGATCGGCGAGGACCTCGTTGACGACGGTCGACAGCTGGGCGGCCGTGAGCATGTCGATCTCACCGGCCAGGCGAAGCACAGCTTCGTCGCCCGTCCGGTGTAGCGTGATGGACAGTTCGGCACGATCCACCGGGTCAGCCTATCGCGATCCGGGCGACCCGGCCTGTCGAGCGGTGGCGACCGAGCGCGACGGATCGCGCGGCGCCCCCTTCCGGCAGCGCGGGTGTTTCCGCACCCGACACAGCGGCCACGGCCTGTCCCGCACCGCGCGGGCGGGCGTCCGCGGGACAGCGGTAAAGGGCCGACCCGGGTGAGCCTGGTAACCCCGGTGCGGGGTGCCTGCCGATTCGCCGCCCGGCGCTGACACAATGGCGGCATCGTGACCGATATGTTTCCCGCCGGACCTGGCCGTTACCCGGCCGACGCGCCGGCCTCCGAGGCCCTGTTCGACCGCGCCAAGGCCATCGTGCCCGGCGGGGTGAACTCTCCCGTGCGCGCGTTCCGTGCCGTCGGCGGCACACCGCGCTTCATGGTCCGTGGGGAGGGACCCTGGCTCTACGACGCCGACGACCGGCGCTACGTCGACCTGGTCTCCTCCTGGGGGCCGCTGATCCTCGGCCACGCGCACCCCGAGGTGGTGGACGCGATCAGGTCGGCCGCGACCCGGGGCACCAGCTTCGGCACCCCGACGCCGGGCGAGGTCGAGCTGGCCGCCGAGATCGTCGACCGCACCCCGGTCGAGCAGGTGCGGCTGGTCAACTCCGGCACCGAGGCCACCATGTCGGCGATCCGGCTGGCGCGCGGGTTCACCGGCCGGCCCCGGATCGTCAAGTTCTCCGGCTGCTACCACGGGCATTCCGACGGCCTGCTGGCCGCCGCCGGCTCGGGCGTGGCCACCCTCGGCCTGCCCGATTCGCCGGGCGTGACCGGCGCGGCGGCCGGTGACACGATCGTGCTGCCGTACAACGACGTCGCCGCCGTGGAGCAGGCGTTCGCCGCCGAGGGCCAGCACATCGCCGCGATCATCACCGAGGCCGCCGCCGGCAACATGGGCGTGGTCGCCCCGCGCGACGGCTTCAACCAACAGCTCGCCCGGATCGCGCACGCGCACGGCGCGCTGCTGATCGTCGACGAGGTGATGACCGGGTTCCGGGTCTCCCGCGCCGGCTGGCACGGCCTCGACCCCTCCGACGCCGACCTGTGGACGTACGGCAAGGTCATGGGGGGTGGCCTGCCGGCCGCGGCGTTCGGCGGGCGCGCGGAGATCATGGAGCGACTGGCCCCCGCCGGCCCGGTCTACCAGGCCGGCACCCTCTCCGGTAACCCGCTGGCCTGCGCCGCCGGCCTGGCCACCCTGCGGCTCGCCGACGACGCGCTCTACCGCAAGCTGGACGAGACGGCCGCCGTCGTGAGCCGGCTGGCCACCGACGCGCTGGCCGCCGCCGGGGTCCCGCACCGGCTGTCGTACGCGGGCAACATGTTCTCGATCTTCTTCACCGACGCCGACGTGGTCGACTACGACAGCGCCCGCACCCAGCAGGTGCCGGCGTTCAAGGCGTTCTTCCACGCGATGCTCGCCAGCGGCGTCTACCTGCCGCCGAGCGCGTTCGAGGCGTGGTTCGTGTCTGCGGCGCTGGACGACGCCGCTCTGGAGCAGATCGCCGCCGCCCTGCCGGTGGCGGCCAGGGCTGCGGCGGCGGCAGGTCACGGGGGGTAGCGGTGAGCGCGAGGAGTGAGCCGGGTTTGCGAGCCCCGCAGTCGCGAACGAAGGGGGTGCAGCGGTGAGTAAGACGGTGGTCCACGTGCTGCGGCACGGCGAGGTGCACAACCCGGACGGCATCCTCTACGGCCGGCTGCCGGGCTTCCGGCTCTCCGAACTCGGCGTGCAGATGGCCAAGGCCGCCGCGCAGGGGCTGGCCGAGCGGGAGATCGTGCACGTGGTGGCGAGCCCGCTGGAACGCGCCCAGCAGACGGCCGAGCCGATCGCCGCGCAGTTCGGGCTGCCGGTCGGCGTGGACGAGCGGCTCATCGAGAGCGCCAACTGGTTCGAGGGCAAGAAGGTCTCTCCCGGCGACGGCTCGTTCCGCGACCCGCGCAACTGGTGGGTGCTGCGGGATCCGGTCACCCCGTCGTGGGGCGAGGCGTACCGTGCCATCGCGGAGCGGATGTTCGCCGCCCTGCACGCGGCCCGCGTGGCCGCCGAGGGGCGCGAGGCCGTGCTGGTCTCCCACCAACTGCCGATCTGGACGCTGCGCCGGCACGTGGAGCGCAAGCGGCTCTGGCACGACCCGCGCAAGCGCCAGTGCGGGCTGGCCAGCCTCACCTCGTTCCACTTCGACGGCGCGAAGGTGGTCGGCATCGGCTACTCCGAGCCGGCCGCCCACCTGATCGCGATGTCGCCGACAGCCAGGACAGCCAAGGGGGCCTGATGAACGCCCGGA
The DNA here is from genome assembly GCF_043197615.1 of Micromonospora sp. NPDC049048. Lineage (NCBI taxonomy): Bacteria > Bacillati > Actinomycetota > Actinomycetes > Micromonosporales > Micromonosporaceae > Micromonospora > Micromonospora sp. NPDC049048. The sequence goes on along the minus strand of NZ_JBICTM010000002.1, from coordinate 986,707 downwards.
GGTGGACCGCGGGTCTGCTCGCCGCCGTCGCGACGGTGGCGCTGGCCGGCTGCTCGTCGCGCGACGGCGAGGAGGCGTGCGACAACACCGACGGCATCATCGAGTGCGCCCCCGACCAGCGATCGGCCGCCCCGAAGCTCGCCGGTGAGCTGCTCACCGGCGGCAGCCACGACGTGGCGAGCGACCGCGGTCAGGTCGTGGTGGTCAACTTCTGGGGCTCGTGGTGCGCGCCGTGCCGGGCCGAGGCGGACGACCTGGAGAACACCTACCAGGCCACCAAGGCCTCCGGGGTCAAGTTCCTGGGCATCAACATCCAGGACCAGCGGGACAAGGCGCTCGCCTTCGAGGAGAGCTTCAAGGTCACCTACCCGAGTCTCTTCGACCCGCCGAGCCGGCTGGCGCTCGCCCTGGACATCCCGCCGAACACCATTCCGGCCACCATCGTGCTGGACCGCGACGGCCGCATCGCCGTGGTGATCCGTGCGGCGGTGAAGCAGGAGGGCCTCCAGCCCATCGTCGAGCGGATCGCGGCCGAGCAACCCGCCTCCGACGGTTCCCGCTGATGGGCGAGACGTTCTCCGAACTCGCCCAGTCGGGTCCGCTGCTGCTCGCCATCGGCGCGGCGGCGCTCGCGGGGCTGGTCAGCTTCCTCTCCCCGTGCGTACTTCCGCTGGTGCCGGGCTACCTGTCGTACGTCACCGGCCTCGCCGGCGCGGACCTCGAAACCCACCGCCCAGGTGCGCGGAAGGGCTCCCCGTCAACGGATTCGGACCCCACCACCAGTGGCGGCGGCCTGGCGGTACGGGAGCGGGCCGAGCCGGCGCCGGCCGCCGTCAAGGGCCGGGTGCTGGCCGGCACGCTGCTGTTCATCGGCGGCTTCACCGCCGTCTTCACGGCCACCGCGATCCTCTTCGCCAGCGTCGGCCGGGTCTTCTTCGAGTACCAGCGGGCGCTGGAGATCGTCATCGGTGGGCTGATCGTCGTGCTCGGGCTGAGCTACGTCGGGCTGCTGCCGGGGTTGCAGCGGGAGTTCCGGATCCAGCGGCTGCCCGCCGCCGGGCTGCTCGGCGCGCCGGTCTTCGGCGCGGTCTTCGCGTTGAGTTGGGTGCCCTGCGTCGGCCCGACCCTCGGTGCGGTGATCGGCATGGCCGCCGTCGGCGGGCAGACCGACCGGGCCGTGGTGCTGGCCGTGGCGTACTGCGTGGGGCTCGGGGTGCCGTTCGTCGTCTTCGGGCTGGGCTTCGAGCGGCTGCTCGGAGTGTTCCGGGCGGTCCGGCGCAACAGCCGCTGGGTCACCCGGCTGGGCGGCGCGCTGCTGGTCCTGATCGGCCTCGCGCTGGTCACCGGCGGCTGGACGAACTTCGTGATCTGGCTGCGGACCATCGTCGGGGTGGGCGAGGTGAGTATCTGATGACCGCCGTCGACGACCGGCCGGCACCGCCGGCCGAGGCGCCCCGGCGCCGGCCCAACCGGCTGGTGGCCCTGCTGCGCAACTCGTGGCGGCAGCTCACCAGCATGCGTACGGCGCTGGTGCTGCTCTTCCTGCTCGCGGTGGCCGCCATCCCCGGCTCGGTGCTGCCGCAGCGCGGGGTGAACCCGGAGGACGTGCGGGACTACTTCACCGCGCACCCCGACCTGGCGCCGGTGCTGGACCGGATCGGCGCCTTCGAGGCGTTCGGCTCGGTCTGGTTCTCCGCGATCTACCTGCTGCTCTTCACCTCGCTGATCGGCTGCATCACGCCCCGGCTGCGGGATCACGTGCGGGCGCTGCGGTCGAAGCCGCCGGCCGCGCCGAGGCGGCTGGACCGGCTGCCGCAGCACGCCGTGCTGGCCGCGCCGGAGGGTGGCGTGGCGGCGATCGCGGACGCGCTGCGCCGGCGGCGCTGGCGGGTGGTGGTACGCGGCGACGAGGTCTCCGCCGAGAAGGGCTACCTGAAGGAGACCGGCAACCTGCTCTTCCACAGCTCGATGGTGGTCGTGCTGGTCGGCGTCGCGCTCGGCTCCTGGTACGGCTGGAGCGGCAACAAGCTGCTGGTGGCCGGCAAGGACAACGCGTTCTGCAACACCCGGCAGCAGTACGCCGAGAGCAAGCTGGGCCCCCGGGTCAGCAGCGCCGACCTGCCCGGCTTCTGCATCCAACTCGACGACTTCCACGCCCGGTTCCTGGAGTCCGGCCAGCCGGAGTTCTTCGACGCCGAGGTGACCGTCGACGAGGCGGGCGGCGAGCGGCGGCAGGCCAACTTCTCGGTCAACTCCCCGCTGCGCCTCGACGGCGCGAACGTCTACCTGCTGGGCCACGGCTACGCGCCGGTGATCCGCTACACCGACCGGTTCGGCAAGAGCCAGACCAGCAACTTCCCCTTCCTGACCACCGGCGACGTCGGGCTGACCAGCGAGGGCCTGGCGGCCTTCCCGGACATCAACGTCGACCCGGCCACGGGCACCCGCGACCCGGACCTCCAGATGGCCTTCTCCGGCCTCTACCTGCCGACCGCCCCCGCCGCCGCGCCGTTCGCCCGCTCCGAGTACCCCACCGAGCGCAACCCCGCGCTGAACCTCGTCGCCTACCGGGGCAACCTGGGCATGGACGCCGGCATCCCCGGCTCGGTCTACGAACTTGACCAGCGGCAGGTGAGCGCAGGCAAGGTCAAGGAGGTCGGCACGAAGCTGCTCCGCAAGGGCGAGACCTGGGAGCTGGACGACGGCACCAAGGTCGAGTTCCTGGGCACCGTGCCGTACATCACCCTGTCGGTCCGCTACGACCCCGGCGCCACGCTGCTGCTGGTCAGCTCCGCCGTGCTGCTGGTCGGCCTGATGGGCTCGCTGTTCGGCCGGCGCCGCCGGGTCTTCTTCCGGCTGCTGCCGGCCGGTGCCGACCCGACGAGTGGATCTCCGACGAGCGGTAGTAGTTTGGTCGAGGCCGGTGGCCTGCCGCGCACCGACCATCCGGGGTTCGCCGACGAGTTCGCGCAGCTCGTGGCCGCGATAGGCGGCGACGGGCGGCCGGACGACGAGGCCGGTGTCGACCGCGACGGCGGCGACCGGGCCGGAGCGCGAGAAGGAGCCGAATGATGTCCGCACTCTCCGACCAGCTGGTGTCGTTCGCGATCCTGGCCTACCTGGTGGCGATGATCAGTCACGCCGTCGAGTACGCGCTCGGCAACGCCCGCGCCCGGGTCGCGGCACCCGTACGGGAACTGGTCGGTGCGGGCGTGGGCGCGGCCGGGGGCGGCATCCCGGACGCACCTGACGAGGCCGGGGCGGCGGCCGCCGAGCGCACCGCCCGGCGCGCCCGGATGGCGGGCCTGGGCGGTGTCGCGGTCACCGCGATCGGGGCGCTGCTGCACCTCGGGGCGCTGGTCACGCGCGGCATCGCCGCCGACCGGATGCCCTGGGGCAACATGTACGAGTTCGTGCTCACGGGCACCTGGATCGGTGTCGCCGCCTGGCTGGTGGTGCTCTGGAAGCTGCCGCAGCTGCGCCGCCTCGGACTGTTCCTGTCGCTGGTGATGGTGCTGCTGGTGGCGACCGCCGAGCTGGTGCTCTACACCCCGATCGTGCCGCTGGTGCCGGCGCTCAACTCGTACTGGTTCGTCATCCACGTCTCGACGATCGTCTTCGCCTCTGGCGTCTTCCTGCTGGGCGCGGTGCCGGCGGTGGCGTTCCTGCTGCGCGCCGGCTACGAGCAGGGGCGGCGGAGCTTCCCGTACACCCTGGCGAAGCGGCTGCCGGCGGCGGCGGCGCTGGAGCGGCTGACCTTCGTGCTGCACGCCTTCGCGTTCCCGGTCTTCACCTTCGCGGTGATCGCCGGAGCGATCTGGGCCGAGGCGGCCTGGGGGCGGCCGTGGGGCTGGGACCCGAAGGAGACCTGGTCGTTCATCTCCTGGGTGATCTACGCCGGCTACCTGCACGCCCGGGCCACCCCGAGCGTGAAGCGGAACGTGGCGACCTGGCTCGCCATCGTCGGCTTCCTCACGATGATGATGAACCTCTTCGGCGTGAACATCTTCTTCGAGGGCCTGCACTCCTACGGCGGCCTCGACTGAGCTGACTCCGCAAGACGGATAACCGCCTTTCTTACAAGTGTGGTCATCCGTCCTGCTGTGGACCTGACGAGGCCGCCCGAGTCCGCCCGAGTCCGGCGAACGTGCTTCTGGTCGACCCTGATCGGCTCTACTCCGGCGCCTGGGATTCGACACCGATGAGGCGCGGCGGGGGCGGTCAGGCCGCGTCGTCCAACTGCCGCCGGATGAGCCGCTCGGCGGCGGTGGCACCGGTCGGTTGCAGCTCGGCGTCGTCGTTCTGTTCCTGGACGTCGATGGCCACCGCGATCCGGTCCGATCCGGCGATGATCATCTCGAAGACCTTGGCGAACCGCACCTCCGACTCCTCGCCCTCGTCGTCGGTGATGACCAGCCGGCTGCCCTGCGGCGCCTCGTGCAACTGCCGCATCCGCAGTGCCGTGATGTCCCGGTAGCGGAAGTCGAAGGCGTCGGCTTTCGACACGACGCACCGGACGAAGTCCCACTCGCAGGAGAAGACCGAGATTCGACTCTGCCCGAGCAGCAGGATGACGAACTTGTACCGCGAGAATCTTCGGATTCCGTCGTCTCCCACCGCCTCTTCGGTTCGCAGGGCGGGGCTGAGGACGAACTGCGGTTCGCAGATCAGGTCGTCGAGTTCGCGATCGACGTACCGGAGGGCATGATCGAGCATGCCGATCTTGTCGAAGTGCAGCCACCTGTCCATCTGCTCGTCGTCGGGCGTAGGGCCGGTCACCGCCGCCATCTCGCGGTCGTACTTCGACATGAGGGCGTCGTACTGGCGGAAACCCTTCACCGCCAGAACGGCGCCGCCCGCACCCACCAGTATTCCCAGGGGAAAGTAGGCGGACGTCGACAACGACGCCAGCATGAGGACCAGCGCGAGGGCCACCATCGCCGCGCCGGCGGCCATGATGGCCTGCGGACCGGCGGTGGCGGGCAAGTCAGGCGTACGGAGAAAGTACCGGTGCACATCCGGCTCGCGTTCCTTGATGCCCGCCTTCGCCACCGCGACCGCGTCATTCCACAGCGGGTTCTCGCGGCTGTCGAGGAACGGCGCGATCTCGGCCGCGTGCACCGGATCGACCTCGCCGGCCAGTGATTCCAGGTAACTGACCGAGGGGCCCGGGTCGTGGCGACCGGCGTAGTGGTCACGCTTGATGGCGGCCCAGAGCAGGGCGGCGTGCCCTGTGTCGGGATCGACCTGGAGCGCCTTGTCCAGTTGCTCCTCCACCCGTGCCATCACCTGCTGCGCCTCGCGGCCCATGCGGCTGGGCCGCCGGCCGCCGAGGAGCGCGAGCGCCAGGTAGTAGTGCGGGGCGGAGCCTCGCGCCCCCTTGGCGATCGCTGCGGCGAAGTAGCCGACCGCTTCCTGATACAGCCGTTCGGCGACGGCACGCCGCCCGTACTCCATCAGCTCCTTCGGCCCGTCGGAGGGGTTGATGTGCACCGTGTCCGCGTTGATCTGGTCGCCGAAGACGTGTTGTTCCTGCTGGTCGAAGGTGGTCATCAGGATCCTCCGCCCACCGTGTTCCAGATGGTCGCCAGCGCACCGCCGATCGCCGCGAGCGGGGCCGTCGCCTGCAACACGTCGATGGCCCTGCGCATCCGCCGGGAAGCGTCCGTGCGGTTGTCCTCGGCCAGGCTCCGGGCGGCACCGCGCAGGTCGCCGGCGATGGACAGGCCGGTCTGCGGGTCGAGGGCGCCGCTGGAGACGGCCTGCTCCACGGCGCTCAGGACAAGCCCCAGGCGACGGATGACCTCCGCCTGCCCGGCGGCGTCGGGGACGCGTTCGAAAACGGCGTTCCGCAGATCGATCTTGTCGGCGTTGAACTGCCCTCCGTGCACCTGCTGGTCGCGCTGATCGAATTTGGCCATCGCCGACCGCCACCTCGTCCTTCTCCGATGGAAGCTGTTTCGGATGGTGGTGACGGAACCACTGCAATTGCGCGTGTGCAATGTCGGAAGATTTACGTTTCCGGCCGGGCCGGACGCGGGCCGACTGAACGTCCGGGAATTCTGAATGGAGGGTGCTGGCCGCGCTCGGCCATGGTGTGTTACGGGGTGACCGAAAGGCCGATGACCGCCTCAGGTGTCCCGGGCCGGACGCTCGTCGGCGGGTCGACCGGCGCGGGCCCGAGAAGCGGTGCGGCGCGCTCCGTTCGGGCTTCGCCCGTTCGGCCGACGGTGACCGGGGGTCTTGACGGCGGGCGGTCGTGCTGCTGCGAGCCCCGCCCGACGCCCGCCCGCTCCCGGCTCCGGACGGGTGCCACACCCGCGACGGGGCGCGGGTGAACGGCTCCGCGCGGGTCGTGGGCTGCCCTGCCCAGCGGCCGTGGAGCGGAACGGCAACCGCCGCGCGGAGGGCGGCGGTCAGCGCCCCCGGTGGGCGGTGGGCAGGTCCAGTGCCCGGTCGATCGCGTCCAGCGCGTCCGGGTCGTCCGCCCGGGCGCTACGCAGCAGGTCGACGACCACCATCCGGATCTGGCCGATGATCGTGCTGACCGGCAACGGCTGCTCGTGCCGGAGCAGCGGTGACATCGCCCGTACCGTGTCGAGGGCGACCTCCTTCGCCCGGCCGGTGTGCCGGTCGACCGCATCGCTCTCGCCGGCGACGACGGCGGCGAGCACCGCGGCGGCGCAGCTCGTCAACTGCTCCAGCGCGGCCAGGGCGGGATCGAGCTGCCCCGGCGGCGGGTCCGGCAGGTGGGTGAGCACCACTGCCGAGCGTGCCAGCGTGCGGGTGTTGCGGACGGCGTAGTCGAGCTGGTCGACGGCGGCCCGGGCGGCATCGACGCGTGGACGACTGTGCCGCGCCCAGATCGCGAGCCGCAGGTTCTCGTCGGCGACCAGCACCGCCTTGCGGAGCGCGTCGGTACGCGCGTCCATCTGCCGCGCCCGGCCGAGGGCGGCCTCGGCCGCCGCCCCGTCGTGCCGCCGTACCGCCCGGCGGATGTCCGCGAGGACCCCGGCCAGCTCGGCGAACGCCCGCCGTCCCTCGGTGTCCAGGGGTCCCAGGGGCGAGCGGGCGCCCGCGACCTGGGTGATCAGCAGCGCGATGGAGCCGCCGATCAGCGCGTCGTAGAGGCGGGTCGGCTCCAGCTCGTGGTTCGGCGGGACCACGGCGACCAGGAAGAGCGCGGACGTCGTCAACTGGTTCCGGACGACGCCGGGAGCCCCGGCGGCGATCGACACCCCGGCGGCGGCCAGGATGACCACGAAGATGGCGGCGGTGGAACGGGCGCCGAGTGCCCAGATCACGACCTCGCCGAGGATCACCCCGACGGCGATCCCGGCCAGGACCCGGATCGCCTGCCGCAGCCGTACGCCCCGGGCCTGGGCCAGGACGATCAACGCGGCGGCCGGCGCGTAGAACGCCGCGCTGTCGTCACTCCCGTGCGGACCTCCGAGGAGGCGGCTGGCGACGAACCAGGAGGCGGTCGCCGCCAGCGTCAACTCCGCCACGAGTTGCCAACCGCCACGCAGGCGACTCCACGCGCTCCGGAGCCAGCTCGCCGACCGGGACGCGCGTGTCTCTCCCATGGCCGGTCCAACGAGGAGCCGATCGCTTCGTCGCCGCCGCGTAGGCGCGCGGGCGTGGGCTCCCCGGCCGGGCGTCAGCCGCCGAACCAGCCGGGCACGTCGAGGCGGAACGGGTTGGCCGGGGTGACCGCCCGCAGGTCGTCCTCCATCGCGGCGACCCGGTCGGGGCCGAGGGTGGCCGCCCACCGCTGCCGGAGCTGGTCGAAGACGGCCGCCGAGCGGCGCAGTCCGTCCAGGCCGTGCGGGGTCGCCCGGACCAGCTTGCGTCGGGCGTCGCGCGGGTCGTCGGCGCGCTCCAGGTAGCCGAGGGCGACGAGCCGGTCCACCGTCTTGCCGGCCGCCTGCTTGGAGACGCCGAGTCGCTGGCCCAGCTCCGTGGCGGTGGTGCCCTCGGCGCCGACGGCCTGGAGGACGAAGCCGTGCAGCGGCCGCAGCTCCGGGTGACCCTGCCGGGCCAGCTCCGCGTGCAGGTCGTCGATGAGCGTACGGAAGCCGGCCAGCAGCAGCAGGGGCAGCAGGAAGCCGGGCCGGTCGGGGTCAGCCGTTGCCACGTTCGACAACCCGGTTTACCATTTCGACAACCACGTTGACGATCCTACGTCACGCCCGGCGCGACGCCGACCATCCCCGAGCCTCCGAGAGCAGGTTGCCGTGCCCACGTTCACCGCGCACACCGTCGACACCGCCCCCGCCGCCGCCCGGCCGACCATCGAGGGCGTACGCCGCCGGCTCGGGCACCTGCCCGCGGCGGTCGGCCTGATGGCCGAGTCCCCGGAGCTGCTCACCGGCTTCCTGACCGGCAACGGCATCTTCGAGAAGTGCGCCCTCGAACCGCTCGAACGGGAGGTCGTCGTCATGACGGTCGCCACCCGCAACGAGTGCCACCTCTGCGTCGCCATGCACACCGCCGCCCTCGCCCGGCACGATGCCACGCCCGAGCTGGTCGGCGCGCTGCGCGCCGGCACGCCCCTGCCCGACGACCGGCTGGAGGCGTTGCGGCGATTCACCGTCGCCGTGCTCGACCACCGGGGCGCGGTGCCCGAGGACGGGATCACCACCTTCCTGGCCGCCGGCTACCAGCCCCGGCACGCGCTGGACGTGGTGCTCGGCGTCGGCACGTACACCATCTCGACCTTCGCCAACCGGCTCACCGGCGCCCCGCTCGACGCGCCCCTGGCCGCGTACGCCTGGGAGCCTTCCGGCGCTCCGAGCGCGCACCGCTGAACCTGCCCGGGACGGGTGCCGACGGCGGGAGGGCCGGCCACGGTACGCCCGCAGCCGGCCCTCCTCGCCGGCCCATCCGCTGGAGGCAGGCCGGGATCCGGTCAGCCGAGGGTGACCGGGGCGGAGTCGTTGGCCGGATCGTCGTCCAGGCGCGGGTAGTTGTAGTACAACCGGACCTCGCCGGGAGCGCCGGTCGGCCCGTCGATCCGCAGCTCGAACGGCACCGTGAAGCTCTGCCCAGCGGGGAACACCGCCCCCAGCCAGCAGACCCACGCCGTCGGAGCGCCACCCTCGTCGTCGCTGGTCGGCACGCAGCCGGGCGGGTCGGCCAGCACGGTCACCCCGGCGGGCGGGGTGAAGAGGAACCCGCCGGCGTTGCCGCCGGAGACGGTGCCGTCCGGGACACCCGGACCGTCGTTGCGGACCCCCACGGTCACCCGCACGGTGTCACCGACGGCGCCGGTGACGGTGGCGCCCGTGGCGACGATGTCGAAGGCGCCGTGGATGGCGCGCAGGTAGGTGGTGCCGCCGGCGCCGTCGGCGGTGATCGGATCCATCGGCTCGCCGACCGGGCGCAGCCGGAGCGCGCGGTCGGCCTCCCGCCGGGTCAGCCGTACGTTGTCGGGCAGCGGTCCCGCGGTGGCCAGCGGTTCCACGAAGTGGCCGATGCGCTTGTCGCCGAGGGCGGCCGGGCCGACCGTGGTGGTGAAGCCGTGCCGCAGCTCGTGGCGGACCCCGGGCGCGAAGGTGCCCCGCACGGTGCAGACCACCACCGTGGCGAGCACCGGGTCGGTGCCGTACCGGCAGTTGCGGTAGCTGGCAGGTTGCAGCCCGACCGGGAAGCGGAGAGTCACCCGGAGGTCCCCGGCCGCCTGGTCACCGGCGTTGACCACGGACACGGGCACGTCGCGGACATCCCCGACGTCGACGCCCGAGACGTACTCGTCGACCAGGCCGACCAGGTCGGGGCCGGACCGCACGTCGACGGTCGCCTGATGGGTCTGCGGCTCCAGCCCGTCGGCCCGCACCGTGTAGCCCAGCGTGCCGGTCGCGCCGTGGACGGCGCCGGGCGCGGCGCGGAACACCAGCGGCACCGTGCCGTTGACGGTGCCGTACTCGTCCGGGGTCGCCCCCGGCGGCATCGGGCAGGTCACCGAGGCGCCCTCGGTGACGCACCAGTCGGGGAAGCTGGCCGTGGCGACGCCGGCGAGACCGGACAGGTCGACGGTGACCCGGGGGGCGGTCGCGCCGGTGCTGCTCAGCTCCAGCGGCGCCATCCGGCCGGGCGCGCCCGGCGCGCCGATGGTGAGGTCGTTGAACCATCCGCTGACCCAACCGGGGTCCGTCTGCGCGGCGGCCGGGCCGGCCACCACGCCGGTGCCCGCCGTGACCACGGTCAGCACGGTCAGGGCGCGCGACATTCCGCGGCGCGGGATACGCACAGCTGCCATCGATCTCCTTCGTGGGGCGGGCCGGCCCGGAAACCGCGGCGGAGCGGCACCGCCGGCCCGATCGGTGGACCTGATCCTAGTGATCACCGGCTGTCCCGTCCGACCCGTCGAAGCCCTGTTTCGGCGGCGCACACCCGCCTCCGGTCGAACGCGGTCGGACCCCGTTCCCGCGCCGCCGTACCGGTGGATCGCCGGTGTCACACCACCCGGCGTGGTCGCCGCCCAGGTCGGTACGGGAGACTGGCAGGCATGGCGGCACGTGGCTTCCCGTACACCGATCTCAAGGACTTCCTCGCGGCTCTGGAGCGCGCGGGCGAACTGCGGCGGGTGAGCGTCCCGGTCGATCCCACCCTGGAGATCAGCGAGATCGTCACCCGGACGGTCCGCGCGGACGGCCCGGCGCTGCTCTTCGAACGGCCGACCCGGGGCGAGATGCCGGTGGCGATCAACCTCTTCGGCACCGAGAAGCGGATGGCGATGGCGCTCGGGGTGGAGCACCTCGACGAGATCGGCGCGCGGATCGGCGAGATGCTCAAGCCGGAGCTGCCGCAGGGCTTCTCCGGGATGATGGGCGGCCTCGGCAAGGTCATGCAGCTCAAGTCGATGCCGCCGAAGAAGGTCAAGACCGCCCCCTGCCAGCAGGTGGTCTACCGGGGCGACGACGTCGACCTGAACCGGCTGCCGGGGCTGCAGGTCTGGCCGGGCGACGGCGGGATCTTCCACAACTTCGGGCTGACCCACACGAAGCACCCGGAGACCGGCAAGCGCAACCTGGGGCTCTACCGGTTGCAGCAGCACTCGCGGAACACCATCGGCATGCACTGGCAGATCCACAAGAACTCCACGGCGCACCACGCGGTCGCCGAGCGGCTCGGGCAGCGGCTGCCGGTGGCGATCGCCATCGGCGCCGACCCCGCGGTCGCGTACGCGGCCAGCGCCCCGCTCCCCGCCGACATCGACGAATACCTGTTCGCCGGATACCTGCGCGGCGAGCGGGTCGAGATGGTGGACTGCCTGACCGTCCCGTTGCAGGTGCCGGCGCACGCACAGATCGTCCTGGAGGGCTACATCGAGCCGGGCGAGCGGCTCCCGGAGGGCCCCTTCGGCGACCACACCGGCTTCTACACGCCGGTGGAGCCCTTCCCGGTCATGCACATCGAGTGCATGACCATGCAGCGTGACCCGGTCTACCACTCGATCGTCACGTCGCAGCCGCCGCAGGAGGACCACGGCCTCGGCAAGGCCACCGAGCGGATCTTCGCGCCGCTGCTGCGCTTCCTGATCCCGGACATCGTCGACTACGACCTGCCGGCCGCCGGGGTCTTCCACAACTGCGCGATCGTGTCGATCCGCAAGCGCTACCCGAAGCACGCGCAGAAGGTGATGAACGCGATCTGGGGCGCGCACATGATGTCGCTGACCAAGCTGATCGTGATCGTCGACGAGGACTGCGACGTGCACGACTACAACGAGGTCGCCTTCCGCGCCTTCGGCAACGTCGACTACGCCCGCGACCTGCTGCTCACCGAGGGCCCGGTCGACCACCTCGACCACGCGTCGTACCAGCAGTTCTGGGGCGGCAAGGCGGGCGTCGACGCCACCCGCAAGCTGCCCGAGGAGGGCTACACCCGGGGCTGGCCGGAGGAGATGCGGATGGCCCCCGAGGTCGTCTCGCTGGTCGACAAGCGCTGGAAGGAGTACGGCATCTGATGGCCACCGCCGTCGAACCGGTGCAACGACCGGGCCGGGTGAAGTCCTTCCTCAAGCTGGTGGCGATCGAGCACTCCGTGTTCGCGCTGCCGTTCGCGTACCTGTCGGCGCTCACCGCCATGCAGGTCGACGGCGGGCGGGTGCGCTGGGCGGACCTGCTGCTGATCACCGTGGCGATGGTCGGCGCGCGGACGTTCGCGATGGCCGCGAACCGGATCCTCGACCGGCGGATCGACGCGCGGAACCCGCGTACCGCCTCGCGGGAACTGGTCACCGGGGCGGTCAGCGTGCGGACGGCCTGGACCGGCGCGGCGGTCGCGCTCGTGGTCTTCCTCGCCGCCGCCGCCCTGCTCAACCCGCTCTGCCTGGTGCTCGCACCGCTCGCCGTGGTGCCGCTGGTCGTCTACCCGTACGGCAAGCGGTTCACCAACTGGCCGCACGCCATCCTGGCCGTGGCCCAGGCCGTCGGGCCGGTCGGCGCCTGGCTGGGCGTCACCGGCACCCTCGACGGCTCCTGGCCCGCCTGGCTGCTCGGCGTGGCCGTCGGCCTCTGGATCGGCGGGTTCGACCTCATCTACGCCTGTCAGGACGCCGAGGTGGACCGGCAGATCGGCGTGCACAGCGTGCCGGCCCGCTACGGGCTGCGGTTCGCGCTGCACGCCTCCACCGTCGCCCACGTGGTGACGTTCGCGCTGTTCGTCTGGTTCGGGGCGCTGGTCGGCTTCGGCTGGCTCTGGTGGGTGGGGCTGGCGTTGACCGCCGTCGCCTTCGGCTACCAGCACCTGGTGGTCAGCCCGACGGACCTGAGCAAGGTCAACCGGGCCTTCTTCACCGCCAACGGCTTCGTCGGCATCGCCCTGTTCATCTTCGCCCTGCTCGACCTGGTGGTGCGGCTCGGGCTGCGCGCCTAGCAGCCGCGGGGACGGCAACGGCGGCGGTGCGCCCGGCACCGCCGCCGTTCGCGTACCACCGGTCTATTTGTTCTATCAACACTAGAACAAGTAACCTTTAGAGATGCTCTTCCGCATCGACCCCTCGCTGGACGAACCGCTCTTCGCCCAGCTCGTCACGCAGGTACGCCTCGCCGTGGCGCGGGGCGTCCTGCAACCCGGCGAACGGCTGCCCGCAGCCCGCGAACTCGCCGCCTCGCTCGATCTCAACGTGCACACGGTGCTCCGTGCCTACCAGCTGCTCCGGGCCGACGGGCTGATCGAGCTGCGGCGCGGCCGTGGCGCCATCGTCACCGCCCGACCCGCAGCCGACCACGCCAAGCTGCTGGCCGCCATCGACGAGGTGGTGCGCGAGGCACGTGCCCTGCGCTTCTCCCCGGAAGCCACCGCGACACTGCTGAAGGAGGCGTTCCTCTGATGACCACCGGCACCGAGCCTCCCCGCGCCCTGCACCGGCGGATGCGCCGCGTCGGCCTGACGGTCACCATCACCGGGCTATCGATCCTGGCCGTGGCCGCCGCCGTGGCCCTCTCCTGGCACGGGGACCTGCCCGACCCGGTCGCCACGCACTGGGGAGCCCGGGACAGGCCCGACGGCTTCATGTCCCTCGGTGCCTCCCTCTGGGTCGTCCTCGGCCTCGGCGCCCTCCTGGTGCTCGGCTTCGGCGCGGTCACGACGCTCTGGGGGCAGTCGGCGACGAACCGTCGCATTGGCGCGGCCACCACCATCTGGGTGGCACTCTTCCTGGCCCTCCTCCAACTCGGCACCCTGCACGCCCAGCTCGGGCTGGCCGACGCGCACGAAGCCGGCGGGATCGGCGGCGTGCTCACCCTGGCGATCGTCGGCTCCCTCGTGCCGGCCGTGCTCGTCGGCCTGCTCCTGCCCGGTGATCCGCCCCAGCCGGCCGACGCCCCCGTCGCGCCCGAGGCGTCCCGCCTCCCCCTGGCGGTGGGCGAACGGGCGGTGTGGATCGGGCACACCGGCGCCGGGCCGGGGATCGTGCTGGGCGCCGTGGCCATCGTCGTCCTGGTCGCGCTCGCCGTCGTCAGCGGTACGTGGGGCCTGCTGATCGTTGCGGCGCTGCTGGTCGGAATCTTCGTGGCGATGTTCGCCTTCACGGTCCGGGTTGACGGGACCGGCCTGTCGGTCCGGTCGTCGGCCGGCTGGCCGCGTACCCACGTGCCCCTCGACGAGGTGCTGCGCGCCGGGGTCGTCCAGGTCCGCCCGCTCGGCGAGTTCGGCGGCTGGGGCTGGCGGGTGGGCCGCGGCGGCCGGGTCGGCATCGTCCTGCGTGCGGGCGAGGGGCTGCTCGTCGAGCGGACCGGCGGGCGCTCGATCGTCGTCACGGTCGACGACGCCGGCACCGCCGCCGCGCTGCTCAACACCCTCGCGGACCGGCAACGGCGCACCGCCTGACCGGGCAGGCCGCGAGCCGGCGGTGTCCCGTTCAGCTGCGGGGTGCCGCGTACCGGGCGCTCTCCAGCGACCAGTCGATCGTGCCACGCACCGAGCGGGCCACCCCCTCCACGTGCGCGGCCACCGCCGGGTCCAGCGCCGGGCCGAAGGACGGCACCGCCGCGCGCAACTCCATGAACTCGCGCATCGTCGCGCGCCAGCGGGCCGTCGCCACCTCCACGGCCCGCTCCTCCGGCAGCCGCTGCTCCCGGGCGATCGCCAGCACCAGGTTGTGCCCGCCCGAGGTGGCCCGGTCTGTCTCCAGGGACACCAGGTCGTTGAACCAGGAGAGCAGGTCGTTGCCGGTGGCCGCCAGCGCCCCGAGGGCCGGATGGTGGTAGACGGCATCCGGCAGCGCGTGACCGGTGACGAACTCGATCACCGTGTACGACACGTACGCCGCCGAGGTGGCCCGGCGCAGCGTGACGTACTCGGCGACGCCGGGAGCGTGGCCCCGGGTCTTGTTCTCCGCCTCCACCCGGTTGCCGGCCAGGTGGTGGGCGACGGCGTCGGCGAAACGTCGCCGCCACGGCAGCGGCATCCGGGCCCGCGGCACCTGCCAGGCGTCCGCCAGCATCCGGAGCAGCGGGTCCCGCGACCCGGGCGGGCGGCTGCCGGAGCCGTGCCGCAGCACCCGCAGCACCTCGGCCCGTAACGCGGCGACCTGCGCGCCGGTGGCGCGGTGGGGTCCGTCGCAGGCGTCGTCGAGCAGGAAGAACCAGGTCCAGAGTGCCGCCACCGTACGTAGGTCCGCAGCGCTGGCGTCGGGATAGAGCCGGCCGGCGTACCAGGCGACCCGACCGGCGTCCAGCCGGTGCAGGGCGAGCTCGTCCAGCGGCAGGCCGAAGCGACGGACCCAGCCGGCCAGCCACTCGTGTGTCGCCTCGGTGTGCGGCGAGCAGCGGGCGGGGAGTGGACAGGTGGCACGTAGTGCGCGGGCTGCCGCCGCCGTCATCGGTCGTACCGCCCCTCCGGTCGTCGCCGCACACCGGTGATCCCGGCGTCCGAGCATGTCAGAGATCAGGAGCACGCGTCCCGTCGGGCAGCCCCGGCGGCCGTGCGGGCGTCGACGGCACCCCGACCCCGCAGCGGAGGCGGGGGTGACGGCGCGGCGCGCGGGGGAACCAGGCAGGCTGGAGGGCATGCGCGAACCATGGGTGGTCGGAGTCTCCGGAGCGTCCGGCACGCCGTACGCGGCGGCCGTCGTGCGGGCGCTGCTCGACGCCGGCGATCCGGTGGACCTGATCGTCTCCCGGGCCGCCCGGCTGACCGTCCTCGACGAGACCGGTCGCCCGTTCCGGGACGGGCACTGGGCCGAGGACCTCGCCGCCTGGCTGGGCCGCGACCTGGCGGGAGCCGACGTCCGGCACTGGCCCGCCGGGGACCTGGCCGCCGGCCCGAGCAGCGGCTCCTACCGGGTACGCGGGATGGTGGTGGTGCCGGCGAGCACGGCGGCCTGCGCCGGCATCGCGATCGGGCTCTCCAAGGACCTGTTGCAGCGGGCCGCCGAGGTCAACCTGAAGGAGCGCCGGCCGGTGGTGGTGGTGCCCCGGGAGACGCCGGTGACCCGCAGCCACCTCGAACACCTGATCGCCCTGCACGACGCCGGGGCGGTGGTGCTGCCGGCCAGCCCCGGCTTCTACGGGGCGGGGGCGGCGGCCTCCGCGCCGCAGCTCGTCGACTTCGTGGCCGGCAAGGTGCTGGACGCGCTGGGCATACCACACACGCTGTTCCGCCGTTGGTCGGGCGAGCTGGGCGCGGCGCGGGAGTGAACCCGGCCCGACCCACCGGGACGCGGACCGGAGCCCACGTCCGGTCCGCGTGACGATCCGCACCATTCAGTACATGCCGGCGTTGGCCGGGCCGGGCCCGGTAGAGGCGGCCGGCCCCGCGTTGCGCGGTTTGCCGACGTCTTCCGCCTCGTCCAACATGCCCTCCCCCTCAAGCAGGGCCCGCACCTCGGATTCCCGAAACCGGCGATGCCCGCCTGGAGTCCGGATGCTGCCTATCCGGCCGGCCGCCGCCCAGCGCGTCACAGTTTTCGGGTCAACCCGAAACAGCGCGGCAACTTCACCCGGTGTCAGCAGGCGATCTCCAGTGTCCACAGCCCCCTCCTCGCGTCGACGAAGCCCCCGGCTGAACACACTGCCCCCGGCCGGTGCGAGCCCAGAGCCGTCATGAGGGACGTATGGCAATTACAGCACCAGCGACCTGGCCTGTCCGCCAAACGCGAAAAACGCACTGAGTGGGAAGTTAGGAAATATTACCTGCGTACCGCTCCTTTGACGGTGAGTTTGCGAACGACTACACCCTGTCATGTTCAACGCCCACCAGGTGCCCGACGTTACGCCCGGACCGCTAGGGTCACAGTCCGTGGATGCCATCGACTCGAGCCTCGTGGAGCTGCTGCGCGGCAACGCCCGCCTGTCCTACGCCGAGCTGGCCCGGCAGGTCGGCCTCTCCGCGCCGGCCGTGCACGAGCGGGTCGGCAAGCTGGAGTCCAGCGGCGTGATCCGGGCCTACCGGGCGGAGGTGGAGCCCGAGGCGATCGGGTACGCCGTCACCGCGCTCATCGGGATCGTCCAGGACTCCGGCGGCGACACCGACGACGTGCTGGAGGCGTTCCGGCAGATGCCCGAGATCGAGTCCTGCTACTTCATGGCCGGTGTCGAGTCGTTCATGCTCAAGGCCCGCGTCGGCACCATCGCCGAGCTGGAGCGGCTCATCGTGCGGCTGAACCGCACCCCCGGCGTCGCCTCCACCCGCACCGGCATCGCCCTCTCCACGAAGTGGGAGAACCGGCCGCAGGCCCCGATCCCGCCCGCCACCTGACCCGCCACCGCGCATCCGGGCGCGACGGTGGGCTGCGCGCGCCGCGTCGGGTGCAGCCGCCGGAATCCGCGCCCGTCCGGCCCTGGCGCGCGGTCGCCGGGCGGCGATAGCGTGCGCCGATGACGAAGCCAGCCCTCGGAGCGGCCGTGGTCACCGGCGCGGCCGGCGGTCTCGGCCGGGCCATCGCCGCCGCATTGCACGCCGACGGCTGGCCGGTGCTCCTCACCGACCACGACGCCGAGGCGGTGCGGAGCGCCGCCGCGCCGCTGGGCGGCTGGTCCCGCCCCCTGGACGTACGCGACTCCGACGCCTGCGCCGCCGTCGCCGCCGAGGCCGCAGGCCGGGGCGGGCTCGGCCTCTGGGTGAACAACGCCGGGATCCTCGTCACCGGCCCCTCCTGGGAACACGACGCGGCGACCCGCCGCCGGGTGGTCGAGGTCAACGCCCTCGGCGCGATGAACGGCACCCTCGCCGCACTGGCCGTCATGCGGGCCCAGGGGCGCGGGCACGTGCTCAACGTCGTGTCGCTGGCCGGCCTGGTGGCCGCGCCCGGCGAGACCGTCTACGCGGCCAGCAAGCACGCCCTGATCGCCTTCAGCGTCGGCACCCTCGCCGACCTGCGGCTGGCCGGGCACCGGGGCGTACACGTGTCGTGCCTGTGCCCGGACGGGATCTGGACGCCGATGCTGCACGACCGGCTCGACGACCCGGGCGCCGCCGCCTCCTTCACCGGGACGCTGCTCACCCCGGAGCGGGTGGCCCGGCGGGCCGCGCGGCTGGCCCGGCGGCCCCGCCCGGTGGTCAGCGTCCCCCGCTGGCGCGGCGCGCAGGTCCGGCTCCTCGACGCGCTGCCCGGCGCCGCCGTCCGGCTCGCCCCGCTGATCCTCGCGGCCGGCCGGGCCGGTCAGCGCCGCCAGCGCCGTCGGACCGGAGCCGATCCGCAGTGAGCCGGCTTGCTAGGTTTCGAGAGTGACTCACATCGACCGGTGCGACGAGGCCAGCCGGCGCTGGGTGACCGAGGCGATCGCGGCCGTCGAGGCGGACGCCAACCGCTCCGCCGACACCCACCTGCTGCCGTTCCCGCTGCCCCGGTCGTGGGGGATCGACCTCTACCTCAAGGACGAGTCGGTGCATCCGACCGGCTCGCTGAAGCACCGCCTGGCCCGTTCGCTCTTCCTCTACGGGCTGTGCAACGGCTGGATCGGCCCGGAGACCACGATCGTGGAGGCGTCCTCCGGCTCGACGGCGGTCTCCGAGGCGTACTTCGCGCGGATGCTGGGGCTGCCGTTCATCGCCGTGATGCCCGCGTCCACCTCGCCGGAGAAGATCGCCCAGATCGAGTTCCAGGGCGGTCGCTGCCACCTCGTCGACGACCCGGCCAAGGTGGTCGTCGAGGCCCGCTGGCTGGCGGAGGACTCCGGCGGGCACTTCATGGACCAGTTCACCTACGCCGAGCGGGCCACCGACTGGCGCGGCAACAACAACATCGCCGAGTCGATCTACGCGCAGCTCGCCCTGGAACGCCACCCGGTGCCGGCGTGGGTCGTGGTGGGCGCCGGCACGGGCGGCACCAGCGCCACCATCGGCCGGTACGCCCGCTACCAGCGGCTGCCCACCAAGTTGTGCGTGGTCGACCCGGAGAACTCCGCGTTCTATCCCGCCTGGCAGGCCGCTGACTGGTCGGTACGCACCGGGCGGGGCTCCCGCATCGAGGGCATCGGCCGGCCGACCGTGGAGGCGTCGTTCGTGCCGTCCGTGGTGGACCGGATGGTCCAGGTGCCCGACGCCGCCTCGATGGCCGCCATGCGCGCCGGATCGGCCGTGCTCGGCCGCCGGGTGGGCGGCTCGACCGGCACGAACCTGTGGGGCGCCTTCGGGCTGATCGCGGAGATGCTCGCCGAGGGGCGCACCGGCTCGGTGGTCACCCTGATCTGCGACGCCGGCGACCGCTACTCCGACACCTACTACGCCGACGACTGGCTGGCCGCCCACGGGCTCGACCCGGCCCCGCACCTGGCGACCGTCGAGCGCTTCCTCACCACCGGCGCCTGGCCGACCTGAGCCCCGTGCCTAGTCCGGCGGGCAGGTGCCCGTGGCCCGTCAGCGCGGGTCGACGCGCTCGGCCAGCCCCGGGTAGCGCAGCACGTAGCCGTCGCCGTCGAGGTCGATGTCGGCGGTGAAGGTGTCGCTGGTGAAGCGGACCCGGCCCGGGCCCAGCGGGGTGTAGACCTGCTCGGCGGGCACCACCAGCAGGCTGGGCACCAGCACCCAGGCGACGTCGACGCGGTGCGGCGTGTCGGCCGCCGCGCGGGTCAACCCGAGCCGGCGCACCGGCAGCGCGTTGAGCAGCACCGCGCCGCCGAGGTCGACGTCCACCGCCCCGGCCAGCCGGTCCGGGTCGTCCGTGCCGGGAAGTCCGACCTCCGGATGGCCGGCCGCCCGCAGCGCCGCGTCCAGGTCACCCTGCTCGGCGGTGGTCACCCGCCACCCGTCGGGCACCCGTTCCAGGCGTACGCTCCGCAGCCAACCCGTGCCCTCCGCCTCCACCTCGACGCGGGAGCTGGCCCACTGCGGGTCGGTGACGAGCTGGTAGCGGCAGGTGTAGGGGATCGGGTCGACGGCCGCCAGGGTGCCCCGCGCGGTCAGCCCGTGGCCGTCGTCGAACAGCGCGTGCTCCGTGCCGGCGGTGTCCGTCCGGGTCCAGAAGAGCGACTTCGGCATGGTCGGCATGAGCCGGACGTTACGCGACCCGACCGCCGCCGGCAGCGGATGCGGAAACGCCGCCGCGGAGCCCGGGCCCCGCGACGGCGTT
Organism: Micromonospora sp. NPDC049048; assembly: GCF_043197615.1. NCBI lineage: Bacteria > Bacillati > Actinomycetota > Actinomycetes > Micromonosporales > Micromonosporaceae > Micromonospora > Micromonospora sp. NPDC049048. The sequence goes on along the minus strand of NZ_JBICTM010000002.1, from coordinate 966,687 downwards.
CGTCGATGACGCTGACGATCAGTGGGTACGCGCCGGCGGGCGCCCGCCGAAGCCTCGCCGCTCGTCGCGCGGCCGCTCGTCACGTCCCCGGCCCTCGGGACGGAAGCCGCCCCGGTCGCCGTAGCGGCGTTCGCCCTGGGGCCGGTCGCCGTAGCCGCGGCCGTCGGTCGGCCGGTCGCCGTAGCGGCGTTCGCCCTGCGGCCGGTCGGTGTAGCGGCGTTCGCCCTGGGGCCGGTCGCCGTAGCCGCGGCCGTCGGTGGGCCGGTCGGCGTAGCGGCGCTCGCCGTGCGGCCGGTCGCCGTAGCCGCGGCCGTCGGTGGCTCGGTCGGTGTAGCGGCGCTCGCCGTGCGGCCGGTCGCCGTAGCGGCGCTCGCCCCGGGGGTCGCGGTCGCCGTAGCGGCGCGGGCCGCCCGGCCGGTCGCCGTGCCGGCGCGGCTCCTCCGGCTCGTTGCGCACCGGGACGCCGCTCGGCTCGCGGGCGCCGGTCAGCTCGGCGAGCGTCGGGTCACCGGCCCGCACCCGGGTCTCGGCCGGCGCCACGCCGGCCTTCTCCAGCATGGCGAGCGTGGTCCGCCGCTGCTTCGGCAGCACCAGCGTGGCCACCGCGCCCGACTCGCCGGCCCGGGCGGTACGCCCCGCACGGTGCAGGTAGTCCTTCGGGTCCTTCGGCGGGTCGACGTGCAGCACCAGCGAGACACCGTCGACGTGGATGCCCCGGGCCGCCACGTCCGTGGCGACCAGGACGTTCACCCGGCCCTCACGGAACTCGGCCAGCGTGCGGGTACGCATCCGCTGGGTCTTGCCGCCGTGCAGCCCGCCCGCCCGTACGCCGACGGCGGCCAACTGCTCGACCAGCCGGTCGACGCCGAGCTGGGTACGGGCGAAGACCATCGTCCGCCCGTCCCGGGCCGCGATGGACGCGGCGACCGGGAACTTGTCGTGCGGCGGGATCAGCAGCATGTGGTGGTCCATGGTGGACACCGAGGCGGTCGACGGCGCCGTGGAGTGCGTCACCGGGTCGGTCATGAACCGCTTGACCAGCGCGTCGACGTCGTTGTCCAGAGTGGCCGAGAAGAGCAGCCGCTGGGAGTCGGCGGGCGTCTTCGCCAGCAGCTCGGTGACCTCGGGCAGGAAGCCCATGTCGGCCATCTGGTCGGCCTCGTCGAGGACGGTGATCTCGACGTCGTCTAGGTGGCAGACGCCCCGGGCGATCAGGTCGCCCAGCCGCCCCGGGGTGGCCACGATGATCTCCACCCCGCGCCGTAGCGCGTCGATCTGCCGGTCGTACGGCACGCCGCCGACGGCGGTCTTGAGGAACACGCCGACGGCCTTGCCGAGCGGCATCAGCGCGTCGTTGACCTGCATCGCGAGTTCCCGGGTGGGCACCAGGACCAGGGCCCGGGGGCGCAGCGGCCGGGCCCGGTTGCGGTCCGCCACCAGGGCGAGCAGGGGCAGGCCGAAGGCCAGGGTCTTGCCGGAGCCGGTCTGGCCTCGGCCGAGTACGTCCCGACCGGCGAGCGCGTCGGGCATGGTGGCGCGCTGGATCTCGAACGGGGTGGTGATGCCCTGCCGGGCGAGCGCGTGGACCAGCGGCTGGGGCAGTCCCAGCGCGGCGAAGTCGGTGGGTCCCACCGGGGCGGCCGGGTCCTGGGCGGTGCCGTCCCGCTCGGCGGCGGTCGGCGCGCCGGCGGTGTCGAGGGCGGGCGTGAACGTGCCGGGTTCAGCAGAGGTCGTCAAGAAATGCCTTTCGAGCGGGGCGCATCTTCGCGATGGCCTGCCGCAGCTGAACGCCGCCGAATCGCCCGCAAGATCGCCCATGGGCGCGCAGGGCGCGCGCCGGGTCAGTGATGCTCACCAGTGTACGGCGACGGGACGAACCCGCCACCCGACCACGGACGGGTAGTGGGCGGGCTCACCATCGACGTCGTACGCGGCTCACATGCTCAGGACGCCGCCCACGAAGCCGCCCATGGTGTCGTTGGCGAGCAGCACCACCAGCACGCTGATCGCGACCAGCAGGCCCAGCGAGGCGGCCAGGACGAGCACCACCCTGGTCGTGCTGGACCGCTCCTCGGTGGGGGTTTCCGTCCAGCCCTGCGCCAGGATGTGCCCGGTCAGCGAGCCGGAGTTCTCCACGGCGTTGTTCGGCAACGAGACGGTGCTGAAGCCCGGGCCCTCCGTACCGGCACCGGCACCCGCGCCGTAGATGGTGCCCAGGTCGGGCCCGCCGTCGTAGCGGCCGGTGGCGGTGCCCTCGGCCCGTCGCGTGGACGGGCCGGCGGGGGAGCCACCGGCGAGGAAGGTGCCACCGTCGGCGCGACCGGTCGGCGGGTGCGCCTCGCGAGGCGCGGTGGCCGGTTCGGCACCGCCGGACCGGCGGTCACCCGGGTTGGTCGGCGGCGGCCAGGCCGGCAGCGCGGGAGCGGGCACCACGGGCGGCGCGGAGGCGGGCCCGACGGCCGGCCCGGACGAGGGCGGCGCGGAGAACGGAGGCGCGGAGGCCGGTGGGGCGGAGAACGCGGGCGCGGGGGCGGGCCCGACGGGCGGCCCGGACGGGGCCGGCGCGGAGAACGCGGGCGCGGCGGCCGGCGGCGTGGGGAACACGGGCGCAGGGGACGGCGGCGCGCTCGCGACGGGTACCGGTCGGGCAGCCGTGAGGGGCGGCGGCGGGAACGGCGGCGCCGGCGCCGGGCCGGGTGGGGGCGGCGGGGCGGGCACCGGCGGCCCGGGTGGCGGCGCGGGCGGACCCGGCACGGGCGGTACCGGCGCGGGCGGCCTTGGGCCCGGCCCCGGAGGCGTCGGGCCGGGCGGGTGGGGAACGGGCGGCGTCGGGACCGGCGGGGCAGGCGAGGGCGGGGTCGGGCCCGGCAGCGGCGGCACGGGAGCCGGCGCCGGCTCGGGCTCCGGGACCGGCGGGGTCGGCGGCTGCGCCGGCTCCGGCGGCCGGGCGGGCTCCGGGGGCTCCGGATTGACCGGCGCCGCACGATAGATGCGCGCCTCGCCCGTCCGGGAGCGGATGGCCCCGGCCTCGTCGGCCGAGATCCGCCGCATCCCGGGTACGGCGGCGCTGGCCCGCGCTGCCGTGCCCCGCTGGCCGGGTACCGGGGTGTCGGCCGGGGCGGCCGTGCCCGTGGCCCGGTAGGTGGTGCCGGAGCCGGCCGGCTGCGCCGTGTCGCCCGTACCGGGCGGGGCTGCGGTGGCCACGGAGACCCGGCCCCGGGCCGCCGGGGCGGGCTCCCGGCGTACGTCCTCGGCGGGCGGCTCGGACGACGGCTCGGACGGCCCTGCGGAGCCGGCCCTCGGCGTGGCTCCGTCGTCGGCCGTGGTGGCGGTCGGGGCGCCGACGGACGGCAGGGGTTGCGGTGCCCCGGCGGGACGCCGGTCGGGCGTGGACCCGTGGTCGACCGGCTCCGCCGGAACCTCTTGCTCGGCCATGCTCGCCCTCCGCGCACGCTCGCGCCCGGGTCCGCGTTATCGGACCGGGCGTGCCTGTCTGTCACCGTGCCACATTCCGGCCAGGCGGCACAGCCGGAGTGCGTTGCGGTGTCGGTCTGATCCGATCGCTGGACCGGCGCGGCCGGCGGCGGGCCGGCTCGCGCGCCGGCCGCGCGCCTGATCAGCTGCCGGTGCTCGCCGAGGCGGTCGCCGAGGTGCTGCCCGCCGGATCGGAACTGCTCTGTGCCGTGGTCGGCGCCACACCGTCGGTCGGGGCGCTCGGCGACGAGGTGCCCGAACTGCTCGGCGACGCCGAGGTCGACGGGTTCGACGTGTCGGGCGTGGCGGTGGCCGTCGGCGACGGGGAGCCGGTGGGCGAGGTCGACGGTGACGGCGACGGGGACGGCGAGGTCGACGGCGACGTGGACGGGGTCGGCGACGGCGAGGTGGGCTTCGGGCTGGCCGGCGGCTTCGTCGCGGGCGGCTTGCTCGGCGTCGGCGTCGGCGAGGGGGTGCTGACCGGCGCGGGCACCGCCCCGATGACGCGGGTGGCGGCGTAGAGGCGGGACCAGCGCACGGTGGAGATCTTCACCACGTCGCCGGTGGTCGGCGCGTGGACCATCTTGCCGCCGCCGACGTACATGCCCATGTGGTGGATCGTCGTCCAACTGGTGCCCGAGGCGAAGAAGAGCAGGTCACCGGGGAGCAGCGCGGTGCGGGACACGGTGCGGGAGCGGGTGGCGTAGTACTGGTCCCGGGAGACCCGGGGCAGCCCGTAGTAGCCCGCCGACCGGTAGGCGGCGTAGATGAGGCCGGAGCAGTCGAACCGGTCCGGGCCCTCGGCGGCCCACAGGTAGGGATCGCCGAGCTGCGCCCGGGCGTACGCGAGGGCCTTCAGGGCCGTCGGGTGGGCGGCGAGGCCGTTGGCGGTCTCGTTGCCGAGGTAGCCGGCACCGAGGCGCTGCTCGGCGGCCTCCTGCTGGCGTTCGATCTCGATGAGCTGGGCGGCGTTGTCCCGCTTCAGCTTGTCCAGCTTCTTCTCGGCCTCGCGCAGGGCCTTCTCGCCGGCGGCGTATTCCGCCCTGGCTCCGGTGAGGCGGGACTCCGCCGAGACCATCGCCTGGCTGGCGGCCTGCTCGCCGGTGCGGGCCCGGGACACCTCGCCCTCGGCGGCGGTGGTGCCGCCCTCGGCCTTCTCGCCCCGGATGATCCGGGAGAGCCGGCTCAGCTCGTGCAGGTCGTTGGCGAACTCGCCGGGCGGGAGGGCGGCGGCGGCCTTGAAGGCGCCCGCCGCGGCGGCGTCGGCGCCCTCCTGGGCGCGTGCCACCGCGTCCCGGGCGAGGGCGAGGTTGCGCTCGGCGGTGGCGTGCTGCGTCTCGGCCTCGGTGCGCTTCTGCTGGAGCGAGAGCAGCTGGTCGCGGAGCTGCCCGACCTGGGCCTCGGCGGCGTAGATCTGGGCGGCGAGCGGGCCGGTGCCGACGTTGCCGGTGGGCAGGCCCGGGACCGTGCCCGGCACGCCCGGCAGCCCGGGGACCGTGCCCGGCAGCCCGGGGACCGGCGTGCCGCCGGGGAGCTGGAGCTGGCCGATGTAGGACGGGCGGGACCCGGTGTCGGGGACGCTGGTGGGCAGCGAGGGGTCGGCCTGGACCGGGTTGGCGAGGACGGTCGCGGCGACGGCGCCGAGCAGGGCGGACCAGAGCGCCGGGCGCAGCACCGGCGAGATCACCGGGCTCCGCCGTCGCTGCCGCCGTCCGCGCCCACTGTCGACCATTCCGCTCCCCGTCCGGCGTGCGTCGCCGCGCCGGTGGGCGCGGCTGTGAGGACGCTACCAGCGTGTGGCGAACGTCCCATCCTGTCTTACCGCACCCAGGCAGCGATGTCGATGCGTGGGCAGGTAACGGGTGCCTGAGAGTTCGGTGAACGGGCGCACGAGGGCCTACCGTGCTGCGGGTACGTCGGCGGGCCGACGTACGCTCGATTCCTACCGCAGGTGGAAGGGACGTGGCTTTTCGATGGACGCCGGACTCAAGCGTGAGCTCGAAGCGAAGGTGTACGCCGGCGAGCGGCTGACCCGCGAGGACGGGATCGCCCTCTACGACAGCGACGACCTCGCGTGGCTGGGCCGGCTGGCACACCACCGACGCACCGAGCTGAACGGCGACCGGGTGATGTTCAACGTCAACCGGCACCTCAACCTGACCAACGTCTGCTCCGCCTCCTGCGCGTACTGCTCGTTCCAGCGCAAGCCGGGCGAGAAGGACGCCTACACGATGCGTATCGACGAGGCGGTCCGCAAGGCCAAGGAGATGGAGGACGAGCAGCTCACCGAGCTGCACATCGTCAACGGCCTGCACCCGACCCTGCCCTGGCGCTACTACCCCAAGGTGCTGCGCGAGCTGAAGGCGGCGCTGCCGAACGTCAAGCTCAAGGCGTTCACGGCGACCGAGGTGCAGTGGTTCGAGAAGATCAGCGGCCTGAGCGCCGACGAGATCCTCGACGAGCTGATGGACGCCGGCCTGGAGTCGCTGACCGGCGGCGGGGCGGAGATCTTCGACTGGGAGGTCCGCCAGCACATCGTCGACCACGCCTGCCACTGGGAGGACTGGTCGCGGATCCACCGGCTGGCCCACACGAAGGGGATGAAGACCCCGTCGACCATGCTCTACGGCCACATCGAGGAGCCCCGGCACCGCGTGGACCACGTGCTGCGGCTGCGTGAGCTGCAGGACGAGACCGGCGGCTTCATGGTCTTCATCCCGCTGCGCTACCAGCACGACTTCGTCGACTCGGCGGACGGCAAGATCCGTAACCGGATCCAGGCCCGTACGACGATGGCCTCGCCGGCCGAGTCGCTGAAGACCTTCGCGGTCTCCCGGCTGCTCTTCGACAACGTCCCGCACGTGAAGTGCTTCTGGGTCATGCACGGGCTGTCGGTGGCCCAGCTCTCGCTGAACTTCGGCGTCGACGACCTGGACGGCTCGGTCGTCGAATACAAGATCACCCACGACGCCGACTCGTACGGCACCCCGAACACGATGCACCGGGACGACCTGCTGCACCTGATCTGGGACGCCGGCTTCCGCCCCGTCGAGCGGAACACCCGCTACGAGGTGGTCCGCGAGTACGACGCCGCCCCGTCCCTGGCCGAGCGGCGCGCCGAGCCGCAGCAGGTCTGGGCCTGAGTGGCACGTACCCTTCGTAGACCATGACCGAGCAGCGGAGCGGGTTCCCCCGGCGTGACGCCGAGGGGCGCATCCTCACCCTGGGCGACCTGCTCGGGGTCAGCCTGGCGGGCCTGGTCATCGGCGTGCTGGCGGTCGTGCTGTTCGACTGGGCGTTCGCGCTGATCGGCAGCGGCGAGTTCGGGCGGTCGAACGGCTGGCTGGCGATCATCCTGCCGGCCTGGCTCTTCTGGGACGACTTCCGCGCGTGGGAGTTCGGTGCGGCCCGGGTGGTGTCGGCGCTGGCGGCAGCCGTGGTGGGGGTGGTGGCCGGGCTCGTGGTGGCCGGCCTCGCCGCCGGGCTCCCGCCGCTGGTCTCCGGCGGGTTGGGGGCGGCGACCTTCACCCTCGGCTACGCGGTGGTCTGGTTCCACGGCGTCCACTGGCTGGCCCGCCGGACGGGCTGAACCTGCCGCCGGGCGCCCGGCGGCGGAGAACGGAGTGCGGAACGTGAGCGCGGCGGTCAAGTACACGCTGGGCCGGATCGGGCTGTTCGTCGCCGTGCTGGCGGCCCTCTGGCTCGTCGAGATGAACATCTTCATCAAGCTGATGGTGGCGCTGGCCTTCTCGGCCGCCCTGTCGTTCTTCCTGCTGAAGGGGTGGCGGGACGAGATGGCCGAGGAGATGGCCGCCGCCGCCGAGCGTCGTCGCGACGAGAAGGAACGGCTCCGCTCCGCCCTGGCCGGCGAGGACGAGCCCGACAGCGACGAGCGGCAGGGCGGGGCCGGTTCCGCGGGACGCTGACGACCGGGCAACCCGACCCGCCGGTACGACTGCCGCGGACGATCACGTCGGCACCCCGCCGGTGGCCGGGCTCAGAGGCACGAAGAAGGGCCCGGCACGGTCGCCGTTGACCGTGCCGGGCCCTGGTCAGCCGATCACCAGTTGGTGGAGCCGGGCACGTTCGGCCACGGCTTCAACGTGGGCTTGATCAGGTAGACGACGCCGCCGGAGCCGCCGGAGACCCCGCCGCTGGCGTTGATCCGCTTGGTACGCAGCCAGATCTGCTCGAACTGCTCACGCTTGTAGACGTTGCGCACCACGTCGTTGCTCGACGAGGCCGGGTCGTTGACGATCACGTCGCCCTCGGCGGTGAAGCCGACGATCACGAACAGGTGCCCCGAGGTGCCGTAGTTCGCCCCGTCCAGCTCGCTGGCCAGGAACGACTGGCTGGTCACGACCGGGATCCCGGCGGCGATGAAGCGCTCCACCTCGTCCAGCGAGTGCAGCCGGGTGACCCGCGCCTCCAGGCCGGGGAAGCTGGCCGCGTACGCGGTGTTGAAGGGCCAGTTGCCGGCGCCGTCGTACTGGTAGTCGTAGACCATCCGGGCGGCGTGGTTGACCGTCGGGTCCGGGTAGGTCGGGTCGACCCAGGAGGTGTCCTCCTCGGACGCCTTACGGCCCCAGTACTCGATCACCATCGTGGTGGAGGTGGGGGAGCACCAGGCCTGGCCGCCGCCGTCGTACTCGGGGTAGTGACCGGAGTGGATGTTCTGCGAGTAGCGGGGCACGGCGAGTTCCTTGCCCCAGGCGATGCCGCCGGCGCTCGGCTCGACGGTGAACCGGTCCGGCACGTTGGAGCTCATGGCGCCCACCGTGTGCACGACCGGCGCGGCGCTCTGGCCGGGGGCCTTGTAGAGGGTGAGCCGCAGCTGGTATGCCCGCAGCAGCACCCCGACGGAGGCGTCGTCGATGCTGAACGTGTCGGTCCAGATGGTCGACCAGGGGTCGCCCTGCCGGTTGACGCTGGTGCGCTTGATGTCGGCGTCGCCGGAGGCCCAGCGCCCCATCACGTACCACTTGGTCTGGACGCCGGTGTTGTACGTGCCCTGCATCTCGACCTGGATCCAGGTGCCGGCCGGGGTGTTCGCGTTCCAGGAGGCGATCAGCTCGGTGGCGTCGAACCCGATCTGGGTCACGGGGGACGTCCAGGTGCCGTACTCCCAGCTCCTGGTCACGCCGGTGTGCGGGTCGGTGTAGTTGGTGGTGCCGAGCGGGCCGGCCAGCGTCACTCCCGGGCGCTGGCCGGGGACGGCGCGCGTACCGGCGTGGGTGCCACGCCGCCAGTCGGGGTAGCGCGACCAGTCCTGGAAGGTGATCTGTTCGTCGTGCACCACCTGTCGACTGGTCGACGGGGCGGCGACGGGTTCGGTGGCGACGGCGGGTGCCGAGGTGCCGAGAAGGGTGAGCGCGGTTGTGGCCGCGAGGGCGGCCGTACGCAAGTGTGTTCTGACCATGGGTCCTCCGCAGGGACGGACGGATCGTTGCGGGTCAGTGTCCCGCTCGGAGGGAACTTTCGCCAGAGGCCGACAGTTGGAAAATACTTGCCGATGTGAGGATCAGGATGACATGCAACTTGGGCAGCGATGGATGTTGATATGACCATGTGAGCGGTGGTGGAGTGTCCTCCACCGAGCGGGATCTCTCCCGCCCCCCGAGGAGGTTGTCCATGGCCTTCCGCAACACCGCCCTCCGTCGCCGCCTGGCGGTCGCCGTAGCAGCCGGGTTCGGCCTGCTCACGGTTGCCGCCGCGCCCGCCACCGCCCGGCCGGCCCCCGACCGGGTCGACTCCGCGGCGGCGTCCTACCGGGTGCTCGGCCCGCGTACCGTCGACGACCGCACCGCCGTCGCCGGCACCGGCGCCGCCATCGACTTCGTCGAGCACGGTGTGCTGAACGTCTCGGCCACCCCGGCCGAAGCGGCGGCGATCACCCGGCTCGGTTTCCGGCTGGAGGCGGTCTCCGCCCCGTCGGCCGACGGCCACAGCCACGCCGAGGGGGACGTCGGCACGGCCGCCTTCCCGCCGGCTGACTCCAACTACCACGACTACGCGGAGCTGACCGCCGTGGTGAACAAGGTGGTCGCCGACCACCCGTCGATCGCCCGGAAGATCAGCATCGGCTCCTCGTACGAGGGTCGGGACCTGATGGCGGTGAAGATCTCCGACAACGTCGCCACCGACGAGAACGAGCCGGAGATCCTGTTCAACTCGCAGCAGCACGCCCGCGAGCACCTGACCGTCGAGATGGCGATCTACCTGCTCAACCTCTTCACCGACAGCTACGGCACGGACTCCCGGGTCACCAACATCGTGAACACCCGGGAGATCTGGATCGTGCCCACGGTCAACCCGGACGGCAGCGAGTACGACATCGCCACCGGCTCGTACCGCTCCTGGCGCAAGAACCGGCAGCCGAACAGCGGCTCGTCGTACGTCGGCACCGACCTGAACCGCAACTGGTCCTACCAGTGGGGCTGCTGCGGCGGCTCGTCCGGCTCCACCTCGTCGGAGACCTACCGGGGCCCCTCGGCGTTCTCCGCCCCGGAGACCGCGGCGCTGCGGAACTTCGTCAACAGCCGGGTGGTCGGCGGCGTCCAGCAGATCAAGGCGAACATCGACTTCCACACGTACTCGGAGCTGGTGCTCTGGCCGTTCGGCTACACGTACAACAACACCACCACCGGCATGAGCGCCGACCAGTACAACACCTTCGCCACGCTGGGCCAGCAGATGGCGAACACCAACGGCTACACCCCGCAGCAGTCCAGCGACCTCTACATCACCGACGGCGACAGCATCGACTGGATGTGGGGCCAGCACGGCATCTGGGCGTACACCTTCGAGATGTACCCCGGCTCGGCCAGCGGCGGCGGCTTCTACCCGCCCGACGAGGTGATCCCCGCCCAGACCTCGCGCAACCGGGAGGCGGTCCTGCTGCTCAGCGAGTACGCCGACTGCCCGTACCGCGCCATCGGCAAGGAGGCGCAGTACTGCGGCGGTGGCGGCGGCACCACGGTCTGGTCGGACACCTTCGAGACGGACACCGGCTGGACCGTCAACCCGAACGGCACCGACACCGCGACCTCCGGGGCGTGGGAGCGGGGCGCCGCCCAGGCGACCACCTCCAGCGGCGCCAAGCAGCTCGCCCCGTACGGCGGCGCGAACGACCTCGTCACCGGCCGGCTGGCCGGTACGGCGGCCGGTGACTACGACGTCGACGGCGGCGTGACCAGCGCCCGGTCGCCGGCGGTGACCCTGCCGGCGAGCGGCACGCTGAACCTCTCCCTCGCCTGGTACCTGGCCCACGGCTCGAACTCCTCGTCGGCCGACTACCTCCGGGTGAGCGTGGTGCACAACGGCGGCACCACGGCCCTGTTCACCCAGGCCGGGGCGGCCACCAACCGCAACGGCGCCTGGGCGGTGGCCAACGCCAACCTCACCCCGTACGCCGGGCAGTCGGTGCGGATCCTCGTCGAGGCGGTGGACGCTTCGGGCGCGAGCCTGGTCGAGGCGGCTGTGGACAACGTCACCATCACCAGTTCCTGATTCGGTGGGGCCCCGCTCCGCCCCCGGCGGGGCCCCACCACCCCTCCCAGCAGACGTCGATCCAGGGCATATCGCCGCCGTTGATGATCAGCGAGCGCCGATACGGCCTGGATCGACGAGGCGTGTCCGGGGCGTGCGCTACGGTTCTACCGACCACGCGCAGCGAAGCCGGTGCGAAACCGGCGCTGTCCCGCAACTGTGATGCCCCGCCGTCCCGGCCGAACGCCGGACCGGGCGGGGACGAGCCAGGTCGCCTGCGTCCGTGGTCGCGACACGCGCTCTCGAGGAAGGGCGCCTCGCGGACGGGCGCCCCTGGTCCCTGTCGGCGAAGCACCATGCTCCTCGACCGACAGGAGGACCCGTGCTCAGACGTACCCCCAGACTCCTCGCCGCGACCCTCGCGGCGGCCGCGCTCGCCCTCGGCGCCTGCGCGACCGACAACTCCGCCGACACCCCCGCCGCCGGCACCGGCTCGGCCGGCGCGGCCTACCCGGTCACCGTCGGGAAACTCACGCTGGAGAAGCGGCCCGAGAAGATCGTGTCGCTGTCCGCGTCGGCCACCGAGATGCTCTTCGCGATCGGCGCGGGCAAGCAGGTGACCGCCGTCGACGAGCAGTCGAACTTCCCGGCGGACGCGCCGAAGACCGACCTCTCCGGCTTCACCCCGAACGCCGAGGCGATCGCCGGGAGGAACCCCGACCTGGTGGTGCTCTCCGACGACCGCAACAAGATCGTCGAGCAGCTGACCACGCTGAAGATCCCGGTCTACCAGACCCCCGCGGCGACGACGCTCGACGACACCTACCGGCAGATCACCGAGCTGGGTGCCCTGACCGGCCACGCGGACGAGGCCGGCGACGTGACCAGGCGGATGAAGGACGACATCACCAAGCTGGTCGCCGACCTGCCCAAGCGCGCCGAGAAGCTGACCTACTACCACGAGCTGGGCCCGGAGCTGTACACCGCCACCAGCAAGACCTTCATCGGCTCGCTCTACGCCCTGGCGGGCCTGGAGAACATCGCCGACCCGGCGGACGCCGACGGCAGGAGTGGCGGCTACCCGCAGCTCTCCCAGGAGGTCATCGTCAAGGCCGACCCGGACTTCGTCTTCCTCGCCGACACCAGGTGCTGCCAGCAGAACGCGGAGACGGTCAAGGCGCGCGCCGGCTGGGCGGGCCTCACGGCGGTCAAGAACAACCAGGTCGTCGCGCTCGACGACGACATCGCCTCGCGCTGGGGCCCCCGGGTCGTGGACCTGCTGCGGACCGTCGTCGACGCGGTCGCCAAGGTGCCCGCGTGACCCGCGTCCGGCCATGAACCGCCTGCTCCTGAAGGCGCCGCCCGCCCGGCGGGCCGGGACGCTCCCCGCGTCCCGGCCCGCCGGGCTGCGGCCCCGCTGGCTCGTCGCCGGCGTCGCCGCGGTACTGGTCGCGCTGGTCGCCGGCGTGTCCCTCGGCCCGGTCAGCCTGCCGCCGGGCAGCGTCGCGGCCGAGCTGCTCAACCTCATTCCCGGCGTACGCCTCGACAGCGGGCTGACCGAGCGTGAGATCGCCATCGTCACCGAGCTGCGGCTGCCCCGGGTGGTGCTCGGGCTGCTGGTCGGTGGGCTGCTGGCCCTGGCCGGCGGCTGCTACCAGGGGGTGTTCCGCAACCCGTTGGCCGACCCGTACCTGCTCGGGGTGGCGGCCGGCGCCGGGCTCGCGGTCACCGCCGCGATCACCCTCGGCGCCGGGGCCGGGGGCGCGCTGACCGGGCTGCCGTTCACCATCCCGCTGGCCGCGTTCGTCGGCTCGATCGGCGCGGTGGCGATGACCTACCTGCTGGGCGCCTCCGGCGGGCGCGGGCGTTCCACCGCCACGCTGATCCTCGCCGGGGTGGCGGTCTCGGCGTTCCTCTCCGCCGGGCAGACCTACCTGCTGCAACGCAACTCCGACAACATCCAGCAGGTCTACTCCTGGCTGCTCGGGCGGCTCGCCACCGCCGGCTGGCACGACGTGCGGCTGGTGCTCCCGTACTTCCTCTTCACCGCCCTCGTGGTGCTGCTGCACCGGCGGGAACTCGACGTGCTCTCCGTCGGCGACGACGAGGCCGTCAGCCTCGGGCTGCACCCGCAGCGGTCCCGCTACCTGCTCATCGTCGCCGCCTCGCTCGGCACCGCCGCCGCCGTCTCCGCGTCCGGCCTGATCGGCTTCGTCGGGATCATCGTGCCGCACACCGTCCGGCTGCTCGCCGGGTCGAGCTACCGGGTGATCCTGCCGCTGTCGCTGCTCTTCGGGGGTGCCTTCCTGGCGCTGACCGACGTGGTGGCCCGTACCGTCGCCGCCCCGTCGGAGATCCCGATCGGCGTGGTCACCGCGCTGCTCGGCGGCCCGTTCTTCGTCCTGGTGCTGCGTACCTCCCGTCGGGTGCTCGGATGAGCGCGCGGCGCGTACCGGCGGCGCGGCCGGCGGACGGTCGGGCCGCCGGGTCGGCTCCGGGGGCTCCCGAGAGCGGTGCCGTGCCCGCCGTCGAGGTGCGCGACCTGCACGTGCGTCTCGACGGCACGCCGATCCTGGCCGGCGTCGACCTGACCGTCGCGCCGGGCGAGTGGGTCACCGTGATCGGCCCGAACGGCGCCGGGAAGTCGACCCTGCTGCGTGCCGTCGGCGGCCTGCTGCCCGCGCCGGGCGCGGTTTCCCTCTTCGGTACGCCCAGCGAGGCGCTGCGCCGCCGCGACCGCGCCCGGGTGGTCGCCACGGTGGCCCAGTCCCCGGTCGTACCGGCGGGCATGTCGGTGTTCGACTACGTGCTGCTGGGCCGCACCCCCTACATCGCACCGCTGGGCCGGGAGTCCGCCGCCGACCTGGCCGCCGCGCACGAGGTGCTCGCCGGGCTCGACCTGGCCGGGTTCCACGACCGGGAGCTGGCCACCCTGTCCGGCGGCGAGCGGCAGCGGGTCTTCCTGGCCCGCGCGCTGGCCCAGGGCGCGACCCTGCTGCTGCTGGACGAGCCGATCAGCGCGCTCGACATCGGCCACCAGCAGGAGGTGCTGGAGCTGGTCGACCGGCTGCGCCGCGAGCACGGCCTGACCGTGCTGGCGACCATGCACGACCTCAGCATCGCCGGCGAGTACGCCGACCGCATGGTGCTGCTGGCCGACGGCCGGGTGGTGGCCGCCGGCACCCCTCACGAGGTGCTCACCGAGCAGCTCCTCGCCACCTGGTACCGCGCCACGGTCCGCGTCATCCCCGGCGACCACGGCCCCCTGGTGGTCCCAACCCGCCCCCACCGGTCGGGCTCTTCTCGTTGATCATGAAGTTGTTGTCGCTCTGCCCGGCGTGTCGCCGCAACAACTTCATGATCAACGGGGTGTGGACAGGGGTCAGGGGCGGGTCAGGACGTTGAAGAGGGCGCCGTGGGGGTCGCGCAGGGCGGCGAAGCGGCCCGCCGGCGTGGTCTGGGGCGGGACCAGGATGGTGCCGCCGAGTTCGGCCGCGCGGGCGGCGGCCGCGTCGGCGTCGGTCACGGCGAAGTACACCGACCAGTACGCGGGCATGTCCGCGGGGAACCCGTCCCCGAGCGGCGGCACCATGCCGGCCACGATCCGGGCGCCGAGCCGCCAGCCGGTGTAGGTGACCGGGCCCATGCGCTGGTCGTCCGGGTGCCAGCCGAAGACCAGCTCGTAGAAGACCTTCGCGCCCTCCGGATCGGGAGTCACCAGTTCGGTCCAGGTCAGCGCCCCCGGGGTGTCGAAGACCTCGGCCCCGGGCATCGCCATCGGCTGCCAGACGCTGAACGCCGCCCCGGCGGGATCGGCGAAGACTGCCATCCGCCCCTGGTCGAAGACCTCGAACGGAGGCACCACGACCTGCCCACCGGCCCGCTCGACCCGGCCGGCCACCAGGTCCGCGTCGTCGGTCGCCAGGTACGTCGACCAGATCGGCACCTGCTCGGGAATGGCCGGCGGCCCCGCGCCCGCCACCGCCCGCCCGTCGAGCAGGAAGACCGTGTAGCCGCCCGCCTCGGGCTCCGGGTCGATCCGGCCGGTCCAACCGAACAGTTCGGGGTAGAACCGCCGCGCCTCGGCGAGACCCGGGGTGGCGAGGTCGGCCCAGCAGGGCGTACCCGGCGGGACGGTGCTCACGGCGACCCCTCTCGGCGGGGGACGGCCACGCCGGCACGCCCCTGCCGGCATCGTGGCACCGACCCGCCGCGCCACGTGGCGGATCGGACGAAACGTCAGCTGAACCGTCGACCCCGTCGCGCTCTCCCGCCTCCCCGAGGCAGGTCGCCGGTCAGCCGAGCGGGGCGGGCAGCGGTCGGGTGTGCAGCACGGCGAGCCGGGAGACCGCCCGGGTGAGCACCACGTAGAGCCGGTGCAGGCCGCGCGGCTCGGCGGCCACGATCGCCGCCGGCTCGACGACGATGACGTGGTCGTACTCCAGGCCCTTGACCAGGGTCGCCGGCACCACCGTGACGCGCGCCGCGGCGGCCGGCTCGTCGACGGTCGCGGTGTCGACCCCGGCCGCGTCCAGCGCCGCTCGCAGCCCGTCGACCGCGTCGTCGGCGGCGATCACCGCAACCGAGCCGTCGAACGCCAGCGCCGCGCGCACCTCGGCCACCGTCGCGGCGGTCAGGTCGTCGACGGTACGCACGTCCAGCGCGCCGTCGCGGCGCAGCGACTCGGCCGGGGGCACGTCGACGGCGAGGGCGGGCAGCAGCCGGTTGGCGAACGCGACCACGGCGGCCGGCACCCGGAAGCCGACCGTCAGCGGCACCACGACGGCGTCCGGCTTGCCGAGGTGGCGCAGGGACTCCCGCCAGTCGGCCGCGGCCCACGGGGCGGTGCCCTGGGCCAGGTCCCCGAGGAGGGTGATCGACCCGTGTTCGCTGCGTCGGGCGATCACCCGGCACTGCATCGGGGAGAGGTCCTGCGCCTCGTCGACGACGACGTGCCCGAAACCGCCCGGGCGCTCGATCAGCCCGGCCGCCTCGTCGATCAGCACGGCGTCGGCCGCCGTCCACTTCGTGGCCTTCGGCGTACGCCCGAGCTTCGTGCCGGCCGGGGTCGGCCGCCGGGCCGGGGCGCGCGTGGTGCCGGGGGCCGGGTCGGGGGTGCCGGCCGGCGCCGTCGGGTCGCTCACGAGTTCCGGGGCGAGGCCGCGCAGCCGCGCCTGCTCCTCGGTGCTGAGCAGCCCGTCCGCCGCCGCGGCGAGCCGCTGCGGGTCGCTGAGCAGGGCGTGTACCAGCCCTTCCGGGGTGAGCGCCGGCCAGACCGCGTCGAGGAAGGCGGTGACCGGCGTGGCCTTGCCCATCCGGCGCAGCCAGGCGTCACTTGGGGACTCGGCACGCCGCGCCTCGGCCTGCCGTTGCAGCAGCGCCACCACCCGGGCCCGGACGCGCTCGCGGCCCGTCGCGTACGGCAGCCGCTCGCGGCGGGTCTCCTCGACGACCCGGTGCAGCGGGTCCAGCCCGATCCGCCAACGGAACGAGCCGTCCGAGACCATGATCGGCTCGGTCGGCGCGCCGATGTGGGCGTCGACCGCCCGGCGCAGCACCTCGGCCATCCGGGCGTCGTGTTTGACCGCCGCCACCGCCGGGTCGTCGACGGCCCGTACGGGCACCCGGGCCACCAGGTCCTCCACCGTGGCCTGTTCGACCTCCACCTCGCCGAGTGCCGGCAGCACCGCCGCGATGTACGACAGGAAGGCCCGGTTCGGCCCGACGATCAGCACGCCGGACCGGCGCAGCCGCTCCCGGTGCAGGTAGAGCAGGTACGCGGCCCGGTGCAGGCCGACGGCCGTCTTGCCGGTGCCCGGGGCACCCTGCACGCAGATCGAGTCGGCGAGGTCGGCCCGGACCAGCTCGTCCTGCTCGGGCTGGATGGTGGCGACGATGTCGCGCATCGGCCCGACGCGCGGCCGTTCGATCTCGGCGGTCAGGATCCGGCTGGTCGTGCCGAGTTCCTCGCCCCGGTCGAGGCGCTCGTCCTCGAAGCTGGTCAGCGCACCGTTGCTGAACCCGAAGCGGCGCCGTACCGCCACGCCCTGCGGGTCGCGCGCGCTCGCCCGGTAGAACGAGCGGGAGACCGGTGCCCGCCAGTCCAGCACCAGCGGCTCGCCCCGGTCGTCGGTGACGTGCCGCCGGCCGACGTGGTAGCGCCGCCCGGCGTGGTCCGCGTCCCACCCGTCCGGTTCGTCGCCGGGGTCGCGGGGCCGGTCGGCGGCGGGCGGGGCGCCGGTCGCCGGGCCGAAGTCGAGGCGTCCGAAGAAGAGCGGCGTGGTGGGGTCGTCGGCGAGTTCGGCGACCCGCCGGGCCAGGGTGCGCCCGAGCGTCTCCGCCGCGTACGCGTCGCCGGCCACCTGGTCGCCGGTGGAGAAGAGTGCCTGGGCACGTTCCCGCATCTGGGCCAGGGCGGCCCGGGAGGTGGCGAGGTGCTCGCGTTCGGCGGCGAGGTCGGCGTCGAGGTCGAGATCGAGGTCGGTCACGCGGAATCCCGTCGGGGTCATCTGCCGGTCGCTCGCGTGTCCGGTGGGCGGATGGGCCGCCCCCGGCGCGGGACGTCCGATGCGGTGCTCACCTCACCCTGGCCGTCAAGCGACCTGACAGCCTACGCGTCGGGCGCGCCGCGTCCACCGAATTTCGGCCGCGACACCGCCCGCCGGGGTGGGGAACCCGGTCAGGCGCGGCGAAGCGCCGATGTGCTCCTGGCGTAGCCCGGCTTGACCGGAGAAGCGGGCCGGCCTGGGACTGCTGCGCTGCCGGTCGACAGCGGCGCGCGACCAGGAATCATGGACGCATGACGGAGGCGCGTCCCGAGCGGCGACGGATGACGATCAACGACCCGCAGGTGATGCGGGCGTTGGCCCACCCGGCCCGAATCGCGATCATCGAACATCTGGACCGGGTCGAGGGCGGCGCGACCGCCACCGAGTGCGCGGAGATCGCGGGGCTGTCGCCGAGCGCGACCAGTTACCACCTGCGCGCGCTGGCGAAGTCGGGCCTGGTGGAGCAGGCGCCGAGCCGGGGCGACGCGCGTGAGCGGCTGTGGCGCACGGTCGGTCGGGGCCTGATGGTCGACGCCGGGCGCGCTGCCGGGCCGGAGGCGCGTGCCGCCGAGCAGGCGCTGGTGGAGGCGCACGCGGCCCGGGACATGGAGCGCGTCCGGGACTGGCTGCGCCGCGCCGGTGACGAGCCGCCCGAGTGGTACGACGTCGCGCTGTTCAGCGACACGATGCTGCTGCTCACCGCCGACGAGTTGGCCGGGCTGAACGAGGCGGTGAGCGCGCTGTTCGAGCCGTACCGGCAGCGGAACCGCCAGGCTGGTCCGCCCGAGGGGGCGCGTAGCGTGGCGGTGCAGTACCGGGCGGTGCCGCTGACGTAGGGGGTTGATCCGGGCAGTTGTGAAGGATTATTTTCGAAGTATGTCCTTCACAACTGCCGGGTCGCGCTGGTCCGACGTCTGGCTGACCGCCACCGCGCGCGGCATCTCGATGTGCGGGGACTTCCTCGCCGCCACCGCCCTCGCGCTCGCCCTCCAGGCGGCCGGCGCCAGCGGTCTCGCCGTCTCCGGACTGCTGCTGGCGGCCACCCTGCCGCTCGTGGTGCTCGCCCCGCTCACCGGCCGCCTCGCCGACCGGGCCGACAGCCGTACGCTGCTGGTCACCGCCGGTCTGGCGCAGGTCGCCGTCTGCTCCCTGCTCGCCTTCGTCGACCACCCCGCCCTCATCATCGGGCTCGTCGCGCTGCTCGCCTGCGGGCTCGCCGTGACCCAGCCCTGCCTCGCGGCGCTGCTACCGACGATGGTGCGCGCCGCCGACCTGCCCCGGGCGAGCGCCATCAACCAGACCGCCTCGTCCCTGGGCGCGCTCGCCGGCCCGGTGCTCGCCGGGCTGCTGGTCGGGCAGTTCGGCACCCGCGTACCGCTGCTCATCGACGCCGCGAGCTACCTCGCGCTGGTGGCCGTGGGCCTGCTGCTGCGGACCCGGCGGGGCGGCCGGCGGGTGGCCACGCCGACGTCGGGGCCGGACCGGGCCCCGGCGTGGCGGCTGCGGCGCGATCCGTTGCTGCTGGCCGTCGTGACGAGCACGGCGGCGGTCATCACGGCCGTCGGCGGCATCAACGTGATCGAGGTCTTCTTCATTCGGGAGACGCTCGGCGGCTCATCCACCACGTACGGGCTGGTCGGCGCCGCCTGGATGGCGGGGATGCTGCCCGGCAGCTGGCTCTGCGCCCGCCTTGCCCACCGGCTCACCGACGACGCCGCCCTGGTGTACGGGGTGCTGGTGACGCTCGGCGGCATCTGCCTGACGGTGCTGGTCGCCGCCGCCGTACCCAAGGCCGCGCTGCTGGTCCCGCTCTGGCTGGTCGCCGGCGCGGCGAACGGCGGGGAGAACGTCTTCGCCAACCTGCTCACGGCCCGGCGGGTGCCGGAGGCGTCGCGCGGCCGGGCGTACGCCCTCTACGGCGCGGCGGTGCAGGGCGGCTCGATGGGTGGGTACCTGATCGGGGGCGCCCTGCTGGCGCTGCTGTCGCCGCGTCCCCTCATCGCGGGCGCCGGCGCTGCCGGCCTGGTGGCGGTGGTGGCATTCGTGCCGGTCGTCGTCCGCTCCGCCCGACGCGCCCGGGCGACCGGCACTCCAAGCGGCACCGGGGAGCCGGCCGGCGACACGGCGGATGCGGGGTTGGCCACTCCCGCCCCGGCCCGCTGAGCCCGTGCCGGCCGGCGGGGATACGGTCGGGGCATGGCTGAGCACGTCGCACGCCCCCGGGTCGGGCACATCCAGTTCCTGAACTGCCTGCCGATCTACTGGGGGCTGATGCGCTCCGGCGCCCTGATCGACGTCGACCTGCACAAGGACTCCCCCGACAGGCTGAGCGCCGCGCTCGTCGCCGGCGACCTGGACATCGGCCCGATCTCCCACGTGGAGTACCTGCGCCACGCCGACGAGCTGCTGCTCCTGCCCGACCTGGCGGTCGGCAGCGACGGCCCGGTGCTGTCGGTCAACATCGTCTCCACCCGCCCGCTGGCCGAGCTCGACCACGGCAAGGTGGCGCTGGGCTCGACCTCGCGGACGGGTGTGCTGCTGGCCCAGTTGCTGCTCGGCGAGCGGTACGGCGTGAACCCCGAGTACTTCCGCTGCCCGCCCGACCTGACGCAGATGCTGCTGGAGGCCGACGCCGGGGTGCTGATCGGCGACGTGGCGCTGCGCGCCCTCTACGAGGCGCCGAGGCGCGGGCTGGAGGTCACCGACCTGGGGCAGGCGTGGCGGGAGTGGACGGGCCTGCCGATGGTCTTCGCCGTCTGGGCGGTACGCCGCGACTTCGCCGCCGCCCACCCGGGCCTGGTCAAGGAGGTGCACGAGGCGTTCCTGCGGTCCCGGGACCTCTGCCTGGCGGAGCTGGACCAGGTGGCTGAGGCTGCCGCGCGCTGGGAGCCGTTCGACGCGGCGACCCTGGCGACGTACTTCCGGGCGCTGGACTTCTCCCTCGGCGAGCGTCAGGTGGCGGGCCTGCGGGAGTTCGCCGGCCGGGCCGCCGCCGTCGGCGCCGCCCCGTCCCTGCCCGCCGCCGGCCCGGCCTTCTTCACGGGCTGACCTGCCTGCCCCGCGCGTCCCCCTCCACGGTCCGTCGATCATGGAGTTGTGGCGGGCGGTAAGGGCATCAGCGTCCCTTGTGCGAGGCGTCACAACTGCATGATCGACGCCCGGTCTGGGATAGGGCCGGGAGTGGGCATCGGCGCCCGGTCTCGGGTCCGGCCGGGTCGGGTCGGGCTAGGTCAGGTGGTGGGGCGGAGCAGGGCTTCGGTGATCTTCTCGCAGTTCTCCATGCCGTACTCGTAGCCCATGCCGATCGGGTAGCGGACCATCACGCCCATCGTCCAGGTGTCGCCGATGGCGAGGCAGTTGATGTGCATCTCCTGCTCCTTGGTCCGGTCGATCCAGCCGTTCTTGATGGCGATGGTCTTGCGTTCGGCGGCCGGGAACGCCTTACGGATGCCGAAGTCGCCGCTGCCCCGGACGAGCCGCATCTCGTCGATCAGCCACTTGGTCCACTCCGGTCCGGCGGCGCGGCCGTCGGCGATGCAGGCGCCCATCCGGGCCGTGTCGCGGGGGGAGAGCTTCGTCCGGCTCCAACCGCCGTCGCTTGCGACGCTGCTGTCGGTCAACTCGCACAGCGAGAGCAGCCGCTTGATCGAGGCGGACCCGCCCAGCGCGTTGTAGAACTGCTGGGCCCGGGTGTTGTCGCTGTCGCGGATGATCTTCGTGGCGTCGGCCAGCTTGGCGTCGCTCGGGGTCTGCCCCTTCTCGTCGGCACGACGCAGGTAGTCGGCGACGATCCACGCCTTGATCAGCGACGCGGTGGTGCTGGTCTCGTCCATGTTGTCCGAGCCGATGATCTCGCCGCTGCGGCGGTCGAGGACGCTCCAGGAGTACCAGCCCTCGATGTCCAGGTCGAGGTCCTTCGCCTGGAACGGCAGCGGCTCCGGCTCGGGGGTCGGTGACGGCGAGGGCGACGGCCGGGTGCTGCGGTTGCTCGGGGCGGTCGTGGCGCGCTCGGTGGGGGTGCCCCAGGTGGCGGCGGCGGTGGACTCGAATGGCGAGCCCGGCAGCAGCCGCAGCGAGACGAGCACCAGGCCGATGAGGACCACCGCGATGACGATCAGCCTGCCGGGGGAGGCGTCGGTCGGCCTGTCGGCCCGACGCCGTCGCGCCATCAGAGCTTCCCGACGGGCTGCTGTGGCACCTTGAGGGCGGCGCCCGGCTGGGGGGTCACGAGCTGGCTGGCGACCGAGGCGCAGACCTGCGCGCCGTAGGCGAGGCCGTTCTTCTGGGGGTATCGCAGCATCACCGCGAGGCTCCACTTGTCGTTGACGGCGAGGCAGTTGACGTGCCAGTTGCCGTCGTAGTTGAGCGGGGTCCAGCCGTTCTTCATGCCGACGGGGCCCTGGTCGAGGATCGACTGGGGGAGGCCGTCGATGATGCCCCAGCGGCCGCCGCCGGAGCGGGCCTTCTGGTCCTTGGCGGCCGTGCTGCCCCGGACCTTGCTCATCTCGTTCAGCAGGATCTTGGTCCACTTGGGGCCGGCGGCCGTGCCGTCGGCGATGCAGTCGCCGAGCCGCACGGCGTCGCGCGGCGACATCCGGGTGAAGCTCCACCAGCCCACGTAACCCGGCACGTTGCCCGGCTTGGTGTCGGTGAGCTCGCAGATGTCGACCATCCGCGTGATCGTCGCGGCGCGGCCCACCGCAGCGTAGAGGGCGTTGGCGGCGTCGTCGTCGCTGTCCCGGATGGCGGCGATGATCTGCTTCTTCCGTTCCTCCATCAGCGCCTTGCCATCGAGCCTGCGGAGGTAGTCCGCCGCGAACCAGGCCTTGATCATCGACTCGGTCGAGCTGGTCGAGGCCATGTTCTTCGACCCGGAGATCTGGCCGGTCGCCCGGTCCATCAGGGCCCAGGAGAAGAACTCGCCCTTGAAGTCCACCGTCACCGGGCCGGCGGCGAGGGTCGGCGGCGGTGGGGCAATCGGCGCGGGCACCGCGACGCTCCCGCCGCCGCCTCCGCCGCTCGCGTCATCGCCGGCGAGTCGGGCGTACGCGGCCGGGACGAGCAGGCCGCCACCGAGGAGGACCGCCACGACGGCGAGCACCAGGGTCACGCGGGATCGCATGAGTGGATGAACTCCAGATGTCAGGGCCGGGGGGACCGGCTGTTGTCGGACGGATCGGCGGCTCGCCGAGGGCCGGGGGGAAGCGCCCTGCGTGTTCGCGGGCGATCGTCGGCAGCCGATCGGTGTGACGGAGGAAGTCTACGTGCGGATCGGCCCGGCGCCAGGACCCGACGCCTGGCAACTTGCCATGTAGGCGGGATATCGGGACGTTACGCGGCTGTTGAGGGGATTCACCTTTCCTTCGTGACTCAAGTCATAGTTTTCCCGGTCACGGGCAGTGGCTGCCCCGTCCCGAAAGAGTCTCCGGAAACCTGTTACACCCTCTGGTGCCCCGAGCGGCAAGCTGTAACACTTGACGCCATGTATGGCAACGACTTCTCCGCCGAGGACGCACCCGGCGGTGGCCTGCTCGGCGAGGTCGAGGCGGCGGAGGCGGCCCTGCGGGAGGCCGCCGAACGCGGTCGTCGAAGCGGCGCCCCCGGCCCGGGTGAGGACCTCGAGGCGTACTTCGCCGAGGTCATCGACGCCGACCAGAAGATCGAGCCGCGCGACTGGATGCCCGAGGCGTACCGCAGGACGTTGATCCGGCAGATCGCGCAGCACGCGCACTCCGAGATCATCGGCATGCAGCCGGAGGGCAACTGGATCAGCCGCGCCCCCTCGCTGAAGCGCAAGGCGATCCTGCTGGCCAAGGTCCAGGACGAGGCCGGCCACGGCCTCTACCTGTACGCCGCCGCCGAGACGCTCGGGATCAGCCGGGACGAGCTGGTCGAGCTGCTGCTCAACGGCCGGCAGAAGTACAGCTCGATCTTCAACTACCCCACCCTGACCTGGGCCGACGTGGGCGCCATCGGCTGGCTGGTGGACGGCGCCGCGATCGTCAACCAGGTGCCGCTCTGCCGCTGCTCCTACGGGCCGTACGCGCGGGCGATGATCCGGGTCTGCAAGGAGGAGTCGTTCCACCAGCGGCAGGGCTACGAGATCCTGCACACGCTGGCGCACGGCACCGACGCGCAGAAGGCGATGGCGCAGGACGCCCTCGACCGCTGGTGGTACCCGTCACTGGCCATGTTCGGCCCGCCGGACACCGACTCCACCCACTCGGCGCAGTCCATGGCCTGGAAGATCAAGCGCTTCTCCAACGACGAGCTGCGCCAGCGCTTCGTGGACATGTGCGTGCAGCAGGCGGAGAGTCTCGGTCTGACGATCCCGGATCCCGACCTGCGCTGGAACGAGTCGCGGCAGTCGTACGACTTCACCCAGCCCGACTACGACGAGCTGATGCGGGTGATCAAGGGCGAGGGACCGTGCAACCGGCAGCGGATGGAGCACCGCCGCCGTGCCCACGACGACGGCGCCTGGGTGCGCGAGGCCGCCGCGGCGTACGCCGCGAAGCGGGTGGAGCAGAAGGAGAAGGTGGCGGCGTGAGCGAGCGCAGCGAGCGAACGGACCAGCGCGGCGTGAGCGGTGCGTCGCCCCTGTGGGAGGTCTTCGTGCGGGCGCGGCGCGGGCTGTCGCACACCCACGTCGGCAGCCTGCACGCCCCCGACGCCGAGCTGGCCCTGCGCAACGCACGGGACCTCTACACCCGCCGCCAGGAGGGCGTCTCCATCTGGGTGGTGCCGGCGGGCGCGATCACCGCGTCCAGCCCCGACGAGAAGGACGCGTTCTTCGACCCGGCGGCCGACAAGGTCTACCGCCATCCCACCTTCTACGACGTGCCGGACGGGGTGGCCCACCTGTGAGCGAGCGCAACGAGCGAGCCGTTCGGCTCAGCACCGGGGCGCGTCGCGCCACCGCCGGGCGGAGCGGGGTGGCGGCGTGACCGGTCCCTTCGACTTCGCCCTCGCCCTCGGCGACGACGCGCTCATCGCGGCGCAGCGGCTGGCCGAGTGGACCAGCCGCGCGCCGGAGATGGAGGAGGACATCGCCCTGGCCAACATCGCCCTCGACCAGCTCGGCGCGGCCCGCCTCCTGCTGTCGTACGCGGGCGAGCTGGAGGGCGCCGGCCGGGACGAGGACGCGCTGGCGTTCCTCCGCGACGACCGGGAGTTCCGCAACTGCCTGCTCGTGGAGCTGCCCAACGGCGACTTCGCGGTCACCATGGCCAAGCTCCTCTTCCTCTCGGCCTACCAGCTTCCCCTCTACACCGCGCTGGCCGGGTGCGCCGACGAGCGGCTGGCCGCGATCGGGGCCAAGGCCCGCAAGGAGTCGGCCTACCACCTCGACCACGCCTCGACGTGGGTGCGGCGGCTCGGCGACGGCACCGAGGATTCGCACCGGCGCATGCAGGCGGCGGTCGACGAGGTCTGGCCGTACGTCCACGAGCTGTTCGCCCCCGCCCCGGCGGCGCCGGTCGACCCGGCCACCCTGCGGGCCGCCTTCGACGCCCGGGTCGCCGCCGTGCTGGACGAGGCCACGCTGACCCGACCGGAGCCGGGCTGGGCGCCGGCCGGCGGGCGCGACGGCGTACACACCGAGCACCTGTCCTACCTGCTGGCCGAGATGCAGGTCCTGCACCGCGCCCACCCCGGAGCCAACTGGTGAATCCGAGGGAGGCCGTGGCGGCGGTGGTGGATCCGGAGATCCGGGTCGTCACCATCGACGACCTCGGCATCCTGCGGGCGGTCGACGAGGACCCGGCCACCGGCCGCGTCGTGGTGACCATCACCCCCACCTACACGGGCTGCCCGGCGATGGACGTGATCCGCGCCGACATCCGGCGGGCGCTGGCTGCCGTCGGTCGCTCCGACGCCGAGGTGCGCACCGTCTACAGCCCGGCGTGGAGCACCGACTGGATCTCCGAGGCCGGCCGGGCCAAGCTCGCCGCCGCCGGCATCGCCCCGCCGTCGCCCGTACGGGCCGACAACGTGGTGCCGCTGACGATCGCCGTCCGCTGCCCGCGCTGCGGCTCGCCAGAGACGGAGCAGGTCAGCCGCTTCGGCTCGACCGCGTGCAAGGCGCTCTGGCGCTGTCGTTCCTGCCGTGAACCCTTCGACCACCTGAAGGCGCTGTGACTGTCACGATCACCCGCCCGGTCCGTCGCCGGCCGGTCTTCCACCCGCTGCCCGTCGCCGCCGTCGACCGGCTCACCGACGACGCCGTGGCGGTCACCTTCGCCGTGCCCGAGGAACTGCGGGAGACGTTCGCGTTCTCCGCCGGGCAGCACCTCACCGTCCGGCGTCCGGGCGCCGACGGCGAGGACGTGCGGCGGTCGTACTCGATCTGCTCCACGCCCGACGACCTGGCCCGGCACGGCCGGCTGCGGATCGGCGTGCGGGAGATCCCCGGCGGCGCCTTCTCCACGTTCGCCTGCGGCGCGCTGCGCGGCGGCGACACGATCGAGGTGCTGCCGCCGCTCGGGCACTTCACCACGGCCTTCGCGCCGGAGCGGACCCGCCACTACGGCGCGGTGGTCGCCGGCTCGGGCATCACCCCGGTGCTCGCGCTCGTCGCGACGGCGCTCGCCGTCGAGCCGGCCAGCACCTTCACCCTGGTGTACGGCAACCGCACGGCGAACACGGTGATGTTCGCCGAGGAGCTGGCCGACCTGAAGGACCGCTGGCCGACCCGGCTGCACCTGGTGCACGTGCTCTCCCGGGAGCAGGGCGAGTCGCCGCTGCTCTCCGGCCGGATCGACGCCGACCGGCTGGGCCGGTTGCTGGACAGCATCGTGCCCGGGGACGCCGTCGACGAGTGGTTCCTCTGCGGCCCGTACGACATGGTGGTGGACGCCCGGGAGGTGCTCGCCGCACGCGGCGTGCCGGAGTCGGCGGTGCACACGGAGCTGTTCCACGTCGCCGAGGCCCCGGCCCCGCCACGGCGCCCCGCCGACGAGCCGGGGGGCGGCGCCGAGGTGACGATCCTGCTGGACGGCCGGTCGTCGAGCTTCACCATGCGGCGCGACGAGCGGGTGCTGGACGCGGCGCTGAAGGTGCGCGGCGAGCTGCCCTACGCCTGCAAGGGCGGGGTCTGCTCGACCTGCAGGGCCAAGGTGGTCGACGGCGCGGTCACGATGGCCCGCAACTACGCGCTGGAGCCGGACGAGGTGGCCGCCGGCTACGTCCTGACCTGCCAGTCCAGCCCGACCACCGACCGGCTGACGGTCGACTACGACGCCTGACGGGTCTGCCCGCCGGGCGGCGGGAGCAAGCCGGGCCGGCGGGGTCGGCGCCGGCACCGCACCGACCCCGCCGACCCCACACCGCCGTGGTCAGCTCGGGGCCTTGACCTGGCCGTCGTAGGCGATGCTGCGCCACAGGTCGAACTGGCGGTCGTTGCCGACCAGCGGGTTGCCGGCCAGCGCGACGGCGGCGTGCACCTCCTCGTCGTTGCGCAGCTGGCGGAAGTAGCCGGGGCCGACGAGGGCGATGCCGCGACCGGGTGACTGGATCAGCTTCATGTCGTTCTCCGTGAGGTCGAGGGGTGGGTTGCCGGTGAGCTGGCGGGCCACGTCGGCGCGCATCGAGTCCAGGTCGATGAACGACGGGTCGATCTTGCCGCTGGTGCTGGTCTCCCGGTGGCCCCGGGCGTGGCTGGCGTCCCGGCCGAGCCGCCGCAGCACGGCGGCGGTGGCGAGCACGGAGGCGCTGTACTGGGCGCCGGTCATGGCCTGGCTGACCCCGTTGTAGTCGATCTCCCAACCGACCATCAGGGTGTTGCCGTCACCGGCCGGGATGGGTCCGCTGCCGCGGCTGACGCCCGCGTGGTTGGCCCGTCCGCCCGAGATGACGTGGAAGACGCCGTGGTAGTCGACCAGGGCCTGGCAGAGGGGGCCGGGCAGGTCGGACCGGCCGTTGATGCAGATGTTGAGGGCGGGGTGCGGGTTGCCGGCGCTGGAGGTGGCCGCCGTGTGGTGCCAGAGCACGCCGATGGGGGCGAACGAGCTGCCGGCCACCCGGCCGAGCCAGTTGCCGTGCTCGACCACCGTGACACCGGCGGCGCGGAGCACGTCGGCCAGCCAGGGGATGGTCGCCATCAGTCCGCCGCCAGGTCGGCGAGGCACCCCGGCGTCCGGGTCGTCGTGGGAAAAATCATCCACGGATGCTAATTGATCGATGCGTCGGGGATAAGTCCCCCGGATCCTCTCATCGCCCGGCGGGGGCCTGTGGCGTGGTCGACAGGAGTCCGGCGGGGCCGGCCCGGGGCGGGGCGACGTAGGCTCGGGGGGTGAGTGTGAGCCGGGAGATCGACGACATCCTGCAGCGCGGCGCGGACGGCGGGCGGATCACGCCCGAGGAGGCCCTGCTGCTCTACACCGAGGCGCCCTTCCATGCCCTGGGCGAGGCCGCCGACGCGGTACGCCGACGGCGCTACCCGGACAACATCGTCACGTACCTGATCGACCGCAACATCAACTACACGAACGTCTGCGTGACGGCGTGCAAGTTCTGCGCGTTCTACCGGGCGCCGAAGCACAAGGAGGGCTGGACCCACCCGACCGAGGAGATCCTGCGCCGCTGCGGCGAGGCGGTCGAGCTGGGCGCCACCCAGGTCATGCTCCAGGGCGGGCACCACCCGGACTACGGCGTGGAGTACTACGAGGAGCTGTTCTCCTCGGTCAAGAAGGCCTACCCGCAGCTGGCCATCCACTCGATCGGCCCCAGCGAGATCCTGCACATGGCCAAGGTCTCCGGCGTCAGCCTTGACGACGCCATCGCCCGGATCAAGGCGGCCGGCCTGGACTCGATCGCCGGCGCCGGCGCGGAGATGCTGCCCACCCGGCCCCGCAAGGCGATCGCGCCGCTCAAGGAGTCGGGTGAGCGCTGGCTGGAGGTCATGGAGCTGGCGCACCGGCAGGGTGTCGAGTCGACCGCCACCATGATGATGGGTACCGGCGAGACCGCCGCCGAGCGGATCGAGCACCTGCGGATGATCCGCGACGTGCAGGACCGCACGGAGGGCTTCCGGGCGTTCATCCCCTGGACGTACCAGCCGGAGAACAACCACCTCAAGGGCCGTACGCAGGCCACCACCCTGGAATACCTGCGGCTGGTCGCGGTGGCCCGGCTCTTCTTCGAGACGGTGCCGCACCTGCAGGCGTCCTGGCTGACGACGGGCAAGGACGTCGGGCAGCTCGCCCTGCACATGGGCGTGGACGACCTCGGCTCGATCATGCTGGAGGAGAACGTCATCTCCTCGGCCGGCGCGCGGCACCGCTCCAACCTGCACGAGCTGATCGGGATGATCCGCTCGGCCGACCGGATCCCCGCCCAGCGCGACACCCTCTACAACCGGCTGGCCGTGCACCGCACCCCGGCCGACGACCCGACCGACGAGCGGGTGGTCTCGCACTTCTCCTCGATCGCCATGCCGGGCGGCGGCGCCGGCAGGTCCCTGCCGCTGGTCGACGCCCGCTGAGCGGTCTTTCCGCCGGCATCCGCACCGCACCCCACCGTCGTCCGGCGGTGGGGTGCCGTCGTACGTGGGCCGCTGCGTGGATCACAGGTGCACGAATAGTGACGCTCATTCATCCGTGCGGCTGGCCGATCGGGTGAATTCCCGTGAGCCGTTGATCTCGATTAGATTGCCGTTCGGAGTCGGTGCCGGGGTGCCCGGGGCAGCAAGACATATCAATCCGGGCATTCCTTAAGTGATTCTTAGCCGCACTGTTCAAGATGCGCAAACTGTGGGGTGGCGGGCGTGATCGCTTACCGCTAACGTCCCCGGCCGTACCTTTCCTTTGCCCCAACGGGGGGACCTCTTTCATGATCTTCCGTAATCGTTCGCTGGCGCGTATCGGCGCCGGCGCGCTGCTCGCCTCCGGCGCGTTGACCGTCCTCGGTAGCCCGGCCCACGCCTCGGGCACGGAGACGGACCTCGCGATCGACGTGGCGGGCACGCGGGTCGCCGCCGGCGCGGAGGGCAAGTTCGCCTACGCCAAGGTGACCAACACCGGCAAGAACACCCCGGGTGAGCTGGCCGTGCGGGTGGACGTGTCCAAGGTCGACTTCGACAAGGTCGCCGCCGTGCCGGCCGTCGAGGACGGCTGCGACGTGGAGTTCGCCGGGGAGAAGCCGACGGCGTTCGTCTGTCACGCCACGGAGAAGGGCCTGCCGGGCCCGGGCGAGACCACCGACCTGCCGATCGTCCTGTTCAAGTTCGAGGGCACGGGCACCTACAAGGCGCCTCTGACCTTCAAGCTCATCTCGAAGGACGACACCAACGCGGCGAACAACACCAAGACCGCCACGCTGGACTTCTCGGACGCCAGCGGACCGGACCTCTCGGTCGTCGCCGAGGACGTCAAGCAGGCCGTGAAGATCGTCGACGGCAACCCGGTCTACTCCGGCGACCTGCACGCGGGCGGCCGGTCGGCACTGACCTACTTCATCAGCAACCAGGGTGACGTGGCCGCCGCCGGCCTCAAGATCAGCGTCAAGCTGCCCAAGGGCGTGACCCCGACCGAGGTGGAGCCCGGCTGCGAGTACGCGGCCGACAAGTCCACCTTCACCTGCACCTACGCCGACTTCGGGCTGATCCCGCAGGACGAGGACACCAACGGCGAGGACGAGGTCTACTCGGCCTACGGCTTCTACCACCTGTTCGACGTGGCGGCGGACGTGAAGCCGGGCGCACTCAAGGGCGGCCTGGTCAGCGTCGAGCCGATCGGTTCGCCGGCCAAGCGGATGCGGGCGGCCGCGGTCACCCTGCCGGAGAACGTCACCGGCCTGCGGGCGACCGACGTGGACGCCTCCGACAACTCCGACGGCTACGCGGTGATCGTCGCGGCCAAGGGCGGCGCTGGCGGCGGCGGTGACGACGACGGCGGCCTGCCGGTCACCGGCGCGCAGACCACCCTGATCGGCGGCATCGGCGGCGTGGTGCTGGTCGCGGGCGCGGTCATGTTCATGATGGCGCGGCGGCGCCGGGTCGTCCTGGTGACCCCGGGCGACGAGAAGCCGACGGCCTGACGGTCGTCCTCTATCGACCCGCGAGGGTCGTTCACATAACGCACGGCAGCGGGGGCGGGATGGGTGACCATCCCGCCCCCGCTGTGCGTCGGGCCGTCCGACCGGATCGGCCGGACGGATGAAACACGATCTCCCTGCTGGCGGGCGGCATCGACCTTCGATAACGTCCGCCCGGGTTCCGCAACACCCGCCTCATTCCCTAACCCCCGGGGGACCGATGACCCTGTTCCATCGTTCGGCCCTGGCCCGCGCCGGCGCCGTGGCACTCCTCGCGGCGGGTGGCCTGACCGCCGTCGCCGTTCCCGCTCACGCCGCTGACGGGCCGGACCTGGCCCTGATGCCGATGAGCACCCAGCTGGCGAAGGGCGTCGACGCCGCCCGGAGCAAGCCGTTCAAGTTCACCGTGACCAATGTGGGCACGGCCACCGCGCAGGACGTCTCGTACCGGGTCGACACCCGGGAGCTCAAGAAGAGGCGGGTCGGTTTCGTGGTGCCCGAGGGCTGCCGCGTCGTCGAGAGCCACCTCTACCAGTGCTCCCTCGGCGACCTGCCCGCCGGCACCAGCAAGGACTTCGGCGTCCCGCTCTTCAGCACCGGCGGCCGGGGCAACGGCGGCACGCTGGTCGTCGGCGTCACCACCACCACGCCGGGCAGCGACCTCGGTGACGAGGTCGAGGTGCCGGTCACCGTGACGAAGCCCGGCTACGACCTGACCGCCTGGGTGCAGGACATCCAGGCGGGCGTCGTGGTCAACGGCGCGGTGGCCGACGAGCCGGACCTGAAGCCGGTGCGCCGGGGCGTGACCGTCCCGCTGGACTGGGCGGTCTACAACGACGGCAGCCGGCCCGCGACCGGCGTCTTCTACGGCATCACCCTCCCGGCGGGCGTCAGCTTCGTGACGCTGCCGGAGAGCTGCGTCCGGCAGGTGTTCCTCGGCAGGGAGCAGGCGTTCTGCGAGGACGCCGGCGCGGTCATCCGCCGGGGGCAGTACTACACCGCCGACGTCACGGTGAAGGTCGGCGACGACGTCACCGAGCCGGTGCTCCGGGAGGGCGACCTCTTCGCGTACGGGCTGGACGTCGCCGAGGGCGAGCCCGAGGAGGAGTCGCGGGTGGCCGGCCAGGCGCAGCGGAAGGCCTTCTCCGAGACCGACGTGATGGACAACCACACGATCTTCGAGGCCTTCGTCGACCTGTCCGCGCAGCCGAGCCCGACGCCGACGCCGACCGTGGCGCCGACGGCGACCCCGACCGGTGGACCCACGCCGGTCCCGACCACGACCCCGGGCAGCGGCGGCGGTGGCGGTGACGGCGGGCTGCCGGTGACCGGCGTGCAGGCCGGGCTGATCGGCGGCATCGGCGCGGCCGTGCTGCTGGCCGGCGGCGCGCTGCTGCTGGTCTCCCGGCGGCGCAGGGTCGTCCTGGTGGCGCCCGGCGACGAGAAGTCGACCGACTGACGTACGGCCACACGGGGGCGGGATGGGGCGACCATCCCGCCCCCGCGGCGTGTCCGGGCGTCGCCCCTGCTCCGGGGCGTGCTCACCGTCGACGGGCCGCCCGGGCCGGCCTGGCGTGTCGCCCTGGCGGAACCGAGCGCCGGCGGTCGACCCACCGGTCGCCCGTGCGGGCCGGGCTGGCAGAGTGGAGGGGTGAGCCGTTCCCCGCAGGGCCAGCGCGCCAACCTGGACAAGCAGCCGCACGAGGTCGCCGCGATGTTCGACGGCGTGGCGGCTCGCTACGACCTGACCAACACCGTCCTCTCCTTCGGACAGGACCGGTTCTGGCGGCGGGCGACCCGCGCCGCCCTCGATCTGCGGCCGGGTGACCGGGTGCTCGACGTGGGCGCCGGCACCGGCGTCTCCACGGAGGAACTCGCCCAGTCGGGCGCGTACGCGGTCGGCGCGGATCTGTCCCTCGGGATGCTGCGCGTCGGCAAGCGGTCCCGTCCCCAGGTGCCGCTGCTGGCGGGGGACGCGTTGCGGCTGCCCTTCGCCGACGCCACCTTCGACGCGGTGACCATCTCGTTCGCGCTGCGCAACGTGAACGACACCGACGCCGCCCTGCGGGAGTTGGCCCGGGTCACCAGGCCGGGCGGCCGGCTGGTGGTGTGCGAGTTCAGCACCCCGGTGAACCCGGCGTTCCGCACGGTCTACCTGTCGTACCTGATGCGTTCGCTGCCGAGCGTGGCGCGTGCCGTCTCCAGCAACCCCGACGCGTACGTCTACCTGGCGGAGTCGATCCGGGCGTGGCCCGACCAGCCCGCCCTGGCCGCGCGGATCGGCGCGGCGGGCTGGGGCCGGGTGGCCTGGCGCAACCTGACCGGCGGGATCGCGGCGCTGCACCGCGCGGTACGCGACTGACCGAGGTTGCCTGCCTCTTTTCGCAGATATCCGTTTTTGTGCCAGTTCGTTCCGTAAGATCGCCCCATGACGGGACCACAGCAGGCGGTCGGCGCGGAGACCACCGACGACGACGCGGCCGAGTTGATCGCCCAGCTCAAGGAGTTGGCCGGCGCGGATCCCGCCGACGTCCGTGAGGTGGTGGCCGAGGTGTTGGCCGCCCTGGACCGCGCCGCAGGCGGCGCGCTACGCGAGCACCTGCCGGAGGCGATCCGGCACGACGCCGGCCTGGACCCGGCGGCCGCCGCCCACTGACACCCGCCCCGACGACCCCGCCTCCGACCTCGGCCGACGCCTCTCCGGCAAGTTAGGTACCCCTGGTCCGGGCCGGTCATGGCGTCGGTCATAGACTCCCACCGTCTGGCTTGTGAAGGATTTCACGAGCATGCGGGAGGAGGCGCGGGATGGCCGCGGTGGAACATGACGCCGACGTGATCGTCGTGGGCGCCGGTCCCGGTGGGTCGGCTACCGCATACCACCTGGCTCGGCACGGCGTACGGGTGCTGCTGCTCGAGAAGACCGAGTTCCCCCGGGAGAAGGTCTGCGGCGACGGGCTGACCCCGCGCGCGGTGCGCCAGCTGATCCGGATGGGCGTGGACACCTCGCCCGAGGCGGGCTGGCTGCACAACCGCGGCCTGCGGGTGATCGGCGGCGGCGTCCGGCTCGAGCTGGACTGGCCCGACCTCGCGAGCTTCCCCAACTACGGCCTGGTGCGCACCCGGCTCGACTTCGACGACCTGCTCGCCCGGCGCGCCGTCGAGTCCGGCGCCGAGCTGCGTACCGGCGTGAACGTCACCGGCCCGGTGCTGGGCCCGGACGGCCGGGTGACCGGCGTGGAGGCGGAGGTCGGCCCGGGCAAGGAGCCCGCCACCTTCCACGCGCCGCTGGTCGTCGCGGCCGACGGGGTCTCCGGCCGCTTCCCGCTCGCCCTCGGGCTGGCCAAGCGCGAGGACCGGCCGATCGGCGTCGCCGTCCGGCGCTACTACCGCTCGCCCGCCAAGCACGACGACAACTACCTGGAGTCCTGGCTCGAGCTGCGCAGCAAGGACAGCGGCGACAACCTGCTGCCCGGGTACGGCTGGATCTTCGGGCTGGGGGACGGCCGGGTCAACGTCGGCCTCGGCGTACTCAACTCCTCGTCCGCGTTCGGCAAGACCAACTACCGTCGGCTGCTCACCGACTGGCTGGCCAACACGCCGGCCGACTGGGGCATGACCGACGAGGCGAACGCGGAGGGCCCGATCCTCGGCGCCGCCCTCCCCATGGGGTTCAACCGGGTGCCGCACTACACCCGCGGCGTGATGCTGGTCGGCGACTCCGGCGGCATGGTCAACCCGTTCAACGGCGAGGGCATCGCCTACGCGATGGAGTCCGGTGAGCTGGCCGCGGAGGTCGCCGTGCAGGCGCTCGCGCGCCCCGCCGGCGCGGACCGGGAGCGTGCCCTGGCGGCGTACCCGGCGGAGCTGAAGGTGCGCTTCGGTGGCTACTACCGCCTCGGTGGCATCTTCGTGAAGCTCATCGGCCGCCCGGAGATCATGCGGATGGCCACGAAGCACGGCATGCCGCACCCGATGCTCATGCGCTTCGTGCTCAAGCTGCTGGCCAACCTGACCGACCCGCGCGACGGGGACGCGATGGACCGCGTCATCAACGCGATGACGAGAGTGGCGCCGGCCGTGTAGCGCGAGGACGAGCCTGGGCGCCCCTGCGGTCGCGAAAGAAGGCAGCGCTGTGTGACGGCCCCGTTCACAGACTGCGACGACCGCAGGTGCGGACAGGGGAGATCGACCCCCGGCGGCGACCGTCGCCAGGGACGTGAATAGTGTGATTTTTGACAAGGACCAGGGGCAGGGAAGGACGAGCAGGAGAAAACGATGTCGCTCTCGCCTTACGCACCGATCATCGGGCTGTTCGCCCTCGCCGCGGCGTTCGCGCTGTTCTCCGTGGCCGCTGCCCGCTTCGCCGGTCCCCGGCGCTACAACAAGGCCAAGCTCGAGGCGTACGAGTGCGGCATCGAGCCCAGCCCGCAGCCGGTTGGCGGCAGCCGGTTCCCGATCAAGTTCTACCTGACGGCGATGCTCTTCATCGTCTTCGACATCGAGATCATCTTCCTCTACCCCTGGGCGGTCTCGTTCGACGCCCTGCCGATCTTCGGCTTCGTGGAGATGGTCCTGTTCATCGTCGCGGTCTTCGTCGCGTACGCCTATGTCTGGCGGCGTGGCGGCCTGGACTGGGACTGAGGGAGGAACCTCAGATGGGTATCGAGGAGAAGCTTCCCGCGGGTGTCCTGCTCACCTCCGTGGAGAAGCTGGTCAACTGGTCGCGGAAGACGTCGGTCTGGGGGGCCACCTTCGGCCTGGCCTGCTGCGCGATCGAGATGATGGCCGCCGGTGGCCCGCACTACGACATGGGCCGCTGGGGCATGGAGGTCTTCCGGGCGTCGCCCCGGCAGGCCGACCTGATGATCGTGGCCGGCCGGGTGAGCCAGAAGATGGCCCCGGTGCTGCGCCAGATCTACGACCAGATGGCGGAGCCCCGCTGGGTCATCTCGATGGGCGTGTGCGCCAGCAGCGGCGGCATGTTCAACAACTACGCCATCGTGCAGGGCGTCGACCACGTCGTCCCGGTCGACATGTACCTGCCGGGCTGCCCGCCCCGGCCCGAGATGCTCATCGACGCGGTCCTCAAGCTGCGCGAGAAGATCATGCACGAGCCGCTCGGCCCGAACGGCCGCAAGATGCTCGAGGCGCGGCAGGCCCGTGGCGACGTCCCGGTCGTGCCCTACGGCTCGATGCCGTCGTCGTACCGCAGCGACAAGGCCCGGCGGGCCGAGTGGACCAAGGCGGTCCGTGAGGGTCGCGAGGAGCAGCTGCGGATCGAGAACTGGATGAAGGCCCAGAACCACCTGCACGGGAGTGTGAAATGACCGCGCCTAACGACGGCGGCGTGCCGGTGCCGGTGACGCCGGCGGGCGCCACCAGCGGGGCACCGGCCGAGTTTCCCCCGGCCAGCCCGGCGGGGCGCGGCATGTTCGGCAACCAGGGCTCCGGCGACGTGTCCGGCTTCGGCGGCCTCGTCCGCCAGCGCCGGACCATCGAGGACGCGCCCCGGCCCTACGGGGGCTACTTCGACGAGGTCCGCGACGCGCTGGAGGAGGCCTACCCGGCCTTCGCCGACGCCGTCGAGAAGGTCGTGGTCGACCGGGGCGAGCTGACGCTGCACATCCGCCCCGAGCGGATCGCCGAGGTCTGCCAGGTGATGCGGGACGACATGGCGCTGCGCTTCGAGCTCTGCTCCTCGGTCTCCGGGGTGGACTACCTCGGCGCCGACGCCCGTCGCCTGCACGTCGTCTACCAGCTCACCTCGATGACCTACCGCCGCACGGTGCGGCTGGAGGCCGCGGTCTCCGCCGAGGACCCGCACCTGCCGAGCGTCACGTCGGTCTACCCGACGGCGGACTGGCAGGAGCGTGAGGCGTACGACATGTTCGGCATCATCTTCGACGGCCACCCCAACCTGACCCGGATCCTCATGCCGGACGACTGGGAGGGGCACCCGCAGCGCAAGGACTACCCGCTCGGCGGCGTCCCCGTCGAGTACAAGGGCGCTGAGATCCCGCCGCCGGACCGGAGGAGGTCCTACCAGTGAGCGCGATGAGTGAGCTTGCGAGCCCCGCAGTCGTGAACGGAGGGCCGGCACTGTGAGCACGTCGAACTA
The DNA here is from genome assembly GCF_043197615.1 of Micromonospora sp. NPDC049048. NCBI lineage: Bacteria > Bacillati > Actinomycetota > Actinomycetes > Micromonosporales > Micromonosporaceae > Micromonospora > Micromonospora sp. NPDC049048. The sequence continues at coordinate 930,027 of NZ_JBICTM010000002.1, read as the reverse complement.
CGCCACCGAGCGCGACACCACCGAGGGCAAGGTCTTCACCGTCACCGGTGGCGACTGGGACAGCGTCGTCTCGGGGACCGACCCGATCAACGACGACCGGATCGTCGTCAACATGGGTCCGCAGCACCCGTCGACGCACGGCGTGCTCCGGCTGATCCTGGAGCTGGAGGGCGAGACGGTCCGCGAGGCCCGCTCGGTCGTCGGCTACCTGCACACCGGCATCGAGAAGAACCTCGAATACCGCAACTGGGTCCAGGGCAGCACCTTCGTGACCCGGATGGACTACCTCGCCCCGATCTTCAACGAGACCGGGTACGCGCTGGCGGTGGAGAAGCTGCTCGGGATCTCCGACCAGATCACCGAGCGGGCGAACACCATCCGGGTCCTGATGATGGAGCTGAACCGGATCTCGTCGCACCTGGTCTGGGTGGCCACCACGGCCATGGAGCTGGGCGCGATCAACATGATGCTCTACGGCTTCCGCGAGCGTGAGTACGTCCTGGAGATCTTCGAGATCATCACCGGCCTGCGGATGAACCACGCGTACGTCCGTCCGGGCGGCGTGGCCCAGGACGTGCCGGACGAGGCGATCGTCAAGATCCGCGAGTTCCTCAAGCTGATGCCGAAGAAGCTCAAGGAGTACGAGAACCTCCTCTCCGGGCAGCCCATCTGGCTCGAGCGGACGAAGAACGTCGCCGTGCTCGACGTGACGGGCTGCGTCGCGCTCGGCGTGACCGGCCCGGTGCTGCGCTCCGCCGGCCTGGCCTGGGACCTGCGCAAGACCATGCCGTACTGCGGCTACGAGACGTACGAGTTCGACGTGCCGACGCACACCGACGGCGACGTGTGGGGCCGCTACGTGGTCCGGCTCGCCGAGATGCGCGAGTCGCTCAAGCTCGTCGAGCAGGCGCTGGACCGGCTCAAGCCGGGCCCGGTCATGGTGGCCGACAAGAAGATCGCCTGGCCGGCGCAGCTCGCCATCGGCGTCGACGGCATGGGCAACTCGCTGGAGCACGTCGCGAAGATCATGGGTCAGTCGATGGAGTCGCTGATCCACCACTTCAAGCTCGTCACCGAGGGCTTCCGGGTGCCGCCGGGTCAGGTCTACGTCGGCATCGAGGCGCCCCGCGGCGAGCTGGGCGTGCACGCCGTCTCCGACGGTGGCACCCGGCCCTACCGGGTGCACTACCGGGAGCCGAGCTTCGTCAACCTCCAGGCCCTCCCGGCGATGGCCGAGGGCGGCCTGATCGCCGACGTGATCGCCGGCGGCGCCTCGCTGGACCCCGTCATGGGTGGGTGTGACAGGTGAGCGCGAGGAGTGAGCTTGCGAGCCCCAGTCGCCCGCGCGAGGAGAGAGCGGAGCGAGCCCCGCAGTCGCGGGCAGAGGCGTGCCCAGTCGCGAACGGAAGGCGACGCTGATGAGTGTTTTCACTGACGAGACCCGCGAACGGGCACGGGAGATCGTCGCCCGCTACCCGGCCGACCGGTCCCGCTCGGCGCTGCTGCCGCTGCTGCACCTCGTGCAGGCCGAGGAGGGTTACGTCTCCCCGGCGGGCGTGGCGTTCTGCGCCGAGGTGCTGGGCCTGAACAAGGCCCAGGTCGGGGCGGTCGCGACCTTCTACACCATGTACAAGCGCCGGCCGACCGGTGACTACCTGGTGAGCGTCTGCACCAACACGATGTGCAACGTGCTCGGCGGCCAGGAGGTCTACGACACCCTCGCCGAGCACCTCGGCGTGGGGCACGACGAGACCACCGCCGACGGGAAGATCACTCTGGAGCACGCCGAGTGCCTGGCGGCGTGCGACTACGGCCCGGTGATGACGGTCAACTACGACTTCTTCGACGGCGTCGACCCGCAGAGCGCGCGCGGCGTGGTCGACGAGCTGCGCGCCGGCGGCCGGCCGATGCCGACCCGGGGCGCCCGGCTCTGCACCCTGAAGGAGATGGCCCTGCAGCTCGCCGGCTTCGCCGACGAGCGGGAGGGCGCGGTCGCCGAGGGCGGGCCGGGAGAGCCCACCCTGCGCGGGCTGCGGCTGGCACAGGAGCACGGCATCTCCGTGCCGGGCTTCGACCCGAACACCCCGATCCGCAGCAAGGCCGAGGCCGACAAGGCCGCCGCCGAGGCGAAGGCCCGGAGCGAGGCCGCGAAGCCGGCCCCGGAGCCGGCCAGGACCGTCCTCGGTGCGACCGGCAACGCGGGCACCGGCGAGCCGGCACCCGCCGCCGAGGCGGCCGGCAGCACCACCCGCGACGTGAAGGCGCCGGACGCCAAGTCGCCCGAGGTGCGTACCGCCGAGACCCGGCAGCCCGACGCGGCGACCGCCGTGCCGGACGCGCCCGGCACCAAGGTCCCGGTGGACGGCGCCCCGCCGGCCCCCCGCGACGCGCGGAAGGCGGAGGCCGCCGGCGCGGCGGCCAACGCGCCGGCCGGCGACGGCAAGCCCGCTGGCGACGAGGCCGGGGCGCAGGAGCGCAACCTCAAGGAAGCCGAGGCGGGGACGGGCGCCGATGGCGCGGGCTCCGCCGTCGCGAGCGAGACGGGGGTCCAGAAGTGACCACTCCCCGGCCGGAGACCCTGGCCAAGCTGACGCCGGTACTCACCAAGCGCTGGCTGTCGCCGGACGCCTGGGGGATCGGCACCTACGAGAAGCTCGACGGCTACGCGGCCCTGCGCAAGGCGCTCAAGGCGCACCCGGACGACCTGATCCAGCTGATCAAGGACTCCGGCCTGCGCGGTCGCGGCGGCGCCGGCTTCCCGACCGGTCTCAAGTGGGGGTTCATCCCGCAGGGCGACGGCAAGCCGCACTACCTCGTCGTCAACGCCGACGAGGGGGAGCCGGGCACCTGCAAGGACCTCCCGCTGATGACGCACGACCCGCACTCCCTCGTCGAGGGCGTGATCATCGCGTCGTACGCGATCCGTGCCAACCGCGCCTACATCTACATTCGGGGCGAGGCGGTGCACGCCGCGCGCCGGCTGCGCAACGCCGTGCGGGAGGCGACCGCCAAGGGCTACCTCGGCCGGAACATCCTCGGCTCCGGGTTCGACCTGGAACTGGTGGTGCACTCGGGCGCCGGGGCGTACATCTGCGGCGAGGAGACCGCGCTGCTGGACTCGCTGGAGGGCTTCCGGGGCCAGCCCCGGCTGCGCCCGCCGTTCCCGGCCACCCACGGCCTGTACGCGAGCCCGACGGTGGTCAACAACGTCGGCACCATCGCCAGCGTGCCGTACATCGTGCTGGGCGGCGCCGACTGGTGGAAGTCCATGGGCACGGAGAAGTCGTCCGGCCCGATGATCTACTCGCTCTCCGGCCGGGTCACCAACCCGGGCCAGTTCGAGTGCGGCATGGGCGTCACCCTGCGGGAGCTGATCGAGCTGGCCGGTGGCATGCAGCCCGGTCACAACCTGCGGTTCTGGACGCCGGGTGGGTCGTCGACGCCGCTGCTCACCGCCGAGCACCTGGACGTCCCGCTGGACTTCGAGGGGGTGGCGGCGGCCGGCTCGATCCTCGGCACCACGGCCACCCAGATCTTCTCCGACCAGGACTGCCCGGTCTACGCGACCTACCGGTGGCTGGAGTTCTACCACCACGAGTCGTGCGGCAAGTGCACCCCGTGCCGGGAGGGCAACTACTGGATGGTCCGGGTCTACCGGCGGATCCTCGCCGGTCAGGGCACCCACGAGGACCTGGACACCCTGCTGGACACCTGCGACAACATCCTCGGCCGCTCGTTCTGCGGTCTGGGCGACGGCGCGACCAGCTCGGTGACCTCGTCGCTGAAGTACTTCAAGCAGGACTACCTCGACTACATCGAGGGACGTACCGCGCCGAAGCTGTCGGACAAGCAGCTCGTGGGAGCGCACTGATGGGAGCGCGAGGAGTGAGCGGAGCGAGCCCCGCAGTCGCGAGCGAAAGGCAAGCACTGTGACCGACGTAGCGAAGCAGACCGAGACCGTCACCCTCACCATCGACGGTGTCGAGGTCACCGCCCCCAAGGGGGCGCTCCTGATCCGGGTCGCCGAGCAGCTGGGCACCGAGATCCCCCGGTTCTGCGATCACCCGCTGCTGGCTCCGGCCGGCGCGTGCCGCCAGTGCCTGGTCGAGGTGGAGGGGCAGCGCAAGCCCGTCGCCTCCTGCACCCAGACCGTCGCCGACGGCATGGTGGTACGCACCCAGCTGACCTCCCCGGTCGCCAAGAAGGCGCAGGAGGGGGTCATGGAGCTGCTGCTGCTCAACCACCCGCTCGACTGCCCGATGTGCGACAAGGGCGGTGAGTGCCCGCTGCAGAACCAGGCGATGTCCACCGGGCGCACCGACTCGCGGTTCCACGAGCACAAGCGGGAGTACCCGAAGCCGCTGCCGATCAGCACGCAGGTGCTGCTCGACCGCGAGCGCTGCGTGCTCTGCCAGCGCTGCACCCGGTTCTCCGAGGAGATAGCCGGCGACAAGTTCATCGACCTGATGGGCCGGTCGTCCGCCGAGGAGATCAACATCTACCGGGACGAGGACTACGGCGTGGAGGCGGGCGGCGGCTGCGCCGGCTCGGCCTCCGACGAGGCCGGGGACGTGCCCTTCAACTCGTACTTCTCCGGCAACACGGTGCAGATCTGCCCGGTCGGCGCGCTGACCGGCACCCAGTACCGGTTCCGGGCCCGCCCGTTCGACCTGGTCTCGACCCCGAGCGTCTGCGAGCACTGCTCGGCCGGCTGCGCCCAGCGCACCGACTGGCGGCGGGGCAAGGTGCTGCGCCGGCTGGCCGGCGACGACCCGGCGGTGAACGAGGAGTGGAACTGCGACAAGGGGCGGTGGGGCTTCCAGTACACCCGCGCCTTCGACCGGCTCACCACCCCGCTGGTCCGCGACCCGCAGACCGGCGAGCTGCGTGAGGCGGCGTGGAGCGAGGCGCTGGCCGTCGCCGCCGAGGGACTGCGCGCGGCGCGGGACGGCGGGCGGGGCACGGCGGTGCTCACCGGCGGCCGGCTGACCGTCGAGGACGCCTACGCGTACGCCAAGTTCGCCCGGGTCGCGCTGAACACCAACGACATCGACTTCCGGGCCCGGCCGGTCTCCCGTGAGGAGACCGACTTCCTGGCCAGCTCGGTCGCCGGGGTCACCGACGTCACCTACGCCGACGTCGAGAAGGCGCCGGCGGTGGTGCTGGTCGGGCTGGAGCCGGAGGAGGAGTGCCCGATCCTCTTCCTGCGGCTGCGCAAGGCGTACCTGAAGAAGAAGCTGACGGTGTACGCGATCGCGCCGTTCGCCACGCGCGGCCTGGAGAAGCTCGGCGCCAAGCTGGCCCGGGTCGTGCCGGGCGAGGAGGCCAGCGTGCTCGCCGAGCACGCGACGGTCGCCGAGGCGCTCGGCACCGAGGGCGCGATCCTGATCGTCGGCGAGCGCCTGGCCAGCGTGCCGGGTGGCCTCTCCGCGGCGGTCGACGTCGCCCGGCGTACCGGCGCGAAGCTGGCCTGGGTGCCGCGGCGCGCGGGTGACCGCGGCGCGGTCGACGCGGGCTGCCTGCCCAACCTGCTTCCCGGGGGCCGCCTGGTCAACGAGCCGGCCGCCCGGGCCGAGCTGGGCGAGGCGTGGGACATCGCCGCCGGCGTCATCCCGAGCCAGGCCGGCCGGGACACCGACGGCATCCTCGCCGCCGCCGCCGGCGGTCAGCTCGGGGCGCTGGTGGTGGGCGGGGTCGACCCGGCCGACCTGGCCGACCCGCGACTGGCCGAGAAGGCCCTGGACGAGGTGCCGTTCCTGGTCAGCCTGGAGCTGCGGATGAGCGCGGTGGCCCGCCGGGCCGACGTGGTCCTCCCCGTCGCCCCGGTGGCCGAGAAGGCCGGCAGCTTCCTGGACTGGGAGGGCCGGCTGCGCACCTTCGAGGCGGTGCTGCACACCGCCGCGATGACCGACGGCCGCGTGCTGGACGCGCTCGCCGCGCAGCTGGACGTGCAGCTCGGCACGGGCGACGTGCTCAGCGTCCGCCGCGAGCTGGGCGCGCTGCCGCGCACCCGCACCGACCGCCCCGCCGCCCCGTCGGTCGAGCCGGCCGCGGTGCGCGAGCCGGGCGCCGGTGAGGCGGTGCTCGCCACCTGGCACCAGCTGCTCGACCTGGGCAGCCTCATCGACGGCGACGAGCACCTCGCCGGCACCGCCCGCCCGCCGGTGGTCCGGCTGGGCAAGGGCACCGCGGAGGCGCTCGGCGTCGCCGACGGCGACGCGGTGACGGTGGGCACCGACCGGGGGGCGCTGACCCTGCCGGCGGCGATCACCGAGATGCCGGACGGCGTCGTCTGGCTGCCCACCAACTCGCCCGGCTCGACCGTGCGGCGCAGCCTCGGCGCGACGTCCGGAGCGGTCGTACGGGTCTCCGCCGCCGCGGTCGCCGCCGACGAGGCGGACCGTCCGGGCCCGCTCCTCAACGCAGGGGGTGTACAGCAGTGAACGCGGTCTACCTGGCCCAGGATCCGACGCTGGCCGACTTCGGCCGGGACCCCTGGTGGCTGGTCCTCGGCAAGATCGTCTTCGCGTTCGTCGTCGCCGTGCTGGCCACGCTCCTCGGCGTCTGGTTCGAGCGCCGGGTCGTGGGCCGCATGGCGGTGCGCCCCGGCCCCAACCAGGCCGGCCCGTTCGGCCTGCTGCAGACCCTCGCCGACGGCCTGAAGCTGGCGTTCAAGGAGGACATCCTCCCGCGGACCGCCGACAAGGTCGTCTACTTCTTCGCCCCGGTGATCTCGGTGGTCTGCGCGGTCACCGCGCTGGCGGTGATCCCGTTCGGGCCGATGGTCAGCATCTTCGGGCACCGGACGCCGCTACAGGTCACCGACGTGCCGGTGGCGGTGCTGGTGGTGCTGGCCCTCTCCTCGCTGGCCGTGTACGGCATCGTGCTCGGCGGCTGGGCCAGCGGCTCCACGTACCCGCTGCTCGGCGGCCTGCGCTCCGCCGCCCAGCTGGTCTCGTACGAGGTCACGATGGGCCTGAGCGTCGTCGCGGTCTTCATGACCGCCGGCACCATGTCGACCAGCGGGATCGTCGCCGCCCAGGGCGACGGCACCCGGCTGAGCATCGGGGGCTTCGAGGTTCCGGCCCCCGGCTGGTACGCGCTCCTGCTGCTCCCCAGCTTCATCATGTTCTTCATCGCCATCGTCGGTGAGACGAACCGGGCGCCGTTCGACCTGCCCGAGGCCGAGTCGGAGCTGGTGGCGGGCTTCCAGACGGAGTACAGCTCGCTGAAGTTCGCGCTCTTCATGCTCAGCGAGTACGTCGCGATGGTGACGATGTCGGCGTTCACCGTGACGCTCTTCCTCGGCGGCTGGCACGCCCCGTGGCCGATCACCGGCATCTGGGCGGGCGCCAACTCCGGCTGGTGGCCGATGCTGTGGTTCTTCGGCAAGGTCATCATGCTGGTGTTCGTCTTCGTCTGGCTGCGCGGCACGCTGCCCCGGCTGCGCTACGACCAGTTCATGCGCCTGGGCTGGAAGGTCCTGCTCCCGATCAACCTGGTCTGGATCCTGGTCCTGGCCGGCCTGCGCTCGATCGAGGACTGGGACTCGCGCAGCAAGCTGATCGCCGTCGGCATCCCCGCCGGCATCCTGCTGCTTGCCACGCTGTTCTGGCCGAGCCGCAAGCCCCAGCCGAAGCCGACGGTCCAGGAGCAGGTCAACGACCGGCCGCACGGCAGCTTCCCGCTGCCCCCGATGGACCTGCAGGTACCACCGAGCCCGCGCACGAGGCGTGTGGTCGCCGAGCGGGAGCCGGCCAACATCGCCGCCGGCCCGGACTCCAGGGAGGTGTGACGTGGGCGCGATCACCGGAACGTTCAAGGGCTTCGGTGTCACCTTCTCGCACATGTTCAAGAAGGTCATCACCACCGACTACCCGTTCAAGCCGCCGGTCTCGGCGCCGCGCTACCACGGGCGGCACATCCTCAACCGGCACCCGGACGGGCTGGAGAAGTGCATCGGCTGCGAGCTGTGCGCCTGGGCCTGCCCGGCCGACGCGATCTACGTCGAGGGTGGCGACAACACCGAGGAGCAGCGCTTCTCGCCGGGTGAGCGGTACGCCAGCACCTACCAGATCAACTACGCCCGCTGCATCTTCTGCGGGCTCTGCATCGAGGCCTGCCCGACCCGTTCGCTCACCATGAGCAACGAGTATGAGCTGGCCCGGGACAGCCGGCAGGACCTGATCTTCACGAAGGAGCAGCTGCTCGCGCCGCTGCTGCCGGGCATGGAGCAGCCGCCGCACCCGATGCGGCTGGGCGACAGCGAGAAGGACTACTACGTCGGCGCGCTGACCAACCCGGGCACCTCGGCCGGCGCGGAGCACTCGGCCAACAACCCGGGCCGGTACCAGGTGGAGGAGCACCCCGGTGTGACCTTCCCGGGTGCCGAGCAGCACGCCCAGCGGGCGGCAGCCGCCAAGGGAGACGGAGCATGACCACGCAGACGGTGCTCGCCGCGGCGGGCGAGGTCTCCAGCGGGGAGCAGGTGACCTTCTACATCCTGGCCCCGCTGGCGCTGATCGGCGCGATCGGGATGGTGGCGGCGCGCAACGCCGTGCACTCGGCCCTGTTCCTGGTGCTGACGATGCTCTGCCTGGGCGTGTTCTACGTCCTCCAGGCCGGGCCGTTCATCGGCATGGTGCAGATCATCGTCTACACCGGCGCGATCATGATGCTGTTCCTGTTCGTGCTGATGCTGGTCGGCCGCGACGCCTCCGATTCGTTGATCGAGACGCTACGGGGCCAGCGGGTCGCGGCCGTGGTGCTCGGGCTCGGCTTCGCCGGCCTGGTCGGCAGCGGGCTGTGGCGCGCCCTGGAGGGCACCACGGCGATCGGCCTGGAGCAGGCCAACGCCGAGGGCAACGTGCAGGGCATCGCCCGGCTGCTCTTCACCAAGTACGTCTTCGCCTTCGAGCTCACCTCGGCTCTGCTCATCACGGCCGCCATCGGTGCGATGGTCCTGGCCCACATCGAGCGGCGCAAGGAGGACAGGATGGACCAGCCGACGACGATGCGGGCGCGCTTCGCCCCGGGCAACTACCCGGGCCCGAAGCCGGGACCGGGTGTCTTCGCGACCTCCTCCTCTGTGGCCACCCCGGCCCGCCTGCCGGACGGCCGGCTGACCGAGCGGAGCACCCCGGACATCCTGCCGGTCCGCGAGCTGACCGACCGGGAGACCACCCTGAAGGGGACGGAGAAATGACCCCCGACTACTACCTGGTGCTGGCCGCCGTGCTCTTCACCATCGGCGCGGTCGGTGTGCTCATCCGGCGCAACGCGATCGTGCTCTTCATGTGCATCGAGCTGATGCTCAACGCGGCCAACCTGACGCTGGTCACCTTCAGCCGGATCAACGGTGACCTCAACGGCCAGATCATGGCGTTCTTCGTGATGGTGGTGGCGGCGGCCGAGGTCGTGGTCGGGCTGGCGATCATCATGGCGATCTTCCGGACCCGACGCTCCGCGAGTGTCGACGACGCCAACCTGCTGAAGTACTGAGGGGTCCTGCGGTGGGAACGATTCTGACGAACGCCCCGGCTGAGCCGGTGGGCACCGTCGCCTACGCGACGGCGGACGGGCTGCTGGGCAGCGTCTGGCTGCTGGTGGCGATCCCGCTGGTCAGCGCGGCGATCCTGCTGCTGCTCGGCCGGCGGGCGGACCGCTGGGGGCACTGGCTCGGGGTGGCCGCCATCGGCGCCGCGTTCGTGCTGGGCCTGACCTACTTCTTCCAGCTGCGTGGGCTGGAGAACAAGTCGGTCGAGCTGAGCCTGTGGGACTTCATCACGGTCGGCGACCTGCGGGTGGACTTCGGTCTGCTGTTCGACCCGCTGGCCGCCGTGTTCGTGCTGCTGATCACCGGGGTGGGCTTCCTGATCCACCTCTACGCGGTCGAGTACATGTCGCACGACGCGGGACGTCGGCGGTTCTTCGCCTACTTCAACCTGTTCGTCGCGGCCATGCTGCTGCTGGTGCTCGGCAACAACTACGTGATGCTCTACTTCGGCTGGGAGGGCGTCGGTCTGGCGTCGTACCTGCTGATCTCCTTCTGGTACGAGCGGCCGAGCGCCGCCACGGCCGGCAAGAAGGCGTTCCTGATGAACCGGGTCGGCGACGCCGGCCTGGCGATCGGCATCTTCATCATGTTCGCCACCCTCGGCACCACCCAGTACGACGAGGTCTTCAACGGCGTCGGCTCGCTGACCGCGACCACGGTGCTGGTGCTCGGCCTGCTGCTGCTGCTCGGCGCGACCGGCAAGTCCGGCCAGTTCCCGCTCCAGGCGTGGCTGCCGGACGCGATGGAGGGCCCGACCCCCGTGTCGGCGCTCATCCACGCCGCGACGATGGTCACCGCCGGCGTCTACCTGATCGCCCGGTCGAACCCGATCTTCTCGGCCAACTCGACCCTCCAGCTCGTGGTGGTGAGCGTCGGCGCGCTGACGCTGCTGATCGGCTGCATCATCGGCGCGGCCAAGGACGACATCAAGCGGGTGCTGGCCTGGTCGACGGTCAGCCAGATCGGCTACATGTTCCTCGGCGTGGGCCTGGGCGGTGCCGCGTACGCGCTGGCGATCGTGCACCTGCTGGCGCACGGCTTCTTCAAGGCCAACATGTTCCTCGGCGCCGGCTCCGTCATGCACGGCATGAACGACCAGGTCGACATCCGCCGCTTCGGCGGGCTGTCGAAGTACATGAAGGTCACCTGGATCACCTTCATGACGGGTTGGCTCGCCATCATCGGCATCCCCCCGCTGTCCGGCTTCTTCTCCAAGGAACCGATCATCGTGGCCGCGTTCGAGCGGGACGACTGGACGGCCTGGCTCTTCGGCATGGCCGCGCTGCTCGGCGCCGGGCTGACCGCGTTCTACATGACCCGCCTCTTCGTGCTCACGTTCCACGGCCCGAAGCGGTGGACGGAGGACATCGAGCACCCGCACGAGTCGCCGAAGCTGATGACGATCCCGTTGATCCTGCTGGCAGTCGGCTCGGTCGGCGCGGGTTGGCTGCTCTCCACCTCGGTGCCGGACTGGCTCACCGCCACGGCCGGACTCGGTGCGGCGGAAGGGGAACACCACGCGGTGCTCTCGCACACCGTGATCACGATCCTGTCGATCCTGGTCACCGTGCTCGGCGCCGGGCTCGCCTGGTTCCTGTTCCGCAAGGGCACCGCCATCGCGCCGCAGCCGGCCGGGGTACTGGTCACCGCCGCGCGGAAGAACCTCTACACCGACGCGTTCAACGAGGCCGTCTTCGAGAAGCCGGGCATCTTCCTCACCCGGGCGCTGGTCTACCTCGACAACCGGGGCGTCGACGGGCTGGTCAACGGCCTCGCGGCGGGGATCGGCGGCGGCTCGGGTCGGCTCCGGCGGCTCCAGACGGGCTTCGTCCGGTCGTACGCCACCTCGATCCTGACCGGCGCGCTGCTGGTCCTGGCGGCGTTCCTGGCCGTCGAGGCGGGGTGGCTGACGTGATCGACCACTTCCAGGCGGCCGTCACCGGCGGACCGCGCAGTGACGACGGAGGTAAGGCCGCATAATGTCCGACTTCCCGTTCCTCTCGGTGCTCACCGTGGCACCGCTGGTCGGTGCCCTGGTGGTGGCCTTCCTGCCGCGCAGCCGGCCGGAGCTGGCCAAGCAGGTGGCGCTCGGCTGGTCGCTGCTGGTGCTGGCGCTGTCGGTGGTCATGTGGGTGACCTTCAAGGTCGGCGGTGACCGCTTCCAGTTCCGCGAGTCCTACGCGTGGATCCCGAACTGGGGCGTCAACTTCACCTTCGCGGCGGACGGCATCGCGCTGGTGATGCTGATGCTGATCGCGGTGCTGGTGCCGCTGGTGATCCTGGCGTCGTGGCACGACGCCGAGTCGTCCAAGCGGTCGGTGCCGGTCTACTTCGCCCTGCTGCTCGTCCTCGAGTGCACGATGATCGGCGTCTTCGCCGCCGCCGACGTCTTCCTGTTCTACGTGTTCTTCGAGGTCATGCTGGTGCCGATGTACTTCCTCATCGGCAGCTACGGCGGCCACCAGCGGCAGTACGCGGCCGTGAAGTTCTTCCTCTACTCGCTGGTCGGCGGTCTGTTCATGCTGGCCGCTGTCATCGGCCTCTGGGTCGTCGGCGGGAAGACCTTCGACTGGCAGGCGCTGTCCCAGGTGGACATCTCCACCGGCACGGAGCGCTGGCTGTTCCTCGGCTTCTTCCTCGCGTTCGCGATCAAGGCGCCGTTCTTCCCCTTCCACACCTGGCTGCCGGACGCCGGTGGCGCGGCCCCGGCGGGGGCGGCGGCGCTGCTCGTCGGCGTGCTCGACAAGGTCGGCACCTTCGGCATCCTGCGCTACTGCCTGCCGCTGTTCCCGGACGCGGCCAAGTGGTTCGCCCCGTGGGCGCTGGCGCTGGGCGTGATCGGCATCATCTACGCCGCGCTGCTGGCGGTCGGCCAGAACGACCTGAAGCGGCTGGTGTCGTACACCTCGATCGCGCACTTCGGCTTCATCGGGGTGGGCATCTTCGCCTTCACCACCCAGGCCGGCACCGGTGCGGTGCTCTACATGCTCAACCACGGGCTCGCCACCGGCCTGCTCTTCCTGGTGGTGGGCATGCTCATCGCCCGGCGCGGCTCGGCGCTGATCAGCGACTTCGGCGGCGCCGGCAAGCTGGTGCCGCTCCTGGCCGGGGTGCTCTTCTTCGCCGGTCTGGCCTCGCTCGCGCTGCCCGGCACCGCGCCGTTCGTCTCCGAGTTCCTGGTGCTGATCGGCACGTTCACGGTGAACAAGCCGGTCGCGGTGATCGCGACGCTCGGCATCATCCTGGCTGCCGCGTACGTGCTGTGGATGGTGCAGCGCACCACCCAGGGCACGCTCAACCCGGCGCTCACCCAGATCGACGGCATGAAGCGTGACCTGAACCTGCGCGAGAAGTTCGTGGTCGCCCCGCTGATCGCGCTGATCGTGCTGCTCGGCTTCTACCCGAAGCCGGTCACCGACGTGATCAACCCGGCCGTGCAGGCGACCATGCAGGACGTCGGCCGGACCGACCCCGCCCCGACCTCGGGCGGCACCGTCCAGGAGGCGGCCAAGTGAGCGCGAGGAGTGAGCTTGCGAGCCCCGCAGTCGCGAACGAAAGGCCGGCAGCGGTGAGCGCGAGGAGTGAGCTTGCGAGCCCCGCAGTCGTGAACGAAAGGCCGGCAGCGGTGAGCGCGAGGAGTGAGCTTGCGAGCCCCGCAGTCGCGAACGAAAGGTTTGCGCAGTGACCGAGCTGAAACTGCCGTCGATCGACTACGCGGCGCTCGCTCCCACCCTGATCATGTTGGGCGCCGCGCTGCTGGGCGTCCTGGTCGAGGCGTTCGTGCCCCGCCGGCTCCGGCACGTGGTGCAACTGTCGCTGGCCCTGCTGGCGGTGCTCGCCGCGCTGACCATGGTGGTGCTGGCGGCCGACGAGCGGAAGATCACGATCGGCGGGGCGATCGCCGTGGACGGGCCGACGCTCTTCCTCCAGGGCGCGATCCTGGTCCTCGCCGCGATGGCGCTGCTGCTCATCGGTGAGCGCTCGGTGGAGCGGGGCGGGGCCTTCGTCGCCCAGGCCGCGATCACCGCCGAGTCGACCGACGACCGGCGGCAGGCCGAGGGCAAGAACGGCCTCACCGAGGTCTACCCGCTGACCACGTTCGCGATCGGCGGCATGCTGATCTTCGTGGCGGCGAACGACCTGCTGACCATGTTCATCGCGCTCGAGGTCTTCTCGCTGCCGCTGTACCTGCTCTGCGCGCTGGCCCGTCGCCGGCGGCTGCTGAGCCAGGAGGCCGCGCTGAAGTACTTCATGCTGGGCGCGTACGCCTCGGCCTTCTTCCTGTTCGGTGTGGCCCTGATCTACGGCTTCACGGCGGGCATCCCGGGCCGGCCGGCGGGTGTCGACTTCGCCACCATCGACGCCGCCGTCGCGGACTCCCCGGCCAGCCCGCTGCTGCTCTTCGCCGGCATGGCGATGCTCGCCATCGGTCTGCTCTTCAAGGCCGCGGCCGCCCCCTTCCACGTCTGGACGCCGGACGTCTACCAGGGCGCGCCGACCCCGATCACCGGCTTCATGGCCGCCTGCACGAAGGTCGCCGCGTTCGGCGCCCTGCTGCGGGTGTTCCACGTCGCATTCGACGGGGCCCGCTGGGACTTCACTCCGGTCCTCGGCGTGGTGGCGGTGCTGACCATGCTGGTCGGCGCGGTGCTGGCGGTCACCCAGACCGACATCAAGCGGCTGCTGGCGTACTCCTCGATCGCCAACGCCGGCTACCTGCTGGTCGGCGTGCTGGCGCCGGGGGCCGAGGGCATCTCCGGGACGATGTTCTACCTGGTCGCGTACGGCTTCTCGGTGCTCGCCGCGTTCGCCGTGGTGACCCTGGTGCGCGACGCCGACGGGGAGGCCACCCACCTGTCCCGCTGGGCCGGGCTGGGACGGCGCTCGCCGTTCTACGCCGGCATCTTCACCTTCGTCCTGCTGGCCTTCGCCGGTATCCCGCTGACCAGCGGCTTCACGAGCAAGTTCGCGGTCTTCGCGCCGGCGCTCGACGGCGGGCAGGCGTGGCTGGTGATCGCCGGCGTGCTGACCAGCATGGTGCTGGCCTTCCCGTACCTGCGGGTCGTGGTGATGATGTGGCTCTCCGAGCCCGGTGAGTCCACGCCGACCGTCGCCGTCCCGGGCGGGCTGACCTCGGCCGCGCTGATGATCGGCGTGATCGCCACGCTGGTGCTCGGTGTCGCGCCCGCGCCGCTGCTCGACCTGGCGACCGGCGCCGCCGAATTTGTCAGATGACCGACGCTGACGCCCGCGGGGGCCGGTACGCCACGGCGTGCCGGCCCCCGCGCCGTATCCCCCGTCCCGAGCAGGTCGGAGGGGTGTGGCATGGTTGATGGCGTGGTGAATCCGGCTGGCGAGCGTTCAGATGCCCCCGGGTCCGGCAGCCGTCGGACCAGGGCGAGCACGAGTCAGTTCGGCGCGCTCGGTCTCTATCTCGCCGACCCCCGCGTCGAGGCGTCCGTGCTGGGCCTGTTGGACGGCGTCGAGTCCGAGCTGCGCGCGAGCGTGGCGAGCGCCGACCCGTTCGTCACGGAGGCCGCGCGGCACCTCGTGGAGGCCGGTGGCAAGCGGTTCCGCCCGCTGCTGGTGGCGCTGGGCGCGCAGTTCGGCGACCCGGCCAACGCGCAGGTCGTACCGGCCGCGGTGGTGATGGAGCTCACCCACCTGGCGACGCTCTACCACGACGACGTGATGGACGAGGCCGCCGTGCGCCGGGGGGCGCCGAGCGCCAACTCCCGGTGGACCAACTCGGTCGCCATCCTCGTCGGCGACTACCTCTTCGCCCGCGCCGCCGACATCGCGGCCGACCTGGGCATCGAGGCCGTACGCCTCCAGGCGCGCACCTTCGCCCGGCTGGTGCACGGCCAGATCGCCGAGACGGTCGGCCCCCGCCCCGGCGACGATCCGGTGGCCCACTACCTCGACGTGATCGCGGGGAAGACCGGCTCGCTGATCGCCACCTCGGCCCGCTTCGGCGGCATGTTCGGCGGTGCCGCCCCGGAGCACACCGAGGCGCTGGCCGGCTACGGCGAGACCATCGGCGTGGCCTTCCAACTCTCCGACGACCTGCTCGACATCGCCTCGGAGTCGGTGGAGTCGGGCAAGACGCCCGGCACCGACCTGCGCGAGGGCGTGCCGACCCTGCCGGTGCTCTACGCGCTCGCCTCCGACGACGCCGACGCCGCCTCGGTGCGGCTGCGGGAGATCCTGGCGACCGGCCCGCTGACCGACGACGACCTGCACGCCGAGGCGCTCGGCCTGCTGCGCGAGAGCCCCGCGCTCAAGCGGGCCCGGGAGACGGTCCGCAGCTACGCCGAGGAGGCCCGGGAGCAGCTCTCGCCGCTCCCGCAGGGGCCGGCCCGCCGCGCCCTCGAATCCCTCTGCGACTACATCGCCGACCGCACCAGCTGACGCGCCGGTCGAGCGGGCGGACCGGGGCCCAGGAGCGCGTGGTGGGCAGCCGGGCCCACGCCGCAGGCTAGCGGCGGGCGAGCATCCGGCTGCCGGTGAGCATCAGGGCCGCGGCCAGCAGCATCGCGACGGCGGCCACGATCCACATCGTCCGGTAGCCGGCGTGCGCGGCCACGGTACCGAGGCCGAGCGGGCCGAGGCAGCCGCCCGCGTACACCCCGGTCTGGGTGACCGAGGTGGCGGCGGCCGGGGCCTGCGGGTGCAGCCGGACCACCGCGAAGGTCATCAGGCCCGGCCACGCCCAGCCCAGGCCGAAGCCGAGCAGCACGCCGGCCACCAGCGGCACCGGCCCCGGGGCGGCCAGCAACCCCAGCCCGGCCGCGCCGACCACGAGCATGCCGGCGATGACGGCGACGTGCCCGGTGGCACGTCGGTCCGCCAGCCAGCCGACGGTGATCCGGGCGGCCACGCAGACCGCGCTGCCCAGGGTCAGGGTCAGCCCGGCCAGCCCGGGTGACAGCCCCCGGCCGGCCGAGGAGTCGACGACGAAGGTGCCGAGCGCGTTCGCGGCGGCGGCGGCGAAGGTCGCGGCGGCCCCGACCACCACCAGGGCCGCGGTGGCGCGGCCGGCGCGGGTGGGCGCGGCCGTCCGGGTGGGGCGCGGCTCCCGTGCGGGTACGGCCGGCAGCGTCGCCAGGGCCGCGCCGGCAGCCGCCACGAACGCCCAGCGCCAGCCGGCCGTGAGCGCCACGGTGGGCACCGCCGCCCCGGCCAGCAGGGCGGCGGCGGGGATGGCGGCCTGCTTCACCCCGAACGACAGTCCCTGCCGGCGGGCCGGCACGTGCCGGGCGAGGGCGGCGTTGCTGGAGATCTGGCCGAGAGCGTTGGCGGTGCCGGCGAGCGCGAGCAGCCCGAGCAGGACCGGGTACGAATGTGCCACCCCCGCCACGGCCAGCAGGCAGGCGGCGGAGAGCAGGATGCCGGCGCGGGCCACCACGGCGGGCCCGTAACGCTCCGCGAGGACGCCGGATGGCACGGAGGCCAGCGCGCCCACGCCGAAGTACGCCGCCACGGCCAGGCCCAGGCCGGCCGGGGAGAAATCCAGTTCCTCGCTCATCTGCACGGCGAGGCCGCCCAGCAGGAAGACCGGCAGGACGCAGGCGATGGTGACGGCGACCGCCCCGGCCACGGCGCGGCCGGGTCGGGTCGGGGTGTTGCCCGGGGCCGGCTGTAGTTCGATGTCGGTCATGGTCCGGTAAACCTACGCGAGGGGCGTTTGCGTCACGGAACGTGCCTGTCGAGGTACGCGGCGTTGATGACGATCTGGCATCCTCCACCCGTACAGGCATTTCGCACCCGGCCTGTTTTTCATATGGTGTAAGTCCCCGGCGGCGGAGGTGGTTGTGCGCGACCCCTTGGCGGAACCTTCGGACCTGATCCGGAGCGTGTCTCGCGCGCTACGAGTGCTCGAGTCGGTCGGTCGCGCCCCGAAGGGGCTCACCGTCAAGCAGATCGCCCGGCGCTGCGAGCTGACCGTGGCGACGACCTACCACCTGGTCCGCACCCTCGCCTACGAGGGCTACGTGATCCGGCGCGAGGACGGCACGTACATCGTGGGCCTGGAGGTGGCCGACCGCTACCGCGAGCTGGTGACCGCGTTCCGGGGGCCGCCGGCCGTCGGGGAGAGCCTGCGCCGGGCGGCCGTGGACACCGGCTACAGCCACTACCTCGGCCGGTTCGTGGGCGGCCAGGTGGCGGTCACGGCCATGGCCGAGGGGCCGCGCTCGCCGTACCTCGAGGATCTGATGCCCGGGTTCGACGAGGGGGCGCACGCGACCGCCCTCGGCAAGGCGCTGCTCGCCACGCTGACCGCCGAGCAGCGCCTCCGCTACCTGCGCGACTACGGCATGCGCCCGTTCACCTCCGCGACCCTGACGACCGCCGAGGCGTTCGAGGTCGACCTGGCCGCCGGGGACCGGCGGGGCATGCAGCTGGAGCTGGGGCAGTTCCGGCAGGGCGTCGCCTGCGCGGCGGTGCTGGTCAGCCCCGACAAGGACATGGAGCGTCGGGTGGTGCTGGCCTGCGCGCTGCCGGCCGGCGAGATGATGACCTCCGCCCGCGCGGTCCGGGCGAAGCTGCTGACGATGGCCCGGACGATCGCCGAGAACCTGGTCGCCGAGCACTGATCCCGACGGACCGCCCGGAGACGGGTCAGCTGCCGATCGGGCCACCGTCCAGGCGCCAGGCGACCACCACGCCCGGCTTGGCGTAGTCGCCGTCCGGCCAGTTCGAGGCCGGCTTCTCGACCGACGCCCCGCTCAGCTCGCCCGGGTGCTGCACCGCCACGAAGACCGAGCGGTTGTCGCCGGTGATGAAGGGGCCGCAGGCCTCCGCGCCCACCGGCACGGTGAGGAACTGCTTCAGGTGGCCCCGCTCCGGCCCCTCGACGGCCGTGGCGAAGAGGCCGTCGTTGCTGCCCAGCGCGTTGCCGTCCGTGGAGATCCAGAGGTTCCCGGTGGCGTCGAACGCCACGTTGTCCGGGCAGGAGATCGGGGAGACCTTCGACTTGTCGTAGCCGGCGAAGAAGGTCGACGGGTCGGCCGGGTCACCGGCGACGATCGGCAGCGACCAGGCGAACGTCTCGCCCGCGTTGTCGCCACGATCCTCGACCAGCTCCAGCACCTGACCGTGCTTGTTGAGGTCGCGCGGGTTGGCCTCGTCGGCGGCCGGCCTGCCGGCCTTCCCCCGGTCGGTGTTGTTGGTCAGCGCCACGTACACCTTGCCGGTGAGCAGGCTCGGCTCGACGTCCTCCGGGCGGTCCATCTTGGTCGCCCCGACCTTGTCGCCGGCCAGCCGGGTGAAGGTGAGCACGTCGGCGGCGGTCATGCCGTCGACGTACGAGCGGTTGCCGCTGACCAGCCTGATCCACCGGCCCCGGCCGTCGAACGCGCCGTCGGACGGGAGCCGGCCGGAACCGTCGATCTCACCGGCGCTGGTCCCGTCGAGCCTGGCGACGTAGAGGGTGCCCGACTCCAGCAGGGTCAGGTTGTGCCGGCGGGCGACCCAGGAGCCGCCCTTCATGAACTTCTTGTCGGAGACGAACTTGTAGAGGTAGTCGAAGCGCTCGTCGTCGCCCATGTACGCGACCACGTGTCCGCTCTTCGCCACGATGACGTTCGCGCCCTCGTGCTTGAACCTGCCCAGCGCGGTGTGCTTGCGCGGCCGGCTCTCCGGGTCGTACGGGTCGATCTCCACGATCCAGCCGAACCGGTTGGCCTCGTTCGGGTGCTTCGCCAGGTCGAACCGCTCGTCGGCGCGCTCCCACCGGCGGCTGCCGCCCGGGTACCGGGCCGTGGTGGTGATGCCGTACCGGGCCAGCTTCGGCCTGGCCTCCTCGGCCACCGCGTCGCCGCCCACGAAGTACTGGTTGAAGTTCTCCTCGCCGGAGAGCACCGTGCCCCACGGGGTCACCCCGCCGGCGCAGTTGTTCAGCGTGCCCACGACCGTACGGCCCTTCGGGTCGGCGGCGGTCCGCAGGTGCGCCGAGCCGGCGGCGGGCCCGGTCAGCTCGAACTTCGTGGCCAGCGCCGTCACCCGACGGTTGTACGGCCGCCGGCCCTTGGTGACCGGCCGCCACCGCCCGGTGCCGTCCACCCGCTCCAGTTCCACGACGGACATGCCGTGCGCGGCCATCGCGATCCGGAGCTGCTCGACGGTCAGCGCGTCCTGGCTGGTGAAGCCGGGGAACATGAGGTCCTCGTTGGTGTACTCGTGGTTGACCACGAGCAGCGCGCGCCGGCGCCCGTCCAGCGGCAGCACCCCGACGAAGTCGTTGTTGTAGCCGAACTGCCCGGCCTGGGCGGCGGCGGTCTGGGCGTGCAGGTCGAACTCGGGGGCGCCCGGCACGACCGGGTCACCCCAGCGCATGACGACCGCGTGGTCGTACCCGTTGGGTACGACGAGGCTGTCCAGGGTGTTCGGCGGGACGGGCCTGAACGTCAGCGCGCCGTTGCCGACGCCGCCGGCGGGACGGTCGAAGCCGGCGGCCCCGGGGACCACCGGAGTGGCGGGGGCCGCCGCGGCGGGGGCCGCACCGGTCACCGCACCGCCGAAGCCGAGGACCAGCGCGCCGACCGCGCCGGCACGGACCACGCCCCGCCGGGACACCGCCGCGTTCACCACGTCGCCGAAGTACGCGTTGTCGGAGGTGTTCGGCACCGGGTGGTCACACGCGTTGCCGCACCGGTAGAGACAGGTCATCGGGTCGCGGCTGCCGTGGCGGGGGGCGCCCAGCAACGGCAGCAGCCGGGGACGGTCGCTCATGGAAGAGCCTCCTGAGGGGTCGGTGCACGCCGAACCAGCCGCTGGCGTGCGTACCCGCCGGACGCTAGGAGGGCGCGGTGAGCCACCGTCGGCGGCGGCGTGAACCGGGCGTGAACACCTCGGCCGGGAAGCCCCCGGTGAGCTGCGGCTGAACCGAACGCCCCGGCGGCACGTATGTCCGGGCGAACGCCACCGCCGGACTCGCGCCGACAGCGAGGAGACCGCCATCAGCGATCACGACGCACACCTGCTCCGCGCGCTGCACGACGAGCACGCGGAGGCGCTGTACGCGCACGCCCTGCGGCTGGTAAACGGCGACCGGCAGCGGGCCGAGGACCTGGTGCAGGAGACGCTGCTGCGGGCCTGGCGGCATCCGGAGTCGCTCGACCCGACACGCGGCTCGGTGCGGTCCTGGCTCTTCACCACCGCCCGCAACCTGGCCATCGACGCCTGGCGGCGGCGCTCCGCCCGGGTCGGCGAGGTCTTCACCGACGAGGTGCCCGAGCCTGCCGTGGCCGTGGACGAGGCGGAACGCGCGGTGGAGGCGTGGACCGTCGCCGAGGCCCTGAACCGGCTCAGCCCCACCCACCGTGAGGTGCTCGTCGAATGCTTCTACCAGGGAAGGTCGGTGGCGGAGGCGGCCTCCCGGCTGGGCGTACCGCCCGGCACGGTCAAGTCCCGCACCCACTACGCCCTGCGCTCACTGCGGTTGGTCCTGGCCGAGATGGGGATGACGGAATGACCCCGTGCGAGTTCGCGCACGACGACGGCGCGTACGTGCTGGGTGCGTTGGCCCCCGCCGAACGGGTGGCCTACGAGCGGCACCTCGCCGGCTGCGCCGCCTGCCGCCGGGCGGTCGCCGAGATCGCCGCCCTGCCCGGGCTGCTCGGCCGGCTCGACCCGGCCGCGCTGGAGCACCTCCTGCCGCCACCGGAGAACCCCCGGGTGCCCGAACTGCTCGCCGCCGCGCGGGAGCGCCGCCGCCGCGAGCGGTCCGCCACCCGCCGCCGGTACGCCCTCACCGCGCTCGTGGCCGCCGCGCTGGCCCTGGTCGTCGGCGTCGGCGCCGCCGCCCTGCTGCCCCGGGAGGCGGCCGACCCGTCGCTGCCGGTCGAGGTGCGGATGGTCGCCATGCAGCCGGTCGCCGGCACGGTGCCGGTGCACGCCGAGATCGCCCTGCGCGGCACCGAGTGGGGCACCGAGGTGAGGATGCGCTGCGGGTACGACGCGAAGACCGGCTACGCCAAGGCGTACGCCTTCCGGCTGGTGGCGCACGGCCCGGGCGGCGCGACGGAACAGGTCGCCTCGTGGCTCGCCGCTCCCGGCGACGACGTGCGGATCACCGGCGCGACCCGGTTCACCGACGCGGAACTGGTCCGGCTGGAGTTGCTCCGCGCCGACGGCACCCCCGTCCTCGCCTACGACGTCCCCTGACCGGACCGCAGGCCGGTCAGGGGGTCGTGGCGACCGTCTCGGTCTGGCGGGCGAGGCGGGTGGCGGCGCGGGTGTGGCGGGAGTGCCGCACGGCGTCGATGGTGAAGACGATCAGCGCTACCCAGACCAGGGCGAAGCCGGCGAGCCGGGCCGGCGGCATCGGCTCGTGGAAGATCAGCACCCCGCAGCCGAGCTGGAGGACCGGGGCGAGGTACTGGATCATGCCGAGACCGGTGAGCGGGAGCCGGTTCGCCGCACCGGCGAAGAGCAGCAGCGGGATCGCGGTCGCCGCCCCGGCCAGCACCAGCAGCACGCTGTGCCAGACCGACACCTGCCCGAAGGTCCCGTCACCACTCGCGGTGAGCCACCCCAGGTACGCCAGCGCGGGCAGCGCCAGCGCCGCCGACTCGACGAAGAGGCCCTCCGCGGCGGGCAGCCCGAGCCGCTTCTTGACGAAGCCGTACCCGGCGAAGCTGAACGCCAGGACCAGTGCCAGGTAGGGCAGCCTGCCGTAGTCGACGGTCAGCACGGCCACCGCCAGGGCGCAGATGCCGAGGGCCAGCCACTGCGTGGGGCGCAGCCGCTCGCGCAGCACGGTGACGCCCAGCAGCACCACCACCAGCGGGTTGATGAAGTAGCCGAGGGCGGTCTCCACCACCCGGTCGGAGTTCACGCCGTAGATGTAGGTGCCCCAGTTCACCGCGATCAGCGCGGCGGCGATGCCGATGCCGGCCAGCGCCCGGGGCCGGCGCGCCAGCGCCCGCAGGAAACCGATGTTGCGCATCGCCGCCAGCAGCAGGGCGACGAACACCACCGACCAGACGATGCGGTGGGCCAGGACCTCCATCGGCCCCGCCGGGCGCAGCAGCCGCAGGTAGAGCGGGAAGAACCCCCAGAGCAGGTACGCGACGAAGCCGTAGAGGTATCCGAGGCGGAGTGGCGTCACGCCCCCACCGTAAGGGCCGAATGGCCGCCCGGTTCCTCGCCGGTGACCTGGCTCACCTGCTGATTGCGCTGGTCAATCTGCATCCAGCGGTCCGGATCGGTCATCCGGGCGAACCCGACCTTCGCGTACACGCCCTGGGCGTCGGCGGTGGCCAGCAGGATCCGGTACACGCCCAGGTCGGCGAGGTGGTCACGGACCGCCCCGGCCAGCCAGGTGCCCAGCCCCCGGCCGCGCTCTCCCGGGTCGACGTAGACGTCGCAGAGCCAGGCGAAGGTGGCCCGGTCGGTGACCACCCGCGCGACGGCGACCTGCCGGCCGTCACCCGGGCGGTAGACGCCGAACGGCACCGACCCGGCGAAGGCCCTCGCCACCGTCTCCCGGTCCCGCCCGATCGCCCAGTACGCGTCCGTGGAGAGCCAGCGGTGCACCACGTCCAGGTCGATCCGGTCCGGGTCGGTGCAGATCAGGTAGCCGTCGTCACGGGTCAGGGTGAACATGCCGCGATGCTAGGCGGTGCGCGGGCCCGTCGTGCGGACGGTGGCCGTGCGGGCCGGCGGGCGCAGGCGACATGACCCGTCGGGTCCTCCGGCAGCGGACACCGTTGCGGGGGCGCGGGCCCTCTGGCAGAACCGGCATCACCGGCGGCCTCGTCCCGTTCGAGGAGACGCACGCACTTCGATCTAGAGGAACTTCGATGAAATGAGTAACGTCATGCATCGATGTACTGAAACTTATCGTCATGTAGCGGCATTGATGGAGGGTGTATGACCAGAACCCGGATGCTGACCCTGCTCGCAGGTCTCCTCTCCGCGACGCTCGCCGTACTCGGGCTGGCCAACCCGGCGCAGGCCGCCGGTCACCACTACGTGGCGCTCGGCGACTCGTACGCCTCGGGCGTCGGTGCCGGTAGCTACACGGCGGAGAGCGGCAGCTGCAAACGCAGCACCAAGGCGTTCTCCGCCCTCTGGGCGGCAGCCAACGCGCCGGCCTCCTACAAGTCGGTGGCCTGCGGAGGCGCGAAGACGACCGACGTGATCAACTCGCAGATCGCCGCGCTCAGCGCGCAGACCACCCTGGTCAGCATCACCATCGGCGGCAACGACGCCGGGTTCGGCACCATCATGAGCACCTGCGCCCTGCAGGGCTCGAGTGCCTGCATCGCCGCCGTGGACGCGGCCCAGGTGCAGGCCCGGGCGAACCTCCCCGGCCTGCTCGACCGCGCGTACGCCGCGATCCGCAGCAAGGCCCCGAACGCGAAGGTCGTGGTGCTCAGTTACCCGGTCTTCTACCAGCTCGGCACGGTCTGCGTCGGGATCGGCGAGGCGGCCCGCGCGAAGGTCAACGAGGGCATCAACCTGGCCGACAGCCTGATCGCCGCCGCCGCGGCCCGCGCCGGGTTCGTCTTCGCCGACGTACGCGGCATCTTCGTGGGGCACCAGATCTGCAGCGGCAACAAGTGGATCCACGCCGTGGACTTCCTGAACCTGTCGAACTCGTACCACCCCATGGCGACCGGGCAGGCCAACGGCTACCTTCCGGTGTTCACCCAGGCGGTCGGCCAGTCCGCCACCGCCAAGAAGGCCAGCGCCAAGGTGTAGCCCGCTTCTCGCCTCCGCCGGCATCCGTCGGCGGAGGCGAGGCGCGAGCGGTCCTCGTCCGGGGCGCGGCGCCTGCCCGGATCTCCGGACAGGGCAGCGCCCCGGCGGGCGGCAAGCAGCACCGGGGCGGTCAGTCGCGGTCGAGGGCGGCGCCGAGGATCCAGGTGACGATGCCGACGAGGAGCGCGCCGAGCACGGCCTCCGGCCAGAAGCCGTCGACGTGGAAGGGCAGCCCGGCCTGGTCGGCGATCCAGCTGGTGAGCAGGAACAGCAGCCCGTTGACCACCAGCGCGATCAACCCCAGCGTCAGCAGGTAGAAGCCGCAGCCGACGGTCTTGATGATCGGCTGGAGCACCGCGTTGACCACGCCGAAGATCACCGCGACGAGGACCAGCGTGACGACCGCCTCACCGGCGGACGCGGTGCCCAGCGTGATGCCCGGGATGAGCAACGTGGCCAGCCAGAAGGCCAGCGCCGTGCTGCCCAGCCGGATCAACAGCCCTTTGAGGAAACCCATGGCCGGGATCGTGCCACGGACGGACAAACCACGGAAGCCTTGAGATCGCGGCCGGCTCAGCGGCGGGAGGGACGGCCGACCAGCTGCGACTCGATCGGGGTGGGGGAGAGCAACGCCCAGCGCAACGCCCGCCGGTTGACCACCGCGACCATGTCGTCGCGGATCCGGGTCAGCCACTCCGCCGATCCGCCGAGCCCCAGCGCGCCACCCGCCACAACGGCCTCGGCCGGATCGAGCGGTTGCAGCACCGCCAGGTCGGCGCGGCCCAGCGCGTCGGCGTCGGCGGCGGTCAGCTCGTCGCGCACCAGCAGGGTGGTCCGCCAGGGGGCTCCCGGCTCAGCCTCGGCGGGGGCCGGACCGGCGTCGACCACCACCAGCAGCGGGCGCAGCGGCGAACCGGGCTCGCCCACCGGACGGCCGAGCGGCACCACCGGGATCATCCCGCCGGGGGTGCCGACGCCCCGGACGAACGGCTCCCAGGCGCGTGGCCGTGCGGTCTGCACCACCACCCGGGCCCCGAGAGCCATGGCGCGTACCACCGTGAGCTGCGCCGCGCGTACTCCGCCGACCAGCATCACCCGGGTGCTCTCCGGCCGGAACAGCCGGACGGTCACCGCGCCGCCGTGCCGGTTGGTGCCGACCATCAGCCCCGACTCCCCGAGGGGCAGCTCCAGGTCGGCGGGCGCCGGACCAGGACCCGTCGCGCCCGCCGCGAGCGGCAGCGTGTCGGCCAACCCGTCGAGCTGCGCCCCGTCGAGCCGATGCACCTCGCCGCCCACCTCGGAGACCAGCCGGCGCAGCGCCTGCGCCGCCGTCGAGAGCTCCGTCGGGGTGGCGGCGGCCAGTCGTACGGTCAGCTCGGTCGGTGCCGACGCGGGGTCGGCGCCGGCCCACGGCCCGACGGCGAGCGAGACGGTGGTCGCCGTCGCGGGCAGCGCGAGCAGCCGGGGCACCAGCCGCCGACCGGCATCGGTACGCCCGTCGGGCCAGCGGCGCAGCCGGAACGTCGTCTGGAGCAGGTCGCCCGCCCGGACCGCCTGCCAGGACTCCTGCGCCGGATGGTCGTCGTGGTGGGCCAGCTCCGCCAGCACCCGCAGCGTCGCGTGCTCGCCGAGCGCCCGGACGGTGACGGGCCCGAGCCGCCGGACGATCCGGCGCACCGTTCCGGCGAGCGCCCGGCGCAGTTCCTCCGCCGTCCAGCCCTCGGCCCGGAGCACCCGCACGGCGAGCACGGCCCGTTCCCGGCCGGCGAGTCGCCCGTCGGTGAGCTGCCGGTACGAGGTGCCGACCGTGCCGCCACCCGCGCCGACGGTCGGCGCCGGTGAGCCCGTCAGCAGGAGCTGGAGCCGGACCGGGGGGCCGTCCGGCGCGGCGGCCGGCAGCAGCGTCGCCGGGACGGGCAGCGCGCGGGGCGCGTCGCCGAGCAGGTCGGCCGGGTCGCCGATCTCCAGCACGGCCACCATGCCGGCGGCGTCGTCCAGCACGGCGGCCGGCGTGCCGGCCAGTTCGGCGGGCCGGACGACCGCGCCCGGGTCGACCAGGCCCAGCAGGGCCGCCGGACCGGCGGCGGGCGGCAGGGCGCGGCGGCGCGTGGCGTAGCCCAGCCCGGTGGCCAGCCACTCGAAGACCCACCGCCCCCGCAGCCGTACCCACGCCAGGGGCAGCAGCAGCGCGGCCACCGCGACGGCGGCCAACGTCGCCAGCAGGCCCCGGCCGGTGGCCGCGACCACGGCGGCCAGCGCCACCTGCGTGGCGACCACCTGACCGGCCCGGACACCGGCGCCGCCCCGGCGGGCGGCCGGGATCCACGGCGCCGTCGGGACGAGCGGAGTCGCCGGCCCGCCCGCCACGGTGCCGGCCGGGCCGGGCCAGCCGGTCGGGCCCGGTGATGCGGGGACCGGAGCGGCATCGTCGTCCCGGCCGCCGCGTCGGCCCGGTGGTACCGGGGCGGTCGGGCCCGGAGCGCCGCCCGGTGTCGACCGGTGCCCGCCCACGCCGGTGGTCACCGTCACCGCGCCTCCTCGACCGGTCACTCGCCGCGACATCGACGCCGCCCATCGTAAGGTGCCCACCGGTCGGGGCGGGGCCCGTGCCCGTCCACAGGGGATCGTCACGGGGTAGCAGAACCGCGACCGTGCCGCTACCGTCAGCGACGAGTTTCGCTGACCCCGCGCCCGCCGTGTTCGACGTCCGGGCGGCGCGAGCGGCGCACCCGGTGAGCGGGCGCGCCGACGGCCAGCCACGACCGATGAGACGAGGTGACGTCCCGGGTGTCCCAGACCCAGGCAGAGGCAGCGGTGATGCAGCAGACCGCCGCGAAGTTCGAGCAGGTCGACCAGTCCCTGCAGTCCATGCTGAGCAGCCTGATGGCCGAGTTGGAGGTGTTGCAGCAGGCCTGGCGCGGTGCCGGCGGGCGCTCGTTCAGCCAGGTCAAGCAGCAGTGGGCACAGGACCAGGCGGCGCTGCAGCGGGCGCTGCGGGAGACCGCCGGTGCCATCCGCACGGCCGGCCAGCACTACGACGTCTCGGACGCCGAGGCCGCCAGCCGCGTGTCCACCACCAACCGCGGCGGCATCCAGCTGCCGCTCTGACCCGGTCTCGGGGGAGGAGACATTCGATGGACCACGGTGTACTGGTCGTCAACTTCGCCGCCCTGCAACAGGCGAGCGCTGACATCCAGAAGGCGCTGAACGCGCTCGACTCGCAGCTCGGGCAGCTCGAGCGGGACGCCGCCCCGCTCGTAACGAGCTGGTCGGGTGAGGCCCGCCAGGCCTACGAACAGCGGCAGGGCCGCTGGCGTTCGGCCTCGCAGGACCTCCAGGCCATGCTGCGCGACATCAAGCTCGCGGTGGACGACTCCGCCACCGACTACCTCGACACGGAGAAGAAGAACGTCGGCCTGTTCCAGTGAGTCCCGCCCGATGGTGGCGTCGACCGTGTCCCGGTCGGCGCCACCACCGGCCGTTGGGGACCGGTCGGGTCAGGCGGGGCCGGCCGGGCGCCAGCGTCGGCGGGCACCGTGCGGCACGACGAGCGCCAGCAACAACGCCAGGGCCACCACCGCGCCGCTGGCCCCCGCCACGAGCAGCGCCCGGTCCCGGGCCGCCTCCCGGCGGGCCCGCTGCGCCACCACCGCCGGTTCGGCCCGGTCGTCCGCGAGCGCGGTGACCTGACGCGCCCGCTGCGGCGTCCCGCCCCCGGTCTCGGTGACCGCGCGGTACGGGTTCAGCACCCCCGCGCCGTACCCGCCGCCCCGACCGTCGCCCGGGGCCGGATCGGCGGTCGCCACGATCCGCTGCGCCACCTGCGCCGCGGTCAGCTCCGGCCGGTACTGGCGCAGCAGCGCGGCGGTGGCCGCCACGAAGGGCGCCGCGTAGCTGGTCCCCTCGGCCCGGTGGTGGCCCTGACCGGGGGCGGCCATCAGCACGTCGCCGCCGGGGGCCACCAGGTCGACGTACGAGCCGGTCTGGGAGAACGGGGCCCGCATCCCGTCCGCCCCGATCGCGCCCACCCCGAGCACCCCGTCGTACGCGGCCGGGTAGGGCCGGGGATCGCCGGCCTCGTGCAGGTTCCCGGCGGCGGCCACCACGACGACGTCCCGGTCGACGGCGTAGCCGATCGCGGCCCGCACCGCCGGGTCGTCCGCGTACAGGACGACGGAGAGGTTGAGCACGTCGGCGTCGTGGTCGACGGCCCAGCGGATGGCGCGGGCGAAGTCCTCGGCGCTGACCGTACGCCCCGACTCGCGCCCCTCGACCACCTGCTGCTCGCTGACCCGTACCGGCAGGATCCGGGCGCTCGGGGCGAGGCCACGGAACGCCACCCCGTCGCGGGGGACGGCGGCGACGATGCTCGCCACGCCCGTACCGTGCCCGGCGCAGTCGCGGCTGCCGTCTCCGCCGGGCTCCAGCAGGTCGGTGCCGTCGAGCACCCGGCCGGCCAGCTGCGGGTGCCGGCGGTCCACACCCGAGTCGATCACCGCCACCGTCACCCCGGCGCCGGTGGCGAGCGGTGCCAGCCGCTCCGGGGCGTACCGCTGCTGCGGCCACGGCCGCGCGGACACGGGGCGGACCGGGGCGGGCGGTGCGGCGCAGCCGGGCGCCGCACGCGCGGCGACGGACCGGCCGGCCGGCACCGGGCCGGCGCTGCGCCCGTCCGGGCGGGTGGCGACCGTCGGGGCGGACGGGTCGCCGGCGGCTGCGGGAAGGGCCGGATCGGCGGCCGGGACGGTGGTCAGCAACACCGTCGTGAGAGCGGCGAAGAACGGGCGCGTGCGGGACCGGGACATCGACCGCCTCCGTATCGTGTCGACTCCGGAACGGGATGTTAACGCTTCTTGTGGCACCCGGCGCACCGCCGCCGGCCAGCGATTGTGATCTTGTTTCTACCTTGTAGGTTGTACGCGATACCTATGGCCTGTGCGCGGGAGGAGGGGTGGCCGTGACCGAGTGGGAGCCGGCCACCGACGCCGAAGCGGCGATGCGGGACGCGCTGCGCGCCAACGATCAACAGCTCTACTTCCGCGTCCTGGCTCGGACCGAACTACTGCTGCCGGTCTCCGCCGAGGCGCTCGCGGGGACGGCGCCGGTGGGCTGGGGCACCTGGACCACGGGTGGCCGTACGCACGTGTTGGCGTTCACCTCCGGGGCGGCCGTGCGCGCCTGCCTGGGGGAGAACGGCGGCACCGTCCGACGCGTCCCGTACGCCGATCTGGCCGACAGTTGGCCCAACCACGAGTGGTGGCTGGCGGTGAATCCCGGCCTGCCCATCGAGGGCTACCTGCCCGCGTGGTTCGTCGCCCAGCTCTCCCGGGGCGACGTCCGGCTGCCCGGCCGCACCATGGGTGCGCGCGCCCGGCTGGAACGGGTGGAGACGGCCGCGCGGGCGCGGGCCCAGGCGGCGGCCCACGACACGCCGGGCGGGTCGATTGCCGGTGTGCCCCGGCCCGAGCCCACGGCCGCGCCGACCACCGGCCGGGTCCCCGCGTCGGTCTGGCCCGCCGCGCCGGCGGAGCCGGCCCGCCCGCCCGCCCCGCCGACCTTTCCGGCGGACCATCTCGACCCACGCCGTGGTGCCCCGACGGCCGGCGGACCGGCGCGGTTCGACGCCGCGACGGCACCCGACCGGCCCCCGCCGCCGCGCCCCGCGCCGCTCACCGAGCGCCCCAGGGGCCTGCCGCCGCCCGACGCGCCGTCGACCAACGGCCGCCCGGCCGGGGAGACGCCCGAGCGGCCGAACCGGTCGTTCTTCGAGCCGGCCTCCGGCCGCGCCGCCGCCTCCCGGCAGGAGGCGCTGCGCTCGGGCGAGCGGGCGGCTCCGCCGCCCCGCCTCACGCCCGGCAGCCAGCCCTTTCCCCGCCGCCGGCCGCTCTCGGAGCCGGTGCCGGAGGACCCCACCCGCCCGATCCCGAGCGCCCCGACCGGTGCTGAGCCGACGCAGGCCTTCATGGCACCCGGCGGTGAGCCGACCCGGGCCTTCACGGTGCCCGGTGCTGAGCCGACGCAGGCCTTCACGGTGCCCGGCGGCGAGGCGACCCGGGCCTTCACGGTGCCGGGGGCCGAGCCGACCCAGGCCATCACGGTGCCGGGGGCCGAGGCCACGCAGGTGTTGCCGCCGCGCGGACCCGACGAGGAGGCCACCCGGGATCTCCGGGCCCCCGCCCCGGAGACCGGCCCACCACCGGCGTACGGCGTGCGGCGCCCGGAGCCGACCGAGGACGTGACGCAGAAACTGCCCCGCCGACAGCCCACCCCCGAACCGGTCGGGCCCGAGCCGGCGGCGGCCTCGGACGCGGAGCCGGTCTCCGCACCGCCCGCCCCCCGGCGCGGGTTCACGCCGATCGTCATCGAGGGCACGATCATCGAGTCGCGGGACCTCACGAGCCCGCCCGCGGCCGGGCCCGGCGCGGCTGCCGACGAGACCGTCTCGCTGTTCGAGCCCGTCCGACGTCGGCGGGAACCTGTGACCGCGTCCGCCGCTCCGGCCGACGCCACACCTGAGCCCGCCGCCGCGGCTCCGCCGCCGTCCGCCCCCGCGGCTGCACCGCCGTTCGCCGCCGGACCGCCGTCCGCCGATCCGCCGTCGCTCGCCGCTCCGATGGCGTCCACCGAGGCGGTGCCGCCCGCCGCCCCGTGGTCCGGTGCCGCGTCCGCCCCCGCCGCTCCGGCGTGGTCCAGCCAGGAGCCGGCCCCCGACGGTTCGTCGGCCTGGGAGGCGTCGACGACCGTACCGGTGCCGGGTGCCGGTGCCGCCCCGGAAGAGGCCGCGCCCGTGGCGCCGGCGCCCACCGGTGTCACCGAGGTCGGCGCGACCGCGGGGACGGGGACGGCGTGGCCGGTCGCGGTCGGGGAGGCGCCCGGAGCCCCCGTCGCCGACGAGCCGACGACGGGCCGTGTCGCCGGTGACGTGACGCCGGACCCCGGTCCCGCCCCGGTCGACTTCCAGCCGGCCAACGAGGTCGAGGAGAACATGCTCGACGCCGCCGGGGCCGGCAGCACCGACACGTTCCTGTCCACCCTGCTGCTGGCCCGCGTGCTGTTGCCGGTGGCGCCCGACTCCGCGCCCGGCGCCCGGCCGGGTGAGCCCGGCTTCGTCTGGCGTACGGAGGAACTGGACGGCGAGCCGTACGTCGTCGTGTACACCTCGCCGGAGCGGCTGGCTGATCACACCGACGCGCCTGTCGAGACCATCGAGGTCCGGTTCGTCCAGCTGATCCGCCGCTGGCCCGACGAGTCCTGGTCGTTCGCGGTGAACCCGGGCACTCCCGTCGGGGCGAAGCTGCCCGGGGAGCAGATCCTCGGGCTGGCCAACTGGGCGGCCGAGGTGGGGCTCGGGGACGACACCGGGGCCGAGGCCGAGCCGCCCGCCGCCGAGGAGCCGGTCAGCCGCCCCCGCTACGCCCCGCCCGCGCCCGACCCGGCGCGCCCGGTCGTCATGCAGAAGGCGGTCGCCCCCAGCCAGCTCGCGTACTACCTGGAGCGGGGCTACGACCGGGTCTCCGGCTTCGTGCACCGGGCCGGCGAGCTGGCACACCTCAACACCCCGGCCCAGCTGCACGACGCGCTCGGCCTGGCCTATCCCGACTCCCCCTTCGACAGGGACGCCGGGGAGATCTACGTGCTGCGCTGGCCCGCGCACCGGCCGAGCCTCTACCGGATCCCGTACGGGGGGCAGAACGAGGCCGCCATGCGCGCCATGGAGGGCTGGGTCATCGAGCGCCCGCCGTTTCGGGGCAACGGGTTCGCGCCGGGCGAGAGCAGCGACGTGGTGGCGGAGTTCAAGGTGGACAGCGCCCGGCTGCCACACGGCGCGCAGCTGTGGCGGATCGGCGCGGACGGCACCGAGCGGGTGGTCGCCATCCTCGACACGGACGCGCTGCGGTGGCGACAGGTCGGTGAGCAGTGATGCGCGACGGCTACGTGGCCCGCTGGCAGGGCCGGGAGTACCAGGCGAGCCCAGACGGCGACGACGTCCGGCTCTACCAGCCGGAGCCGGGCGAGGGCTTCGAGGAGATCCGTCCCGGCCGGTACGTCCGGGTGCTGCCGGCCAGCGAGATCGACGACCTGGCGTACGTGCGTACCACCTGCACCTGGCAGGGGCAGCCGTTCATCGTCCTCGGTGAGCACGACGGCTGGCTGCGGGTGGAGTACACCGGCGGGCGCTGGCCGGTGGCCCGGGCGATGGGGCTGGAGGTCTTCGACTTCGGCGTCTACCAGGGCTGGGCGCCCGCCACCGAGGTCGCCGACCTGCGCGAGAAGCGGGTCTGAGTCAGGACTTCGCCCAGCGCAGGATCTCGCCCAGCACCACGTCTGTGGCCTCCACGTGCGGGAAGTGCCCGACGCCGTCCAGCAGCCGCCACTCGTAGGGTGCCACCACGTAGCGGCCGGAACCCTGGGCGGTACGCGGCAGGGAGGCCTCGTCCAGCGCGCCGTGCAGTTGCAGGGTCGGCGTGACCAGTGGCTTCTGCATCAGCCGGACGAAGCGGTAGCCGTGCAGCCGGAGCACCGAGCGGAACGCCCAGCGGTAGCCCTCCAGGGCGCAGAACGCCGCCTGCGGGATGCGCATGGCCTCCCGGCACCGCGCCGCGTACGCCTCGAAGCCCGGCCCGCCGACCCAGCGTGGCCCGCCCCAGCGACGCAGCATCTCCTCGACGGCCGCGGCGTCGTCGCGGGTCAGCACGTGCTCGTAGCGGGGCAGCTGGAACTTCAGGGTGGGCGTGGCCGCGGCGAACTGCCCGCGCGGGTCGGCGAAGATGGCGGCCCGGAGCCGGAGCGGGTGGGGAGCGCCGAGCACCACCAGCCGGCGGACCAGGGACGGGTGGAACGACGCCACCGTCCACGCGATCATGCCGCCGACGCCGGTGCCCACCACGGTGGCGGAGCGCTCGCCGAGGGCCCGGATCAGCCCGGCGACGTCGGCGGCCAGGGTGTAGCCGTCGTACCCCCGGGGCGGCTTGTCGCTGGCGCCGTAGCCGCGCAGGTCGACCGCCACGGCCCGGAAGCCGGCGTCGGTGACCGCCGGCAGCATCTCGTGCCAGGCCCACCAGTGCTCCGGGAAGCCGTGCAGGAACAGCACCATCGGGCCGGCGCCGGCCTCCACGACGTGGAAGCGGCTGCCGTTGGCGCCCACGAACCGGTGCGTCCACGGCCCCTCGGTGAGGACGCACGACTCGTCGACGGGCCCGCCGCGCTGCTCGGTCATGACAGACAGCCTAGGACCCCCGTGCCGGCCGGCTCCGCCCCCGACCCGCGTGATGGCCGGGAGCGCTCGGGCGGGGTCGGCCGGGATCGCTCAGGCGGGGCGGGCCGGTCAGCAGACAAGGGCTGGTTCCCGCGACGCTTCCCGGCTCCCGGCTCCCGGCTCCCGGGTTCCGGCTCCCGGGTGCCGGGGCCGCACGCGGCTGGAGTGTGGAAAGGGCGATGCCCGGGCAGGTCACCTGCCCGGGCATCGTGTGTTGCTGGTGGTGCGGGATCAGCGGATCAGGAGATGCGGATCTTGGTGTAGACGCCGTCCTTCTCCAGGACCTTGATCTTGGTGCCGGTGGCCGGGAGCTTGACGCCGTGGTTCGGCAGCTCCGGGTACCAGTACTGCTTGGTGTCGTCGAACAGCGGCTCCGCAGCCTGGCCACGGATGTACTGCGGCTGGCTGTTGAGGTGCAGCGTGAACGAGTCGGCCTTCTTCAGGCTGAACGGCGCGTCGTAGACCTGGACGCGGGCCCGCCACGGCTGGCCGGTCAGGTTGTAGATCGGCCGCGGGTGCGCGTCGATGATCAGGTTGCGACCCTCACCCGGGTGCGCGAACGTGTCGTTGTCCGCCCAGCGGGTGTTCCAGTAGGAGATCAGCAGACCCTCCTGGTACGCGTAGTGGTCCACGTAGTCCGGGCGGGTGTTCGCGTAGCCGAAGAAGTACGGGCCGGTCTTCAGGTACTTGTCGTACGAGATGTACTGCCGGGTGCCCGCGATGTAGTAGTTGTCGTACAGCTTGGTGTAGGTCTCCTCGGCGACCGAGAAGCCACCGGCGAGCGTCCAGCCCGCGGCACCGGTCTCGGCACCGTCGGAGAGGACGGTCTGACCGTCGGCGGTCACGGTGATCGCGTCACCGTAGAAGCCGCCCGCGGAGAGACCACCGTCGGTCTGGTAGCGCAGCCGGAACTGCGCGACCTTGCCCGCAGCCACGTCCAGGGGGATGACGATGTCGGCCCACTGGTCGTCGGTGCTGCCGTCGAGCGCGTAGCGCCCGGCCGAGATCTCCTTCAGCGGCTGGCCGTTGGCCGTGCCGGGCAGGGTCACCCAGGACTGGCCGCCGTCCAGCGACGCCTCGAAGAACAGGTAGTCGTAGTCTTCCTCGATGTTGTAGCGGCCCTTCATCGACAGCGACGCCGACGACTTCCCGGTGAGGTCCAGGGTCCGGGTCATCGTGCTGTTCAGGTCGTCCTGGTTGCCGGTGAAGAACTGCTTGGTGCCCTCGAACGGCTTGCCGTTCTCGAACGTGTACTCCCGCTTCGGGAGCACCACGACGACGCCCTGGGCCTCGTCGCTGTTGTACTCCTGCGGACCGAGGGTCATGGTCCGCTTCTGCCCCGCGACGACCACCTCGTAGTCGAGCCAGCCGAGCTGGAGCTTGTTCCACGCGCCGAGGTCGCCGCCCCGGTCGCCGATGCCGCCGTCGTTCTTGGCACCGAGCCGGCTCTGGGCCATCAGGGTCCAGTGCTCGTTGTTGTTGTCCCCACCACTGGTGACGTTGTAGTCGTCCGGCAGGCCCAGGTCGTGGGCGTACTCGTGGTAGAAGACGCTCCGGCCACCGTTCTCCGGCTGGATGGTGTAGTCGCCGATCCAGAGGCCGGTGTTGCCGATCTGGGTGCCGCCGAGCGGGTTGCCCACCGGGCCGGTCGAGCCCTGGTCGGACGCGTAGGCGTACCAGCGGTGGCTCCAGATGGCGTCCTCGCCCTGGTGCGGGTCACCGTCGGCCTCGTCGCCACCGGAGTGGACGATCTGGAAGTGGTCGATGTAGCCGTCCGGCTCGTTGAAGTTGCCGTCCGAGTCGTGGTCGTACCGGTCCCACTGGTCCATCGCCGACAGGTCGGCGGCGATCTGGGCGTCGGTGCGGCCCGCGGCCTTCTGGTCGGCGACCCACTGGTTCGCGGCGTCGCGGACCAGCGCCCAGGTGTTGGTGCAGACGTTCGAGCCGCACGGGTAGCCGCCGGAGCGGCCGTAGCGGGCCTCGTTGTACTGGACCTTCACCCAGTCGGTGACGGTTCCGTCGACGCTGTAGCGGCCCGAGGACTGCGCCTCGAAGTACTGCTTGACCGACTCGTCACCGGGGTTGGTGCCGAAGTAGAGCTTGCGGAAGTAGTCCGCGTTGTAGTCGGCCTGCCACACCGTGGAGTTGTCCACCGCCCGGTTGGGCTGGGGGATCTCGTTGTGCAGCGGACCGTCGAACCGGGTCGGACCCGGGGTGTTCGGGTTCGTGTCCTGGTCCGGGTAGTTCGGGTGACGCTCGTTGCCGAACTCCGCCAGGATGACGAAGATCCGGTCCGTCTTCTCCCGGGAGAGCTCGACGTACTGGTCCTCCGTCTGGGCGGCGGCGTTGGCCCGGGTCGAACGGGCGTTGGCCCCCTCGGCCTGGGTCTTGCCGACCTTGACGACCGTGCTGCCGTTGATCTTCTGCGGCTTGACGCGGCCCGAGAGGACGTCGCTCAGGCCCTCCTGGCGCAGGGCGCGCCGCTTCTCCTCCAGCGGGTTCGGCAGGTCGTGGTCGACATGGGCTGGCTCGGCGACCGACGGAGCGGCCGTCGGCAACTTCGGCTGCGGCGCGGCGCTGGCGGACGATCCGAACGCCAGTCCTGTCGCCGTCAGCGAAAGCCCGAGCAGACCCACTGCGACTTTGCGCACGTGGTACCTCCGGTTTGAGGGAACCGACCCAACGGGGGTACGGGTCGGTGAGACCGATCCCACTAGTGGGACCAATGGTGAACATAGACACTGATGTGACCGGTGGGAAGATGCGTGCGTCGATTTGTTGCAAAGTTTTGTTGGGAACGCTTTTCACCGTCACATCCCGGCCCCTCGCCAGCACGGTGAGCTGCGCGGACGACCGCCCCTAGGCAGGAAAGAGACGGTTTTCGATAGGCGTGATCGCCGGCGGGAAATGTGTGCCGGGCCACCATCCCCGCCCGTCCCGCTGGTGCTCCAACACACTTCGTGGCCACCGCCCGAGCGCGGGTACGCAGGGCGGGGCCCGCCCGGAGAGCAGCGTGCTCCCCGGCCGGACCCCGCCCGTCTTCCGCTCGGTCGACCCCGGTCAGTTCCTGGCGGGGGTGACGTGCACCGTGGCGTACGAGTTGTCCCTCGCGGCGCGCTTGATGGTGATGGTGACGCCGTAGGACACGCCCTGGTCACCCGGGTTTCCGGTGCCCAGCACGATGGCGCCGCCGCCCAGCGTCACCCCGTAGTAGGAGGGTGCCGGCGTACCGTCCGGGTTGGTGACCCGGGTGGTGTACGGCGCGTTGCCCTTCGACGGGACGACCACGGAGGCGTCGTTGTCCCGGGCGTACGCCGCGCCGTCGCGAATCTCGATGCCCGGGTACCAGCCCTTCGCGTCGGTGAAGCCCTTCACGGGCGGCTGCGCCCGGAAGTTGGTGCAGTACTCGCTGTACGGCTCGTCCGCCGCCTCCAGGCACTCCTTGAAGGGGTACGTGGAGTTGAGCGAGAACGCCGCGTTCGCCGACTGCGGGCGGCTGGGCAGGTTGTCCAGCACCGACGGGTCCTTGACGGCCGCCTCGCCCGTACGCCGGTACGGGTCGAAGTGCGAGTCGACGATCAGCAGCCCGCCCTTGGCGCCGTAGCTGGGCAGCGCGGTCATCTGCGCCGTGGTGTGGTTGACGTCCCCGAGCGCGGTGTCCCGGTACCAGACGAGCATGCCGGGCGCGTTGTACGAGATCCGGTCGACCTTCCACGCGTCGCGCGAGTAGACCGTGTCGTAGGTGTACTTCAGACCCTTGTCGAAGCCGTCGAAGTTGCGCCACTCGGCCAGGTAGTAGTGCGCCTGCACCGAGGTGCCGCTGGCGGTGCGCCAACCCGGGCCGCTGGTGTCGACGAAGGTGCCGCCGGTGGCGGTCCAGCCGTTGGCACCACTCTCGACGTCGTCGCTCCAGGTGGTGGCGCCGCCGCCGGTCACCGAGAAGTCGTCGGCGAACCAGCCCCGCTCCACGAACGCCTCGTCGGTGGCGTAGCGGAGCCGGAGCTGCACGGTCTGCCCGGCGTACGCCGACAGGTCGACGTAGTCGTGCCGCCAGCCGTGGGTGTCACCGGTCAGGCCGTACTTCTTGTTGCCGAAGTCGACCATCCGGCCGTTCGGGTCGGCGTAGCCGTCGTTCGTGGTGACCAGGTTGCCGGCGGCGTCGTAGACCTTCTGCTCGGTCCAGGTGGTGCCGCCGTCGGTGGAGAGCTCGACGAAGCCGAAGTCCCAGTCGGCCTCGATGACGAAGTTGTTCCACATCCAGAACTTCGCGTCGGCCGCCGCCGGTACGGCCATCTGGCGGGTGATCTTGACGTCCGCCCAGTTCTGGTCGGCGCCGGTGTACCACATGTTCGCGCCGCTGTGCGGCGTGGCCAGCGTGATCACCTTGTCCGGCAGGTCGATCTTGATGCCGTCCTGGGTGCCGCGCGGGGTCCGCGAGGTCTGACCGAGCTGCACGGTACGCGGGTCTGAGCCCGGGGCAAGGGTCAGCGGGTCGGCCCAGCCGAGCACCCACTTGTCCCACAGTCCCATGTGCGTCGGCAGCGCCTGGAAGATCTCGCCGGAGTGCGATCCCGAGGCCATCAGGTCCCAGAAGTCGACGTCCGAGTCGGCGTTGCCGGAGGTGTCGTAGAGGTCCGGAAGGCCCAGGTCGTGGCCGAACTCGTGGGCGAAGACTCCGACGCCGGCGTCCTCCGGCTGCACGATGTAGTTCGAGACCTGGAGGTTGGTGCCGGGGATGGTGTAGCCGCCGGTGATCGAGGAGGAGTGCGCCCACACGGCGTACGTGCCCTCGGCACCGCCGCCGCGGGACTTGCCCTGCCCGGCGTGCACCAGCACCAGGTGGTCGATCACGCCGTCCGGCTCGAAGAGGTTGCCGTCACCGTCGCGGTCGCCCTGGTCCTCGGTGTCGTAGTCGGCCCACGGGAAGTTCGGGTTCATCCTCGCGAGGGCGTCGATCGCGTCGGTGGCGAGCCGGCCGGCGCCCTGCGGGTTGTCCGGGTGGCCGTTCATCGACTGCTGGCGCCCGGCGACCCAGTTGCCGTTCTCGTCCTGGAAGCAGCGCGAGGCCGCGTACCAGCCCTCCGAGTGCGGGACGGTGATCCACGGGCTGGCCTGCCCGTCGACCGTGTACGCGCCCTTGGACATCTCCAGGTACATGTTGTGCATGGTGCGGCCGGTCAGGTCGATGCCCGGCCTGCCGTCGGGGCCCCGCAGGTCCTTGCGGACCCGCTCGGTGATGCCCTTCTTCGAATAGAGCATCTTGTCGTAGTGGGCGGGCGAGAAGTCGGGCACCCACATCGAGTTGTTGTCCTCGTGCGGCAGGTTCGCCGGGTTCGGGATCCGGTTGTGCCGGGGCCCGTTCTGCACGGTCCCGGGGACACAGGTCCGGTCCTCGAAGACCGTCCTGGGGACCATGACGCCGGTGAAGTCGTCGTTGGCCTGGTCGTTGAACTCCACCAGCAGGGTGAGCAGCTTGGCGGTCTGGGTGGCCGGGGCCTTCTTGATCTGCCGGGGGCTCTTGCCCGTCATGATCGACTTGGCCTCGTGCTTCGCGAGCTGCTCGGCCGCGACCGGGTTGCCGCGGGCGTACTTGCGGTCGTAGGCGCGTGCCTCCTCGACCGCCGGGGCGTAGACGCCGCCCTTGCCCTTGACCTCGCGGCCGTTGCTGTCCGGCTGGACGGCCGGCTCGGCGTAGTTGATGTAGTACTCGTCCGCGCCGATCGTGGCTCGGGCGGGGCCGGGCTCCGCCGCCGCCGAACCACCCGTCACGGTCAGTGACCCGGCGGCGAGGGCGAGGGCGGGCAGCGCGACGAGCAGGCGTCGACGCGACCCGGATTGCGGTTTTCTGTTCATGCCGCTCCGTTTCTCGGGCATGGGGAGGAGGAAGTCGACCGGGCCCTGTCGATGTGACGCCCATCGAAGCGACCCGATCTGCGTGAACGTAGAACAGAAAACAGGGGAACGACAGGGGTCGACAACAGCCTGTGTCCGTTCAGCTTCTCTCGGCTCACCCGACCGACCGATGTGACAGTCCGCGACCGGCCGGTCGTACACCCGTAAGAAAACGACGATGGGTGACGGTCCGCGAGGGACCGCCACCCATCGGGGCGTACGCCTGCGTCAGTCCTCGTCGGACTTGCCGCCGCTCATACCGGACGAGATCAGGTCCATCACGGACGAGTCCTGGAGCGTGGTGACGTCGCCGAGCGAGCGGTTCTCCGCCACGTCGCGCAGCAGCCGGCGCATGATCTTGCCGGAGCGGGTCTTCGGCAGCTCCGGCACCAGCATGATCTGCCGGGGCTTGGCGATCGGGCCGAGCGTCTTCGCCACGTGGTTGCGCAGCTCGGCGATGAGCTTCTCGCCCGCCTCGCCGGCGGTGTCCGTGGTGCCGCGCGGGATGGCGAACGCGACGATCGCCTGCCCGGTGGTCGGGTCGGTCGCGCCGACCACGGCCGCCTCCGCCACCGACGGGTGGGAGACCAGCGCGGACTCCACCTCCGTGGTGGAGATGTTGTGCCCGGACACCAGCATCACGTCGTCGACGCGGCCGAGCAGCCAGATGTGCCCGGCGTCGTCCTTCTTCGCCCCGTCCCCGGCGAAGTACATCCCGTCGAACCGCGACCAGTACGTCTCGATGAACCGGTTGTCGTCGCCCCAGATGGTGCGCAGCATCGACGGCCACGGCTCACGCAGCACCAGGTAGCCACCGCCGCCGTTCGGCACCGACTGGCCCTGGTCGTCGACCACGTCGGCGACGATCCCGGGCAGCGGCGTCATCGCGGAGCCGGGCTTGGTCGCCGTCACGCCCGGCAGCGGCGAGATCATGATCGCCCCGGTCTCGGTCTGCCACCAGGTGTCCACGATGGGCAGCTCACCGCCGCCGACGTGCTGCCGGTACCACATCCACGCCTCGGGGTTGATCGGCTCGCCCACGCTGCCCAACAGCCGCAGCGAGGACAGGTCGTAGCCGGCGGGGATGTCGTCGCCCCACTTCATCATCGTGCGGATGAGCGTCGGGGCGGTGTAGAGGATGCTGACCTTGTACTTGCCGACGATCTCCCAGAACCGGCCCTTGTGCGGGGTGTCCGGGGTGCCCTCGTACATGACCTGGGTGGCGCCGTTGGAGAGCGGGCCGTAGACGATGTAGGAGTGCCCCGTCACCCAGCCGATGTCGGCGGTGCACCAGTAGACGTCGGTCTCCGGCTTGAGGTCGAAGACCGCGTGCGTCGTGTACGACGTCTGGGTCAGGTAGCCGCCGGTGGTGTGCAGGATGCCCTTCGGGCGGGCCGTCGTGCCGCTGGTGTAGAGGATGAACAGCGGGTGCTCGGCGTCGAACGGCTGCGCGTCGTGCTCGGCCGAGGCGGTCTCGACCGTCTCGTGCCACCAGCGGTCCTTGGCCGACCAGGCGACCTCCTCGCCGGTGCGGCGCACCACCAGCACGTGCTCGACCGACGGGCAGTTCGCCACCGCCTCGTCCACGGTCGGCTTCAGCGCCGACGGCTTGCCCCGGCGGTAGCCGCCGTCGGCGGTGATCACCACCTTGGCGCTGGCGTCCTGGATCCGGTTGGTCAGCGCGTCGGCGGAGAAGCCGCCGAAGACCACGCTGTGCGTGGCGCCGATCCGGGCGCAGGCGAGCATCGCGACCGCCGCCTCGGGGACCATCGGCAGGTAGATCGCCACCCGGTCGCCGGCGGCGACGCCCAGCTCGGTCAGCGCGTTCGCCGCCTGACAGGTGAGCCGGTGCAGGTCGGCGTACGTGATGGTGCGGGTGTCGCCCGGCTCGCCCTCCCAGTGGATGGCGACCTTGTCGCCGAGGCCGGCCTCGACGTGCCGGTCCAGGCAGTTGTACGCCACGTTGAGCTGCCCGCCGACGAACCACTTCGCGAACGGCGGCTTCGACCAGTCGAGCACCTGGTCCCACTGCCGCGCCCAGGTCAGCCGCCCGGCCTGCCGCTCCCAGAACGCCAGCCGGTCGGCGTCGGCCTCGTCGTACGCGTCGGCGGTGACGTTGGCGTTCGCG
This sequence comes from Micromonospora sp. NPDC049048, assembly GCF_043197615.1. NCBI lineage: Bacteria > Bacillati > Actinomycetota > Actinomycetes > Micromonosporales > Micromonosporaceae > Micromonospora > Micromonospora sp. NPDC049048. The sequence continues at coordinate 888,483 of NZ_JBICTM010000002.1, read as the reverse complement.
GCGAGTTCGGCTGGCGGCGGGAACTGGCGCGTCTCGTTCAGCAGATTGGCCAATGCCTCGCTCATGCCGTGCTCCCTCGTCGATCGGGTGACCTGCGTCTCTCTAGGGCAGAAGGTTAGTCGGGGCGACCAGCGCGGGCGACCGCCGGTTCCGCCAACGCGCGCCGAGCGGCCCCCGCGACGCGCCGGACGGTGATCCGGACGCAAGGAAGGGCCACTTGGCAGGGCATGAACGACCCTGCCAACGTCGGAGCGGGTGGCGCTTGTCGCTTTCGGTCGGCTCGTCGGCGGGGCATGCCGGGCAGTCGATAGCGTGACGGGGTGACCGCCGACCCGCTCGCCCCGCTGCTCGCGCTCGCCGACATCGCCTCCGCCGTCGAGCGGGCCCGCGAGCGGTTCGACCAGGCGTTGGGGCACCGCGCGCTGCGCCGGCACGGTGGCCAGGTCGCGGCCGAGGTCAGCCTCCGGTCCGCGGTGGCCAGCGCCGCCCTGGAGGGGTACGCCCGCGACCGCGAGGCGGTACGCGCCGGAACGGTGACCGAGCCCGTGGTCCAGGGCGCGCTGCGGGTCGCCGGGGCGCTGCCCGGCCTCACCGAACTCTGGCCGAAGGCGCCCCGGCAGGCGCTGGCGAAGCTGCACGTGCTCGCCGCCCGCGACGTCGTCGGCGAGGCCGAACTGGGCCGTCCGGTGACCGACCCGGTCGTCGCCGCCCGCCTGGACGGGCTGGCCGGGCTCGTCGCCGGCGGCACGAAGGTCTCGCCGCTGGTGCTGGCGGCCGTCGTCCACGGCGAACTGCTCAACCTGCGCCCCTTCGCCGGGCCGTCCGGGGTGGTGGCCCGGGGCGCCGCCCGGCTGGTGCTGCTGTCCAGCGGGCTCGACCCGCGCGGCCTGCTCGCCGTTGACGTCGGTCACCACGAGCGCGAGCCCGAGTACGTCGGCGCGGCCGGAGCATTCGCCACCGGCACCCCGGACGGCCTGCGCTCCTGGCTGCGCCACTACATGGCGGCGGTGGAGGTCGGCGCCGACCAGCTCACCACCATCGGCGACGAGATCCTCGCGGCGTCCTGACCGTCCCCGGCTGGCGGGCTCAGGCGGGCGTGGGGGTGGTGCGGGTGCGGCGGTGGCGGCCGTACCAGGCGATGCCGATGGCGACACCCACGCCCACACCCAGCGCCGCCGCCGCGACCGGGACGGCCGGGCGCTCGCGCAGCCGCCGCCCCAGGGGGATCGGGTGCCGGAACTCCAGCACCGGCCAGGAGTTCTCGATCGCGAGCCTGCGCAGCTGCCGGTCCGGGTTGACCACCGACGGATGGCCGACGCACTCCAGCAGCGGCCGATCGCTGTACGAGTCGGAGTAGGCGTACGAGTCGGCCAGGTCGTAGCCGCGTTCCGCGGCCAGCTCGCCGACCGCGTCGACCTTGCTCGGGCCGGCCGCGTAGAACTCGACCTCGCCGCTGTAGCGGCCGTCCACCACGCCCATCCGGGTGGCGATGACATCGGTGATCCCGAGCAGTACGCCGATCGGCCGGACCATCTCCTCGCCGGAGGCGGAGACGAGGACGACGTCCCGGCCGGCGGCCTGGTGCTCCTCGATCAGGGCGGCGGCCTCGGCGTACACGTAAGGGTTGATCAGCTCGTGCAGGGTCTCCGCGACGATCTGGCGGACCTGTTCCACCGGCCAGCCCTTGCAGAGCGCGGCGAGGTAGTCCCTTGTCCTGGCCATGGTCTGCTCGTCGGTGCCGCCCAGCCGGAACATCAGCTGCGCGTACGCCGACTTGACCACGTCACGCCGGGTGATCAGGCCGTCCCGGTAGAACGGCCGACCGAACGCCAGGGCGCTCGACTTGGCGATGACGGTCTTGTCCAGATCGAAGAAAGCGGCACTTCGGCCCACGGCGCGAAAGTCTAGCCGGATGGTCTATGGTCGGCGGGTGCCCGGGGCCCAACGACCCCTCGGAGCTGCGGGCCGAGCCCCCGCCACCCTCGCGCACAGTGACGAGAGTCACACTCTGCGAAATTTATTTCGCGGGGAGTGGGGGCGGCACCACTCGACGTATACACGTTCGCTCAGGCAGACTTGTCGACGCGACGAGCGTTCACATCTCGTACAACAGGCAGACCCTCGGCGGTTGCACCCCCCGCGACCGCTGAGCGGGTTCGGCTCGACCCCCCCGGAGCCGAACCTTCGACGACCCCCGTCTCCCCCCGACGGGGGTCGTCCCTTTCCCGCGTGCCTATTTGTGCAGGTGGATGGGCCTCGCCCCGGCTGGCGCGGCGTGGTGCCAGGCGGAGTCAGCGAACGTTAGCCGGACCCGATGGGCGTAGTCGTCCGGGTGTGCGTATAACGATTGAGCGTCGTTGACGACCGCTTTGTCGAAGGGGAGCAGCACGACGCTGGAGCGCCACTACCTGTACGGGGCGTACTGGATGCTGCGGGACCAACGCCGCCAGAAGGGTAGCGGCAGGCATCCGGCCGGCGCTTCGACTCCGATCTCGGTCTCCACGGCTCCATCGGCGAGCAGGACCGAGATGGCCGAGCGACCCGGAGCGAACACCTCCCGAACTCTGCCGGCGATCACCGAGCGAGTGATGTCTTCAAGCAGAGCGACGTCTTCGGGACCAGCGCCCAGTTCCCATCGGCCGCCGTAGTCGCCGACCTGAAGGATGAGCTGATCGGAGAACTCCGCCCAGCCGAAAGCACGAGCACGAGGATTGCGCGGTGTGACGCTGACCGATATTCCGCCCTTGCAGTCGTCGATCTCCACAGTCGCCACCGCCGCCAACTCCTGTGCCAGCTGCCTTGCGATTCTCAGAGTCGTCGCGGAGGGCTGGTCGGTGCCGGGTTCGTCCAGGCCGTGCCCATCACTCACGGCATCACTCTGCCAAACCAACGGCCGAGAAGTCCTGATCTTCGTCGGGCGGATCCGGTCGCCGCGCTCGGCTCCGGCAGGCACAGGCCATGACCACCTTGGTCGCCTGCTCTACTTCTTGTTCGAGCTGGACGACAGTCTCCTCTCGTAGAAGATTTCCGCGTACGTGCCGTCGTGGTATGCCGGGATCTCGACATAGCCGTGCCGCACGTAGAGCGCACGGGCCTCGACCAGGTCGAGACGGGTGTCGAGCACGATTCGTTCCGCGCCCAGGTCACGTGCGAATCTCTCCGCCGCGACCAGCAGCCGCGCACCGCCGCCCAGGCCCCGCAGCGCGGGGCGCACGAACATCCGGGTCAACTCGGCGGTGTACGGGTCGAGTATCCGCAGACCCACGCAGCCGGCCGGGTCGTCGCCGTGTCGCGCGAGCAGGAGCAGTCCGGTTGGCGGAGCGAGGTCGTCGCTCGGCGTGGCGGCAAGGCCCTCTTCGATCTCGTGAGGCGTGGACGGGCGGCCGAGGTGGAGCTGGTGGTAGCGGTTGCTGACCTCGGTGTAGTAGTCCCGCAGCAGGTCTGTCGCCGCAGTGGAGCCGACGAGGGCCGGGGCCACGTTCCAGGCCTGTGCGGTCGGGACGGTGATGCTCATGCGCCATTGTCGGAGGGCCGGCATGGTCATCCAAACCAATTTGCGGCCGACGCCGAGCGCGACCGCCGGAGCCCATAGCAGATCGACTCGCGCGGCGGGCGTTGTCCACAGAGCCTGCGGTTATCCACAGGCTGTGGAGATCGGGCGGCGCCGAGGGGCGGTTCCGGAGCAGGGTCTCGGGTCAGCAACCCCGAGCCCGACCGCTGGAGGCCGCGATGCCACCCCGTACCTCCGTTCCACCGCACCGGCCCCTGCCGCTGCTCGTCACCTCGGACGGTGATCTGCTCGACGACCTGCTCCGGCTCGCCGCGGCGGGCGGCGTCGAGGTGGAACTCGCCGCCGACCCGGCGGCGGCCCGCACCCGCTGGTTGCCCGCTCCGCTGGTGCTGGTCGGCGCCGACCAGGCTCAGCCCTGCCTGCGGGCGCGGTTGCCGCAGCGGCCACGGATGGTGCTGGTCGGCCGGTCCGGGGAGCTCGATCCCGGCTGGCAGGTCGCCGAGCTGATCGGCGCGGAGCACGTGGCGACGCTGCCGGCCGCCGAGCCCTGGCTGGTCGACCGGTTCGCCGAGTGTGGACCGGAGGGCGTCGAGCGGGGCGGCGCGCAGATCGTCGCGGTCCTGGGCGGGCGGGGCGGCGCCGGAGCGAGCATCCTGGCGGGCGGGCTCGCCGTCACCGCCGCCCGGGCTCGGCTGCGTACCCTGCTCGTCGACGCCGACCCGCTCGGCGGCGGCCTCGACCTGGTGCTCGGCTGGGAACAGCTGGAGGGGTTGCGCTGGCCGGCGCTGACCGGCGCCGACGGCCGGGTCGACGCGCCGGCGCTGGTGCGGGCCCTACCGAGCCGGGGTGACCTGGTGGTCCTCTCCTGGGACCGGGGCGACCTGCTCGCCCTTCCCGCCCAGGCGATGGCGGCGACCGTCGACGCCGCGCGCCGGGGCCGGGACTTCGTCGTGGTGGACCTGCCCCGGCAGTTGGACGACGCCGCCGTGACCGCGTTGCAGGCGGCGGACCAGGTCTACGTGGTGGTCCCCGCCGAGCTGCGGGCCACCGCCGCAGCGGCCCGGGTGGTGGCGGCCGCCGCACCGCACTGCGCCGCGATGTCCGTGATCGTGCGCGGCCCGGCACCGGGCCGCCTCGGGGCGGCGGAGGTGGCCCGGGCACTAGCGCTGCCGCTGGCCGGCACGCTGCGCCCGGAACCCGCGCTGGCCCGTGGGTTGGAGCGGGGCGAGGCCCCGGCCGCGCACGGTCGGGGTCCGCTGGCCGCGCTCTGCCAGCGGATCGTCGCCGAGCTGACCGGCACCCCGGCGGCGGGTGCGGCATGACCGGGCCGTCCGAGGGTGACACCCTCGCCGCGCGGGTGCGCCAGCGCATCGCGGCCGCGGCGGCGCCGGTCACCCCCGCCGCGATCGTGTCAGCCGTACGGGCGGAGCCGACCGCCGCCGTTCTCGGCGACACCGCCGTGCTGCGGATGGCCGACCAGGTGCACGACGATCTGGTGGGAGCCGGTCCGCTCGCCCCGTTGCTGGCCGACCCGGAGGTCACCGACGTACTCGTCAACGGCGTGCGGGTCTGGGTGGACCGGGGACGGGGCCTGCACCAGGTGGCGGTGCCGCTCGGCACGGTCGACGACGTACGCCGACTCGCGCAGCGGCTCACCGCCAGCGCCGGCCGACGGCTCGACGACGGTTCCCCGTACGCGGACGCCCGGCTCCCCGACGGCACCCGGCTGCACGCCGTGCTGCCGCCGGTGGCGACCGACGGGCCCTACCTGTCCCTGCGGACCTTCCGGCAGCGGCCCTTCACCCTCGACGAGCTGGTGAGCCAGGGGACGGTTCCCCGACCGGTGGCGCCGGTGCTCTCCGCCGTGGTGGCGGCCCGGCTGGCGTACCTGGTGACCGGCGGCACCGGCTCGGGCAAAACGACCTTGCTGAACACGCTGCTCGGGCTTGTCCCCGGCACCGAGCGGATCGTGCTGGTGGAGGACGCGGCCGAGCTGCACCCCCGGCACCCACACGTCGTCGGATTGCAGGCGAGGACGGCCAACGTGGAGGGCTCCGGCGCGGTCGGGCTGACCGACCTGGTGCGGCAGGCCCTGCGGATGCGGCCCGATCGGCTGGTGGTCGGCGAGTGCCGGGGCGGTGAGGTGGTCGATCTGCTCGCCGCCCTGAACACCGGCCACGACGGAGGCGCCGGCACCCTGCACGCCAACGCCCCGTCGGACGTGCCGGCGCGGCTGGAGGCCCTCGGGATGCTCGGCGGGCTGCCCCGGCCCGCGCTGCACGCCCAGGTGTCCGCCGCGCTCCAGGTGCTGCTCCAGGTACGCCGGAGCGCCGAGGGCCGGGTGCTGGAATCGATCTGCCTGCTGCTGCCGGAGGGCCCCGATCGGCTGGTCACCGCGGTCCCCGCCTGGGTACGCGGTCGGGGGCTCGACCTCGCCGCCCCGGCGCTCGCCGCACTGCTGCGGGAACGGGCCGTGCCGGTGCCGCCGGTCCTGACCGAACCGTGGCCCGGATCGGCGGGACCGAAGTGAGCACCCCGTTCGCGCTGGTGGCGCTGCTCTCGGCCCTCGCGGCGGCGGTGCTGGTGGCCGGGGCGGTGCGGGGCGGTCGGGGCCTGCGGGGCGTACTGGTTGCCGGCATCGGGGGAGACGTGCGCGCCGCCGAGGACCCGCTCGTCGACTGGATCGCCGAACTGCGTCGTACACCCGATCGCGACCCGATGACCCCTGCCGTGCGCGTCGACGGAGGCGTTGCGTACACCCGCCGCGATGCGTACGACGAGCCCAGGGCCCACCTTCGGCAGCCACCGGCAGGCTCGGTTGCTCCGACCGGCGGCGGTCTCGGCGGCGGACGCGTACCGGCTGGTGGGGATCGGTGGTCGTCGTGGAACGCGGCCGGCCGGTCGCCCTGGCCCTGGTCTGCCGGAGACGACCCCGGCGCGGCGCGACCAGCGGGATCGGTCCGCCCCGGTGACGGAGACCCCGGCCGAGCCCGACCACCTGCGCGGCGGGACGCCCGACGGCCCGGTGGAACGCCCGCCCCGACAGCTGCCCCGTTCCGTCGACCCGGGACGGTGAGCGAACCGCCCGATGCAGGGCTGCGGGCGAGGTGGCTCCGCTCGGAGCTGCTGACGGAGTCACCGAGGCGTGCCCTGCTGCTCGCCGCGTCGGTCGGTGCCGGAGCCGGCCTGCTGCTGGCCGGCCCGGTCGCGGCGGTGGCCGTCGGCACCTACGGCACGTTGATCGTCCGCGCACTGCTTCGACGGAAGGCTGGCCAGCACGCCGTCCGGGCCCGTCGGCATCGGCTGGACCAGCTCTGCGGCCTGGCCGCGGACCTTCGGGCCGGCCTGCCGGTACCGGTCGCCGCGGAGCGGCTCACTTCCGGCGCGGCGGGGACCGACGGAGTCCCACAGTCGCGAGCGGAGACGGGTTCGGGTGAGCGCGGCGAAGTCCAGGGGAGCAAGGCGGCGGACGACGATCGGGGCGGGGTGGGACGCCTGGACCGGTTGGCCGGTGCGGCCGTGCGCCTCGCCGACGAGACGGGCGCTCCGCTGGCCGAGTTGCTGGAGCGGATCGAGGCGGACGCCCGCGCGTCCGATCGTGGGCTGGCTGGGGCGGAGGCACAGGCGGCCGGGGCACGAGCCACCGCCCTGCTGCTCGCCGTCCTGCCGCTCGGCGGTATCGGGCTCGGCTACGGCATCGGCGTCGATCCGGTGGCCGTGCTGCTGCACACCCCCGTCGGCGGCGCGTGCGCGGTCGTCGCCATCGCGCTCCAGGTCGCGGGACTGTTCTGGGCCGAGCGACTCGGCGCGGCGCCGGGACGGGCGAGCTGATGCCCCGGGTGGCGCTGGCGGTGGGCTTCGTGGCGGCGGCGGCCATGCTGGCCGTGATGCTCGCGTCGGGCCGGCGCCCTCTGCGGCGTCTGCGTGCCCTGCGCAGGGCGCCCGTCGGCGTACACCCGGCGGTCCTGCCCCGCCGACCGGTCGCTGCGGCAGGCGACGCCGTGTCCCGCCGCCGGCGACCGGACGCCATCCGCGTCGCCGCCGGCCTGGGCGGCGTGGCGGTCGTGGTCGTCGTCGGCGGAGTGGCCGGGGCGGTGGCGGCCGTGCCGACGACACTGCTGCTCGACCGGCTGCTCCGCCGCATCGAGCCTCCGGCCGTACGGAACCGGCGGCTACGGGAGGCGGCCGATCTTCCACTCGCCGCCGATCTACTGGCGGCGGCGATGAGGGCGGGAGCGCCCGTGGACAGGTCGATCCTGGCCGTGGCGGGGGCGTTGGACGGACCGCTCGCCGACCGGCTCGCCCGGGTCGGCCGGTTGCTGCGGCTCGGCGGCGGCCCCGAGGAGGCGTGGGCTCCGCTCGCGGCGGTGCCGGGGGCCGAGCGGCTGACGGCCGCCGTGTTGCGCAGCGCGAACAGCGGAGCCGCGCTGGCCGGCGCGCTGACCCGACTCGCCGACGACCTCCGCGCCGACCGGTCCACGGCCGCGGAGGCGGCCGCCCGCCGGGCCGGCGTGCTCATCGTCCTGCCGCTGGGGCTCTGCTTCCTGCCGGCCTTCATTCTCGCCGGCCTGGTGCCGGTGATCGTCGCCGTCCTCGGCGACGTGCTCTGACCATCTCCGAGAAAGGACGAGAACGTGCGCAAACTGCTTGCCCGCCTGCGCGGGGACGCGGGAATGAACACTGCCGAGTACGCCGTCGGCACCCTGGCGGCCGTCGCCTTCGCCGGGATCCTGCTGAAGGTGCTGACCTCGGGCAACGTGCAGTCCGCGTTGACCGCCGTCATCGACCGGGCACTGAAGTGAACGGGCGCCGGTCGGCCGGCCGCGACCGGGGTTCCTTCACCGCCGAACTGGCGGCCGGCCTGCCGGCGCTCCTGCTGCTCCTGCTCGGCGGGCTGTCGGCGGTCAACGCCGTCGGCACGAGGGCATCTTGCCTCCACGCGGCCCGGGAGGCGGCGCTGGCCGCCTCCCGGGGCGCCGACGGGGACGCCGCAGCCAGCGGTGTGGCCCCGCCGGGAGCGGAGGTGACCGTCACCGTCGACGGACAGCGGGTCGTCGCCACCGTCCGGGCGCCCGTACGCGCGCTCGGCTCCCGACTGCCCCGGATCGCCGTGACCGCCACGGCGGTCGCGGCCCTCGAACCCGGGGTCGCGGGAGCTGCCACACCTGCCCCGGGTGCCCCGGCGGGTGGACGGTGAGCGGGCGCCGGTGGTTCGGAGACCGGTCGGCCCGAGGCTCAGGCGGCAGCGCGGGGGAGCGTGGTGGGGCGACCGTCTGTCTGCTCGCGGTGGGGCTGGTGTTCGTCCTGGTCGGGTCGCTCGGTGCCGCCGTCGGCGCGGCCCGGGCCGCCCGGCAACAGGCCCGGGTGGCGGCGGATTTCGCCGCGCTGGCCGGTGCGGGCCGTGGGCTGTGGGGCGAGGCGGGCGCCTGCGGGCGGGCGGCCGACATCGCCGCCGCCAACGGTGGCCGGCTGCTCGCCTGTCGGCTCGACGGTCTCGATGTCCTGGTGACCGTGGAGGTTGCCGTCAACCCACTGTCGAGGGTGGCGCGGGTGGCGACGGCCAGTGCCCGTGCCGGCCCGGTGCGCGGCTGAACCCCTGCTGCGCACCAGGCCCCAGACCGCCGGGCTGCGCAGAGCGGAGGCTTACCGTCCCGGCAGCCGAGCTTCGTTGATTGTGGACGCCAACGGGGCGGCTACGGCACGACGGGCGATCTCCGTTGATTGTGGACGCCAACGGGGCGGCAACGGCACGACGGGCGATCTTCGTACGACCAGCGGGGTTGGTGATCAACCCGCCAACCGGAGGGGCGGTCGCACAGACGGCACGGAAATTGGCTCCCACCCGCCTCGGGGTGGCCCCTGCCTCACCCGCTGGCTCGTGCGGAGGGATGTCGTTCGGGGTGGACGTCGCTCGCCATCCTGGGAACAGGAAGCTCAGCTCCGACCGTACCGCTGGAGGAGGCTCCATGAGAAAGCCGGTCAGGACCGCTGCGATCCTTTTCGGGCTGGGTGTCGGCGTCGCCGTCGGCTCGTCCCTCGGCGCGGATGCCGCCTGGCCCGGCGTCGCGGTCGCCGTGCTCGGTGTCGGCCTGTCCCTGGTCGGCACAGCGGGATCCGCTCCAACGGGGGACAACACGGTCGACCCTGACGGGGACGCCTGGTTGACCACTTCCATGACGGCCGCGGAGAGAGCGGCTGCCGCGGAGCAACGGTGGCAGGATCAGACGCGGCCCACGCTCAGTGGTCTCGGCAACCGGGTGGAACAGATCCTCAGGCTCGCAGAGAAACAGGGGGAAGACCACCGCAACGAGGCGCGGCGTGAGTCCGAGGAACTCGTCGACACCGCGCGGCGGGAGGCGGAGACGATCGTGAACCGGGCGCGCGAAGAGGCGGCCCGGATCGCTGGCGCCGAGGGCGGGTAGCGCGGCGGCGAGTGTTTCAGGCCCGGGTGGGCGGCGTCCCGCTGCGCCCGCGACCCCGGCGCAGCAGCCGGGCGGCGATCACGGGCAGCAGGTTCAGCACGACAATGAGCGCGACCACCAACGAGACGATCTGGCCGGTGGCGAGCCCGTGCAGCGCCAGCACCAGCCAGCCGCAGGCGCCGGTGAGCAGCGCCTGGGCCGCCACGCGCAGCAGAACCCGCTGAATTGGCTGTGCCGTGCCGTCCGGGCCGGGCTTGGGGTCGCGCTGCCAGATCGTGCTGACCGACGCCGCGATCGCGATCAGCAGGGCGATGTCCAGCGCCCAGATCGCTGCCGTACCGACGCCAGCGTCGTTGGTCTGCGAAGGCACGGCGACTGTCGCGGCCACAAGCACGACGAGGGTCGGCGGCCAGGTGAAAAGGAAGGCCCATACCGCTGTCGTGATCGGGTTCCGGATCGGGTTCGGCAGGCCTGGTGGTGACTGCACCTGTTGCGTGATGCCGTCGATCACGTCGTCGGAGGCTCGCACCAACTGACGAGCCGAACGAGTGTCGGGCATCGGATCTGTCATGCGGACAAACCTAATGACCCCTCGCCATGCCGGGCTCGGGTCGTGCTCGGGCCGGGGTGCCGGGAGTCGACACCCCGGCCCGGACGGATCAGCGTCCCTGGAGTGCGTCGAGGGCGATGGCCATCGCGATCACGAGGCGGCGGTCGACCTGCGGCTGGTGGATCTGGACGACGTACCGGTCGCGCAGGCCCCACTTCTTGATGACGGAGAAGACCGGCTGACCGCCGGCGACGAAGTCGAAGTGGTAGGGCAGCCAGGACAGCGAGTCGACGAAGCGGCGCAGCAGGGCCACCGGCATGCTGCGTTCCTGGCCGGTGACCTGCGGCAGGCCGGGCTGCTCGACGTGCCAGGTGGACCGCAGCAGGGACTGGGCGAAGTCCTTGCGGAACAGGCCGATCGGGCTGCCGGCGTGGTCGGTCACGTCGTACGTGGCGCCGAGGTCGAGACGCTGGCGGGCCTTGAAGCCGAGCAGGGGCTGCTGCTTCGAGTCGTCGGTGTAGATCGTCACCTGCTCCTTGAAGGCGAGCCGCTTCTGTTGGGCGAACGCCAGCAGCCCACCTTCCGAGCCGTCCGGTGCGACGGAGTGCACCTCGTACTGGTTGACCATCATCCGGATCCGCTGCCGGATGTGGAACTGCTGCTGGGCCTGCAAGTTGTCGGGCTGCATGGGTTCTCCTTCGAGGGGTCGCCGGAGTGTCGCACAGCTTCAACCGCGCTGCCGCCCACAGGTCACGCGGCCCCACCCGCAGCCCGCCCGGCTCCGCCACCCGCAACCCGGTCAGGCACGCACCGGCACCGCAACCCGCTCAGTTAGGCACCGCCACTCGCAATCCGGTCAGCCAAGCACCGGCACCGCAACAGGGTCGCACGCATCGGCACCGCAAGCCGGTCAGCCACGCACCGGCAGCCGCAACGGGCGGTCCGCGTGCACCGGGCTCAGCGCCCGCCGTCGACGGTCGCCTTCAGCGCCCACGCGTTGAGGACCTGGTGGATGCTGCGCAGCCGCTCGTTGATCTGCTCCAGGCGCTCGGCCTGCGCCAGCCCGGCGAGCGCGGAGCCCAGGGCGATCTGCTGGTCGAGGGTGAGTTTCTCCTGGTCGATCGTGTAGAGCAGGTCGACGGTCTCGGCGATGGTGTCGGCCACGACTCCTCCTTCGGGCGGGAAGGGCAGCTGGGGATCCGCGAACTTGCATGGAAGCGCTCCCACGTCCTTGATGCCCGGGGAGAAGAGGTTCTATGCCTGCTTCCCGCGACTCGGGACGGGGGCCTCCCCGACAGGCGGTTCCGCCACCGCCGGGGAGCGGGAGCCGCCCGAGCCCTCGGGACCGCTGATGGCGGCATCGTCCGCAGCGGCGCGTTCCCCCGGGATGGGAAAGTGGGAAGGGCCGTCGGACTGGCGGGGTGCCGGCACGGCGTCGGGCAGGTTGGTGAGCACCACGTCCAGCACCCGGACGGCGTCCGGCTTGCAGAGCGGGTTGTTGCCGTTGCCGCACTTCGGGGACTGGACGCAGGACGGGCAGCCGGCCTCGCAGCCGCACTCGGCGATCGCGTCGCGGGTGGCCCGCAGCCAGGTCGCCGCCGTCCCGTACGCGCGCTCGGCGAAGCCGGCCCCACCCGGGTGCCCGTCGTAGACGAAGACCGTCGGGGCCTCGGTGTCCGGGTGCACCGCCGTGGAGAGCCCGCCGATGTCCCAGCGGTCGCAGGTCGCGGTGAGCGGCAGCAGGCCGATCGCGGCGTGCTCGGCGGCGTGCAGCGCGCCGGGCACGTCGGCGGGTTCCACCCCGGCGGCCGTCAGCGACTGTGGCGACAGGGTGAACCAGACCGCGACCGTACGCAGCTCCCGGGCCGGCAGGTCCAGGGGACGGGTGTCGATGACCTCGCCGGTGGCGATCCGCCGCCGCTGGTACGACACGACCTGGCTGGTCACGTCGACCTCGCCGAGGAAGAGCCCGACGGGGCCGGCGTCCACGTACGAGCGGACCGACACCACCGACAGCGAGGTGACGTCGCGGGCGTGGGTGGACCAGTCCGGTTCCTCGGGGTGCACCAGCGCGCAGCCGTCGGCCAGGTCGAGCGAGTCGACCACGTACGAGGCGCCCTGGTGCAGGTAGACCGCCCCAGGGTGGAGCAGGAAGTGCGACGAGCCGCCGTCGACGGTGCCGAGCAGCCGCCCGGTCGCCGCCTCCACCACGCAGACCGGCGCGCCACCCTCGCCGCGCAGGTCCACCTCCGGCCGCTCCCGGTGCCGCCAGTACCAGCCGGTGGGTCGCTGCCGCAGCGCCCCCGCCGCCACCAGTTGGTCCACCGCCTCCTTCGCCCCGTCGCCGAAGAGAGCCAGGTCGTCGGGGGTCAACGGCGCCTCGGCCGCCGCGCAGGCGAGCTGCGGAGCCAGCACGTACGGGTTGGCCGGGTCGAGCACGGTCGCCTCCACCGGCCGCCCGAAGACCGCCTCGGGGTGGTGCACGAGATAGGTGTCGAGCGGGTCGTCCCGGGCGACCAGCACGGCGAGCGCCTCCTGCCCGGAGCGCCCCGCCCGCCCGGCCTGCTGCCACAGCGACGCCCGGGTGCCCGGGTAGCCGCAGATCAGCACCGCGTCGAGGCCGACCAGGTCGACGCCCAGCTCCAGCGCGTTGGTCGAGGCCAGGCCGAGCAGGTCGCCGTGCAGCAACGCGCGTTCCAGTTCGCGCCGCTCCTCGCGCAGGTAGCCGGCCCGGTAGGCGGCCACCCGGTCGCCGAGGCCGGGCACCGCCTCGTCGAGGGATCGGCGGGCGTTCGCCGCGACCACCTCGGCGCCGCGCCGGGAACGCACGAAGGCGAGCGTGCGTACGCCCTCGGCGACCGCGTCGGCGAGCAGGTCGGCCGTCTCCCGCAGCGCCGAGCGGCGGACCTGGGTGAGATCCGCCTGCTGGTCGGCGGCGGAGTCCGGCGGCAGCAGCGGCGGTTCCCAGAGCGCGAACGTCACCCCGCCGCGCGGCGAGGTGTCCTCGGTGACGGCGGCGACGGGCAGCCCGGTGAGCCGCCCGGCCGCCGTCGCCGGATCACCTGAGGTGGCCGAGGCCAGTACGAAGACGGGCGTGCTCCGGAACCGGGCGCACTGCCGCCGCAGCCGGCGCAGCACGTGCGCGACGTGCGAGCCGAAGACCCCCCGGTAGGTGTGGCACTCGTCGATCACCACGTACGTGAGCCGGCGCAGGAAGCCGGACCACTGGGCGTGCCCCGGCAGGATGCCGTGGTGCAGCATGTCCGGGTTCGTCAGCACGAACCGCGAGTGCTTCCGGATCCACTCCCGCTCGGCGCGTGGGGTGTCGCCGTCGTAGCAGGCGGGGCGTACCCCTTCCAGCTCAAGCGCGGCGACGGCCCGCAACTGGTCGGCGGCGAGCGCCTTCGTCGGCGCCAGGTAGAGCACGGTGGCCCGGGGGTCGGCGAGCAGGGTGGCCAGCGCGGGGAGCTGGTAGGCCAGGGACTTGCCGGACGCGGTGCCGGTGGCGACCACCACGTGCTGGCCTTCGTACGCCAGGGTGGCCGCCTCCGCCTGGTGCCGCCAGGGCGCGACCACGCCGCGTCGGGCGAACGCCGTGCGCAGCTCCTCCGGAGCCCAGTCCGGCCACGCGGCGGGCTCGCCGACTCGGGCCGGCACCCGCTCGACGTGGGTGACGGGGTCGGCCCCGGTGCGGGCGCGCAGCCGGCCCAGCAGGTCCGCGGGCGTGCGCCCGGTGGGGACGGAGGACGGCTCCGGGTCGTGGCGGGGCGACAGGCGCGCCGAGCTCGAGCCGTCGGTGGTCACGTTCTGCACTCTCGCACTGGTGTTCGGAGATGGAAAACGGGGGGCCGGGGTATGAGGAAGCCTCCGCCGGTGAGCAGAGCCGGTATCCGGCGGGATGGTTAGATGCCCAGGAGAGTTTACGGCTCTTGCGAGGGAGGACCGATGGAGCTGTCGCTGGCGACCCGCACCGTGGGCGAGCACACGGTGCTCGAAGTCGGCGGTGAGGTGGACGTCTACACCGCCCCCCGGCTGCGGGAGCGGCTCCTCGAGCTGATCGACGGCGGGGCCCGCCACGTCGTGGTCGACCTGGGTCGGGTGGACTTCCTCGACTCCACCGGGCTGGGCGTGCTGGTCGGCGCGCTCAAGCGGCTGCGCGCGGCCGGCGGCTCGTTCGCGCTGGTCTGCGACAAGGAGCCGCTGCTCAAGATCTTCCGGATCACCGCGCTCGACCAGGTCTTCCCGCTGCACCCCACAGTCGACGCGGCGATCGGCGCCGGCCCGGCCGGCTCAGGCGCCTGATGGCCACGGTCAAGCTCTCCTTCTCGCCGGCCCCGGTGCACGTGCGCACCGCGCGCCTGGTCGGGGTGGCGGTCGCCCGGCGGGCCGGGGTCCGCGAGGAGCTGCTCGACGAGGTACGGCTGGCCATCGGCGAGGCGTGCACCCGCGCGGTCGCCCTGCACCGCCAGTACGGCGTGCCCGACCCCGTGCTCGTGGAGATGTCCGACACGGGTGTCTACGCCGTGCGCGTCGTCGACCGCGCGCCGATCGAGGCCGGTCTCGGCCTGGCCGCGCTGAACGCCGACCAGCTCGCCAACGAGTCGCTCAACGAGGACGACCTCACGACCGGCGTCGGCTTCGCGCTGCTGGCCGGTTTCGTCGAGGACCTTCAGGTCCGCCCCGTCGACGAGGGCGTCGGCACCGAGGTACGGATGGTCTGGCCCGTCGGCCGTTGAGCTGATCTTCCACCGCCCTTGGTGAGGGCGACACAAGCTGATCTTCAAGCGCTTCCGAAACCCCGTCGTACGCCGTGAGAGGCCGCACCCCGCAGGGTGCGGCCTCTCAGTCATGGATGGGCTCCTATATCAGATTTTTCCTCATAACACAGCGACGAAGATCATCGGGCCGGGGTGCCCCCTCGGTGTGACCTCCAACACTGCGGAGGGCTACAGTACGCGGGTTGTCAGCAAGTGATCCAACCCGCAGCCAGCGGGAACGGTTGTTCGTCGCTGGTCCGGCCGGGGTGGATGGCGTGTGCTTGCGACTCGCATCCAGGCGCCGGACGGTGCGTCTCCACCGGTCGGCGCGAGCGTTCGGTACAGGAGGACACAGATGTCCGACACCTTGGCCGCCGAGGGCGGCGGGATCTCCCTCACCGGAAACAACGTCACGTACGTCGTCATCGCCGCGGTCATCGCGTTGGTGGCGCTCGCCTTCGCCGGCGCGCTGACGAAGGCCGTGCTGGCCGCCGGCAAGGGCACCAACAAAATGCAGGAGATCTCCGGCGCGGTCCAGGAGGGCGCCTCGGCCTACCTGCTGCGGCAGTTCCGGACCCTGGCGATCTTCGTGGTCGTCGCCGTGGTGCTGCTCTTCCTGCTGCCCGTGCACGAAACAGACGGCAGCGAGACGGCAGTGAAGATCGGCCGGTCCGTCTTCTTCGTCGTGGGAGCACTGTTCAGCGCGTTCATCGGCGGCGCCGGCATGTGGCTGGCCACCCGGGCCAACCTGCGGGTCGCCGCCGCCGCCCGGGAGCGCGAGGGCGGCCGGGAGGCCGCCATGAAGATCGCCTTCCGTACGGGTGGCGTGGTCGGCTTCCTCACCGTCGGCCTCGGCCTCTTCGGCGCCGCGCTGGTCGTGCTCTTCTACCGCAGCGACGCGCCGACCGTGCTGGAGGGCTTCGGCTTCGGCGCCGCACTGCTCGCCATGTTCATGCGGGTCGGCGGCGGCATCTTCACCAAGGCCGCCGACGTCGGCGCCGACCTGGTCGGCAAGGTCGAGCAGGGCATCCCCGAGGACGACCCGCGCAACGCCGCCACCATCGCCGACAACGTGGGCGACAACGTGGGCGACTGCGCCGGCATGGCCGCCGACCTCTTCGAGTCGTACGCGGTCACCCTCGTCGCCGCGCTGATCCTCGGCCGCGCCGCCTTCGGCGAGCAGGGGCTGGTCTTCCCGCTGATCGTCTCCACCATCGGCGTGCTCGTCGCGATCGTCGGCGTCTTCATCACCCGGCTGCGCGCCTCCGACCGCAACGGCCTGACCGCGATCAACCGGGCCTTCTACATCTCGGCGCTGCTCTCCGCGGTGCTGGTGGCGATCGCCACGTACGCGTACCTGCCGGCGACCTTCGCCGAGTTGGAGGGCGGGCTGACCGACGTCAGCGAGAACCCGCGGACGGTCGCCATCGGCGCGGTCGTCATCGGCATCGTGCTGGCGGCGGCGATCCAGGCGTTGACCGGCTACTTCACCGAGACCAACCGGCGCCCGGTGCAGGACATCGGCAAGAGCTCGCAGACCGGCCCCGCCACCGTCATCCTCGCCGGCATCAGCGTCGGCCTGGAGTCGGCGGTCTACTCGGCGCTGCTGATCGGCGCCGGCGTGTTCGGCGCGTTCCTGCTCGGCGGCAGCTCCATCACGCTGTCGCTGTTCGCGGTGGCGCTGGCCGGCACCGGCCTGCTCACCACGGTCGGCGTCATCGTCGCGATGGACACCTTCGGCCCGATCTCCGACAACGCCCAGGGTGTGGCGGAGATGTCCGGCGACATCGACGAGCACGGCGCCCGGACGCTGACCGAGCTGGACGCCGTCGGCAACACCACCAAGGCGATCACCAAGGGCATCGCGATCGCCACGGCGGTGCTCGCCGCGACGGCGCTGTTCGGCTCGTACACCGACACGCTGCGCACCGCGTACTCGGACGCCGGGGTGGGCGACGTCGGCGCAGAGATCCTCAACTCGCTGAACGTGGCGAACCCGCGCAACCTGGTCGGCCTGATCATCGGTGCGGCGGTGGTGTTCCTCTTCTCCGGCCTGGCCATCAACGCGGTCTCCCGCTCGGCGGGCGCGGTCGTGATGGAGGTACGCCGGCAGTTCCGCGAGCTGCCCGGGA
This sequence comes from Micromonospora sp. NPDC049048, assembly GCF_043197615.1. Lineage (NCBI taxonomy): Bacteria > Bacillati > Actinomycetota > Actinomycetes > Micromonosporales > Micromonosporaceae > Micromonospora > Micromonospora sp. NPDC049048. The sequence goes on along the minus strand of NZ_JBICTM010000002.1, from coordinate 871,111 downwards.
TCATGGACGGCACCCAGCGCCCCGAGTACGGCAAGGTCGTCGACATCTGCACCCGGGACGCGCAGCGCGAGCTGATGACCCCCGGCCTGCTCGCCATCCTCGCGCCGATCGCGGTGGGCTTCGGCCTCGGGCCCGGCGCGCTGGCGGCGTACCTGGCCGGTGCCATCGGGGCCGGCACGCTGATGGCGGTCTTCCTGTCCAACTCCGGCGGCGCCTGGGACAACGCCAAGAAGCTCGTCGAGGACGGCGCGTACGGCGGCAAGGGCTCCGAGTCGCACTCGGCCACGGTCATCGGCGACACCGTCGGCGACCCGTTCAAGGACACCGCCGGTCCGGCGATCAACCCGCTGATCAAGGTCATGAACCTGGTCTCGCTGCTGATCGCGCCGGCCGTGGTGGCCTGGAGCGTGGGCGACGAGCGCAACACCGGCCTGCGGGTGGGGATCGCCGTGGTGGCGACGCTGGTCATCGTCGCGGCGGTCGTGTTCAGCAAGCGCAAGGGCGTGGTGATGTCCGACTCCGACTCCGGTTCGGGTGCGGGCAACTCGGGCCAGCGGCCGGAGACGGTCAACGTCTGATCCGTCCGAGGTCCCGGTCCCCGGTCGGCCCGCGTGGTCGGCCGGGGACCGCTCGTGACACCGGCAAACCTGTCCGCTGCCCGGACTCGACAGACGCCGTACGCTGCAACGCATGCGTACGTGGACGTGCCGGGCGGCAGTCGCCGGAAAGCTCACGGTGGTCCTGGCCACGCTCGTACTCCTGACGGCCGGCTGCGGCGGCGGTCCGAGCCCACGGGCGTGGGCGGCGTCCGTCTGCTCCGCGCTGACCCCGTGGCGGGCCGAGATCAGCAAGCTGACCCGCAGCACCGACCAGCAGATGACCGCCCAGACCACCCCGGCGCAGGCGAAGGAGAACCTGGTGCGGCTCTTCGACGGCGCGGAGCGGGCCAGCGAGACCGCCCGGCGCAAGGTCGAGGCGGCCGGCATCCCGGACGCCGAGCATGGCGCGGAGGTCTCCGCCGGCTTCGGGGCCTCCCTGGCGAAGGTGCGCGACGCGTACGGCAGGGCCCGCGACACCATCGACGCGCTGGGCACCGGCCAGCCCACCGCCTTCTACGACGGCGTCCGCGCCGCCGTGGACACCCTGAACAAGGAGTACGACGCCAGCGCGCTCGACACCAGCCGGCTCAACTCCGAGGAGTTGAAACGCGCCTTCGACGAGGTGCCGGAGTGTCGCTGAGCGGGCCCGGTGAACCGTCGGGCGGCGAGGCGCTGCCGGTGCTCTTCCCGGCCCCCGTGGACCGGGTCGCGCCGGTCGCCCGGCGTACCGTCCCGGCCCCGCCGGCCGATGCCGACGAGACCGTCCGGCAGCTGACCTTCTTCGGCGCGGAGGCGGCGGACCCGTCCCTCGCCGACCTCGCCGGGCTGCTGGCCGGCCCCGGGGAGGTGGTCCGGATGGGCGGCACGGCCCGCCTCTCGGTCGTGGTCGACGCCGCCTGGCGGGTGCACGTGCTCGTCGCGGAGCTGGCGCTGCGCGGGGTGGCCGCCACGTGGGAGGCGACCGCCGACGGGCGGCACGCGGTGCGCACCTCGTACGCCCGCACGCTGAAGCCGCTCGCGGTGGCCTGGCTGCGCGGCTCCGGCAAGCGACCGCCCGACGGCTTTCACCTCAACGGGCGGCGGCTGCGGCTCTGGCTCGCCGCGGCGGGGGCCCCCGAGGCGTCCGGCTTCCTGCTCCGGCTCGGCGTCGCCGACGAGGAATGCTGGGCGCCGGTCGGCGGGGCGCTCGACGCGGTCGGCGTCGCCGGGGCGCTGCTCGGGCCCGGCGAGGGCGGACCCGCGTACCGGATCACGGGCCGCCGGCCGCTGACCCGCCTGGCCGAGCTGGTCGGCGACCCGCCGCCCGCCGCCCCGGCCGCCGACTGGCCGACCCGCTCCTGACCACCGCGAACTGGTCGGCCCGCTGCTGACCGCCCGTGGACTGGCCGGTCCGCTGCTGGCTCCCGTGCCTGTTCGCCCGCCACGGCCTCGGCGGGGCCCGGTGGTCCGGCCGCGACGGTCGATCAGGACCCCCTCGCGGCCCACGCGACAGCCGGCGACCGCCGCTCGCCTGTCCGATGCGGGACACCAAGTGCGCAATTTTGCGGAAAACGGCTGGGTCGTGCCTCGGTCGAGGGTCCGCCATCGTCACAGTGTCCCGCCCGACGCCACACGCACGGTGTACGGTGGCGCCGTCCGGCACACCCGGGCGCCGGTGCGGAAAAGGGCCGCCCCGGCCCGGCATGGTTTGCCGCCCGCGAAACCCGAAATGCGGGCGGCGCGTTACGTTGGACATCCGGACCGCCGGGGGTCGGCGGGCCGAAACTGGCCCGAACCGCGCGCCGGTGGCTACGAGCAGGAGTGAGGTCGGGGAGAGACGTGCCGAGCAACGCTGGAACCACCCGTCTGGTCATCGTCGAGTCACCGGCGAAGGCCAAGACGATCTCGGGCTATCTCGGCCCGGGGTACGTCGTGGAGGCCAGCTTCGGCCACGTCCGGGACCTCCCGCGCAACGCCGCCGACGTGCCGGCCAAGTACAAGGGCGAGTCGTGGGCCCGGCTCGGAGTGGACGTCGACAACGGCTTCCACGCCCTCTACGTGGTCTCCGCCGACCGCAGGCAGCAGATCAGCAAGCTGGTGAAGCTGGCCAAGGAGGTCGACGAGATCTTCCTGGCCACGGATGAGGACCGCGAGGGCGAGGCGATCGCCTGGCACCTGGTGGAGACGCTCAAGCCCAAGGTGCCGGTCAAGCGGATGGTCTTCCACGAGATCACCAAGCCGGCCATCCAGGCTGCGGTGGCCAACCCCCGCGAGATCGACCGCGACCTGGTCGACGCCCAGGAGGCCCGGCGCATCCTCGACCGCCTCTACGGCTACGAGGTCTCGCCCGTGCTGTGGAAGAAGGTCATGCCGAAGCTCTCGGCGGGCCGGGTGCAGTCCGTGGCGACCCGGATCGTGGTGGAGCGCGAGCGGCAGCGGATGGCCTTCCGCACGGCGGAGTACTGGGACATCCTCGCCACCCTGGCCGTGACGGACGCCGGCGAGGGGCCGCGCAACTTCAACGCCACCCTCGTCGCGCTGAACGGCGACCGGATCGCCACCGGCAAGGACTTCGAGCCGACCACCGGCCGGGTCAAGGCCGGCGCGGGCGTGGTGCACCTCGACTCCGGCGGCGCCCGGGGCCTCGCGGCCCGCCTGGAGGGTCGGCCGTTCACGGTCACCCGGGTCGAGGAGAAGCCCTACCGTCGCCGCCCGTACGCGCCGTTCATCACCTCCACCCTTCAGCAGGAGGCGGCCCGCAAGCTGCGGTTCTCGTCGCAGCAGACGATGCGCACCGCGCAGCGGCTCTACGAGAACGGCTACATCACCTACATGCGTACCGACTCGGTGAACCTGTCGGAGACCGCCATCGCGGCGGCCCGCCGGCAGATCGTCGAGCTGTACGGCGAGCGCAGCGTGCCGCCGGAGCCGCGCCGCTACACCGGCAAGGTGAAGAACGCGCAGGAGGCGCACGAGGCGATCCGCCCGGCGGGCGACAACTTCCGCACCCCGGGCGACGTGGCCAAGGAGCTGTCGGCCGAGGAGTTCAAGCTCTACGAGCTGATCTGGCGGCGCACCATCGCCTCGCAGATGACCGACGCCGTCGGCTCCAGCGTCTCGGTGCGGATCCGGGCCGTCTCCTCCGCCCAGGAGGAGGCCGACTTCGGCGCCACCGGCAAGACCATCACCGACCCGGGCTTCCTGCGGGCGTACGTCGAGTCCAGCGACGACGAGAACGCCGAGGCCGAGGACGCCGAGCGTCGCCTGCCCAACCTGGTCAAGGACCAGCCGCTCACCGCCGACGAGCTGGCCGCGCAGGGCCACCACACCCAGCCGCCGTCACGCTACACGGAGGCGTCGCTGGTCAAGGCCCTGGAGGAGCTGGGCATCGGCCGTCCGTCCACGTACGCGTCGATCATGCAGACGATCCAGGACCGCGGCTACGTGACCAAGCGCGGGCAGGCGATGATCCCGACCTTCCTGGCGTTCGCGGTGATCGGCCTGCTGGAACGGCACTACCCGCGCCTGATCGACTACGACTTCACGGCCAGCATGGAGAACGAGCTGGACGAGATCGCCGGCGGGGACCACGCCGCCGTCGACTTCCTCACCGCGTTCTACTTCGGCAGCGCCAACGGCGCCGGTGACCGGGACATCGCCCGCTCGGGCGGGCTGAAGAAGCTGGTCACCGAGAACCTCAACGAGATCGACGCGCGCAGCGTCAACTCGATCCCGCTGTTCACCGACGACGAGGGCCGCGAGGTCGTCGTACGGGTGGGCCGCTACGGTCCGTACCTCCAGCGGGCGGTGCCGGGCGAGCAGCAGGCGCCGGCCGCCGAGGGCGAGGAGGGCGGCGCCCAGGGCGACCGGGCGCCGATCCCCGAAGGGCTGGCGCCGGACGAGCTGACCCCGGAGAAGGTGCACGAGCTGTTCCTCGGCGGCGGGGGCGAGCGCAAGCTCGGCGACGACCCGGCCACCGGCGAGCCGATCCTGCTCAAGTCGGGCCGCTTCGGCCCGTACGTCTCCAGCGGCGAGCGCAAGTCGTCGCTACTGCGTTCGCAGTCGCCGGACTCGCTGACCTTCGACGAGGCGCTGAAGCTGCTCAGCCTGCCCCGGCTGGTCGGAGTGGCCCCGGACGGCGCCGAGGTCCTCGCCAACAACGGCCGCTACGGCCCGTACGTCAAGCAGGGCGACGAGTTCCGCTCGTTGGACTCCGAAGAGAAGATGTTCACCGTCACGCTCGACGAGGCGCTGGCCCTGCTGGCCGCCCCGAAGACCCGCCAGCGCAGGGCCGCCGCGCCGCCCCTGCGGGAGATGGGCGTCGACCCGCTGACCGAGAAGCCGCTCGTCATCAAGGACGGCCGCTTCGGCCCCTACGTCACCGACGGCGAGACGAACGCGTCGCTGCGGCGCGGTCAGACCCCGGAGGCGCTGAGCATCGAGGAGGCCTCCGAGATGCTCGCCGAGAAGCGTGCGAAGGGGCCGGCGCCGAAGAAGAAGGCCGCGGCGAAGAAGGCACCCGCGAAGAAGGCCACGGCGGCGAAGAAGACGGCTGCGGCGACCAAGTCGACGGCCGCGAAGAAGTCCACGACGGCCAAGGCCACCACGGCGAAGAAGGCTCCGGCCAAGAAGGCGGCTCCCCGGAAGGCCACCACCACCGCCGACTGACCGCCGGGCGGCTCGCCGGCACCTGCTGCCACTGCCACAAGAGATCTTGGCAGGTCCCGGCCCTTTGGAGGGCCACTGCCTGCCAAGGTCTCTTGCGTTGTCCACAGGGGCGGCGCGGCGCGGTGCCGCGTAGGCAGGGTGGAGGGCGTGAGACCGCGCTTCACGCAATCCCTGGCGGCGCTGGGCCGGGCGGTGCCAGGCGACGACGCCGACGAGTTGACCTGGTTGCTCTTCCGGCAGGACGAGGTGATCAGCCTCGACCAGGCGTTGCGACACCTGTCCCGCAAGGCGATCCGGCACCGGGTGACCAGCAGACGGTGGCGACACGTTCACCGTGGCGTCTTCGTCGCTCACAACGGGCCGATCGGTCCCGCACAGCTTCGATGGATCGCGGTGCTGGCCGCCGGGCCAGGCGCGATGCTTGGTGGGCTGACCGCCGCCCAGGCGGGAGGTCTGCGTGGCTTCTCTGACCTGGCGATCCATCTCCTGCTACCGGCCGGCCGGCGGCGAGAGCTGCCGCAGCGAGTGGTGGCGCACCGAACGACCCATCTGCCGGAGCGAGATGTGCTCGCGATCGGGCAGCCACGTCGGACGATGCCCGCCCGCTCGGTCGTGGACGCGGCGCAGTGGGCGCGTACCGACGCGGAGGCCCGGGCGATCGTCGCGGCAGGCTTCCAGCAACGGATCGTGTGCGAAAAAGATCTGCGCGACGTTCTCGACCGGATGCCCCGGCTGCGTCGCCGGAAACTGATCCTGACCGTCGCCACGGACGCGGCCGGCGGAGCACACTCCCTGGCCGAGCTGGACTTCCTGAGCCTGGCACGCCGCGCCGGCCTGCCCGAACCCACTAGACAGAGAATCAGGTACGACGCCACCGGACGGCGCCGCTACCTCGACGCGTACTTCGAGGAGTGGAGGGTGCACGTCGAGATCGACGGCGGGCAGCATCTCGACCCACGTGCGGCCTGGACCGACATGCGTCGCCAGAACGACCTGTGGGTCGAAGGGGACCGCGTCCTGCGCTTCCCCGCCTGGGCCCTTCGCACCCATCCGGGCGAGGTCATCGCCCAACTCCGTACGGCACTCCGCAGAGCGGGCTGGCCGGGTTGACGCCCCCGAACGCAATCTTGGAAGCTATCGGCCCCTCGCGGGGCCATTCCCTGCCAATATCTCGCCGCTCGCCGCTCGCCGCTCGCCGCTCGCCGCTCGCCGCTCGCCGCTCGCCGCTCGCCGGTCCCGGCTCCCCGATCGAGCCGGCGGAGCCAGAGCCTGGCGGCGGGCGGGTGGGGTCAGCCGAGGACTCGGGTGAGGTGGGGGTTGCTGAAGAGGTGGTGCGGGTCCAGGCGGGCGCGCAGCTCCTGGAAGTCCGCCCAGCGGGGGTAGGCCGCCGAGAGCGACTCCGCGTCGCGCCAGTGCAGCTTGCCCCAGTGGGGCCGACCGCCGAGGCTGGCGGCGACCTGCTCGAAGGCCTTGAAGTACGGCTCGTACGGCATGCCGACGTACTGGTGGACGGCCACGTACGCCGACTCGCGTCCGTGGCCGTGGGAGAGCCAGATGTCGTCGGCGGCGGTGAAGCGCACCTCGACCGGGAAGAGCACCTTGAACGGCAGCCCGTCGACGATCCGCCGCAGCGCGTCGAGCGCCTCGGGCAGGGCGTCGCGCGGCAGCGCGTACTCCATCTCCACGAAGCGGACCCGGCGCGGGGTGCAGAAGACCCGGTCGGAGCGGCCGGTGTAGCGGCGCTCGGTGAGCGCGCGGGCGGAGACGGCGCTGATGCCGGGGGCGAGCGCCGGCACGGCGCGGCCGAGGCGGCAGGCCCCGGCGAAGACCGTGTTGGAGAGGAACTCGTCGTCCAGCCAGCCGCGCCACCGGGGCAGGGGCAGGTCGTCGGCGGGCACCCGGTCATTGGCCTTGATCTGGGCGCGCTCGGTGTACGGGAACCAGTAGAACTCGACGTGGTCGTGCCGCCCGATCAGCGCGGGCAGCTCGTCGAGCACGGCGCCCAGTGGCGCCGGCCGCTCGTGGGCGCGGAGCACGAAGGCGTCCACGCAGCGCAGGGTCACCTCGACGAGGACGCCGAGCGCGCCCAGCGACACCCGGGCGGCGGCGAAGACGTCGGGGTGTTCGTCGGCGGAGCAGCGCAGCACCTCGCCGGTGCCGGTGACGAGGGTGAGCGCCTCCACGAACGTCGACAGGCAGCCGTACGCGGCGCCGGTGCCGTGGGTGCCGGTGGAGATCGCGCCGGCGATCGTCTGCGCGTCGATGTCGCCCAGATTGGGTAGGGCGAGGCCGTGGGAGGCGAGCAGGTCGTTGAGCGCGCGCAGGGTGATCCCGGCCGGTACGGTGACCAGTCGGCGACCGACGTCGACGCGTACCCCCGTGTCGAGGTCGGTCAGTTCCATCCGTCGTCCGTCGGTGACCGCGACGCCGGTGAAGGAGTGACCGCTGCCCACCGCCCTGATCCGGTCCCCGGTCGTCGCGGCGGCGCGGACGGCCTCGGTGACGTCGGCGAGGGAGGTGGGGCGCAGGATGGCAGTGGCAGTGGCCCGTTGGTTACCGGCCCAGTTGGACCAGGCTGTCACGGTTGGCGGTGTGCTACCGGCCATGTGCACTCCTCGACATGAATGTGAACTGCCTTCATATCAGCAACGTTGTCGCAGGTAAATACCGCAATCGAGGTTTGCTCGTTGTACCGGTAGTCACGAACCCGTGACGTGCAGATATGTTCATCCGTCGAAGGGGGGTGGCGAGTGTCCACACCAGCCGCCACAGCCGGGCCGCTGCGCCGCGTACCGGTGCAGGGTCGAAGTGTCGCACGGGTCCAGCGGATGCTGGACGCCTGCGCCGAACTCGTCGACGAGGTGGGGTACGAGGGGCTGACCACTACCCTCCTCGCCGAGCGTGCCGAGGTGGCGATCGGATCGGTCTACCAGTTCTTCCCGGACAAGCGGGCGATCGTGCAGGCGTTGACCCTGCGCACCATGGAGTCCTACCTCCAGCGCCTCGACGAGCGGTTCGCCGCCGACGACCTGACCCACTGGTGGGACGGGGTCGACGCGGGGATCGACGAGTACATCACGATGCACCGTACCGTCCCGGGCTTCCGTACCCTGCACTTCGGCGACGTGGTCGACCTGCACCTGCTCGACGAGCAGCGGGACAACAACGGGGTGATCGCGGACCAGTTGGCGCGGGTGCTCGCCGAGCGTTTCGGGCTCGACGTCCCCGATCTCCGGTTCTACCTGGAGATCGCCGTGGAGGCGGCCGACGCGCTGATCAAGTTGGCGTTCCGCCGGATGCCCGAGGGCGACGACCGGGTGCTGGCCGAGGCGAAGGCGCTGATCCGGGAGTACCTGCACCGCCAGGTCGACACCCCGGCCGAGGCCAACCAGCCCGGCTGACCCGCCGCCGGCCAACCAGCCGGGTCCGAGGCCGATCAGCCAGGTCGATGGCCGATCGGCCCGGCCGATCAGCCGGGCTGACGGGCGACGGCCGATCAGCCGGGCCGATGGCCGATGGTCGATCAGCCGGGCCGATGGCCGATGGTCGATCAGCCGGGCCGAGGGTGACGCCGAGGGTGACGCCGACGCCGACGCCGACGCCGACGCCGACCCAGAACCGGACGCCGGGGGCGGGCCGACGCCGGCAGGTCGGCGGTGCCGTGTTGGCGGCCGGATCACAGGAAGGCGTGGCCCTCGCCCCGGTAGGTGGGGACGGTGGCCACGATCGCGTCCCCCTCGACCAGGTGCAGCTCGTTGACGTGCTCGCACAGCTCGCCGGCCTTCGCGTGCCGGAACCAGACCCGGTCGCCGACCCGCAGCGTGCCGGCCGTCGGGCCGGACAGCGGGGTCTGCACCTCGCCGGCCCCCTCGGTGCCGACCAGCTTCAGGCCCTCCGGCAGCCACGGTCGGGGCAGCCGGCTGTCCTCGGCGGGCCCGGAGGCGATCCAGCCGCCGCCGAGCACGGTGACGAGGTCGGGACCGGGACGGCGGACCACGGCGCAGGCGAAGGACGCGGCCGGGGTGGGGCGCCAGGCGCGGTACGCGTCGAACAGCGTCGGCCCGTACAGGCCCGATCCCGCGGTGACCTCGGTGACCGCGGGGTCGGCGCTGGTCGCGGCCACGCTGCCGGTGCCGCCGCCGTTGACGAACTCCAGGTCGGCGTGTTCGCGTACGGCGGCCACCGCCGCGCTCCGGCGGGTCAGCAACTCGCGGTACGACCTGCGCTGGGCCAGCCGGATCGCGGAGCCGAGCACCGCCCGCCCGGGCGGCGCGTCGCCGAGGCCGGCGATCTGCGCCTCGTACGCCATCAGCCCGACCAGCCGGAAGCCGGCGCGCGCCGCGATGGTGGCGGCGAGCGCGCCGGCCGCCCGCACGCTGTGCACCGGCGAGCGGCGCACCCCGACGTGCACGCGCCCGCCGAGGGGTCGCCAGGAGGCGTCCAGCTCTAGGCAGACCCGCAGCTCGGGACGGCGCCCGGGCGGGCACACGGCGTCGATGAGGTCGAGCTGGTCGGTGCCGTCGATCATCAGCGTGACGGCACCGGCGAGCGCCGGGTCGGCGGCGAGCGCGGCGAGCGCCCCCCGGTCGGCTGTGGGGTACGCGACCAGCGCGTCGTCGGTCACTCCGGCGCGGACGAGCCAGAGTGCCTCGGGCAGGGTGAAGGCCATCACGCCCCGCCAGCCGGGTCGCGCCAGCGCCCGGCTGATCAGGTCGCGGGCGCGTACCGACTTGCTGGCGATCCGGACCGGCTTGCCGTCGGCCCGGTCGACCAGCTCGGCGGCGTTGCCGTCGAAGGCCGTGAGGTCGACGACGGCGTACGGCGGGTCGAGGTGGGCGGTCGCCCGTTCGAGACGGTCACGAAGTTTGTCGCTTTCGATGGCCACGAGTGCACGCTAACTGTCCGACGGTCAATGCGAAATACCCTCGCGTCTGTCCGGGCTGCGGGCGGTGGCCGCGGCGGCCTAGGCTCGGCGAACAGGAGAATGTCGCGGCGGGGTGGGTCCCCACCGGGTCTAGAGTGTTCCACCGGGACTGCCCAGCGATGGGCCGGCACGTGGAGGTACGGCCATCGAAAGCCAGTTCAACGGCGAGTCGCCCGGCGTGTCGTCGTCCTCGAGCAAGCCCGGCAGCGCCACCGAGAAGCCCGGGCCGGACCACTCCGGTTACGCCGCCATCCGTTCGGTGTTGCGGATCACCCCGTTCCGCCGGCTCTGGATCGTGCTCGGCGCGGCGTCGTTCGGCGACTGGTTCGGCCTGCTCGCCACCAGCGTCTTCGCCGCCTCCCAGGTCGAGGGGAGCACCGCCCAGGGTGCCGCGTTCGGTGGCGTGATCGCCATCCGGCTGCTGCCGGCGCTGGTGCTCGGCCCGGTCGCCGGCGTACTGGCCGACCGGTTCGACCGGCGCTGGACCATGGTCATCTGCGACGTGCTGCGCTTCCTGCTCTTCGCCTCGATCCCGCTCGCCGCGCTGCTCGGCGCCCCCGGCGGCGCGGTGGTCGCCTGGGCGGCGATCGCCACCTTCCTGATCGAGTCGATCACGCTGCTGTGGATCCCGGCGAAGGAGGCCGCGGTCCCCAACCTGATCCCGCGCGCCCGGCTGGAGGCCGCCAACCAGCTCACGCTCATCACCACGTACGGCCTCACGCCGGTCCTCGCCGCGCTGGTCCTCGCCGCGCTCGACGGCATCGTGCGGGCGGCCACCGGAGGCTCGACGCCGAACTGGGCCGCGCCGGCCGACCTGGCGCTCTGGTTCAACGCGTTCTCCCGGCTGGCCACCGCGCTGGTGGTGGCGTACGGCATCAAGGAGATCAGCCAGGGCAAGGGCGGCGAGCGGGACGGCACCGAGCAGAGCATGCTGCGCCAGTTCAAGGAGGGCTGGCGCTACATCGGCCAGACCCCGCTGGTCCGCGGCCTGGTGCTCGGCATCTTCGGCGCGTTCGCCGGCGGCGGCATCGTGATCGGCACCGCCAAGTTCTTCGCGACCTCGCTCGGCGCCGGTGACGCGGCCTTCTACCTGCTCTTCGGCGCCATCTTCGTGGGTCTCGCGCTCGGCATCGGGCTCGGCCCGATGATCGTCAAGGAGATGTCCCGCCGGCGCTGGTTCGGCATGAGCATCGTGCTGGCCAGCGCCTCGGTGATGGCCCTGGCCTTCGCCATCCACCTCTCCATGGCGATGGTCGGCGCGGTCCTCGTCGGCGCGGGCGCCGGAATGGCGTTCCTCTCCGGCACCACCCTGCTCGGCGGGGAGATCGCCGACGAGGTGCGCGGCCGGGTCTTCGCCGTGGTGCAGATCGGCACCCGGCTGGTGCTGATCCTCGCGATCGGCCTCAGCAGCCTGCTCGCCGGCGTCGGCGGCTCGCGCCGGCTGGAACTGGCCGACCTGGGCGTGTCGATCTCGTCCACCCGACTGCTGCTGCTCGCCGCCGGGGCCGCCGGCATCTTCGCCGGGATCAGCGCGTTCGGGCAGATGGACGACAAGAAGGGCGTCCCCGTCCTGGCCGACCTCTGGGGCTCGATCCGGGGCCGCCCGCTGATGCCGGCCGAGCCGTTCGTCTCCGCCGGCCTCTTCGTGGTCTTCGAGGGCGGTGAGGGCGCCGGCAAGTCCACCCAGCTCGCCGCGCTCGCCGAGCGGCTGCGCGGGCAGGGACGCGACGTGGTGGTGACCCGTGAGCCGGGCGCCACCGCCGTCGGCGAGCGGATCCGGTCGCTGCTGCTCGGCGCGCCCGGCTCCGACGTGCCGTCGCCGCGCGCCGAGGCGCTGCTCTACGCCGCCGACCGGGCGCACCACGTGGCCACCGTCGTCCGGCCGGCGCTCGTGCGGGGCGCGGTGGTGATCAGCGACCGGTACGTCGACTCGTCGCTGGCGTATCAGGGGGCGGGGCGGACGCTCCCCGTCGACGAGGTCTCCTGGCTGTCGTCCTGGGCCACCGGGGGGCTCAAGCCCGACCTGGTGGTGCTGCTGGACGTCGACCCGCGTACCGGCCTGTCCCGGGTGGCCAGCCGTGCCGAGGCGGCCGACCGCCTGGAGGCCGAGTCCGTCACCTTCCACGAGCGGGTCCGCTACGCCTTCCTCGACCTCGCCGCCGCCGACCCGAAGCGCTACCTGGTGCTCGACGCGTCCCGCCCGGTGGAGGAGATCGCCGGGCAGGTCAGCCGTCGGGTCGAGGAGATGCTCGGCGCCCCGGGCGGCATCGTGCACCCGCGCCCCGCGAACGGGCCGGACACCTCGGTGCAGCCGGAGTTATCCGAATCGGAGCTGGTACCGATGGAGCACCGGACCTGATGCCCGACGTCTTCGCCGACCTGGTCGGGCAGGACGAGGCGGTCGACACGCTGCGCCGTGCCGCCGCCGCGGCGTCCGCCGTGCTGCGTGCCGCCGCCGTCGCGCCCACGACCGACGCCGCCGGGGACGAGTTCGACGCGCTCGCCGAGGAGTCGGACGGCCCGCCGCCGCCGGCCGCCGTCGACGCGGGGGCGGGGATGACGCACGCCTGGATCTTCACCGGGCCGCCCGGCTCGGGGCGGTCGGTGGCGGCGCGGGCCTTCGCCGCCGCGCTCCAGTGCGCGTACGGCACCGGCTGCGGCACGTGTCCCGGCTGCCACACCACAATGGCGGGCACGCACGCCGACGTCCGACTGGTGGTGCCGGAGGGGCTCTCCATCGGCGTCAACGAGATGCGGGCGCTGGTGCTGCGCGCCGCCAGCACCCCGTCGGGCGGGCGCTGGCAGGTGGTGATCATCGAGGACGCGGACCGGCTCACCGAGGCCGCCGGCAACGCGCTGCTCAAGGCCGTCGAGGAGCCGCCACCGCGTACGGTCTTCCTGCTCTGCGCCCCGTCCACCCACCCGGACGACATCTCCGTGACCATCCGGTCGCGCTGTCGGGTCGTACCGCTGGGGCAGCCCTCGCCGGACGCGGTGGCCGAGGTGCTGGTCCGCCGGGACGGCGTCGCGCCCGACGTGGCGCGGTGGGCTGCGGCGGCGGCGCAGGGGCACGTGGGCCGGGCCCGCCGGCTGGCCCGCGATCCGGAGGCGCGCAAGCGTCGGGAGGCCGTCCTCGCGGTGCCGCGCCGGCTGACCGGCGTGGGTGCCGCGTTCGACGCGGCGTCGGCGCTGATCGAGGCGGCGGAGGCGGAGGCCGAGGCGTCCGTCGCGGAGGCCGACGCGGCCGAGCGGGCGGCGCTGGAGACCGCGCTCGGCGCCGGCGGCACCGGGCGCGGGGCGGCCGGCGCGATCCGGGGCGCCGCCGGGCAGCTGAAGGACCTGGAGAAGCGGCAGAAGAGTCGGGCCACCCGGGCACAGCGGGACGCGCTCGACCGGGCGCTGGTCGACCTGGCCGGCTTCTACCGCGACGCGCTCACCATGGCGCTGCGTGCCCCCGTGGCGCCGGTGCACACCGACACCGCCACGCTGGCCGGGGCGGGCGCGCAGAAGTGGGACGCCGAGGGGGCGCTGCGCCGCCTGGAGGCGGTGCTGGAGTGCCGCGCGGCCATCGAGGCGAACGTCAAGCCCCGCATCGCCGTCGAGGCGATGATGCTCTCGCTCTGGAAGGGCTGAGCGCACCGACCACCTCCGGTCCCGCCGGCCGGACCGGCTGTCCACAGGCATCGACACGCGCGATTGCTGTGCGGTACGGTCCGGTGTGCCGTGGTGACGGTGGCGGCACGCACAGTGATTTCCTGCTCGGGAGGAGTCCGCCGATGCCGCGGGGGGAGATCGACGAGGCCTGGATCGAGGAGGCGGTGCGGCGCTACCGCCGCATCGAGTCCCTTCAGGCCGAGTTCGACCAGGCGGTGTCGACCGTCGAGGTGACCGTCCGATCGCCCGACGGGCTGGTGGAGGTGATCGTCACCGCCGGCGGGCGGATCACCGACGTGCGGTTCCTCGGCCCGCTGCACACCCGCAACCCCCGTGACGTCGCCGGCTCGGTGCAGGCGGCGGTCACCGCGGCTGCCGACGCCGCCCAGTGGGCCCGGGAGAAGCTGCACAACGAGACCTTCGCCGCCTACCGGCCGCTGGCGGGAGCCTGAGATGGAGAGCCTGCGCGCCCTCGCCGCCCGGCTCGACGCGGCGAGCGAGACCATGACCACCGTGTCCCGCACGGTCACCGCCGGTGACCCGGCCCAGGTCGCGTTCGGCGCCGACGCTCCCGGCCGGCCCGGCGAGATCGGGCGGGCCCTGCACCGGCAGTGGACCGCCGCCACCGGCGACCGGGCCCGGGAGGCGCACGCCGCCGCCCAACGGTTGGCCGCCGCCGCGACGGCGGTGCGGGCCGCCGCCGACCGTTACGCCGACGTCGACCGCGCCGCGCACCACCGGCTGACCGGGGAGGTGTGATGGACGCGCTGGACCGGCTCGCCGAGCCCGGCCTCGACCTGCTCCGCCGCGTCGACACGCTGCTCGCCGCCGGAGCCCCCGAGGGCCACCGCGTGTGGCCGCTGCTGCGGCGGATGCAGGTGCTCCCCGGCGAGGCGGTCCGCAACTTCCTCGACCTGCATCCGGCGCCGTTGGCTGCCGCCGGGCACAGCGCGCGCCGCCTGATCCGGGGCTACGACGACGCCTGCGCCGCGCTGACCGACCCGGTGCTCTGGTCCGGCCCGGCCGCGTCGTCGTACGGGCAGGCGCGGGCGGCGCTGCTGCGCCACCTCGACGAGGGGCCGGACAGCCTGGTCGGCCGGCTGGAGTCGACGGCCGGCTACGCCGACGCGCTCGCCGACTGGGTGGAGGGCAGCCGGCTCGCCCTCGCCCGGGCGCTGGCCGACGTCCTGCGCTGCGCCGAGGCGGTGACCGTGGTCGCCGCGACGTCGTTGCCGACGGGGGTCGCGGGGCAGCGTGGGGCGGCGGGGCCCGGCGGGACCGAGGCCGCCGAGATCGCCGCGCGGGTGCTGGCGGTGCTCTGCGTCGCGTACGACGGGGCGGAGACCCTGCTGCGCCAGTGGGCGCCGAGCCTCGCCGAGGCCCGCTGGCGGGCGCCGGTGACCGAACGCCCCCGCTACGACACCCCCACCCGCGTCGGCTGGTGACGCGCACTCGGTGACCGCAACCACGAGCGCGGCCGCTCCGGGCGCACGTGCCGTAGTCGGGCGGCGACTGCCGGCCCGGTGGCCCCGGTCCCCGCGTCGTAGGGTGTGAGGCATGGGCATGCTCTGCGCGGTCAGCTTCCAGCGGTACGGGCGCCTCTACTACCTGGACCCGGGCGAGTTCCGCCCCCAGGTCGGCGACAAGGTGCTGGTGCCGACCGACGACGGGCCCGAGGTCGCCGAGTGCGTCTGGGCGGCGCAGTGGGTCACGGAGGAGACCGACGGCTTTCCCCGGCTGGCCGGCCTGGCCGGTGAGGAGGACCTCCGCCGCGACGAGGCGGTACGCCGCCGCAAGGCCGAGGCCAAGGTCGCGGCGAAGCGGCTGATCCGGGAGCACGCCCTGCCGATGAAGGTGGTGGCGATCGACCACGTCCTCGCCGCCGCCGAGGGTGGCGGCGAGCGGAGCACGATCTACTTCACGGCCCCCCACCGGGTGGACTTCCGGGCGCTGGTCCGGGACCTCGGCGCCACCCTGCACTGCCGGGTCGAGCTGCGCCAACTCTCCGCCCGGGACTCGGCGCGGGTGCAGGGCGGCATCGGCTCCTGCGGCCGGGACCTCTGCTGCGCCACCTTCCTCACCGACTTCGAGCCGGTCACCATCCGGATGGCGAAGGAGCAGGACCTGCCGCTCAACCCGCTGCGCATCTCCGGCGCGTGTGGTCGGCTGATGTGCTGCCTCAAGTACGAACACCCGCTCTACGCGGGTGGCGGCACCTTCCTGAAGGAGTGCAGCAAGGCCGGCTCGTGCGGCCCTCGCCGGGCGTACGACACCCGGACCAGCCCCGCCTGACGGGCGGACGCGGCGCGCCGACGTGGAAAGAGGGTCGCCCTCCGCGCCGGAAACGCGGAGGGCGACCGGTGTACGGGATTGCCGGTTACCGGACGTCGGTGAGACCGTAGGCGCGGTCGATGGTCTGCAAGACGCGATTGCCCGACCGGTCCCACGCCTCGGTGCGTACGGACACCGCACCGCTGGTCCCGGCCAGCTTCGGGTGTACGACCAACGCGTGGTAGCTGCCGCCGAGCCCCGGCACGACGACCGCCTGCTTCCAGGTGGCCCCGTCGTCGTACGACACCCACGTACGCAGCCCGGCGATCCGGGGAGCGTTCGGCGCGGCGTGCGGGGTGACCTCGAACCGGTACGCCCGCCCGGCCATCGTGGTGTCGGTCAGCGACAGGTCGAAGTCGTGTTCGAGCTGGATCAGCGGCTGCCAGTCGCACCGGCCGCTACCGATGCGGATCTGCTCGGTGTAGCAGGACGCCGGCTCCTGCACGGTGCCGGTCGCGCTGGTCGACCGGAACGTCCAGTCGGTGGCGATCCGCTTCGCCAGGTTCTGCCCGGAGAAG
Organism: Micromonospora sp. NPDC049048; assembly: GCF_043197615.1. Lineage (NCBI taxonomy): Bacteria > Bacillati > Actinomycetota > Actinomycetes > Micromonosporales > Micromonosporaceae > Micromonospora > Micromonospora sp. NPDC049048. Next base: position 854,438 of record NZ_JBICTM010000002.1, on the reverse strand, counting down.
TTGTCCTGGCGGACGGTGCGCAGCGTGTACTGGCCCGGCGTCGACGGCACGGTCCAGTGCATGAAGTTCGTCCCCCGGCCGGGTGGCGGATTCGGGGTGACGGGGACGCCGTCGCGTTCGAGGGTCGCCTGCACCCGTCGGGCGCCGGAGACGGAACTGGTCAGGTCCGCCGCTGACGATGAGCGTTCCAGCACGTAGATGGTGTCCCCGTCCCGGCAGCCCATGCAGGTGCTGGACAGGGACGGGTGGCTCGGCAGGGTGCCCAGCACGACCGGCGGCTGGTGGATCTTCTCGGTCCTCGTGACCGGCCGGGGGAACATGCCCACGTGGTCGGAGCCTCGGCTGGCCCCGTCGGCGGGGTTGTGCACGGTGAAGTACCGCGCCCAGAGGATCTCCGGACCGGACGCGTTGTAGTACTCGGTCCGGGCGACCGGCACGTTGTAGGCGTGCGCGGCGTTGGCGCTGAAGTTCTGCCCGGGAGAGTACGTGTGGCTGACCTCGTGCGCGTTCGTCTCGTACTGCGGCGCGGAGACCTGGGCGTGCTGCTCGCTGCGCACCTGGACGAGGTCCCGGTGCCGGACGCTGCCGACCGGCTTGGCGGGCATCCGGCCTTCGGTGTGGTGGCGCAGCTTGTACTCGTACGGGCTGACGACTTGGGCGTCGATGTCGACGAAGGGACGCTTCGCACCGGCGAGCACCTTCGCCACCTTCGCCCCCTAGTCACCGTCGAGCCACAGCAGCGGCAGCCGGGGCTTGACGACGTCGTACGGGGGGATCTGTTCGTAGGAGCCGGGATCGTTGCGGCCGGCGAAGTACTGGAGCACGCCCGCCGCTCCGGCCTCGGTGGCCCGCTCGATGTCGTCGACGTACCAGACGTCGGCCGGGGTGTCGAGGAAGACGAGCTTGCCCCTGACGTCCCGCCCGGCCAGCAGGTCCGCCCGGCTGGCGAGCTGGAGCCGCTGGTCGGTGGTGAACTTGGGCGCGAACTCGGCGTCGGTCAGGTACGTCGGGTTGACCTTCACCCGGCCGTTGCCGTGCACGGTGGTGGTGGCCTCCGGCGCGGCGAGCAACTGCTCGAACCAGGTCCAGTAGTCACCGATGGTCGGCTTGACCCGGGTCGGTACGACGTGGGTCCGCCAGCTGTACGCGTGCCCCGGACCGCTGTACCAGATGCTGGCGTAGTTGGCGCCGGACGCCGTGGAGAAGCTGCTGCCCATGGCCCGGTGCACCGCCTCGCTCGGCAGCGGCGTGTCGATCTTCTCGACCTCCACGAGGTCGCGGGCGAGGTCGTACTCGATGGTGGTGTTCCCGGTGATCTTGTATTGCGGGTCCTCGATCCAGGCCTGGTGCCGGAACGACCTCCCGTCGCCCCAGTAGGCGCCCCAGCAGCTCACGTGGTACTCGCCGTCCGGGACGTATCCGGTGCCCTGCATGTCCTTGCCGCCCAGCGGGACGGACATCATGACCTGGTAGTTCGTGTCGTCCCGGAGGTTGCGGAAATCGCAGGGGGCGGCGCCGATGGCGAGGGGCTCGCCGGGCCGGCTGAGGATCCGGGTGGTGACCTGACGCATCGGCGGCTGTCGGATGAGCCCGACCGCGAGGGTCAGCCGGGTTCCGGTGGCCTCGTCGGTGGCGACGAACGACCCGGTGTAGCTGCCGATGTCGAGCCCGGTGGCGTCGAGGGTCAGCGTGGCCTGCGCGGTGCCGCGGGCCGGCACGGTGACCGAGGCGGGCGTGGAGAGGGCGCCGGTGACGTCGCCCCCGCCGACCCTGCGCAGCGTCGGGGTCAGGGTGAGGGTGACCGGCTGGTCGGTGGGATTGTGGTAGCCAACCTGCCGCTCGATGCGGGGCTCGGTGTTCGGCGACACGGTGCCGAAGTCGACGTTCACCGTGCTGGTGGTGACCTGCTGGCGGACCGCGCGGGCCAGGTCCAGCCGGCCGGCGCCCTGTTCGTAGGCGGTGTGGCCGTTGTCCTTGCTGGTGCCGATCAGCGTCGGCTTGAGCTGGGCGGCGGTCCAGTCCGGGTGCTGCTGGGCCAGCACGGCGGCGGCGCCCGCCACGTGCGGAGTCGCCATCGAGGTGCCGTTCGCCGAGGTGTAGAGGTTGTCGACCGGGGTGCCCATCGAGGTGCCGGTGGCACGGGCGGCGACGATCCCCACGCCGGGGGCGGAGATGTCCGGCTTGATGGCCCGGTCACCGAGCCGGGGGCCACGGCTGGAGAAGCTGGCGAGTTCGTCCGTCTTCGAGGTCGCACCCACGGTCAGCGCCGCGTCCGCGGCACCCGGGGCGCCGACGGTGTTCTCCTGGCCGGAGTTGCCCGCGGCGATGACGAAGAGCGTGCCCGTCTCGGCGGTCAGCCGGTTGACCGCCTGGCTGGCCGGATCGGTGCCGTCGGTCGGCGCGCCACCGAGGCTCATGCTGACGACCTTCGCGCCGCTGGTGGTGGCCCACTCCATCGCGTCGATGATCCACGACATGTCGCCGCTGCCGGCGTCGTCGAGCACCTTCGCGACGAGCAGGTCCGCGCCGGGGGCGACGCCCTTGCGCGCCCCGGCCGAGCCGGCGCCCGTGCCGGCGATGGTGGCCGCGACGTGGGTGCCGTGGCCGTGCCCGTCCGCCACCGACTCGACGTTCGGCACGAAGCTCTTCGAGCTGACGACCTTGCCCCGCACGTCCGGGTGGTCGGCGTCGATGCCGGTGTCGAGCACCGCAACCTTCACCCCGGTGCCGTCGAGCCCTGCGGCCCACGCCTGCGGCGCACCGATCAGCGGCACGCTCTCGGCGAGGTCGACCTGCACCTTCTGGTCCAGCCACACCTTGCCGACTCCCGAGCCCAGCGCCGGTGCGGCGGTCGCCGCCGCCGGCCCACGGGCAGCGGCGGCCCGGTCGGCGCCACCGGTCAGCGCGGTCCAGAACTCATCCGTCCGGGCCTTGTCCACGACCAGGCCCGCGCCGGCCACGCTGGGCAGGTCACGCCGTACGGTGGTGCCGGGCAACGCCGCCGGGGCGGCCTTCCGGACCGTCGCACCGGCGCCGTAGCTCACGATCACCGGCATCGTCCGGGCGGCGTCGTCGCCGTACCCGTTGCGGGCCAGGTACCGCACGTCGAACAGTTCCCGGTCCAGCAGGCCCCTGGCCACCAGATCCTGCGCCGACTGGGGAATTACGTAGACCCCGGTCGGGTCCGAGTAGGAACGGAAACCGTCCGCCGCGGCAGGGCCGTCCGGCGAACTGATCACCGTGGCGCTGCTCCGGCCGTCCGTTCCTTCCGCGTACCGCACCCGGTGGCCGGTGATCAGGGTGACGGTCGCCTCGAGGCCATCGCCGGTGCCGGTGGTCGTCGTGGTCGGCTCCGGTTCGCCGGCCGTCGGTGCGGCGGTCACCGGTGACGGAACCCCGATGGTGGCGACGGCCACCGCGACGGCGAGGCCGCAGGCGACCCCGCCACGCCGTGATCGCCGTTGGATCAGGCTCGACATGAATATTCCTCTCCAAAGGGGTGTACGCAGGGGGAACGGATGCGTTCCGTGGAGCTTCGCAGCGGCTCCGGCGTCACGGAAGCCATCCGTCTGCCTGGTTCACGCCACTGGCGTGAATGGGGCACCCTCCGGAAGGGACCCTCGCCGGCCCAGGTGACGGTGGGTACGGACCAGATCACGCGGTCAGACGAGCAACCGCGCGACCCTTGTCGCCACCGCCGGGCAGGGGCAGCATGACCGGATGCGGGATGATCAACGGTCGATCCCCGACCTTGGCCTGTCCCCCGGGCAGCAGGCCCTCTACGAGTCACTGGTCGCCAGCCCGGACCCGGTGTCGGCCGACGTCGCCGGGACCGCCGACTTCGCGCGCCTGGCCGAGCTGGGCCTGGCCACCCGGCTGCCCGGTCAGCCTCCCCGGTGGACGGCGGTGGCACCCGACGTCGCGCTGGGCTCCCTGCTGTCCGAACGCCGGGAGTCCCTGCGCGAGCTGCGCCAGCGGGTGACCCGGATGGCCGACCGGTTCCAGCGAGCCGCCACCGCCGAACACTCGGAATTGGTCGAGGTGCTGCACGGCCGCGCCGCCATCCACGCCGCCTTCCAGGAGCTCAGATGCAGCGCCGAGCGGGAGTTGCTGATCTTCGACGCGCCGCCGTACCTGAACGCGTTCGCATCGCCCTCCGAGGAGGCGGAGCGTCGGGAGGTACGGATGCGCACCATCTACGACCGGGAGGGCGTGGCCATCCCGGGGCGCCTCGCCCAGCTCGCCCGCTTCGTCTCCGCGGGTGAGCAGGCCCGGGTCGCGGACGTGCCGATGAAGTTGATGCTCTGCGACCGGCAGGTCGGCCTCGTACCGTTGCGACCGGACCTCGCGCTGGAGACCTGTCTGCTGGTCCGCGACTCCGTCCTGCTGTCGGCACTGTCGGCCCTCTTCGAGAGCCTGTGGGAGCGGGCCGTGCCGCTGGACGTGGGGGTCCGGCAGCGAGTCGAGTCGGACCCGGACGCGCCGTCGGACCTCGAACGTGACCTCCTCGCGCTGCTGGTTGCCGGACTGACCGAACAGGACGTCGCCGAACACCTCGGCCGCCACCCGCGCACCGTCCGCCGGCACATGAACCGGCTGTTCGCCCGGCTCGACGCGGTGACCCGGTTCCAGGCCGGCTACCAGGCCGTCCAGCGCGGCTGGCTGACCGCCGAAGAGCGGGAGGAGCTGTGTACGAACTGATCGGCGACGCCGAGGAGACGGCCTACGATTTGCTGCTCGAACGCCCCGGCACCACCCTCGCCGAGCTCGCCGCGATGTGGTCGGGGCCGGGCCGACTGGCCGACGCGCTCGCCCGGCTGGAGGCCGCCGGCCTGGTCGGCGTCCAGCCCGGAACCCCGCCCCGGTACACCGCGTCCGCCACCGACGTCGTCGCCGGGCTCCTGCAGGAGCGCGAGGCGTCCCTGGAGCGGACGCACGAGCACGTCCTGCGGCTCACGGAGGCGTACCGGGAGGCCCGCGCCGACGTGGACCCACACGTCGTCGAGGTGGTGCGGGGTCGCCGCGCGATGGAGCAGGCGGTCAACCAGGTGCAGCGCAGCGCCCGACGGGAGCTGTGCTGCTTCGACAAGCCGCCGTACGTCCACCTGCAGAGCACCGCCGCGACCGACCGGGAACTGCTCGCCGCCGGCGTGCAGTCCCGCTGCATCTACGACCGTACGGCCGTGGAGGAGAGCGGTGGGCTGCCCACGATCGAGGAGCTGATCCGCGCCGGGCAGCAGGCTCGTGTCCTGCCCGACCTGCCGATGAAGATGTACATGGCCGACGACCAGCAGGCGATCCTGCCGATGCAGCCCGGTCCCATCGGGCAGGAGAGCGCCATCATCGTCCACCCGTCGGCGCTGCTCGACGCGTTGCGCACGCTGTTCGACAGCCTCTGGAACCGGGCGGTGCCACTGCACCTTCCCGCCCAGCGCGGCGGCGGCGAGGGCCGGAACCGGGGCACCGAGATCGACGACGGGCGGTTGGTGGTGCTGCTGCTGTCCGGGTTGACCGACGAGGCGATCGCCCGCCAGATCGGCGTCGGCTACCGCACCGTGCAACGGCGGATCGCCACGCTGATGAGCGACCTCGGCGCGCGCACCCGGTTCCAGGCCGGCGTCCAGGCGGCGTTCCGCCAGCTCTCCTCCCGCCCCGCGGGTGGCGGCAGGCCGTCGCTGCCCGATGAGCGACGATGAGCCGGCGGCCCCGGCTGCCGGCCGCGGCGGAAACCGGGGCGCCTCAGGTGATGGTGACGGGAGGCTCGGCCAGGCGGGGGCGCAGCGGCTGCCTCGGGACCAGCCAGGAGGACTCGGGGGACTCGTCGGGGTTGACCTGCCAGTCGCGGGCCACCCGGTCGACGGCGATCGGATAGATCGTCAGGGCGCCGTCGGGGTCGATGCGCAGCCGCAGGAACGCCTTCGCGTCCTCGATGCCCTGGCCGGCGAAGAGCTCGTTGACGTTCACCCCGAACGCGCCCGCCACCAGCAGGTACGCGGCCACCAACTGGCTCGCCACCAGCCCGATCACCGGCCCGTAGAGCACCGCCGCGGCGGCGGCCGGCAGCGGCCACGGCCAGTCGTAGAAGGGCAGCGCCAGCCACGCCCAGGTGCCGGCGGCGGCCAGCCCGATCTGGGCCAGGCCGTGGCCCACGCCGAGGATCCAGTGCCGGGCGTGCCGCTTCCCGCCCGAGCTGGGCGGCTTGGCGAAGAACGCCGCGCTGAGCATAGTGACGATCAGCATCGCCATCAGCGGCACGCTGAACAGCCGCTGCTCGGTGCCCTCCGGGTTGCTCGCGACCCCGGCCATCGCCAGCATCAGCAGCGTGTGCAGGGTGCCCAGCAGGGTGGTGAAGCCCGGGTTGCGCAGCGGCAGGCGGGGGAAGATCCCCCAGGCGTACCGCCGGGAGCGCGCGGCGTCCGGGTAGCTGCCGGCCAACTCGTACGGGTGGGAGGCGCTGGCCCGCCGGGCGAGGGTGTCGCGCGGCGGCACCTCGATCCGCTCCGGGAGCTGGTGCGTCGGGTAGAGGTACGCGCCGCCGCCCCCGCAGGTGATCAGCTGCCGCTCCGGGCCGGCGTACCGGGCGTAATGGTGCAGGTCACCGGAGATCAACAGCCGCACCTGGGCCCCGGTGGGCGCGACGATCGTACGGATGAAGTAGTCGATCGAGTCGTACGCCGTGGGGTGGTCGACGGCCTTGACCCACGTCGGCGCCGGCACGGCCACGATCACCCGGCTCTGCGGGCCCAGCCGCTCGGCGACCCGGTCGAAGTAGGTGAGCTGCGGATCGTCGAGGTACGAGCCGGACTGGTCGTCGAGGCCGAGCAGCCACCAGTCGGCGGGCAGCTCGACGGCGAAGTACGAGCGGGACTGGCCCGTCTCCCAGCCCCCGAAGTGCCGGTCCCGGGACCGGACGAAGAGTCGCAGGAAGGCGGTCAGGCCGTCGTACCAGTCGTGGTTGCCCGGGACCGCGAAGAGCGTGGGCCGCTCGGGCGGCGTGACCGGCAGCGCGGCCTGATAGGGCCCCTTGCACCGGTCCTCGTAGGCCTCGAACGCCGCCGACGGGTAGACCTGGTCGCCGCCCATCACCAGGGTCTGCGCGCGGGGCAGCCGGTGCCCGTCGACTTCCAGCTCCCGTTGGGCGATCAGGTAGGCAACCGAGTAGGTGGCGTTGAAGCCGTCGCCCAGGTCGGCCACGTAGTCCAGCCAGAGCCCGCCGTCCGGCCCGACCTGCCGCGCGATGCCCGCATCGAGGGAGTTCTGCAGCTCCCGCTTGTCCAGGTACGCCCCGAAGAGCATCGCCAGCAGCGTACGGATGCCGGTGCTGACCAGCAGGAACGGCGCGAGCCACGGCACCGGCTTGCGCGGCGTGAAGCCCAGCTCCCGGGGATCGGTGCCGCCCGGCCGGCGCGCCGCCCGTCCGCCGCCCGCCTCGCTCGCGTGCGGGCTCTCCGCCGCGCCGTCCTGCGGATCCACGTCGGGGGCGCGATCGTCGTTCACCCGCCGCAGCGTAGTCCCGGCGGGCGGCGGTCGCTGTCCGGCGGGCGACGGTTCGGGCCCCGATGTCCGGATGGGGAACCCGCTCGGCCGCGCGGCGGGTCGTGCCGTACACTTGCTGATCGTTGCCGCCTTAGCTCAGTCGGCTAGAGCGACGCACTCGTAATGCGTAGGTCGACGGTTCGATTCCGTCAGGCGGCTCGGGTAACCGAAAGGCCCCGTGACCAGGCTAGACAGCCGGTCACGGGGCCTTTTTCGTGCCCTTCGAAGATCAGCTATCGACGGTCGGGGTTGCGCCCTTCGGTTGCAGTAGCGCCGCGAGGTTGCCGTCCATCAGCGCCGACACCGCCCGGTCCACCGCCTCCCGCTGGGTCCGCTTCGCCACGTCCACGTAGATCCTGGTCGTCGAAATCTGGGTGTGGCCGAGGATCTCCTGCACCACGCTGATGTCCGTGCCGGACGCCACGAGCATCGTGCCGGCAGCGTGCCGGGCCGCGTGGAGCCGCGCATCGTCGACACCCGCGCGGCGCAGCAGTTCCTCCCACGCCCGGTGGTCGGCACTGGCGTCGATCGGCTTCCCCCATGGCGACGTGAACACCAGCTCCTGCGGCGTCCACTCGCGGCCGATGAGCCGAAACTGCTCCTGCTGCCGCTCCCGCTGGCGTCGCAGCAGCTCGACCAGCACGGCCGGCAGCACGGCCGGCCGCACGCTCTTCTCGGTCTTCAGCTCCACCTCCTGGAGCCCGCCGTCCACCCGCTGCGGGCAGCGCCGTGCGTGGCCCGTGCAACCCGGCTTGCACAGCGGCGGGCACGCCCGGACGTGCCGGGCGCAGGCGGCACCAGGCCGCCGCCGAGGGCAGAGGTGCGGCCTAGGTCGGCACGCCTGGGGGTCCCGGCAGCCGTGCTCCCACGGCGGCCGGCACGGCTCCGTGCGGTGCTTGCCCTCTGTGCACGCCACAGGGTCGTCGCAGCCGTGCTGCCACGCCCTGCGCTGAAGCTGCGTCTCCAGCTCGACGTGTGGCTCCTCCCCGGCGGGCGGGTCCAGGTGCACTCGGGGCCAGCGGATCCCGAGCGTCTCCCCCTGCCGTGGGCCGAGGAGCAGGCCGAGCAGCCACCTCGCCGCCATCTCGTCCTTGAGGGCCTCCTGGATGACCGCTTCCGTCTCAGCGAGGGTCAGCGCGGCGACCCGCCCGGGCCGGTAGCTCGGCGGCTCGATCAGGTCGCACACGTTGCGGGCCGCCTTGCCCCGCCGCACCGCCGCCTTCAGCGCGGCGCTCAGCATCCGGTGGGTCTTGTGGATCGTGCCCGGCGACAAGGTCGGGGCCCGGTCGGCGCCGCGGCTGCCCCGCACGATCTTCGTGGCCGCCATCTTGGTGTACATCGCCTCGACGTGCTCGGGTTCCAAGCGGCGGGTGTGACCGTCGAGCCGCCACCCGCCGATGTTCGGCACCACGTAGTTGTGGATGAGCGCCCGGTACGCCGTGTACGTGCCGTACGCGCGGCGCGGCTTCACGACGTGCTCCAGCCAGTGCGTCAGCCACTGCTCGACGGTCTCGATCTTCTGCGGCACGCCGTGACCGCGCTTCGCCCGGTCGAGCAGCTCGTCGACGCGCTTGGCGACTTCCGAGGCGGTCTTCGCCTTGCGGTGCTTCCGGTCCGGTTTCCCGTCCGGTCGCGTTCCGAGCGTCACCCAGCAGTGGTACAGCCCGTCGCTGCCCAGGTAGATCGAAGGCCGGCGGTTGGGCTGTCGGGGCATGGGTGCATCACTCCCTGGCGAGGTGCCTCAGCGTCGCGCGGATCGTGGTCTTCTCGGCGGCCGACACGTTGGGGTCGTTGAGCTTGCGCATGATGGCACGGATGTCGGGGTCGACGATCGGCTCGGGCGCCGTCGGCTGCCGGGAACCATCCCATCCGAGAATCTGGGACGCGGTCGTCACCGGGACGCCGAGACCCTCGCAGAAGGCCAGGACCTTCTCTCGCTGCGGGTTCGGGTTCTCCGCTCGGGTCCACCGGTAGATGGTGGCCCGGCCGACGCCCGTGCGCTCCTCCACCATCTCGATGGACAGCCCGCGCTCTCGGGCTTCGGTCAGCGCACGCTTGACGAACGCGCCGAACATGACGACGCGCTGGTCCTGACTCCGTGGCGGCACATCGTCACGATAGGTGCCGCCTTCGGCTCCGGCGTGCCGAACGCGGCTCGATTGCCATAGTCGGCTATCCGCCGATGGTGGCTGCGACAGGGGCATTGGGCGGATATCGACGAGAGCCATGGCGACAGCCTAGGGCTGACCGGGTGTCCAGACAGTATCCGAAAGTATGAGCGTTGCCATAGTTGGCAATGACGCAACATGGTTGCTATCTTCAGTGCCATGAGTGGCAACGAGAGAGCCGAAACCGGCAACGGGCCGACGCTCGTCATCCAGACCGCACCGCTCGTGCTGCGCCTCCCCGCCGCCGGCGAGTTCCTCGGCGGCATCACCCGACAGACCGTCGCGCGGCTCATCGCCGAGGGCGAGCTGGAGCCGGTCTGGATCGGCGGGACCCGCATGGTCTGCCGCCGGTCCTGCGAGGAGTACGTCGAGCGCCAGCGCAAGAAGGCCCGCGCCGCGCGGGGCACCGACGCAGCGCTGGTCGCCGCCTGAACGAACGAAGCCCCCGCGGCAACGGGGGCTTCCACCCGGACAACCCAACCCTGATCGAGGAGTCCAGATGACCCAGACCCTACCGGACACCTACCGGGTCGCCTTCGACCTGAACGCCGGCGTCGATCCGATGACGTTCCTTCCCGGCACCACCACCGGCGGGATCACGACCCGCCTGCGCGCAGCGTTCCTCGCGGCCGACGTGATCCGCGACGGGCAGCAGCTCACCGCTGCGATCGACGTCGAGGCGGGCACGGTCGTCGTCTCGATCGACGGCGATGTGATCGAGCACGGGTCGATCACCGCGATCGAGCCGGCCGTGGAGGTGCTCGACAGCAACGACGAGCTCGTGCTCGGCACGGTCACGATCAGCCGGCCGGAGCCGGACTACTGGGAGACCCTCGCCGAGGACCTGCACCGGGCCGCCGTCCGGATCGCCACCCTCGCCGGGAGCGGCCTCCTCAAGCCGGCCAGCGTCAACCTGAACATCCTCGTCAGCGTGTCCCCGGGGGACGCCGAGCAGACGGTGCCGGTGGTCGACGCGCTCGCCGCCGCGTTCGGCGGCACCGCCGGCCCCGACGAGCAGACCACCTATTACCACTCGGCCCGCCTCCAGCTCGGGGCGGTGAAGTTCCACCCCTACACCTTCGTCCCGGACCGGGAGGAGTCGGAGCTGGAGCGGCTCCGCGCCGAGGTCGCCGAGCTGCGTGCCGCACAGGGCGGTGCGTGATGCCGCAGCCGATCCAGCCCACCCAAGACGACCCGTTCCCCGTCGGTAACCCCACCGGCCCCTGCGTCGACCCGTCGGGCCTGCGCTATGACCGCGCCGACCTCGACGAGACCGTCCCGGTGCCGGCCGGCGTGGAGGTCATCCCCGTCGGCACCCGCCACCGCCTCACCGTCCCCGTCAAGGCGTGCTGCGGCACGGTCCTCGCCGGCGAGCGGTGCGACTGCCGGACGGTACGCCGCCAGATCCGCCGCGCGCCCGTCGTCGTGTTCCGCGCCTACAACCTGCGGGCGCTGCGGGAGGCCGGCATCACCGCCGTCGACCTCGACCGGAGGGCCGCGTGATGCTGACCATCACCGACCTGTTCTGCGGCGCCGGCGGCAGCTCGTCCGGGGCCATCCAGGTGCCCGGCGTGCGCGTCCGCATGGCCGCCAACCACTGGAAGCTCGCCGTCGAGACCCACAACACCAACCACCCCGACGCCGACCACGCCGCCGTCGACCTCCACGAGGAAAACCCGCGGTACTTCCCCCGCACCGACATCCTGTGGGCGTCGCCCGAGTGCACGAAGTGGTCGCAGGCCGGCGGCAGCAAGTCCAAGCCGGCGATCGAGGAAGGGCTGTTCGAGGACCCGCTGTCCGACGACGCCGCCACCCGCTCGCGGCTGCTCATGTTCGACGTGCTGCGCTTCGCCGAGCACCACCGGTACCGGGCGATCGTCGTCGAGAACGTCGTCGACATCGCCACCCAGCCCCGCTACCGGCTGGCCTGGCAGGTGTGGCGGGAGCAGCTCGCCGCCCTCGGCTACCGCTTCAAGGTCGTGTCGCTGAACAGCATGCACGCCCAGGCTCTCGGCCCGGCGGCGCCGCAGTCCCGCGACCGGCTGTACGTGGTGGCGTGGCGGCGCGGCGAGCGCGCCCCCGACCTGGCCCGCTTCCAGCGGCCGAGGGCGTGGTGCCCTCGCTGCGACGCGATCGTGGAGGCCGAGCAGGCGTGGAAGCCAGGCCGGACGGTCGGCCGGTACCGGCAGCAGTACGTGTACGTCCACGGCGCGTGCGGTCAGGCCGTCGAGCCGCAGGTGCTGCCGGCCGCCGCCGCGATCGACTGGACGCTGCCCGGCGAGCGCATCGGCGACCGGCTCAAGCCGCTCGCGGAGAAGACGCTGGCCCGGATCGAGGCCGGTCTGCGCCGGTACGCGGGCGCGCCGTTCGTGACCAACCACCGGGGCAGCGCCGACCAGCAGCGGACGGTGCCGCTGGGGGGCCCGCTGCCGACGCTGACCGCGTCCGGGAACCACCTCGGGTCGGTGGTGCCGCCGATGCTGGTCCCGGCCGGCGGCACCTGGAACGACGCCGCCGCGTCCGTCGCCGAGCCGTTCCGCACCCGCACCACCCGCGACACCGAGGCGCTCGTGGTGCCGCTGCGCAACAACGGGGTCGCCCGGCCCGCCGGCTCGCACCCGGTGCCCACCGTCGCCGCCGCCGGCAACCACCACGCCCTCGTCATGCGGAACATGACCGCCCGCGGCGACCAGGGGCAGATGTCCACACCGGTCAACGAGCCGATCCGCACCCAGACCGCCTCGTCGGTGCAGTCCCTGATCCGCTGGGACCACTTGGTCTACGCCTTCGACACCGGTCGGCTGCGCACCGTCGACCGGCCGCTGCCCACCCAGACCACCGTCGAGGGTGACGCCGTCGTCAACCCGTCCATCGCCGTCGACGACTGCACGTTCCGGATGCTGGAGCCGCACGAGATCCAGCTCGCCATGGCGTTCGGCGCCGACTACCGGGTGCTCGGCAACAAGCGGGAGCGGGTGCGGCAGCTCGGCAACGCCGTCACCCCGCCGGCCGCCCGAGACCTCATCGCCGCCGTCGTCGAGGCCCTCGGCGGAGAGGCGGTCGCCCGATGACCGCCCTGCTGATCACCCTGGCCGTGCTCGTCGTCCTGCTGCTGATCGCCCTGGCCACCGCGTCGCTGCTGGCGTACGGGTACGCCGACGCCCTCGCGGCCACCACCGCCGAGCGGGACGAGGCCATCGCCGAGGCGCGCACCGCCCGCCGCGAGGAGCGGGGACTGCGCGCCGACCTGGCCCGCCTCACCGCCCAGCACGCCATCGCCCGCGCCGCACTCACCCCCGACGCGCCCGCCGAGCGGCCCTGGCCCCGCTGGGGCCACCGCACCCTCCGCGACATCCACCTGGCCGCCTCGCCGGCCGACTTCGACACCCCGGGAGAGACCCCGTGACCACCGACACGACCGTAACCATCACCACCGGCCGCCTCGCCCAGGCCCTCGGCTCCGTGGTTCCGTTCGCCAGCCGCGACGTCACCCTGCCGTCCGTTTGCGCCGTCCAGCTCCACTGCGCCGAAGGCGTCCTCACCGCCAGCGCCACCAACCGATACGTCATCGGCCACGCCCGCCAGCCCGCCACCGGCGCATTCACGCGCCCCCGCCTCCTGCACTGGCGTGATGCCCGCGCCCTTCGCAAGGCCCTCAGTCGCTTCATGCGGGACCAGGGCAGCAGCGCTGACCTCGTCGCCATCACCGAGGCTGACGCCAGCCTGACCGTGAAGTTCGGCTACGTCACGCTGTCCCTCGATGAGCCGGAGGGCGCGAAGGGCGCCCCCGACCTGGGGCCGATTCTCGCCAAGCTGCCGACCAACGACACCGCCGGCGTCCAGGCACCCATCGGCATCAGTCGGCGTGTCGTGAAGCCGGTCCTCAAGGCCGCCCGCTGGGCTCCGTGCGATCCGATGCGGTGGCTGATGGCCGAGCCGGGCAAGCCGTTCCGCGTCGACATCGGTGACTGGTTCGTCGCCGCTGTGATGCCGGTTTCGCTGCGCGGCGACGAGAAGAACGTCCCGATCGAGCTGCCCCAGGCCGCCGAGGCGGTGACCGCGTGACCGCCGTCGACGCCCCCACCGCCCAGCAGCCCACCGCCGCGCCGGCCCCCATCCAGGGGCCGGCCCCGGCCGGGCGCTACATCGGCCGCCACCGCGCCGACCGCAACGAGCCCCGCCACACCCGCCACGTCATCGCCGACCCGGTGCCCGTCAGCTACCGGCTCAGCCCCGCCGCGCAGCAGCTCGTCACCGCCACCAGCGACAAGGTGCCCGCCAGCCCCGCCGACGCCACCGGCCTGCTCGACATGCGCCACGCCTGGACCACGCCCGCCGTCCTCGCCGACCTGCGCGACGACCTCACCCGCACCGACGACACGGAAGGAACCACCCACGCATGACCACCGTGACCGAGCCGGGCCTCTACCCCGACATGGACGAGGCCGACTACCACCGGGATCCCGTCCCCGGCGGCAGCCTCTCGTCCACCGGCGCCCGGAAGCTCCTGCCGCCGAAGACCCCCGCGCACTACGACCACGACCGGCGCAACCCGCCGCCGTCGCGCGAGGACTTCGACCTCGGCAAGGCCGTCCACACCCGGCTACTCGGGGCCGGCTCGGTCACGGTCATCGTCGACGCCAAGGACTGGAAGACCAAGGCGGCCCGCGAAGCCCGCGACGCCGCGTACGCCGCCGGCCAGGTGCCGCTGCTCGCCCACCAGGCCGAGCAGGTCGACGCGATGGTCGACGCCGTCCGCAGCCACCGGCTCGCCGCCGCCCTGCTCGACCCCGCCGCCGGCTAGGCCGAGGCGTCAGCGTTCTGGCAGGACCCGCGCACCGGCATCTGGCGCCGGGCCCGCTTCGACATGCTGCGCCGCCGCGAGGTCGTCGACCTGAAGACCTGCGACGCCGCCGACGCCGAGAACATCACCCGCTCCGTGCGCCGCTACGGCTACCACCAGCAGGCCGCGTTCTACCTCGACGCCGTCCGCGACCTCGACGTCTGCCCCGACCCGGCGTTCCTGTTCGTGTTCGTCGAAAAGGCACCCCCGCACCTGGTGCACGTCGTGCAGCTCGACGGGCCGTCGATCGCCCGCGGCGACGAACTGAACCGGCAGGCCATCGACCGGTTCGCCGAGTGCCAGGCCACCGGCGAGTGGCCCGGCTACCCGTCCGACATCACCACCATCTCGCTGCCCCCGTATGCCCTCCGAGACCAGGAGTTCTGATGAGCGACCTCGTGATCCGCAACGACCAGCACCTCGACATCCCCACCGGCACCGAACCCGCCACCGCCCAGCTCGTCCAGTGGGCGCAGGCCGCCGACGCCGCCGGACGATTCGCCGAGGTCGTCTGCAACACCTCCGCCGTCCCGCAGGCGTACCGGGGTAAGCCCGCCGAGGCCGCCGCCGCGATCCTCGCCGGCGCCGAGGTCGGACTGTCCCCGATGGCCAGCCTCCGCGCGTTCGACAACATCCAGGGCACCCCCGCGCCGAAGGCCATCACGCTGCGGGCCATCGCCCAGGGCCTCGGCCACGAGGTGCGCATCGACCAGTCCACCGCCGCCATCGCCGTCGTGTCCGGCCGCCGCAAGGGCGACACCGAGTGGCAGACCTCCACCTGGGACCTGGAGCGGGCCCGCGTCATGGGCCTGCTCGTCAAGGACCAGTGGAAGAAGCAGCCCGGCGCGATGCTCGTCGCCCGCGCCACCGCCGAGGTGTGCCGGTGGATCGCCTCCGACGCGATCATGGGCATGCCCTACACCGCCGAGGAGATCCGCGACCAGGGCGTCACCGTCGAGCACCGGCCCGCGCCCCGGATGGTGTCCGCCGCCGACTTCATCGAGCCGACCGACGCCGCCGTCGAGCAGCCGCTCACCGCCGCCGAGGTGCTCGACGAGATCGCCGCCGCGCAGACCCAGCAGCGCCTCGACGAGATCAAGGCCCTCTGCTACCAGCAGGGGCACCGCGGGCAGGACGTACGCGACGCCTGGTCCGCCCGCTCTCACCAGCTCGCCGAGGCGGCCTGATGACGACCCGCCGGGACCCGTTCGCCGAGGTGATGACCGAGGCCGAACTGATGAGCCTCGTCCGGGACCTCGCCACCCGCATCGGCCTGCGCTGCTACCACACCCACGACTCGCGCCGCTCCGACGCCGGCTGGCCCGACCTGGCCATCGTCGGCCGACGGCTGCTCCTGCGGGAGCTGAAGACCGAGACCGGGCGGGTGCGGCCCGAACAGCAGGAATGGATCGACGACCTCGGCCGCGCCGGTGCCGACGTGGACGTGTGGCGGCCGTCGGACTGGCGGTCCGGGCGGATCGCCGCCGAGCTGACCGAGGCGGCCCGCTGATGGCCCGCCCGATCACCACCCACCTGTTCGTGCTCGACGCCACCGAGCACGCCGGGCACCGCGGTGAGACGCCGTGCCCGTGGTGCCCGTGCCAGGCGTGTCCGCTGCCGGCCGGCAACCGGGTCCACGACCTGCCGGACGCGCCGGACGCCCAGGCCGAGCACCGCCGCCGCATCGGAGACGAGGACGACCGATGACCGCCTACACCTACCGGGCCCTGTGGGAGATCGGCGACACCAGCCGGCCCCGCTCCGCCCTCATCGCCGAGGCGTCCGCCGCCCTGGACGTGATGGCCGCGAACGACGGCGCCCGCATCGTCGGCGACCCGACGTGGACCGTCGCGGAACGGCGGCTGGTGTGCGAGGCCCCCGCCGTGCCCCTGGCCGCCCTGGAGGAGTCCGAGAGCGCCCGCCGGGCCCGCCTGGAGGGCGACGTCCTCCGCCTCGCCGGGCTGCGCTGGTCGGCCCGGCAGATCGCCGCCACGACCGGCCTGTCCCCGAACACCGTCCGCGCCGTCCTTGCCCGCTACCGCGAACCGGCGGCGGCCTGACCGGGCGGGCCGCCCAGCACCGACCGCACCAGCAGATCAGGAGGCGTCGACCGTGACGTCAGGCCGCACCGGCATCTTCGCCCCGCGCTCGCGCAGGTACCAGCGCACGAACTCGACCAGCACCGCCGAGCGGGTCGGTCGGGCCACCTCGCCGAAGCGTTTCCACAGCTCAGCGTCGAGGCGGAATCGCTGGATGGGGGTCTTCGGCTGGTTCGGCATGTCGGCTCCCTGGTGCGTTGTGGTGGCTACACCCGGGATGGTACCTGAGTTGATAGGTGTGGCTACACCTGATCTAATGGGTGTAGCCACACCGGAACGTCTGTACGAACCAAAAGCGGGAGAACTCGTGAGCGTCGGCAACTCCGTGCACCAGCACCACAACCGCGATCGGGGGGCGGCTGCCTGATGGCGCGCATCCGAACGATCAAGCCCGAGTTCTTTACCTCGCTGACCGTCGCCAGCCTCCCCGTCGAGGCCCGGCTGACGTTCATCGGCCTGTGGACGCACGTCGATGACGAGGGCCGCTGCGTCGACGACGCCCGACTCATCAAGGCCGCCGTCTGGCCCCTCGACGACCGGCTCTCCACTGACGTCGAACTGGACCTTAAGCGGCTCAGTGAGTCCTCACTGATCGTTCGCTACAACGTCGGCGAGCGCTCATACCTGGCCGTCCGAGGGTGGAGTGAGCACCAGCGGATCAACCGTCCGACCCGCAGCAAGCTCCCCGCGCCACCGGAGTCCGGCAGTGCAGACCAGAGCCCCGGCCGGAGCCACGATGGACCGCCCCCACCTGCGGAAACGTACATCACTGATGACTTCACTGACGACTCACTGAACCCTCACGGCACCTTCCCGGACGACTCACGCCAGGAAAGGAACAGGGAACAGGGAACAGGGAACAGGGAAGAAGAGCGTCCGACGCCTCCGGCGCCCGACGACGACCGGCCCGACGTCGAGCAGATCTGCAAGCACCTCGCCGACCGGATCGAGGCCAACGGGTCGAAGCGACCCGCCATCGGCAAGACCTGGCGCGACGCAGCCCGCAGGCTCATCGACCTCGACGACCGCAGCGTCGACCAGATCATCCGCTGCATCGACTGGTGCCAGGACGACCCGTTCTGGCGGTCCAACGTCCTGTCGATGCCGAAGCTGCGCGAGAAGTACGACCAGCTTCGCCTCGCCGCCCAGCGCGACACCGCGCGGTCCGCCAACCGCACCACCGGCGCGAACCGGCACCACGACACCCGGCCCGACCAGAACCCCTTCCGCACCGGCGAAGCCGTCGCGACCTACGCCAGCCAGAGCACCGGAGGCACCCGATGACCACGCCCCTGTCCGCCGCCCTCCGGGCCACCGCCACCACCCACGACGGGCGCCGCATCGGCGACTGGCCCGCCCGCATCGCCGCCCACACCACCCGGACCGACACCAGCGGCCCCAGCCACGAAGAGCAGCTGCGCGCCATCGACCTCGCCGAAATGCAGGCCATCCGCCACCGCCAGGCCGCCAACCGGGCCGTCGTCTACACCCGCCGCCGGCCCTCGAGGTACGCCACCGCGTCGTACGACACCCTCCGCCCCGACCAGGACCCCCGCGGCAAGGTCAGCCGGTGGTGGACCAGCGGCCCCCGCTCCCTCGTCCTCGCCGGCCCCACCCGCACCGGCAAAACCACCTCCGCGTACGCCATCGGCAACGACGTCCACGCCCAGGGCCAGTGGGTGATGGTGTGGACCGCCGCCGACCTGTCCGCCGCCCTCAAGCCCGACAGCAACGAGCCGCTCGCCTACGACTACGCCACCACCTGCCCCCTGCTCGTCATCGACGACCTCGGCCGCGAACGCGTCACCGACTGGTGGCTGGAGCAGCTCCAGCGCATCGTCGACCACCGCTGCGCACACGAGCGCCGGCTCATCGTCACCACCAACACCGCCGGTGAGGCCGGCGCCGTCTACGACGAGCTGTCCGCCCGCTACGGCCACCCCGTCGTCGAGCGGCTCCTCGACGGCGGCGGGCTCCTCGTGCTCGACGGCCCGCCGGTGCGCCACGTGATGAGCGAGTGGTGACCCGCCTCGACCCGGCGCAGGTGGCCCGCAACGAGCACGGCATCGCCGCCTGCCGGGCCGCCCTCGACGCCGTGCTCGCCCGCCGCGAACAGCCGGCAGACGACGAGCAGCCGCTGACCCGCTCCGACGAACTACTCGCCGCCGCCCGCCGCCGGGCCGCCCACGACCGCCTGACCGCCCCGACACCGAGGAGACACCCCTGATGGCCCTCATCACCGCCGAGTCCGACGCCCGAGCCCGCCAGCTCTGCAATCGGCTCGCCCTCCAGCGCCTCGTCCTCGGCCTCACCCAACGCGACCTCGCCGCCCACCTCGGCGACCAGCAGGGCAACGTCCAGGTGCTCGAAACTGCGAAGCGCCGGCCGCTGCTGCCGACGTTCATCTCGTACGCGTGGGCCCTCGGCCTCGACGTCGCCCTGGTCGCCGAGCACCACCTGCCGCTGCTCGACCTCACCGCCGACGAGATCCGCGCCATCGCCGTCAACCTGCGCGGCTGGCTCCAGCTCGGCGACGACCCGCTCATCCGCTCCGCGCTGACCAAGCTCGGCG
Source organism: Micromonospora sp. NPDC049048 (assembly GCF_043197615.1). Taxonomy (NCBI): domain Bacteria; kingdom Bacillati; phylum Actinomycetota; class Actinomycetes; order Micromonosporales; family Micromonosporaceae; genus Micromonospora; species Micromonospora sp. NPDC049048. The sequence goes on along the minus strand of NZ_JBICTM010000002.1, from coordinate 835,220 downwards.
CCACCGACGTCGCGGCCGACGACCTCGACGCCGACACCTGGCCCGCCGACTACCCGCTCGACCACTGCCAGCCCGGCGACCCCACCGCCCGGCCCGTCACCACCGTCCACCTGCCCGCCGCCGACATCGCCTGACCCGGAGGACCGCCATGACCACCACCGAGCCCGCCGACCGGGGCCCCGTCGTCTCGCCATGCGACTGGTGCCGCAAGCCCGGTGCCACTCACGGCCCCGACGAGCACCCCCTGCCGAAGACCCACCTCGACTACGACGCGTTCTTCGACGCCAGCGACGACGAGCTGGCCGCGATGACGGTCTGCGCCCTCGACCACTTCGGAGAGGACCACCGCCGTGACCGCTGACCGCATCCTGCGCGCCATCGACGCCACCCTCACCGCCACGGAGGCACACATGCCCGAGCCCACCGCCGACCAGCTGCACGCCGACGAATGCGCCTTCTGCGTTGCGCCCAGCCTCCGCAGGCTGCCCAACGGCGCTTGCGCCTCATGCCCGATTCACGGCACCACCGCCGCCCCGTACGACGCCGGAGACGCCGCACCCCGCCGCCACATCGCCCTCACCCCGCCCACCCCCGACGAGCAGATCCGCACCATGGCCCTGGCCGCCGCCACCGCCGAACACCAACGCGACGACGCCCAGGCCGCCGCCCAGCGCCTGGAGGCCGAACGCGACGACCTGCGCATCCAGCTCGCCAACGTCACCGCCGACCGCGACGACGCCCGCGCCGCCCTGCGCACCGCCCACCGCACCCTCACGCGGCTGTGGGCCAACGACGAAGAGCGCGAGCGGATCTGGACCGACCACGACACCATCGACGCGCCCGCCCAGGACGCCGCTGAGCCGCCGCACAGCGCCAGCGGGGGCACGGAGGCGCACGACGGGGCGGCAGAGGCGCACAGAGGCGCTGAGGGGGCCGCGCCGCCCCGCCTCGGTTCCCCGCGTCCCGCGCAGGAAGGCCCGTCGCTGATCGAGGCGATGGAAGACGTCCACCGCCACGGCGACCGGGCCGAACACGCCGATCGCGCGCAGGAGCCGCCGGCTGCCGCAGACCTTCTGCGGATGGCCGCCGCCGGTCGCCGCGAGTACGCCAGGGCCATCCCGGAGAAGGCCGAACCGCTCGACCTCCAGGCGCACACCCTCGACGCCGCCGCCCGCGTCGTGGAGGGTGACCTGGCGCCGCTCTACGACTGGCTGCCGTCGTGGCAGTGGACCGGCGAGATGAACGCCCGGCTGCACCCGACCGCCGCAGCCATGGCCGAGCGGACCCCCGTGCCCGAGTACCACTGGGGCCGCGCCTGGAGCCCCAGCAGCGACGAAGCCACCTGCCCCTGCCCGAAGGCCCCCTGCGGGTACGTCGTCCGATCCAGCGAGCCCACCGGCTGCGACCTGCACGGGCTGACGCAGACGATGCGCGGCGGCCACCCCGCCGACCGCTGCCCCGGCAAGCGGGAGGGCTGAGCGGTGCCCATCCGCCCCGAAAACCTCGCCCGCTACCCCGACAACTGGCCCGACATCTCCCTCGCCATGAAGGAAGCCGCCGGCTGGCAGTGCACCTGCGAAGGCGAGTGCGGACGCGGCACCCACGCCGGCCGCTGCCCCAACCGCCACGGCGAGCCCGCGTACGGCACCGGCAGCAAGGTCGTGCTCACCACCGCGCACCTCGACCACACCCCGGAGAACTGCGACCCCGCCAACCTGCGGCCGATGTGCCAGGGCTGCCACCTGCACTACGACCGCGACCACCACCGCGAGACCGCTGCGGCGACCCGCCGCGCCCAGATCGCCGAAGCCGGCCAGCTCGACCTGTTCGCCACCGCTCAGCCCTGACGAGGAGCACCGTGACCCCGCACCACCTGCACGCCGTCGCCGCCGCCTGGTCCCTCCAGGCGGCGCTGGCCGCCCTCCAAGCCGCCGCCATGGAAGCCGTCGCCGACGCCCTCGCCGGCGACACCGGCCGCCGCGACATCTCCATCCCCTCCCAGCAGTTCGGCCGCCGCCACGCCCTCGGCGGCCACGGCGACCCCACCGCCGACCACGCCCTCGGCGCATGGGCACCCACCCGCCCCGACCCCTGCGCCGAAGCCCTCGGCAGCATCCTCCGCGAACTCGACCGCCTCGCCGGACACCTACCCGGTGCGCCCGGCCAAGACCCGGCCACCCGCATCCGACAGGCCATCCCCGGCATGCGACCCCACGTCGCCGCCCGCACCAGCCAAGCCCTGCGCCACCTCGACCGAGCCGCCCGCCGGCACCTCCACATGCCGCCCGACCTCGCACCCCTACCCGGCAACCCGCCCTGCCCCGCCTGCCGACTCCAGATGCTCCAGGTCCACACCGCCGACCCCACCCGCACCGTCGTGTGCACCGCCGACTGCCACTGCACCGGCGACACCTGCCCCTGCGGCATGCCCGTACGGCTGGAAGGCGCCGCACACATCTGGACCAGCGACCGCCTCACGAGGGAGGCAGCATGAACGCCACCCTGCTCGCCCCGCCCGCCCTACCCCGCGACGCCGACGGCCACGAGTGCGGCACCGCCGACATGCTCGCCGCCCGCCTCACCACACCCGAACGCACCATCACCGCCGCCCGGGTACGCGACTGGGCCCGCCGCAGCCGCAACCCGGACGACCGGCTCCACGGCATGTTGCCCGGCCGCCACATCCCCGGACCCCGCACCGGCAACACCGTCTACCGGCTCATCGACGCGGCACGCTGCGCCCGGGCAACCGGACAGCGGCCGTGTATGATCACACACTGATGGGTGGCACAGCCTGCCCAGAAACAGCCCGCAGCCCGGATGGTCGACCACTCAGGTCCCGCCGGGCTGTACTGCGTCCGGGGACGGGGACGCACGGGGCGGGGGACGCGGGCAGGCCGCTGTGGTGGCCGGCCTGCCCGCACCACCCACCACGGGAGGACAGCAGCAAGGGGGCGCACATGCCCAAGCCCGGTGGTACCACAGACCGCGGCTACGGCTGGGAACACCAGCAGGCCAGAGCCAAGGCCCTCGCCCACCTACGCCGCGTAGGCCAGCTGCCCTGCCCCTTCTGCCACAAGCCGATGACCGCAGACATGACGCTGCACTACGACCACTACCCACCCCTCGCCCTGGGTGGAGGTGGCACCCGCCGCCTGGCCCATGCCGCGTGCAACTGCCGAGCTGGACAGCAGCTTGGAGTACGACGCCGACGCGCGAAGCGAACTCGAACGACACGCGTCGTCAACTCGCGTCGATGGTGACGCAGCGTGGAGGTAGGGGGGCACCCGGACGACGCAGAGTGACGCAGCATGACCCCACGCTCTTCCGTCAGGCTTTTCTCCCCCCGGGGCTGGATCTTGGAGGCGGCCGGTGGGCATGACGAACGCGGAGCGGCAGCGGCGGTACCGGGAGCGCAAGCGTGCTGAGCAGCGCGGAGGCGGCGGGGACGTCACGTCACCTGTTACGCCGGCCGTTACGCGTAACGCCGTTACGCCGGATGGGCCGACGGCGCCGGAGCTGGGCGTCCGGGGCAGTCGGCTGTGGCAGGAGATCGCTGACGAGGGCGGCGAGCTGAAGCCTGGTGAGCGGGTGGTGCTGGAGGAGGCGTGCCGGACCGCTGACCGCCTGGACACGATCGACCGGATCCTGCGCGGCGACGAGGACTCCTGGATGCGGTTCCGGTCGATGAACGAGGACGGCACCGTTGTGGCGGTGCAGATCAACAACGTGCTGGCCGAGGCCCGGCAGCAGCAGGTGGCGTTGAAGGCGCTCCTGGCGGAGCTGCGGACATCGCGCGCTGCCGGGAGCGGGAAGCCGGCCGGCCGGGGTGGCGCGAAGCCGGCGACGGCGGGGAGTACGGGAGGTGCTGCTGGTGGCGGTGGCATCGTCGATCTCGCCGCTCGGATTGCTCGGCGGGCGCAGCCCGCGGGTTGACACCCAGCCAGAGTCCGTCGACTCGTTCGGCCCGGAAGCTGTCGAGCTGATGCGCCGCGCCGGCATGCCGATGGATGCCTGGCAGGAGGATTCCATCACGGCCATGCTGGCGGTCCGCGAGGACGGCCGGTGGGCGTGCTTCGAGTACTGCGAATGGGTGTCCCGGCAGAACGGCAAGGGGTGCCTGCTGGAGGCTCGGGCGCTGACCGGGCTGTTGCTGCTCGGTGAGCGGCTGATCATGTGGTCGGCGCACGAGTACAAGACGGCGATGGAGTCGTTCCGTCGGGTGATCTGGCTGGTGGGGCGGCTGGGCACGAAGGTCAACGACAACCTGTACGACGTCGATGGCGTCCTGCTCAAGGTCATCAACACCAACGGTGAGGAGTCGATCGAGCGTCTCGATACGGGCGCTCGGATCAAGTTCGTGGCCCGGTCCAAGGGCAGCGGCCGAGGCTTCTCAGGCGACGTCAACCTCATCGATGAGACGTTCGCCTACACCTTCGTGCAGCAGTCGGCGCTGATGCCGACCATGTCGGCCCGGCCGAACCCGCAGGTGGTCTACACCAGCTCGCCGCCGCTGACCGGCGACACCGGCGAAGTCATGTACCTGCTGCGGCACCGCGGTGACCCGACCGCACCGCGCGGTACCGACGACGAGCCGTGGGAGCAGGATCCGGCGCTCGGCTATCGGGACTGGGGTCTGGGTGGCAACCTCGACTTCCTTGACGGTGTCGACCTTGATGACCTGCTGTTGTGGGCGGCGGCGAACCCGTCGCTGGGCATCCGGATCAGCGTCGAGCATGTGCGCCGCGAGCGGCGGTCGATGCCGCCGGAGGACTTCGCCCGGGAGCGGCTCGGGATCTGGCCCCGCCAGGTCGGTGACGGCGGCGCGCAGTGGCAGGTCATCGCCGAGCAGGAGTGGGAAGACGCACTCGACGTCGCCTCGCAGATGGCGGGGCGGCCCGCGATCGGCGTGTACGTGCCACCCGACCGGTCCTACACGGCGATCGGCCTGGCCGGGGCCCGGGTCGGCGGTGGCCGGCACATCGAGGTAGCCGGCGACGGCGAGGTGCTCGACTACCGACCCGGCACCCGATGGGTGGTCGCCCGGCTCAAGGAGCTGGAGGCGCACACGCCGTCGGTGCTGGTCATCGACGACAAGGCCCTCGCTGACGAGGCGGAGGCGGCGGGCCTGACGGTGCACCGGGCGAACCTCGGTGACGTGGTGACGGGCTGCCAGCTGCTCTACGACGGGGTGTCCGGCCGCGACCTGGACGGGCGGGACGTGCACCACGTCGGGCAGAAGGAACTCACCGACGCGGTGGCCGGGGCGGTGAAGCGCGACGTCGGCGGCTCGTGGGCGTGGGCCCGCCGGGACCTGGCGGTGGACGTGACGCCGCTGGCGGCGGTGTCGCTGGCCCTGTTCGGCCACTCGACGCCGCGGGTGCACCGCCCGTCCCGGCGGGTTCCGATGGCGGCGTTCGCCTGAGACGAAGGAGGCCCCGGTGACGGTGATCGAGTACGCGGACGTGACTCGGACCGAGCGGGTGGACCGGATCACCGCCCAGGCCCGGCAGTGGGCGCCCGGGCGCACGTTGCTGGGCCTGCTGGCGGCGGTGCTGGTCGGTGTCGGTCGCTTGGCCTTCGCGGTGTTCGCCGCGCTGTGGTTGGCGGCCACCTGGTGCGCGGCGGCCGTGAAGGTCGGGTGGGACGACGCCCGGCAGGCTCGACAGGAGCGCGTTGACGAGGCGATGAGGCGGGCTGATGGCGTCGACGCTTGACCGGGTGTCCGCCCGGCACCGGGCGATGACCGGCCGGGCCGACGAGGTGAAGGGCTGGTCGCAGCCGCCGTTCTGGCGGATGGAGGCGCTGCGTAACGCCCTGATCGGTTCGTCGGCACCGGACCGGGAGCGCATCGAGCACGAGTTCGAGGGCTACGTCGCCAGCGCCGGCAAGGGCAACGCTGTCGTCTTCTCCTGCTGCTACGCCCGGCTGCGAGTGTTCGTCGACGTGCAGATGCTGTGGCGCGACCGCGTCGACGGGCAGCTCGGCCCGTTCTACGACAGCGAGGATCTGGCGCTGCTGCGGCGACCGTGGCCGACCGGGACGCTGTCGAACCTGCTGGCGTGGATGGAGGTCGACGCGACCTACGCCGGCAACTCGTACGTCACCTGGTGCGACGACGAAGGTCGGTACGGGCGGGCGGCGCGCGGCCCGGGGCTGCGGCTGACGCGGCTGCGGCCCGACTGGGTGACGCTGGTGATCGGCTCGCACTCGGAGGACCCGTACGCGATCGACGCCCAGGTGGTCGGGCTGCTGTACGAGCCGCCGACGTCGGGCCTGGGCGTCGACGTCCGGACCAAGCCGGTGCTGCTGCTGCCCGGCGAGGTGTGCCACTACTCGCCGATCCCCGATCCGCAGGCCCGCTTCCGGGGCATGAGCTGGCTGACGCCGGTGCTGAGGGAGATCGGCGCGGACCTCGCGGCCACCGAGCACAAGACGAAGTTCTTCGAGAACGGCGCCGCGCTGAGCACGGTGGTCAGCCTCGACAAGGACGTAACGCCGGAGAAGTTCGCCGAGTTCGTCACCCTGTTCAAGGCGCAGCACGAGGGGCCCCGCAACGCGTACAAGACGCTGTTCTTCGGCGGCGGCGCGGACGTCACGATGCGCGGGGTCAACCTGAAGGAATTGGACTTCAAGTCGGTCCAGGGCGGCGGGGAAACCCGCATCGCGGCAGCGGCCGGCGTGCACCCCGTGGTCGTCGGCCTGTCCGAGGGCCTGTCGGGGTCGTCGCTGAACGCCGGCAACTACCAGGCGGCGCGGCGCAACGTCGGCGACGGCACGCTGCGACACCTGTGGGGTGAGGCGGCGGCCAGCCTGGAGACGCTGTTCCCGCGCCCGTCGGCGGCGGCGGAGCTGCGGCCGGACACCCGCGACACGGCGTTCGTGCGCGAGGACGCGAAGGACGTGGCGCAGATCCAGCAGACCCGCGCCACGGCGCTGCGGTCGCTGCTCGACGCCGGCTACGAACCGGACGCCGCGGTGGAGTACCTGCGCACCGACGATCTGGCCCGCCTGGTCGGCCGCCACTCGGGTTTGTATAGCGTCCAATTGCAGCCACCGATCACGGGGCCGGGTGGGCAGCCTGATCCCGATCCAGGTACTGAATGAGCGCGCGCAGGCGATCGCGATCGTCCCTTGCGTGGCCCAACGCGCTGTTGCAGTTGCCGCAGAGCAGACCACGCACGCGCCCCGTCTGATGGCAGTGGTCGACCTGGAAGGGGCGCCGGCCGGAGCCACCCCCGCAGGCGGCACACTTGCCGCCCTGCTCGGCGAGCATCTGATCGAACGTCTCGGGAGTCAGCCCGTAGCGGCCCAGGATGATTTCGCGGCGCTGCTCAGGGGTTCGGGACGCGTATGCGCGGCGACTCGCAACCGCCTGGCGGTCCCACTCGGCCCCGGGATTCTCAAGCCGCCACTTCCGGCGATAGCACGTGCCGCAGAGGTCTTGCGCTAGTACGGGCTTGTCGGGATGGCAGCTCGCCGGCCGACGGGGGCGGTTCTTGAATCGCTCCGGATTCTCCGCCTTCCACCAGGTCTGGTAGCAGGGCGAGCACTTTCCTCGCGCCCAGTGCGGGCGATCCGGGTGGCATTCGGCGGCACGGCGAGCTTTACCCATGACTGCAACTGTACCGGTCATGTGCAACTTCAAAGATTGATGGTCCCATGGCCGAAGGGGGGCAGGGGTGATGCAGGTCAAGGCACTGCGCGGGGTCGAGATCAAGGACGCCGACAAGGGCACCGTCGCGGCGGTTTTCTCGACGTTCAACGTGGTCGACTCCGACAAGGACGTCACCCTGCCGGGCGCGTTCGAGGACGGCGCGCCGTGGAAGATCAGCGCGTACGGCCACCAGTCGTGGATGGGCGTCCTGCCGGTCGGCAAGGGCACCGTCCGCACGACGAGCACCGAGGCGATCCTCGACGGCCAGTTCTTCATGGACACCCAGCACGGCGCGGACACCTTCCGCGTCGTCAAGGCCATGGGCGAGCTGCAGGAGTGGTCCTACAGCGTGCACCCGCTGAAGGAGTCCTACGGCGAGTTCGAGGGCCAGCAGGTGCGGTTCCTGGAGCAGCTCGGCGCCGGCGAGGTGTCGCCGGTGCTCGCGGGCGCCGGCGTCGGCACCCGCACCCTGGCGGCGAAGTCCGACGGCGGACTGCTGCTGCACGAGATCCAGACGGCGTTGGCGGCCATGGACGTGGTCGACGGCGCGATCACCAGCGCAAGCAGAGTGGGCGCTCTCCGCGCTGAGCGAGGCAAGTCCCTGTCCCGGGTCAACGCGGACGCGCTCGACCGCCTCGGCGGCGAGCTGAAGCGGCTGCACGAGGCGTACGTGGCGCTGAAGAGCGCCGACCCGGACGACACCGATTCCCAGGCCCTGGCCGATCAGGCCGCCAGCGAGCTGCTGCGGGCCATCGCGCGCACGAGGAGAGCATGACCATGAGCGACACCCTGATCGAGTTCCCGGCGCTGAAGGAGGCGCAGGAGAAGCTCGACGCGAAGAACAAGGAGCTGTTCGCCGTCCTTGACGAGGCCGGCCCCGACTACGACATGAAGCTCGTCAAGTCGGTGCAGGGCGACACGGCCGCGAAGGTCGCGTGGATCCAGGCGAAGAACGCCGAGATCGACGAGATCGGCAAGGAGGTCGAGGGCTACCGCCAGGTCGCCAAGGCCGCCGCCCGGCGCGGCGCCGCCGGCAAGGAGGGCGGCTCGGAGCCGGACGGCACGAAGGGTCGCCGGCACGGCAACGCGGACGTCTCGGAGCTGCCGGCGTCGTTCGGTGAGCTGTTCGTCAAGTCGAAGGCGTTCACCGCCCGGCAGGGCCAGAGCGGGCCCGAGGCCACCCTCGACCTCGACCTGAAGACGCTGATGCAGACCAGCGCGGGCTGGCTGCCGGAGACCACCCGCACGGGCCGCATCGTCGACTTCGCGACCCGGCCGATCCAGGTTCTCGACTTCATCCCGACCACCAACACCGGCCAGGCCGCGGTGGTCTACATGGAGGAGACGACCTTCACCAACAACGCGGCCGAGACCGCCGAGGCGGGCACCTACGCCGAGTCGGCGCTCGCCCTGACCGAGATGTCCAGCCCGGTGCGGAAGATCGCGACGTTCATCCCGATCACCGACGAGCAGATGGAGGACGTCGACCAGGCCCGCGGCTACGTCGACAACCGGCTGCGTTTCATGCTGCGTCAGCGGATGGACTCGCAGGTCCTGGTGGGCAACGGCACCGCCCCGAACCTGCGCGGCCTCAACAACATCGTCGGCATCCAGACGCAGGCCAAGGGCACCGACCCGACGCCGGACGCCTTCTACAAGGCCATGACGAAGATCCGGGTCACGGGCCGGGCGATCCCCGACCTGCACGTCATGCACCCGAACGACTGGATGGACATCCGGCTGCTGCGCACCGCCGACGGCGTCTACATCTGGGGCAACCCGTCCGAGGCCGGCCCGGAGCGGCTGTGGGGTCTGCCGGTCGCCCAGTCCGACGCGCAGACGGAGAACACCGGCCTGACGCTCGACACCTCGTTCACCGAGCTGTCGATGCGCCGCGGCATCGTCGTGCAGGTCTCCAACAGCCACGGCACGTACTTCGTCGAGGGCAAGCAGGCGGTCCGCGCCGACGTGCGGGCGGCGTTCATCGTCTACCGCCCGGGCGCGGTCTGCACCGTCACCGGCATCTGATTCGGCGCGCCGGCGAGAGCCGACCGGTTCTCGCCGGCCCCGGGAAGGGAGGGGGATCATGCCGATCCTCACGGGCGGACAGGTGATGCCGGGCAACGGCCTCCCCGCCAACGTGTTCACGAAGGCCGGCGCGGTGGCGGCCAACAACTTCGCCGGCCAGGCCGTGGTCGGGTCGCTGGCGATCGACACCACGGCCGGCGTGCTCTACATCTGCACGGCGACGAACGGCTCGACCACGGCGACGTGGGTGACTGTCGGGTCGCAGACCTGATGACGTTCGAGATCAAGCGACCCAGGGAGCAGGAGGGCCGGCCGATGGCGGGCGAAACGAAGGCAGAGCAGCGGATCTACCGCACGACCGACGGGCAGCTGGTGCGGGAAAACGACCCGCGCGGCGCGTACCTCGCGTACGGCGTCGGCGATCCGGTGGTCGACGGCGAGGTGGACGCCTACCGCGCCCTGGCCGGCGGCGACGCCGCCGGCCACGAGGTGCCGGGACTGATGCACGACCGGCTGGCCACGCAGATCGCCGACGCGCAGCGGGTCATCGCGAACGCGCCCGGCACGCCGGCAGCCGACGCGGCCACCGACCGGATCGCCGCGGCGGCCGACCAGGTGGACGCCGGGTCGATCCCGCCGCCGCCCGGCCGGGACCACACGTCGCCGGTGGCGATCGTGCGGGACTTCGCCGCCAGCACCGGCGACGAGCAGCCCGCCAAGGGTCGCCGCCGCCAGTCGGCCACGAAGGCGGCGCCGCGGCCGGCGGACAAGGCCGCCACGAAGCCGGCCGACAAGGCCGACGACGCACCGGCGGGCAGGTAGCCGCATGTACGACGTCGGGGACACCATCACGCTCAGCGCCACGTGTCGGGACGCGGCGGACCAGCCGGCGAACGCGACCACCGCGACGCTGACTGTGACCCGCCCCGACGGCACCGTGGACCCGCAGACGCCGACGAACCCGCCGGCGTCTGCGGGCCTCTACCGGCACGCGTACGTGCCCACCCAGCACGGCAGGCACCTGGTCCGCTGGGTGTTCACCGGCGGCGTGCCGGACCAGGCGTACCCGGACGTGGTGAACGTCGCCGACGCCTCATGGCCGGCCATCGTCGGCCTAGGCGAGGTGAAGCACCACCTCAACATCGACCCCGACAACACGACGCACGACGAGGAGCTGCGCGGGTTCATCCTCTCCGCCAGCGAAGTCGTCGAGTCGATCGTCGGACCAGTAGCCCGCCGCACGATCGTGGAGACGCACTCCGGGCGCGGCGAGTCGCTGCTGGTGCTGCGGCAGCGGCCGGTGCTCGCGGTGGACAGCATCGTCGAGGACGGCGTCGCGCTGCCCGCCTCCGACTACTCGCTCAGCTCGGCCGGGGTGCTCACCCGCGGCTACGGAGGCTGGCCGGACGCGTGGGCCTGGGGCGTCAACAACGTCGTCATCACGTACACCGTCGGGCGGACCGCCGTCGGTGCGGCCGTGCTGGACGGCACAAAGGAGCTGATCCGGATCAACTGGCGACCGCAGACGGGTGGCAACGGGTCGGTGTTCGACCAGGGCCGCAGCGACGACTACGGCCAGCGCGGCGAGCCGGGCGAGATCCGCCTCGGGTTCTTCATCCCCAACACGGTCATGCAGCGGTTGCAGACCGACGGCCGCCCCCCGCTGGTGGCGTGATGGCAACGTCCAGCATCCCCGCCGCCGTTGACTACCTCGTGACGAAGGCCAGGGCGTTGCCGGGGCTGACCCGCGACGCCGTGTCCGACGGCTTCCCTGTCACCGGCGCGGACCCGGCCATGGCCATCGGCGTGATCCCGTTCGACGACGGCGACACCCCCAACGAGGTGGTGCACGCCCAGCTCGGCGCGCAGATGGAGCGGGAGACCTACGAGATCCCCTGCGAGATCGCCGCGAGCGCCGGTGGCGGCGAAGAGGCCGCGAAGGTTGCCCGCGACAAGGCGTTCGCCATCTACAACGCGTTCGTGACCGAGGTCCGCCGGGATCGGACCCTCGGCGGGGCGCTGCACTCCGGGCACGCGCTGGTGACCCGGATGCGGATGGAACAGACGGCCACGCCTGAAGAGGCCGGCAAGGGCCGCGTCTGCTCGATCAAGTTCGTGGTCCGGTGCGAGAACCGGTTCTGAGGAGGTTGTGGTGGCGAGGGTGAAGCAGCCATTCGGCGAACGGCGCACGGTGCCGTGGATCGGCCGTGAGGTCGACCCGGGCGAGATCGTAGAGGTGCCCGACGGGGACCTGCCGAACTACCTGGAGGCCGGCTGGACGGCCGCCCAGGACAAGGAGACCAAGAAGGTCGTCGAGAAGCTCGACAGGGCGGCCCCGTCGAGCGGTGAGGAGCAGGGCTGATGGCGATCGGTTCGGGCCTCGGCTCCAGCTTCGGCATGGCGCCCGAGGTCACCTACGGCACGTACGTCGCCCCGACGAGGTGGCTCGAAGCCACGGCGTCGCTGACGAAGCAGAAGCAGACCTACCAGGGCGGCGGCATGGCGGCCGGCCGGATGGTGCAGCCGGGCTCCCGCCGGTACGTGACCACCCGGGGCGCGTCGGGGTCGCTGTCGACGGGCGTCTACTCGCGCGGCATGGGGCTGCTGCTCAACGGCCTGCTGGGCGGCACTGTCGCCCCGGTGCAGCAGGGCGCGACGGCCGCGTACCTCCAGACGCACGCCCTGGCCGACCCGATCGGCAAGCACTACACGATGCAGGCGGGTGTGCCGGACCTGGGCGGGACGGTGCGCCCGTACACGTACCTGGGCTGCCAGATCGCCAGCGCCGAGTTCAGCTGCGAGGTCAACGGCAACCTGGCGGCCACCTGGCAGGTGACCGCCCGCGACGTGTCCGAGGCGCAGACCCTCGCCGCCCCGTCGTACCCGACGGGCCTGGGCGAGTTCCACTTCGGGCAGGCGACGCTGCTGGCGGGCACGTACGGGGCTGAGACGGCCGTAGACGGCGTCCGGTCGATGAGCGTGACCATCGAGCGGCCCCGCCACGACGGCGGCCCGTACATGGGCAACGGCGGCCTCCGCTCGCAGGGCGTCCTCAACGGGTGGACCGGCATCTCCGGGACCATCCAGGCCGACTTCCTCAACAAGGCGGACTTCGCCGACCGGTTCGCCGCGGACACCCCGGTCAGCCTCGTGTGGGAGTTCGTGGGGCCGGAGATCGCGCCGAGCTACAACGAGACGTTCCGGGTCAGGTTGCCGATGGTGTTCTTCAACGGTGACACCCCGAACGCCAGCGGCCCCGCCGAGGTGTCCACGTCGTTCCCGTTCGTCGCGCAGCACGACGGCACCCACGCGCCCGTCACGATCGAGTACGTGTCGGCGGACACGACGCTCTGATGTCGGTGCAGGTGCACGGCGCCGAGCGGTTCCACCTGGTGGCTCGCCGGCTTCAGGGTGCCGCCGACCGCAAGGACCTGGTCCGGGAGCTGCGCAAGGGCATCCTCGATGCGGTGCCGGAGCTGAAGGAAGCGGTGCGGCAGGACGCTCCGGCGTACCTGCCGGACCGGTACGCGGCCGAGTTGGTGCCGTCGCTGCGCATGACGACGTCGACGAGTACCGGCGGGTCGCAGGTCACGGTGAAGATCACGGTGACGGCGAAGGGCGCGAAGGGCAACTCGCGGCAGGTCGCCACCTTGGAGGCCGGCCGGCTGAAGCACCCGGTGTTCGGCCGTACCCGACCCCTGAAGCGCCATGCCAAGCATCGGGCGACGTCGCGGCTCAACCCGTGGGTGACGCAGGCCGTGACGCCCGGCTTCGTGACGAAGCCGATGTTGGCGGGCCGGCCCGAGGTGCGTCGGGAGATCGAGGCGGCCGTGGACCGCGTCCTCAACAAGATCACAGGAGCGTGAGCATGACGATCATCCGGGTGCGCCTCGACGACGAGGACCGCAAGCAGTACGGCGCCGAAGAGCCCCTGCCGGAGGAGCTGGTGCTCGACCTGGAGGCGCTCAAGGACATGCCGGCCGGCGACCTGGATGCGCTGGAGCGGGACATGGACCTGGCGCTCATCGGGCTGCTGGGCTACCTGGAGCCGCGGCTGTCGCCGCTGATGTTCGCCCGCCGGGCGGCGGTGTTCCTCGCGGCCCGGGCTGCGGGCTGCTCGACGCGCTACGGCGAGTTCCAGCCGCGTCTGCTGCGCGCGACGTTCGTGCAGGAGGACGCCGCGCGCCCCCCGGCTGGCCCCTCGGGGGATTCCTCCGAGGCATGAGCGTCGGCGGGCTGCTCGCCGCCGTGGGCCCGTTCTTCACCTTCGAGGGCCGCGTCCCTCCACACGAGCTGCGGCGGCTCAGCCTGGAGCAGATCCGCGACCACCTGCTGTGGTGGGAGGCCAACCGAGGGCCGATTTCGTTCGAGAAGACCAGCGGGCGGGGGTGAGTCGTGGCCACGGAGAAGGTCCAGTTCGACGTCGTGGGCAAGGACGTCGGCGGGTCGAAGGCGTTCCGCGACGTCGGCAACGCCGCCGAGCGCGCTGGCGACCAGATCGAAGACGCCGGCGACAAGGCCGATGGTGCTGGTGACCAGTACCGGGGTCTGGCCGCCGACATCGAGCAGGTTGAGGCCAACGTCCGCCAGCTCGCTGCCGAGATCGACCGCACCGGCGACAAGCAACTGTTCGGCGACCTGCGTAAGCAGCAGGCCGAGCTGCGGAAGCTGACCCGGGTACGTGACCTGCTGCCGGACATGGATCGGGCCGGCGAGGAGTCGGCGGTCGAGTTCTCCACGTCGTTCGGCGCCCGTATCGGCCCGCTGCTGGCGCGGATCCCGGTCGGGTCCGGTGGTGCGGTGGCCGGTGCCGCCCTGGCTGCGGCGATGGCCCCCACCCTGGGTGCCGGGATCGGTGCCGCCCTGGTCGGCGGTGCCGCCGGTGTGGGTGTGGTCGGGGGTGCGATCCTTGCCGCCCGTGACCAGCGGGTGAAGGCGGCCGGGGCGGACCTCGGCGCGTTCCTGCTCGGTGACCTGGAGAAGCGGTCGTCGGCGTTCGTGCCGGAGATGCTCGACGCGATCGACGACGTGCGGGCCGGCTGGACCGACATGGGTGCCGACCTCACCCGCATCTTCGGGTCGGCGCGGCTGATGGAGCCTCTCGTCGCGGGTGCGGTGTCGGGCTCGCAGCGGCTCGTGGCGGGTATCGCTGATGCTGTCGACAAGGCCGATCCGGTGGTGGCGTCGCTGTCCGCCACTCTCGACGGGGTGGGCGACGCCGCCGGTGAGGCGTTCTCGACGGTCGCGGAGGATGCTGACGCGGGCGCGTCCGCCGTCGACGACCTGAACACGGCCACCAGGAATTTCATCGGCACCGTGACCGGTGTGCTGCACGCCGCTGCGGCGGTGAAGCGGTGGTCGGATGAGGTTGACACCGCCATCGACCGGGGCCGGTTCTGGCTGGAGGACTGGGTGTCCTCCGGTGGCGCGATGGAGAACTTCGGCTGGCAGCTCGACCTGACGGCGGACGGCTTCGCTGCTGGGTCGAAGGAGGCGGAGGCGTACCGGGCGGCGGTGACTGGCACGGCCACGGCGGCGGACTTCGCGACGTTGAAGCTGGCCGGCATGAACGACGCCGAGATCGCCGCCGCCGACTCCAGCGGCACGTTCCGGTCCAAGCTTGACGAGGTCAACGCGGCGCTGGGCAACAACGCGGGCAGCTACCGCAACACCACCCAGTCGATCGAGGAGTTCATCGCCAACCTGGAGCGCGCCAACCAGCTCCAGAACGAGGGTCAGAACGCGAACATCTCCGCCGAGCAGGCCAACATTCGCCTGGAGGAGTCGATCGACCGGGCCACCGAGGCGGCGAAGCGCAACGGCGACGGCATCAACGAGAAGATCCCCAAGCAGCGGGCGAACCGCGAGGCACTGCTGGGCATCGCGGCGGCGGCACAGACGGCCGCAGAGAAGATCTTCGCCACCACCCAGTCGCACGACCTTGCCGCGCAGGCCACCGAGCGGGGACGGAAGAAGTTCCTGGAGACGGCCAAGGCGATGGGCGTCGAGGCGGGCGAGGCCAACCGCCTGGCCGACCAGCTCTTCGGCATCCCCGAGAAGCGCAAGACCGACGTGGACGTCAAGGTCCGGCAGACGCCGATCGACCTATCGACGGTCGCCAGCCGCATCGCCGCGATCAAGTCCAAGCGGGTCGTGGTCACGGTCGTCAACAACACCGTCACGACCCGGTCGGAGGGCCGCAACGTCGGCATCGGAGACGGTGTCGGTGGTCGGGCGTCGGGCGGCCAGGTGGCGCGCGGGCAGACGTTCTGGGTGGGTGAGAACGGCCGCGAGTTGGTGACGTTCACCGACAACGGCTACGTGCTGAACTCTCGCCAGTCGCAGGACATCGCCCGCAGCGCCATGGCGGCCTCGACCGCGTCGGCGGCACCGGCCGCTCCGGCAGGTGTCGGCCCGGACGATCTGTACCGGGCGTTCGTGCGGGCGTTGCAGACGGTGCCGGTGGCACGGACCGACCAGGCCCGCACGGCGGACCTCTACTCGCGGATGGGATGAGACGTGCCTGACCTGATCCAGTTCGTCGACAGCATCTCGTCGTCGCCGACGGTCCGGCTCGACCTCAACGACGACGTCACCTGGTCGGCGCCGTACGACGGCTCTGACTTTTCCCCGCCCGAGCTGCGGCGCGCCGAGTCGCAGTCGCTGCTCTACGACGGGGGGCAGGTGCCGGCCGCCGCGTACGCGAACCGGATCATCCGGCTGCGTCTGGAGCTGGTCGACGCGAACGTCAACGCGGTGGCCACCCGGATGTACGAGCTGGTGCGGGAGCTGGACCGGCCGCGCAACCTGCTGCGGTGGCAGCCGGGCACGGCGGCGCCGGTGTTCTTCCGGACGCTGCGCTCGGAGATCGTCCGGGACACCCCGATGCCGGGCGGCGGGATGCTGCGGATCGTGGACGTGGAGATCCTCGCCGAGCCGTTCGCGGTCGGCCTGGAGGAGTCCATCGGCCGCGCGCTGAACGCCGACACCAGCTTCGAGTCGGGCAGCGTCGGTGGGTGGACGGGCCAGAACGCGGCGGTGGCCGTGTCCAGCACGTTCGCCCGCACCGGCACGTACTCGCTGCGGGTCACGCCGGTCGGCGGTGTGTCGCCGGCCGCTCCCCGCTCCGAGGCGATCCCGGTGGTGGCCGGTGCGGCGTACGTGGCCACGTCGTGGATGTACTCGCCGACGGGCTGGGCGGCGGGCGCGTCCACGACGATCGACTGGTCGGATGCGGGCGGGAGCCTACTCTCGTCGTCGCTGGGCTCGGTCGTCGCGGTGCCGGCCGGCGTGTGGACGCAGTACCAGACGGTGGCGGTGGCTCCGGCGGGGGCGGTGTCGGCGCGGCTGCGGGCGCGGATGGCTGGCACGCCGGCGAGCACCGACGTGCTGTATGTCGATGACGTGTCGATCGCCCACCACCTGGTCGTCAGCAACGACCCGGCCAGCGCAACCAACGGCCTGTGCATGGACGTGACCGGCATCAAGGGCGACATGCCGACGCCGCTGCACCTGGTCGTGGCCAGCGGCGTGGCGGGGGCGGGCCGACGCCGCTCGGGGCTGGCGGTGCGGCGGCGCGGTACGCCGTCGGCGGTGCCGCTGGTGCTCCAGGCGGAGGCGATGACGCAGGGCACCGACACGACGACGCAGGCTAACAGCGCGGTGATGTCGGGCTCGGGCAACAACTTCTCCCGGATCACGTTCAGCACGCAGCCGGGGCTGACGCAGCGGCTGTCCACGGCGAAGTTCCCGGCCGCCGCGAGCGTGGATGCTCGCGGTACGTACAGGGTGTTCGCGCGCGTCCGCCAGAACACGGCGGGCGACTCGATCGACGTGCGGCTGCGGTGGGGTGGTGCCGACGCCCTGATCTCCAACAGCAATGTCAGGTTGCCGCAGAACACCCTCATCCACTACGTGGACCTGGGCCTGATCCAGGTTCCGTCCGGCTACGACCCGACGACCCGGGGCCCGTCGGGCGTGGAGCTGGCCACCGAGGGTGTGTCGCTGGCGGTCGACGCGCGCCGGGTGCTGGGTGCCGGGACGCTCGACGTGGACGTGCTGCTGCTGTGGCCGGCCGACGACCGGGCGAGCTACGTGCTGTGGCCGGAGACGGCGACCGGGGTGACGGACTTTTGGCTGGAGGGCGGGCCGGCGCCGCAGGCCTACGCCCGTAACTCCAGCGGGCAGGTCATGTCGACGCAGGCTATCGAGATCGCCGGGGGTGGGCTCATGGTGTCGCCAGGCGTCACCAACCGCGTGTTCTTCGCCCGCGACCTCGGGACCAGCGCAACCGGCGGGGACGACGTCACGGCCACCACGGTGCTCTCCGGCTCGTATTGGCCGCTCTACCTGCGGCCGGCGACGTCGTGAGCCTGCCGGTGCCGCTGTCGGTGCGGCTCAAGACCAGCGCCCGCGACATCCACATCACCGACCAGATCGACGACCTGACGTTCGGCGCGACCAGCCCGGGCGGGTACGCGCAGTGCACCACCGCCCTACACCGGCCGCTGGCCTTCACGCCGGCCGAGGTGCGGCAGTACGCCCGCCTCTACGTCTACGACTCCCGCACCGGCGACACCGTATGGGAGGGCCGCGTCCAGGACCCGGGCCGCGCGGCCGGCGACCGCGGGGAGGTGTACCAGCTCGCGGCGGTCGGCGGGTCCGCGCATCTGTCGGAGACGACCCTGCCGCTGATCTACGTCGACCGGCGGCTCGACGGGTGGCTCAAGCGTGACGACACCGCGTCGGAGATCCGCACCGCCACCGTGGAACGGGGCGAGGAGATCGGCGGTACGCAGCGCGACACCCTCTACCTGACCATCCCCAGCGGAACCAAGCTGACCGTCAACAAGTCGGTCACGGCGGTGTACTGGGCGCTGGCGGATGCCGGTCAGGAGTGCGCGGTCGTCAACTACACCTGGGACTCCGGCATCAGCTCGCCGAACAGCTTCATCATCGAGTTCCTGATGGGCAACGGGGTGGTGTACCGCTCGGACATGCCGTCTACCTCGGGCGGTGGGCCCTCGACGAGGTCGATGGGTGCGAACTGGCCGGCGGGCCAGACCACCCCGCTGTTCCGGCTCAGGTGGAACACGGCCACGGCGTTCACCGTCAACGACGATTTCTTCTGGGCGGCGTTCGTCGCGCCCGTGGTCGTCGGGGTGCGCTACCTCGCCGACGGCACCAAGAAGGTCTCCGGGTACGGCTCCGCCGACGAGACGATCCTCGCCTCGACGGTGGTGGCGGACCTGCTGGGCCGGGTCATGACGGACACCATCGACGGCGCCGGGGCGCTGATCTTCCCGTCGCCGCACCAGATCGACCAGCTGGCCTACCCCGACGGCGTAACCCCGGCGCAGGTGCTGGCCGACCTGCTGGAGTTCGAGCCGGCGTACACGTGGCACGTCTGGGAGTCCAACTCGACCGGCAAGTTCACTTTCGAATGGACGCCCTGGCCGACCGCCGTGCGGTACGAGGCGGACGCCCTTGACGGGCTTGATGCGCCGGCGTCGGGGGCGACGGTCTACAACGCCGTGCGGGTGCGCTACCGCGACGCGCGGGGCCGGAACCGGTCGGTGCTGCGGACCAGCCTGGTGCCGGACCTGGCTGACGCCGGGTTCAGCCGCACGGCGTTCCTCGACCTCGGCGAGGAGAAGTCGTCGGAGGCCAACGCGATCCGGGCCGGCGACCAGTTCCTCAGCGAGCACCGCTACGCGGTCAACGCGGGTCGGCTGGTGGTGCGGCGCCCGGTACGGGATCTGGTGACCGGCCGCATGGTGCAGCCATGGGAGATCCGCCCCGGCCAGCTCATCCGGGTACGCGGCATCCAGCCGTATCCGGACAGCCTCAACGCCAGCACCCGCGACGGGGTGACCACGTTCCAGATCGCCGCCACCTCGTACAGCGCCTCTCGGGCTGAGGCGACGCTCGACCTCGACTCGTACGCGCCGTCCGTGGCCCGCGCCCTGGCGGCACTGGCGAGACGCAAGCCCGGCCGACGTCGCTGACCTGCTACGACACCACCGGCTGCGGGTAGCTGCCCGGGTCGCCGGGGTCTCCGTGCTGCCCCGGGATCGGCGGCGGTGGCGTGTCGTCGACCGTCGCCCAGATCACGCCGCCAGCGAGTGCGGCGAAAAGCAGGACCGCGCCGAGCAGGCGTAGCCATCGCATATGTAGTCCCCCCACGAGACAGACAGGAATCGCCCATGATCCCTCACGTTCGCAAGGCATTGGCTGCGGTTGTCGTGCTCCTGACACTCGGTCTGGCCGTTCCGGCGAGCGCAGACTGCGGGTGCGTGCCGGCGACGGGCCCGGGCGCGTACGGGTCGGGTGACCTCGGAGACTGGACGGCCGGCAGCAAGGCCATCTCCGCGCCGTCGCGGATCGACGAGGCTGACGTGTGGTTGCTCGGCGACAGCCTGACCGTGGCCGGCTGGAACGACTTCGCGGTCGACATCCACGCCTCGCACGGACTGGTCACCGCCACCAACGGCTGGTCGGGGCGGCCGACGGCGCCGACGGTGGACGTCCTTGCCGACTGGGTGGCCACCTACGGTCCGCCGCGCGTGCTGGTGATGGCGTCGGGCACCAACGACATCTTCGGGCCGGCGACGCAGGGCCCGCCGCACCTGGCCGCGCAGATCGACCGGGTGATGCAGATCGTCGGCCCGTCGGTTCCGGTGGTGTGGGTCGAGGTGCACATCGCCCGCTGGTTGAAGGCCGACTACATCCAGTACGCCGACCAGCGCAACTCCGGCTGGGTTAACGGGATCCTGTGGGAGGCGGCGGGCCGGCACGACAACCTGTCCGTGAGCATCTGGGAGAGGTACCTCAGCGCCAAGCCGTCCAGGGTGCCGGCGTACCTGTCCGACGGGGTGCACACCAACACGACCGGCATGAACGCCCGCAACGAGCTGCTCCGGCAAGAGGTCGTTCGCCGGCTGGGTCTGTGATGGCGACCTGGCGCAAGGGGCAGCCGTGGCGGGTGGTCCGGTCGCTGGATCGCCTCAACGAGCAGATCCGCGCGGCGTCCCCGCGGGCTGTGCCGCCGGCAACCCCGGCAGTGTCGTGGGGCAGCATCGCCGACTCGGCGCACAGCACCACCTCCGACCACTACCCGCACTTCTACGAGGCGCTCGGCAAGACGGCGGTGGTGTGCGCGCGGGACTTCCCGCACGCGCCCGCCCTGGGCCTGGACGCGCACGCCGTGGCCGAGCAGCTGCGGCTCAGCCGTGACCCGCGCATCGCCTACGTGATCTCGAACGGGCGGATCACCGGGCCGGGCCGCGGCTGGGAGTGGGACGACTACTCGGGGTCGGATCCGCACGACACCCACATCCACGTGAGCACGGTGCGCACTGCGGCGGCAGACGACTCGCGGGACTGGCAGATCGGACAGGGAGGGATCGCGCAGATGTTCTGCAAGCGAGGCGACAACGGGGAGAACGTGGTCGCGCTCCAAACGGCGCTGAATGCGCTGGGCGCCGACCTGAAGGTCGACGGCGGTTACGGAGCTGCCACTGCCGACGCCGTCAAGCGGCACATCGGCGGGGACGGCACGGAGTACCGGGGCATCCACTTCGGGCGGATGCAGATCGCGCTGGCGAAGCGCTTCGCCGGGCAGGCCGGCCCGCAGGGTGAGCCGGGCCCCCAGGGGCCGACGGGCCCACCCGGAGGCGCCACCGTCGACCAAGTCGTCAACGAGCTGGCGGCGAGACTCCGGCAGCAGGGGTAGCCCGTGGAGATTCCTCCGGCGCTGCTCGGCACTGGCGGGCCAGTCGGGGTCCTGCTCTTCGTCGTGGGCCTGGTGCTCACCGGCCGGCTCATCGCCCGGTCCGTGCACGAGGACCGGATCAAGGACAAGGACGACCAGATCGCCAACCTGCGGCAGACGCTGACGGTACGCGACGAGCAGGTGCGGGTACGGGACGAGCAGACGACGAAGTTGCTCGCCCAGTCGGACCTGACCGTGCAGCTGCTTCAGTCGCTCGCTCGGGAGGCTGGCCGCCATGATCTGGAGACGTAGACGAAGGTCCGCGTCGCCGGAGACCGTGGAGGCGCGGGAGCGGCTGGAGGCGGCGCAAGAGGAGCTCGCCGCGGCGGTTGCCGACGACGAGCCGGTGGATGAGATCGCGCGGAAGCTGCGGGAGCTGCGGCGGAAGAACCACTTCGGCCCGATGATCACAGAAGCACTACGGGGGTCGAGATGAGAATGGCCGGCACGGTGCTGGCAGGGGTGGGCGCGCTGGCCTGCCTGTACTTCGTGGTGGCGTACCAGGTGACCACGGCCGGGGACTGGTGGCGTTCCCCGGCGGGTCGGCACCTGATGCAGTTCACCGCGACGCTGGGGCTGCTGTTCGCGCTGATCCTGACGGCGCGGCTGTGGCCGGACTATCCGGGCCGAGACGAGATCACCCTGCTGGCGTTCGCCTGGCTGGTGGGCCAGGTGGTGTGGCGTTCGGTGCTGCTGCACCGCGCCCAGCACGACGACCGGGAGCGTGCCGGCCGCCGGTAGCTCAGTACCCGCCGTGGCGGCGTACCCGCCACACGCCCCGCTCGCGACCTTCCGCGTACACCCGCTCCAGCTCGGCGCGCGCCCCGGCCTCGTCCGGCCACCGCACGTGCTGCGACCGGGCCGACGCCGGGTCGGAGAGATACAAATCCCAGCCGGACCCGTCCATGCGCTCTTCCAGCCTCACGTGGGCCAGGCGCATCTCCGGGTCGTCCGGCGCGCACAGCCAGGCCGACTCACGCACCTGCGGGATACCGGCCATCCAACGACCGTACCCAGGAGGTACACCGTGCAGCACCTCGATGGCAGGCATCCGGGCACCACCGGTATCGCCCGCTACTTCGCGTACGACCACCTGCCCCAGCACCTCCAGGCCGTGAGCAAGCCGTGCCACGACCTGGCGGAGCAGATGATTGGCACGCTGCCCGACGGCCCCGAGCTGACCGCCGGGCTCCGCAAGCTGCTGGAGGCCAAGGACTGCTTCGTCCGGGCCGCCCTCGACAATGCCCGGGAGGCGCGGTGAAGCCTTACCTCGCCACCCGCCAGTTCTGGGCCGGTGCCGTCGAGCGCGCCGGCCGCGCCGCGACGTGGACGTTCGTCGCCGCCCTCGGCGTGCCGGGCGTCGGTGACGCGATCGGCGTCAACGTCCGCCCGCTCGGCTGGCGGGACGCCCTGACGCTCGCCGCCGGCGCGGCCGTCACCTCGGTCGCCGCGTCGGTGGTCGCCGGGAAGACCGCCGGACCGGCCGGCTCGCCGTCGCTGGTCAACGACCGGCCCGCTGAGCCGACGCCGGCACCGGTTGCCTCCCTGCGGTGAGCGCCTGGACGTGGCTCTGGCTGGGCTGGGCCGGCTACTTCCTCGTCGTCGAGGGCATGGCCCTGTTCAACTCGAAGCCGGGCGACACGCTCTCCGAGCACGTGTGGGCGTGGTTCGGCACCCAGCGGCGCAAGCCTGGTGAGCCGGAGCGGCCCCGCACCGGGTGGACGCAGCTCCGACGTGTCGTCCTGCTCGCCTTCATGGCCTGGCTGTCCGTGCACTTCCTGACCGGCGGCTGGGCCTGACCCGGTCGCACCCGCCCGGTAGGATCGTCGGCGCGGTGCTGCCCGGCGGGTACCCCGGCCAGGACCGACCAACGTGCAGCGGCCCCCGCTCTCCCCTGGTGGGGAGGCGGGGGCCGTTTCGTCGTGTCAGGGATCAGCCGAGGGTCAGCGCGAGCACCCCGAACAGCTGGGCCTCCGGGTACTGCACCTTGCCGCGCTCGGAGATGCTGACGCCGTAGAAGCCCTTGCCCGTCGGCACGTCGGCGATGGTGAAGACGAACTTGCAGCCGTCGGGAACGGTAGCGCCCGGGGCGGTTTCCAGGATCCCGTCGCCCAACTTCCCGAGTCCCACGGTCGCGCCGGTCGAGTCGGTTACGACGATCTGCGCACCGGGGACGATGTCGCTGTAGCCGCCCTTGCCGCGGCAGCCGGTCTGGGCGCCCCAGGCGTAGCCGTCTGGGTCGTCGAGCATGAGGGTTCCCGTGACGGTGCGGGCAGCCGGCGCGCTGGCTGCAGCCGGGGCGGCGGCCGGCTCGGGGTCGCTGCCGCAGCCGGCCAGGACGGCGACCAGGAGCAGCGCGGCGGGGAGGTGGGTTCGGCGCATCCGGGCACCGTACCGGCGTGCGTCCACAGCAGAGCCCCACCGTCGGGTAGCCGACGCAAAGCGCCCCCGCACGGCTCCGGCCGGCGGGGGCGCTTCGTCGTGCTCAGGCTGCCTGCGGCACCACCTCATACGCGCCGTGACCCGCCCTCGCCACCACCCCTGCTCCCCGCAGGTCCGCGAGCAGGTTGTAGACCTGCCGCTCCGAGTAGTTGGTGGCGTCCTGGATCGCCTTCGGGCTGACGTGCCCGGCCCGGATCGCGGCGAGCACCTTCTCGTGTCCCTCCTTCAGCGCCATCTGCGCCTCCTGCTGGGCCTGCGCCACCATCGTCGACCACGACGGGAACGACAACCCACCGAACGAGCTGATCTCCTCGGCCGGGGCGGGTGGACGCTGCGCCGGCACCATCGGCTCCTCCACCACCACCCCCGACCGGCGGGCAGCGATCCGCCGCTTCGCCGCCTCCAGCGCCTCATCCGCCAGCTCGGCCCGCCGCAGGTAGCTGTCACCCCACGCTGCCGCCGCACCAACATCCAGCGACCGCCACACGATGCGGTTCGGCCACTCCTTCGCCATCTCGTCCGTCAGGTAGCAGCTGCGGAACGGCGCCGACCGGGCGCCCGGACGCGGGTTCACCAAGAACGCATAGCCCGGCATGTCGGGGAACGTCCGCGGGTCGACGTTGACCTGGAACACCGTCTTCGCGTTCGCGTCCTTGCCCTTGAACATCGCCCCGTTGCCGGTCAGCAGGTTCGCCCGGATCTTCTCCGGGTACGGGCTGCCGGCGCCACCGAACGCGTCGAGCGTCGACTGCTGCGACGCCAGCACCAGCGCCACCCCCACCTTGCCGCCCTCGGAAGCGATGGACATCACCAGGAACTGCGTCCGCGCCCAGTACAGCGGGTTGCTGACCTTGTCGAGCAGCTTGTGGCACTCGTCGAGGAAACCCAGCAGTCCGGGCCGGTCGTCGGTGGGCGTGAACCCCCGCAGCCCCATGACGGCGTTCTCGTCCTGGCGCAACTGCATCACCAGGTACATGCCCTCCAGCATCGCGAGGGCCTGCTCCGGGGTGCGGGCCTTGGCGTCGGCGTGCTCCATCAGCAGCGGCGACGACGCGCCGCCCTGCCCGTCGGCGTACAGGATCACCGTCGGATGCGACCGGGACGCGGCGATGGTCAGCGCCAGCATCTCCATCGTGCGGGACTTCCCGCCGTTCGTGCCGCCCTGGAGGTAGCCGCCGAGCAGGCGGGTCTCCGTGTACACCTGCCACGTCGCCCAGCCCTCGCCGTCGACGAACGGACCGAGGCGCACCTGCCCGGTCTCGGCGTCGAACGCCTCAGGGCCCGGCCACAGAACGGTCTGCTTGACCGGCGACTTCGTCACGATCGTCGCCAGGGCCGTCGGCTCGGGCTCGGTCGGATGCGGCTCGACGATGAGCTGCTGGTCCTGCTGTAGCTTGAGGCCGCCGCGGACGGTCTTCATCTTGTCGTCGACCATGCCGAGGTGCTGCTTGCCGTGCCTCAGCCGCAGGGTGAACCGCACACCCGCCTTGATGGGCTCCGGGTTGGTCAGCCGCGAGCCGGGCAGCGCTCCGTCGGAGCAGCCCACGTTCTCCGACCACAGCCGCTGGTACTCCGACCGCGACACCTTCGGCTGGATCAGCCCGACCGGGTGGGTGCGCCACCAGTGCATCGACAGCCCATACCCGACAGCCATCAGCAGCCCCACCGCACCCAGCGACAAGCCCGCGACGGTCACCCCCGCCAGCCACGACACCGCCACCGTGAGGAACGCGAAGGCGCGGCGGCGGGCCCGCTTGTCGAACACCCGCCGCCGCACCCGCATCGCCGCGACCACCGCCACCACGAACGCCACACCCGCCACCCACGTCGCCACCACCTGCTCGTCGCCGACCAGGTGCACGGCGGCGCGGCAGGCGGCGGCGGACACCACCAGGGCGCCGACAGCGGCGTGCGGGGCGAGCTGCGGACGCAGGCCCCCTTCAACGATCGGCGTCTCCTGCTCGGGCGCCTCGACGGTCATGCTCATCTGGTTCTCCCTCGGGTGTCCCGGCTTCCACCGCGGCGGCGCAGACCGAAGCCTGCGCCGCACGGCGGGAGCCGGGCTCACTCGTTGACGAGAGCGACCTTCTCCGGCGCGTCCGGGTTGTTGGCGTAGAACTCTCGGCCGCCCTGGAACTGGTTCATCGCCTCCGCCAGTTCCTTCCACTTGTCGGCGGCGATCGTCGACTGCTCGCGCGCCTGCCCAGCGAGAGCGGTGATGCCCTCACCGAAGCCCATCCGCTCCAGCGCCCCGGCGTAGCCCTCCGAGCCGGCGGTGGAGAAGCTGGCGTGTGCCTGAGCGGCGGCCTCGGCGAACGCGATGGCGGTGGGCAGGCCGGTGGCCTCAGGGTTCGACATGGTGATCTCCTTCTCGATGGTCTTGACGTTGGGGAACTGGTAGATGCGGGCGTCGGGGCGGTCGTCGGTGGCCGCCGGCTGCGGCGGCACGGTGCAGGCCGGGCACACCAGGCGCCCGTCGACCTGCCGCATGGGCGTGTTGTGCCACGAGCACTCCGGGCGCACACCGCCGGCGGCGGCAAGCGTGTCGAGCACGTCGTCGGCGTTCAGCTCGTCGTCCTCCCGGTCGGCCTCCGCCTCCGCGCGCCGGTCACAGCCGGGGCATCTCACCGAGCCAGGCTGTGCGTCCACCGCACGGCACTGCACGCACGGCGGCCTCTCGTAGTCGCCGGTCGGGCGCATCCCCGCCTTCCACTCGGCCTCGCGGCGCTCATTCGCTTCGTCGACCTCCTTCCAGAACGTGCAGGTCGGGCACGGCCCGCCCTCCGCCGGCAGTTCCGTGATCAGGCAGACGGGGCAGAGACCACGACGGGTCCGCGCGGGCGCCGCCGGCTCCGACACCACGCCGACCATGTCGTCGACCGGCTGAGCCTTGTCCTTGGCCTTCGCCCGACGCCGCTGCGTCTGCGCCTCCAACCCATCCGACAGCAGATCCGCGAACCACTCCCGGCCGCCGTAGCGGGGTTGCCGCGGGGGTGCCTGGCCAGCCGCCTTCGCCTTCGCCTTCGCCTTCTTCAGCTCATAGCGCGGGTTCGTGGTGCCCTTCACGGCGTGCGTAACGTCCTCGACGGCCGTCTTCAGCATCCAGCCGATCACCCAGATCAGCCCCAGGTCGATAAGCACGGCGTCACGCCCCAGCCGGCGCGGCGGTGCTGCCGCTGCTCTTGATGGACCGCTGCGCCAGCAGGATCGCCGTCGTGCCGACGAACACGGCCAGCGCGATCGGCGACCCGGTGCCCAGCCACTCACGCAGCGGGTCGGCCACCAGGTCCAGCGCAGCCCCGGTCCAGTCGCCGATCCGGTCGCCGAGCTTCCCGAACGTGGCGCGCGCCACCGACGGCATCAGCAGCAGCGACCAGATCGCCTGCCGGTTGGGCTCCCAGTCCACGACGAAATCCCGGATGAGCATCACCAGCAGGACGCCGAGGATGACCGGCGGGATCCAGTTCCACGGGATGGCTGACAGTACGGTGTCGATCGCGTCACCGATGAACATGCCGGCGACCAGCGGTCCGCCGACCAGTGCCGCACCTAGCGACACCCAGGCGAGCGCCTTGACGCCCTTCGAGCGGACAGCGCGTACGCCGCCCTTCGTTCCCTTCGCCACGAGGGTGGCTCCCTTCACAGGAACAGCCACAGCGCCGCGTTGACGCTGGGCTTGATGAGGTGGTCGACCAGCCAGGCGACCGGGGGCAGGAAGGTGAGGAGCTTGACGGTGACGGCGACGACCACGAACCGGGCCGGCCGCTCCGTCAACCACTCCCAGGTCCGGGCGGCGACGAGGCTGGGCGTGGCCCAGCCCCGGTAGTAGGCGAGACCGAGAGCCCGCACCGCGCCGTGCAGGCCGCTCGTGTAGCGGCCCCGGGTGGCGTACACGCGCATCGTGTCGAGCGCCGGACGCCGCTCCGTCAGCAGCGGGGGAGGCGTGAAGTAGGCGCCGAACTGGGCCATCCACGCTGCCGTGTCACGCGCCCGACCGTCACCGTCGGTGATTGCAGGTTGCAGGATCTCGGCCCCGTTCCGGGCCGTTTCGCGCTCAGCGGGCAGGGCCGTCGATCCTGCATTGCAGGTTGCAGTTCCACGCTGCGTGACGGTCACAGGAGGTCTCCCGAGATCGCGCCGAGGAACCCGGCGAGCAGGCCGGCGAGCGCCAGGATCACCGTGTACGGGAGCAGCAGACCGCTCAGGCTCGTGTCGCCCTTGCTGTGGCGGCGCCCCGAGCTGGTGGACGGCTCGTCGAGGGCCAGGTCAATGTCGGTGTCGGCGTACTGCATGATGGGTCTCTCCTTCTCTGGGAGGCGGGGCCCGGTCCGGCTGTAGGAGGTGGGGCCGGGCCCCGCGGTCTACTTGGTGGCGGTTCGGGGCGGGTCGGTGCGCCGCCAGCGGCGCAGGTTGTGGGTGGCCATCGCCCCGTAGGCCAGGGCGGCAACGATGAAGCCGTGCTGGCCGGTGACGAGGGCGTACGCGAGCCAGAGGGCCTGGACGGCGAGGCTGACGGCCCAGCCCTGCCAGAGCCGGCGGCCGGTGAGCCACCATCCGGTGAGTCCGATGAGGGTCAGCGCCCACGACCACCACTGCGCAGCCATGATCAGTTCTCCTTCGTGGTCTTCGCGGCCCGCTCGGTCAGGTCGATGTCGAGGCGCAGCCACCAGGGCAGCGCCCGCTTCGCCTCGACGGCTTCCTGGTGGGCGTGCCGCCAGGCGGCGGACCCGTAGCCGTCGCGGGCGGTGACGGTCGCCAGGGTGTCGCGGCGCACCCGGAGCCGGAACCGGGCGCTGCGGATGCGCTTGCTCATCCGGAACACGTCAGCTCTCCTTCTGGGCCTTGGCCCGGTTGCTCTTCCAGCGGTTCGCGGTGGCCTTGCTGACGCCCGCCGCCTCAGCCAGCTCGGCGCCCGACGGCTCACGGTCGAGCCGCTTGGTGAGTCGGGCGTACGCCTGAGTGAGTCGCCGGTCGTCGGTCTTCTGAGCCGGCTCACGGACGGTCGCGCTGACCGTTCGGCGAGCCGGGGCGTGAGCCGCCGCGCTGGTCTTCGGTGAGTCGGTGACCGGCTCAGCGGGTGAGTCGGTGACCGACTCACGGACCGGCTCACGACGCGGCGCAGAACGCGACTCACGGACCGGCTCAGCCGGCGGCGTGATCCGAGCCGCGAGGTGAGCCGGCATCTGCACCAGACCGTTCGACCACAGCGGCTCAGTCGACGGGCGGAACCCGAACGCCTGGGCGTGCTCCGCGCGGAGCCTCGTCGTGGCCTGGTTCATCACGAGCTTCAGCTCATCCATGAGCCGCCGCTCTTCGTCCGACGGCTCATCCATGGCCACCGCGTCGGGGCTCGTCAGCTTCTCGATGCGGTTCACCCGCGCGACCCGTCGCTGAGCCTCCGCGACCATCGCGTCGTCGGCCTGGAGCGCAAGCCGGCGCAGCTTCGCCTTCCGCAGCGCGGACAGCCGCTTCGAGCCGTGGTGCAGGCGGTGCGCGGTGACCGTGATCGCGTCGATGCGCTGGTCCCGGTCGACCTTCACCAGGTCCTGCTGGCCGGGCTTCACGAGGCCGAGGCGGATGCCGATGCGTCGGGGCGTCCAGATCCAGCTCGTCGGCTGCACCGCGCCGGCCGGCTTGTCGGCGGTGATGCCCATCCACCAGATCCCGGCGCCGACGGCCGGAGCGAACAGGCGCAGCAGGAACTCGGGCAGCGAGCCGGACGCGCTGGAGGCCACGATGCCGCTGCCGGCGGCGACCGCCCACACGAAGTTCATGTGCCGGCGGACGTCGCCGGGCGGGTTCTGGGCCAGCTTGTGCTTGGCGAGCAGGCCCTGGGCCACCATGACGACCTCGAACATGCCGAACAGGCCGAGGGCCATCAGCGGCGACAGGCCGAGCGGCCCGCGTGCCACCTCCCACATGCCCTCGGCGGCGAAGGCGGTGGCGAGGACGACGGCGAGGGAGCCGACCCGGGTGTGGGCCTGGCCGGTGCGGAAGAACCGCCAGATCAGCAGCAGGCCGAGGGCGGCAGCGAAGGCGCCAGCACCGAACAGCACGGGCTGGGCGTACGTCTGGGCGAGGTCGGCGAGGTCGCCGGCCCACTCGGGCAGCTTCATGCCGGCCAGCATGACACAAGGTTGATAATCCTGCAAAGGTTGATAGCCTTCACGGCATGTCGCCACCCACCGCTACTGCGCACCCACCTCCCCGTCTGCGATCATCGAGAGACTCGCCAGGGTTGCGAGGACTGGCAGAGAGGGCAGACGTGGCATCCGAGTGGCTCACCGTCCAGCAGGTCGCCGACGCCTTCCGCGCCGCCGGATACCCCGACAGCGCCGCCACACTGCGGCGGATGATCGACGCCGGAGAGTTCGGCGCCCAGGGCGACGGGTGGTACCGGACCGAGCGCGGCGGCTACCGGATGGTGAAGCGCAGCGCGGTGGACGACTTCCTCCGCCGCCGGGCCGAAGGCCAGTAACCCAGACACGACAGCGCCCCCACCCATCCCGGGTGGGGGCGCTTCGCTGCGTCAGCGGCCGGCGGGCACCCGAACCGGCGCGGGGCGCCGCGCTCGAGGACGGGCCACCGCCGGCGGCGCCGACACCACCCGCAGGCCGGCCCGCTGCACGTACAACTCCCGCTTCGCCGTCGCCTCACCGCGCGCGTCGAGCACGTAGCCCGTCAGCCACACCCAACCCGGATACGTCGGCCGGTCGCCAACGGACACCAGGCGCAGCCGCAGCGCCCGGGTGCCGGCGAACTGCACCGAGCACGCCTCGCCGATGTGCAGCACCATGCCGGGCTGGAGGATCACCGGAGCACCTCGCCGAGGACGATGGCGGCCACGACCACCGCGGCGGCCAGGACGGCGACGATCCTGGCGCGCCAGAGTTCGCGGGGCGAGAGCGGGAGCGGGGGCGGTGAGGGCTGTGGTACGCGGTCCCCGTCCGGGGTGGCTGGCCGGCCGTCGACGACCGGGTACGCGGGCGGGAGCTGCTCGCCGTCGGTGAAGCGCTCGACCATCGCCGGAGGTCTCCTCACGGGGGAGATGGGCGCCGGGCGGGAGGTGGTGGGTCACGGGGGGACCAGCCAGCCCCCGCCCGGCGAGGCCGCACGTGCCAACGAGACGGCCAGGCTTCGACGCTAGGACTCTTGGTACACCAAGTCAACCGAGGACACACAGTGTGTCACCGACGGTGGCAGGCTCAAGGGTGCCAACGAGACCGGAGCCGACCATGCCCCGTACGCCCGTCTACCGGGAGATCATCAGCAACATCCGCACCGCGATCGAGACTGGGCAGCTCAAGCCGGGTGACCGTCTGCCCACGATCGCCGAACTGTGCGAGCAGTACCAGGTGTCACCCACACCCGTGAAGTACGCGATCCGCGTGCTCGAGGAGTCCGGGCTGATCGAGACGTGGCAGGGCCGCGGCATGTACGTCCGCGGGCGAACAGAGAGCACCGGTTAGCCGGTCAACCGGCAAACCGGTGGTCCGGACGAGCGTCCATAGCGTCCGGGCCGTGACCCTCGACCCGCACTCCGGGGTGCCTCTGCACCGGCAGCTCGCGGCCGACCTGCGTACCCGCATCGCTGGCGGGGAGTGGCCGGCCGGCACGCTGCTGCCCGCGCAGGCCCGCATCGGCTACGACTACGGGGTGGGCAAGGCAACCGTGCAGGCAGCCATCACGGCGCTGCGCGCTGAGGGCCTGGTCGACGTGGAGCGGGGTGTGGGGATCCGGGTGCGCGCCCGGGTGGAGCGCCGGTCGGTGGCGGTGCCGCGTGGCGCCCGCATCTCGTCGAGGATGCCGACGGCGGAGGAACGCGCCGAGCACGACATGCCGGAGGGTGTGCCGCTGTTCGTCGTGGTCGTGGGTGGCCGGGAGCGGGGGCGGTACCCGGCCGATCGGGTCGACCTCACCACCTCATGATCGCCGATCTCTGCCGCTCGGCGTAGGTGGCATCGGCGGTCCCGCCATCCGCAATTTGCATTATGTGAATGTGAATGCGTATCAACTTGCGCCAATCCGGCCGCTACTGGCCGGTAGCCTACTCACTGCTGATGCGCCAACTACTCAACTGCGCCAGTATGATCCCCTTCCTGGTCCCGTTGGTGGGATCAGCCGGAGCCACCGGGGGGAGGCTCGCGTGCCACCAACACGCGCCATCATCCACACCATCGTGGCCTGCGTCCTGGTCATCGCCGCAGCAGTGCCCGGCGGCCCCACCCTGGTGCCGGCAGCCCCGCCGGCCGCCACCGACACGGCGGGTGACTGCGACCGCGAGCTGCCATACCCGGCCCCCGCAGCAGACCCGGCGGGCCTCACCGTCAAGCCGCCCTGTCACGCCGACGGTACAAGCGTGCTCGACGGCGTCCTGTCCACCGGTTGGACGGCGCCTGCGGTGTCTCGCCTCGCGCACCTGCGGCCCCGCGCGCACCTGCCCGACGACCACCTGGGCGGCGTCGACACGCGCCCTGCCTGACCGGCCCCCTGCCCGCTCTCACCGCGGGCACGCCGCCGGCACGCCCCGCACCGCCCGAACGGAGCTGACCCAGTGCACACCCGCAACACCGCCTTCGCCACCGCCCTGACCGTTATCGCTGTCGCCGCGTGGCTGGCCATTGCTGTGCTACCCAGCCACTGGCGCGTCACCGCCCTGGCCATAGCTGGTGCCGCCACCGTCGCCGCGATCGTCGTGACCCTGCGCCAGGTCGCCGTCGGCAGCGTCCGCGCCGTCACCACCGCCGTGGCCGCCGCACCCCGCGACGCCTACTACCGGGGATACGGCGACGCCGCCCAGGACGCGTTCAATCCCGAACTCGGCGAGCCCGAGTAGGGCTCGAACCCGCGAGGCCGCTAACCGTAGGGTTGCACCGGTAGGTTGCAGTATCGGAAGTGAACATGATTTGCCATAGTTGGCAATAGCGCTCCTGGCAGGGGGAGGGTGGCGACATGATCAGCCATGTTGCACCTTGAGCGGCCAGACCGATCAACTCGTAATGCGTAGGTCGACGGTTCGATTCCGTCAGGCGGCTCGGTGAAGAAGCCCAGGTCAGAGACCTGGGCTTCGCCGTTTTCAGACATCGACCGCGCCGCCCCCGGTGGTGCCCTCGTCAACGAGCGGACGCGGTGACGGCCTCGCGGACGGCTCGCTCGTACTGGTCGCGGCGGAACACGAAGGGACCGAAGTCCGCGTAGTCGCGCCCGGGGCGGTAGGGCTGGACGAAGCCACGCCACGTCACCACGTCGTCAGCGGCGACCACCTGGGCGTTCAGCGGCCAGCAGCCGACCTCGCCGCAGTCACAACCGAGCAGGGCGATCGTGCCGCTCCCGGCCCGGTGGGCGGAGTCCGGCCGGCCGCTGAGGTAGGTGGTCAGGTCGCCGAAGGCGAAGCGGTCGAGAACGAGCCCGGCGTACTGGCCGGGCACATCGTGACCGGCGGCGTGCTCGTAGCCCGAAACCAGCTCCACCAGGCTCACCTCGTCGACGTACGGCAACAACTCGCGTGCCGGGTCCGGACCGTCGTCCCATGGTCGGATCTCGAAACGCACCTTGCGGATGAGCGGCTGGGGTCGCACGGGGCCAAGTCTGCCCCAGGGTCCCGTACGGCCGCGACGGCGCCGGGCAGCCCGGCCGGCCGGAACGGACGGGCGAGGATGTCGGCCGTGGTCGTTACGCTGCCGCCGTGACCGATCTGACGAGTGGCGTCGGCAAGCTGCCGAGCGCCGAGGACGAGGCCCGCTTCTGGGCGCTCGTCGAGTCCGCCTGGGAGCGGCTCGGCCCCGAGCCTGCCGCGCTGCGCCGGGCGCTGCTGACCCGTGATCCGGAGTCCGACGACGATGACGACGGCCGTTACGCCCTCGACCCGTGGCTCGATCCGTTCCTCGACAGCCTCCGGCAGCTCACCGCCGAACTGTCCAGTGCGGAGCTGACCGACCTGGACCGGGTGGTCGAGCGCAAGCTGCACGACATCGACCGGGCCGACGTGCACGAGGTGACCGACGGCTCCGACGACGGTTTCCTCTACTGCCGCGGCTTCGTCGTCGCTCTCGGGCGCGAGTTCTACGAGGCGGTCAGCGCGAATCCCGCAGTGGCCGTCCCGGACGGGGAGTGCGAGGCCATGTGTTACTTCTTCGCCCGCCTGCACGACAAGCGCTTCGGCGGCTGGCCGGAGACCGGCTCGGGCATCTCCCGGGAGTCCTGCACCAATCCGGCCGGCTGGAGCGCCTGACGCCCGCGCGCCGCTGCCGGGTGTGGGCCCGCGACGACCCGCACACCTACCGTGATCGCCAACCTGAGGAGCCTCATGCAGTACGCGCCCGTCGTCGTCGCCCTGCCGATCGCCGATCGTCCGACCTCGTACCGCTTCTACTCGGAGGGGCTCGGGCTGGAGGCCGTCGGCGAGCCGGCCGAGGACGGCGTTCCCGAGCCCCTGCAGTACGCCCTCAACGACGGTCTCCGCGTCATGCTGGTGCCCACCGGCGGCTTCGGCTGGGTGATCGGCGACCACGAGGTGGCCGGGCGCGGGCAGAGCGAGTGCGTCGTCAGCCTCCCGGCCGCGACGCCGGCCGAGGTCGACGAGCTGGTCGGGCGGGCCCGGGCCGCAGGCGCGCAGGTCGTCGTCGAGCCGGGCCCGCAGCCGTGGGGCTACACGGGCACCTTCGCCGACCCGGACGGCCACCTCTGGACGGTGCTCGCCGAATCGCGCTGACGCCGCCCACCGCGCCGAGCGTGCGCTGCTCGCCGAGTCGCGCCGACGCCACCGAGCCGCGACCGAGCAGGACACGGACGGCCCGGGTCGTGATGACCCGGACCGTCCGTCGACAGGGCAGGCGTACGAGAGATCAGAGGGTGCGGTGCGGGTAGCCGGCGCTGCCGGGCCCCGGGACGACCTCGGTCTCGGTCACCACGTACTCCGTGTCGGGGGTGACGGTGGTGGTCGGCCGGTCGTCGGCGTCGGAGCGGCGCTTGGCGGCCGTGGCGGCTCCGGCCGCTGCCGCCCCGGCCACGGCGGCGCCCGCCGCCACGGCCTTACCGGACACCCCGGCGCTGCCGCTGTCGCCGCGCGTGGCCGCCGCGTGCTCGACGCCCGGGGTGCCGACCCCGACGCCGCTGTCGACCCTGCCGCGCCAGGCGCCGGTCTCGACGCCGCGCTCCTCGATGTACGTCTTGAACTTGCGCAGGTCGGATTCGGCCTGCCGCTCGATGATGTTGAGCTTGTCGCCGGCCTTCTCGACCAGGCCCTCGGGCTCGTACTCCAGGTGCAGCCGGACCATGGTGCGGTCGGGGCCGACGGGCTGGAAGTAGACCGCGCCGGCGTTGGTGACGCCCTCGGTGGCCGCCCAGGCCACCTTCTGGTCGGGCACCTGCTCCAGGACCTTGGCGTCCCACTCGCGCTGGACGCCGGCGATCTCGGCGACCCAGTGCATCCGCCTGTCGTCGAGCTGGCGCACCTCACGCACGCCCCCCATGAAGCGGGGGAACTCCTCGAACTGCGTCCACTGGTTGTACGCGGTGCTGACCGGAACCTGTACTTCGATGGACTTCTCGACCTTCGTGGTCATCGGCAATCCTCCTCGTCAGGTCGAACCGCTCCGTTCGGTGTCAAGAGCCGTCCTCGTCAATCGAACTCCTACCCCCGTCGTGGACGCTCAATCGCCCGACCTGCCGAGGCGCCACTTCGGACAGCGGCGATCCGGGCGATCGGCCGGCGGCGGGCGGAGCGGAACCGGCTGCCGTCCGGGACCGGAAGAGCCGGTCAGTCCGCCTGCTCCGGGAGCCCGCGCAGGCGGGGAACCGGCGAGAAGAGCACCCACAGCACCCCGGCGAGGGCACCCGCCGTCGCGATCCAGAGCGCCGGCCGTACGCCGAGGGTGGTGCCGAGCGCGCCGCCGAGCAGCGCGCCGATCGGCCGGATGCCGTAGTTGACGGTGCGGCGGGCCCCGGCCACCCGGGCCAGCAGCGACTGTGGGGTGAGCGCGGTCTGCACCGAGCCGACCGTGATGTCGAGCAGCATCACCCCGAGGGCGGAGAGGAACTCGGCGGCGAAGAGCATCCCGACCACCAGCGGTGTCGGCCCGCCGGCGAGGGGGACGAGCAACATGGGGGCCGGGAAGAGGACGAATCCGGCCAGCAGCGTCGGTCCGACGCCGAACCGGCGGACGAGCCGGCCTGTCAGCGCCGCGCCGATCAGGCCGCCCACCGCGCTCGCGCCGAGCACCGCGCCCAGCAGGCCGGGCGAGAGGCCGAGATCCTGCGTCACGTAGAGCACGAAGAGCGCGACGAACATGAAGTTGAACAGGTTGACGGTGGTGGTGCCGAGCAGGAGCGCGCGCATCATCGGCATCCGCGCGATGAACCCCAGCCCGGCGCCGAGGGCCAGCCCGCCGCCGCGTTCGGGCGGCGGCTCCGTCGGCCGGATCCGCACCAGGAAGTACGCGGACACGACGTACGACAGGGCGTCGGCGACCAGGGCGATCGGGGCGGTGAGCACCTGCACCAGAACGCCGCCGATGCTCGGCCCGGCCACCAGCGACATCGCCCGGCTGCCGTTGATCAGGGTGTTCGCCTCGACGTAGTCGGGACGCCCGACGACGGAGACGAAGAGTGGTCCCCGTGCGACCTCGAAGATCACGGCGAGCGTGCCGACCGCGAATGCCACCACGTAGAGCTGCGGCATCGTCAACAGGTCCAGCAGGTACGCCACCGGCACGGCGGTGAGCAGCAGTGCCCGCCCGACGTCGGTGAGGATCATGAGGCGGCGCTTGTACGGGTACCGGTCCACCCAGGCGCCGACGAGCAGTGAGAAGAGCAGGTTCGGGGCGAGCGCGGCGGCGGTCAGGTAGCCCATCTCGGCGGGGCTCGCCTGGAACACCAGCACGGCCAGCAGTGGCAGGGCCAGAGTGGAGATCTCGTCGCCGAAGTACGAGACGGTCTGCGCCGACCAGTACCGGCGGAACATCCGCTCGCGCAGCAGCCGGGGCAGCGGCCCGCGCCGGGCGGGACCGCCGGGCGGGACGGCGACCGGAACGTCGGTCGCTTGACCGCTCACCGGTCGCCCTCCCGCTCACCGGGGTCGCGGGCCTCCGCTCCGCTGACCGGAGGCTCTCCGTCACCGCCGCTGCCGGCGCCAACGGTGACCGCGTTGGCGCCGGCCGTCGGGCTGTTGGCGCCGGCCGTCGGGCTGGGGGCGTCGGCGGGGGCACCGGTGGGCGGCGGGTCGGCCAGGACGTCCAGGCGGATGAGGCTGACCTTCCGGCTGCCGGCCGGGCGCTTCGTCGGGTCGACGAGCCGGTCGTCGTACTCGGTGAGCAGGTCGTCGATCCGCGCCCTCAGCGCGGCCATCTCCTCGGCGGTGACGTACACCTGCTGGTCACCGAAGCCGGTGACCGCCCGCCAGGCCGTCGACTCTTCGGCGCGTCGGGCCAGGAACTCCTCGGCCTTGCGCACGTAGAGGGCGAGCTGGACGGCGCTCAGTTCGTCGATGGCCGCCCGGGTCTGCGGGTCGTTCGAGGTGTCGTCCCAGGAGGTGTTCAGGGCGGTGGCCCGCCAGGGCCGCTCGCGGGCGTCGGCGCCGGGTGCCCGCTCGGCGAGCCCGTACTTGGCGAGCTGCCGCAGGTGGAAGGAGCAGTTGGGCACGCTCTCGCCGAGCCGCTCGGCAGCCTGGGTCGCGGTCATCGGACCCTGCTGGCGCAGCAGCCCGATCAGCGCCATCCGCAGCGGGTGCGCGTAGCCCCGTAGGGCCTTGGGATCGGAGAGCTTCACTTCGGGTAACGACATACGCTAAAGCTATCTTTATAAAGAACCCTTTAGCAACACCCCGGCCGCCACCACCCACCCCGGGGAAGGACCGCCCGACACCGCGTCCGCCAGAGTTGATCAGGACGCCGTGGACGTTGAAGGCGCTGGGTAGCGTCCATGGCGTCCTGATCACCAGGGCGCTGCCGCAGCGGGTTTCCGAGGGCTGCCCACGCTGCGGCGGGTGGCCACGCTCGACCGGCAGGCGTCAGCTGTAGATGGTGGCCGCGTACCCCGGGCCGTAGTGGCGTTCCAGGTCGGCCAGGCTCTCCGCCGGGTTCTCGACCTCCTTGATAAGCCGGGCCCGGGACGGCAGCACGTCCGGCTCCCAGCTCTCCGGCTGCCACAGCTGGGAGCGCAGGAACGCCTTGGCGCAGTGGTAGAAGATCTGCTCGATCTCCACCACCAGGGCGAGGACCGGGCGATGCCCCTCGACCACCATCTCGTCGAACCAGGGAGCGTCGCGGACCAGCCAGGCCCGGCCGTTGATCCGCAGGGTGTCGGTGCGCCCGGGGATCAGGAAGATCAACCCGACGTGCGGATTGTCCAGGATGTTGCGGTAGCCGTCGGCGCGCCGGTTGCCCGGCCGCTCCGGGACGGCGATGGTCCGCTCGTCCAGCACCCGGGCGAAGCCCGGCGGGTCGCCCTTCGGCGAGACGTCGCAGCTGCCGTCCGCGCCCGCCGTCGCCATCAGGCAGAACGGCGACGCGGCGAGCCACTCCCGGTCCCGTGGGTGCAGGACGGGCCGCTCCTTGGCGAGCGTCCGTGGCGTCGGCACCCCCAGCAACCCGCGCAGCTCGTCGTGCGAGGTGATCTCCACCGTCACGTGATCCTCCTCCACGCGTTGACCCCGGTGGCGGCGCGCCACCTGCGGCCAGCCTAGGAGAGCGTGACCAGCGCGAGGTTTCCCACCGTGAGGCGGGGGTACCGCCTCAACCGCGCGCCCGGAGAGACCGAGCAGTGGAGGCCTGATGGAGAGCCGACTCAAGGTGCTGGGCCATCCCGTCCACCCGATGCTGGTGATGTTCCCGGTCGCCCTGCTGGTCACCGCAGTCCTGTTCGACCTGGTGGACACCGTGGGCGGGCCGGACTTCCTCGGCGAGGTCGCGTACTGGAACATCACCGTCGGCCTCGTCGGCGGCCTGCTGGCCGCGTTGGCCGGGACGTTCGACCTTCTGGCCATCCCGTCGGCCACCCGCGCGAAGCGGGTGGCGCTGACCCACGCCGCCGCCAACGTGGCGGTGATCCTGCTCTTCGCCGCGGTCTGGGTGGTCCGGCTCAACGCCGACTCGCGGGCCGCCGGCGGCGCGCTGATCGCCATCGAGGTGGTCGCGCTGGCCATCCTCGGCGTGAGCGCGTGGCTGGGCGGCGAACTGGTCGACCGGCTCGGCGTCGGCGTGGACCGGGACGCGGGGCTGGACGCGCCCAGCTCACTGCGTCCCCCGGCGGCCAGCCACCGGATCGGCGAGGCCCGATGAGTGGCCGGGCGGTGGCCGGGAGGACCGTCTTGAGCGAGCGAGTCATCGGCGGAGGGGCGTCATGAGCGAACAGGCCGGCGGGGCCGGGCGGGGCTGGCGTGGTCGACAGCAGGGCTGGGATCCGATGGGCGAACTCCAGTCCCTGCGTTCGGAGCTGCGCCGGCTGGTCGGCGGACGGACCGGGTCGCCGGACGTCGAGCTGACCGAGACCGCCGACGGCTGGGAGGTCGTGGTGCGGCTGCCCGGGGTGGCGCCGGAGGAGGTGGCGGTCGAGCTGGACGACCGTGAGCTCTGCGTCCGGGCCCGCTCGGAGGCCGAGGTCAACGCCGACCACGGCATCCCCGGCGGCTTCGAGACCCGGGGCTTCGAGTACCGGGTCGACCTGCCGTCCCGCGTGGACCCCGACGCCATCGACGCGGTCATGGACCACGGCCTGCTCCGGGTGCGACTGCCCCGGGCCGCCCGGCCCGCGCCGCGCACCATCACCGTCGGCCGCACCGGTCCCCGCCCCACCAACCCCGCCGGGGGTACGCCGAGCGTCGTCGACCCGGCCGCGGACCGGGAGATGCACCGCCCGGACATCGCCCTCGACGAGACCGACCGGCCGTAACGCCGCCCGTGGTCACCCCGGACCTGCTCGGCCCGGCGACCGGGCGCGTGCCCGACGTCGAGCGGATCGCCGTGCTGCGCGCCAACGCGCTCGGCGACTTCATCTTCGTCCTGCCGGCGCTGGAGGCGTTGCGGGCCGCGTACCCGGAGGCGGAGATCGTGCTGCTCGGCGCGCCGTGGCACGCGAAGCTCTGGCGCGACCGGCCCGGGCCCGTGGACCGCGTGCTGGTGGTGCCGCCCGTGCCGGGGATCCGTGGCCCCGATCCGGGCGAGCCGGAGCCGGCGCTGGACGACTTCCTCGCCGCCGCCCGCCAGGAACGCTTCGACCTGGCGTTGCAGCTGCACGGCGGCGGCGCCAACTCCAATCCGTTCGTCGCCGCCCTCGGCGCGCGGGTCACCGCCGGGCTGCGCGCCGAGGACGCGCCGCCGCTGGACCGCTGGATCCGGTACGTCTACTACCAGCACGAGGTGATCCGCTACCTGGAGGTGGCGGGCCTGGTCGGCGCGGACGCCACCACGATCGTCCCGACGCTGGCCGTGACCGACGCCGACCGGGCCGAGGCGGCCGAGGTGCTCGGCCCGGCGCGGCGGCCGAGGGTGGCGCTGCATCCCGGCGCCACGGACACCCGCCGGCGCTGGCCCGCCGACCGCTTCGCCGAGGTGGCCCGCGAGCTGGTCGGCGACGGGTACGAGGTGCTGGTCACCGGCACCCCCGCCGAACAGGACGTGGTGGACCGGGTGGTCGCGGCGGCCGGGGTGCCGGTGCGGCCACAGGTGGGCACGCTCAGCCTCGGCGGGCTGGCCGGCTGCTACGCCGGTTGCGAGCTGGTGGTCTCCAACGACACCGGGCCCCTGCACCTGGCCGCCGCCGTGGGTACCGCCACCGTGGGCATCTACTGGGTCGGCAACCTGATCACGGTCGCGAACCTGCTGCGCGGCCGGCACCGGCCGATCAGCTCGTGGACGGTGCTCTGCCCGGTCTGCGGGGTGGACTGCACCCCCGGCATCTACCCGCACCGCCCCGGCGACGGCGAGTGCCCCCACCGGGACTCCTTCGTCACCGACGTGCCGGTGGTCGAGGTCGTGGAGGCGGCCCGGGAACTGCTCCGCCCGCAGCCCGGAGCACCCTGAGCGGCCCGTCGGAGACGGGTCGCCCGGCTGGTACGACCGGTGACCGGCTGTGCCGCAGGTCAGCCGTGGAAGTCGGCGTTCACGGAGACCTCCGCGAAGCGGCCGGCAGCCAGACTCTCGCGGGTGATCGTGTAGTAGACGGTGGCGTAGTCGGTCTCGAAGTCGTCGCCGACCTTCTCCTCGTTCAGGAAGAACTCGGCCAGCAGCACCTCTCCCCTCTCCTCGTTGACGGGAACGCCAAGGCCACCGGTGTTCGACAGCCCGTGACCACCGAGGACGATTACTTCGTCGCCGTCGTGCTCGTCGCCGAGGCTCCACACGATGCTCCGGTAGTCGGGCTCGTCGTCGCGGTCGCCCCAGGTGTAGCCGGGAGTGACGGAAGGGCGCTCGGGCAGGCTCCAGTTCGGCGTGGCGTGCAGGGGGAAACGGTCGTACGGGTCCCAGCCGGAGGGCGGCTCCGCCTCGGCGACCGCCGCGCCGGCCGGCACGTGGATCACCTGACCGGTGTAGGTGGGCATTTCCGGCGTCACGAAGAACACCAGGGTGCCGTCGCTGGGCAGGTCGAGGTCGAGCGCGCCGTCGGGGAGCGCGGCGAGGTCGATCGAGGCCAGGTGGACGGTGTCGTCCGGCCAGGCCACCGAGGCGGGCAGCGAGGGCGTGCCGCCGAAGTGCCCGACCACCGGGCCGCTGCCGTCCTTCTCCAGATAGAGGCAGGGGCGCGCGAGGCGCAGCCACCAGTCGATGGCGTCGTCGGGCATTCCCTTCTTCTGGGCAACGGCGCGGAACGCTTCCAGTTCATTCACGGACCGCATTGTGGCAAGGGGGTGAGACAACCGAGGACCGGCACTCACACCCGCTGAGGCGCGTCCTCGTCGGCGAGCACGACCTCCCACGCCTCCACCTCGCGGTCGGTGACCGTGGTCGGCGACTCCAGGTGGTACGCGCCGCTGGGCAGCACGCCGGCGCCGCCGAAGCGCGCCAGCACGGCGAGCTGCGCGGCGACGTCCTCGCCCTGGTGCTTCTCGTCCACCCGACGCCAGAAGTCGAAGCCACCGGCGTCGAGCAGCTTCGCCCGGTCGTAGAGCACGCAGCCGCCGACCCAGGACACCTTGTACGCCCGCCAGGCACCCGCCGGCAGGTCCAGCTTCCGGGTGACGTGCAGCAGGTTCGCCGCCGAGTGGATCGACGCCCGCTCCCACTCCGGGGTGCCGGGGCGGATCCGCTCCGGGGTGGGCGGGCCGTCCCACTCCTCGTAGTGCCGGTGCGTCTCCGGCCGGACGTCCTCGGCGTACGACAGCCCGTGCACCGCGTTGCCGACGAAGCCGCAGCCCAGCTCCCCGATGGCGGTGACCAGCCGGCGCAGCGTGCCCGGCTCCAGCCAGACGTCGTCGTCGAGGCAGAGCACGTACCGGGCGGCGGACGCGGCCAGCAGGTAAGCCCGGTGCTCGGCCAGCCCGCGCCGGGGCAGCCGGCGGGTCAGCAGCACCGGGTGCCCCCGGTGGCGCAGCGCCCGGACCATGGTGGCCGCCGCCGGGTGCCGGTACGCGGCGTCGCCGTCGGACTGGTCGCTGACCAGCACCCCGAAGCCGGGTACGCCCTCCTGGGCGGCCAACCCGGAGAGGGTGACCGCCAGTTCGGCGGGGCGGTTGCGGGTCGGGATCAGCACGTCGAGCAGGCGTCGCGCGCGGAACCCGTCGGCCGTGCCGGGGTCGAGCGGGCGGTTCACGACGGTTCGGGAGTCAGGGAGGTGTCCTCCTGCGGCTCATGGCCGTGCGCCCGGATCCGGTCGATGATCGCCGAGGTGGACCGGTCCGGTACGTAACCGAGGGTGCGTACCTGCCCGCCGAGCCGGCGCACCAGCGGCGCCTCCGGCACCATCTCCGGCGGGTAGTCGCCGCCCTTGACGTACACGTCGGGGCGGACCGCCTCGATCAGCTCCGTCGGGGAGTCCTCCTCGAAGACCACCACATGGTCGACGCAGGCCAGCGCGGTGAGCAGGGCGATCCGGTCCTCGACCGGGTTCACCGGCCGGTCCGGGCCCTTCAGCCGGCGTACGCTGCCGTCGGAGTTGACCGCCACCACCAGCAGGTCGCCGAGCGCGCGGGCCTGCTCCAGGTAGCGCACGTGGCCCCGGTGCAGCACGTCGAAGCAGCCGTTGGTGAAGACGACTGAGCGGCCCGCCCGGCGGTGCTCCGCGATGACGGCGGCCAACCCGTCGGTGTCGACCAGCGCCCGGTGGCCCGCCCGCTCGACCGGTGCGTCCAGCGCGACGAGCAGGTCGTCGCGGCGGCACACGCAGGTGCCGGTGTCCGAGACGGTGATGGTGGCGGCGAGCTGGGCCAGTTGGGCGGCGGTGGGCAGCGGCGCGTCCGCGGCGAGCGCCAGCGTCATCGCCGCCAGGTACGCGTCGCCCGCCCCGACCGCGTGGCTGGCCGGCACCGGGGTGCTGTGGCTGCGCCGGGGCTCGCCGTCCGCCCCGCCGACCACCGCGCCGTCGGTGTCCAGGGTCACCGCCACCACGTCCGCGCCGGTGTGCGCGCGCAGCTCGGCGAGGCGGGACTCGGCGAGCACGGCCCGGTCGACGCCCTCGCCGGCCGTGGCGTTCACGGTGACGCCGGTGCCGG
Organism: Micromonospora sp. NPDC049048; assembly: GCF_043197615.1. Taxonomy (NCBI): domain Bacteria; kingdom Bacillati; phylum Actinomycetota; class Actinomycetes; order Micromonosporales; family Micromonosporaceae; genus Micromonospora; species Micromonospora sp. NPDC049048. The sequence goes on along the minus strand of NZ_JBICTM010000002.1, from coordinate 791,681 downwards.
TCACGGTGAGCCCGTCGCCGGTCATCGCCACCCGACCCTCGCCGGCCGACGGCTCGCCGGTCGGGTTCGTCGGGCCGGGACGGTGGGCGGCGTGGTGCGCCCCGGCGCCGCCCGGGGAGACGCCCACCGTCAGCTCGGAGGGTCCGTCGGCCCGGTCGCCGTCGGGGTGGTCCAGGTGCAGCCCGGCGTGGGGCGCCGGCCGGGCTCCGCCGGCCCGGGCGAGCAGCCGGGTCGCCTCGGCGAAGCTGGGGGTCACCACGGTCGGGGCGAGACCGCGCCAGTCGGCCAGGTCGTGGGCGTCCAGCGCGACCGTGGCGTACCGCTCCCGGTTGGTCACCAGCCAGGCGCGGACGGCGGCGGGCAGCGCGCCCAGGCCGTAGTCGCAGACCACCAGGGTGGGCGCCTCGCCACCGGCGGCGCGTAGCTCCTCGGTGGCGCAGTCCAGCGCGGTGAGCAGCCGCGTCACCCCGTCGTCGTCGAGCGCGTCGTCGGCGTCGCCGGAGTCCTCCCGCAGCAGGATCTGGTTGCCCGCCAGCATGCGCCGCTTCACCGGCGTCGGCCGGCCGTGCTGGGCGACCGTACGGTCCCAGACGCCGGCCCGGTCCAGACAGTCGTGCAGTTCGTCGCCGGCCACGTCCGCGCCGACCGGTGCCACCAGCACCGCCCGGCCCCCGAGCGCGGCGACGTTGACGGCCGTGTTCGCCGCCCCGCCGGCTGCGGAGATCCGCCGGCGCAGCGTGAGGACCGGGGCGGGCGCCTCCCGGCAGAGCCGGTCGGAGTCGGCGAAGCGCCACTCGTCGAGCATGGCGTCACCGACGACCAGGACGGTACGACCCAGCCAGCCCTCCACCACCGCGGCGAGCCGGCGCTGTTCCGCTGCTCCTCCTGCCATGCCGTCCCGGGTCCCCCGGGGCACCCTGGCCAAACCTGCCGCCATCGGGGAGGGGTTTCGGGCACCGGGCCCCGGGAAGGGACGGAGGGTACCCCGGAGAGGAGAGAGAGACCGAGATGGCAGCGACGACACTTCAGGGCAAGCGGATCGCGTTCCTGGCCGCCGACGGCGTCGAGGAGGTCGAGTACGTCCAGCCCCGGGAGGCGGTGGAGCAGGCCGGCGCCACGGTGGAGCTGGTCTCGCTCAAGCCCGGCACGATCCAGTCCTTCAACCACCTGGACCAGTCCAAGACGTACGACGTGGACGTGACGGCGGCCGACGCGGACGCCGGCGGCTACGACGCGCTGGTGCTGCCCGGCGGGGTGGCGAACCCGGACTTCCTGCGGACCGATCCGCACGCGGTGCGTTTCGTCCGGGCGTTCTTCGACGCCGGCAAGCCGGTCGGGGTGATCTGCCACGGGCCGTGGACGCTGGTCGAGGCGGACGTGGTGCGGGGCCGCCGGATCACCTCCTGGCCCAGCCTGCGCACCGACCTCACCAACGCCGGCGCGGACTGGGTCGACGAGGAGGTCGTCGCGGACGGCGGCCTGGTCAGCAGCCGTAAGCCGGACGATCTGCCGGCCTTCTGTGCGAGGATCGTCGAAGAGTTCGCCGGAGGCCCGCACTCGTCCCGCTGACCCGTCGTCGGTCGTGGGGCCGGTGGTCCGTAGCGCCGCCGGCCTCCCGACCGACGAGGTGCACGCCTTTCCGCGCGCATGTCTCAGGTGGGCGGGGAAAGGAGGCGGGATGACGACGCAAGCCCCGGCGCTCGGCGGGCGGCAGATCCGGCTGCTGATGTTCGGCCTGATGACCGGCATGCTGCTGGCCGCGCTCGACCAGACGATCGTCGGCACCGCGCTGCCGACGATCGTCGGTGAGCTGGGCGGGATCAACCACTACTCGTGGGTGGTGACGGCGTACCTGCTCGCCTCCACGGCCTCGACGCCGCTCTACGGCAAGATGGCCGACCTGTACGGGCGGCGCCCCGTCTTCCTCTTCTCCATCAGCACGTTCCTGCTCGGCTCGCTGCTGGCCGGCCTGTCGCAGGACATGACCCAGCTCATCGTCACCCGGGGGGTGCAGGGTCTCGGCGCCGGCGGCCTGATGACGCTCGCGTTCACCATCATCTCGGACGTGGTGTCGCCCCGGGAACGCGGTCGCTACCAGGGGCTGTTCGGGGCGGTCTTCGGCCTCTCCTCGGTCGCCGGCCCGCTGGTCGGCGGTTACTTCGCCGAGACCGACTGGCGGTGGATCTTCTACATCAACCTGCCGCTGGGGATCCTGGCGATCGTCGTGTGCTCCCGGGTGCTGCGGCTGGTCCCGTTCACCCGGCGCGACCACTCGATCGACTGGGTCGGCGCGGCGCTGCTGGTCGCCGGGGTGAGCTGCCTGCTGCTCGCGCTGAGCTGGGGCGGCAACGAGTACGCCTGGGGCTCCGGGGTGATCGTCGGCCTCTTCGTCGCGGGCGCGGTGCTCGGCGTGCTCTTCGTGCTCCAGGAGGCCCGGGTGGCCGAGCCGATCCTGCCGCTGCGGCTGTTCCGCAGCGCCACGTTCGCGCTGGCCAACTCGGCCGGCTTCGTGCTCGGCCTGGTGATGTTCGGCTCGATCATCTTCATTCCGCTCTACCTCCAGATCGTCCGGGGCGCCTCGCCGACCCGCAGCGGCCTGCTGATGCTGCCGATGATGGCCGGCGTCATCGTCACCTCGGTGCTGACCGGCCGGGCGATGAGCCGGATCGGGCGCTACAAGTGGTTCCCGGTGGCCGGCGCGGTGGTGCTCCTGGTCGGCATGCTGCTGTTCACCCGACTGGAGGTGGACACCTCCCTCTGGGTGGCCTTCGGCTACATGGTCGTGATCGGCATCGGGCTGGGGCTCTGCATGCAGTCGCTGATCCTGGCCGTGCAGAACGCGGTGTCGATGCGGGACCTGGGCGCCGGCACCTCGTCGGCCACATTCTTCCGGTCGCTGGGCGGCTCGTTCGGCGTCGCCATCCTCGGCGCGGTGCTGTCGGCGCGGCTCACCTCGGAACTCGCCGCCCGGCTGCCGGCGGCGATCGCCCAGCTGCCGCCGGAGCAGCAGGCCGCGGTGGCGGCGAGCGGCGGGGCGGACGTCTCGGTCAACGACCCGGCGACGATCCTGGCGCTTCCCGCCCCGGTACGCGCCGCCGTCCAGGCGGCGTTCGTGGAGTCGCTGCACCTGGTCTTCCTCACCACCGGCCTGATCGCGATCGTGGCGGTGCTGGTCACCCTGGCGCTGCCGAACGAGAAGCTGCGCGGTGCGGGGCCGGGCGGCGCCACGGGCGGCACGGACGGCCTCGGCGGCGAGGGCCCGCCGCCCGGCGGCAAGCCGCTGTCCGGGGAGTCGAAGGAGGAGGCCGCCGCCGAGATGGAGGCGAAGAGCCAGACGATGCTCTGACCGCCCCGGGTCGGCGGGCCTACTTGAGGATCAGCCGGTTGGTCTGCTCGAAGACGTCCAGGTCGGCGAGGGTCTCGGTGACGCTCGTGGAGAGCGGGGCCGGGAGCTGCGCCCGGTGGAAGAACCCGGCGTCGGTCGTCTCGTCGGTGATCCGGGCGAGTTCGCCGTCCCACTCGTCGACCCGGAACGCGGTCGTGAAGATCTGGTACGTGTGGCCGTACATGTTGGTGTGGGTGCGGTCCGGGCCGGTGTAGAGGGCGAAGGCGCTGACCCGCAGCGCGCGCAGCCCGGTCTCCTCGCGTACCTCGCGGACGGCGCAGTCGGCGATCGACTCGCCCAGCTCCATCGCCCCGGCGGGCAGGGCCCACTGCCCGTTGTCGGAGCGCTGGATGAGCAGGAGGCGCCCCGCGTTGTCGCGGACCACGGCGCGGGCGCCCACGAACATCAGCGTCCGGTCACCGGCGAGCGCGCGTAGCTGTCCCACGTACGAATCAGCCCAGGAGATGCTCACCCGGACAATTTACGGGGCTCTTCCGATCTCGGTCGGCATTCCAGGGTTCCCAACCTGTGACCGCCGACACTATTTTGTTACCCATGCGTAGCACCATGATGGACGCCCCTCTCCAGGTCTCGCGGATCCTGCGACACGGGGCCACCGTGCACGGCACGGCGGAGGTGGTCACCTGGACGGGCGGCGACCCGCGCCGGATGACGTACGCCGAGGTCGGGCGGGCGGCGGCCCGGCTGGCCCACGCGCTGCGCGACGAGTGTGGCGTCACCGGCGACGAGCGGGTCGCCACCTTCATGTGGAACAACGCCGAGCACCTGGTGGCGTACTTCGCGGTGCCCAGCATGGGCGCGGTGCTGCACACCCTCAACATCCGGCTCTTTCCGGACCAGGTCGCCTACATCGCCAACCACGCCGAGGACCGGGTGGTGCTGGTCGACTCGACGCTCATCCCGCTGCTGGCCCGGGTGATCGGCGAGATGACGACGGTGCGGCACGTGGTGGTGGTCGGCGGCGGGGACCCGGCCCCGCTCACGGCGGCGGCCGGCGACCGGATCACCGTGCACCACTGGGACGCGCTGCTGGCCGACCGTCCCGACGTCTTCGACTGGCCGGAGGTGGACGAACGCGACGCCGCCGCCCTCTGCTACACCTCGGGCACCACCGGCAACCCGAAGGGCGTGGCCTACTCGCACCGCTCGATCTACCTGCACTCGCTCCAGGTCTGCATGCCGGAGGGGTTCGGTCTCGGCCCGGTCGACCGCGAGCTGGCCATCGTGCCGATGTTCCACGCGATGTCCTGGGGGCTGCCGTACGCGGCCTTCCTCTCCGGGGCGTCACTGATCATGCCGGACCGGTTCCTCCAGGCCGGGCCGATCGCGGAGATGATCGCCGCCGAGCGGCCGACCCTGGCCGGCGCGGTGCCGACGATCTGGAACGACCTGCTGGCCCACCTGGACGCCCACGACGTGGACAGCTCCTCCCTGCGGGAGGTCATCGTGGGCGGTTCGGCCTGCCCGCCGGCGCTGATGCACGCGTTCGCCGAGCGGCACGGCATCGACGTCATCCACGCCTGGGGGATGACCGAGATGTCCCCGCTGGGCTCGGTATCCCGGCCGCCGGCCGGCGCGACGGGGGAGGAGGCCTGGCGCTACCGCTACACGCAGGGCCGGGTGCCGGCCGGGGTCGAGGCCCGCATCGTCGGCCCGGTGGGCGAGCCGCTGCCCGCCGACGGGGCGTCGGTCGGCGAGCTGGAGGTACGCGGGCCGTGGGTGACCGCCCGGTACGTCGGCGACGACGTGCCCGACGAGGAGAAGTTCCGCGACGGCTGGCTGCGTACCGGTGACGTCGGCACCCTCTCGCCCGACGGCTACATCACGCTCACCGACCGCGCCAAGGACGTCATCAAGTCCGGCGGCGAGTGGATCTCCTCGGTCGAGCTGGAGAACGCCCTGATGGCCCACCCGGCGGTGCTGGAGGCCTGTGTGGTGGGCGTGCCCGACGAGCGCTGGGGTGAGCGGCCGCTGGCCACCGTGGTGCTCCGTGAGGGGGCGTCGGCGACCGTCGAGGAGCTGCGCGAGTTCCTCGCCGAGTCGGTGGCCCGCTGGCAGTTGCCGGAGCGCTGGGCCGTCATCGACGCGGTGCCGAAGACCAGCGTCGGCAAGTTCGACAAGAAGGTCGTCCGTTCCCGGTACGCCGGGGGCGAACTGAGTGTCCGGGAGCTGACCGCCCCGTAACGTTCTCAGGCGCATCGTCGCCTGTTGGGGTAGGGAACACTCCTGAACTCCCTCCCCAGGGGCGGCCCCGGCGTTCGCACCGCGCCGGGGCCGCCCGCTCCATGCGGGTCACCCCGCACCGTCATTGTTGCGAAGATTGTTCGTCTCTGTGCCCACTACGGGGAAACTTGCCCAGCTCAGAGGGCTTTCTATCCCCTCGGGGCGGCCGTCACTCGTTTCCGCTGGTGGTGATCAGCACCTTGCCGACCACCGAGTTCTCCACCGCCTGGTGCGCCGCGGCGGCAGCCGAGAGCGGATGGTGGTGCAGCGGCAGGCCCGCGTCCTCGCCCACCCGGATCCCGCCCTGTGCCGCCGCGGCGGCCACGTCCACCACCGCCTGCGCCTTTGCCACCTTCGGCTCGGTGTAGACGAGCACGAACTGGAATCGCGCGTTCGGCGCCATCAACGGCCGGATCGGCAGGGTCACCTCGTCCCCGCCGTCGTCGGCGTAGACGCAGACCGCGCCGCCGCGCCCGAGCAGTTGGACGTCGGTGGCGGCGTTGCGCGCCGCGGAGACCTCGACGATGGTGTGCACCCCGTCGGGCGCGATCTTGCGGACCTCCTCGACCACGTCCTGCTGCCGGTAGTCGACCACGAAGGAGGCGCCGGCCGCCGCCGCCAGCTGCGCCTTCTCCGGGCTGCTGACCGTCGCGACCACGCAGGCGTCCGCCCACCGGGCGAGCTGGATGGCCGCGTTGCCCACCGCCCCCGCCCCGCCCTGCACGAGCACCGTGTGGTCGCTGAGCGCGCCCGCGTGCAGCCGGTCCGGCGTGTACTCGCCGGCGGTGAGGCAGCGGTGCGCGGTGAGGAAGGGGATGCCCAGGCAGGCGCCCAGGTCGAACGAGGCGTCGCCGAGGGGCACCGCCTGCCGGACCGGCACCACCGTGTACTCGGCGGCGGTGCCCCATGGCCGCTGCCACGCGGCCTCCCACAGCCACACCCGCTCGCCGATCAGCTCCCGGTCGACCCCCTCGCCGACCGCTTCGATCACCCCCGCGCCGTCCTGCCCGGGCGTCTGCCAGCCGCCCGGCAGCGGCCCCGCCCGTCGCGCCTTCCAGTCCGTCGGGTTCACCCCCGACACGGCCATCCGCACCAGGACCTCGCCGGGGCCGGGCTCCGGCACCGGCCGGTCGACCAGTTGCAGCACCGAGGCGTCGCCGGTGCGCTCGTACACGATCGCCTTCATCCCCGTCTCCTCACCCGGCGGCCCCCGGCGGGCGCCGTCGGGTGCGGTACCCGCCGCATCCCCGCTCATGCCGCCCCGCCCCATGCGACGCGTCCGCCCGCGTAGCGGGCGGACGCCGGGTGAGGTTCCCCGGTGATCAGGACGGCATGGACGTCAACCGGCGGTTTCGGGGTCCACGGCGTCCTGATCACCGAGGTCGGCGTCGATGGTCCGGGGGGTGAGGTCGCCGATCGCGTCGAGCACCACGGCCGCGAGCCGCTCGGCGTCCGGGTCCAGCGGGTACGTCCCGTGCGGCACCGCCACCACCGTCATCCGGGCGGCGGCGGCCGACCGGACGCCGTTGGACGAATCCTCCACGGCGACGCAGCGGGCCGGGTCGACGCCCAGCCGCTCGGCGACCGCCAGGTAGACGTCCGGCGCCGGCTTGCCCCGCGCGGTCTCCTCGGTCGACAGCGTGGCGCCGAACGCCCCGGTCAGGCCCGTCGCGGCCAGCGCCGCCGCGATCAGCCGGGTCGGCGACGAGCTGGCCAGCCCCAGCGGCCACCGTTCGGCCAGCCGGCGCACGACCTCGTCGGCCCCGTCGATCAGCGGTACGCGTTCCGCGTAGCGCCGGGTCATCTCCTCGACCACCTCGGCGGCGACCTGCTCGGGGCTGCGGTCGACGCCCAGCTCACCGCTGAGGTAGCGGGCCCACTCGCCGGTGCTCATGCCCATCAGCCGGCGCTGCGTGTCGGGCTGCCAGGTCCCGCCGTGTGCCGCGACGTACGCCCGCCGGACCTCCTCCCACACCGGCTCGGAGTCCACGATCACGCCGTCCAGGTCGAAGACCACCGCATCCACCACGCACCCATCCTGCCCCAACGCGCGGCACCGGGCAGACGGCGGCAGGCGGTCGGACAAGCGGACAGGCGGGCGGCGGTCAGGTCCGCAGCGCGGGCAGGCCGATCGGGTTGCCCTCCGGGATGACGGTGTGGGCGGCGCGGGCGATGGGTTCGAGCAGCTCCCGCAGCCGCTGCGCGCGCTCCGGACCGAGCGCCCGCCACGGGCCGGCGGCAGCGGCGTCGGTGGCGTCCTCGATCGCCTGGAAGCGGGACCGGCCCAGCTCGGTCGGCTCCCCGTCCGGCGTCAGCCAGCCCCGCTCGGCCAGCCGGGTGCGGGCCTCGGCCCACTGCTCCTCCGACCAGCCCCGCCCGAGCAGGTTCAGCGGGGAGATGTCGACCGCGACCCGCCAGGCCAGCGTCTCCACCGGGTCGAGGTCGGCCGCGACCAGCGCGGCGATGTGCCCGTCGCCGCGGTGCTCGCGCAGCGTGGTGGCGGCCTGCCAGAGTCGGGCCAGCGGGTACTCGCCGCGCGGCAGGGCGGCGTTGGCGGCGCCCAGCACCCGACCGGCCGGCTCCGCCTCGGCGGCGGCGGCCTCCAGCAGCTCGGCGGCCTCGACCAGGTGCGACTCCGGCAGCTCGTAGGTCAGCTCGGCCAGCGCCTGCACCGCGCCCGTGAGCCGGGCCCGCAGGGCCTCCTGCGGGGTGACCAGCCGCCAGACGGCCGGCAGCGCCCGCGCCACCGTGTGCGGGGCGAAGCTGAAGAACGCCGCGGTCACCGGCGCGGCCTCGGCGGGCCCCAGCGGCGCGGCCCGGCCGGCGAAGTAGCCGCGCCAGAAGCCGCGCAGCCCGACCGCCTCGAAGGCGGCCCGGGCGCGGGGGTGGAAGTAGGTGACCGCGTGGACGGGCTCGTAGTGCGTCCACAACACCCGGGCGGTCCGTCCCGCGTCGTCCAGCGCCGTCACGTGCACCTCCGCGTCCGGTCCGGTCGTCACCCCGGACGGCCGACCGCCCGGGGTGACGCTGAACCTACTGCGAGTTGGTGAGGGGCCGGAAGCCCCGTGTGGGCTACCACATCAACAACGGGCGACATCCCGGACGAACCGGGCCGCCATCGCCGGGCAACGGGCCGGTCACGGGTCCAACTCGGCCCGCCTCGCGGGTCACTGCGCCGCGAGCACGTCCACCACGAAGCGCAGCGGACCGGCCGGACGGCCGCTGGAGGCGTCGTTGCCGTACGCCAGCTCGGCCGGGATGTCGAGCTGCACGCGGCTGCCGACGGTCACTCCGACCAGGCCCTGGTCCCAGCCCGGGATGACCTGGCCGACGCCGATGGCGAAGGAGGCCGGCTGGCCGGCGTTCCACGACGAGTCGAACTCCTTGCCGTCCTTGAAGAAGACGCCGACGTAGTTCGTGGTGATCGTCTGGCCCTTCTGCACCGCCGGGCCGGTGCCCTTGATCAGCGGGGTCACGGTGAGCTTCTTCAGCTCGCCCGTGCCGGCGGCGACCGTCGGCTTGCTGCCCAGGGCCGGGTCGGCCCCCTCCGGCAGCTTCGGGGTGCCGGGCGCATCGGCGGCGGGGGCGCTGGCGGACGGGCCCGAGGACGCCGTGCCGGCCGTCTCGTCCTTGTCGCCGTCGCTGTTGCGCCCGATCGTCACGAAGACGGTGATCAGCACCGCGACCACGGCGACCCCGGCGAGCCCGCCGGCCCACGCCTGGCGGCGGCGCTTCGCCTCGGCCGCCTTCTGCGCGGCCAACTGGGCGGCCAGCCGCCGCTCCGACTTCTGGGACCGGTTCTGCGTACGCTCGCTCACGGCGTCGACTCCCTGCTGCGAAGGTGGTGGCCGGCATCGGAGTGCCGGGGGAAAGCCGACGCACACGGTACCCGCCCCGCCGCCCACCGCGCCGCCTCGACGGTCGTCGCTCCCACCGCACGGGTCACGCCGGCCCCGGCACCACCATGAAGTCGGTCACGTACGAGGTGACCCGGCCGTCGGCGGTCCGCCCGATCCAGGTGCCGTAGCAGCCGTCGCCCCAGCCGGACCAGACCGTCACCACGTTGGCCCCGGTCGACTCGTCCAGCACCGCGGCGACGTGCCCCGGCACCGGTCCGTCGGCCGGCTCGTCCGCGACGAAGACGTCCGTCACCGCGTCCTCGTCCCACGCCTCCAGGGCGGCCAGCGCGGTCGGGTCGGCCAGGGTGCCGATGCCGGTGTCCACCCCGTAGCCGAACCAACCGTCGGCCTTGAGTTCCGCGACGTCCTGGTCGCCGACCAGCGCCATCTCCCAGCGGACCGCCGGCTCGTCGTGGACGACCAGTTCGAGGGCGGCCACCCGCCGGTCCGTCTCGGCGTCCTCGCCCCGCACCACCGCGACCCAGGCCCGCGCCGGGTAGCGGCCGGGGGCCACCCCGACCGTGAACGGCTCGTCCTCGGGGCAGGCCACCGGGTCGCAGCCGACCACCCGCCCCGTCGGCAGCACGACGTCGCCCAGCGGGTGGACCTCCATGACGTACGTGGCGTGCTCGTCGGCGAAGCGGGCGCCGGGCGTCAGCAGCCGGTCCAGGTCGGGGGTGTACGGCATGGGGTTCCTCTCGCGGCGGGGCCGGCGGGAGCGTACCCGCGGCGGACCGCACCGGGCGAGACCGCACCGGGCCGTCGGCGGCTCAGCCCTCCAGCTGCCGGGCCAGCGCCTGGCGCAGGTGGTGCTTCGGGCGGGACCCGACGACCGAGCCGACCACCTCCCCGTGGCGGAAGACCAGCAGGGTCGGCAGGGACAGCACCGAGTACGTGCGGGTGGCGGCCGGGTTCGCGTCGGTGTCGATCGTCGCGACGAGCATCCGCCCGGCGAACTCCTCGGCGAGCTCGGCGAGGCTGCGGGAGATGGCCCGGCACGGCGGGCACCAGTCCGCCCAGAAGTCGACCACCACCGGCCGGTCGGCGGCGAGCACCACGGTGGCGAAGGTGTCGTCGGTGACGACGGTCAGCGAGCCGTCCGGCGCAGTCTCGAGCATGTTTCCTCCCGGTGGGTGATGGCGTGGGCGAGTTGGTCGCGCAGCTCCCGGCGGACCGCGTGCAGCCGGTCGATGCCGGCGTCGACCTCGGCCAGCTTGCGCCGCAGCACGGCCACCGAGTCGGGGCAGACGTGACCGGAGGCGTTGCCGGCCCGCAGGCAGGCGACGAACGGGCGGATGTCGTCCAGGCCGAAGCCGACCGCGAGCAACGCCCGGATCTCGCGTACGACCGGCAGCTCCGACTCGTCGTAGACCCGGTATCCGTTGGCCGAGCGGGTCGCCCGGAGAAGTCCGTGCGTCTCGTAGTAGCGCAGGGCCCGGGTGCTCGTGCCGGCGCGTTCCGCCAGCTCACCGATCAGCATCCGACCTCCCTCGTCCGACCCGATCGACGCTAGACCTTGCCACCGGCGTCAAGGCAACCTCGGCCGCGCGGCAGGCGCGTACGACCGGAAGGGGTCAGGCGGTCTTGCGGGCCGCCTTCTTCGGCGCGGCCTTCTTCGCGGCGGGCTTCTTCTCGCCCTCGGCGGTCTTCTTCGGCGCGGCCTTCTTGGCGGTCTTCTTCGGGGCGGCCTTCTTCTCGGCGGTCTTCCTGGCCGGGGCCTTCGCCGCCTTCTTCTCGGCGGCCTTCTTCTGCGCCGAGCGGGCCGCCGAGATCGGGGTCGGTTCCCCACCGCCGCCGGCCGGTGCCTCGCCCCGCGCGGAGCGGGCACGCTCGACGGACGCCTTCAGCGCCGCCATCAGGTCGACGGCGGCGGCCGGGGCCTCCTCGACCTCCTCCGGCTGGACCACCTCGCGGCCCTCCACCTTGGCGTCGATGACCTCCTGGAGGGCGGCCCGGTAGTCGTCGGTGAAGGCGTCCGGCTCGAACTCGCCGGCCATCGAGTCGATCAGCGAGCTGGCCATCGCCAGCTCCGGCGGGCGGACCTTCAGGTCCTCGTCGAGGAAGCCGAAGTCGGGTTTGCGGATCTCGTCCGGCCAGAGCATGGTGTTGAGCAGCAGTACGCCCTCGCGGACCCGCAGCGTGGCGAGCTGCTCCCGTTGGCGCAGCGCCACCTTGACGATCGCCACCCGCTCCGAGTCGGCGAGCGCGTCGCGCAGCAGCACGTACGGCTTGGTGGCGGTGCCCTCCGGCTCCAGGAAGTACGCCTTGTTGTAGAGGATCGGGTCGACCTGCTCGGCCGGGACGAACTCCAGTACGTCGATCGCGCGCGAGCTGGACAGCGGCAGCTCGGCGAAGTCCTCGTCGGTGAGGATCACCATCTCGCCGCCGCCGATGTCGTAGCCCTTGGCGATGTCGTCGTAGCTGACCTCTTCGCCGCAGACCTGGCAGGTGCGCTTGTAGCGGATGCGGCCGCCGTCCTCCCGGTGCACCTGGTGGAAGCGGATGTCCTTCTCCTCGGTGGCCGAGTAGAGCTTGACCCCGATCGAGACGAGGCCGAACGAGACGGCTCCCTTCCAGATGGCCCGCATCCCCGTGCTCCTCTCGCCGGTAAAGCCCAGGATCGCAAATGATCGAAGGCCACGCGAGCGCTTCCGTGCGCAAGTACAGTCGGGAGGTGCCCGGCGCGCCGCTCAAGCCGATGCTCGCGATGACCGGGCAGATCCCGGCGGGTGCCGGCTGGGCGTACGAGTTCAAGTGGGACGGTGTCCGCGCGCTGGCCGACATCTCCGGCGGCCGGCAGCACCTGTACGCCCGCAGCGGCGTGGAGATCACCGCCGCGTACCCCGAGCTGGCCACCCTGCGCGAGCAGGTGGGCGACGCGCTGCTCGACGGCGAGGTGGTGCTGCTCGGCGCGACCGGCCAGCCCTCGTTCACGGCACTGGCGGAGCGGATGCACGTGCGCGACCGGCAGAAGGCCGCCCGGCTGGCGGCGGTCGCCCCGGTGACGTACATGATCTTCGACCTGCTCCGGCTCGACGGCGAGGACCTGACCGGCCGGCCGTACGCCCGACGGCGGAAGGCCCTGGAGGGCCTCGGGCTCGGCGGCGCCCGGTGGGCGGTGCCGCCGGTCTTCGGCGACGGCCCGGCCACCTACGAGGCGGCCGGCGAGCACGGCCTGGAGGGCGTGATGGCCAAGCGGGTCGACTCGGTCTACCGGCCGGGTGTCCGCTCCCCGGACTGGGTGAAGGTGAAGCTGGAGGTCACGGGCGACTTCGTGGTCGGCGGCTGGCGGCCCGGGGCGCGCAAGATCGGCGGCCTGCTGGTCGGCGTGCCGCGCCCGGACGGGCGGCTCACCTACCGGGGGCGGGTGGGCGGCGGCATCGGCGCGGCCATCGAGCGGGCGCTGCTGCACGAGCTGGAGCCGTTGCGCAGCGGCGCGTCCCCGTTCGGGGGCGACGTGCCGCGCGAGGACGCCCGGGGCGCGATCTGGGTGACACCACGGGTCGTGGTGGAGGTGAAGTACGGCCAGCGCACCCCGGACGGGCGGCTGCGGTTCCCCCGGGTGCTCCGGCTGCGGCCGGACAAACCCGTCGAGGAGGTCGACGATGCCGGGTGAGCGGTTGAAGGTGGACGTCGAGGGACGCGCGTTGGAGCTGTCCAACCTGGACAAGGTGCTCTACCCCGACGCCGGGTTCACCAAGGGTGAGGTGATCGACTACTACACCCGCATCGCCCCGGTGCTCCTGCCGCACCTCACCGACCGGGCGCTCACCCGGATCCGCTTCCCCAACGGGGTCACGGGCGGCTCGTTCTTCGAGAAGAACGCTCCGGCCGCCACCCCCCGCTGGGTACGCACCGAGACACTGCCCGCGCCCGGGTCCAGCAAGGGCCGCGAGACCATCGACTACGTGGTCGCCGACGACCTGCCCACCCTGGTCTGGCTGGCCAACCTCGCCGCGCTGGAACTGCACACGCCGCAGTGGAAGATCGGCGAGCACCCGGACATGATGGTCGTCGACCTCGATCCGGGGTCGCCGGCGTCGCTGCGCCAGTGCTGCCAGGTGGCGCTGCTGATGCGCGACCGGCTCGCCGACGACGGCGTCTCCGCGTATCCGAAGACCTCGGGCAAGAAGGGCATGCAGCTCTGCTGCCCCATCGCCGGCACGCAGGACGCCGATCTCGTGTCCGACTACGCCAAGCGCATAGCGCAGGAGCTGGAGCGGGCGCACCCGAAGCTGATCGTGTCGAAGATGGCGAAGAACCTGCGGCCGGGCAAGGTCTTCATCGACTGGAGCCAGAACAGCGCCGCCAAGACGACCGTGTCGCCGTACTCGCTGCGGGCGCAGTCCGTGCCGGCCGTGTCCACCCCGCTGACCTGGGACGAGGTCGAGGCGGGCGCGGCGGGGAAGCGTCCGGCGACCAGGCCGTACACGGCGGGGGAGGTGCTGAAGCGGGTGGAGAAGCAGGGCGACCTGCTGGCCCCGCTCCTGGACGGCGGCCCGGCTCTGCCCGGCCCGTGACAGGCTGAATCTTGGACAGTGGCCGTTCGTGCCAGACGGCAACTGTCCGAGATCTGCCCGGCGGCGTGTGGCGGGGCGGTTTGTTGGCGTCGGGTGGGTGCCGGTTCAGTAGGGTGGGCGCAGCCTGCGGAGGAGTGCGACATGAACACGACCGATGCCCTCGTCCGGGATCCGGTGACCGGTGACCGGGCGGCGGAGGTGGACCGGCCGCTGCTCACCTACCTCGACGACGCGACGGGCGAGCGGGTCGACCTGACGGCGGCGGAGCTGGGCGGCTGGGCGGCGCGGGCCGCCGGGCTGCTGCGCGAGGGCTGCGGGCTGGGCGTCGGCGACCGGGCGGCGGTGCTGCTCCCGGCCCACTGGCAGACCGCCGCCGTGCTGCTGGGCGCCTGGTCGGCCGGGGTGGCGGTGTCGTTCCGGCCCCGGGCGACCGCCGGCCTGCCGGCCATCGAGCCGGGCGCCGACGAGCCGTACGACGCCGTGTTCGTCAGCGCCGAGCGGCTGGACGACTGGCTGGAGGACGTGCCCGAGGCGCGGCACCGCTACGTGCTCTCCCTCGGCGCCAACCCGCCGCGGGAGGTGCCCCCGGGCTACCTGGAATGGCGGGCCGAGGTGGAGCGGCACGCCGGCGCGCTGCCCGCGTCCGCCCCGCTGACCAGCTCGGACGCGGCCAGCCCCGACGGTACGAGCTACCGCGAGTGGGGCAGCGTCGCGCTGGCCGTGGCGGAGCGGCTGGACCTGCGGGCGGGCGACCGGCTGCTGGTCGACGTCGCCGAGCACGAACAACCGGTCTACTGGCTGCTGGCGCCACTGGCCGTCGGCGCGTCGGTGGTGCTCTGCGCGAACCTGGACCAGGCCCGGCTGGAGGCCCGGGTCGCCGCCGAGCAGATCACCCGGGTGCTGTAGATGGGCGGGATCTACACCGAGGCGAGCATGTCCCTGGACGGCTACATCGCCGGCCCGGGGGAGAGCGGCTTCGACCAGCTGTTCCAGTGGTACGGCAACGGCGAGGTCGCCACTCCGACCGCCAAGCCGGAGATGACGTTCCGCACCTCGCCGGCGAGCGCCGGGCACCTGCGGCACACCCTGGACGACACCGGCGCCCTGGTCGTCGGCCGGCGACTGTTCGACCTCGTGGACGCCTGGGACGGCCGCCACCCCATGGACAAGCCCGTCGTGGTCCTCACCCACCACGTACCGGACGGCTGGCCCCGGCCGGACGCGCCGTTCACCTTCGTGACCGAGGGCGTCGAGGCCGCCGTCGCGCAGGCCAGGGAGCTGGCCGGCGACCGCTGGGTGGCGGTGAACGGGGGCAGCATCGCCCGCCAGTGCCTGGCGGCCGGGCTGCTCGACGAGATCCGGGTCAACCTGGTGCCGGTCCTGCTCGGCGACGGTGTGCCGTTCTTCGAGCACGTCCGCGACGCCCCTGTCGAGCTGTCGAACCCGACGGTCGTCGAGGGCGACCGGGTCACCCACCTCTACTACCGGGTCCGCCGCCCGTAACCGTCCACGGAGGAAGAGAGCGGGCAGGTAGTCGGGGCCGCGGGGCACCCGAGCGCCTCCTAGTAGCGCTCCCCGGCCCCCTGGCGTTACAGGGAGATCCGGCCGTTGACGCAGGTCTGTTGCCGGTGCCATCGACGTGGTCTCATACCGGGAAGACGACGTCATCGACCTGGTCGAGACGACCCCGCGTCGACTCCGCACCGCCTCCATTCTCTGAAAGGTGCACTGATGCACAGGAGACCCATCTTCCGACTCGCAGTCCTCACGGCCGCCGCCGCGACGGTCCTGGCGTCCGGCGGCGCCTACGGCGCGGTGTCGGCGGCGCCCGTTCCCGTCTCCCCGGGCGCGGCCGAGTGCGAGCCGGGTGCCGACGGGCACAGCGCGGCCCGGCTCGCCGAGGGCGCCACCGCCAAGGAGCCGGAGCTGTACTCCAAGAACGAGGCGAAGGCCTATGGCGTCATCAAGGACGCCCCGCGCCTGCCCAATGGCAGCGTCACCGTGCCGACGGTCTTCCACATGATCTCCGACCACCCCCTCAGCGCGGCCGAGACGACCCGGTGGAACACCCTGATCGCGGCGCAGATGAAGGTGCTCAACGACTCGTTCTCGGGCCGCACCGCGCCGGACGCCGCCGACACGCCGTTCCGGTTCGACCTGGTCGACACGACCTGGACCGTGAACAGTGACTGGTACACGGTCGTGCCCGGCAAGAACGAGCGCGACATGAAGAAGGCGCTGTACACCGGCGACTCCGAGACCCTCAACGTGTACGCGGCCAACATCGGCGGCGGCCTGCTCGGCTGGGCGTACTTCCCGAAGGACTACAACAACGGCCGCGACTACATCGACGGCGTGGTGATGCTCGACGAGTCGATGCCGGGCGGCACGGCCGGCAAGTACGCCCTCGGTGACACGCTGACGCACGAGGTCGGGCACTGGCTGATGCTGGAGCACACCTTCGCCCACGGCTGCTCCGCCGCCGGCGACTTCGTCGAGGACACCCCGCGCGAGGCGGCGCCGCAGTTCAACTGCCCGGTCGGCGCGGACACCTGCACCGCACCCGGGCTGGACCCGATCCACAACTTCATGGACTACACGCAGGACTCCTGCATGAACATGTTCACCCCGGGCCAGGCGGACCGGATGAGCGACGCCTGGGTCGCCTTCCGGGCCGGCGGCGCCGGCTGACCCACCCGACCACACCGCTTCGCCGAGGCGGGGCGAGACGAGTCGAGACGAGTCGATCAAGAGGTTTGCGTCACCGACGAGCATGTCGGAGGACGCAAACCTCTTGGTCATTCCGGAGGGCCGGTGGTCAGCGGCGGAGGGTGCGGTGGGCGCAGGGCGACAGGTGGTCGGTGGGCAGCGCACACCGCGCGCCGCCGGGCAGTGGCCGGTCACAGAAGACCCAATGTCGTACGCCCTGCTGGTCCTCGGCCGAGACGGTGACCCCGCCGGGCTCGACACGGGCGCTGAGCCGGGCCAGCACGCGGGCGGCGGTCCGGGCGAGGATCCGGGCCCGGAGCAGGTCGGGCGCGGTGACCGGCAGATGGATCACCCAGCGTTCGGTCATCGGTTGAGCCGACGAATCAGGTTGCGCACGGGTGACCGCCCTTCGCCGTTCGTGCCTTCGGTGGTTCGCGTCTGAAGTGGAGGGGCGGACTCCGCCGGTTGCGGGCGACGGAGACCGCCCCGCCCTGCCGCCGCAGCCTGATCGACGGTACGGCGACAGGGGCCGCGCCGGGGGAGCGCGGGGGTGGGGTCTCGACGGCGATGCGAGACCGGTACGAGAGGCGCCAACCGACCGCAGCAGCACCGCATCACCGACAGTGACGCTATTGCCACCGAGTCACCTATGTCAAGCATGTCTGCGAGTCATCTACCCACCTATGTCATCCGTGCTACATACGTTGCCTGTGCCGCGAACGTTGATCGATACTGGGCGGGCCAACCGACTGCAAGGGGCCCGACGTGCCTATTCCGCCCACGATGGACGAGCTGCTGGCCGATCTACTGAAAAAGATCAAGGATGGGGCATATCCGGCTGGCTCGCAGCTGCCCTCCGGGCGGGCGCTGGCGGCGGAGTATGACGTCTCGCAGTCGACAATCAGCCGCGCGGTGGCGAGGTTGCGGGAGCAGGGTGTGCTGGTCGGCCGCCCGGGGCGCGGCGTCTTCGTCGCGGAGTCCATCCGGCCCTGACGGTGCCGCTCGCCTGAGCCGGGCCTCGAACGGATTTGCCACGGCCGCTGTTCCCCGCTCAGGCTTCCACGGCCCGGCGACTTTCCCTTATGGAGTTAATCGAGCAGTGCGCAACGCGCGCTCTTGAGATGCCGCAAGTGATTCACTAGGTTCGATTGGTAGGCGCGATCAGGGACCGTTTCGGATCCGGGAGAGTGACCCCATCGCACACATCGAACTAGGGGTGGACGAGGCCGAGTTCCCGGGCATCCGTGGGCCGCTGCGCTTCCGGCCGGAGACCGGCCAACCGTTGCTCGAGCTGGTCGAGGTGCTGCTGCGGGGGCCGCACCCGCTCACCCCCGGGGAACGGGAACTGATAGCCGCGTACGTCTCCGGCCGCAACGAGTGCACCTACTGCTGCGCGGCGCACTCGGCGTACGCGGCGGCGCAACTCGACGAGGGGATGGCCCTGGTCGACCAGGTGCGCGCCGACCTGGACAGCGCACCGATCTCTGCGAAACTGCGTGCCCTGCTGCGCGTCGCCGGTGCCGTGCAGGTCAGCGGACGTGCGGTCACCCCCGAACTGGTCGAGGCCGCCCGTGCCGAGGGCGCCTCCGACCTGGAGATCCACGACGCGGTCCTGATCGCGGCGGCCTTCTGCATGTTCAACCGGTACGTCGACGGCCTCGGCACCCGACCGGCGGCCGACCCCGGCTGGTACGCGCAGGCGTCCGAGCGCATCGTCAACGCCGGCTACCGCAGGGTCGTCTGACGACGAGCCGACCGGCGCCACCGGACCGAACCCGCCTGCCCACGAGCAGAACCCGGAGCATCAGGTCATGGCACATATCGACCTCGGCCAGGACGAGCAGGTCTACCTGGGCATCCACGGCCTGATCCGGTACCGGCCGGAGACCGGCCGCGCCCTGCTGGCGCTGAACGAGGCGCTGCTGCGCGGACCGCACCCGCTCACCCCCGGCGAGCGGGAACTGATCGCCGCGTACGTTTCCGGCCGCAACGAGTGCCGGTTCTGCCAGGGCGCGCACTCGGCGTTCGCCGCCGTGCAACTCGACGAGGGGATGGTCCTGGTCGACCAGGTTCACGTCGACCTGGACAGCGCACCGATCTCTGCGAAACTGCGTGCCCTGCTGCGCATCGCCGGTGCCGTGCAGGTCAGCGGACGTGCGGTCACCCCCGAACTGGTCGAGGCCGCCCGTGCCGAGGGCGCCTCCGACCTGGAGATCCACGACGCGGTCCTGATCGCGGCGGCGTACTGCATGTTCAACCGGTACGTCGACGGCCTCGGCACCTCCGTACCCGAGGACCAGGAGTGGTATCTCGGGCCGGCCGGACGGGTCGCCACCCAGGGCTACCTGCCGGTGCTGGACCGCTGACCCGTACCGGTCACCCGAGGGTTCATCCGTCAACCGAATGGGGGCGTGACGTCATGGCACACATCGACCTGGGCGTGGACGAGAACGAGTTTCCCGGGGTCCGGGGCCCGTTGAAGTACCGGCCGGTGACCGGCAGGCCGATGCTGGAACTGGCCGAGACCCTGCTGCGCGGGCCGCTCAGCCTGCCGACGGCCGACCGCGAGCTGATCGCCGCGTACGTCTCCGGCCTGAACGACTGCACCTACTGCTGCTCGGCGCACTCGGCCTTCGCCGCCGCCCTGCTCGACGAGGGCATGACCCTGGTCGACCAGGTACGCGCCGACCTGGACAACGCCCCGGTCAGTGCCAAGCTGCGCGCCCTGCTGCACATCGCGGGGGCCGTGCAGCGCAGTGGACGCAGCGTCACCCCCGAACTGGTCGGGGCGGCCCGCGCCGAGGGCGCCACCGACGAGGAGATCCACGACACGGTGCTGATCGCGGCGGCCTTCTGCATGGTCAACCGGTACGTCGACGGCCTCGGCACGTTCGCCCCGAGCGACCCGAAGTACTACGACGAGACGGCCCAACGGGTCATCAGCGCCGGCTACCGCAACACGGTCTGAACCTGATCCTGCTGCGTCAGGCGGCGGCGAACCGTCGTCCTTCCATCCATGCCGCCGAGGATGGGGATGAGCCAGTCTGCTGACAGACTCCGGACATGAGTTACGACCTGGCGGTGTGGGAGGGCGTGCGGCCCGGAGACGACGGGGAGGGTGGCGTTGTCTACGAAAGGCTCTACGAGAAGTACATGGAGGGTGAGGAGTTCGACCCCACGCCGATCATCCTTGCCTATGCCGAAGCGCTAGCTGAGCGTTGGGCCGTCATTACTGAAGGCAGATCCTCCGGTTGGGGGTCGTTGCGTGACGACGCCTCCGGCCCGATGATCTACCTGACCATGCCGTACGGGCTGGCTGGGAAGTTGTCGGCCGAGGCCGCCCGGCTGGCCGACAGGCACGGACTTGTCTGCTACGACCCACAGACGGAGCACCTCCGGCCAGTACACGACGACTAGGTCCGGCCGCAGGGACTTACGGCTGAGTCGTTTACGACATCAGCTCTACAGCGAGCGCGAGGGACATCGGCCCCCCGGAGATCAGTCGACCGTGGGCAGCTTCGGGCCGAGGACGTCGTCGGCGTCGACGATCGTGTACGCGTATCCCTGCTCGGCGAGGAAGCGCTGCCGGTGGGCCGCGTACTCGGTGTCGATGGTGTCGCGGGAGACGACGGTGTAGAAGTGCGCCTGGCGGCCGTCGGCCTTCGGCCGCAGCACCCGGCCCAGCCGCTGCGCCTCCTCCTGCCGGGAGCCGAACGTGCCCGACACCTGGATCGCCACCGCCGCCTCGGGCAGGTCGATGGAGAAGTTGCCGACCTTCGAGATCACCAGTGTCCGCACCTCGCCGGAGCGGAACGCGTCGAAGAGCCGCTCGCGCTCCTTGTTGGTGGTGGAGCCCTGCACGATGGGCGCGTCGAGGTACTCGCCGAGCTGGTGCAGTTGGTCGATGTAGCCGCCGATGACGAGGACCTGCTCATCGGGGTGCCGGTCGACGAGCGCCTTCACCACCGGCAGCTTGGTGCGGGCGGTGGCCGCCATCCGGTAGCGCTCCTCGGCCTCCGCCGTCGCGTACGACATGCGTTCCGCGTCGGTGAGCGTGACGCGTACCTCGGTGCACTGGGCCGGGGCGATCCAGCCCTGCTGCTCGATGTCCTTCCAGGGCGCGTCGTACCGCTTGGGGCCGATGAGGCTGAACACGTCGCCCTCGCGGCCGTCCTCGCGTACCAGAGTGGCCGTGAGGCCCAACCGGCGACGGGCCTGGAGGTCCGCGGTGAAGCGGAAGATCGGCGCGGGCAGCAGGTGCACCTCGTCGTAGACGACCAGGCCCCAGTCGCGGGCGCCGAACAGGTCCAGGTGGGTGAAGGCGCCCTTCTTGCGCGAGGTGAGCACCTGGTACGTGGCGATGGTGACCGGACGGATCTCCTTGCGCTCGCCCGAGTACTCGCCGATCTCGTCCTCGGTCAGCGACGTGCGGGCGATCAGCTCCCGCTTCCACTGCCGGCCCGCCACCGTGTTCGTGACCAGGATGAGGGTGGTCGCCTTCGCCTCGGCCATCGCCGCCGCCCCGACCAGCGTCTTGCCGGCGCCGCAGGGCAGCACCACGACGCCCGACCCGCCGGCCCAGAACGCCTCGACGGCCTCCCGCTGGTACGACCGCAACGTCCAGGGTTTCCCACCGTCCTTGCCGGCCTCGGCCAGCTCGATGGGGTGCGCCTCGCCGTCGACGTAGCCGGCCAGGTCCTCCGCCGGCCAGCCGAGCTTGAGCAGTGCCTGCTTGAGCCGGCCGCGCTCGGACGGGTGCACCGCGATCGTGTCGTCGTCGAGCTTCGCGCCGAGCATCCCGGCGAGCTTCTTGCTCTTGGCGACCTCGATCAGCACCACCCGGTCCAGCGCCCGCAGCACCAGGCCGTGCGCCGGGTCGTTGGCGAGCTGGAGGCGGCCGTACCGGTCCATCGTCTCGGCCACGTCGACCAGCAGCGCGTGCGGCACCGGGTAGCGGGAGTACTTGATCAGTGAGTCCACCACGCCCTCGGCGTCGTGGCCGGCGGCCCGCGCGTTCCACAGCCCGAGCGGCGTCAGCCGGTAGGTGTGCACGTGCTCCGGGGAGCGCTCCAGCTCGGCGAAGGGCGCGATGGCCATCCGGCACGCCTGCGCGTCGGGGTGGTCGATCTCCAGCAGCAGGGTCTTGTCCGACTGCACGATCAGGGGTCCACCGCTCACGCCAGTGCCTCTCCTCCGCCTCGGTCGCCGGCTGTCCGGGAGGCGACTGACCCACCCAGGCCGACCCACCAGTCTTGCACGCACCCGGGTGACGGCAGAAAAATCTGGTCACCTGGAGCAACCGGAGCGGCACTCGCAACGTCTAGCAAAGGGAACAACTGTCAGGAGGCAGCATGAGACACGTCCGGATCAGCAGCCGGCTGGTCGCCCTGGCAGTGGTCACCCTGGTCGGGGCCGGTGCGTGCACGTTCGATCCGCAGGCCGGCGGCGGCGGGGGCGGGGGACCTGTCGCGGCCGGGGCTGCGGAACGGGTAACGGGGGCGAGCGGTACGCCCGGGCCGGACCAGCGGGTGCGGCCCAGCACGGCGCCGCCGAAGCCCAGGGTCAAGCCGACCCGGGTCACGCCGGCACCGACGCGCCCCCCGGTGCAGCCGACGCGGCCCGCGACGAAACCCACCGCCCCGCCGTCCGTCGCCGCCGGCTGCCCGCAGGGCGAGCACCAGCGCGAGGTGGAGACGTACCTCGCCCGGCTGGGCGGGTTCGGGCGCGTGACCGTCGACGGCCGGCAGTCCGCCGCCGACTGCACCGCCATCAAGAAGTTCCAGAAGCGGTACGACATCCGCCCCGCCCACGGCCGCGCCGGGCCCACGACGTACGACGTGGCGAAGCGGCTCGCCACCACCGACACGGCGCGCTGCCGGGCCGGCTCGGGCACCACCTTCTGCATCGACCTGACCCGGCAGACCACCTGGGTCATGCGCAACGGCAAGGTGCTCGTGCCGCCGACGGTGACCCGCACGGGCATGCCCGGCTACCGCACCCCGGCCGGCACGTTCAAGATCAACTATCGCAACGTCAAGGAGTGGTCCGACCCGTACGAGGTGTGGCTGCCGTACTGGCAGCACTTCACCCAGGGGATGGGCTTCCACCAGACCACGACCTACCTGCACAACAAGTCGATCGGCTCGCACGGCTGCGTCAACCTGCTGCGCGCCGACGCCGTGCGCTACTGGGAGCTGGGCAAGGTCGGCAGCAAGGTGGTGCTGGTCGGGCGGCGTCCCGGCACCTGAGCCGCCCCGGCAGCACCGATAAGACGCACAAGTCGTCCGATCCGGGTTTCATCCCCTGTCACTCGCGGCATGACGGTGTCACGCTGGACGCCAGACGTCGAACCGGACGGGGAGGCTGGAGATGACGGTCGACCGTGAAGTGGTCCCGGAGCACAGTCCCGCGCACGACCGGTCGCCCGTCGAGGAGGTCTCCACCGCCACGATGGTCGCGTACGGGGTGGCAGCCGTGGTGCTCGTCGGCTGGTTCCTCTTCGGCTGGCTGGTGCTCGAACAGGGCTTCATCGATTCGGTCGGCGAGTCGGCCGGCGCCGGGTTCGCGCTGCTGCTGATCGTCTCCGTCGTCGGGACCGTACGCCGTAGTCGGCGCTGACCCGGCCCGCCCGGTCCGGCCGCTCAGTCCTCCCGTACCGCCGCCGTGATCCGGTGCAGGGCGAAGGTGTGCAGCATCTCCGTCCGGTCGTCCTCGGCGCGCAGGTAGCCCGCGCCCAACGAGACCGGCCGCACGAGCCGGGACGCGGTCGCCCCGTGCGCGTCGACGTAGCCCACCCAGACCAGCGCCCGGTCCCGGACCGCCTGCTGGAGCACCGCGATGGCGTCACTGTGCGAGGGCACCGGAGCGGGACCCGTACGGCCGACTCCGCCCCGCACCACGGCCGGCGCCCGCCGGGCGGCCCGGGCCGCCGCGTCACCGCGCCGGATCTGCTCCACCACCCCCAACAGGCGGGGCATGGCCAACTTCGGGGTCGTCAACGGGTCGAGCGTCCTGGTCGTCACCGGCACCCGGGCCGGGGCCCGCCGGGTCTTCGGGCGGGCGAGCACCGCCGACCCGCTCGCGTCCTCCGGCACCGGCGCGTAGCCGGCGTCGCGCAGCGCCAGCAGCATCCGGCCCACCTGGTACGGGGTCGCCAGCACCGTCGGCGCCAGCCGGCGCAGCGCCAGCGGCTCCAGCCGCCGGTCGGCGAGCACCTCGGTCAGCAGCGCCTCGTCGTCGCTGCGCACGTACGCCCCGGCGGAGCCGACGCGCAGCCCGCCGTGCTTGCGCGCGACGTCGTCCACCAGATACGTCAGCCCCTGCGGGACGGGGGTGCGGGAGCGCCGCCGGAACAGGGAGTGCAGGTCGTCGGCCGAGTAGCCGGCGTCCAGGGCCCGGCGGACGCTGGCCGGGGTGACCCGGTGCACGCTCGCCCCGCCGGCCGACTCGTGCTCCGCCACCACCTCCAGCTCGCCGGCGAGCGCCGGATCGGGCGGGCCGGGCACCACGACGGTCAGGTCCGCCTGTACGAGGAAGTGGTCCACCGGGGCGGGCAGCAGCGCGTCCAGCGCGCGTACGGCGCTGGTCGGGTCACCGCTCTCGGCGTCGGAACGCAACCCGAGCGGGTCGTCGCCGTGCTCGTCGGCCGCCGTCACGTCGGCGAGCAGCAGCCGCCCGTACGAGGTGAGCGCCCCCAGCCCCGTCACGCCCAGCGTGGCCGCCTCGGCCAGCACCTCGCGGTGCGCGGCCTCCCGCCCCCGGCTGCGCCGGGGCGCCCGCCAGTCGAGCAGGGCCAGCACCTCCTCGGGGGTGGGCCCGGTGGCCGGCTCCAGGCCGGCGAGGACCTCCAGCACGGCCCGTCGGGCGGCCGGCGCGCCGGCCCGTTCCGCCTCGGCGGAGAGCACCGTGATGGGCCGGTCCCGGTCGTCGCGCTGCCCGACCAGCCCGACCTGCCGGGTCATGGTCAGCCACGCGCGGGCGAGCTGCTCCCAGCGCTGCGCGAGCGTCCCGGCCCGCCACACCTCGTACCCGGCGGTGGGCAGCACCTGCTGATCCGCGCCGTGCCGCGTCGTGGTGGCCCCGGGCAGGTCGACCTCGCCGATGAGCCCGCCCGCGTACGCCGACTCCAGCAGCAGGGCCGCCGTCGGCTCGTCGACCCCGACGGCCTTGGCGAGCCGGCGCAGGTCACGGACGCCCAGGCCACCCGAGCGCAGCACCGGCGCCGGTTCGGCCGCCAACTGCTCCAGCAGCGCCTCCGTGTGGCGTACCACCTCCATGGTCTGCCCGGCCCCGGCCGAGTCGGCGGCCTTCGGCTCGCGCGGCGCGGTGGCCACCGGCGGCGGGCTGCTGCGCAGCGGGCCGAGCGGGCCGCTGTCGCGACGCAGCAGCAGGCCGACCTCCCGGGGCAGCTCGACGGTGCCCGTGACGCCGGCCCGGCCGCCGGAGACCGGCACCAGCAGGTGGTGGTCGACGAGCCAGCGCACCGGCGAGCCGGTCGGCGCGCCGCCGTTGGTCGGGTCCGGCGGCAGGTCGTCCTCCGCGCCGAGCGCGGGCGCCCGCAACGCGCCCGCCGGCACGCTGCCGACCGGCGGTCCGGCGGCCAGCCGGTCGAGGATCGCCCGGGCCGAGGGCGGCGCGGCCAGCAGCGTCCGCCGCAGCTTCGCCGGGTCCGCGCAGAGCGCCGCCGTCCGCGCGTTCAGCTCCGCCGCCGGTCGACCCAGCCCCGCCGGGTACGGGGAGACCTCGTCGACGCTCGCCACCACGCGCAGGGCGTTCTCGGGGCCGTGCAGCACGAAGAGCGCGCGCAGCCGGTTCACGGCGGCCCGGACGGTGGTGGGGGCGGGTGGGTGCGGGCCGGCGGTCGCCATGGCCAGCACCGCGTCGGTGGAGGTGCTCTGGTCGACCGCGTCCCGGGTCAGCCGGGCGGCGTCCAGCATCAGCAGGGTGAACTCGTCCAGCGCGTCGAGGGCGCGGGCCACCGAGACCCGCGACTGGGCCCGGGTGGCGAGCGCGGAGACGTCGGCCGGTACGGGTACGACGAGGTCCGGCCGCAGCTGGAGGAGGGCGGCGAGCGACTCGTCGGGAAGCGACCGCAGGTGGTCGGCGAGTGAGGTGGTCATCGTCGTTCCACGCTAGCCCGGCAGGGGGTCATCCCGCCCCTCGGACGTTCGGCTGGCCCGGGACCGGCGGGTACCTTCTCCGCATGGCAGCGCTGACGGTCGGCTTCGACCTCGACATGACCCTGGTCGACTCGCGTCCCGGCATCGCCGCCGCCTTCCGGGCGTTGACGGCCCGCACCGGGGTGCACGTGGACGCGGAGGCCGCCGTGTCGCGGCTGGGCCCGCCGCTGCGTACCGAGATCGCCCGCTGGTTCCCGCCGGAGCAGGTCGACGAGGCCGTCCGGACGTACCGCGAGCTGTATCCGGCGTACGCGATCACGCCCACGGTCCCGCTTCCCGGCGCCGTCGCCGCGCTCGACGCCGTACGCGAAAACGGAGGTCGCGTGCTGGTGGTGACCGCCAAGCACGGCCGCCTGGCCCGGCTGCACCTCGACCACCTCGGGATGGCGGTCGACGAGGTGGCCGGCGACCTGTTCGCGGAGGAGAAGGCGACCGCGCTGCGGCGGCACGGCGCGACCCACTACGTCGGCGACCACGTGGCCGACATGGCGGCCGCCGGGGCGGCGGGCGTCCCCGGCATCGCGGTAGCCACCGGCCCGTGCAGCGCCGACGAGCTGCGTGCGGCCGGGGCGGAGGTGGTGCTGGACGATCTCAGCGGATTCCCGGCGGCACTCGACGGCATGATCCGGCTAGCCTTGGAGAGGTAGACGTCTCAAGCTCAAGCGAAGCAGAGGTTCTCAGGTGCCGACGGGTCGAGTGAAGTGGTTTGACACGGCCAAGGGATACGGTTTTGTCACCAGCGACGAGGGTGGCGACGTGTTCCTGCCCAAGGGCGCGCTGCCGGCGGGTGTCACCGACCTCAAGGGCGGTCAGCGGATCGACTTCAGCGTGGTGGACAGCCGCCGGGGCGCGCAGGCGATGGGGGTCAAGCTGCTCGACGCCCCGCCGTCGATGGCGGAGCTGCGCCGCCGGCCGGCCGAGGAACTGCACGGCCTCGTCGAGGACATGATCAAGGTGCTGGAGGCGAAGGTCCAGCCGGACCTGCGCCGCGGTCGCTTCCCGGACCGCAAGACGGCGCAGAAGATCGCTCAGCTGGTCCACGCCGTCGCCAACGAGCTGGAGGTCTGAGGCACCAGCCCGGCGTCGGCGGCCCGGCCGAGCAACGCCTGTACGGCGGCGAACCCCGCGTCCCCCAGGTCGGCGGTGAACTCGTTGACGTAGAGCCCGATGTGCCGGTCCACCACGTCGGGCTCCATCTCCTGCGCGTGCGCCAGCACGTACTCCCGGCTGGCGGCCGGATCGGCCCAGGCCTGGCGCACGGACTCGCGGATCCACCCGGCGGCGGCCTGCGGATCGACCGCGCCGCGCCGGGCCAGGATGGCCCCGAGGGGGATGGGCAGGCCCGTGTCGGCCTCCCACCACTCGCCGAGGTCGACGAGGGCGGTCAGGCCGTGCCGCGGGTAGGTGAACCGGGCCTCGTGGATCACGAGACCGGCGTCGTACCGGCCGGCGGCGACGCCCGGCATGATCTCGTGGAACGGCACGACCTCGATCCGCGCCGGGGGCCGCTCGGCCGCCCACAACCGGAAGAGCAGGTACGCCGTGGTCCGGTCACCCGGCACCGCCACCGTGGCGCCACTCAGGTCGGGACGGCCGAAGCCGGCGGGCTGGCCGGGGTCGCCGTCTGGCTGGCTTGCGATGCTGGCGGGCTGGCCGGAGTCGGCGGGCCGGTCGCCGCGGGTCAGCACCAGCGGGCCGCAGCCACGCCCGAGCGCGCCTCCGCAGGGCAGCAGGTGGTAGTCGTCCAGGAGCCACGGCAGCGCCGCGTAACTCACCTTGACCAGGTCGAACGCCCCCCGCTCGGCGGCCGTGTTGGTCACGTCCACATCGGCGTACGTGACGTCGACCGGCGGGGCACCGGGCACGAGGCCGTGCACCAGCGCGTGGAAGACGAACGTGTCGTTGGGGCAGGGCGAGATAGCCAGCGAGAGCGCCACACCCTCACCGTATCGCCGCCGTGCGTGGGCTGTCGGACCGCGCCAGTCCCGGTGTGACCTGGATCCGCCGCCTCCCTGCTGCCCGCCTGCTTGCCCGCCCGCGTGCCTGCCGGACGGGAACGCCGCGTCCGTCGTTCTGTCTTCAGGCAGAGGTTGCCACACGTCTCCTGTCGAGCTGATGTCGTAAACGATTCACCGGGAGGACGCTTTCCTCTCCGGCCTCTCCGGCGCCGTCCGGGGTGCAGGCGTTCGAATCCGTTGGTGTCCCTCGCCGGAGGTTCGGCGACGGACCCGGGCACCGCACACGACCCGGCGTCCCCGGTACGGCGAGGCTGGGGCCACCGTCACTCGTGCCCTCGCCGCACCGTCACTCGTGCCCCCGTCGCACCGTCACTCGTGCCCCCGTCGCTTACGAGTGGGGTGTCCGGGCGGCAGCGGTGCCTGATGTCGTAGACGATTCAGCTCGACAGCGTCGCGACAGGTTGCTGCCCCGTCTTCAGCGGGTTGTTCCGGTCGGCCGACGAGCCGGCGGGATCGGTCGGCCCCCGGTACCCACGTTGTCCACAGGTTTGTCCACAGGCGGGGGTAGGCTGTTGAGAACGTGACGTCACGCCGGGAGCATGATTCTCGTGGCAGAGCTGACGGATGCCGTCGATCTTGGCGCGACCCTGCGGGCCCTACGACGTCGAGCGGACCTGAGCCAACGCGAACTGGCCGAGCGATCAGGGGTGCCACAGGCGACCCTGGCCCGGATCGAGTCGGGCCGCGCGGCGGATCCGCGGTTCCGGACGGTGGAGCGGCTCGTTCGGGCCGCCGGTGGAGAAGTGGCAATCGGCCTGCTCCGCCCTGCCGGGACCGCCGCGACGGCTGAGGCGGACGGAGCCGTCACGACCGCCGGAGCCGTCCGAATCGCAGAGCGCGTCGGAGCCGTCCGAATCGCGGACCGGTTGCTTCCGGAGGTGCCGCACGATGCGCTCCGGGACGGAGCCGGGCGTCGCTACCCGGCTCACCTCGACGTCTGGGAGGTGAAGGAGCCGAAGGACTGGCCGGGTGCCTGGTGGGCGAACTGGTGCAATCTTCCCCCGGCACGGTGGCCGCTACCAGTGCCACCGGCCACGTACGAGCGGAATCGTCGCTACCGGGACCGGCGGCGACGTGCCGAGGAGATCCGGCGGACGGTACGGCTGCGTCGGGTGACGGGCGGCGGCCTGCCCGCGACCTCGTGGCGATTCGTCGCCGAACTGCCGGGTGGCGACCTGGTCGGTGAGCTTCGGGCCCACGAGCGCAGCCCGCACCTGATCGACGGCGCCGAGCCGGCCGAGGAGCGGGAGATCGTCTTCGACGGCGTACTCGTCGCGGAGGGCTGCCGGCGGCTGGGCATCGGGCGCCGGTTGCTGGCGATGCTCGCCGACGAGATGGGCCGCTCGGGCATCCGAAACGCCCACGCGATCGCCGAGGCCGCCGACGTCGATCTGCTGCTCGCCTGCGGGTGGGAGTTCAAGACGAGCCGACCGTGGGCCCTACGGCTCGACCGTCGGCCTTCGGCTGCGAACCGACCGTCGGGAGAGGCCGGGTGAGACAGGTGCTCAGGGCAGGTCGGTGAGGGCGGATCAGCTCGGGTCAGTCAGGGCGGTGAGGCGGGCGGGTTCAGGTCAGGGCCGCGGCGGCCGAGGTGAGGGCGGCCAGCGCCTCGCGCATGCGCCAGGCGTCGCGGTCGCGGGGGCCGATCGGATTCGAGACGGTACGCAGCTCCGCGAACGGGACACCGGCCTGGGCGGCGGCGACGGCCACGCCGTAGCCCTCCATGGCCTCGGCGACCGCGTCGGGGTGGCGTCGGCGTAGGGCATCGGTGCCGGCGGCGGTGCCGGTCACCGTGCTGACGGTCAGCACCGGGCCCACCGTCGCCGCCGGCAGCGCGGCGCACAGGGCGGCCAGCAGTCCCGGATCGGCGGCCAGCGTGGTGCCGGCACCGAGCCACTCGGGAGGCATGCCCAGCTCGTCCACCGGGAGGAAGCCCGCCGGCGACTCGGCGCCCAGGTCGGCGGCGACGGCCGCAGAACCCAGCACCGTCGCGCCGACCTCCACCCGGCCGACGAAGCCGCCCGCCACGCCCGCGCTGACCACACCGAGGTACGGGCGTCCGGCCGCCTCGGCCAGCGCCAGCAGCCGAGCGGTGGTGGCCGCGGCTACGGCCGGGCCCACCCCCACCGGCAGCACCGCCGTCGACGGATCCGTCAGGCCCGCGCGGACCGCCTCGGCCTCGGCGGGCACCGCCGTGACCACCAGCAGGCCCGTCACGGCAGGGGCCCCTGCGGTTCCCGCCGGGTCTCGTCGTCCGCGCCGCCCGGCCCGCCGACCGCCGAAGACGGTCGGTAGATGTGGTAGCCCGGCGGGGCCAGAGCCGGGTCGTCCAGCGGCGAACTGCCCTGCGCCGGGGCGGGCGAGACGGGCGCCACCCCGGTCTCGGGAGCGGCCTCCGCCTCGGTGCGTGTGCCGGCACCGTTGCCCGTGCCAACCCCGGTGCGCGCGCCGGCCGTGGTGCTTGTGCCGGCCGTGGTGTCCGTGCCAGCCCCGCTGGCGGGCCCAGCCCCGCCGCCGGTGCCGTCGTCGGCACCGGCGGTCTCGTCGGCCAGTTCCTCGTCGGCGAGCGGGCGACCGGCCAGGCGCTCGGCGCGCAGACGGCCCGCCACCACCACGCCCCGCACGGCGGCCAGCGTGCCCGCCCCGGCGGCGACGGCGATCCCGATGCGGCCGTCGAAGGGTACGAGCCCCAGCCCGCCCCCGGCGACGAACGCGAGCATCAGCACCGTCTCGGAGTGGGCGAACGAGCTGGCCCGCAGCCGCTCCGGGATGCGCTCCTGGATCGAGGCGTCCACGGTGAGCTTGGCGATGCCGCTCATCAGCGCGGCCACCAGGCAGAGCAGGGCGACCATCGGCAGCGAGAACATCAGCGCGGCGAGTACCGCCACCCCGGCCACGATGATCATGCCGCTGGACTGGATCGCGACGGGTCGGTGGATGCGCAGCCGGGTGCCGATCGCGGTGGCGAGGAACGTGCCCACGGCCAGTGCCGCGCCGACGAGGCCCAGCGCCCCCTCGTCGCCCAGGTCCCGGCCGAAGACGACGGTGGTCAGGTCGCCCGCCTTGATCGCGAAGGCGAGGAAGAGCAGCAGGAAGCCGTACAGCCCGCGTAGCGTCGCGGCACCGATCAGGGTGGCGATCACGAGTCGGCCGGCCGGTCGCCCCCGGCCCAGCGGGCGGTCGCCGTTGCGCCGGCCGAGCGCCCGCAGCGGTCGGGGCACCCGCTCCGGCGGCTCGGAGTCGGCCTTCGGCGGCAGCCGCAGGGAGATCACCATGCCGACCAGGAAGATGATCGAGGCGACCCGGAGCGGCCACTGCGGCCCGAACCAGAAGGCGGCCAGCCCGATCGGGGCGACCAGGGCGCCGGCCACCGTGCCGTAGACGCTGGCCCGGGCCCCGATCTGGGACAGGCCCAGCCCTTCGGGCAGCAGCCGCGGGACGGCCGCCGAGCGGGCCACCCCGTAGGCGCGGGAGAGCGCCAGCACGCCGAAGGCAGCTGGATAGAGGCCGAAGCCGTGGATGTAGTCCGAGATCAGCCAGGCCAGGAAGGCCCGGCCGAGCATGGTGGTGGCCAGCGCGTACCGACGGCCGTGGCGGAAGTGGTCGAGCAGCGGGCCCACCACCGGGGCGAGCATGGCGAACGGCACCATGGTCACCAGGAGGTAGAGCGCGACCTTGCTGCGGGCCTCGCCGAGCGGGACGTTGAAGAAGATCGTCCCGGCGAGGCCGATGGCGATCAGCGTGTCGCCGGCGCAGGAGAGCGCGTGCAGGTCGAAGAGGCGGACCATGCCGACCTCGCCCCCTGCGCCCCGGGCGCGGGCCCGGCCCGCCCGGCGGGTCATCCAGCGCCCACCGCTGACCGAGCCACGGAACAGCAGGCGGACGGCCTTGATCCCGGTGCCGACGGTCCGCCCGAGTACGGACCGCCCGGAGCGGGAGAACAGCGGCATGCCCACCATCCTCGCCCATCCGGTCGGTCCGTGCCGCACCACTGTCCCAGAACGTCGTCGGCGGGTGCCTGTCGGTCTGCCGTACGCATGGGGAACAATGGTTGGGTGACCAGGCCTGCCTCCGCCCGTGCCGCTCGTCTCGACCAGGTCTGCGCCGCCGCCGTCGAGGTGGCCCGTGACGCCATCACCGAGGTCGACCCCTCGGACATCGGCGACCACCTGCAGGCCGTGGCGGAGGGCGACCGACTCGTCACGCACTACTTCGAGTGCCGGCTCGCTGGCTACCGGGGCTGGCGCTGGGCGGTCACCGTCACCCGGGTGCCGCGCAGCCGGCAGGTCACCATCTGCGAGACGGTGCTGCTGCCGGGCGCGGACGCGATGCTCGCCCCCGGCTGGCTGCCCTGGCAGGAACGGCTCAAGCCGGGCGACCTGGGCCCCGGTGACCTGCTGCCCACCCCGGCGGACGACGACCGGCTACAGCCCGGCTACCTGCTCTCCGACGACCCGGCGGTCGAGGAGACCGCCTGGGAGCTCGGCCTCGGGCGGGCCCGGGTGCTCTCCCGGGAGGGGCGCAGCGAGGCCGCCCAGCGCTGGTACGACGGCGACCACGGCCCGTCCGCCGCGATCTCGGCCGCCGCCCCCGCCGCCGCCCGCTGTGGGACCTGCGGCTTCTACCTGCCGCTCGCGGGTGCCCTGCGGCAGGCCTTCGGCGCCTGTGGCAACTTCTACGCCCCTGACGACGGTCGGGTGGTCAGCGCCGACCACGGCTGCGGCGCCCACTCGGAGACCCTGATCGAGGCCGCCGAGACCCCCGTCGACGAGATGCCGACGGTCTACGACGACAGCGCGGTGGAGCCCGTGGCGGTCAGCCGGGCGCCGGGTTCCGTCGAGGCATCGGAGCCGGCGGAGCCGTACGGCCACCCCTGAGCGGGCGCCTGACGCGGGCAGGTCGCGCCGGCTCGGTGTCGGCGCAGGTCAGCGGCCGGCGCGGCGGCGGCGCCGATTGGCGTCGTGCCGCATCATCACGGCGAGACCGGGGAAACCCCACAGGAAACCGGCCAGGCAGGTCCACAGCCAGTTCTGGTGACCGTGTGCGGTGAGCCAGTCGCGGAAGAAGATCAGTAGCACCAGCCCGGCGAGCGCCCACGCCGCCATCCCGGCGAGGGCGAACGGCACCATCGGCGGGTCGAGCGGCTCGGGCCGCGGGGGCTGCTCCTTCGGCACGCGGCAAGCGTACGCGATCAACTTTTCCTGGTGGCCGGTGATCTGCGACGATGCGCGCGACAACGGAAGATCACCTGCGAGGAACTGATGGCAGTAGCGCCGCCCGAGAACGGCACACCACCCGACCCAGCGCACCCCCGCAACGGATTTGACCGATTTTTCGAGATCTCCGCCCGCGGCTCGACGATGAGCCGTGAGGTACGCGGTGGCCTGGCGACCTTCTTCACGATGGCGTACATCGTGGTGCTCAACCCGCTCATCATCGGTGGTGCCGTCGACGGCGACGGCCAGAAGCTTCCCATTCCCGCCCTGGCGGCGGCTACCGCCTTGGTCGCCGGCCTGATGACCATCCTGATGGGTGTGGTCGGCCGGTTCCCGCTGGCGCTCGCCGCCGGCCTCGGCGTCAACGCGCTGGTCGCGTACGAGATCGCCCCGGAGATGACCTGGGCGGACGCGATGGGCCTCGTGGTGATCGAAGGTGTGATCATCGCGGTGCTGGTGCTGACCGGCCTGCGTACGGCGGTGTTCCGCTCGGTGCCGACGCAGATGAAGACGGCGATCGGCGTCGGCATCGGCCTCTTCCTGACCATCATCGGGCTGGTCGACGCCGGTTTCGTCCGCCGGGTGCCCGACTCCGAGAACACCACGGTCCCCGTCGGGCTGGGCATCGACGGCAGCCTCGGCAGCTGGCCGATGCTGGTCTTCGTGGTGGGTCTGCTGCTGACCATCGTGCTGCTGGTGCGCCGGGTCAAGGGCGCGATCCTGATCGGCATCCTCGGCTCCACCGTGTTGGCGATCGTCGTCGAGGCGTTGGTGAACGTGGGGCCGTCGTTCGTCGACGGCAAGCCGAACCCGAAGGGCTGGTCGCTCAACGTCCCCGAGTTGCCGAAGACCTGGATCGACGTGCCGGACCTGTCGCTGCTCGGCAACTTCAACGTGTTCGACTCGTGGAGCCGGGCCGGCTGGCTCGTGGTCCTCATGTTCGTCTTCACCCTGCTGATCACGGACTTCTTCGACACGATGGGCACGATGGTCGCGGTCGGCCAGGAGGGGAGCATGCTCGACGAGCGGGGCACCCCGCCGCGGGCGAAGGAGATCCTGCTGGTCGACTCGATCGCGGCGGCGGCCGGCGGTGCGGCGAGCACGTCGAGCAACACGTCGTACATCGAGAGCGCCGCCGGTGTGGCGGAGGGCGCCCGTACGGGCGTGGCCAACCTGGTCACCGGCGGGTTGTTCCTGCTGGCGATGTTCCTGGCGCCGCTGGTCGTGGTGGTGCCGTTCGAGGCGGCGTCGACCGCGCTGGTGGTGGTCGGCTTCCTGATGATGACCGCGGTGCGGACGATCGACTGGTCCGACTACGAGATCGCCATCCCGGCGTTCCTGACGATCGCGCTGATGCCCTTCACGTACTCGATCTCCAACGGCATCGGAGCCGGCCTCATCTCGTACGTGGTGGTGAAGCTCGCCAAGGGCAAGGCCCGGGAGATCCACCCGCTGCTGTACGGGGTGGCCGTCCTCTTCGTGCTCTACTTCCTGCGCGGGCCGATCGAGTCGATGATGCTCTGAGCACGTTCCGCTCCGGGCCGGTGACCGATTCGGGTGACCGGCCCGGAGCGGGGCGAACTTCTCGTGAGCGTGGTCATATAAGTGGTCGTTCGCCATGCTAATTAGTTAGGCTAACTATCGTGACGGAGCGGACGGTGACGGCGAAACGCGTGCCACCGGCGCAGCTCGCACCGCAGCTGCGCGATGCGATCACCAGGCTCAACCGACGGGTCCGCCAGGCCCGGCCGGTCGGCGACCTCACGGTCACCCAGCTCTCCGCGCTCACCAGCCTCCGGCTGGCGGGTGCGCTGACGCCCCGGGAACTGGCCGACGTGGAACGGGTACAGCCGCCCACGATGACCAGGATCGTCGCGAAGTTGGAGGAGCGCGGCCTCGTGCGCCGCACCCCCCATCCGACCGACGGCCGGCAGGTCATCCTGGCGGCGACCGAGGGCGGACAGGCGGTGCTCGACCAGTTCGAGCGGGTCCGCGACGAGTGGCTGGCCCGCCGGCTGGCCGAGCTGACCGAAGCCGAACGGGAGACCCTGCGGCAGGCGGCCGAGATCCTTCAGCAGGTCGCCCGCGCCTGACCCGCGCGTCGTGCCCCCGCGCCGTCCGACGTCGATGACGCGTACGACCGCGAGGAGGCGCACCTAGAGTGCAGGCGAAGCTGAGCACGATGTTCCAGTCCCTACAGGTCCGCAACTACCGGCTCTTCGCATCCGGGCAGCTGATCAAGCTGATCGGCGTCTGGATGATGTTCATCGCCCAGGACTGGCTGGTCCTCGAGCTCTCCGACAACTCCGCCACCGCCCTCGGCGTGGTCACCGCGCTCCAGTTCACCCCGGTGCTGCTGCTCACCCTGCTCTCCGGGCGGCTCGCCGACCGCTACGACAAGCGGATGCTGCTCTTCGCCGCGAACGCGTTCTGGACCGTGCTGGCGCTCGGCATGGCCCTGCTGGTGATCACCGGCCTCGTGCAGCTCTGGCACGTCTTCGCGTTCGCGGCCCTGCTCGGCGTCGCCAACGCCGTGGAGACCCCCGTCCGGCAGGCGTTCGTCTCCGAGCTGGTCGGCACGCCGCTGCTGCCGAACGCGCTCTCGCTCAACGCGGCCGTGTTCAACTCCGCCCGGATCGTCGGGCCGGCCGTCGCCGGCCTGGCCATCGCCGCCTTCGACGTCGGGCCGGTCTTCCTGTTCACCGCGCTCAGCTCGATCGCCCCGCTGGTCACCGTGATCCGGATGCGCCCCACCGAGCTGCACCGGGAGGCGCTGCCGCCGCGTGACGAGCGGGCGTCGGCCAAGGTCGTCGACGGCCTGCGCTACGTCTGGCGCCGGCCCGACCTGCTGCTGCCCATGGCGGTGATGTCGGTGATCGGCATGTCGCTGTTCAACTTCCAGCTCACCCTCGCCGCGCTGGCCAAGACCGTGTTCCAGACCGGTGCCGCCTCGTTCGGGCTGTTCAGCACCGCCCTGGCGGTCGGCGCGCTGGTCGGGGCGCTCGCCGGCACCGGGCGGCGCAGCCGCCCGTCGGTCTGGCTGGTGCTCGGCGCGGGGGTCGGCTGCGCCAGCTTCGGCACGCTGGTGGGGCTCGCCCCGGCGTACTGGATGGTGGTCACGCTGCTGCTGCCGACGGGCTTCTTCATGGTCTTCTTCGCCCAGGCGGCCAACCAGCGGGTCCAGCTCGGCACGGACGCCGCCTTCCGCGGCCGGGTGATGGCCCTGTGGGTGCTGGTCTTCCTCGGCACCAACCCGGTCGGGGCGCCGCTCATCGGCTGGGTCGCCGAGACCTACGGCGCCGGCGCCAGCATCTGGATCGGTGGGCTGATCTCGCTGGCCACCATCCTGGTCGCGCTCACCTGGCAGCTGCGCCGCTCCGGCGCCCGGCTGCGCTTCCGCATCCTGCCGATGCCGCGCTTCTACGTCACCTCCGCCGACTGCTGAACGCCCCGCGGCCCGGGTGGGACGAACCCGCCCCACCCGGCGGATGGCGTGGATGCCACGAAAGCGGTAGCGGTAAGGGGGAAAGAGGCTTAGCGTCGATACGTGGAGCCCGGTCGTGCGCTGCTGCTGATCCTGGCTTTCGTCGCCGTGGCCAGCCTGCCGGCGGTGATCGCCCTGGTCTTCTGCGCCGACGAGGTCATCGACCGGGTCGCCTGCGGCTACGCCGAGTGGCGCGAGCGCCGGCGGGAGCGGCGCACCATCGCCCGGCTGAACCGGGCCGTGGAGGCCGACGCGCTGACCCGCGACATCGACCTCGCCGGCCTCGACCGGCCCGACCGGCGCCCGCTGGAGGAACTCGCCGCCGACCTGCGCCGCCTGCGCGGCCAGGGCGTCGGCTCCGACGGCCGCCAGCTCGTCTGGCACGGCATGATCCTCCAGGCGTACGACGACCGGCTCCGACTGGCCTGCCGCGCCCTCGGGCTCACCGAGCACCTGGCCGAGCTGGTGGGCGTCGACCTGGAGCTGGAACGGGTCCGGGTGGAGGGCCTGCTGCACGCCGCCGGGCTGACCCTGCCCGCCGCGCGCGCCGGCCACCAGCAGCGTCACCGCTGAGGGGCGGCGCGTGAGGCTCTTCGTCGCGCTCTACCCGCCGCCCGAGGTGGTCGCGCACCTCGGCGCCCAGGTCGCCCGGCTGCGCGTCGGCGCGGCGGCCGCCGCCGGGATCAACGTCCGGCTCGCCGACCCGGCCGACGCGCACATCACCCTCGCCTTCCTGGGCGACGTGGAGGCGGACCGGCTGGTCGCCGTGGAGAGCGCGCTCGGCCTCGCTGGCGAGCGGTCGCGCGACGGTCGCCACGCCGCGCCCCGGCTCCGGCTCGCTGGCGGCGGGCGGTTCGGCCAGGACCGGTCCACCGTGCTCTGGGTCGACCTGCGGGGTGAGGTGGAGCCGGTCCTGATGCTGGCCCGACTGATCCGTTCCCGGCTGCGGCAGGCCGGCCTGCCGTACGACGAGAAGCCGTTCCGCCCGCACCTGACGATCGCCCGCCCCGGCGACCGGGTGTCCCCGCTCGACGTGGCGGCCGACGTGGCGGCCCTCGACAGCTACAAGGGCCCCCAGTGGTCGGCCGCCGAGATGGTGCTGATGCGCAGCCACCCCGGGCCCCGCCCCACCTACGAGCGCCTGGCCGCCTGGCCCGTCTGACCCGTCTGACCCGTCACCAGGCCCAGGCCTCCGGGCCCGGGCCCCCGTTGCCGACCGGCGGGAAGAGTTCGTCGAGGCGGGTGAGGGTGTCCTCGTCGAGCGCGACGGACAGGGCACCCAGGGAACGGTCGAGCTGGTCGGCGGTGCGCGGCCCGATGATCGGTGCGGTCACCCCGGGCCGCGACAGCAGCCAGCCGAGGGCCACGTCCGCCGGGTCGTGACCGAGGTCGCCGCAGAGCTTCTCGTACGCCTCGATGGTCGGCCGGTGCTCGGCGAGCGCGTCGGCGGACCGGCCGCTGGCGCCGCGTGCCGCCCCGCCCTCGGCCATCTTCCGCAGCACCCCGGCGAGCAGCCCGCCGTGCAGCGGCGACCACGGGATGATGCCCAGCCCGTGATGCTGCGCGGCGGGCACCACCTCGAGTTCGACGTGCCGGGTCATCAGGTTGTAGATGCACTGCTCCGAGACGAGGCCGAGGAAGTGGCGCTTCCCCGCCGCCTCCTGCGCCACGGAGATGTGCCAGCCGGCGAAGTTGGACGACCCGACGTAGAGCACCTTGCCCTGGGCGACCAGGGTCTCCATGGCCTGCCAGATCTCCTCCCACGGCGTGCTGCGGGAGACGTGGTGCATCTGGTAGAGGTCGATGGTGTCGGTCTGGAGGCGGCGCAGCGAGTCCTCGCAGGCCCGGACGATGTGCCGGGCGGAGAGGCCCTGCTCGTTGGGCCACTCGCCCATCTTGCCGTAGACCTTGGTGGCCAGCACCACCTTCTCCCGCCGGCCCCCGCCCTGGGCGAACCAGCGTCCGATGATCTGCTCGGTGATCCCCTCGCCGGTCTGCCAGCCGTAGACGTTGGCGGTGTCGAAGAAGTTGATCCCGTGTTCGAGAGCCCGGTCCATGATCGCGAAGCTGTCCGGCTCGGTGGTCTGCGGCCCGAAGTTCATCGTGCCGAGGCAGAGGCGGCTGACCGACAGGCCCGTACGGCCGAGATTCGTGTACTCCATGGGGCCACCCTGCCACGGCGGGACTCCGGGTGCCTCGCATGACTCCGGCGACGGGTCGTCGCCGGAGTCATGCGGTCACGAGGACTCGCGGGCCGCCGGGCCGCTGCCGAACAGCACGTCGTCCCAGCTCGGCAGGCGCTTGCGCGGCTTGCCGCCGGCGTCGGCCGACTCGCCGGCCGCTGCCGCCGGCGCGCCCGTGCGTCGGGGCCGGAGCACCGCCAGCGACGGCACGGCCGGCACCTCCTTGGGCGCGTCCGAGTCGTCGTCGAACGCGGAACCCTGACCGCCGCCGAGCAGCGCCGCCGCCCCGCCGCCGACCGGCCGCTGCCGCGGCGTGTCCGACCCGGCCAGGGCGGCCGGGGTGCGGGGTTCGAGCCCGCGGCCCGAGGTCGAGCCGAGCGGACGGTCGAGGGAGGCGAGCAGGGCGTCGCGCCCGGCCCGGATCGGGTCGCGGCCCGGACGGGGTTCGGCCGTTGCCGGCAGGCCGTGACCGCCCCGGCTCGGCTCACCGCGCGACGGGCCGGGCAGCGCGTGGCCGCCCCGCTCCGGCGCCGGCTCCTGGCCGAGGATCGGGGTGGGCCGCTCGGCGCAGAGGTATTGCGCCATGTCGTCGTGTGGGGTGACCGCCTGCCGGGTCTTGTCGAGATCCCAGATCGCCTGCGCGGTCGCCTTGCCCGACGGCCAGGTCGCCACGATCCGCCAGGTGCCGTCGTCGCGGCGCCACGCGTCCCAGGAGATCTTCTCGGTGTCGATCCCGTGCTGGGCCAGCCGGCCGTTGACCACCTCGGCGAGCGGGGTGGGCTTCTCCGCGCCCTTGAGCCGGGTGCGGCGGGCGTGCTGGGCGAGCATGGCCCGCTCCTGGAGCACCGGGCCGGCGTAGCGCAGCACCCGGTCGACGGGCACGCCGGCGATCCGGGCGACGTCCTCGGCGGACTCGCCGGAGCGGATCTTCGCCTGGATGTCCCGTGGGGAGAGCGAGGGCACCGGGTCGGCGGAGGTCGCCGGGGCCACGGCGAGCGGCGGGGCGCCGGGCTCGGCGTGCAACGCGCCGGCGATCCGTTCGTCGATGGGCAGGGCGAGCAGGCGCCCGACCTCGTCGGCGAGCACCAGAGCCTGGCCGTCCTCGGAGAGGGCGACGAAGCGTACTGGGCGCATGCGTTGCCTCCGTCCCGCTTCGCTGGCCGTCACGCCACGAGCCGGCCACCCGGGCGTCCTCGCACCACCGTACGCGCATCTGTCCGCAGGTGGGGGATGCGACACCCGCATGTCGTGACTGAGCTGCGACGATGATCACGGTCGGTGGCCGCCGACGCGGCCGACGGCCACCGACCGTGATGGCGACTCAGAGTCGCTCGACCACGTAGTCGATCGATGCGGTCAGGGCCTCGACGTCGGCCGGCTCGACGGCCGGGAAGAGCGCGACGCGGAGCTGGTTGCGGCCCAGCTTCCGGTACGGCTCGGTGTCCACGATCCCGTTGGCGCGCAGCGCCTTCGCGATCGCGGTGGCGTCGACGGAGTCGGCGAAGTCGATGGTGGCGACCACGTTGGAGCGCAGCGCCGGGTCGGTGACGAACGGCGTCGCCACCTCGGAGCGCTCCGCCCAGCCGTACACGATCGCGGCGCTCTCGGCCGTGCGCTTGGCCGCCCACGCCAGGCCGCCCTGGGCGTTCATCCAGTCGGTCTGCTCGGCGGCCAGGAAGATCGTGGCCAGCGCCGGGGTGTTGTAGGTCTGCTCCAGCCGCGAGTTGTCGATCGCGGTGACCAGGTCGAGGAACGCGGGGATGTAACGGCCGGACGCCTTGATCTCGCCGGCCCGCTCCAGCGCGGCCGGGGACATCAGGGCCAGCCACAGGCCGCCGTCGGAGCCGAAGCACTTCTGCGGGGCGAAGTAGTAGACGTCGGTCTCGCCGACGTTGACGTCCAGGCCGCCGGCGCCGGAGGTGGCGTCGACCAGCAGCAGCGAGCCCGGGTCGGCGCCCGCCACCCGGCTGATCGGCACCGCGACGCCGGTCGAGGTCTCGTTGTGCGGGGTGGCGTAGACGTCCACCCCGGCCTCGGCGGTCAGGGTCGGCGCGCTGCCGGCCTCCGACTTGCGGATGGTGGGCTCGCCGAGGAACGGCGCGTCCTTGACGGACTTGGCGAACTTCGCGCCGAACTCGCCGAAGCTGGCGAACTGGGCCCGGTCCCGGACCAGGCCGAACGTCGCGACCTCCCAGAACGCCGTGGTGCCGCCGTTGCCCAGCACCACCTCGTAGCCCTCGGGGAGGGAGAAGAAGTCGCTGATGCCGCGGCGCAGCCGGGCCACCTGGTCACGGACGGTCTTCTGCCGGTGCGACGTGCCCAGGTAGCTGGTCGCCACCTCGGTGAGGGCGGAGACCGCCGCCGGACGGACCTTGGACGGCCCGCAGCCGAACCTCCCGTCGGCGGGCTTGAGGTCGTCGGGAATCCGGATGGTCGGTGCGTCAGCCACGGTTGTCGAGATCCTTCCGCATGGGCGAGGGCGGGCCCGGTGTTCAGGTGGGCGCGGATCGACGGCGGACGCGCGCTCAGGCGCACGACGCGGCCGGGACCCGGGCCCGGTCCGGCGACACTGCCGGCCTTCATCCTCCCACCCGGGCGGGCCGCTTCGACCGCTGGTCCCACGGCCGGTGGTGAGGCGTCCACCACAGCCCCGACCAGGGGCCGGAGACGTCATGCGCGCCGCACCGGTGTCGCACCCGCCCGCCCCGAAACGCGCGGAAGGGCCCCCTCCCTGCGCGCGAGGCGTCGGGAGGGGGCCCTTCCTTCCACGAACTCAGACGCCGTGCGGGATGGCGTCCCAACCCTCGACGTCGCTGGGCTTGCGGGTGCCCGGACCGACGTAGCGCGCCGACGGGCGGACCAGCCGCTGGAGCTTCTTCTGCTCCAGGATGTGCGCGCTCCAGCCGCCCATCCGGGCGCAGGTGAACATCGAGGTGAACATGTGCGCCGGCACCTCGGCGAAGTCCAGCACCACGGCCGACCAGAACTCGACGTTGGTGGCGAGCACCCGGTCCGGGCGGCGGGCCTGGAGCTCGGCCAGGGCGGCCTTCTCCAGCGCCTCGGCGATCTCGAAGCGCGGCGCGCCCAGCTCCTTGGCGGTGCGGCGGAGCACCCGGGCGCGCGGGTCCTCGGCGCGGTAGACGCGGTGGCCGAAGCCCATCAGCCGCTCGCCCCGGTCGAGTACGCCCTTGACGTAGCCCTCGGCGTCGCCGCTGCGCTCGACCGCCTCCAGCATGCTGAGCACGCGGGACGGCGCGCCGCCGTGCAGCGGGCCGGAGAGGGCGCCGATGCCGGAGGAGATGCAGGCCGCGGCGTCCGCGCCGGTGGAGGCGACGATGCGGGCGGTGAAGGTGGAGGCGTTCAGGCCGTGCTCGGCGGCCGAGATGAAGTAGGCGTCGACGGCCTTCACGTGCCGGGGGTCGGGCTCGCCCCGCCAGCGCTTCATGAAGCGCTCGACGATGGTGGACGCCTTGTCGATCTCCTTCTGCGGCACGGCCGGCAGGCCCAGGCCGCGCGCCGACTGGGCGACGAAGGAGAGCGCGGTGACCGACACCCGGGCGAGGTCCTCGCGGGCCTGCTCGTCGGAGATGTCGAGCAGCTGGTTGAGACCCCAGTACGGGGCCAGCATCGCGACCGCGGACTGCACGTCCACCCGGATGTCGCCGGAGTGCACCGGCACCGGGAACGGCTCGGCCGGCGGCAGGCCCGGGCCGAACCGCCCGTCGACCAGCAGCGCCCACACGTTGCCGAAGGAGACCTGGCCGATCAGATCCTCGATGTCGACCCCGCGATAGCGCAGCGCGCCGCCCTCGCGGTCGGGTTCGGCGATCTCGGTCTCGAAAGCCACGACGCCCTCGAGTCCGGGTTTGAAATCGGCCATGTCGCTCTCCTGGATCTGCTCGGCGCGCCCGCCCCGGGCTCCGGACCCGGCCCAGCCGGGCGAACACCTTAGGCGACCCTCAGGTAAGTGTTCGTGACATCTTGCCTGCTGGGTAACCGGATCCGCGACCCACCGGGACTGTGCCGCACACGACATCCCCGGTTCGGGTGGGCCGGATCGCGTCGGTGACACTGTGCGGTGCGGTGCGCTCTGGCCTGCGTCGCAGCAGGTCGACCGGACCGACGAAGAGGAGGGGGAACGTGACGGGGGACACAGCCCGGCCGGCGTCGATGCGTAACGAGTACGCCTCGGAGCTGGGCCTTTCCGAGGCGGACCTGGCCGCCGACTGGCACGGCCAGTTCGCCCGCTGGTTCGCCGACGCGGTCGCCGCCGGGCTGCCCGAACCGAACGCGATGGTGGTGGGCACCGCCGACGCCGCGGGCCGCCCGAGCGCCCGGACCGTGCTGCTGAAGGGGTACGACCCCGACGGCTTCGTCTTCTTCACCAACTACGAGTCCCGCAAGGGCGCCGAGGCGGCCGTCAACCCGTACGTGAGCCTCGTCTTCCCGTGGTTCGCGATGCACCGGCAGGTGGTCGTGGCCGGCCGGGCCGAGCGGGTCGACCGGGCGGAGACGGAGGCGTACTTCGCCAGCCGGCCGCGCGGCTCCCAGCTCGGCGCCTGGGCCAGCACCCAGTCCCGGGTGATCCCCGACCGGGCCGTGCTGGACGAGGCGTACGGGGCGGCGGCGGAGCGCTTCGCCGAGGTCGAGCCGATCCCCGCGCCGCCGCACTGGGGCGGGCTGCGGGTGCGGCCGGAGTCGGTGGAGTTCTGGCAGGGGCGGGTCAGCCGACTGCACGACCGGCTGCGGTTCCGGCTCACCGGCGCCGGGGAGTGGGCAGTCGAGCGGCTGGCGCCGTGACCCAGCTCAAGAGCCCCCGGCCGGGCCGGCTGCGCAGCTTCGCGATCGACGTGCGCCCGCTGGCCGTGCCGGCGTACCGGCGGATGTGGCTGGGCAACGGCATCGCGATGTTCGGCATCCAGCTCACGGCGGTCGCCGTGCCGGTGGAGATGTACGCGCTGACCGAGAACTCCCTCTGGGTCGGCCTGATCGGGATCGCGGCGTTCGTACCGCTGCTGGTCTTCGGGCTCTGGGGCGGCGCGGTGGCCGACGCGTACGACCGGCGCAAGGTGCTGCTGGCGACCGCCGTGGTGCTCTGGGTCGCCACGTTGGGCCTGGCGGTGCAGGCGGTGCTCGGCGTCGGCAGCCCGCTGCTGCTGCTCGTCCTGGTGGCGGTGCAGTCGGTCGCCTTCGCGATCAGCTCGCCCACCCGCAACGCGATCCTGCCGAGGCTGGTGCCGGCGGACCTGGTGCCGGCGGCGACCACGCTGAACTTCACCACCTACACGGCGGCCTCGGTGTTCGGCCCGCTGGCCGCCGGCCTGATCTTCGCCTGGTGGGGCACGGACCTCGGCCTGCCGATCGCCTACGCGGCCGACGCGGTGCTCTACCTGGTGGCCGTCTGGGCGACCGTGAAGCTGCCGGCCATGCCGCCGGAACCCGATCCGGACGCGGCCCCGGACGCCGTCCCGCGGCGGGCCGGGCTGGCCAGCATCGTCGACGGGCTGCGCTACCTGGCGACCACGCCGGTGCTGCTGCTCTCCTTCGTGATCGACCTGATCGCCATGGTGCTGGCGATGCCCCGGGCGCTCTTCCCGGAGATCGCCGAGTCCCGGTTCGGCGGCGGCGCGGCGGTCGGCTGGCTCTACAGCGCGATCGCGGCGGGCGCGATGCTCGGCGGGCTGACCTCCGGCTGGATCGGGCGGCTGCGCCGGCAGGGGCTGGTGCTGGTGGTGGCGGTGGTCGGCTGGGGGCTGGCCATCGCGGCGGCCGGGCTCGCCGGCCAGCTCTGGCTGATGGTGCTGCTGCTCGCGGTGGCCGGGGCGGCCGATCTGGTCAGCGCGGTGCTGCGGCAGTCGATGCTGCTGGTCTACGCGCCGGACCGGATGCGTGGGCGGCTCATGGGCGTCAACACGGTGGTCATCGCCGGCGGCCCGCGCTTGGGCGACCTGCGCGCCGGTGCGGTGGCGGCCGGC
The DNA here is from genome assembly GCF_043197615.1 of Micromonospora sp. NPDC049048. NCBI lineage: Bacteria > Bacillati > Actinomycetota > Actinomycetes > Micromonosporales > Micromonosporaceae > Micromonospora > Micromonospora sp. NPDC049048. Next base: position 746,869 of record NZ_JBICTM010000002.1, on the reverse strand, counting down.
CTCGGCGGTGGCGTCGCCTGGGTCAGCGGCGGGTTGATCTCGGCGGCGCTCGCGGTGCTGCTCGCGGTGGCGTTCCCGGCGCTGCTGCGCTACCGGGCGGCGACCTCGGCGGACGGTGACCGAGCGTGACCGGTCGGGTCGGGGCGAGCGACGACGGGGCGCGAACCGTTAGGGTCCCCCGCATGGACACCCCCGACCAGCGCCCGCCCTCGGGCGCGCAGTGGACCATTTCCGCCGCCGGCCACGAGGCCGTCATCGTGGAGGTGGGCGGTGGGGTCCGGACATACCGGCACGACGGGACCGACCACCTCGACGGGTACGACGTCGACGAGCTCTGCCCCGGCTGTGCGGGACAGGTGCTGGCCCCCTGGCCGAACCGGATCCGCGACGGGCGCTACACCTTCGGCGAGCGGTCGTTGCAGCTCACGCTCAGCGAGCCGGAGCGGGGCGTGGCCATCCACGGGCTGGTCAACTGGGTGCCGTGGCAGCTGGTGGAGCAGTCGCCCGAGGCGGTCACGGTCGGCTACGAGCTGCCCCCGCAGCCGGGCTACCCGTGGCCGCTGCGGCTGCGTACCCGGTGGAGCGTCGGTCCGGACGGGCTGCGCGCCGAGCACGAGGCGACGAACCTCGGCGGCGAGCCGGCGCCGTTCGGTTTCGCGGTGCACCCGTACCTGCGGGTGCCCGGGGTGGCGGTGGACGACCTGGCGATGCGGCTGCCGGCCCGGACGCGGTTGCAGGTGGACGGGCGGCTGCTGCCGATCGGGGGCACCCCGGTCGCCGGCACCGAGTACGACTGGACCAGCCCCCGCCGGATCGGCGGTGCCCGGCTCGACCTCTGCTTCGGCGACGTGATCCGCGACGACGACGGCGGTTCGGTGGTGAGCCTGGCCGCCCCCGACGGCGCCTCGGGCGTGCGGATCTGGGCGGACCGGGAGTTCGGCTGGTGGCAGGTGTTCACCGGCGACGCCCTGCCCGGCGAGCGGCGTCGCCGTTCCGTGGCGCTGGAGCCGATGACCTGCCCGCCGGACGCGTTCCGCTCGGGCCGGGACGTGATCACCCTGAAGCCGGGCGCGACCTGGCGGGGTGTCTGGGGCGTACGGCCCGGGGCCTGAGCGGGGGAGCGCATGGAGTTCAGCGAGGTGGTCCGGCGGCGCCGGATGGTGCGCAACTACGACCCGGACCGGCCCGTCCCGCCCGACGTGGTGCAGCGGCTGCTCGACCACGCGGTCCGCGCGCCGTCGGCCGGCTTCGCCCAGGGCTGGGGCTTCCTGGTGCTGGAGGCGCCGGAGGACCGGGAGCGGTTCTGGGCGGCGACCACCCCGGGCGGCGGCGGCCGGGAGCGGTGGCTGGCGGGGATGCGCCGCGCCCCGCTGATCGTCGTCCCGCACGCGAACCGGTCGGCCTACCTGGAGCGGTACGCGGAACCGGACAAGGGCTGGGCGGACCGCTCGACGGAGCGCTGGCCGGTGCCCTACTGGTACGTGGACACCGGCTTCGCCGCCCTGCTGATGCTGCTGACGGCCGTCGACGAGGGGCTGGGGGCGTGCTTCTTCGGCATCCCCGCGCAGCGCCTCGACGCGTACCGGGAGGCGTTCGGGGTGCCGGGCGAGTACGAGCCCGTCGGGGCCGTCACGGTGGGTTATCGTGCGCCCGACCATCGGTCACCGTCGCTGCGCCGGGGACGCCGCCCGGTGGACGAGGTGGTCCGCCGGGGAAGGTGGAGTTGACGGTGCCGAATCCCCGGTCGGGTCTTTCGTCCGGTGGCGGACCGGACGGTGGGTAGTGAAACTGACATCAGGGAGCAGAACGCGGTGTGCTGCAGCCCGCTACGCTGGCACGGTCATCGGTGCCGCGGGTCGCGGTGCCGCGCCGCGACCCGACCCGGTGTCGTGGGTCGGCCGGCCAGGGGGAGGGGAGCGTGCCGTCGTGATCTTCAGAGCGGTCCGGGACGGGCGTCCCTACCCGGAGCACAACCTGACGCTCAAGCAGTGGGCGGAGATTCCGCCGAGGCCGCTGCGCCTGGATCAGTTGATCACCACCAAGCGCGAGCTCGCGTTGGACAAGCTCCTCGCGGAGGACTCCACTTTCTACGGCGACCTCTTCCCGCACGTCGTGCAGTGGAACGGCGGGCTCTACCTCGAGGACGGGCTGCACCGGGCCCTGCGGGCGGCGCTGCAACAGCGCAACCAGATCCACGCCCGGGTGCTGGCCCTCTCCGGCCCGATCGAGTGAGCCGGCCGTCCGACCCGCTCTGACCTGCGTATTCGCGGGTTTGGCGCGGCGGTCGCGCCCGGTGGCGTGCTTCGGCGAGCGGCTGTCGCACCGGAGCCGTACCGTCATCCTCAGACGACGTGTCTGACAAGGACGGTGAGGGCCATGGCCCGCGACGGCGACATCAACGAACCCACCAGGGAGTTCCCCGGTTACCCGACCGGCGAGGCGCTCAAGGAGCGGTCGGCTGTCACAACGGAGCCGGCGGAGCCGGATGCGCCACCGCCGGCGGGTGGGCCCGCGCGCGGCCTGCTCTGGGTGCTCGGCGCGGCGGCGCTGGCGGTGGTGGTGCTGCTCGGTGTGCAGGCGACCGGCCTGCTGCCGGAGTTCCGCAACCCGTTCACCAAGGAGCAGACCGACCGCAGCCAACCGCCGCTGCTCAAGTCGATCCAGGATCTCAGCCGCTACGTCGCGGCCGAGGGCAACTTCCAGGTGGTCGTCGATCTCCAGAACGACCGGCGCAACGTGCCCGACTGGCTGCTCAACCAGCGCACCCTCTTCGTGGGGGCGGGCAGCGTGGAGGCCTACGTCGACTTCGCCAAGATCTCCGAGGGCGCGGTGGTCGAGTCGGCCGACGGCAAGTCGGTGGAGATCAGGCTGCCGGCGCCGCAGCTGGCCAAGACCAACCTGGACCTGGAGAAGAGCTACGTCTTCGCCGAGGAGCGCGGGCTGCTCAACCGGGTCGGCGACCTGGTGAAGGGCGATCCCAACCGCCAGCAGCAGGTCTACCAGCTCGCCGAGGAGCGGATCACCACGGCCGCCCGCGACAGCGGCCTGACCCAGCGGGCCGAGGAGAACACCCGCAAGATGCTGGAGGGGCTGCTCCGTTCCCTCGGCTACGAGAAGGTCACGGTCACCTACACCGCCCCGTGACGGCGGATCCCATCGACGCGACGGCGCCCGCCCCGGTCGACGGGGCGGGCGCCTCGGGTGGTCACCCCGCGTCCGGCGGGGTGCGACGGGCTCAGTAGCGGGCGGCGGCGTGACGGTCCTCGTTCGGCATCAGGATCCAGAGCACCAGGTAGACGACCACCTGGGTGCCGGGCAGCAGCAGCGACAGCAGGAACAGCAGCCGGATGAAGCCGGCTGACCTGCCGAAACGCTGGGCGAGGCCGGCGCAGACGCCGGCGAGCATGCGCCCCTGACGGGGGCGGACCAGTTTGCGACTCATCGTCGTACTCCCACTCTGCGGCATTCGCCGCCTCTGTCCTCAACGGTAGGAAGGGGTGGCCACCGTGCCCTCAGTCGTGAGGAGGATCGGCGGCCTCCGTACCCGTAGGTGGTTACCCGGGATCCCGGGTCGCGACGCCCGGCGACCCGGTCGGGTCGCGGGTGGGGGTCGTCATCGACGGGCAGGGGCTGAGCTGGGCGGGTAGGCTCGCCGGTCGGGCACCCACACCCCTCGGGTGCCGGACGGCCGCCCCGACCGGGCCGGCCACGACCGTGCCGCAGACCCACGAGGTACGACGGCGAGGAAGTGCAGCCATGATCAGCGTTTTCGACCTCTTCAGCGTCGGCATCGGGCCGTCCAGCTCGCACACGGTGGGGCCGATGCGGGCCGCCCGGACCTTCGTCGCCGGCCTCAAGGCCGACGGGGTGCTGACCGGCACGGCACGGGTGCAGGCGGAACTCTTCGGCTCGCTCGGGGCCACCGGGCACGGCCACGGCAGCGACCGGGCCGTGCTGCTCGGGCTGGCCGGTGAGGCCCCGGAGACGGTCTACACCGACACGGTCGACGGGCGTATCGCCCGGATCCGGGCGGAGCGCCGGCTGAGCCTGCTCGACGCGCACGAGATCGACTTCGATCCGGACCGCGACCTGGTGCTGCACCGGCGCCGTTCGCTGCCGTACCACCCCAACGGGATGACCTTCGTCGCGTACGACGACGCGGGCGCCCAGCTGCGGGTGCGGACGTACTACTCGGTCGGCGGCGGGTTCGTGGTCGACGAGGCGGCGGCCGGGGCGGACCGGATCAAGCCCGACACCACCCGGGTACGGCACCCGTTCCTCACCGGTGCGCAACTGCTCGATGTGACCGCGTCGACGGGGCTGTCGATCAGTGAGGTGATGCTCGCCAACGAGCTCTCCTGGCGCAGCGAGGGCGAGGTACGCGCCGGCCTGCTGGAGATCTGGCGGGTGATGCGCGAGTGCGTCGAGCGGGGCTGTTCGCGTACCGGGGTGCTGCCCGGCGGGCTGAAGGTCCGCCGCCGCGCCGCCGAGCTGCGCCGCAGCCTGGAGACGGAGTCCGATCCCGCCGACCCGCTGCGGGCGATGGACTGGGTGACGCTGTTCGCCCTCGCCGTCAACGAGGAGAACGCGGCCGGCGGCCGGGTCGTCACGGCGCCGACCAACGGGGCGGCCGGGATCATCCCGGCGGTGCTGCACTACTACACGCGGTTCGTGCCCGGTGCCTGCGAGGAGGGGGTGGTGCGTTTCCTGCTGGCGGCGGGCGCGATCGGCGTGCTGTTCAAGGAGAACGCCTCGATCTCCGGCGCCGAGGTGGGCTGCCAGGGCGAGGTGGGTTCGGCCTGCTCGATGGCCGCCGCCGGCCTGGCCGAGGCGCTGGGCGGCAGCCCCGAGCAGGTGGAGAACGCCGCCGAGATCGGCATGGAACACAACCTCGGGCTGACCTGCGACCCGGTCGGTGGTCTGGTGCAGATCCCCTGCATCGAGCGGAACGCGGTGGCTAGCATCAAGGCGATCACGGCCGCCCGGCTGGCGCTGCGCGGCGACGGGGTGCACCACGTCTCGCTGGACAAGGTCATCAAGACCATGCGCGAGACCGGCGCGGACATGAAGGTGAAATACAAGGAGACGGCGCGCGGCGGACTGGCCGTCAACGTGATCGAGTGCTGAGGGGGCGTTCGTTCACCGGCTGCTAGCCTGTCGTCCGTCCGGTCAGGCGGGAGGCGGCGGTGACCTCTGGCGTCGCGGCGTTGTGGGCGCACCGCACCTCGCTGCGCATCCTCGTCCGGCGCGACCTCGCCGTGAAGTACCAGCAGTCCGTGCTCGGGTACCTCTGGTCGCTGATCGAGCCCCTGGGCATGGGGGCGATCTACTGGTTCGTCTTCGGGATCCTCTACTCCCGCGACACCAACCGCCACCTCGGTGACGCGGCCGACTCGTACCCGCTGTTCCTGCTCACCGGGATCTTCGCCTGGATGTGGACCAGCTCGGCGCTGAGCGAGGCGACGAACGCGCTCACGGGGCAGGCCCGGCTGATCACGACGATGAACGTGCCCCGGCAGGTCTTCCCGATCGGCCGGGTCACGGGCCGCTTCGCCGAGTACGCCGCCGGCCTGCCGATCCTGTTCGCCGCCGCCGTCGGGTACGCCGCGTCCGGGCGGGTCGAGCTGGGCTGGTCGCTGCTGGCCCTGCCGCTCGCGGTGACGGTGCAGGCCGTCCTGCTGATCGGGCTGGCGCTGCTGCTCTCGGCGGTCAACGTGCTGATGCGCGACGTCGAGCGCTTCATGCGGTTGATCATCCGGGTGCTCTTCTACGCCACCCCGATCATCTACCCGCTGAGCCTCGTACGGGATTCCGACCTGCCGGGCTGGCTGAAGGCCGCGTACGAGCTGAACCCGCTGGTGGGCGTCTTCCAGCTGCACCACGCGGTCTGGTACCCCGACGAGTTCCCGGACGCCCGCCTGCTCGCCACCACCGTCGTCGTCAGCCTGCTGGTGCTGGCCGCCGGCTGGTGGTCGTTTCGCCGGCTCGAACCCGCCGTGCTCAAGGAACTGTAGGGATGTCCGAGGCGATCATCGAGGCGGAGGGGCTCGGCATCCGGTTCGTCCGCAACCGGCGGCGGCAGTTGCGGCTGCGGGAGCTGTTCATCCACCGGGGCCGGCGCGGCGCGGACGACGGCCGGTTCTGGCCGCTGCGGGACGTGTCGTTCTCGGTCCGGCCCGGGGAGACCGTCGGAGTGGTCGGCCGCAACGGCACCGGCAAGAGCACCCTGCTGCGGCTGATCGCCGGTGTGCTCATCCCCGACGAGGGCCGGATCCGGGTGCGCGGGGACGTCGCGCCGCTGCTGGAGCTCTCCGCGGGGTTCTCCAACGACCTGACCGGGCGGGAGAACCTCTACCTGGTGGGTGGTCTGCACGGGCTGCCGGCGTCCTACCTGCGGCGGCACTTCGACGACATCGTGTCGTTCGCCGGTGAGCAGGTGGAACGGGCCGTCGACACCTCGGTGCGGCACTACTCGTCCGGCATGAAGGTCCGGCTCGGCTTCGCGATCATCTCGCACCTGCCGCACCCGATCCTGCTCATGGACGAGGTGACCGCGGTCGGGGACGAGGAGTTCCGCGGGAAGTGTTATGCGACGATCGACCGTCTGCTCGGGGAGGGGCGCACTCTGGTGCTGGTGTCACACAACGAAAAGGATCTGACCCGGTTCTGTCGTCGGGGGCTCTACCTCGACGGGGGCCGGCTGGGCGTCGACGGCACGATCGCCGAGGCGCTGCACGCGTACCACGCCGCGGTTCCGCGGTGACGCTCGCGATCGTGCTCGCCGCCGACGCCCCGGCCGCGAGCCTGCCGACCCGCTCGGGCGAATCCCTCGCCGACCGGCTGGCCGACCAGCTGCGGCGCGCCGGGGCGACCGAGGTGCGCCATGCCGCCGACCTGGCCGAGCTGGCCGCCCTCGTCGACTCGGCCGCGCAGCCGGTACTCGTCACCGGCGCCGACCTGGTCGCGCACACCGCCGTCCTGCGGCATCTGGCCACCAGCCCGGTCGGGCCGACGGTCGCGCTGGTGCTCACCGACCCGCCCGGCGAGGGCCGCACGGCCGTGCGGGAGGAGCGCGGCCAGGTGGTCGGGGCCGGCTCGCCGGAGGTGCTGGGCGGCGAGGCCACCGGGGTCTTCGGCGGCGCGGTGCGGGTCGGCGTCGACGACCTGCCGTCGCTCGCCGCCGCCGCGCGCGCGGCCGCCGGGGTGGTGCCCGCCGGCGCGCCGTCGGCCGCCGCGCCGCCACCGGCCGGGCCTGCCGTGGACCGGCTCTTCGCCGGCCTCGCCGGGCTCGGCGTGCTGACCTTCGCCCAGCGGGTACGCCTGCTCGTCGCGCACCGGGTGGGCGACCCGGCGGGGCTGGCCGCCGCGGAGGCGGCCGTGGCCGCCGTCGACGAGGACCGGGCGGAGCTGAAGCTCTCGGTGAAGGAGCGCGACGACTTCTTCACCACCTTCTTCGTCAGCACCTGGTCGCCGTACGTGACCAAGGCGTCGGCGAAGCTCGGGCTCGGCCCCACCGCCGTCACCATGATCTCGGTGGCCTTCGCGGTGGCCGCCGCCGTGCTCTTCGGCACGGGCGGGCGGGTGGCGTTGGTCGCCGGGGCGGTGCTGCTCTACCTCGGCTTCGTGCTCGACTGCGTGGACGGGCAGCTCGCCCGCTACACCCGGCACTTCAGCGCCTGGGGCGGCTGGCTCGACACGATGGCCGACCGGGCGAAGGAGTACGTCGTCTACGCGGGCCTCGGCTATGGCGCCACGCAGGCCGGTTTCCGGTACGGCTGGGCGCTGGCGATCGCCGCGATCACCCTGCAGACCGTCCGGCACATGACCGACACCTGGTACGGCGTGCTGCACGACGAGGCGGCCCGGCGGCCGAAGGCGGTCGGCACGGGTGGCGGCGGCATCGGCGACAAGCTGAACGCGGCCTCGAACCGGGTGCAGGCCGACACGGGCTCGGTGTCGTACTGGCTGAAGCGGACGGTGGTCTTCCCGATCGGGGAGCGGTGGGCGCTGATCGCGATCACCGTGGCGCTGTTCGGCCCGCTGGTCAGCCTGTACGCGGTGCTGGCCTGGGGGGTGCTGGCCTTCGCGTACACCGGTGGGCTGCGTACGCTGCGGGCCCGCTGGATGCGGGTACCGGTGCTGGCCACGGTCGACGCCACCCTGCACCGCGACGACGGGCCGCTGGCCCGGCTCCTGCCGGTGCTGCGGCCGGTGGGTCCGCTGACGCTGGCGGTCGGTGCGGCGCTGGGTCCGGCGGTGCTGCTGGTGGCGGCGCTGGTCAGCCGCGACGGCGCGGGAGCCCCGGGCCTGCGGTGGGCCGTGCCGGTCGCGCTGCTGGTGCTGCTGGCCGCCGGTCTCGGCGCGGGCGCGACGCACGACGGCCCGCTGGACTGGCTGGTGCCGGCCGCGCTGCGGGCGGGCGAGTTCCTGTTCGCCATCGCGGTCGGGGTGGTCGGCGACGTGCCGCCGTGGCTGATCTTCGGGTACGTCTTCGTGCTCACCCTGCACCACTACGACCTGACGGCGCGGCTGGAGAAGCGGCAGTCCGCTCCGCCGCTGCACGATGCCACGCTGGGCTGGGAGGGCCGGTCGGTGCTGCTGGCCCTGGCGACGATTGCCGGTTTTGCGGGTATCGGGATGGCTACACTGGGTTCGTACCTTCTCGTGGTTTTCGTGGGGAGTGTCGTCCTCGCCTGGGTCGTCCTGCCCGCCCGCGCCGCGCGGGCGTCGGTGGGCCTGGTCGGGGCGGGAGGTCGCTCGCCGGGCTGACGACAGGGGCCGGCCGATGACTCTGATCAGTTTCGTCGTGCCGGCCTACCGGGTGCAGGGCTACCTGCGCGAATGCCTGGACTCCATCCTCGACCAGCCGGTCACCGGCATCGAGGTGATCGGGGTCGACGACTGCTCACCGGACGACAGCGGCGAGATCCTGGCCGAGTACGCGGCCCGTGACCCGCGGGTGCACGCCGTCCGGCTGACGGAGAACGTCGGGCTCGGTCCGGCCCGCAACGTCGGGCTGGACCGGGCCGCCGGCGAGTACGTCTGGTTCGTCGACGGCGACGACTGGCTCGCCCCGGGGTGCCTGCCCGAGGTCGTCGCGCGTCTGCGGGAGACCCGGCCGGACGTGCTCCTGGTGGACCACGTCCGGATGCACTGGAACGACACCGCCAGCCGCAGCGCCATGGCGGAGGTGTTCCCGGAGCCGCCCGAGGGGACCTTCCGGCTGCGGGAGCGGCCCGAGACGCTACGGCTGCTGCACACCGCCTGGAACCGGCTGGTCCGCCGACGGTTCCTGCTCGACACGGGTCTGCGCTTCGCCCCCGGCTGGTACGAGGACGTCTCGTTCAGCTACCCCGTGCTGATGGCCGCCGAGCGGATCGGCGTGCTCGACCGGGTCTGCGTCAACTACCGGCAGCGCCGCACCGGGGCGATCACGAGGACCAGGGGCGAGCGGCACTTCGAGGTGTTCGACCAGTGGCACCGGGTGTTCCGGCTGATGGACGCCGAGGGCCCGGCCGTCGACGACCTGCGCCCCGCGCTGTTCGAGCGGATGATCTGGCACTACCTGACCGTGCTCGGCAACGGGGCGCGGATCGCGCCCGAGCTGCGCCCGGCCTTCTTCGCCCAGATCACCGCCGACCACGCGCGCTGGCTGCCGCCCGGCGGCTACCCGGCGCCGACGGGTGCCGAGGGGCTCAAGCACCGGCTGGTGGCCGCCGGCCGCTGGCGTACGTTCAGCGCGCTGCGGACCGCCTACCGGGCGCGCGACGTCGCCCGGCGTACCGCGCGGGGCGCGAAGCGGCGCGTCGCGCCCCCGGCCCGGCGCGCGGCGACGCTGGCCCGGGACACGCTGCTGCGCGAGTACTACCGGGCCGAACTGCGCCGGCCGGTCGACCCGACGCTGGCCGTCTACGCGGCCTACTGGTACCGCGGGTACGCCGACAACCCGGCCGCGATCTTCGAGGCGGCCCGGCGGCTGGCGCCGCAGGTGCGCGGGGTGTGGATCGTCCGGCGGGACCGGGCGCACACCGTGCCCGAGGGCGTCGCGTACGTCGTCGCCGGGACACCCGCGTACTACCGGGCGCTGGCCCGGGCGCGCTGGCTGGTCAACAACGTGAACTTCCCGGACTTCGTCCGCAAGCGGCCGGGCACGGTGCACGTGCAGACCCACCACGGCACGCCCGTGAAGGTGATGGGGCTCGACCAGCAGCGGTACCCGATCGGCGCGGTCGGGATGGACTTCGCCGGGCTGCTGCGCCGGGTGGACCGGTGGGACTACAGCGTCAGCGCGAACAGCTTCTCCACGCAGATGTGGGAGCGCGCGTACCCGGCCGCGTACACCACCCTGGAGGTCGGCTACCCGCGCAACGACCGGCTGGTCACCGCCACCCGCGAGGAGATGCTCCGGCTGCGCGCCGGGTTCGGCCTCGGGCCGGGTGAGCAGGTCGTCCTGTACGCCCCGACGCACCGGGAGCACCTGCCCGGCTACCGGCCGCCGTTCGACCCGGAGCGGCTGCTCGACGTGCTCGGTCCGGCCGGCCGGCTGCTGATGCGCAGCCACTACTTCCACGACCGGGACCACCGCGCCCGCCGCCCGACCGACCGCGACCGTGTACGCGACGTGAGCGACCACCCGTGCGTGGAGGACCTCTACCTCGTGGCGGACGTGCTGGTGACGGACTACTCCTCGGCGATGTTCGACTACGCCGTGCTCGACCGGCCGATCGTCGTCTACGCCCCCGACTGGGAGGCCTACCAGCTGGCCCGGGGCGTCTACTTCGACGTGACCGCGCAGCCGCCCGGCGCGGTGACCACCACCTTCGCCGACCTGCTCGAGGTGTTCCGCGACGGCGAGTTCGACTCGGCGGCGGCGCGCAAGGCCCGGCAGCGGTTCCGGGCCCGGTTCTGCGCGCTCGACGACGGCCACGCGGCCGAGCGGGTGGTCCGGCGCGTCTTCCTCGGCGAGCGGGCCGAAGTCGAGCGGTGCGCGTCGTCCCGCCGGGTGGCGTCATAGGGCCGCAACAAAGCTGAACATCGCACGTTTACCCGATGTGCGAACCGGATGATCCTCGTCACAGTCATTCGGGGTGCGCCCGACGAGCTGGGGGGAGGGCACGGTGACCACCGTCGCGCTCAAGGATGTCACAAAGGTGTTCAGGGACGGCACCCTCGCCGTGGACAACGTCAACCTCGACGTCAACGACGGCGAGTTCATGGTGCTGCTCGGCCCGTCGGGCTGCGGCAAGTCCACGGTGCTCAGGATGGTCGCCGGGCTGGAGGAGCCGACGTCGGGCGCGGTGATGCTCGACGGCGAACTGGCCAACGACCTGCCGCCGCGCGACCGGAAGATCGCCATGGTCTTCCAGGACTTCGCGCTCTATCCGCACATGACCGTCGGCGACAACATCGCCTTCCCACTGCGCCTCGCCGGGCTGGAGCCCGAGCCGCGTGGCGAGCGGGTGACCGACGTGGCCAGTGCGCTCGGCATCGGCGACGTGCTCGGCCGCAAGCCCAGCCAGCTCTCCGGCGGGCAGCGCCAACGCGTCGCGATGGGCCGGGCGATCGTGCGCCGCCCCGGCGTGTTCCTGATGGACGAGCCGCTGTCCAACCTCGACAGCGGCCTGCGCGCCGAGCTGCGGGCCGAGATCTCCGGGCTGACCCGGGAGCTGGGCGTCACCACCATCTACGTCACCCACGACCAGGCCGAGGCGCTGACCATGGCCGACCGGGTCGCCATCATGCGCAAGGGCGTCCTCCAGGACGTCGGCACCCCCACCCAGGTGTACGGCCGCCCGGCCACCCTCTACGTGGCCGCGTTCCTCGGCAGCCCGCGGATGAACCTGCTGGAGGCCTCGGTCTACGTCCACCTCGACCGCTACGTCACCCTCACCCTCGGCGAGCAGGCGCTCTACCTGCCGTGGGACGACATCCGCAGCCGGGCGGTCGCGCACTACCACGGGGAGCGGATCGTGGTCGGGATGCGGGCCGAGGCGCTCACCCCGGTCGCGCCGGACGCCCAGGGCGCCGTGCTGCACGGCCGGATCCGCTACCTGGAGCACCACGGGCACGAGTCGCTCGCCTTCCTCGACGTCGGGGCCACGGCGATCGTGGTGGACGAGATGGGCGCCCGGGTCGAGGCGTCCACCGGCCAGCGCGGGAGCCGGCGCCGCTTCGGGCAGGTCGTGCAGCGGCTGACCGGGCGCGCCGCCGAGCAGGAGACCGCCCCGGTCGCCACCGGCCGCACCAGCGTGCTCAACGACCCGGGTCGGCACCACCGGCGCCCCGCCGAGCTCGCGGTCCGGCTCGCGCCGTACCCGGGGATCTCCGCCGGTCACCCCCTGGCCGTCTCCGTACGGATGGACGCGTTGCACTTCTTCGACGAGCGCGGCGACCGCATCGACGTGGGCTGGCGCTGACCGGGGGCCCTTGGCGGGAAAGTTACCGGCTAGTAATGTCGGGGCATGACCATCGACTCGCGTCAGGTGGCGGCCGGCATCCTGGAAGCCGTGCCGTTCGCCCGTACGCTCGGCATCGAATTCGTCGAGGTGGCCCCCGAGGCCGACGGCGGCGTACGGGTGACCGTCCGGCTGCCCGACTCGCCGGCCCACCACAACCACATCGGGGGCCCGCACGCCGGGGCCATGTTCACCCTCGCCGAGACCGCCTCCGGCGCGGTGGCGCTGGCGGCGTTCGGGGAGCTGCTCGACCGGGCCGTGCCGCTGGTGACGCGGGCCGAGATCGCGTACCGCAAGCCGGCCATGGGCCCGGTGCTGGCCACCGCGCGCCTCCGCCGACCGGTCGCCGAGGTGGTCGCGGAGCTGGAGTCCGGCCAGCGGCCGGAGTTCCCGGTGCAGGTGGACATCGTCACCGAGGAGGGCAGACCGACCGGTGAGATGACCGTCGTCTGGACGCTGCGTCCGAACTGAGCCGGGCGGCAAGCAGGCCGAAAGCGGTTTGCGGGCCCGGAGGCCTGGATAGATTTCTTACCGTGTTGGGCCTGCCTGCTCACGTGACCGCCTGTCTCTTCGACCTGGACGGTGTGCTGACGCAGACCGCCCGGGTGCACAACGCCGCCTGGACCGAGACGTTCGACGGCTTCCTGCGCCGCCACGCCACCGCCACCGGCGAGGAGTTCCGCCCCTTCGACCCGGGGCTGGACTACAACCGCTACGTCGACGGCCGGCCGCGCGCCGACGGGGTGCGCACCTTCCTCGCCTCCCGGGGCATCGTGCTGCCCGAGGGGTCGCCCGACGACCCGCCGGACGCCGACACCGTCAACGGCGTCGGCAACAGCAAGAACGTGCTGCTGCTGGAGCGGCTGCGTACCGACGGGGTGGACGTCTACCCCGGATCCGTCGCCTACCTGGAGGCGGCGACCGCCGCCGGCCTGCGCCGGGCGGTCGTCACGGCCAGCGCGAACGGCCGCGAGGTGGTGGCCGCCGCCGGGCTGGAACCCCTGCTGGAGGCCCGGGTGGACGGGCTCGTCGCCCGCGCCGAGGGGCTGCGCGGCAAGCCGGCCCCGGACACCTTCCTGGCCGGCGCGAAACTGCTCGGCGTCGACCCGCGCGACGCCGTCGTCTTCGAGGACGCCCTCGCCGGGGTCGCCGCCGGGCGGGCCGGCGGATTCGGGTACGTGGTGGGCGTCGACCGGGTCGGCCAGGCCGCCGAGCTGTCGGCGCACGGCGCCGACGTCGTGGTCACCGACCTCGCCGACCTGCTCGACACCGGCCGGCCCGCATGATCCGGGAACGCGCCTATCCGGTCGAACCGTGGCACGTCCGGGAGACGCGGCTGGACATGGACGTCCTGGCCCAGTCGGAGTCGGTCTTCGCCCTCTCCAACGGGCACGTCGGGCTGCGCGGCAACCTCGACGAGGGGGAGCCGCACGGCCTGCCCGGCACGTACCTCAACTCCTTCTACGAGCTGCGCCCGTTGCCGTACGCGGAGGCCGGCTTCGGGTTCCCCGAGTCCGGTCAGACGATCGTCAACGTGACGAACGGCAAGCTGATCCGGCTGCTGGTCGACGACGAGCCGCTCGACGTGCGCTACGGCGAACTCCTCGCCCACGAACGGGTCCTCGACCTGCGCGCCGGCACCCTGCACCGGGAGCTGCACTGGCGCTCCCCGGCCGGCCGCGAGGTCAAGGTCCGCACCACCCGGCTGGTCTCGTTCACCCAGCGCGCCGTCGCAGTGATCAACTACGAGGTCGAGGCGGTCGACGGGCCGCTGCGGCTCATCCTCCAGTCGGAACTCGTGGCGAACGAGGCGCTGCCCGCCCAGAGCCGGGACCCTCGGGTCGCGGCCGTGCTGGAGTCGCCGTTGCTGGCCGAGGAGGAGTTGACCACGGCCGACGGCGGCCTGCTGATCCACCGGACCAAGATCTCCGGGCTGCGGGTGGCCGCCGCGATGGAACACGAGGTGTACGCCCCGGCGCGCAAGACCATCCAGTCCGAGGGGTACGAGGACTGGGTGCGTACCTCGATCGGGTGCGTGCTCCAGCCCGGCGAGAAGCTGCGCGTGGTCAAGTACCTCGCCTACGGCTGGTCGAGCCGCCGGTCGCTGCCGGCGATGCGCGACCAGGTCGAGGCCGCCCTGACCGGGGCGCGGCTCGACGGCTGGGAGGGGCTCTGCCGGGAGCAGCGGGAGTACCTCGACGAGTTCTGGGACAACGCCGACGTGGTGGTGGAGGGGGACCCGGAGATCCAGCAGGCCGTCCGGTTCGGCATGTTCCACGTCCTGCAGGCCGGCTCCCGGGCGGAGCGGCGGCCCATCGCCGCGAAGGGCCTGACCGGTCCGGGGTACGACGGGCACGCGTTCTGGGACACGGAGATGTTCGTCCTGCCGGTGCTCACGTACACCCACCCGGCCGCCGTGCGGGACGCGCTGCACTGGCGGCACGCCACCCTGGCCGCCGCGCACGAGCGCGCCCGGACGCTCAACCTGGAGGGCGCCGCGTTCCCCTGGCGCACGATCGAGGGGGCGGAGTCCTCGGGTTACTGGCCGGCGGGCACCGCCGCCTTCCACGTCGCGGCCGGCGTCGCCGACGCGCTGCGGCGCTACGTGCAGGTCACCGAGGACACCGCGCTCGAACGCGAGATCGGGCTGGAGCTGCTGGTGGAGACCGCCCGGCTGTGGCGGTCGCTGGGCCACCACGACCGGCACGGCCAGTTCCACATCGACGGGGTGACCGGCCCCGACGAGTACACGGCGGTGAAGAACGACAACATCTACACCAACCTGATGGCGCAGCGGAACCTGATCATCGCCGCCGACACGGTGCTGCGCTACCGGGACGAGGCGCTCCACCTGGGCGTCACCGACGAGGAGGCGGCGGCCTGGCGGGACGCGGCGGCCTCCATGCACATCCCGTACGACGAGGAGATCGACGTCCACGAGCAGGTCGAGGGCTTCACCCGGCTCCAGGAGTGGGACTTCGCGCGTACGCCGCCGGAGAAGTATCCGCTGCTGCTGCACTACCCGTACTTCGACCTGTACCGCAAGCAGGTCGTCAAGCAGGCGGACCTGGTCCTGGCCATGCACTGGCGGGGTGACGCGTTCACGCCGGAGCAGAAGCTGCGCAACTTCCTCTACTACGAGCGGCGTACGGTGCGCGACTCCTCGCTGTCGGCGTGCACCCAGGCGGTGCTGGCGGCCGAGGTGGGCCACCCGGAGTTGGCGCACATCTACCTGCGCGAGGCCGCGCTCATGGACCTGCACGACCTGAACGAGAACACCCGCGACGGCGTGCACATGGCCTCGCTCGCCGGCGCCTGGATCGCCCTGGTGGCCGGGTTCGGAGGGCTGCGCGACCACGACGGCAACCTCTCCTTCACGCCCCGGCTGTCGAGTCGGCTCGAACGGTTGGAGTTCTCGCTCCAGTGGCGCGGGATGCGGCTGCGGGTCGACGTCCGGCAGCACCAGACGACGTACGCGCTGCGCCACGGCGACCCGGGCGACGTGCTGGAGCTGCGGCACCACGGCGAGACGGTCCGGGTGGTGTGCGGGGAGCCGGTGACGATGCCGATCCCCCCGGTGGAGCCCTCGGGGCCGGCCCCGGAGCAGGCCCCCGGCCGGGCCCCCCTGCTGCGCCTGCCCGAGAACGAGCCGTGACCGGCCGCCGGCCCGCGCGCGTCACGGCGGGCCGGCGACCCTGGTCAGCGCGGCCGACCCGCGACGGGCGGCCGGCGGTGCGGATCAGATGGGCTTGCCCTGCGACGGGCGGCCGGCCGCGTCGCGGGGTGCCATCGCCCGCGGGTCGTCGGCCGTGCGCGCCTGGGCCGCGTCGTCCGCCCAGTCCCGGCCGCGTTCGGTGTCCTGTTCCCGCCGGTCCCGGTCGGTGCTCTGCTGCCGGGTCTCCCGCTGCTGCGCCATGGCGATCCTCGCGATCCGTCGGGGCGCGGTTGCGCCGGTACGGTCTGCGGTCACCCGCCGCCTACCCGGGGCCCCCGGCGGCAAACGCCGGGCGCGCCGGGGCCGCTTGCCGTCCCCGGGGACGGGTATAGCCGACACCGGCCTGCACCTCGCCGGGGCCGGAACAGGGCGACCCCCAGGACGTACGGAGGCGACATGGACGTGCGCGGCAGTGCGGTGACGATCCCGGCGCGTGACGCCGAACTCCCGGCCGACCTGCTGGTCCCGGCGGAGCCGGCCGGCGTGGTGCTCTTCGCGCACGGCAGCGGCAGCTCGCGGCACAGTCCGCGTAACACGGCCGTGGCGCACGTGCTCAACCGCAGCGCCCTCGGCACGGTGCTGGTCGACCTGCTGACCCCGGCCGAGGATCAGGTGGACGCCCGGACCGCCGAACTGCGCTTCGACATCCCGCTGCTCGCGGACCGGCTCGCCGCGATCGTGGACTGGTTGGCGGCCGAGCGTCCCTTCGGCGCGGTGCCGATCGGGCTGTTCGGGGCCAGCACCGGGGCCGCCGCGGCCCTGGTGGCGGCTGCCGCCCGGCCGGACCTCGTCGGCGCGGTGGTCTCCCGGGGTGGCCGCCCCGACCTGGCCGGCGCGGCCCTCGGGCAGGTACGCGCGCCCACGCTGCTGCTGGTCGGCGGCCTCGACGAGCAGGTGATCACGCTCAACGAGCAGGCGCAGGAGGCGTTGCCGGAGACGGCCGAGCTGACGGTGATCCCGGGGGCGACCCACCTCTTCGAGGAGCCCGGCACCCTGGAACAGGTCGCCCACTGCGCCGCCGACTGGTTCACCGCCCACCTGCCGGCCGCCCGCTGACCGCCCGCCCTCAGGGTCCGGCCGGGGCCGGCGCCGGGGGTGCCGGACGCTGTCGGTGCCGCTGGACGGTGTCGACGATCCGCCAGACGACGGCGGTGATCGGCACCGAGACGGAGGCCCCGGCGATGCCGGCGATCAGGGTGCCGGCGGTCACCGCCACCAGGATCACCGCCGGGTGCAGGCGTACCTGGCGTTTCATGATCAGCGGCTCCAGCAGGTTGCCCTCGATCTGCTGTACGGCGATCACGGCGGCCAGCACGAGCAGCGCGGTCACGGGCCCCTTCGCCGCGAGGGCGACCAGCACCGCCACGGCGCCGGCGACGGTCGCCCCGATGATCGGAACGAAGCCGCCGAAGAAGGTGATGAGCGCGAGCGGGAAGGCCAACGGCACCCGGAGCAGCACCAGCGCGATGCCGATGCCGATCGCGTCGATGGCGGCGATCATCATCGTGCCGCGGCTGTACGCGCCCAGCGTCCGCCAGCCCACCCGGCCCGCCTCGGCGGTCACCGCCCGGTTCGGCCCGGTCGCCCGGGACAGCGTCCAGTGCCACATGGACCGGCCGTCCTTGAGCAGGAAGAACAGCAGGACGAGCGCGAGCAGCGCCGAGCCGAGCACCTCCGCCGCCGTCCGGGCGCCGGAGACCGGGTCGACCGAGCCCTGCTCGACCTCCCGGCGGGCCTGGCCGAGCAGCCGGTCGAGCTGTTGGTCCGTGACCGGCAGCGTCGAGGTGACGAACTCGCGGGTGCGTTGCAGGCCCTGCCCCAGCTCCTGGCTCAACTCGCTGAACTGGCCCGCCGTGAGGCTCCACACCAGCGCGCCGACGCCGAACAGCAGGCCGACGAGCAGCAGCACGGTGAGCAGGGCGGCGAGCGCGGCGGGCAGCCGGAGCCGGCGCAGCGCGAGCTGCACCGGATCGAGCAGCGCGGTGAGGAACACGGTGGCGGCCAGCGCGATGGCCAGCGGCGCGAGCAGCACCGCGATCTTCCCGAGCAGGTACAGCCCGGCGACGATCACCACCAGGCAGGCGCTCCACACGACGGCCGAGCGGACCAGCCAGGGAAGCGCGGCCCACGTCTGCCGGCCGCCCGCGCCCCGGTCCGTCGTCTCCTCGGGCGTACGCCCGGCATCGTCTGCGACCACGTCGACCCTCCTCGATCTCCGGCGAGTCGTTACCCGGCCGGCGTCCTCCCGACACCCGCGAAGGAGTTCCGGCGCGGGCACCCGCCGCCGGAGGGGAGCCGGGGTACCCGCCGCGGGAGGGTGCGGGGCACCCGCCCGGTCCGCGTCCATCACCTGCGCGGCGCGCCGGAGGGGTGCTTCCTGCACGCTAGATGGGTCGCCGGAGTGCCGTCCGACCGTTTCGCGATCGCCCTGCGGCCGCCCGTCCCTCGCGTTTGCGTCCCCGACCTCAGGGAAGGCGGAGAGCGGACCCGGATTCGAGGAGGACCGATGAGCGACTTCATGGACAAGGCCAAGGACTTCGCCGACAAGCACGACAAGCAGGTCGACCAGGGCCTGGAGAAGGGCGGCGACATGGCCGACAAGCGCACGGGCGGCAAGTACGACGAGCAGATCGACAAGGGCGTCGACATGGCCCAGGCGCGTACCGGCGAGGGCGACCAGGCCCGCTGAGCCGTCGGGCCGTCCCGGGGCGTCGCGCTGTCGGCGGCCCGGGCGGTCGCCGGTGGAACGTCGACGCGTACCGCTAGCCAAGGATCGACCACTCTCGCTACTATCCGCAGTCGGAACATGACTCAACGTGGAGTCGTCCCCGACCGGACCGGCGCCCACCCCTTGGGGCGCCGTGACGAGAGGAATTCATCCGGTGACCGAGGCCCCCGAGACGACCATCCCCCAGCGCTACCCGTTCAGCGATCCCGACCGGCTCAACCTCGACCCGCGCTACGCCCGGCTGCGCCAAGACGAACCGCTCACCCGGATCCGGATGCCGTACGGCGAGCCGGCCTGGCTCGCCACCCGGCACGCCGACGTCCGGACCGTGCTCGGCGACCCCCGGTTCAGCCGGGCCGCCTCCGTGGGCCGCGACGAGCCCCGCAACTCGCCACGGCAGCAGGAGGGCGGGATCCTGTCGATGGATCCGCCGGAGCACACCCGGCTGCGCCGGCTGGTGGCGAAGGCGTTCACCGCCCGGCGGGTGGAGGAACTGCGACCCCGGACCCGGCGGGTGGCCCACGAACTGGTCGACGGCATGCTCGCCGCCGGTCCGCCGGCCGACCTGGTGGAGCACCTGGCGACCCCGTTGCCGATCCGGGTCATCTGCGACCTGCTCGGCGTACCCGTGGCCGACCAGGGCCGTTTCCACACCTGGTCCGAGGCGATCGTGTCGACCACCTCGCTCAGCCCGGAGCGGGTCCAGGAGTACATCGACAGCCTGTTCGCGTACATGGGCGAGCTGATCGCGCGACGGCGCGAGCAGCCCACCGACGATCTCCTCGGCGCGATGGTCCGGGCCCGGGACGCCGACGACCGGCTCGCGGAGGACGAGGTCGTGCGGCTGGCCGCCGGGCTGCTCGCGGCAGGGCACGAGACGACCGTGACCCAGATCCCCAACTTCGTGTACGCGCTGCTCACCCACCCCGAGGAGTGGGCCCGGCTGCGGGCGCGGCCGGACCTGGTGCCCGGCGCCGTCGAGGAGCTGATGCGGTTCGTGCCGCTCGGCGCGTCCGCGGCCTTCGCCCGCTACGCCGTGGAGGACGTCGATCTCGGCGGCGTGCTGGTACGGGCCGGCGAGCCGGTGGTGGTGTCGATCCCGTCGGCCAACCGGGACGAGGCGGTCTTCGCCGAGCCGGACCAGCTCGACCTGACCCGGGAGGTCAACCCCCACCTCGGCTTCGGGCACGGGGTGCACCACTGCATCGGCGCGCAGCTCGCCCGGATGGAACTCCAGGTCATCCTGGAGACACTGATCGCCCGCACGCCCGAGCTGAGGCTGGCGGTGCCGGAGCCCGAACTGACCTGGAAGAGCGGCCTGCTGGTACGGGGGCTCGTCGCCATGCCGGTGAGCTGGTGAGCGCGATGGGTGCGACGAACGAGCAGTGGCGGGTGCACGTGGACCCGACCCGGTGCATCGGGTCCGGGATCTGCGCGGGCACCGCGCCGGAGCACTTCGTGCTGGTGCACGGCCTGGCCCGCCCCCTGGCGGAGCGGGTCGCGCCGGACGACGCGCTGGTGGACGCCGCCGATTCCTGCCCGATGGAGGCGGTCATCGTGTCCGAGGCGGACGGCCTGCGCCGGATCGCGCCGGAGCTCTGACCGACGCGGCGGTCGTGGGGACGTGCCCTCACCGCACGGTGCCACCGCCGCCGTACCCGGGAGGAGGAGCCACGAGGGCCGGCCCCCGGGTGGGGACCGGCCCTCGTACGCGTCGGATCAGGAGGAGTAGCCGCGCTCGGCGATCCAGTTGGCGACCTTCTCCAGGGTCATCCAGTACTCGCCCTCGGCGGCGGCCGGGTCGGCGACCCGGATCAGGTCCCCACCGTCCCGGTAGCCCACCAGGGTCAGGTAGTGCCCACCCTCGTACGAGTGCGGGTTGCCGACCGTGTCGACGGCCGTGCCCTTGATGTTGGCCACCACCGGCCGGCCCTCGTCGAGGGCCGTGACGACGTCGGAGCGCAGCCGGTCGACCTGCTCCGGCTTGGCCACCGGGTGCGGGATCTCGGTGGTCCGGTACCTGTGGCCGGTCAGCTCGTTGAGCACGCGGGTGGTGTCCAGGGCCGAGGCGGTGCCGGCCTCGGTGGTGCCCAGCCGCTTCGCGACCTCGTCCTGGGGGAGCGTCTTGCCCAGCGCCGACAGGGCGATCCTGGTCGCGGCCGGGCCGCAGTAGTAGAAGTTGGGCTGCGCCTGGTACTCGACGCGGACGGTGCGCTCGGCGCGCCGGTCGACCCGGCCGCCCTTGTCGGTGTGCACGGCCCCGACCGGGTCGGCCGCCGCAGGTGCCGCCTGGGCGCTGGGCGCCGCACCCGCCAGGCATCCGCCAGCCACCAGCAGGCCCGCGACGGAGAGGCCGCTCTTCTGCACGATCGAATTCATGGGTCGGGCTCCAATCGGGGGGTTGACGCCTCCGGGGGACCGGAGGCGCACAGCACCGGGAAAGGCGCTCGGCTCGGGGACTCGAACGGCCCGGGAGCGGTCAGGCCCACGGGCGTACTCGGGGGTGCAACCGCCCTGCTCCGCAGGGCATTCCGGAGGGCCTCGGACGGGGCGTGCCGTCCGCACGTGAGGTTCAACGGGGCCACGGGCAGCACGATTCCGGCGTACGGATGCCGCGCGTCACAGGCCCACCGACGCCTCAGGGCCGGCGTTCCGGACCAACCCGCCGTCCCGCCGTTGGATGGGACGAACCGGTCAGGCGGTCACAGACTGCCCAGCAGGCGGGTCACGCTGATCTCGATGACCACCCGGTCCGGATTCGGGCGCGGCGTCCGGTAGCGCTCGGCGTAGCGGCGCTCGGCCTCGGCGACGGCCGGCCGGTCGGCGCGCACGACGGCCCGACCCTCGATGGTCAGCCAGCGCCGCCCGTCGACGTGGCAGACGGCCACCGGGGCGCCTGCGGGCCCGGCGGCGGCGACGTGTCGCGCCTTGCGGGACGCCCCGCCGGTGATCACCCGGGCCAGGCCGGCCGACGCGTCGAAGGTGACCCCCACCGGTACGACGTGCGGGGTGCCGTCCGCGCGCAGGGTGGTCAACGTGGCCAGGTGCCGTTCCCGGCAGAACGCGAGCACCCGCTCGTCGTGGGGCGCCAACCGGTGGTCGCCGGGCATGTCGGTCCCCTGTCTCGCGGTGCGGCACCGGTCACGGCACGCGGCGGTGGGCCCGGTCGGGATCGGCCGGTACGCCGGAGGCGGCCGGGGCGTCGGGCGCGCCGGTCAGCGCCCGGTTGGCGGCGCGGCGCTGCCGGACCAGCCGGCCGAGGTAGAGCAGCGCGCCGGTCAGTACCGCCATGTCGTCGAGGTAGATGGGGTCGGGCAGCAGGTCGATCGGCAGGACGGTGTAGGCCAGCGCGCCGTAGAAGGCGACCTTGCCGCTCACCCCGAGCGTGCCGAGCAGCCGGCGCGTGCGGATCACGCGGACGGCCAACACCACCGCGCCGGCCAGCGTGGCGACCGCCACGACGCCGACGAGCACCCACGCCTCCCGGGACACACCGTCACGCTAGCCCAACCGGACCGGTTCCGCCCGTCCCAGCCGGTCAGTGGGCGACGACCGCCCGTCCCGGCCGGTCAGTACGCGACGACCGCCGCCCGGCCCCGGGCGACCGACGGCACGTCGCGGCCGGTGACCACCGGGAACTCCCGGGTCTGCTCCGTCGCCCCCTCGATCAACGGCAGCAGCGACGGCGACTCCTCGGGGCGGCGGCTGACCGCGGCGAACGCCTCGTCCCGCAGGCTGCGCGCGGCCTCGGCGGCGGTCTCGGCGGCCCGCCATGCGTCCTGCTCCCGCTCCCGCGCCGCCCGCTGCCGGGCGAGCATGTTGTCCCGTACGGCCCGGCGCAGCACCAGCTCCTGCTCGACCGGGTGCAGCCGCGGGTCCCAGCCGTCGCGGTGCGCGAAGACGTCGCTGAGCTGCTCCACCGACAGCTCCTTGCGCCAGTACGCGTCGAGGGCGGCCCGGTGCAGGAAGCGCTCGCGCTCGGCGTACTCGGCGGGCGTCCGGACGGTACGCGGAAGGGGCATCGCCCCGGCGACCGTCAACCGGCGGACGTCCGCCTCCGCGGCCTCGTACGCCTGCCAGGCCGCCTCGACCTCCTCCTGCGCGGTCAGCCACTCGGCCCGCAGCCGGGCGGCGGTGGCGGCGGCCCGCTCCGCGGCGACCGAGATCTCTCCGGCGTAGCGGGAACGTTCGCGCGCCTCCTCGGCCAGTTCCAGCTCGCTGGGCATCGCGGCGCGCCGGATACGGGAACCGGCGTCGAAGCGGAGTCGGCCGGGCCGCAGCAGCAGGCCGGCCACGGTGACGGCGACGACGCCGAGCAGGCTCAGCCAGATCACGGCGGCCCGGGGGACGTCGAGGAGGACGGAGGAGTACACGTCTTGCATGGTCAGCACCTCGCGATCGATCGAGAGGGATCGACAGGGGATCTGTGCCCGGCGTACGGGCGGGGTGGGCATCGGGCGCGCGTGCGGGGCGTACCGCGGCGGTGGTCTGGCGGGTGGACGCCGACGACGGGGCGACCGGAGCTGGGGCCGGGGCGGACGGACCTCCGGGCGCGCGACGGAATTCCTCGCGGCCGGTGTCCCGGCTGCGGAGCGGTGGCCGCCGGGTCAGACGCCGGGCGGACCGCGCCGGGCGGGGACGCCCCGGCCGGGTTCGCGGGCGTGACCCTCCGGGCGGGCGTCCGCGACGGCGGGGGCGCCGGTCGGAGCGTCGGCGCGATGGATCGCCGCCGGGGCGGCGGTGTCGGTGGTCTGCTCGATGACCGGCTCGCGGCGCGGCAGCGGCTGCGCGGCCTGGGCGCTGGTGACGACGGTGGCGGCGAACGGGCCGGTGGCAGACGGCGTCGGTGCGGCGGTGGCGCCTCCGAGGCCCACGGCGAGCACCAGCGCGGCGACCGCCAGCCGGGTCAGCTCGCGCAGGGAGCGCAGCGTGACCGACCAGAACGGGTCGACTGACGCTACGGACGGCACCGCTCCAACCTATCGCCCCGGACCGGATCGCGCAGCGCGGCGACGGCGTGTGAGCGGGTGACCGCCACCACGATGTCCGATGTGGATCAGGCGTCGACACGTGCGACGGCCCACCCGGTGGCGCGTCCGCCGGGTGGGCCGTCGTCGTGCGGGATGTGCGTCAGCCGTCGGTGCCGAGCACGGGCGGAGCGGCGACCGTGCCGTCCCCCCAGACCATGTCGTCCTCCGTCAGCCAGGTCAGCCGGCCGTCGGTGTCGTCGTCGTTCGTCGGGCTGCCGCCCAGTACGCCGGGGCGGCTCGCCCCGCCGCGGGCGCCGCCCGGACGTCCCGTCCCGCTGGCCGCCCGGTCGCCGGCGCCCTGTCGTGCCCCGTTGTCGAAGCGCCGGCCCATGCCGGTCGCGGAGCGGTTGTCGGCCACCGGACTGCCGCCGGCGGACCGGATCGAAGCGGTCGGCGCACTGCCGCTCCCGGCGAGGGCTCCGGTGCCGAGTACGCCCGGACCACCCTGCCCGCCGAACTGGAGGCCCGCGCCGCCGGCCGAGGCCGTCGAGGTGCCGCCCAGCCCCACAGGGCCGGTCGCACCGGTCAGCAGCGTGGCGCCGGCGAGGGAGGTGCCGGTCGTGACGCCGCCGGGAGTGCCGCTGCCCGGCTGCCCGACGCCGGTGCCGGGGGTGACCGTCCCCGAGCCGCCGCCCGGGCCGGAGCCGGGCCCAGTGGTGGTCGCGACGGTCGCGCTGCCCGGCTGCCCGGCGAGGCCGGACGCCTTCGGCGCGGCCGTCGGCGTGGTGGCGCCAGGGCCGCTGCGCGGGGTCGTCGAGGGGTCGCGGTTGGTCGTGCCCGGGATGTCGGGGTGCGGCGGTGGCGGTGGGACGAGCCGGCCGTAGGCGGAGAGGTCGTAGCCGGCGGCCAACTCGGCCACCACGTTGACCATGCGCTTGTGCGCCTTCTCCTGCTCGGCCTTGTCCTGCTGGTGACCCAGCAGCCCGCCGACCACCATGCCCGGCACGCCGAACATGGCGCCCTTGGCCGCGCCGGAGACCGCCCGGTCGTGGTCGTCGGTCTCCTCCGGGCTCTCCGCCTGCTGGCGGGCGGTGCGCAGCTCACCGGCCATCAGGGTCAGGCTCCGGCTCACGTCCGCCATGCCCTCGCCGAGCTTGTCGGCGTAGTCGGTGACGAGCGTCAACCGCCGCTGGAACTCCTGCGAGGCCGAGCCAGTCCAGGTGTTGGCGAGCTTGTCGAGGTCGCCGCTGAGCTCGCGGGACAGCCCGTCGAGAATGCCCTTGAGCGCCGTCCACTGCGCGGCGACGCCGTCGATCTGGCCCGGCTGGCCGGCCATCACGCCGTCGTAGAGCTGCTGGTGGCTGACGGGCTCGTAGCGCTGGGTGTACTCAGACACGCGGTGCCTCCTTCCGCTTCAGCGCGTCGTCCACCCCGTTCAGCACGGCGGCGATGTCGGCGGAGTTGGCCGCGTTGCGCTCCTCGGCGGTGCGGTAGTTGGCCAGGATCGTCGCGGTGGCGCTCTGCGCCGCTTTCACCGCGGCACGCAGCCGGTCGACCTGGTCCACGTAGGACTGCTGGATCTCGGAGTAGCGGCGGGAGTTCTCGGTGGCGTCGGCGAACGAGCCGAGCGCCGGGGGCCGGCACTGCATCTCGGTGCGCAGCTTCCGCAACGCCTTCTCCGCCTCGGTCAGCCGGTGGGCCAACTTCTGGTGGAAGTCTTCCAGGGACAGCAGGTCGACTGTCGTGCGCCCGGTCATGGCAGCATCCCCGTACGTCATCGTCGATAACCGTTGGCAGGGCTCAGGTTAGTCGACCGGTGCGACTCGGGCGACCCGCCACCGGCGTCGATCCCTCCGGCCTCAGCCATCCGTCCCGGGGCTGGGGGACGACGTGCCGGACGAGGCCGGCGCCCCGGACGTGGGCCCGGCGGAGGGCGTGGCCGACGTGCTCCCCGCGGAGGGCGTGGCCGACGCGTCGGACTTCTGCGGCCTGGGGCTGCCCGACGACCCGGCCTGGGCCGACGGCGCGGGACCAGGCGTGAAGTGGGCGAGCGCCTTGTCCCGCGAGAGGGTCGGCCCCGTGGGCACGAGAGCCAGCAGCGAGGCGGGTACGGCCAGCGGGGTGACCCCCTCGTAGCCGAGTGCCGACATCGCGCCGACGCCGAGCGGGTAACGGACGCCCTGGGCGGTGATCAGATGGACGGTGGTGCCGCGGGCGGCGGCGCCGCTCTCGCCGGACCCGGGCATGGACTGCACGAGCACGCCCTTGCCGCCGGGCAGCAGCACGCCCTCGGCGGTACGCACGCCGTCGCGCGCGCTCTGCCGCACCGGAACCGCGCCGGGGGCGGCCAGCTCCGCCGGCACCCGGTCGAAGACCTCCAGCGTGGTGGTCGGCGGCCCGCCGTCGGTGCCCGCGCGGTAGGTCGCGCAGACCGCCGTCCGGCCGGCGGTGACCGGATGCAGCGCGGGCAGGGCCTGCGGCATCCCCTCCGCCTCCGCCCGCTGGTCGGTCAGCAGCTTGCCGGCCTCGGCCGGGGTGATGTCGGTGACCTGGCCGCCGTCGCGCAGCAGCAGCAGGGCGCTGATCTCGCCGATCGCGGAGAGACCCTCCCGGGTGAGCACGTAGTGCTGGCCCGCCGCCCGGAAGACCTGGCCGACCTTGGCCGGGCGCTCGGTCAGGCTGCTGGCCTCGTCCTCGCCGGCGATCGCCGGCTGCCGCATGACCGGCCCGGCCGGCACGGCGTTGAGCAGTTGCTGCCCCACGGCCAGGCGGGGCGCGTTGGCCATCCGCAGCGCGGCGAGCGCGGAGTCGCCGCCCGTCACCCGCAACCGCCGGTCACCGGTGAGCAGGTGCCGCTGGCCGTCGGCCTCCACCAGCACGGCCCGGTCGCCGAGCGGCGTACCGCCGGGCAACGAGCGGTCGATCACCAGGCGGGTGCCGGAGCGGCGGGGGTCGGCCGGGTCCGGGACGTCGCAGACCGACCAGGGCAGGCCCGTCAGGGACTTGCGGTCCGGCAGCGCGTCCGGGGCGCCGACGATGCCGACCGTACGCCCCCGGGGCCGCTCCCGGATCGACGCCTGGGACATCGTGCGCACCTGCGGCGCCGGCTCGTTGATGATCAGTCGGGCCGAGGCGTAGTTGAGGGTGGGGTGCAGCTGCCCGTCGACGAAGACGTACGTCGCCCCGGTCTCCCGCTCGATCACCAGCGTGTTCGGCTCCAGCGGCGCCGTGTTGCCGGTGAACTGCCCGTACGCGCCCACGCCCCCGAGCACCACGGCCGCGGCGATGACGCTGCCGACGACCGCCATGCCGAGCCGCCGCATCGGCAGGTTGCTGGTCTCCGGGTCGCCCGACAGCAGCGCCGAGACGATCCGGCGGGTGACGAAGCGGTACGCCTGCACCTGGTCGCGGCGGGTCCGCATGACTTACCTCCGGCGGGGGTGGGTCCGCGACGAGCAGGTCCGAGTCGGTGTCGCGGGCTTCCCTACGATAAGGGGCCGTCGGCGGGTCACCGGGACCAGCGCCCGACCCCGTCCGGCGGACGCTCCGCCGTCCAGAGAGGACTGTCAGCGATGACGCAGGTTCAGGCGCCACCCGGTCGTCCGGCACCGCAGCCGTCCGACGTCGCCGGGCGGCCGGTCGTCCCGGCCAACCGGCGCGACCGTGGTCGGATCGGACCGGTTGCCGTGGGGCAGCTCGTGGTGCTGGAGCTCTGCGCCCTGGCCGTCTGGGCGGCGCTGGGCGGGCCGGTCTGGCTCGCCGCCGTCGTCGGGGTGCTGTCGCTGGCGGTGGTGGTCGCGGTCTTCACCCGCCGAGGCGGCCGCTGGTGGTACGAGGACCTGCTGCTGCGCCGGCGGCTGCGGCTGCGCAGGGAGGCGGCCAGGAGCACCGTCGCGGCGGGCGGCGGGACCGATCCGAGGCTGGCCGCCCTGGCCCCCGAGTTGACTGTGACGGAGCTCACGGACCGTGGCACGCGGCTCGGCATCGGGCAGGACGCGCAGGGCTGGTTCGCGGCGGTGGCGTTGCAGGAGCGCGCCGGGGCGCCCGCCGGATCGGTCGAGGCGTCGGTGCTGGACCGGGCGCTGCGCGTACTCGCCGACTTCACCGGCCCGGTCACCCGCGCCCAGGCGCTCTCACACACCCTGGTCTGGTACCCGTCGCCGGGGGCGCCGCCCGCGGCCCACCGGACGGTCTGGCTGGCGCTGCGGCTCTCCGTACGCGACGCCCGCGTGGAGACCGTCAGCCGGGGCGGCGGCATGCCGGGCGTACACCGCACGCTGGCCGCCGGGATCGGCCGGCTGGGTAAGGCGCTGACCGCGGCCGGGCTCGCCCACCGGCCGCTGAGCCGCGACGAGCTGCGCGCGGCGGTGGTCTCGGCGGCCGGGCTGGACCTCGCGCCGACGCCGCCGGCGGAGACCTGGACCGGCCTGCGCGGCGGCGGCTGGACCCAGCGCTGCCTGGTCCTGCGGCCCCGGTCCGACGCGCCGTTCGGCCCGCTGGTGGACGCGGTGACGTCGACGTCCGCCCCCTCGCACACGCTGGCCGTCGTGGTGCTGCCGGGCGGACGGCTCGCCGCGCCGATGCTCCGGGTGGCGGCGCCCGACGAGCACGTGGAGGCGCTGGTCAAGGCGGTACGGGAGGTGGCGCGCCGGTCGGGCGCCCCGGCCCGCCCGATGGACGGCCAGCACGGCCCGGGCGTCTACGCCACGGCCCCGGCCGCCACCACCGTCGTCACCCTGCACCCGACCGACTGAGGCCGGGGGCCGGACGGGTGGGTCAGGGCCGGAGGTTGACGATCCAGCCGTAGAGCCCGACGACCCAGACGGCCAGCGGGACCAGGGCGATGATCAGCATGATCTCCACGATGTCGAGCAGCCGGCCCCAGACCGGGGAGATCCGCTTGCCGGCCACGGTGAGCCCGTAGATCAGGCTCACCACGGCCGCGAGCACCAGGCCGCCGAGGATCAGGCCGAGGCGTACCGACGTCGAGCCGTTGCCGAACGTCGCGGCAGCGGTCAGGCCGAGCCCCGCGCTGCCGGCGAACAGCACCGGGGTGCGCTGGGCGCGGCCCAGGAACGGACGGGCCCGCAGCAGCGACAGCAGCGACAGCACCAGGCAGAGCAGCACCGCCGGCAGGCTGCCGTGCAGCGCGAGCACCACCTGCGCGCCGAGCACCAGCAGCGACACCGTCCAGAGCAGACCCGTCAGGAACTCGTCGGCCCGCTCGCTGAGCTGGAGGACCTGCCGGCCGTCCACCGTCTCGGTGTCGCTCTTCAGGTCGTCGGGGCCGGTCGGGATGGACGGCACCGGCAGCCGCGCCAGCCGGTACGCCGCCATCGGCAGCGCCGGCACCGCGCCGAACGCGACCGCGGCGACGACAGCGGCGGCAGCCGGCGCACCGGTGTCGAAGACCAGGCTGACCAGCGCACCGAACCCGGTGCCGGCGCTGACCGCGACCGCGCCGAAGAAGAGCGGAAGCCGGTCGCCGACGGCCAAGGCGGCCACCGCCGCGCAGACCATCACCGCCGTGGCGCCGAGGAGCACGTGCGGGGCGGCCAGCTCGGTCAGCGGACGGTCGCCGGCGAGCAGCAGCAGGCCGCCCACGCCGGCGTACGCCAGACCGACGGCCCCCAGCACCGACCCGGTCGCGCTGTCGGCGGCGGCCCGGGACAACACGGCCGCGGTGACCACCAGGGCGACCGCGACGACCAGCGCGGCCAGCGCGCCCGGCAGGTGCGGCGGCCCGGTGAACAGCGTCGCCACCGCGCCGGCGCCGAGCGCCGCGGCGGCGAAGAGCACCGCGAAGGACCGGGTGGTGCCGACCTGCCAGGCCCCGGGTCGCTGGTTGGTGGCGGTGGCCACGGCGTCGACCACGTCGTCGAAGACGATCTCCGGCGCGGTGGCGGACCGGGGGTTGAAGTAGAGCACCTCGCCGTCGCGGACACCGAGCTGCGCGGCGGTACGGCCGCCGTCGAGCGGCTGCCCGCCCAGCCGGGCCAGACTCCAGCCGCCGTGGCGCACCCCCTCGTCGGCCAGGTCCTCGCCCGCGTAACGCAGCAGAGTGGGCAGCAGGTCGGCGAGCGGGACGTCCGAGGGCAGCGCGAGGTCCATCCGGGTGCGGGGCGCCACGATGGTGATCCGGCTCAGGCCGCCGGTCGCCGTCTTCGTCGCCACAGTGGCCTCCTCGCGCTCTCTACGATCACCCCTGGCCGGTGGTGCCGACGCACGGGTTCCTGACGCCCACGGGAGATTACCTACGATGGCGGGCACGTACGATGCCCACCCGACGACTCCGGTCGCTCACCGAACTTCATCAGGGCCGCTTCTGGGAGGAGACAGCCGTGAGCACGGTGGTGTTCCGCCGGCTCCCGCGTCAGCCGGGGCCTGCGCTGCCACGAGGCGAGGTGCTGCTGGAGTCGCCTCCGGAGCTGCCCGAGCCGACCCCGCGCGGGATGGGGCAGCTGCTGATGATCCTGCCCATGGTCTGCGGCGTGGGCGCCATGGCGTTCCTCTACGCCGGCCGGGGCGGCGGCACGATGACCTACATCGCCGGCGGCCTCTTCGGTGTCTCGATGCTGGGCATGGCGATCGGTTCGCTCAGCCACGGCAACAACGACAAGGCCGAACTCAACGCCGACCGGCGCGACTACATGCGTTACCTGGCCCAGATGCGCAAGCGCACCCGGCGCGCCGCCGAGCAGCAGCGGGCGGCGATGGCCTGGCGGCACCCGGAACCCGACGCGCTCTGGTCGATCGCCGCCTCCCGCCGGCTGTGGGAGCGGCGGATCACCGAGGACGACTTCGGCGAGACCCGGATCGCCACCGGCCCGCAGCGCCTGGCCGTGGAGATCGTCCCGCCGGAGACCAAGCCGGTCGAGGACCTGGAGCCGATGAGCGCCATCGCGCTGCGTCGCTTCGTCCGCGCCCACTCGAACGTGCCGGACCTGCCGACCGCGCTCTCGGTGCGGGCGTTCAGCCGGGTGGTGCTGCGCGGCGACCGGGAGCCGGTGCTCGATCTGACCCGGGCGGCGCTCGGCCAGCTCGCCACCTTCCACGCCCCGGACGACATGGTCGTCGCGATCGTCGCCGCGCCGGACCGGCAGCCGTCCTGGGACTGGGTGAAGTGGCTGCCGCACAACCACCACAGTGCCCGGACCGACGCGGCGGGCGCCCGCCGGATGGTCTTCGCGAGCCTCGCCGAGGCCGAGGAGGCGCTCGCCGCCGAGCTGGCCGGCCGGCCCCGGTTCGCCCCGGAGGCGAAGCCGCTGACCACCGCGCCGCACCTCGTCGTGGTGATCGACGGCGGCGAGGTCTCGGCGGCCTGCCAGCTCATGGGACCGGGGCTGCTCGGCGCGACCGTGATCGACCTCTCCGGCACCGTGCCCCGCGACGCCGGCCGCTGGCTGCTCTGCCTCGACGTGGGCGACGGCAGCTTCCTCGAACTGGTCCGCGGCACCTCCTCGTCGCGGCTCGGCCGGCCCGACCGGCTCACCGAGGCCGCCGCCGAGGGGCTGGCCCGGCAGATCGCCCCGTTCCGGCTGTCGCAGCAGCAGACCACGTCGGAGGAGCCGCTGGCCAAGAGCATGGAGCTGCCGGACCTGCTCGGCGTCGGCGACGCCGCCGCGGTCGACGTGCAGCAGACCTGGCGCCCGCGCAGCCACCGCGACCGGCTGCGCATCCCGCTCGGCGTCGGGCCGGACGGCAACGTGGTCGAGCTGGACTTCAAGGAGTCCGCGCACGAGGGCATGGGCCCGCACGGCCTGATCATCGGCGCGACCGGCTCCGGCAAGAGCGAGCTGCTGCGTACGATCGTCGGCGCGCTGGCGGTGACGCACTCCTCCGAGGAGCTCAACTTCGTCCTGGTCGACTTCAAGGGCGGCGCCACGTTCGCCTCGCTGGACGCGCTGCCGCACACCAGCGCGGTGATCACCAACCTGGCCGACGAGCTGCCGCTGGTCGACCGCATGAAGGACGCCCTGGCCGGCGAGATGACCCGCCGCCAGGAGGTGCTGCGGGCCGCCGGCAACTACGTCTCCCGCTACGACTACGAGAAGGCCCGCGCCGCTGGCGAACCGCTGGACCCGATGCCGAGCCTGCTCATCATCTGTGACGAGTTCAGCGAGCTGCTCGCCGCGAAGCCCGACTTCATCGACCTCTTCGTGATGATCGGCCGGTTGGGCCGGTCGCTCGGCGTGCACCTGCTGCTCGCCTCGCAGCGGCTGGAGGAGGGCAAGCTGCGCGGCCTCGACACCCACCTGTCGTACCGGATCGGTCTGCGTACCTTCTCGGCGGTGGAGAGCCGGATCGTGCTCGGCGTGCCGGACGCGTACGAGCTGCCCAACGCCCCCGGGCACGGCTACCTGAAGACCGACACCAGCACGATGCTGCGGTTCCGGGCCGCGTACGTGTCCGGACCGTACCGGGCCCCGGGGCAGGCCGCCGCGTCGTCGCGGGCGCTGGTGCAGCGCCGCATCGTCCGGTACGGGGTCGACTTCGTACCGGTGCAGAACCCGACCCTGCCGGTGCCGGACGCGCCCGAGCCGGAGCAGCCCGCCGACGGCAAGGCCCTGGCGATGCTGGACGTGCTGATCGACCGGCTCAAGGGGCGGGGCCGCCCGGCGCACCAGGTCTGGCTGCCGCCGCTGGCGGAGCCGCCGGGCCTGGGCGAGCTGCTGCCGCCGCTGAGCGTCGACCCGAGGTTCGGCCTCTGCACCGCCTCGTGGGGCGGTCGCGGGCGGCTGGCCGCGCCGATCGGCATCGTGGACCGGCCGTACGAGCAGCGCCGTGACCCGATGCTCGTGGACCTGGCCGGCGCCGGCGGCAACGTGGTGATCGTGGGCGCCTCGCTGAGCGGCAAGAGCACCATGCTGCGTTCGATGCTCGCCTCGCTGGCGCTCACCCACACCCCGCGCGAGGTGCAGTTCTTCTGCCTCGACTTCGGCGGTGGCGCGTTGCGCAGCCTGGACGGGCTGCCGCACACGGCCGGCGTGGCCGGGCGGCGGGACACCGAGGCGGTGCGCCGTACGGTGGCCGAGGTGGTGGCCGTCCTCGATGAGCGGGAGAACCGGTTCGCCCAGCACGGCATCGACTCGGTGGCCAGCTACCGCCGGCGCCGGGCGGCCGGGGAGTTCGCCGACGACCCGTTCGGCGACGTCTTCCTCGTCGTCGACGGCTGGAACACCCTGCGTCAGGAGTACGAGGAGCTGGAGCAGACCATCACCACCCTGGCCAACCGTGGCCTGGGCTTCGGCGTGCACGTGGTGCTGACCGCCGTGCGGTGGGCGGAGATCCGGATCAACATGCGGGACCTGCTCGGCACGAAGCTGGAGCTGCGCCTCGGTGACCCCAACGAGTCGGAGATCGACCGGCGGGCGGCGGCGAACGTCCCGACCGGCTCGCCCGGGCGCGGTCTCACCCGCGACAAGCTGCACTTCCTGACCGCGATCTCGCGGATCGACGGCCGGCGCGACATCGACGACCTGACCGAGGCGTCCGTCGCCCTGTCCCGGCACGTCGCGGAGGCGTGGCAGGGCCAGCCGGCGCCGAAGGTGCGGCTGCTGCCCCGCAAGCTGGCCGTCACCGAGCTGGCCCGGGTCGTCGACCGGTCGGCGCCGGGCCTGCCCATCGGGGTGAACGAGTCGGCGCTGGCCCCGGTCTACCTCGACCTCGTCAACGAGCCGCACCTGACGGTCTTCGGCGACGCCGAGTGCGGGAAGACCAACCTGCTGCGGCTGATCGCGCGGGGCATCACCGAGCGCTACACCCCGGCGCAGGCCCGGCTGGTCATCGCCGACTACCGGCGCGGTCTGCTCGGCGCGGTCGAGGGGGACCACCTGCTCGACTACGCGCCCTCGAACCAGGTGTTCGCGCAGGGGCTCGGCTCGATCCGCAGCGCGCTGTCCAACCGGCTGCCCGGCCCGGACGTCACCACCGCGCAGCTGCGTGACCGCAGCTGGTGGAAGGGACCGGACCTCTACATCCTGGTCGACGACTACGACCTGGTCGCCTCGGGCGGCAGCAACCCGCTCAGCGCCCTGCACGAGCTGCTGCCCCAGGCCCGCGACATCGGCCTGCACCTGATCATCACCCGGCGGGTGGGCGGCGTGGCCCGGGCGCTCTACGAGCCGGTCCTGCAACGCCTGCGCGAGCTGGACCAGCCCGGCCTGCTGATGTCCGGCAACCGGGAGGAGGGCGCGGTCTTCGGCACGCTGCGGCCGAGCCCGCAGCCGCCCGGCCGGGGCACGCTGGTGCGCCGGCGCGACGGCCAGCAGCTCATCCAGACCGCCTGGTCGGAGCCGGCCTGAGGCATCTCCCACCGGTCGGCGGGACCGCCCGGGGTGACGGCATCCGGTAACCTGCGGCACGAGCGCCGCAGCCGACGAGAGGACCGTGTTGAGCACATCGTGGACGCCGGGGGGCGCGGGAGCGGCGGGGCTGCAGGGCCTCCTGCAACAGGCGCAGGAGCAGCAGCGCCGGCTTGCGGACTTCCAGCGGCAGCGCGCCGAGCTGCGGGTCACCGGGGAGAGCCCGGACGGCCTGGTCCAGGTCACCGTCGACGGTGACATGAAGGTCGGCGACATCGAGATCAGCGCCCGGGCGATGCGACTGGACAGCTTCGCCCTGGCCGAGTCGCTCCAGGCCGCGATCGACGACGCGTACGCCGCGCACGCGCAGCGGCAGCGCGAGCTGGTGGAGGAGATGGTCGGCGGCCCGGAGCTGGTCCGGCAGGCCGAGGCGGGGAAGGTCACCCCGGAGGACTGGTTCAAGCACTTCGGAGTGGACATCAACGACCCGCTGCGCCGGCTGCGCGGCTGACCGGGAGGGTAGGACATGACGAACGTGGTCGACGTCGGCGCCATCCGGGGCGCGGCGAAGAAGCTCGCCGCCGAGGACGGCCCGAAGGCGTTCCTGCGCAACGCGAAGGAGAAGTTGGACGAGGTCAAGCTGTCCGGCCTCTCCATGACCATCCTCGGCATCGGCGCGGTGGGCCGGCACAACGCGGTGATCGACGAGCACGTCGACAACCTGCGCACCGGCATCGAGCACCTGCAGAAGGCCGCCGACAACCTCGAGAAGACCGCGAGCAACTGGGAGCAGTCGGACCAGCCCTGGGTGGTCAAGTGACCTCCCGGGCGCAGGACGCAGGGAGGCGCTGATGCCGGAGATCCTGATCGCCAATTCCTCGGGCTCGGTGGTGGGGACGCACAGCGTCGCGGCGCAGACCGCACCGGTCCGGACGCTGGCCGGCGCGGCGCGGGCCAACTGGGCCTGGCTCGTCGGCGCGGGCGTCCTCGTCCTCGCCATCGTCCACCTCGAGTCCTTCGACAACGACGAGATCTCCAAGGCCGTCAAGAGCTGGGGTGACGCCGCCGCCTATCTCGGCGGTGACCAGTTCGGCAAGGCGATGGAGAGCGTGCCGCCGTCCGCCGAGGAGTGGAACTTCGAGGACCGCGAGGCCTTCGACAAGTTCGTCCAGCAGCTGAACATGGAGGTCGCGGCCCTCGCCGAGGCGCTCAACGCCAACAAGGACGCGTTGCAGGGCCTCCAGGACCACTACAACTCCGTGATCGACGCGCTGGTCGCCGTGTTGACGACGATCCTGATCGCGGTGATCGCGGCGGTGGCGCTCCAGGCGTTCCCGCCGACCATCCCGCTGGCGAACGCGATCGGCGTGGCGGGCCTGACCGCGAGCATGGCGATCATCGCCTTCGTCTTCCAGGACATCGGCTCGTTGCTCTCCACCATCACGAGCTCGTTCCGCGGGGCCGAGGTGCACCAGTTCACCACCGAGTCCAAGCCGGGTTTCGCGTCGGGTCCCGACCCCGACATCAAGGACATCAAGATCGACTGGGTGCAGCATTCAGGGTTCTACACGGCCTGAGTGGTCGGCCGGAAGGTGGGTGGCACCGTGTGGCAGACGGGCGTGTTCGTGTACGCACTGGTCACCATCCCGGTCTTCGTCGTGCTCGGGGTGGTCGCGCAGCTGACCCGCTCGCGGGCGGCCCGGCGGTTGATGGAGATCGTTCTGCTCAGCGGCGTGGCCGCGTTCGCGCTGGCCCTCGGCACCCTGGCGGACGACGGGCTCCAGTGGACGCTGGTGTTGATGCTGGTCGCTCTGTTCGTCGTCGGCGTGGTGATGCACGTCCGCTCCTACTTCCGGTCCTCCTAGCGGACGCGATCCCCCGCTGGGCGGTAGGCGCGCCATCTGAGGCAGGGCTGCGGGGACTGGAAGGCGTCCGCTACGGTCTTGGCTGAGTGTCCGTCGGTGGGGTGATTGCCTTGCGGCGGGGGAGGGCGCGGCGACTGCGCCGCCACAAGAAGACGGAAGGGTGTGAAGCATGGCGTTCGAGGTCGAAGCAGCGACTCTGCATACCGCCGCGGGTGACGTGCGCTCCACGCGCAGCGATGTCGACGGCGAGCTGAAGAAGCTGTGGAATGTGGTCGACGACCTGGCCATCGCCTGGAAGGGGCAGGCGTCCACCGGCTTCCAGTCGCTGATGCAGCGCTGGAACGAGGACACGGCCAAGCTGCTGACGGCGATGGACAACATCGCCGACCTGCTCGACAAGTCGGGTACGACGCACCAGGTCAACGACGAAGAGCAGCAGCAGATGCTGGACAAGTTCCACTCTGCACTCAACCCGTGATCCGCCGAGACGAGCAGGGGAGGAACTCATGAGCATCAAGGTTGACTACGCGGTCCTCGAGAGCAGCAACCAGCAGATGATGGCCATCTCGAAGACCATCGACGAGAAGCTGGACACGCTGCGTTCGATGCTGTCGAAGCTGCAGTGGGACGGTGAGGACCGTGCCGCTTACGAGCAGCACCAGGCGCAGTGGGACGCCGCCGTCCGGGACATCAACAAGATCCTGAACGACATCGGTGGCGCCGTGGGCATCGCCCGCGAGAACTACGTCAGCACCGAGATGAGCAACGCCAAGGCGTGGAACTGACACAATCGCCGACGCGGCTCCGGTCCGGTTCGACCGGGCCGGAGCCGCGTCGCGTTGTGTGCCGACAGGTCCGGGGAGAATGATGCGTGCGGGTAGTCCTTCACGGCCGAAGCTCAGGCTGGCCGTCGCGGCGTTGGCCGTGGTCGTCGGTGCCGGTTCCGGCCCACTGGCCGCGCCGGCTCCGGCGAGCGCCGACACGGTCCGTGGCCTCCAGTGGTACCTCGACGCGCTGAAGATCCCGCAGGCCCACAAGATCACCAAGGGCAGGGGCGTCACCGTCGCGGTCATCGACACCGGGGTCAACCCCGACCTGCCGGACCTGCGCGGCCAGGTCCTTCCGGGCAAGGGCGTCACGTCCGGCACGGCGGCCGACGGTCGCCGCGACGACGACACCAAGAAGGCCCACGGCTCGGCGATGGCCGGGATCATCGCGTCCCGGGGCGGTGGCGCGATGCGACACCTGGGCATCGCCCCGGAGGCCAAGATCCTGCCCGTCGCGATGGGCAACTCCTTCGACTCGGCAGACCTCTCGGCGGGCATCCGCTGGGCGGCCGACGCCGGCGCCGACGTGATCAACATGTCCGTCGGGACGGGCACGACGGCGACCCCCGACGAGATCGCCGCCGTCCGGTACGCCCTGGACAAGGACGTCGTGCTGATCGCCTCGGCCGGCAACCAGTTGCAGAACGACCGCGTCGTCACCAGCCCGGCGAACATCCCCGGCGTCGTCGCCGTGACCGGGCTGGCGAAGAACGGCGAGTTCTTCGCGCAGAGCGCCACCGGTCGGGAGGCGGTGCTCGCCGCGCCGATGGAGGAGATCATCTCTCCCCGGTCCACCTCGGTCTCGTCCAACGGGTACGGCATCGGCAGCGGCACCAGCGACGCCGCCGCCATCACGTCCGGCGTGGCGGCCCTGGTCCGCGCGAAGTACCCGGACCTCGACGCGGCCAACGTGGTGAACCGGCTGATCCGTACGGCCCGTGACCAGGGCCCGAACGGCCGCGACAGCCAGTACGGGTTCGGCGCGGTCGATCCGGTCGCGGCGCTGACCCGCTCCGTGCCCGCGGTGGACGCGCACCCGTTGCTCGCCGGGGCCCCGAACGGGGCCGACCCGTCCGGGGGCGCGGCGGAGCCGCAGAAGGACGACGGGCCGGCCGTGTCGATCAGCATGAAGAAGGACGCCGGCGCGCTGGTGCAGGGCGCACTCTGCCTGCTCGTGCCCGTCGCGCTGCTGATCCTCGTGATCGTGCTGGTGCGCCGGTCGCGCCGGAAGGCGGCCGGCGCCCGGCCCGGCGGCCCACCCGGTTCCCCGCCGCCCGGCTACCCGCACGCGGCCCCGCCCGGTCACCCGTCGGCCGGGGCTCCGCAGGCAGGGCCGCCCGGCTACCCACCGCCCCCCGGGCATCCGCAGCCTGGCGGGGCGCCCTACGGCAACCCGCAGTTCGGCCCGCCCGGATATCCGCCGCCGCCCGGCGGGGCGCCGGGCATGCCCGCACCGCCCCAGGCGGGACCCCCGCCCGGGTACGGTCCGACGCCCGGCGGAACCCACCCGTACGGCGCGCCGCCGGGACCGCAGGCCGGTGCCTGGCCGCCGCCCGGTGCCGCGCCGACGGCACCCCCACCTCCGCCGGCTTCCGGCGGGCAGCAGCAGTAAGCCACATTGTCAGTCGGCGACGGGGAGGAACCGATGACGGACGACCGCAGGACGGACCAGCCGGACGAGATCCGGGTGGACACCCCATACATGCCCATCACCCCGCTGGCGCCCACCGTGCACATCAGCGGCATCACGATGGACAACGTCAACCGCGCGCAGACCCCCTCCGGGCTCGTGCCGGGGGCGGGCGAGAAGGGCGACAACACGGAGTGGGACGCGTCCAGCCTGGACAGCGCCATCGAGTGGTTGGAGTCGCACGCCTCGTTCCTCAACAAGCAGTCGTACACGATGGTGGAAATCCAGGACAAGATGGGCGGCACGGCGGCGGCGAGCGGCATGAACGGCGTGGGCGGCGGGGCGACGAGCCCGCTCGGCGCCTTCGACCGGGCGGGCGACCTGGCCCGCAAGCACGGCAGCCTCTTCACCACCACGCAGCAGGCTGTCCGCAAGCTCGCCGAGGACCTCTACCAGGCCGCCAACGCGCTGCGCGAGGTCAAGGAGAACTACGAGACGGCGGAGAAGGCCAACGCCATGTCCGCCGCCGAGATGGAGCGCGCGTTCAGCCAGGCCGCCACCAACGGATCCAACGGCTGAACGGGAGGGTGACAGGATGCCGAGCTGGGAAGAGATGTGCCAGCAGATCGTCGTCGCGGGCAGGCCGGGCGACGTCGCCAGCGCAGCGCTGGGCTGGGAGCAGCTGCTCAAGAACCTGAACTCCGTCAAGGAGAGCCTGGAGAAGAACGTCACCGATCTCGGCGAGGTGTGGAAGGGCCCGGCCTACGAGTCCTTCAAGACCCACGTCAAGCAGATCGCCACGGACACGGGCCGGGTCGTCGACGACGCCGAGAAGCACAACGGCATCGTCCAGTCGCTGAAGACCGCCGCCGACAAGCTGAGTGCCGCACAGGCCGACTTCCCCATTCCCGCGAGCTGCGTCAACGACGTCCTGGAGGCGCGGAACGGCCGGCTCGTGATCGACACGGGCCTCTTCGAGATGAAGGTCAAGCCCGATTTCCTGGGCCTGCTCGACCCGCTCACCTCGCTCGCCGACTGGATCAACGACAAGTCCGACGAAGCGGCCAAGGTCTACAACCAGGTCAGCGGCGATTACGTGACCATCGACTCGGGCACGCCCGGCCAGACCACGCCCGGCACGACCCAGTCGCCGAACGTGCAGACCCCGAACCTCGGCAGCGGCCCTGGTGCCGGCCCCACCGGCGGCGTACCCAGCATGGGTGGGATGCCCAAGACCGGCGGGGTGCCGGGCAGCGGGATGCCGCCGCCGGTCACCGGGATCGGCACTCCCGAGACGGGGAATCCCGGCACCGGGTCCACCGTCCACCCCGGCCTGAACAACGGCGGCTACACGCCGGGCACGGGCTACACGCCGAACACCGGCAGCATCGGCGAGAACTACGGCAGCGGTCTGGCCGGTGCCGGCACCCCGAGCGTTTCCGGCCTGGGTGGCGGTGGCGGCCTGCCCGGCACCACCGGGCTCGGCGGCGGCGGAGGCCTCGGCTCCGGTGGCGGCGGGCTGGGTGGTGGCGTGATCCCGGGCGGCGGCTCGTTGGGCCGGCCGGTGAGCCCCAACATGGGTCCGATGATGGGCGGCGGCGCGGCCGGCGCCGGGCGCAACGGCGGCCGGGGCGGCGGCCGGCTCGGCGCGGGTGGCATGTCCCCGATGATGGGCGGCGCGGCCGGTGGTGCCGGCGGCCGTGGCGGCGGCCGCGCGGGTGCCGCCGGTGCGGGCGCCAAGGGCGGCGCGCGGGGCGTCGGTGGCATGGCCGGCATGGGTGGCGCCGGCTACGGCGAGGAGGAGACCGCTCGCAACACCTGGCTGGAGGAGGACGAGGACATCTGGGGTGCCGACGGCGGCGGTACGCCGGGCATCCTGCGCTGACTCCGAGGCGCCGAGCGCCGTCCACCGCACCGGTGGGCGGCGCTCGCTGCTGTCAGCCGGTCGTGGCGTCCGCTCCGGTGGCGCCGGGCAGGTTGGCCTGGCCGACGGTGGACGGGCGACGTCCCGGGCGCCAGCCCCGGCGTCGTCCGCGGAGCAGGATCGGCTTGACCGACAGCAGCAGCCCGGTGACGAGGGCGCCGACGGCCGCGACCCAGACCGCGACGGTGCCCTGCCAGGCGAGCGGGTCGGCGGTGGAGGGCGGCGGGGGCATTGCCCCGGCCGGCGGGTCGGTACGGGTGCCGAGCAGGCTGGCCACCGCCCGGTACGGATTCACCACCCCGTGGCCGACCTCGGGGTTCTTGCCCTCGGGCGGGCTGTCGGCCGTCCGGATCAGCCGGTCGGCGACCTGCTCCGGGCCGAGGTCGGGGTGGGCGGCCCGGACCAGCGCAGCCACCCCGGAGACGTACGCGGCGGCGAAGCTGGTGCCGCCCTGCGGCTCGGCGAGATAGCCCTCGCCCCCGGGGGCGGGACCGAGGATGTTCAGTCCGGGCGCGGCGAGATCGACGTAGTCCCCGCTCACGGAGCTGCCCACGTGGCCGCCCTCCTCGTCCACCCCGGCGACGGCGATCACCCCCGGGTAGGCGGCCGGGAACGCGGGCATGTCCTGCTGGTTCTCCTGCCGGTTGCCGGCGGCGGCCACCACGACCACTCCCTCGTCGAGGGCGTAGCGGACGGCGTCGGCGAGATCCTTCCGGTCCAGGGTCACCAGCGAAAGGTTGATCACGTCGGCGCCGTTCTGCACCGACCACCGGATCGCCGAGGCGATCTGCCCGGGCAGTCCCTCGTCGACGGTGGTTCTGGTGTCGGGCAGGACGCGTACCGGAAGGATCCTGGCCTGCGGCGCGATGCCGCTGAACGACGTGCCGGTGCCCTCCTTGCCGGCGATGATGCCGGCGACGATGGTGCCGTGGCCGGCGAGGTCGCAGCGGCCCTCCTGCTGCGGTAGGCCGTTGAAGTCCCGCCCCACCCGGACCTGGCCCTTCAGCACGGGATGGCTGGCGGAGACGCCGGAGTCGATGACCGCGACCGTGACGCCGGCGCCCCGGGAGATCCGCCAGGCCGACGAGGGTTCGAGTCTGCGCAGCGGCCACGGCGTCTCGGCGGGGGCGGCGGTGCCGGGGGGCCCGCAGCGGGGGACCGCCGCCGAGGCGGATGGCGGGGCGACGACGACGGTGCCGAGCAGGATCGCTGCCGCTCCACACAGGAGCGCGCGGGCACCGCGCCCGGTTCGGCGGGCCGGCCCGGTCCCGCCCGGTCGGAAACTCTCGCGCACGCGGTGAGATTACCGCCGCGGGCCGGAGTCCCGTGCCGCCGCCTCCGGCGACAGCGGCCGGTCGGCGTACGGGCGGATCCGCCGTCAGGTGCGTTCGGTGGCCTCCGCCGGCTCCCGCTCGTCGGTGAAGAGGGCGAGCAGGTCGCCGACCTGCCGGTCCGCTTCGGCGGGGTGCCGGAACCGGCCGGCGGGGTTCAGCGTGTACTCGTTGCGCCGGCCCACCCGGGTGCGGTAGAGGTAGCCGCCGGCTTCCAGGTCGGCGACGATCGCCTGGGCGGCCCGCTCGGTGACGCCCACCTCGTCGGCGACGTCGCGGAGCCGGGCGGTGGGGTTGCGGGCGATGGCGAGCAGCACGTGCCCGTGGTTGGTGAGGAACGTCCAGTTGCGGGTGCTCCCGGTCTCCCCTGTCGTCGCCATGTCCGCCATCGTATGGCCCCCGCTTCGTGTTTTGCTCCGTACCCTCGCGTCCGGCGGGTGCGCGAGGGGCGAGAGTCGCCGCAGGGGGAGCCGCCGACATATGAAATGCATATCACGCATCCCTTGACGTACCTTGCGCTGCGTGTGACCGTGGTGGCAGCCCGCGTCCAGCGTCGGCCCGGGTGACCAGGCTGTTCACGCGAGGAGCGAGGTGGGGATGAGCCGTCCCGGATCGCCAGGCACCCGACCAGGCCCGGAGCTGACGCTCCCGGCACCGACGACGGGCGCCCCGCTCGACGTCGGCACCGCGCCGGCCCCCACGAACCCCGAGCAGGCGCTCGCCGAGCTGCACGCCGGCAACCGGCGGTTCGTGACCGGGACCCCGCGTCACCCGAACCAGGACGCCGGGCACCGCGCCGCGGTCGCCGACGGGCAGCACCCCTTCGCGGTGATCGTCGGCTGCTCCGACTCCCGGCTCGCCGCCGAGATCATCTTCGATCGGGGCCTGGGCGACCTCTTCGTCGTCCGCACCGCCGGGCACACCATCGGCCCCGAGGTGCTGGGCAGCGTGGAGTACGCCGTCACGGTCCTGGGCACGCCGCTGATCGTGGTGCTCGGGCACGACTCCTGCGGGGCCGTCCAGGCGGCGCGTGCGGCGGACGCCACCGGCACCCCACCGGCGGGCCACCTGTGCGCGGTGGTGGACGCCGTGGTGCCCAGCCTGCGCCGGGCCGCCGCCGAGGGCGTGGAGGACATCGACGGGATCGTCGACATCCACATCGCGTACACCGTCGAGGCCATGCTGGGCCGCTCCGCCGTGCTCGCCGCCGAGGTGGCCGCCGGCCGCTGCGGGGTGGTCGGCATGTCGTACCGGCTGACCGCCGGCGAGGTGCGGACGGTGGCCGCGGTGCCCGCCCTCGCGGTCGACGCGCCGGAGCCGGCGGCCAGCGTCGCGCTCGCCTGACTGCGGTCCCACCCGATGACACAGGGCCGCTCCCGCGTCCGGCGGGGGCGGCCCTGTGCGTGGCCCGAGGGCGCTGCTAGAGCAGTGACACGTGTACGTGGTCCGTGTGGTTCGACGGGCCGCTGTAGGACTTCCAGCCGGTCGCCGGGAACCAGATCTGCCTGTTCCAGATCACGTAGTAGATGCCGAGCCGGTCGGCGTTGCGGACCAGGAACGCGGTCAGGTTGTTGCCGTACATGTAGGTGTCGTCGTTGTGCCAGGGGGAGAAGCCACTGCGTTGCAGCGACCAGTCGCAGGCCCGGCCCTTCGGATGCTCGTACGGGCCGCCGGAGCGGTAGCAGCCGACGAACCGGTTGAAGCCGGCCCGCTTGACCTCCTTGTACATGTGCAGCGTGCGCGCGGTGATGCAGCCGGAGGTGGTGGGGTCGTCCTCGGTGCAGGACAGGGGCTTCCAGTCGCCGTCGGCGGTACGACCCGGCGCGATCTTCGCCACCGGCGAGGTGGCGACCACCTTGCCGCCGGTCAGCCCTCTGCCGCCGACCAGGGCGAGCGCCTTCTCCGCCTCCTTCTTGCCGCGGGCCATCTCGTTCGTCAGCCGCTGCTGCTCGCGCACCTCGGCGTCGAGCGCCAGCTTCGCCTGCTCGGCGCGGTCCTTGACCGCGTTCACCTCGGCGAGCTTCTTGGAGTTGACCAGGTTGAGTTCGTCGAGCGCGGCGGCGCGTTGGACGAACGAGTCGGGGCTGGCGGTGTCCAGCAGCATCGACACCGCCCCGATCCGCCCCGTCCGGTAGGACTGGGCGGCGATCTGGCTGACCTGCGGGGCCAGCGCGTTCAGCTCGGCCTGCGCGCGGTCGACCTCCAGGGCGAGTTCGAGCTGGCGCTTCTTCGACTTCGCCAGCTTCGCCTTGGCCTGGACGTAGGACCGGTTGCGGGCCTCGATCAGGTCGTCGAGCAGCTTGGGCTCGTCGTCCCCGTGCCCGGAGGGCGTGGGCGGGGTGGGTGCGGCCACCGCCGGAACAGGGCCGGCGAGGACCGCCAGCGCGGCGAGTACGGCCACCACAGGCGTCAGCCAGCGGCGTAGGGGTGCCGTCACAGTTTTCCCTTCCGTCGACCGCCGACCGGGTTAGCTGACGGGTTCGGGGCGGAAGTGGCCCCTACCGCTGTCGCGGATTCACCCCACGTGCCTGGTTCCCCGGCTCGCCTGGCGGCGATTGGGCGGCGGCACCGCAGGCGCCGCTGCGCGCCTTCAATGGTGACCGGCAGCGAGGTTACCCGAGAGCACTCCCGGGGATCTACGTCCCTAAGCCGACTAAATGCGTTATTTCGTAATGGCACACGGTGACCAGTGACGCGTTTATCAGGCCGGACGCCCCGGTCGGTCACGCTGCGGAGTTTCACCATGCGGTGTCCGTACTCCTGTCCCGGCCGGACCATCCGGTGGGAGCGGCGGACGGCGTTTCCCCGCGCGGCCCGCCGAGGGCCTCCAGCGCCTCGGACCGGTCGGTCGCCGGCCGGGGCGTCGGCGCGGTCGCGGCGCGGTCGGCGGTGTCCCCGCCGCGACGGCCGGCCGTGGTCACCAGGGCCGCCAGCCCGGTGGTCAGTGGCACGGCGGCGATCAGACCCAGGGTGGCGACCGCGCTGCGGACGATCTCCTGGGCGAGGAACTCGCTGGTGAGCAGCTGGGTCACCGCCCGCGAGTCGGCCGTCAGCAGGAGCAGCACCGGCAGCGAGGCGCCGGCGTACGCCAGCACGATGGTGTTCACCGTCGAGGCGATGTGCGCCCGG
The DNA here is from genome assembly GCF_043197615.1 of Micromonospora sp. NPDC049048. Lineage (NCBI taxonomy): Bacteria > Bacillati > Actinomycetota > Actinomycetes > Micromonosporales > Micromonosporaceae > Micromonospora > Micromonospora sp. NPDC049048. The sequence continues at coordinate 701,991 of NZ_JBICTM010000002.1, read as the reverse complement.
CCGACCCGGGTCGCCGCCCGGTAAAGCTGCGTCCGGGACAGCCCGGGGTTGGCGTGCGCCAGTTCGGTGACCGTGGCGGCCTGGGTCACCGTGACGTCGTCCAGCACGCCGAGGGAGCCGATGATGATCCCGGCCAGCAGCAGGCCGTGCAGGTCGACGTCGGCCTGGTACATCGACAGCGTGGTGGCGTCCTCGGAACCGAACCCGGTCAGGTGGGTCGCGGCGGTGGCGATGGTGCCGAGGACGCCGGTCAGCACCAGGCTGCCCAACGTGCCGAGTACGGCCACCGAGGTCTGGGCGGTCACGCCGTGGGTCAGGTAGAGCACCACGAACATGATCAGGGCGGCGCCGACGACCGCGACCAGCAGCGGCGGGCTCCCGGCGCTGATCCCGGGCAGCACGAAGGTCAGCAGGATGGCGAAGCTCGCCGCCAGGCCGGCCAGCGCGGCCAGCCCGCGCCACCGCCCGAAGGCGACGATGGCGGCCGCGAAGAGCGCCACCAGCCAGATCAGCGGCTTTCCGCGCTGGTGTTCGGCGATGTTGTAGGCGCTGGCCGTGGGGTCGGCGGGGTCGGTGAGCTCGACCAGGATGATCTCGTCGTCGACGGCGACGGTCGGTGCGCCGGGCCCGGCCGGAATCGGTGTCTGCACCTGCTGGCCGGCGTCGGGGCCGTCCTCCACCCGTACGGTCACCGTGCCGCAGGGGCCCGGTGCCTCCCCCGGGCCTCCCTCCGGGGTCTCCAGGGCCGGCGGGCACGGCTCCGTCACCACCCGCGTGACGGTGCCGTGGTAGCGGGGCGTGTCGGTGCCGGCCACGGGATCGGGCGTGTCCCGTGGCCACAGCACCAGGGCCGCGATCAACGTGGCGACGAAGAGGGGCACCACGGTCGCGAAGAGGACCCGCCGTACGCCCGGCGGGGCGGACGGAGCGGGACGGGTGTGGTCGGCGCCCATCGAGTGTCTCCCAACGAATCCAGGGCGTGGTACGGGCCGGCGGGCCGGTCGGTTCAGCCTCGCCACGCGGCTGGGACGGGGGACCATCCCCACGTGGCGGTGCGGTCACGTACCCCGGTCGTCGGCCCCCGCCCGGCGGCGGGTGCTCGGTGCCACCGCCCGGCGGGGGACGCGGTGCGGGCGGTGCGGAGTCCGGATGGCCACCGGCCGAATGGTAGCCACCCCCGCACCGGCGCGCAGGTCGTGCGGGCGGTGTCGCGACGCGGACCTCAGTCGGGCATCGATGCGGGGACGCCGCGGGTTGGTACCCGTGCGGAGCGGGTCGACGCGCTAGCGTGACGGTTGTGCGGACGACGGTGACGGCGACGCGGGGCGCGCGGCTCCTGCTGCTCGTCGGCACGCTGCTCGGGCTGGCCGCCATGCACACGATCGGTCACGACTCGCACCCGACCGGCCATGCCCCCGCCCCGTCGGGGCACGCCGCCGCCGTGCCCGCCCCGCACGCGGCCCTCGCGCCCGTCCAGCAGATGGTGCTCGCGCCCGCCCCGCACGCGGCCCTCGCGCCCGTCCCGCACGCCGACGGTGCGCTCGCGCCGCCCCCGCAGGACGTCGCCCTCCACGCCGGCGGGGCGGCTCTCCATGCCGTAGGAGCGGCCCTCGGGGCCGTCGTGGACTGCCCCGGTGGCTGCGCGGCAGGACAGCTCCTGCCGTCCGGCGGTGCGGGGGGAGAGCTGCCCGGGTGGGGAGTGTGCCTGGCCGTGCTGGGCGCGTTCGCGGCCTCGCTGCTGTTGCTGGCGGCGCTCCTGTCGGCCCGCGTACGCGCTGTCGGCCCGGTGGGGGGCGGTCCGGTCGGCTGCGTCCCGCCGCCCCGGGCCCCACCACCCCGGCCGGTCGGTCTGCGGCTCGCCACGGTCTCGGTGCTGCGCAGGTAGGACGCGTTCGACGCGGGTGCGGCTCACGCCGTTCCGCGTCCTCGTCGTGCCGCCTACGTTCCGACACCGAAAGGCTCAGACATGACCACTCGTACCCTCGCGCGCCGTGCCGCCCTGGCCGGCGTCGCCGTCACCGCCGCTCTCGCCCTGGCCGCCTGCGGCGGCGACGACCACCCGTCCCCGGGCGCGGGACACGGCACCCCCGGCACCGGCGGGCCGGCGGCCACCGCCACCGGCGCGACGGCGTTCGGCGACGCCGACGCGATGTTCGCCCAGATGATGATTCCGCACCACCGGCAGGCGGTGGAGATGGCCGACCTGGCGGCGACGCGGGCGGCGGACCCGGAGGTCAAGCGGCTCGCCGCCGAGATCAAGGCGGCCCAGGCGCCCGAGATCGCCACCATGAGCGGCTGGCTGGCGGCCTGGGGACGGCCGGTGCCGACGCCGGGTGAGATGCCGCACATGGACCACGGCATGCCCGGCATGATGTCCGACGCCGACATGACGAAGCTGGCGGCCGCCGCCGGCCGGGAGTTCGACCGGCAGTTCCTGACCATGATGATCGCCCACCACGAGGGCGCGGTCACGATGGCCCGCGACGAGCTGGCCCGGGGCGTGCACGCGGAGGCCAAGGCTCTGGCCCAGCAGATCGTCAGCACCCAGCAGGCGGAGATCGACACGATGCGGAAGATCCTCGGCCGGTTCTGATCCGCTCGCCCCGGCGTCTCCCATCGGGGGCGCCGGGGCGCCACGGGCGCGCAGCCTGCCGGGAGGAGACCGGCGTGCGGACCCGGTGCGCCGACGGCGGAAGGAGCTGCCGGCGGCTCAGCCGCGCTTCATCAGGCGGCCGACGGCGGCCATCATCTCGGTGGCCATCTCCTCGGCCCGGCCCTCGGCCGCGCCCTCGTGCATGCAGTGCCGCGCGTGCCCGTCGAGCAGGCCGAGCGCGACCTTGTCCAGGGCGGCCTGGATGGCGGAGATCTGGGTGAGCACGTCGATGCAGTAGCGGTCGTCGTCGACCATCTTCTCGATGCCGCGGACCTGCCCCTCGACGCGACGCAGCCGCGCGAGCAGCTGGTCCTTGGTGGCGGTGTATCCCCTGGTCGGGGTGGGCGTCGGTGTGGTCATGACGTCGAGGATAACGTACCCCTCGGGGGTATGGTACGGTCCTTCGTGTCCGGGATACCCCCACCGGGTACCGGTAATCGGCAGTAGGCGTGGTTCGCCTCCGCACTACCCCCTGGGGGTATAGGCTGGAGGCGTCGAGAGGAGAGTCCGATGATCACCACCACGTACCAGGTGCAGGGCATGACCTGCGGGCACTGCGCCTCCGCGGTCAGCAAGGAGGTCGGCGCGATCCAGGGCGTCAGCGACGTCCAGGTCGACGTCGCGGCCGGTCGGGTCACCGTCACCAGCGAGGGCCCGTTGGAAACCGACACCGTGCGCTCCGCCGTCGACGAGGCCGGCTACGACCTCGTCGGCGCCTGACGGCGGGCACGGGGGAGACGAGGCGCACCATGAACACGGCGACGAAGCTGAGCGGCTTCGCCCTCGGCCTCGCGGTGGTGTTCGGCGCGACGTACGGGGTCGGTCAGGTGGCCGACCCCGTGACGCCGCCCACCGAGGCCCCGCACGAGGCCGGCGGGGGGCACGGCGACGACGGCGGAGGCGGGCACGGGGGCGACAACGGCGCGGCGGCGCACCTGCCCGGCGGGCTGTTGGTCTCCGACCGCGGATACACCCTGCGTCCGGTGGACGCCCCGGGCGGGCAGTTCGCCTTCCAGGTCACCGGTCCCGACGGCCGGGCGGTGACCGCGTACGACGTGGCGCACGACAAGCGCATGCACCTGATCGTGGCCCGCCGCGACCTCTCCGGCTTCCGGCACGTGCACCCGGAGATGGCGCCGGACGGCACCTGGCGGGTCGACTCGCCGCTCGCCGGGCCCGGCGTCTGGCGGGCGTTCGCCGACTTCACCCCGACCGGGGGTGAGGCGCTGACCCTCGGCGTCGACGTGACCCTCCCCGGCGCGCTGACCGAGCGGCCCCTGCCCGCGCCGGCGACCAGCACCACGGTCGACGGCTACACCGTCACGCTCGCGGGTGCCCCGCAGCCCGGCCGCACCGCCGAGCTGACCCTGACCGTGAGCCGCGACGGCGCACCGGTCACCGACCTGGAGCCCTACCTGGGCGCGTACGGCCACCTGGTGGCGCTGCGCCAGGGCGACCTGGCGTACCTGCACGTGCACCCGAACGGCGAGCCGGGTGACGGGCGGACGCGGCCGGGCCCCGAGGTGAGCTTCTCCGCCGAGGTGCCGTCGGCCGGCGCCTACCGGCTCTACCTGGACTTCAAGCACGCCGGCGTCGTGCGTACCGCCGAGTTCACCGTCGTCGCCGGCAGCCCGACCGCGCCGGGTGTCCCGGCCGCGACGAGCGCCCCGGCGGCGGGCACCCCCGCCGCCACGAGCTCCCCGACCGCCGACGCCAGCCACGGCGTCCCCGGTCACGGGCACGACTGACGGGACCGTGATGACGACCAGCAGCAAGCCCCTGCCGTACGCGCCGAACATGATCGAGCTGGCGATCGGCGGGATGACCTGCGCCTCCTGCGCCGCCCGGATCGAGAAGAAGCTCAACCGCATGGACGGGGTGACCGCCACCGTCAACTACGCCACCGAGAAGGCCACCGTCCGGTACGCCGACGAGGTCACCCCGGACGACCTGATCGCCACGGTGGAGAAGACCGGCTACACCGCCGCCCTGCCGCCCCCGCCCCGGTCCGCCGGGGACGCACCGGCCGCCGAGCCGGTGGACGAGTTGCGCGGCCTGCGTACCCGCCTGTGGGTCTCGGCCGTGCTGACCGTGCCGGTGATCGCGCTCGCGATGGTGCCCGCCTGGCAGTTCGACTTCTGGCAGTGGCTGTCGCTGACCCTGGCCGCCCCGGTGGTGGTCTACGGCGGTCTGCCCTTCCACCGGGCGGCCTGGATCAACCTGCGGCACGGCGCCGCGACCATGGACACCCTCGTCTCGCTCGGCACCCTGGCCGCGTTCGGCTGGTCGGTCTGGGCGCTCTTCCTCGGCACCGCCGGGACGCCCGGGATGACCCACCCGTTCACCCTCGCCATCGACCGCACCGACGGCGCCGGCAACATCTACCTGGAGGCGGCGGCCGGGGTGACCGTCTTCATCCTCGCCGGCCGCTACTTCGAGGCGCGGGCGAAGCGGACCGCCGGCGCGGCCCTGCGCGCCCTGCTCGAGATGGGCGCCAAGGACGTCGCGGTGCTGCGCGGCGGCACGGAGACCCGGATCCCGGTGGACCAGCTCGCCGTGGGGGACCGGTTCGTGGTCCGGCCCGGCGAGAAGATCGCCACGGACGGCGTGGTCCACGAGGGCACGTCGGCGGTCGACGCCAGCATGCTCACCGGCGAGTCCGTACCGGTGGAGGTCGGGCCGGGCGAGGCCGTGGTCGGCGCGACCGTCAACGCGGGCGGCCGGCTGGTGGTCACCGCGACCCGGATCGGCGGCGACACCCAACTGGCCCAGATGGCCCGGCTGGTCGAGCAGGCGCAGAGCGGGAAGGCGGCGGTGCAACGGTTGGCCGACCGCGTCTCCGGCGTCTTCGTGCCGATCGTGATCGCTCTCGCGGTGGGCACCCTCGGCTGGTGGCTCGGCAGCGGGTCGGGCACCACCGCCGCGTTCACCGCCGCCGTGGCGGTGCTGATCATCGCCTGCCCGTGCGCCCTCGGGCTGGCCACGCCGACCGCCCTGCTGGTCGGCACCGGTCGGGGCGCGCAGCTCGGCGTCCTGATCAAGGGGCCGGAGGTGCTGGAGTCCACGAGGCAGGTGGACACCGTCGTGCTGGACAAGACCGGCACCGTCACCACCGGTCGGATGACCCTGGTGGACGTGGTCCCGGCGGCCGGCGAGGACCGCGCGGAGCTGCTCCGGCTCGCCGGGGCGCTGGAGTCCGCGTCCGAGCATCCCATCGCCCGGGCCATCGCCACCGGGGCGGCCGAGGCGGGCACGCTGCCGCCGGTGACCGCCTTCGTCAACTCCGAGGGGCTCGGGGTGAGCGGGACGGTCGAGGGCCGGGAGGTGCTGATCGGCCGACCCCGGCTGCTGCGCGAGCACGGTCTCGACGTACCGGACGAGGTGGCACGGGCGGCGGACGCGGCGGAGGCCGAGGGACGCACGGCGGTGCTGGCCGGCTGGGACGGCCGGGCCCGGGGGGTCCTCGCGGTGGCCGACGTGGTCCGGCCGACGAGTCGGGCGGCGGTCGCCCAACTGCGCGCGCTCGGCCTGACGCCGGTGCTGCTGACCGGCGACAACACCACCGTCGCCCGCGCGGTGGCAGGCGAACTGGGCATCGACGAGGTCGTCGCCGAGGTGCTGCCCGCCGACAAGGTCGACGTCGTACGGCGGCTCCAGGGCGAGGGGCGGACGGTGGCGATGGTCGGTGACGGGGTCAACGACGCCGCCGCGCTGGCCCAGGCCGACCTCGGTCTGGCCATGGGCACCGGCACGGACGTCGCGATCGAGGCGTCCGACCTGACCCTGGTGCGGGGCGACCTGACGGCGGCCGTGGACGCGATCCGGCTCGCCCGGCGCACCCTCGGCATCATCAAGGGCAACCTGTTCTGGGCCTTCGCCTACAACGTGGCGGCCCTGCCGCTGGCCGCCGCCGGCCTGCTGAACCCGATGATCGCCGGCGCGGCGATGGCCTTCTCCTCGGTCTTCGTGGTCGCCAACAGCCTCCGGCTGCGCGGCTTCCGCCCGGTCGCCTGAGCCGTCCACACCAAGCCGCCCGCCTTCCCGGGGGCGGGCGGCCGGTGGATCGCTGACGCTCAGTCACCGGGACGGTTGGGCGGCGGCCGGACGGGGTACATCGGGGGCGTACCGGCACCGCCAATCGGGAGGCTGAGATGGGTTTCGACGACAAGATCAATAACACGGCCGAGGACGCGGCCGGCAAGCTGAAGGAAGGCGCCGGCCGGGCCACCGACAACGAGCGGCTCGAGGCCGAAGGCCGCAACGACCAGGCGAGCGCCAAGCTGAAGCAGGCCGGCGAGAAGATCAAGGACGCCTTCAAGAGCTGATCCGCGTACGCGGACAACCCGCCGGGTCGGCTCGCACCGACCCGGCGGAAGGCTCACCGGCCGACGTGTCCCGACAACCCCACCGCTCGTTGGCAGGACGACGTGCCGCCGCCCCGGCGCCGGTCGAACCCGGGCCGTCGACAGGGACGGCCGTGACTCCGAACGGAAGGTTCCGTGTCCCGATCCGTCGTGTACGCGCGCCGTGCCGCCGCTGCGGTGGCCATCGGGGTGCTGGCCATGGGCTGCCAGGAGAGCGCGCAGGAGAAGGCCGCCCAGACGCACCTGACCCCGCCGACCCCGACGGCCCCGGCGAGCACCGCCCCGAGCCCGTCCCGGTAGCCACGCGACGGCAAGCCGCCCGACGGGAGGCGCGTGATCACCGACGGGAGGCACGTCATCATCGGTGCCGGACCCGCCGGCCTCCAGCTCAGGAGCCTCAGCGCCGGCCGCGTACCTGGCGCTTCGGGGCGGGACCGGTGCCGAGCGCGGCGCGGTCGGCAGCCGAGGTGCCGGACGACCAGCCCTCGGCGTCACGGATGGTGAGCCGCCCCCGGGTGACCCCCGGGAAGAGCGTGTCGACGTGTTCGCGTACCGCCTCGGCGCGGGTGGCGAGCACCGGAAGCAGCCGCTCCGGCCCGGCCTGCGCCGTCGCCTCCCGGTCGGCCGCGTCGGTGGCGGCCCGCAGCCGCTCGCCGATCCGCAGCGCGAACGCGTTCAGGAAGGACTCGTCGTAGTCCCGGGTGCGCCGGCCGGCACCCCTGGCCTGCCGTTCGCTCCGGCCGCGCAGCATCGCGGCGGTGGCCTGCACCAACAGCGAGGTGTAGAGCAGCTCGACCGCCTCCAGGTCGGCCGGCCAGCCCAGCACGGTGGTGAACCCGAGGTCGTCGGACCAGACCGCCTCGCAGCGGTTCGCCGCCGCCACCTCCTGCGCCAGCAGTGCCTTCGCGCCCGCGTACGGGGGTTCGGTGCCGAGACGGATCCCGCCGGGGCGGTCGGCGGGCTCGGCGGCACCGGCCAGCAGCACCTGGTCGAGGCTGTGCCGGGCGATCAACTCCTGGGCCTTGCCGGTCAACGCCTCCGCCTCGGCCGGGTAGGTGGTCGACTCCGCCTTGGCCAGCAGCGCCCGTACCCGGTCGAGCATCCGGGACCCCGAGCCGCCACGCGCGGTCCCCGTCGACGGCGCGCCGGGCGGCGGGCGCAGCACGGCGATCGGCGGGAGCCCCTCGACCAGGGCCAACGCGTCGACCGCCGCCCGCAGCGCCGTGAACCGGTCGGACCCGACGCGGGTCGACCAGGCGGTCAGGTGGCCCTCGTCGGCATCCCACCACACCCGGGCGCCGAGGTCGCGCAGCTGGTCGTCCCACCACGGCGGCACCGGCCCGGCCAGGTCACGGCGGTGCGCGGCGAGCGCGTCGGTGACCAGCCCCGCCGCCCGAGGGTCGAGCCGGCGGGCGGCGAGCCGGCTGAGGTCCACCGGCTGCCAGCCGTGCCGCGCCAGGCGCCCGACAGCCCGAGCCAGGCGGCCCAGGAGCGCGGCGTCCACCGCCGCCGCGCCGTCCGCGGCACCCGTCCCGATCATCAGCCGGTCCAGCTGCCGCTCCGCCAGGCGTACGTCGGTGCCGCGCGCCGCCGCGAGCGCGTCGCTGACCAGTTCCTCGGCGTCCGGCACGGCCGTGTCCTCCCGGGGTCTGCGTTTCCCGCGCCGGGAGACGATCGTCGCCCGCCCGCCGAAGGTACCTGCGGGCCGTCCGGCCGTCCGCCGGTCGTGACCGGTGCCACCGGAACGGCCCGGCACGAGCGTCCCGTCACGACGACTTCCGCATGCTCCGGCCGCCCCCGGGTAGTGCGAAGAGGACGCGAGCGATGCGAGGTGACGAGATGGCGGATGTGCCGGTCAGCGGCTCCCCCGCGCCCGATCTCCGCCGGTCTGTCCTCGCCGCCGCGGTCATCGGCGTGGCCGTGATGGCGGCCGTCGACGAGATCGTCTTCCACCAGCTCCTCGGCTGGCACCACTTCTACGACCGCTCCACCCTCCCTGTCGGGCTGCTCTCCGACGGGTTGCTGCACTCGGCCGAGCTGATCGCCCTGGTGGGTGGCTTCTTCTGGTACGCCGACCTGCGCCGCCGGGGCGTCCTGCTGCCCCGGGCCGCCTGGGGCGGGTTCCTGCTCGGCGCGGGGGCGTTCCAGCTCTTCGACGGCATCGTCGACCACAAGGTGCTGCGGCTGCACCAGATCCGCTACGGGGTGCACCTGCTCCCGTACGACGTGGTGTGGAACGTGGCGGCGGTGGTGCTGTTGCTGCTCGGCGTGTGGGTGACCTGGCGGGTGCGCTCCCGCCACGGCCGCGACGTGCCGTGACGGCGCTCGCACACGCCGGTGCCGCCGCCGGGCCGGACCCGCTGCCGCTCGCGGCGGTCGCGTCGCTCGCCGTCGGCTACCTGCTCGCCGTGTCGCGGGACCGGCGCGGCTGGCGTCGCCGACGGACGGCGGCCTGGCTGGCCGGCTGCGGGGTGCTCGCGGTCGCTCTCGGCCCGCTGGCGGCCGGTCCCGGCGACCCCCGCGCGCACATGGCGCAGCACCTGCTGCTCGGTATGGTCGCGCCGCTCGCGCTGGCCCTCGGCGCTCCGGTGACCCTGCTGCTGCGGGTCGTGCCGCCGCCGGTCGGCCGCCGGGTGGGCCGGTTCCTGCGTGCCAGGCCGGTGCACCTGCTCGCCCATCCGCTGACGGCGGCGCTGCTCAGCACCGGTGGGCTGGCGCTGGTGCTGCTCACGCCGCTCTACGCGGCGGCCGAGCGGAACCCGGTGCTGCACCACGCGCTGCACGTGCACTACGTCGCCGCCGGCTACCTGCTCGCCTGGTCGGTGGCCGGCCCGGACCCGGCGCCGCGCCGGCCGCGCCCGGCGGTGCGGGCCGGCGCGCTGCTCGCCGCGGGGGCCGGGCACGCCGTGCTGGCCAAGTACCTCTACGCGCACGCCGCCACCCTGCCGCCGGGGCTGCCCGACCGGGACGTCGAGGCGCTGCGCGCGGCGGCCCGGCTCATGTACTACGGCGGCGACGTCGCCGAACTGCTGCTCGCCACCGCCTTCTTCGCTGCCTGGTACCGCCGGGGCCGGCCACGCCGGCCGGGGCGCTCCGCCGACGCCCGTCCGGCCGCTCCGGGCCGCGAGCCCGTCGCGGTCAGCCGGCGTACGCGTTCCCGGCCGTCAGCCGCAGCGTGAAGCCGTCGGCGTCGCGTTGCCAGGTGACGTGGTTGCACGACTGGTAGGTGATCCACAGCCCGAGCCCACCCGGCGCGTCGCCGGACGCGGGGAGCAGCCCGCAGAAGGGGTCGCTGGGCCCGTCGCCGCCGTCGCTGACCGTCGCCACGATGCGGTCGTCGCCCGACCAGACGCGCAGCCGGACCGGCGGCCTGCCGTGACGCAACGCGTTGGTGACGATCTCGCTGACCGAGACGACCAGATCCTCCACGTCGTCGACCGGCAACTGGCCCCGGTCGGCCTTGTAGACGGCGGTGCGCGCCTCGGCCGCCGTCGGGTCGGTCAGCTCGACGGCCGGCGGCTGCGCCTGGAGCGGGTCGGGCACGACCGGGAGTTCCTGCCGCAGGAAGTCCCTCGGCGGCGTCCAGGTCGGGCTCGGCACGTGCCGCCCGTCGGCGGTGGCGAACCGGGGGTGCGTACGGGCCACGTCAGCCAGCACCTCCGGCGGTGTGGTCCGGGTGTCGTACGCGCACATGCTCCACAGCGGAAAGTCGTCGTACGCGTGGTTGATCGCCGACTCGTAGCGGGCCCACCAGTCCCAGGTCGCGCCGAAGTCGGCCGGGGGCACCTCGCCGATGATCCGGATCTGCCCGGCGCCGGCGGCCACCTGCTGGGCGAGGAGTTCGCGGTAGAAGCGGATGGCGGCGGCGGGCCGGGCGTAGAGGTTGCCGCCGGGCAGGAACTCGACCGGACAGCCGGCCGGCAGCGCCGCGCGTACCAGCCCGCCGGTGCGTGTGCCCAGCGCGACGAAGGTCGGCTCGCCCGCGTCGACGCCGCCGAGCAGGAACGGCAGCACCACCGCGAGCAACTCGTCGTCGGAGCCGTAGCGGACGGCCTCGTGGTAGTAGCCGTGGTGCTGAGCGGCCGCGCCCGTCCTCATGGCGTGACCTCCACCCGGATCGCGGGCAGGCGCAGCAGGTCGACCAGGCGGGCCGTGGCGGAACGGGACGTGCGCAGCACGGCGGTCGCGTCGCGGAGCCGCGCGTACTCGGCCAGGTGGGCCAGGGCGCGGTGGTCGACGAAGCGCAGGTCGGCCGCCGACAGCACCAGTTCACCGTCGACGGGCCGCAGGTCGGCGCGGTCCAGGGCCATGCGGAACAGCTCGTGGTTCGACATGTCCAGCTCGCCGGCGAGCGCCGCGTGCCCGTCGACGGGCGGCACGGCGTACAACCGGAAGAGCAGGTCCTCGACGTTGCTCCGCGGATGCATGCAGGCCAGCTCGGTGACCGCCCGGTCGCCCAGCTTCGGCCGGTGGTAGGCGCACGTGGCCCTGAACGGCCGGGTGCGCATGTAGCGGTCGATGAGGTGCTCGTAGCGGGTGAAGACGTCCAACTGGGCCGGCGTGCGTACCAGCTCGGTGGCCTCCGCCACCACGCGCAGCCCGGTGTGGCCCGCTGCCAGCGCCTCGTCCGTGGCTGCCGCGTAGGCGGCGACCTGCGTCGCCGGGTCGACCACGCGGTCGGGCGAATACGTCGAGACCAGGGGGACCACGGCGGCGGCGCCCCGGCGTACGGCCTCGGTGAAGCTCGGCAGGGCGCGCAGCCGCTCGGCCACCAGGTCCGAGGGGCGCGGCGTGACGTACCAGAAGCGTTCGCCGGCGGTGAGGCTGGCGGCGAGGTGCCGTTCCGCCTGCTCGGCGAGGGACTCCGGGTCGTCGTACGACCAGCAGAGATGACTGCCCGGCGGGGTCCGCCGTTCGCTGCTGGTCATGCTGAGTCCCTCACGGCAACCAGTGTAGGCCGCCTCGGAACGCGCACCCGGCTCACGAGCTGCCGGTGGATGCCGTTGGCGGCTTTCCGCCCGGTCGGTGCCCGGTCAGGCGTCCCGTGTTCCGCTGAGCCGTTCGGTGCGGGGGAAGGACGCCCAGATGTTCTTGGTGGTGTCCGTGGCGTACCAGCCGACGTCGAGGGAGAGGGCGCGGGCCAGTTGCAGGCCGCGCCCGCCGTCGCCCTCCGGCTCGGCCTCCGGCCCGGCCTCCGCGAACTCCGGCAGGGAACTCAGGTCGTGGTCGGCGACATCGAGGATCAGGTGGTCGTCGGTGGCGAGCAGCCGGACGATGGTCGGCGGGATCCCGTGACGCAGGGCGTTCGTGGCCAGCTCCGTCGCGATCAGCGCGACGAGCTCGGGCACCTCCGCCAGGGCCTCGCCCTCACCGAGCACGTCGCCGGTCAGTTCCTCGTGCAGGGAGGCCCGCAGGGCGTGCAGGTCGGCCGGCTCCGACAAGGTCCACCGGCGCAGCTCAACGGCCTGCGGCGGGGGTGGGGAACTGCTCAGCTGGCCCATGGTCTCGTTCTACCCGATCTCCGGCCGGCTCACGCTTGGGCGCATCGGTCAGCGCACCGGGTCGTGGGTGCCCCGGGGCACTGCCGAACGGCAGCGGCGTACCGGTCGTACGGCGCCGGACGGGACCGGCACGCCGGTTACCGCATGCCAGGCGACGGTCGCGGGTAGTGCATGTGGTGACCGAGAGGAGAACGCCGTGCCAAGCACCACGATGCCGATGCTCGAGACGTACCCGAAGTCGATCAACCTGGACCGGGCCAAGCTGGCGGCCGTCATCGACGCGCTGAACACCTGTGCCCAGGCCTGCACCGCCTGCGCCGACGCCTGCCTGAGCGAGGACATGGTCGCGGAGCTGACCAAGTGCGTACGGACGAACCTGGACTGTGCGGACGTCTGCACCACGACCGCCCGGGTGCTGTCCCGGCACACCGGCTACGACGCCAACCTCAGCCGCAGCCTGCTGGAGGCGTGCGCCACCGCCTGCAAGTCCTGCGGGGACGAGTGCGCCGGCCACGCGGGGATGCACGAGCACTGCCGGGTCTGCGCCGACGCCTGCCGCGCGTGCGAGCGGGCCTGCCGTGACCTGCTCGCCACCATGAGCTGACCCGTCCGGGCCGGTCCGGACGGGCCGGCCGCGCGCCGACGGTGCCGGCATCCCGCGTGGGGGTGCCGGCACCGTCGTGCTCATGTCCCCGGGCCGATCGGTGACATATACCCGGTGGGGGTATGTAAGGTGGGTCGGGAGGAGGCGCAGATGCCCCACGGGACGCACCACCACGACGACCATCCGCCCCGCACCACGACGGACCCGGCCCCGCACGCGCACGGCGGCGACGGCCACGCGCACGGCGACGACGGCCACGACGAGCACGGCGGCGGCCACGCGCACGGCGGCGACGGTCACGGCGGGCACGACAAGCACGCCGGGCACGACCCGGAGATGTTCCGCCGCAAGTTCTGGCTGAGCCTGGCGCTGACCGTGCCGATCGTGCTGACCAGCGACATGGTGATGGACTGGTTCGGCTACCGGCTGGAGTTCCCGGGCGTCGCGTGGGTGGGCCCGGTCCTCGGCACGGTCGTCTTCCTCTACGGCGGCTGGCCGTTCCTCGTCGGCGCGGTGCGGGAGGTGCGCGACCGGGCGCCCGGCATGATGCTGCTGATCGCGATGGCCATCACGGTGGCCTACGTCGCCTCGGCGGCGACCGCGCTCGGCGCCTTCGACCTGGACTTCTGGTGGGAGCTGGCGGCCCTGGTCACGATCATGCTGCTCGGCCACTGGCAGGAGATGAAGGCCATCGGCCAGGCGCAGGGCGCGCTGTCCGCCCTGGCGGCGCTGCTGCCCGACGACGCCGAACGGGTGACGGCGGACGGCGGGGTCGAGCGGGTGTCGGTGGGGGACCTGCGGGTCGACGACCTGGTGCTGGTCCGCCCCGGCGCGCGGGTGCCGGCCGACGGGCGGATCACCGAGGGCGGCGCCGAGCTGGACGAGTCCATGGTCACCGGCGAGTCGCGACCGGTCCCACGAGGCGTCGGGGACCGGGTGGTCGCCGGCACGGTGGCCACCGACGCGGCGGTCCGGGTGCGCGTCGAGGCGGTCGGCGAGGACACCGCGCTGGCCGGCATCCAACGCCTCGTGGCCCAGGCCCAGCAGTCCAGCGGTCGCGCGCAGGTGCTCGCCGACCGCTTCGCCGCGTGGCTGTTCTACGTCGCGACCGTGGTGGCCCTGGCGACCCTGGTGACCTGGGCGGTGCTCGGCGACCTCGGCGGGGCCGTGGTGCGTACGGTCACCGTGCTCGTGATCGCCTGCCCGCACGCGCTGGGCCTGGCCATTCCGTTGGTGATCGCGCTGTCGACAGCGGTGGCGGCCAGGGGCGGGATCCTGGTCAAGGACCGGTTGGCGCTGGAACGGATGCGCACGGTCGACGCGGTGCTGTTCGACAAGACCGGCACCCTGACCCGGGGCGAGCACGTGGTGTCGGGGGTGGCGGCCACGGGGAACGGCAGCGAGGACGAGGTGCTCGCCCTGGCCGCGGCGGTGGAGGCGGACAGCGAGCATCCGCTGGCCCGGGCCATCGTGGCCGCCGGCGCCGAGCGTGGCGTGGCCCGGCGGGCGACGGGGTTCCGCTCGCTGACCGGGCGCGGCGTCCGCGCCGAGGTCGACGGCACGGCGTACGCCGTCGGGGGCCCCGCCCTGCTCCGCGAGCTGCGCGCCGAGGTGCCGGACGACCTGGCCGGCCGGCAGGACGACTGGTCGCGCCGGGGCGCGGCGGTGCTGCACGTGCTGCGCCTCGACGGCGACGCGGCCACCGTGCTCGGCGCACTCGCGCTGGAGGACCAGGTCCGCCCCGAGGCCAGGGAGGCGATCGCCGAGCTGCGGGAGCAGGGCGTCGGCAAGATCGTGATGATCACCGGGGACGCCCGTCCGGTCGCCGAGGCGGTCGCCGCCGACCTCGGTTTCCGTCCCGGCGTCGACGAGGTCTTCGCCGAGGTGTTGCCCGCCGACAAGGACGACGCCGTGGCCGACCTGCAACGGCGGGGGCTGCGGGTGGCGATGGTCGGCGACGGGGTGAACGACGCCCCCGCCCTGGCCCGCGCCGACGTGGGCATCGCCATCGGCGCCGGCACCGACGTGGCGATCGAGTCCGCCGGGGTGGTGCTGGCCTCGTCCGACCCGCGCGGCGTCACCGGCGTGATCCGGCTGTCCCGTGCCTCGTACCGAAAGATGATCCAGAACCTGGCCTGGGCGGCCGGCTACAACGTCGTCGCCCTCCCGCTGGCCGCAGGCGTACTGGCCTGGGCCGGGGTGACGCTCAGCCCGGCGGTCGGCGCGATCCTGATGTCCGCCTCGACGATCGTGGTGGCCCTGAACGCCCAACTGCTGCGCCGCGTACGCCTGCGCCCCGCCGGGGGCTGAGGCGGCTCGACCTCAACCTGCTGCGCCGCGTACGCCTGCGCCCCGCCGAGGGCTGAGGCGGCGGGTCGACCGCGCCCTTCACCGACAATTCGAGTTGTCTTGACAGGACAATTTGTCGGTGGGACGCTGTGGTCATGTTCGACATCGCAGTGATCGAGGACCCGGCGGCGGCCGAGGCGTCCCTGGACCCGATGCGGGCCCGGTTGCTGGCCGCGCTCGCAGAGCCGGCCTCGGCGGCGACGCTCGCGGCCCGCGTCGGCCTGCCCCGGCAGAAGGTCAACTACCACCTCCGGGCGCTGGAGCAGCACGGCCTTGTCGAGCTGGTGGAGGAGCGCCGCAAGGGCAACATGACCGAGCGGGTCATGCGGGCGACGGCGGCGTCGTACGTGATCTCGCCCGCGGCCCTCGCCGCCGTGCGGCCCGACCCGGGGCAGTCGCCGGACCGGCTGTCGGCGCGGTGGCTGCTGGCGCTGGCCGCCCGCCTGGTGCAGGACGTCGGCGCCCTCATCACCGGCGCGGAGCGGACGAAGCAGCGGGTGGCGACGTTCGCCGTCGACGGCACCGTCCGGTTCGCCTCCGCACGCGACCGAGCGGCCTTCGCCGAGGAGTTGGCGGCGACCGTCACCGCCCTGGTCGGCAGGTACCACGACGAGAGCGCCCCCGGCGGACGCGAGCACCGGATGGTGGTCGCCCTGCACCCCAGCGCCGACCCCGACGACAGCAACCAGACCGAGGAGCATTGACATGGGGCACCACTTCGAGCTGCGCAAGGACGTCGAGTTGGCCGCCACGCCCGAGCAGGTGTGGGAGGCCATCGCGACCGGCCCGGGCATCGACTCGTGGTTCATGGGCCGCAGCGAGGTCGAGCCGGGCGAGGGCGGCCGGACCCGCCTGACGATGGCCGGCCACGTCGAGGAGGCGACGATCACCGCGTGGGAGCCCGGCAAGCGGTTCGCCGACCGCACCGAACCGGCCCCGGACGGCACGTTCATGGCCATGGAATACCTGATCGAGGGCCGCGACCAGGGCAGCACGACCCTGCGGCTGGTCCAGAGCGGCGTGCTCGGGGACAACTGGGAGAGCGAGTACGAGGCGCTGCGCGTCGGTTGGGACATGTACCTCGGGACGCTGGCCGCGTACCTCGCCCACTTCCCCGGTCGGACCGCGACCCCGGTCTCGGCGTTCCGTCCGGGGGTCGGCGGCGCGGACCGGGCGTGGGCGGCCGTGGCTGACGCCTTCGGCGTCGCGGGTCCGCTCGCCGAGGGCGACCGGGTCCGGTTCACCGTCGCCGGCCTGCCGCCGGTCGAGGGTGTCGTCGACCTGGCCGGCCTGCCGACCTACGTCGGTGTCCGCACCGTCGACGCGCTCCACCGGTTCCTCCACTCGGGGGCCGAGCGGGGCGACGCTCTCGTCCTCGCCCACCACGTCTTCGCCGCTGGGCAGGACCCGGCCCGGGCCGAGCGGGCCTGGCAGGAGTGGTTGTCCGCCCTGCCCCTCGGCTGACCGGAGGTGCCCCGGCGCGTACGGGGCGTGGCCGGGGCGACATGCCGACGGGGGGCTTGTTGCATCACTTTGGCAATTACGGGATGCTGGCGTTTAGTGGTCGGCTGCCCCGGCGCGCGATGATCCAGAGCACCGCCGGGGCAGCCGCCCGTTCGTGACCGTGGTCCGCCGCGGGCACGGTCGGTCAGACCAGGACGCCGGCCCGGCACGACACCGGGCGGTACGACGAGCAGACCCGGGAGCAAGTGATGCGTACGCGTGTGTCCGAGCGCGTGACGGCGGTGGCCGTCGCCGGTGTCCTCGCCCTGGCGGGCTGCTCGTCGCCGGCGACCCCCGCGACGGGCGCGGGTGGCGGCACCCTCGTGGTGGCGACGGCCGGGGAGCCCGACGCGCTGAACCCGGTGCTGAACTACGGCGTCGACGGCGCCTCCCTGATCTTCGACGGCCTGGTCGCCCGCGACGCCCGCAACGAGCTGGTGCCGGCGCTGGCCCGCGAGCTGCCGACCGTGTCGGTGGACGGCAGGACGGTCACCGCCAGGCTGCGCGAGGGCGTGCTGTTCCACGACGGCACCCCCTTCACCGCGCAGGACGTGGTCTTCACCTACCAGGCGGTGCTGGACCCGAAGGTCGACTCCACGCTCCGCTCCGACCTGGACATGCTCGCCTCGGTCGCCGCGCCCGACCCGTCGACCGTGGTCTTCACCCTCAGGTACGCCTACGCGCCGTTCCCGCAGCGGCTGGCCCTCGGCATCGTGCCGGCCAAGGCACTGACCGGGCAGGACATCAACAAGGCCGAGTTCAACCGCAGGCCGGTGGGCACCGGCCCGTACCGCGTGACGTCCTGGACGCCGGGCGACCGGCTCGTGCTCGCGGCCAACGAGAAGTACTGGGGCGGCCGGCCCGCCAACAGCGGCGTGGTGGTGGCGTTCGTCGCCGACGACAACGTACGCGCGCAGCGGATGCGGGCGGGGGAGTTCGACGCGGCGGAGCTGGCGCCGAAGCTGGCCACCGGCTTCGACGGGCTGGCCGGCTACCGGGTGCAGCGGGTGCCCACCGCCGACTACCGGGGCGTGATGCTGCCCGCCGGCAACCCGGTCACCGCCGACCTCGCGGTGCGGCGGGCGCTGAACGCCGCGGTGGACCGGGCGGCGATGGTCACCGGCCTGCTCGGCGGGGCGGGCGAACCGGCGTTCGGGCCGGTCCCGCCGACGTCGGAGTTCGCCGAGCCCTCGATCGTCGGCAGGCCCGCCGCCGACCCGGCCGCCGCCACCGCCGCGCTCGACGCCGCCGGCTGGAGGCCGGGCCCGGACGGGATCCGCGTCCGCGACGGCCGGCAGGCCGCGTTCTCGCTGATGTACCCGGCCACGGACAGCCTCCGCAAGGAACTCGCCCTCGCCGTGACCGCCGACGCGAAGAAGGTCGGCATCAAGATCACGCCCGAGGGGCTGACCTGGGACGCGATCACCCCCCGGATGAAGAGCGACGCGCTGGTCATGGGCTACGGCACCCCGTACGACCCGGACTTCGTCTCCTACAAGCTGTTCGGTTCCGCCTTCGCCGGCCAGGGCTTCTTCAACCCCGGCTCGTACCGCTCGCCCGTCGTGGACAAGGCGTTGCAGGACGGCCGCGCCAACGCCGACCCGGCCACCCGCCGGGCCGCGTACGCCACCTTCCAGAAGCAGCTCGCCACCGACCTGCCGTGGATCTTCCTCACCTATCTCCAGCACACCTACGTGGTGAAGGACGGGCTCGCCGGGGTGACCCCGCGGGTGGAGCCGCACGAGCACGACGTCGCCAACAGCCTCTGGTGGAACATCCACACCTGGACGAGGAAGTCGTGACGGCACCCGCCCCGACAGCCACGCCGGCCCCGGCGGGGGGCACCACCCCGCGTCGACGGCGCCGGTTGGCGGGATCCGGCAAGGTGGTCCGCCAGCGGCTGCTGGTGGCCGTGCCCATCCTCGCCGCCACCAGCGTCGGCATGTTCGCCCTCGGCGCGGCCTCCCCGATCGACCCCGCCCAGCAGTACGCGGGCGCGGCGGCGTTCACCACCAGCGAGGAGAACCTGGCGCAGATCCGGGCCAACTGGGGCGTCGACGACCCGCTGCCGGTGCAGTACCTGCGCTGGGTGGGCAACCTGCTCCAGGGCGACCTGGGCTGGTCCACGAGCCGCCACGAGCCCGTCACCTCCGTGCTCGCCGCCCGCGCCGGCTGGACCCTGCTGCTCGTCGGCGCGGCCCTCGCACTCGTCCTCGTGGCGAGCCTGCTGCTGGGCACGCTGGCCGCGTACCGGCGTGGCGGCTGGTTCGACCGGGCGCTGCGCGCCACCGCGTACGCCGTGCAGTCGATGCCGGTGTTCTGGATCGGGCTGGCCGCGATCGCCCTGTTCGCCCTGACCCTCGGGTGGCTGCCGGCGGGCGGGCTCACCGACATCACCGCCACCGGCACCGACCCCGCCGACGTCGTGTGGCACCTGATCCTGCCGGTGGGTGTGCTGGCCGTCGCCCAGCTGCCGTGGTTCGTGCTGTTCATCCGGGACGCCGTCGCCGACAGCCTCCGCGACGACCACGTCCTCGCCGCCCGGGCCCGGGGCCTGCCCGGACGCACCGTCCTGTTCGGCCACGCCCTGCGTACCGCGCTGCTGCCGTTCCTCACCCTCGTCGGCACCCACCTGCCCGAGCTGATCGGCGGCGCCGTCCTGGTGGAGACCGTGTTCTCGCTGCCCGGCCTCGGCGCGGTGACCGTACAGGCCGCGCTGGGCAGCGACTTCCCGCTGCTGGCCGCCACGACCCTGGCCACCACCGTCGTGGTGCTGGCCGCGAACCTCGGCACCGACCTCGCCTACGCCGCCGCCGATCCCCGGGTACGCCTCGATGACTGACCTCGCCCTGCCCGCGCGGCTCCGCCGGGCCAGACCCCGTACGGGCCGGGCCGGTGCCGCCGTCGCCTGGACCGTGCTCGTCGGCGCGGGGCTGGCCTGCCTCCTCGCCCCCGTCCTCTGGCCGCTCGACGAGAGCGCGGTGGACCTGGCCCGTACCCGGCTCGCGCCCTCCTGGGCCCACCCGGCCGGCACGGACGACCTGGGCCGCGACGTGGCCCACCGCAGCCTCTACGGCCTGCGGGTCTCGCTGCTCGTCGGCGTGGTGGCCGCGCTCGTCGCCGTGGTGATCGGCGGCCTCGTCGGCGCGGTGGCCGGCACCCTCGGCGGCTGGGTCGACCGCGTGCTGATGCGGGTGGTCGACACCATCGCGGCGCTGCCGCACCTGCTGCTGGGCATCTTCATCGTCGCGATGCTGCGCCCGAGCCTGGGCGCGGTGATCCTGTCGATCGGGCTGACGCACTGGCTCTCCACCGCCCGCATCGTCCGGTCGGAGCTGCTCAGCCTGCGCACCCGGCCGTTCGTCGACGCCGCCATCTCCGGCGGGGCCAGCCGCGCCCGGGTGATCACCCGACACCTGCTGCCGCACGTGCTGCCCCGGTTGGCGCTGGCCACCACGCTGATGGTGCCGCACGCCGTCTGGCACGAGACCGCGCTGTCCTTCCTCGGCCTCGGGCTGCCCCCGCACCTCGCCTCGATCGGCAACATGATCAACGACGGGCAACGGTCCCTGCTCACCGGCGCCTGGTGGGCCAGCATCGTGCCCGGCCTGCTCCTCGTCGTCGTCACGCTGGCCCTGGCCGCCCTCACCGGCCGCTGGCGCGACCGCCTCGACCCGCGCGTACGAGCGGAGCTGAACCTGTGACCACCACCCGCGAGCCCACGCCCGCCCCGCCCGCCACCGACGCCCCGCCCGGCCTGCTGGAGGTCGACGGGCTGACCGTCCGCTTCCAGCTCCGCGACGCCGTGGTGCGGGCCGTCACCGACCTGCGCCTGAGCGTCCACCCGGGCGAACTCCTCGCGGTCGTCGGGGAGTCGGGGTGCGGCAAGTCGGTGCTCGCACACGCCCTGCTCGGCCTGCTCCCGCGCAACGCCACGGTCACGGGCCGGGCCCTCCTGCGCCGGCCCACCGGGGAACGGGTCGACCTGATCGGTTCCTCCGAGCGCCACCTCGCCCGCGCCGTACGCGGACGCGCCGTCGGCTTGGTGCCGCAGAGCCCCGCCACCGCGCTGAACCCCGTACGGACGGGTCGGCGGCTGCTGGAGGAGACCCTGCGCGCCCACGGGCACACCCGGCGCGAGGCACCCGCGGCGGCCGAGCGGGTCGCCGCCGACGTCGGTCTCGACCCCGCCGACCTCGACCGCCATCCCCACGAGCTCTCCGGCGGCATGGCGCAGCGCCTGGCCACCGCCCTCGCCCTCGCGCCCGACCCGCCTCTGCTGCTCGCCGACGAACCCACCACGGGCCTCGACCGGCCCCTGGTCGACCACACCCTCGACCTGCTGCGCCGCCGCTGCGACGCCGGTGGCGCCGTCCTGCTCATCACCCACGACCTGGCCGCCGCCCGCCGGGTCGCCGACACGGTCGCCGTCATGTACGCCAGCCGGATCGTGGAACGGCGGCCGACCGGCGAATTGTTCGCGGCACCCGCCCACCCCTACACCGCCGGCCTGCTCGACGCCCTGCCCGAACGGGCCTTCCGGCCGGTCCCCGGCCACCCGCCGATGCTCACCGACCTGCCGCCGGGCTGCGCCTTCGCCCCGCGCTGCGCGCGCGCCACCGACGCCTGCCGCACCCCGCCCGCGCCCCCGCCCGGCGGCCCGGGCCGGGTCGCCTGCCACCACCCGCTGACCCTGGGAGCGCCGGCATGACCAGCACCGCCGGAGCACCCGCCGACACGACCAGCACCGCCGGAGCATCCGCCGGCATGACCGGCGCCGCCGGGATGACCAGCACCGCGCTCGCGGCCCACGGGGTCACCGTCTCCTACGGCGGCCGGCGCGTGCTCGACGGCGTCGACCTGCGCGTCGCCCCCGGTGAGACGGTCGGCCTGCGCGGACCGTCGGGCAGCGGCAAGTCCACCCTGGCCCGGGTGCTGGCCCTGCTGCACGCCCCCGAGGCCGGGCACGTCACCCTCGACGGGCAGCGGCTGGCGGGAGCGCGGCACCGGCTGCCGGCCACCGTCCGTACGCGTGTCGCGATCCTGTTCCAGAGCCCCCGCGCCGCCACCGACCCCCGGCTGGGCCTCGCCGACATTATCGCCGAGCCGCTGCGTGCCACCGGCACCCCCGAGGAGCAGGCGCGGGCCCGGGCGGCGGAGCTGGCCGACCTCGTCGGCCTCACGCCCGACCTGCTGGCCCGCCGCCCCCACGCGGTCAGCGACGGGCAGCTGCAACGCGCCTGCCTCGCCCGCGCGCTCGTGCACCGGCCCGACTACCTGCTCTGCGACGAGGCCACCGCCATGCTCGACGCCTCCACCCAGGCGCACCTCGCGGCCGTCATCACCGACTACCAGCGGGAACACGTTGCCGGCGTCCTGCTCATCACCCACGACCCGGCGCTGATGGCCCGCTGGGCGACCCGGGTGGTCGACCTGCCGCCCCCGCCGCCCTCCTGACCCGGCCACCGCCGACCGCGACGCCCCCGAGACCCGGTCAGGCCCACGGCGACCGCGACGGTACGGAGATTGGTCAGGCCCACGGCGATCCGGAGGGCCGGAGGTGCCGGTCAGGCCGCGCGGCGATCGGAGACGTGCGCGGAGCCGGGATGCGGTGGCGGGAGCAGCCGCAGCCCGGGCGACTCCGGAGGCTCGTCGGCGGGCAGGTGCCAGCGGGGCTCGTCGGGGCGGCTGCGCCCCGCCGGGCCGTCGGGGCGCAGCCCCGGGCGGGACAGGGCGACGACGACGAGGTAGCCCGCGAGCAGGAAGCCGTGGCTGACCAGCCGGGTGGTGTCCACCCACCCGGCCAGCAGGTCGTTGACCGACAGCAGCGCCAGCACGCCGACGAAGGCGCTCAGCATCGGCACCAGCCCCGTCGGCGGTGTGCGTCGCGCCGCGACGAAGAGGAAGCCTGCGCCCACCGCGACGTTCCACGCCGCCGACTCGTGCCACAGGTGCCCGGACATCAGCCCGCCGGCCGCCGCGTGCGCGTGCGCGTCCGCCGTACCGCGCCCGATCTGCGCCAGGCCCAGCACGAGTTGCAGCGCCCCGAACAGACCCAGGACCGCCCGCAGGGTGAGCACGACCCGCTCCCGCCGGCGGCGCGGGCCCGGCGTCGATCCGCCCCGCCGCCCCGCCTCACCCGCCCGCGAGGACAGCGCGTCGAGGATGGCGTCGGTGCGGTCGTCCCCGGCCACGGCGACCGACAGCCGGGCCCGGCGGGTCAGCGCGGCTGCCTGGTCGTACCACCGCCGGCAGTCGTCGCAGCCGGCCAGGTGACCCGCCACCGCCGTCCGCTCGGCGGGGGTCTCCTCCCCGTCCAACTGTGCCGACAGCACCTCGCGCCACTGCTCACACCCCATGTACCGGTAGTCGGCCCGCAGGCGTGGTTGGTTCCCGCGCAGTTTGCCCGAGCCTCGTCCTGCCGCAGGTCAGCGCGGGTCAGGTGGCTCAGCCGGTGGCGTCGCGGCCTCGGCGGGCGTCCGGTCCGGGCCGGCTGCGCACGGCCGCGACGAGATCCTCCCGGGCCCGCGCCACCCGGGAGCGGATGGTGCCCACCGGGCAGCCGCACACCTGCGCCGCCTCGGCGTAGGAGAGGCCGAGCACCTGGGTGGCGACGAACGCCTCCCGCCGGTCCCTGGGCAACGCCGCGATGAGGCGTTCGAGCACGACCTGCCGGTCGAAGCCGCTCAGCGCCGGGTCGGGGACGTCGTAGCCGGCCGGCACCGGCACCGTCCGTGGCCGGGACGTCAGCGTGCGTACGTGGTCCGCCGCGACCCGGCGGGCGATGGAGAGCAGCCACGTGCGCGTCGAGGAGCGTCCGGCGTACGACGGCAGGGACTTCACCGCCCGCAGGAAGGTCTCCTGGGTCAGGTCGTCCGCCTCCCGGGGCGAGACCAGCGCGGCGAGGAAGCGTCGGACCTGCTGCTGGGTCGCCTGGACGAAGCAGGCGGCGGCGCTCCGGTCACCCCGTCCCGCAGCCAACGCCCACGCTGTGAGCTGCGCGTCGTCAGCCATCCGGCACCTCCGGGTCGGGCCGTCGGAGGGGGCTGCCCGACGACAACCACGACAGGTTGTAGTAGTGACTGTCCGGTAGCGTACCGCAAGCGGCCGGGTGCCGGACCGCCCTCGCCCCCGTACACCCGGGGGACCCCCGCGTCGGCGGCCGGGAGCTGTCTAGCATGGACGGCCCCCACCCGACCGTCGAAGCAGGCAGCCCATGACCGGCACGGTTTTCGAGAACGCCCGGATCCACACCCTCGACCCCGCCCGCCCACAGGCCGAGGCGATGCTGGTGCGCGGCGAGCGCATCGTCGCCGTCGGGGATCTCGACGAGTGCCGCGACCGTGCCGGCGCCGGGGCCCGCCGGGTCGACCTGGGCGGGATGACCGTGCTGCCGGGGCTCATCGACAGCCACCTGCACTCGGCGCTCTACGTACGCGGCCTGGAGCAGGTGGACCTGCGCGGCACGACCAGCCTCGACGAGGCGTTGACGCGGATCGCCCGGCACGCGGCCACCCTGCCGCCCGACGCCTGGCTCCTCGGGGGGCGCTGGGACAGCCACAAGTGGGACCGGCCGGTGCAGCCCACCCGGGCCGACCTGGACCGCGTCTGCCCGGACCGGCCCGCCGTGCTGCCCACCATCGACGGGCACACCACCTGGGTCAACACCGCCGCCCTCCGGCGACTCGGCATCGACGCCGACACCCCCGATCCGATCGGCGGGCAGATCGTCCGCGACGAACGCGGTGAGCCGACCGGCATCCTGCGGGAGGCGGCGGGGGACGCGGCGTACGACGTCATGCGCTCCTCGCTCGCCGGTGACCTGGTCACGCAGCTGCGTACCCACCTGCCCCGGCTGCTCTCCGTCGGCCTCACCAGCATCCACGACCTCGACGGGCAGGACTGCCGGGCCGCCTACGAGACCCTGTACGCCCGGGGCGAGCTGCCGCTGCGGGTGCACAAGACGATCCCGGCGACCGCGTTGGACGAGGCGATCGACCGGGGCTGGGCGACCGGCGACGGGGACCGCTGGCTGAGCACCGGCCCGGTGAAGATCTTCACCGACGGGGCGCTCGGCTCCCACACCTGCCTGATGACCGAGCCGTACGACGGCGAGCCGCACAACCACGGCATCGCGGTCACCCCCACCGAGGAGTTCGAGCGGCTGGTGGCGAAGGCGGCCGGGGCCGGCATCGCCGTCGCGGCGCACGCCATCGGCGACGCGGCCAACGAGATGGTGCTGCGGGCGTACGCGCGCTGGCAGGAGTCGGCGCGCACCAACCCGACGGCGGTACGGCGGCTGCGGCACCGGATCGAGCACACCCAGCACCTGCGGCCGGCGGACGTGTCGCTGCTCGCCCGGCTGGGCGTGACCGCGTCGATGCAGCCCACCCACTGCACCAGCGACATCCCCCTGACCAGCAGAATGCTCGCCGGCCGGGACCTCGCCTCGTACGCCTGGCGGAGCCTGCTGGACGCCGGCGCGACGGTGGCGTTCGGCTCGGACGCCCCGGTGGAGGACCCGGATCCGTTCTTCGGCATCCACGCCGCGGTGACCCGGCAGCAGCCCGACGGCACCCCGCCCGGCGGCGTGGACCCGCACGAGCGGGTCGATCTCGACACGGCGCTGCGCTGCTTCACCGAGGCGGGCGCGTACGCCTCCTACGAGGAGCACCTGAAGGGGCGGCTCACGCCGGGCATGCTCGCGGACTTCATCGCGCTGCCCACCGACCCGTACGGGGTCGAGCCGGCGGCCCTGCGCGACCTCACGGTGGCGCTCACCGTGGTCGGCGGGGTCGTGCGCTGGCAGCGCTGACGGCCGGACAGCTCCTCGCCGGCGGTCAGGCGGGCGGCAGGTCGAGCACCAGCGCCGGGCCGGTCCGGCGACCGCCGCCGGGCCGCCCGGTCAGCGCGACCACGGCGTCCACGGCGCGCGGGGACCGCAGCGCCTCCTCGGCCAGCCGCCGCGACCGGGCGTCGTCGAGGGCCGGGGTGACCGCCAACCGCCGGGCGTCCGCCGGCGTTCCCGCCGCGCTGCCCGCCCGCTCGGCCAGGCCCAGCGGGCCGGCGTCCGGCAGGGCGGCGGGACGGACCTCCGTTCCGGCGAGCACGGCGACGTCCGGGCCGCCGTGGCGCAGCAGGGTGACCCGCCCGTCGGGGGAGACCGCCACGAGGGTCGCGGCGAGGTAGCCACCCGGGGCGATGCCCCGTACGAGGTCGTCGAGGGTCGCGGCGATCTCCGGCAGCGACCGCCCGCGCCGCAGGGCCTCGCGGCGGAAGGCCGACTCCAGCGCCCGGGTGTGCTCGGGGCGGGCCAGGGTGGCGCCGTGCGCCACGCCGAGAAGGACGCGCAGGCCGTCGCGCCGCACCGGCACCGCCGCGGCGACCTCCCCGGGCGAGCGGCAGACCGCCAGCGCGGCGCGTCCCGTCCCGGCGGGCAGGGCGAACACGGCGACGTCACGCGGCGCGGGCACGCGGGCGATCGCACGCCGCTCCCGGCGTCGGCGGACCCAGGCCAGCAGGGGTACGGCGGCCAGGCTCGCCACGGAGGCGCCGAGCGCCCACGGGTCGGCGCGGTGCCCGGGGACGACGGGAACGACCACGGAAGTCGCCAGCAGGACGGCCGCCCAGGCGGAGACGAGCGCGGCCACCCGGGGGCGGGCGGAGACGCCGAGCAGCCCGGGAAGGAGCACCCAGCCGAGCGGGGTGCTCACCTCGGCCACGCCCATCACGACGGCGTTGCCCGTCGCCCCGGCGAGGGCCGTCCGGGTCGACACCAGTGCCCAACTCCGCATCGCCCCACCCATCCGTCGTCCTCGACTGCCGTCGCCGTCGCCGCGCCCGCGGGCGCGGCGTCCGCCCTGCTCGACAGGACGCCAAGGCTATCCGGAGGTGGGCAATCGACTCGCGACCGTGCTAGGGAAGAGGTGCACGAGCGACGGGTACGCCCCGCACGCCGGTAAGGAGGTCGTCGTCGCCGGCACCGGGCCGTCACGACGGCCGCTGCGGGGCTCCTGCCGGACGGTCGACGCACCGTACGCAGGCACGGCCCGCCGCCGATGCAGTATCGCCCCTAGGCGATTCCGCCCCTTACCGGTTAGGGTTGGCTAACCGGTTGTCGAACTCTGGGGAGGATATGTGCTGGTTCTGGTGGCGGTCCACGCACTCGCAGCCGTGATCGCCCCGGGACTGATACGTATCTGGGGCCGACGAGGTCTCTACCTGGTGGCGCTGGCCCCCGCGGCGACCCTGGTCTGGGCGCTGACCCGGACCGCGACGGTCCGCTCCGGCGACCCGGTCGTCGAGACGGTCACCTGGGTTCCCCAGCTCGGCCTGGAGATCGCCCTGCGGATGGGGACCCTGGCCTGGCTGATGGTGGTCCTGGTCGGCGGCGTCGGGGCGCTGGTGCTCGCCTACAGCGCCCGTTACTTCCGCTCCGACGACCCGGGCCTGGGTCGCTTCGCGGCGGTCTTCGTCGCCTTCGCCGGAGCGATGCTCGGCCTGGTGGTCTCCGACGACCTGCTGCTGCTGTACGTGTTCTGGGAGCTGACGACCGTCCTCTCCTACCTGCTGATCGGCAGCGACCCGACCAAGCGGGCCAGCCGGCGGGCGGCCATGCAGGCGCTGCTGGTGACCACCCTGGGTGGCCTGGCGATGCTCGCCGGGTTCGTCATGCTCGGGCAGCACGCCGGCACGTACCGCTGGTCGCAGATCGCCACCGACCTGCCCGGCGGCGGCTACCTGGCCGTGGCCCTGGTGCTGATCCTGCTCGGCGCGCTGAGCAAGTCGGCGATCTTCCCCTTCAGCTTCTGGCTGCCCGGCGCGATGGCCGCGCCCACCCCGGTCAGCGCCTACCTGCACGCCGCGGCGATGGTCAAAGCGGGTGTGTTCCTGGTCGCGCTGATGGGACCGGCCGTGGTCGGGGTCACACCGTGGCGGCCGATCCTGCTCGCCGGCGGGTTGATCACCATGTTCCTCGGCGGTTGGGCGGCGCTGCGGCAGGCCGACCTGAAGCTGCTGCTGGCCTACGGCACGGTCAGCCAGCTCGGCCTGCTGATGGTGGTCCTCGGCGCCGGCACCCGCGACACCGCGCTGGCCGGCGCGGCGATGGTGCTGGCCCACGCGCTGTTCAAGTCCACTCTGTTCCTCATCGTCGGGATCGTCGACCACACCGCCGGCACCCGCGACCTGCGCGAACTCAGCGGCCTGGGGCGGCGTGCCCCGGCGCTCGCGGCGGTCGCCGGCCTGGCGGCGGCCTCCATGGCCGGCCTCCCGCCGCTGGCGGGCTTCGTGGCCAAAGAGGCCGCGGTCGAGGCGTTCCTGCACGGCGGCACCGCCGACCTGGTGGTGCTCGCCGGCGTGGTGCTCGGCTCGGCGCTGACCGTCGCGTACACGCTGCGTTTCGTCTGGGGCGCGTTCGCCACCAAAGGCGACGTGCCCGCCACCCCGTCCAAGCCGGTCGGTCGGCTCTTCCTCGCGCCGGCCGTCGTGCTCGCCGCCGCCGGTCTGGCGGTGGGGCTCCTCGCGCCCGCCGTCGACAAGGTCCTCGCCCCGTACGCGGACCTGTACCCGAGCGCCGAGCCGGGCTACCACCTGGCGCTATGGCACGGGCCGACCCTGGCCCTGGGGCTGTCGGCGCTGGCGGTCGCCGCCGGTGTGGGGCTGTTCCTCCTGCGGCACCGGGGCCGGCTGGGCCCGGCGGTCCGCCTGCCCTTCGACGGGGCCGCTGTCTACGACCGGCTCATCGGCGGGGTCGACCGGCTGGCGGTGGAGCTGACGGGTGCCACCCAGCGCGGATCCCTCCCGTTCTACCTCGGCGTCATCCTGGTGGTGTTGGTCGCCTTGCCGGGCGGGGCGCTGCTGGCCGGGTTTCCCTGGCCGCAGCGGTTCCAGCTGTGGGACACCCCGTTGCAGGCCGTCGCTGCCGCGGTGGTGATCGTGGCCGCCGTGGCCGCCGCCCGCGCCCGGCGTCGACTGGCCGCGATGATCCTCGTCGGCGTCGCCGGCTACGGCACCGCGCTGATGTTCATCCTGCACGGCGCCCCCGACCTGGCCCTGACCCAGTTCCTGGTGGAGACCGTCACGATCGTCATGTTCGTGCTGGTCCTGCGGCACCTGCCCGCCAAGTTCTCCGAGCGACCCATCCGGTCCAGCCGGCGCGGTCGCATCGCGCTCGGCGTCGCCGTGGGCGTGGTCACCGCCGGCATGGCGTACGTCGCGGCGGGCGCCCGGGTGGCCGTCCCGATCTCCGTCGACTTCCCCGACGAGGCCGTCTCCTACGGCGGCGGCAAGAACATCGTCAACGTGACCCTCGTCGACATCCGGGCCTGGGACACCATGGGCGAGATCGCCGTCCTGGTCGTGGCGGCCACCGGCGTGGCCAGCCTCATCTTCCGCCACTCCCGGGACCTCGACCTGCGCAAAGGCATCCCCGGCGCCGGCCGCACCGAGTCGGCGCGGCCACGCTGGCTGACCACCGGCGCCACCACCCGTCAGCAGTCGGTCATCCTCCAGGTCGTCACCCGGCTGCTGTTCCACGCCATCGTGCTCTTCTCGATCTACCTGCTCTTCTCCGGGCACAACGCCCCCGGCGGCGGCTTCGCCGCCGGACTGGTGGCCGGGCTCGCGCTGGCCGTGCGCTACCTGGCCGGTGGGCGTACGGAGCTCAACGGGGCCGCCCCGGTCGACGCCGGCGCGGTGCTCGGCGCCGGGCTGTTCGTCGCGGTCGGCACGGGCGTCGCCGCGATGCTGCTGGGCGGGGAGTTCCTGCAGAGCGCCCTGCTCGACATCCACCTGCCGGTCCTCGGCCACGTCCACTTCGTCACGTCGGTCTTCTTCGACGTCGGGGTCTACCTCATCGTGGTCGGCCTGGTCCTGGACATCCTGCGCAGCCTGGGCGCGGAGATGGACCGCCAGCAGGAGACCGACCAGAACGAGACCGAACAGGCCGACGACCGGACGAAGGAGCTGGTGTGAACCCGAACCTGACCTACGTCCTCGTGGTGGGCGTGCTCTTCGCGACCGGGGTGACGCTACTGCTGGAGCGCAGCCTCACGCGGGTGCTGATGGGCGTCATCCTGCTCGGCAACGGCGCCAACCTCCTGCTGCTCACCGGCGGCAGGGCCGGCGGGCCGCCGATCGTCGGCACCACCGCCGAGGGGGAGATGAGCGACCCGCTGCCCCAGGCGATGGTGCTGACCGCGATCGTCATCACCCTCGGCATGACCGCGTTCCTGCTGGCCCTGGCGTACCGCAGCTGGCACCTCAACGGGCACGACGAGGTGCAGGACGACGTCGAGGACCGCCGCATCATGGAACTGGCCGACCGGGACGAGGGACCGGGCACCGCCGACACCGACGGCGACACCGACGGCGACGTCGCCCTGGTCACCGTGCCCGCCGACGACACCACGGCGAGCGCGACCACGGACGCGGGGAGGGGCCGATGACCTGGCTCGTACCCCTGCCGGTGGTGATGCCGCTGCTCGGCGCGGCCCTGACGCTGCTGCTCGTCGGCCGGCCCCGCGCCCAGCGCTGGGTCAGCCTCACCGTCCTCACCGCCACCGTCGCCGTGGCCGCCACGCTGCTGCTCCGCGCCTCCCTCGACGGGCCGCTGGTCGTCGAGGTCGGCGGCTGGGTCGCGCCGCTGGGCATCGTCCTGGTCGCCGACCAGCTCGCCGCGCTGATGCTCGTCGTCTCCGCCGCCGTCACCCTCTGCGTGCTGGTCTACTCGATCGGGCAGGGTACGGCCGACGGCAACGAGGAGACACCACTGTCGGTCTACCACCCGACCTACCTCGTGCTGACCGCCGGCGTGTGCAACGCGTTCCTCTCCGGCGACCTGTTCAACCTCTACGTCGGCTTCGAGATCCTGCTGGTCGCCAGCTACGTGCTGCTGACGCTGGGCAGCACGGAGACCCGGATCCGGGCCGGCACCACGTACGTCGTGGTCAGCCTGCTGTCGTCGCTGATCTTCCTGATCGCGATCGGTCTGGTCTACGCGGCGACCGGCACCCTCAACCTGGCCCAGCTCGTCGACCGGCTCGACGCGCTGCCGGACGACATCCGGCTGGTGCTGCAGGGGATGCTGCTGCTCGCCTTCGGCATCAAGGCGGCCGTGTTCCCGCTGTCGGCCTGGCTGCCGGACAGCTACCCCACCGCACCGGCCCCGGTCACCGCGGTCTTCGCCGGCCTGCTCACCAAGGTCGGCGTGTACGCGATCATCCGCACCGAGACGCTGCTGTTCCCCGGCGGCCGCACCGCCGACCTGCTGCTGGTGGTGGCGGTGCTGACGATGGTCGTGGGCATCCTCGGCGCGGTCGCCCAGTCCGACGTCAAACGACTACTGTCGTTCACCCTCATCAGCCACATCGGCTACATGCTCTTCGGCGTGGGCCTGAGCACCTCCCTCGGGCTGTCCGCGGCGATCTTCTACGTGGTGCACCACATCACCATCCAGACCACGCTGTTCCTCGCCGCCGGCCTGGTCGAACGCCGTGGCGGAAGCACCGCCCTGGACCGGCTCGGCGGGCTGGCCCGACTGTCGCCGCTGCTGGCCGTGCTGTTCTTCGTGCCCGCGCTCAACCTCGCCGGCATCCCACCGTTCTCCGGCTTCCTCGGCAAGCTCGGCCTCGTCCAGGCCGGCGTGGCCGACGGCAGCCCGCTGGCCTGGGCACTCGTCGCCGGCGGGCTGCTCACCAGCCTGCTCACCCTCTACGCCATCGCCCGCGTGTGGAACCTGGCCTTCTGGCGCGCCCCGCACCCGGACATGCCCGACGCCGGCGACGCCGTGCGGGCCGCCCGCACCGGCGGCGCCGAGCAGCCGCGCCGGGCACCGGACCCCGAGGCGTCGGGCGCCGTGCTGCCCCGGCTGATGATCGGGGCGACCGCCGCGCTGGTGGTGCTCGGCCTGGCGCTGACGGTGGTGGCCGGGCCGCTGTTCGACATCAGCACCGACGCCGCCGACGACCTGCTGCGCCGGACCCCGTACGTCGAGGCCGTGTTCCCGGACGGTGCCCCGTGACCAGTGACCCGATGAGCCCGCCGAAGCCCGTCGCGCCGACGAACCCGCCGCTGACCCGCAGCGCCCGCCGACGCAACCGGATCATCGCCGTGACCGGGCTGACCATCGTCTGGGTGCTGCTGTGGGGCACCCTCTCCTGGGCCAACGTGCTCAGCGGGCTGGTGCTCTCCGTCCTGCTGCTGGCGGTCTTCCCGCTGCCGCCGGTGACCTTCGCCGGACGGATCCGCCCCGTGGCGCTCGCCCGGTTCTGGGTGCGTTTCCTGCGCGACCTCGTGGTCGCCTCCGCCCAGATCGCCTGGCTGGCGTTGTCGGGCAAACCCCCGCTCAGCGCGATCATCGCCGTGCCGCTGCGGGTCAACACCGACCTCAACCTCACGCTCACCGCGGAGGCGCTGTCGCTGGTGCCCGGCAGCCTCATCATCGAGGCCGACCGGACGACCGGCACCCTCTACGTACACGTCATCGGCGTCCGCAGCCGCGAGGAGGTCGAGCGCTTCCGGCAGGGCGTGCTGGACCTCGAAGCGCGGATCGTCGCCGCCATCGGCTCGCCCGACGAGCTGCGCCGCGTGACGCAACCCCACCTCGCCGGCCCGTCGGAGCCGGCCCACCCGGAAGGGGCACCCAGATGACCGTCGTCGCCGTGACCGTCGCCGCGCTGCTCGCCGTGGCCCTCGGACTGACCCTCGTCCGCATCATCCGCGGACCGTCCATCCTCGACCGGGCCGTCGGCACCGACGTCCTGCTCGCCGTCGTCGTCGCCGCCATCGCCACCGAGGCCGCCTACAGCCGGGACGCCACGGCGCTGCCCGTGCTGGTCGTCCTCGCCATCCTCGGCTTCGTCGGCTCGGTCGGCGTCGCCCGGTTCGCCGCCCGGAAGACCGAAAAGTGAGTCTCGACGCCGTCCTCGATGTCATCGCCGCGGTCTGCCTGCTCGCCGGCGCGCTGCTCTGCGTCGCCGCCGGGGCGGCGCTGGTGCGTTTCCCTGACCTGCTCGCCCGGATGCACGCGGCGGCCAAGCCCCAGGTGCTCGGCCTGCTGCTCGTCCTGCTCGGCTGCGCGCTGCGCCTGCGCACCGGCGTGGACATCACCACCCTCGTCCTCGTCGGGGCCTTCCAGCTCGCCACCGCGCCCGTCGCGGCGCACATGGTGGGCCGGGCGGGCTACCCGCACGACGAGATCCGTCGCGACCTGCTGATCACCGACGAACTCGCGCCCCACCTGGACCGGATCAGCTCCGGCCGGTCCTGACCGGCGCGTACCTGAACGGGCGACCGCCCCTCCGGTCAGCGACCGGAGGGGCGGTCCTGGCGTCACCCGCGCCGACCGGCGTGCCCCGCAGGGCCCGCCGCCGACAGGTCAGCCCCGACCGCGGGTCAGTGCGAACCTGTCGTCGACCTCACCGCGCAGGGTGGCGAGGTAGAGCGACTGGAGCCTCGGACCCGGGTCGCTGCCCAGTTCGCCGGCGAGCCTCGTGCGCAGACGGATGTACGACTGCAACGCCTCGGCGCTGCGGCCGGCGGCGCACAGCGCCCTCATCAGTTGTTCAGTCAGCGACTCGACCAGCGGATACTCCCCGGTCAGGGCGGTCAGCGGGCCGATGAGCTCCGCCGCGTGGCCGATGGCGAGCTCGTGACCGGCCCAGTCCACGGCCACGCCGATGTGCCGCTGCCGCCACTCCTGGCGCGTGCGGGCGGCCCAGTCGCCGGGCAGGCCGGCCAGGGGTTCGCCGCGCCAGAGGTGCAGGGCCTCCCGTAGCAGTGCGGCCCGTTCGTCGTGGTCGAGGTCCGGCCCGGCGGCCTTCGCGGTCAGCCGGTTGTGGCGGTGCACGTCCACCTGGTCCGGCTCGATGTGCAACGCGTAACCGCCCGAGCGGCGGAGCAGCTCGACGCCGTCGCACGCCGGGACCGAGTCCAGCAGCCGGCGGATCCTGCTGATCAGCACGTGGAGCGTGCGACGGGCGCCGTTCGGCGCGCGGTCCCACACCGCGTCGATCAACGTTTCGGTCGTGACCGGACGGTTGGCGCTCAAGGCGAGCACCGCGAGGAGCAGCCGCTGCTGCGCGGGCCCCACATCCAGTTCCTGATCAGCAATGTCAACTTGCACCACACCAAGTAAGCGCAACAGCATGAAGCCCCCGTTCCATGCGCCCTGTCGAACTTTTTGATCGACAGTTAAGAATCTATATGCATCTCGTTCGGCCTCGCAAGGCACGGTGGATACACGACAGAAGTGATGTGTGGCGGCGGAGAGGCGCGGGGGCGATCGACCGGGGTTCATGGCAAGAAGCGCTGGTCAGATGCCCGACATGCGACATCTCCGACGAAATCGACGCACGAAACGGGGCGATTCTTGTGCAGTGCGAGCCGCAGTTGATGACGCGTTCCATTGTCAATGTCGCCGGGACGTACCATTTGCGGGCCATTCGTCGGCCCGCCGGATCGCCGATGCCGGCGCCCTGATTGATGGGTGCTCCGCCACGTATTCGCGGCCATTTTTCAACGATCATTCTGCTTCCCCTATACGCACCCGAATTCGATCGAGTGTGTCGCGCGATGATCAGGAGGCGCAGCGGGCATGACCACCACCGCAATCGTCACGACACCACGGACGCCGGCCGCTTCCCGGCTCGGCCTGAACTTCGACGTGGACAGCCTGCGTGCGGACCTCTCGCGGCTCACCGACCACCAGTGGAAGCACCAGCGCCGCTACGGAGGCACCGGCGAGGCGGCCACGGTGGACTGGCGTGTGCTGTCGCTACGCAGCGTCGGCGGTGACCGCGAGCGGACCGATCCGGGCGGCCCCGGCCTGCACGAATTCGCCGGCACCGCCTGGTTGGAGAGCGCGCCGTACCTCAAGCAGGTGCTGGAGAGCATTCCCGCGCAGTTGCGCAGCGCCCGGCTGATGGCGCTCGGACCGGGCGTGGACAGCGGGGAGCACAGCGACTACAAGTACGGGCCGCCCTGGGGCACGGCACGGTTGCACGTTCCCATCACGACGACTCCGGGCGCGACCCTGCACCTCGAGGGCACGGCGCACCGGTGGCAACCGGGCACGCTGTGGTTCGGCGACTTCAGCCGGAGCCACCGGGTGCAGAACGAGGACGACGTGCCGCGCGTGCACCTCGTCATCGACACGCTCGTCTCCCGCCAACTGCTGGAACTCTTCCCCGAGCAGGAGCGCGAGCTGTTCCTCGACGCCGCCCTCGTCAACCGGTGGCCGGTCGAGCTGAGCGACGCGGCGCTCTCGGCGTACCGGCTGCGCTGCGCCGTGCCGGCGTCGTTCCTGGACTGGACCGAGGAGGACGGCGACTTCCAGCGCCCCGGAGATCCGCGTCGGGACGTGACGCTCGACGTCCGTGACGGCCGCCTGGTGCTCGCCGTCGACGACGCGCCCACCATCGCGTTGGTGCCGCTCGGCAACGACGAGTTCCGCTTCACGGGTTGGACCGACGAACGGACCATCCGCGTCGAGCGGATCGACGGCCAGGCGTGCCTCGCCCTGCGCACAAGGACCGGCCCCGCCGTGCGGGAGCTCCGCGTCCTTGCGAGCGACCTCTGACCGAGGTCGTCCGACCACACCCGGGAGGAAGGAGACCATCATGCGCTACGCCTACTGAGATCGCAGGCCGGGCCCACGCTACGGCGTGGGCCCGGCGCCCGTCCGACCGAGGTGAGGAGCATGGATGATCGACTACGACCCCCTCTCGCCTGCCATGATCGCCGACCCGTACCCGTGCTACGCCGAGCTGCGGCGAGCCGGGCGCGTCCGGTACAGCGAGCGGCTCCGGTCGTGGCTGATCCCCGGGTACGACGACTGCCGGACGGTGTTGAGCGACCCGGCCCGGTTCGCGTGCGACTGGCGCCGGGTCGGCGAGGAGGCGCCGGACGCGGTCCTCAGCATGCAGGAGCTGGACCCGCCGGAGCACGGCCCGATCCGCCGGCTCTTCACCACCGTCTTCCGTCGCCAGGACCTGGCCGGCATCGGCGAGGCCACGTACGAGGCCAGCCGGGACATCATGCGGACGGTGGCCGAGTGGCCCCGGTTCGACGCCACTGCCGACCTCGCCCGGCCGGCCGCGCTCTTCGCGATCTGCCGGCTGCTGGGCGTACCCGAACCCAAGATCGAGACCTTCACGGCCCAGGTCGACGCGCTCAACCGTGGCATGGACGCCGGCCTGCTGCCGGAACTGCGGGAACCGGCGGTCGCGGCCCGCGCGGAGATCAACGAACTGATCGCCTCCTGGCACCGGGAGGCCGGCGGCACCGGCCTGCTGGCCGACGTCCTCGCCGGCGCAGCCGAGGCGGGCGTGTCGGCGCAGGCGGTCTGGAACACGGTCCGGGTGATGTTCCTGGCCGGGTTCAGCACCACCGTGGGTGCGGTGGTGAACGCGGTCCTCGCCCTGGTCGAGCGGCCCGACCTGGTCACCCCGCTGCGCCAGCCGACCGTCCTCGACACCGCGGTGGACGAGTTCATGCGGTTCGACGGCCCGGTCCAGGGGACCAGCCGGGCCGTGGTGGTGGACACCGAGCTGGCGGGCGTCCGGCTGCGTCGGGGCGACACCGTGCTGATGTTGTTCGCCGCGGCCAACCGCGACGCGGCCCAGTTCGACCGGCCGGACGAGCTCGTGCTCGACCGCAGCCCGAACCGGCACCTGGGGATGGGCTGGGGAGCGCACGCCTGCACCGGCGCGATCCTCGCCCGGCTCATCATGCGGGCGATCCTGCGCAGTCTCGTCGAGTTGCCGGACCTGCCGGTGCCGGCCGGCACCCCGGCCCGTACGCCGCGGGCCACGTTGCGATACCCGGACCACC
The DNA here is from genome assembly GCF_043197615.1 of Micromonospora sp. NPDC049048. Lineage (NCBI taxonomy): Bacteria > Bacillati > Actinomycetota > Actinomycetes > Micromonosporales > Micromonosporaceae > Micromonospora > Micromonospora sp. NPDC049048. The sequence goes on along the minus strand of NZ_JBICTM010000002.1, from coordinate 665,184 downwards.
TCCCACTCGCCATTTCGTCCCACCGGAGGTCCTGACCCATGACCGCGCCGTCCTACCAGCCGCTCGACCCCCAGACGCTCGACGATCCGTACCCGGTCTTCCGCGCCATGCGCGAGCAGGGGCGTCCGGTGTGGAACGAGGCGCTGGACAGCTGGGTGCTCACCTCGTACGCGCACTGCCGGGCGGTGCTCAGCGACCCGGTCAGGTTCGCCGCCGACTTCCGGCGGGCCGGCGAGACCGTGGCCGACGTCGGGCTCGACGTGCACACCATCGACCCCCCGGAACACACGGCGATCTACTCGGTGCTGGCCAGCGTGATCAACAAGATGGTCACGCCGGAACTCTCGATCGACGTGCGGAGCAAGGTCGAGGCGATGGTCGACGACCTGCCGGCGGGCCCGGTGAACCTCATCGAGGAATTCACCGAACCGCTCGCCCGCTGGTTCATCCCGCGCGCCATCGGACTGCCACCCTTCGACCTCGACGTCGTGGCACCGATCGCCGACGCGATCACCGCGGCGATGGACTCGGGCCTCAACCCGGCGGCCCGCGAGCCGGGCATCGCGGCGCAGGGCGCGCTGGCCGCGCTGATCGAGGAGTGGGTCGCCGACCTGCCAACCGACCAGCACCTTCCGATGCTCGTCAGGAAGGCGTCCGACGCGGGCGTTCCGCGGCACATCATCATGAACTCGATGCGTACGCTGGTGGTCAATGGCTTCACCGCGATTCCCGCGTCGCTCGGCAACGCGCTGCACGCGGTGGGGCAGCACCGGATCCGACTCGCCGAATGCACCCGGCCGGGCGATCTCTCGCGTACCGCGCACGAATTCTTCCGATACGAGGCCGCCATTCAGGGCACGACGCGGCTCGCGGTCACCGACACCGACCTCTTCGGCGCGCCGGTCAAGCGTGGTCAGGGCGTATTGATGCTCTTCGCCGCCGCGAACCGGGACCCGGATGTGTTCGCGAACCCCGACGGCATAACGCCTGATCGTTGGCCAAATCCCCACCTGGCATTCGGCTACGGCGCGCACGCGTGCACCGGATCGGTCCTCGCGGCACTTCTGCTCCGAGAGGTACTCTCAGTCCTCGCTGACCGGAAGTTGATGGTGTGCCTCGATCGCCCGGGCGTACATAAGCGTCTCGCGACCGTGCGCACACTGGACACCCTGCGCGCGGAGTTGAAGGAATGACTGACAGCGGATATCGCACGGCCCTTCGCATTCCCGAGTTCCGCGCGGTCTTCGCGGCCCACACGGCCACGATGGCGGGCGCCGTGATGGCGAACTTCGCCCTCACGGTGCTCGTCTACACCCGAACGCAGTCACCGCTCCTGGCCGGAATCGTCTTCACCATCGTCCTGGCGCCCCATCTTATCGGCGGGACGTTCCTCTCGGCGGTGGTGGACCGGATTCCGGCCCGCCGATTGCTCGTCGGCTGCAATCTGGTCTCCGCCGCGCTGGCCGCGATCATGGCGACGACCGGCATGCCCATCGCGGCGCTGCTGGTACTCGCGCTCGCACTCGGCATGGTGGAGACGGTCTTCATCGGAGCCCGGGCGGCGACCATGCCGGACGTGCTGCCCGGCGCCGCGTACGTGCCGGGTCGCAGCCTGATGCGGGTGGTCTCCCAGGGCGCGCAGACGGTCGGGTACGCGATCAGCGGCCTGCTGCTGACGGCGCTGAGCCCGGGGCAGGTGCTGCTGGTCAACTCCGGCTGCTTCGTCGTCTCGGCCCTGATCCTCCGCCTCGGTACGCGGGAACGGGGAGCGCCGGGCCGCGACTCCCAGCACTCGCTGCTGCGCGACTCCCTCTCCGGGCTCGGTCAGGTGATGCGGGTGCCGGAGCTGCGGGACATCCTGCTGCTGGGCTGGACGGTGCCGGCGCTGGCCGTGGTGCCGGAGGCGCTGGCGGTGCCGTACGCGGCCAGTCTCCAGGCCAGCACCCTCGTCGCCGGCCTGCTGATGTCCTCGATCCCGGTCGGCATGCTGCTGGGCGAGATCGCCGCCAGCAACCTGCTCCCCGCCAGTTGGCAGGTCCGGCTGATCTATCCGGCGGTCCTCGGCCTCTTCGTACCTTTGTTGATCTTCATCGCGAAGCCGGTGGTCTGGCTGGCCATCCTGGCGCTGTTCATCTCCGGCACCTTCGCCTGGTTCCACCTCGGGCAGGACCGCCGGCTCCTCGACGCCGCGCCCAAGGAACTGCGGGCGCGGGCACTCAGCATCCAGTCGGCGGGACTCATGTTCTGGCAGGGCGTGGGGTTCGCGCTCGCCGGAGCGTTCGCCGAACTGCTGGCGCCGAACCGGGTCATCTTCCTGGCGGCGGTGGCCGGCATCGCGTTCGCCCTGTTCGTCGCGGTCGCTGCCCGGCGACGGCCGTCGGGACCGGCCCTCGTACCGAAGGTGGCGCACAGTGAACAGTGACCGTTGGGCCCGCCGCTACCTCGCCGCACACCTGACCATGCTCCGGTCCGCGCGGCACGCTCCGGACCGCGCGATCTTCCGGTCGAACGTCACCGGCCGGTGGCAGGTCTACGCGTACGACCGCACGACGGGCGGGCAGCGCCAGGTGACCGACCGACCCGACGGCACCAGCCACGCCGAGTTGTCCGCCGACGGCGAGTGGATCTGGTGGTTCGACGATCTGGACGGCAACGAGTTCGGCAGCTGGCGCCGGCAGGCGTTCCACGGCGGCCCGGACGTCGCCGCCGCCCCCGGCCTTCCGGCGGGCTACCCGGCCGGGATCGCGTTCGCGGGGAACGCCACGGTGGTGGGACACACCACCGGGGGCGAAGGAGCCGGCGCGGGCGGATCGGTGGTGCACCTGGTCGGCGCGGACGGCGCTGCCACGGTGGTCTACGCGCACGAGCGGGACACCCACGTGGCCGACGTGTCGGCGGACGGGGCGCTCATCGCCGTCGCGCACAGCGAGCACGGGGACAGCAGGCACCGTGCCCTGCGGGTCGTCAGGTCGGACGGCACGACGCTGGCCGATCTCTGGGACGGGCCCGGGCTCGGCCTCGGTGGCATGTGGGGCGGCCCGGAGAAGGGCTTTCCCGGCGTGTCCTTCGGGCCGCTGACCGGCGACACCCGGCTCCTCGTCCGGCACGAGCGACGCGACCGCGGGGAGCTGTTGATCTGGGACGCGGCCGACGGCACGGTCCGCGAGGTCCTGTTGGACCTGCCGGGCGAGGTGTCCGGCCGGTGGTACCCGGACGGCACCGCGCTGCTCGTGGCCCACGCCCACCACGCCCGCGACGAGCTCTACCGGTACGACCTCGGCCCCGGCACGTTGACCCGGCTGGACACCCCGCCCGGGGTCGTCCGGGGTGCGGAGGTGCGCCCGGACGGCACCGTGGAGTTCGCCTGGACCTCGGCGGCCACACCGCTGACCATCCGCTCCACCACGGGTGCCGTCGTGCTGAGCGCGCCGGGCCTGCCGGCGCCGGGCTCGGTGCCGCTGACCGACGCCTGGATCCCGGGCCCGGGCGGTCCGATCCACGCACTGATCTCACTGCCCGACGGCGCGCGCCGGCCGCTGCCCTGCGTGTTCGAGGTGCACGGCGGTCCCATCGGGTACGACGACGACGCGTTCGACCCCTCGGTGGCCGCCTGGGTGGATCAGGGCTACGCGGTCATCCAGGTCAACTACCGCGGATCCACGGGATACGGCCTGGAGTGGCGGAACGCCATCGAGGACGATCCCGGCCTGACCGAACTCGCCGACATCAAGTGCGTACGGGACTGGGCGGTGGCCGAGGGCCTGGCGGATCCGGGCAGCCTCGTGCTCACCGGACGGTCCTGGGGCGGATACCTGACCCTGCTCGGCGTCGGCCGCCATCCCGACGACTGGACGGTGGCGGTCAGCGCCATGCCGGTCGCCGACTACGTGGCCGCGTACGAGGACGAGATGTCCGCGCTCCAGGCGTTCGACCGTTCGCTCTTCGGCGGGTCGCCGGACGAGGTGCCGGACCGGTATCGGAGGGCCTCGCCGATCACGTACGTCGACGCGGTCACCACCCCGCTGCTGGTCATCGCCGGCGAGAACGATCCACGGTGCCCCATCCGCCAGGTGGAGAACTACGTGCGGCGGATCGAGGCACGCGGCGGCGAGGTGACCTTCTACCGGTACGACGCCGGCCACGGCTCGCTGGTCATGACCGAGTCGATCGCACAGAAGCGGACCGCACTGGAGTTCGTGGCCGAGCAGCTCGCCCGTGCCTCCGACCGGCGTACGAGGGGCAGCGAAGGGGGGCGGCGCCCGGCCGCGTCCCCGCCGCCCGTCAGGACCGCCGGGTAGGGGCCGGGCCGGGCGCCGACCTCCAGCGCCGTGACCTGGGGCGCAACCCGTCCACCCCTCGTCGCAAAGCATCGATGTATTTGCATGTCTTGGTTGTCTTCGTGTGTGAAGACTCAAAGCACGTCGGGTGCTGGTTCCTCGGGAGGAGCGACGATGAAACTTGCCCTGCGCCGCCTTCGAACGGCTGCGGTCGCGCTCGGCGCCTGCACGCTCGGGCTGAGTCTGCTGTCCGCACCGGCCGCCGAGGCGTACGCGGTCACGCCCCTCGCGCCGCAATCCGAGCGGGCGCCCGAGTCGGAGCAGTTCCAGGCGGAGGGCGTCACCACCGTCGGTGAACTGCGTACCGTCGAAAGCTCGCTCTCCTCCGCCAGCGACGGCCGGACGCAGATCATCCGGCACCCCGGCGCGTCGTACGTCAAGGTGCACTTCAGCTCGCTGCGACTCGCCCACGGCGACTACGTCACGGTGGCGAGCCCCGACGGCCGGGAGACCCACCGGTACGACCGCTACCTGAACCGGGCGACCGGCTCGGACTACACCACCGACGGCCAGCCGGGCTTCTGGGCGATGTCGGTGGAGGGCGACACGGCGGTGGTGACGCTGCACAGCAGCCGTGCCTCCCGCGGCAACGTCGCGACCATCGACCGGTTCTGGCGCGGCTACGACCGCGCGGAGATCTCGCAGCACAACTTCTCCACGCAGTCCGTCTGCAGCACCGACGCCCGCCGCGACGTCGTCTGCTACCAGAGCAGCCACCCCACCGAGTACGCCCGCGGCCGGGCGGTCGCGCGGCTGCTGATCAGCGGCGGTGGGATGTGCACCACCTGGCGGGTCGGCAACACCAACCGCATGCTGACCAACAAGCACTGCTTCTCCACGCAGGCCGCCGTCACCGGCAGCGAGATGCAGTTCAACTACCAGTGCGCCACCTGCGGCGGCTCGAACCCCGGCGCCGGCACCAAGGTGAGCGGGGCGACCCTCTACAAGGTGAGCAGCGGCGGCTCCAGCGAGCTGGACTACGCCCTGTACTCGGTGAACAACTTCACCAGCATCCAGAGCTTCGGCACGCTGTACCTGGCGACGACCGCCACCACCACCGGCACCCGGATGTACATCCCCGGCCACGGTGACGGCAGCCCGAAGCGTCTCTCGATCTTCGAGGACACCCAGAACGGCACCACCTGCACCGTCAAGAACGCGAACTACAACAGCTGGAACATCAGCTACAGCTGCGACACCTCCGGCGGCAACTCGGGCTCGCCCGTGCTGAACGCCAGCCACCGGGTCATCGCCCTGCACCACCTCGGCGGCTGCCCGTCGAACCAGGGCGCGAAGGCCCACCTCATCTACAACCAGATCGCCAGCCTGATCGACAACAACGGCTGACGACCGACTGACGAAGGACGGGCCGCCGGGCGCGATGAGCGTCCCGGCGGCCCATCGGCGTCCCGCGACGCCCAGGCCAGCCCGGGGTCGCTCGCCGGCGAGGCTTCATGCGGCACTCGGGTCGCCCGGCTGACGCGCATCGCGCCAGAATGCGTGCGCAGGAGCCGGGCAGTGAAGGAGTAGCCGAATGGCCGACGACGACCTCTCGGCGGCACCGCAGCCCCTGCCCGGGACGGAGCAGGTCCGCCTGGCGGTCTATCACGGGTTCGCCCGCACCGGAAACGCCCCGGATCTGCCGGAACTCGCCGCACGAACCGGACTGACCCCCGAGCGGGTACGCCGGGAGCTGCGAGCCCTGCACGAGCGGCGCGACCTGGCCCTCGACCCGCGCGACGGCGACCGGGTGCTGATGGCCCACCCCTTCGCGTCCGTGCCACTCGGCTTCTCCGTCATGGGTACGCGCACGTTGTGGTGGGGCGGCTGCGCCTGGGACTCGTTCGCCATGCCCCACCTGCTGCGGGACGAGCCCGACGTCCTGGTCGCCACCCGCTGCCCGAACTGCGACACGCCCCACGCCTGGGCGGTCGGCCGCGACGCACCCCCGCCCGGTGACCAGATGGCCCACTTCCTCATTCCCATGCGGCACGCCTGGGACGACGTCGTGCACACCTGCGGCCACCAGCGCCTGTTCTGCTCCACCGACTGCGTGCACGGTTGGCTGCGCAGGACCGGTCAGGAGCAGGGCTACGTCATGGATCTGGGCACCCTGTGGCATCTGGCCCGCGACTGGTACACCGGCCGCCTGGAACCCGGCTACACCCGACGGGACCTCAGCGCCGCCACCGCCTACTTCGCCCAGGTCGGCCTGCGCGGCTCCTTCTGGGGCCTGCCCGACTGATGTCCTTTCGGAGGGAAGGTGGCCGATCGCGGGGGCTGCCCTCCGCCACTGCCGTTTGCGCCCAGCGGCAACGGGAAGCCCACGGGGACACGGGTACGGGAAACCGCCCGCGCCACCGAGGGAGGCAGACATGGGGAATCAGGAACGCCTGCACGACCTGCGTCAGCAGGCCCACGATGCGGGCATCGAGGGCAACTCCAAGATGACCGAGGCGCAGCTGCGTGAGGCGCTGCGCAAGGTCGGCAAGGGTGAGCAACCCCAGATGGCCAAGCACGAAGCCAAGCGCTGACGGACCCGGGCGGTGCCGGCCACAGTACGCCGGCACCGCCCGGCTGTCGTCGGCTGACGGTGGTCAGCAGGTCCCGGCGCGCCCGCTCGCAGGCCCGGCGCGAGCCGTACGTCCTGTCCCACACCCGGATCGACGCGGGCCCGGTCCTGCCGGGTGTCGGCCCCCGGTCAGTCGGCGACGACGAGCGCCTGGGGTGCGGCGGCCTTCATCCGCGTGCGCAGCCACTTGAGCTGGATCGCCGTCTCGCCCTCGCAGCGCCGGACGACCGCGAGCAGGTCCTCGTCGCGGGCGCCGTAGGCGGCCTGGCCCACGACGGTCCAGGCGATGTCGCACTCGGCGGCCATCAGGTAGAGGTCCTGGAGGTCGCGGAGCAGACCGATGCCACCGGTACGGGTGCCGGTGAACAGTTGCGAGTGCAGCCGGTCGGGCTCGGCGGGGGCGTCCTCGGAGTAGCGGGCAGCGAACGGCTGTAGTTGTCCGGCGTGCGCGTCGCAACGCTTCGCCTGCTGCTGGCAGAGGTGCTGGATGTCGGGTTCCTCCGCGTGCGCGTCGGCGACCTGCCGGAACGCCTCGGCGAGGTTGACCTGGGCGCGGTGCAGCAGGCCGAGATAGTGGGCGAGGTGCACGGCTCACTTCCTCCCGCTGGTGGCCTGGGCAGCCGGACCGCCGACGGTCGGCGGGACGCCGGCATCCGGGGGCGGCGCGCTGCCGCCCACGGTGGGGGCCGGTGCGGGTACGCCACCGCTGTCGGCGAGCTTCGTCACCGCGACGGCGGCGACCTTGAAGAGGGGCTGCTTGGAGACCGGGTCCCACGCGGTGACGGTCAGCTCGTTCGCGGCCCGGGGCGTACGGTCGGCCGGATCCTGGTCGAAGTAGCCGTAGTGGAACGGCGCGAACACGACGCCCGGACGGATGCCGCAGAGCCGGGCGCGGGCCTGGACTTCGCCGCGCGGGGACGAGACACCGACCAGGTCGCCCTCGGCGATGCCGAGCCGGGCCGCGTCGTCCGGGTTGAACTCCACCCACACCTCCGGCGCGGCCTGGTTGAGCTGCGGGGCGCGGCCGGTCTTGGTGCGGGTGTGGAACTGGTAGACGGTACGGCCGGTGGTGAGCAGCATCGGATGCTCGTCGTCGGGCACCTCGGGGGAGGGCTGGTAGTCGACTGCGTGCAGGAACGCCCGCCCGCGCGGCTCCTTCGCGCGGTACTCGGATTCGATGAACTCCGCGCCGGTGGCGAGATCGTGGCCGTACGTCTCGCAGTGGTCCGGGTCGGTGTTGAAGTGCCCGTCGGTGTAGAGGCGCTCCGTGCCGTCGGGGTGCTCGTCGGTGCAGGGCCACTGGATGCCGGAGCCGCCGCGCAGCTTCTCGTAGGTGATGCCGGTGTAGTCGCACGGCCGCCCGCGGCTGCACTCCTTCCACGCCTCGAACACCTCCTCCGGCCCGGTCCACCGGATGAGCGGCTGGCCGTCCTTGTCGCGGAAGTCCATCCGCCGGGCGTAGTCGAGGAAGATGTCCAGGTCGGGTCTCGCCTCGCCGGGTGGGTCGACGGCCTTGTCGGAGATGTGCACCGTGCGGTCGACGCTGGTGAAGGTGCCGGTCTTCTCCCCCCACGTGGCACCAGGCAGCACCACGTCGGCCAGCTCGGCGGTCTCGGTCAGGAAGAGGTCCTGGACCACCACGAACAGCTCCGGCTTCGCCAGGATGCGCCGGATGCGGGCCAGCTCGGGCAGGGAAACCGCCGGGTTGGTGGCGGAGATCCAGAGCAGCTTGATCGAGCCCTGCTCGGCGTACCGGAAGATCTGCATGGCGTGCGTCGGCGGCGCCCAGTGCGGGATGGTGTCGACCTCGACGTTCCAGAGCCGGGCCAGCTCGGCGATGTGCGCGGTGTTCTCCCAGTTGCGCAGGCCGGGCAGGTCGCCGTCGGCGCCGGTCTCGCGGGTGTTCTGCGCGGTGGGCTGGCCGTTCATCTGGTAGATCCCGGCGCCCGGGCGGCCGATCATCCCCCGGACCAGGTGCAGGTTGTTGACGCCGCACGCGGCGGCGGTGGCCTGGTTGGACTGGTAGAAGCCCTGCAACACGGTCGACAAAAGCCGCTGCGAGGTGCCGAGCAGTTCGGCGGCGCGCTCCACGTCGGCCGCCGGCACGTCGCAGATGTCGGCGACCCGGCGCGGCGGATAGCCGTCGACGATCCGGCACAACTCCTCGAAGCCCAGGGTGTGCGCGTCGACGTAGTCGCGGTCGTACCAGCCCCGCCGGATGACCTCGCGGAGCAGGCCGTTCATCAACGCCATGTTGGTGCCGTTGCGCACGGCCAGGTGCAGGTCGGCCTCCCGGGCGACCGGGGTCGCCCGGGGGTCGACGGCGAGCATCGCCGGCGGGTTGGGGCCGCGCCGCCGGTCCAGCATCCGCATCCACAGCACCGTCTGCGTCTCGGCCACGTTGTGACCCCACAACGCGATCGCGTCGCAGTGATCCACGTCGGTGTACGACCCGGGCTGTCCGTCGGTGCCGAAGCTCGCCTTCAGCGCCGCCGCAGCCGTCGCGGTGCACAGCCGGGTGTTGCCGTCCATGTGCGGGGTGCCCAGCCCGGCCTTGCCGATCACGCCGAGCGTGTAGTACTCCTCCAGGAACAACTGGCCCGTGGTGTAGAAGCCGAAGTGCCCCCACCCGCCCGGTCCGCCCAGCAGCTCCTTCGACCGGGCCACGATCCGGCCCATCGCGGTGTCCCAGTCCGTCTCGACCAGGCGGTCACCGTCGCGGACGAGCGGTCGGGTCAGCCGGTCCGGGCTGTGGTTGGCCTGCCAGCCGTAGAGATCCTTCGGGTCGAGCCGGCCCCGGTTGATCCGGTCGACCGCCCGGCCCCGGACCCCGACGATCCGCCCGTCGGCGACCGCGATGTCCAGCGCGTCGCCGTTGGAGTGCAGCACCGACGCCGACTGCACCCAGCGGTCCACGTCCGCCTCGGTGCGGTCACCGTCGAGAAACCGGTCCACCCGCACCGGCCACTCCTGACCCGGCCCGTACGGGGTCCGCTCACCCCACGGGTCGGCTATCCGGTCAACCACGACGCGCTCCTTCCGACGGCTGGTCGGTGCCACCAGCCGCTCGGTCAACTCGACTGGTTCGGGTGCCGCCCACAGCGGCATGGGAAGGCTGTCTCGTCCGCCATCGCCGCTCCTCACCTGCACCCATCCATACAGCATGGGGCGTGCCCGGAGTCGGCACGCCGAACCGGACGAACAGCACCGGTCCGAGGTTCTTCCCCTGGCCGCCGTCCGCTCTGCAATCCGATGCGTTACATCGAAGCCCGTTTACCGATCGATGATCTGCTCGCCGACGCGGCGGACTGGGCCGTGCCGCTGCCCGTGCCGGCGGTGCGGATCCGGGGGCTGGTCGCCCGGCACGGCGCCGTACTGGACGTGGTGACCCGCCCGGCGCTGCTGCACTTCGACGGTTGGGCCGGCAACGTCCTGGCCGTCGACGGACCCGACGGCACACCCCGGCTCAGCGGCCTGGTCGACGGCGAGCGGTACCTGTGGGGCGATCCGCTGATGGACCTGGTGTCACCACTGCTCTACCGCCGCACCGAGGATGAACCGGCCGACCCCCTGGTGCAGGCGTACCGGGCGACGGCGCCGTTTCCGCTGGACGCCGGGGCGCGGCGGCGTCTGGGCCTCTACCGCCTGCACCTGTATCTGCTCATGACCATGGAGATGCCAAGCCGCGGCATCACGGCCGCGTCGGACCCCGGACGGGTTGGGCGGCTCGCCGAACTGCTCAGCAGGGAGTTGGCGGAGCTGACTCAATAGGCGGTGGCCTGAGCCGCAGCGGTGGAACACCCGCCGCAGCGTCACCAACAACCGGCTGGTCACGGCCGAGCCCGCCCTCGTGGTGAGGACCGCCGCGTCCGGGATCTGGCGGACCTGAGAACCGACCGCCGCCGGTGCCACTACCTGCTCGACCGCGACGACGATCTCTTCAGGGCGCATCGGCGCGACCGTAGAACCCGCTCGATCATCCTGTCGATCCGCCCACTTCTTCGAGTGGTGCAACTTTCCGGGTGGGCGGTTCCGTTCTACCTCCGTCACGAGGAGGCAGTGCACTTGATAGCCGAAGACGAGCAAGCATTCCGCGAGTTCGTGACGTCAGAAATGGCGTCACTGCGCAAGCTGGCGTACGTGACCTGCGGCGACTGGCACGCGGCGGAGGACGCCGTGGCCAACGCTCTGGTCAAGCTCTATCCCCGCTGGCGGAAGCTGGACCGGCCCGATCTCTACGTCAAGACCATGGTCTACCGGGCCGCGGTCGACGAGACCCGTCGGCCGTGGCGACGCGAGCGGTCGGCCGGGGATGCCATGCCGGACATCGCGCTGCGCGACCCCGCTGGTGCGACCGACGAGCGAATGCGCCTGCGGGCGGCGCTTGACGCGGTGCCACCTCGGCAGCGAGCCGCAGTTGTGCTCCGGCACTACCTGGATCTGAGCCTGGAGGACACCGCCAGCGTCTTGAACTGCACGGTGGGCACGGCCAAGAGTCAGGTCTCCCGTGGCCTGGCGAAGCTGCGCGAGTCACTCGGCGGCGAACGTACCGATCTCATTGGACCATCGATAAAGGAGTTCACCCATGCGGTTGCATGATCTCGTGGACGCGGTAACGGGCAATGAGCCGCCGATGTCCCGCAGCATCGACGACATCATCACGGCAGGGCGGCGGGCTGAGCGCCGCCGTCGGGCCGCTTTCGCGTCGGCCGGCGCGGCGGGCCTGGTCGTGGCCGTGGTCGCTGGTGCGTTCGTGGTACCGACCCTAGGTGCCGAGCAGAGCTCCCCGGCCGCGCCGGTCGTGGCCGGGGCGGCGGCGTCCAAGCCGGCCGGGGCCGAGTGGCCCGACGCCGAGCCGTTCACCTTCACCTTCACCGGGTACGACGCCGGCACCCTGCATGTGCAGGACCCGATCGTCGCGTCCACCGCGTACCAGATCGCCTCGGTCTACTCCGACCGTCACACCTCGAACGACAAGCCCATGACCCGCCAGGAGGTGGAGGAGCAGGGCGACGCGTTCTTGCGGAACAGGGAAAACGGGAAGCCGGCCCTCTGGGCATACCTAACCGTCTACCGGCCCGGTGCCTTCGACCCCGCCAAGATCAAGGATGGCACGAACGTCACCGTGGCCGGGCGCAGGGCCGTGCAGGCGACGCTGCCGGTCGGCCTTGACCCGCAACGTCCGGTGGATGGCGGCAACAAGCTCTTCGCCTGGGAGTACGCCGACAACGCCTGGGCGGCTGTCACGTCGTACTCCGACGACAAGGCCACGCCGAGCTTCGAGGAGCTGGGCGGCCTGGTCGAAGGCCTGAAGCCCAGCAGGCCGACGCCGGCCCTGGTGCCCTTCACGGTGGGCTACCTGCCGGACGGTTACGTGCCGTTGCAGATCGGCACCCACACCACGGCGGGCCTGGGCGGCATCGCTACGGCCCGCGCCGGCGACTACGGCGGCGCGACGTACACCAAGTCCGCCGTGCCCACCACTGGACTGACCGCACCGTACGACGCGACCGAGGGTGGCATCAAAGACGGGTTCCACATCTCCGTCATCCCCAGTAGCAGCGCGGACCAGACGCCGGAGCCCGGTGTGACGAAGTGCTCCGACGTAGCCGACCGGCGCGTGCGGGACGGCGGCTCCGGACACCACGGCTCGCTGGTCGGCAGCTTCTGCCAAATCTGGAGCGCCGACGGCACAGTCGTCCTCGAGGTCAGCACCGCTGGGCGCGGTAGCACGTTGCCGCGGGCCGAGCTGGAGAAGATCGCCAAGGGGATCACGGTCGCCGACGTCGAGGACGAGTCGACCTGGACTCCGGCCGTGACCGCCCTGCGGCCATGACGGCCAGCACCGGCACCACGACGGTGCTGTTCCGCAGGACCGTTTCAGCGCTCCTACCGCAAAGAATGAAGGTTTGGGATGAGGCGGAGAGCAAAGGCCGGCCTGATTGCCACGGCAACAGCGGCTCTGTGCGTACCGGTGGTGCCTCCCGCCGCGGCGAACACCACGCCGAAGTCCGACGCGGTGCCGGTCGGACTGGCGGGGTTCTACGCGCAGCGTCCTGCGTGGGGACCCTGCCCCCGCCCGCCGGTGCCACCGAGGCGGTCACCGGATGCTTCGGCGTCCGCGCTTCCCCGTGTCGAGAGCGCGTCCCCGGTGGTGGAATGCACAACTGTGCGGGTGCCGTTGGACTACCGGCGGCCGGACGGTCCCCGGGAGACCGTCGAGCTCTCCCGGCGCCTGGCGAGCGATCAGCCGAGCCGGCTCGGCGTACTGGTCGAGGTACCCGGGGGGCCGGGCGGGCAGGGAATCTACGCGTCGGAGGACCCGGCGTACGAGGCGCTGTCGGCGCGGTACGACATCATCGGTTACAACCCGCGCGGCGTCGGGCGGTCGCAGCCTCTGCTCTGCGAGGGCACGAACGTGCAGTTGTACGGCAAGACCCGCTTCACCGACGCGCAGATGCGGGCGTACACCGAGGAGTTCCGCAGGCGTGATCAGCAATGCGAGCGCGCGGACGGTGCCCGGCGTCCCTACTTCACCACCGCCAACAACGCCCGAGATCTCGACATCGTCCGCGCGGTCCTGGGTGAGCGTCAGCTGAACCTGATGGGGAAGTCCTACGGCACGTACGTGACGGCCGTCTACGGCACGCTTTTTCCGAAGCGACTGAACCGCAACGTCCTGGACTCCGCGATCCACCCGCAATGGATATGGCGGGAGGCGTGGAAGCAGCAGGCGATCGCCCAACGCAGGACCGCCGACGCCTGGATGACGTGGGTGGCTGAGCGCAACGAAACCTACGGGCTGGGCACCACCCGGTCGCAGGTGCACGCCACGATCGAGCGGACCCGGGCAAAGCTGGAGGAGCACCCGATCGAGCAGGATTATTCCGTGTACGACGGCACCGCGTTCGACGGCCTCATCGGGGCCACCAACGAGGTTGGGTACTGGGACTTCTTCGCGGCGACGGCGAGCCGGCTGCGTCAGCAGGTCGAGACGCCCTCGGACGTGCCGGGTGACCTGGACCGGGCGTTGGATCTTCAGCAAGAGATCCAGGCCGACCCGCCGCCGACCAGCAACGGCGTCTGGGAGGCAGTCAACTGCGAGGCCGAATGGCCCGCCGACCTCGAGGTGTACTACGCGGACATGCGCTACTTCTCCGAGCACTTTCCCTACGGCTGGGGTGCTTCGGCGGTTTCTCCGCGTGAGTGCACCTTCGGCTCGGTGGAGCGTGTCGAGCCGCTGGTGAAGCTGCGGCGCAGCGGCTACCCGACGGGGCTGGTCGTGCAGGAGGAGTTCGACCCGCAAACGCCGTACGAGGGCGGTCGGGCGATGGCGGACCTGCTCGGGCACCGGCTCCTCAGCGTTCCCCGCGATGGCTACCACGTCGTCCACGGCACCAACGCCTGCGTCGACGCCGCCATCGACGACTACCTGCTGAACGGAAGGCTGCCGAAACGGGGAGCTGAGTGTGAGGGGACGCCGATCCCCGAGGTTCCAACGGATGGTTCGGTGCGGGTGGGCGAGGGCGACCGCCCGACCCTCGACGAGCAGACGAATCGCTTGTCCGGCCGGATCTCTCGTCCGCTCTAGGCATCATCCCGGTCGCCCCGTGGCGGCTCCATCGGAGCCCTCGCGCCAGTTCGTCGAATCAACGGATCTGGACGTTGGCGTGCAGCGGCGTGTGGGCCACGGACGTACCGACGTAGATCCGGACGTTGCCCCTGGGGGGCACCCAGCGGTCACCGGCCGCATCCCAGATCGACGACGCCACGACGGCCACAGCGACGGGCCCGGGAGGACAACGGGAGACGACTACTGACTCCAGCGTGACCAGCTCACATCCCCATGCCGGCTCTTCGGAGAAGTCACTTTCCGGACCCGCAACACCCCAGCCTAGAACAACCCTCGCCGCAGCCTCTTGACACAGAGGGGCGCCATGTGCGGACGCTTGGGGGTCATCATGGTCAGATTCGCGGCGGGTCCGAGCGACCCCGAGGGTGAGCGCTCCCTGGTCTCCGGTGGCGGCGCCGACTGTGGGCATGCGGACGGAACGTCGTTGATCTTCGATGGTGCGCGGTGTGTGCTCCAGCGGATGGCAACCCGGGTGAACCGGTGCCAGCGCGGGTCACCGTGGCCGACCGCCGGTCGCATACCGGGATTTGTGTGCTCCGGGTGTGGTCCTGGGCTGGGAGAACACGGGTCCGGGTGACGCGGGTGAACGCAGGCCACTCCCTGCCACCCCAGGTGAACCCCCAGGTCGCTAGACTAGGCCCTCGCGCCCTCGTAGCTCAGGGGATAGAGCATCGGTTTCCTAAGACCGTCATCTATGCATGTCGGTAGGCCGACTGCCTGCGATTCAGCCGTTCATTACCTCTGTTTGTTGGTCGCATTGGATAGCTGCTGCGCTCCGTTGCTGGCGGTTACAGTAGCAAACCGGCCGCCTCTGTTGCTTTTTGTGTCAACTTTCTCGATTCTAAATCCTCGTCACGGCATTTTGCGACTTGACGTAGCGAGGATGCTGTCCGGGGAAGCACGTGCGATCCTCGCCCAACCCGCTCCTTTACGCCGCACGCCGAGTTACGCCTGGGCACCGGAGTCGGAAGTGGGCGCAAACGCGTTGCCAGGCTGATGCGCCAGGCCGGGCTGCAGGGCTTCTGCCGGCGCTGCCGTCAGGGCTGCAAGGTGCGCGAGTTGGACGCGTGAGTGGATGCCGAGCTTCCGGTAGACGCGGGTGAGGTTTGCTTCGACTGTTTTGACACTGATGGTGAGGGCGGTGGCGATGTCGCGGTTGGTCGCTCCGCTGGCGGCGAGCTCGACGCAGCGCTGTTCGGCGGAGGTGAGGCAGGGGAGCGTACTGCTGTGCGCGGGGACGGGCTCCAGTTGGTGGAGGGTGCGGGTGGCGGCTTCGATCCAGGGGTGTGCCTGGTGCGTGCTGAAGAGGTCGGCGGCGCTCTGCGCCGCGGTGCGGGCGCTGGCGCGTCGGCGTCCGCGTCGTTCGGTGTGGCTGAGGGCCAGGAGGGTTCGACCGTGTTCGATGGGCAGGTGGCGGAGGTGGTCGGCTGCTGCGGTGAGGAGGTCGGCGGCCGCATCGTAGTTGCCCAGGGTGGCTTCCAGGAGTGCCTGGGAGCGGTCGAGCACGGGGAGGACGCAGCTTCTATCTAGATCAGTCGCGGTGCGACGGGTATCGGTCAGCAGTTTGCGGGCTTGGTCGAGGTAGCCGAGGGAGATGAGGGCTTGGGCGAGGTCGGCGTGCCAGCGCAGGACGGACGGGTCGCGGACCTGCTGGCGCTTCTCAAGCGTACGGACCTCTTCCAGCGCCTCCAGGGCTTCTTTCGGACGCCCGGTGACCAGGAGAAGATGTCCGAGGACGAAGAGGTTTCGGGAGAGGAAGACTTTGTTGTCCTCCCGGCGGGAGGTGTCCGCCCCGCGGCGTGCGTGAGCGAGGGCGGAGTCGGTGCACGAGGCGGTGCCCTCGACCAGGGCGGAGGTGTAGCACGTTGGTGCGGGGTCCAAGGCGGCTCTGTCGGTAAGCGACAGGGCGCGGCCGGCGTAGTCGAGGGCCAGTCCGCACCGTCCGGCGCGGATCTCGACTTCGGCGAGGCTGCGCAGGACATCCACGGTGGCTTCGGCGTCTCCGGTCCGCTCGGCTTCGACGAGCAGAGGCAGCAGTGCGCTGCGGGCTTCGTCCAGACGGTCGTCGAAGATGGCGTGCCGGGCGGAGAGCTGTTCGGGCCTGGCGTTGACGGGGATGTGAGTGCTGCGTGGCAGGGACAGGGCGTGGCCGAGCGTGGTCTCGGCTTGGGGGCGGCCGAGGATGCGTTGGATGCGGGCCTGCATCGTGAGGGCCATGGCGGTGGTGGCGGTGTCGCCAGCGCTCCGGGCGAGGCTGGCGGCCCGGGCAGCCTGGGCGCACGCCCGGTCGGGATCGCCGTTGACGTTGGCCCAGATCGCCTGGCGGATGAGGATCTGCGCGGTCAGGTCCGGATGTCCGGCCGCTTCGTGAAGTGCGTCGGCGAACAGCTTGTCGCCGTTGTGCAGGTGCTGTCCGCCTGAGTCGATCAGGGAGATGAGGGCGTTGACGCGGTTGGCGGGGCTGCTGTCGTGGTGCAGGACGAGGCGGACGGCGGCCTGGCCGCGGGGCAGGTCGCCGTTGTGGGCGGCGTCGCGTACGGCGGTCAGCGCCCGTTCGGTGAGCAGGTCGGCGTCGGTCTCCGGGGTACGTTCGGCGGCGAGCAGGGAGAGCTCGGCCGCTAGTGCGGGTTCTCCGCGCAGCCGGGCGCGGGCGGCGGCGCGGTCGGCGCAGTCGGCCGACTGCGGGTCGTTGGTGTCGGCCGCCAGCGTGGTGTGACGGTCGCGGCGGATGCTGTCGCGGCTGGCTTCGGCCAGGCGGGCGTGCAGGAGCCTGCGTGTGGCGACCGGCGGTCGGGCCGCGAGTTCGGCACCGATCGCGGAGGCGGCGAACCGGATCTTCCCGTCGGCCGGCCCGATGTTGATCAGTCCGGCTGCCTCGGCCTCTGCGAGAAGGTTGTCGGCGGGCGGGCCGGCGAGGCGGCTCAGCAGTTCGCGGTCGGGCCGGTCGTCGAGTGCGGCGACCGTCAACAGTTCCTGAACTTCGGCCGACACAGTGCCCAGCCATTCGTTCACCAGTCGGCGGGCGGCC
Source organism: Micromonospora sp. NPDC049048 (assembly GCF_043197615.1). Taxonomy (NCBI): domain Bacteria; kingdom Bacillati; phylum Actinomycetota; class Actinomycetes; order Micromonosporales; family Micromonosporaceae; genus Micromonospora; species Micromonospora sp. NPDC049048. The sequence continues at coordinate 647,614 of NZ_JBICTM010000002.1, read as the reverse complement.
GGCGGCAGGACCAGGTCGTCTACGAGACCCTGAGCGGCCGGCAGGTCGGTGGCGCGGCTGCGGGCCCCGGCGAATGCGAGGGCTAGGGCCGGGTTCCCTCCGCTGCGGATGTGGGTCTGCGTGACCTCGTAGGGGGTTAGCCGGTACGGCGACAGCAGGGTTGCGACCTGATCGGGTGTCAGCGCCGGGATGCGTACCGCACAGGGGTCCTCGCCGCACCAGTGGCCTTCGCTCCCCGGGCGCCAGATTCGCTCTGCGGCTATGACGGGAAGGTCGGGAGCCAGGCGCAGTGCCCAACGCAAGACGGCCGCGCTGGCCGTATCCAGCCACTGGGCGTTGTCCACCACCAGTGTCAGAGGCGGGGTGTCCAGCAGCAGGGTGGCGGTCAACCGGCGCAGCCGTAGAGCGGTCCCGGCGGGATCGGCAGAGCCCGGCACTCCGACGGCCTTGTCGATTCCGGTCGCGAGTTCCCGCGCGGCCGGCAGCGGTTGGAGGGCCAGTGCGAGTTCGAGCAGTCCGGTGTAGGGGACCTGGGCGTCCTGTGGGCTCGGAGCCAGCCTTAGGACAGGCATGCCCAGCTGCTGCCCGAGTACACCGGCCGCAGCGGTCTTGCCGATCCCGGGCGGACCGAACAGCACCACCCGACGGGCGCCGCGCACGACGCCCGGTACCACCGGCAGCATGGTGCCGGTGGCCCCCTGATGCGCATTCACTGCCGTCGCAGAATCTGGCACCGGATCATAGTGCGCCCGACGGTCCTTCGCGCACCAGAGCAAGGGGTTGCCCTGATTTCGGCCAGCCTCCGCCGTTCCTAGTGTCATCGCCAAAGCCGAGCTGTCACCGGTTGCCGGAGATCCCATCAACACGGGCCCTGCTGCCACACCCCTCAACCCATCTCGGCGGGAGGATTGCGATGTATCGAAGAACTGCCATGGCGGCCGCTGTCGCGGTTGCGCTTACCCTGGGCACCGTGACCGGGGTGGCCACCCAGTCGACCGCAGCCACCCCGCCCCCTACACCCACGGTTGCGCAGAGCCCGCTGTCGCTGGCGATCTCTGCAGCCGACCGCGCTGCCGACGGCGGTCACGACGCGCTGGCGAAAGGCCCCTTCGAGCAGTACGACCGTCGCATGGTGATCCCGTGGGTGGACGGCCTGTTCTCCATTGCCTACGAGCGCACCTACCGGGGCCTGCCGGTGGTCGGCGGCGACGCCGCCGTACTCGCCGACGGCCGGGGCGCCATCCGGGCGATCTCGGCCGCCACCAAGACGAAGATCAACGTCTCCGTCGTGCCGACGGTCGCCGCCGACCGCGCCGAGCAGACCGCCAAGGGCCTGCTCACCAAGGTCGACCAGGTCGAGTCGCGCACCCTCGTGGTGCACGTCAAGGACAGCACCGCGCGACTCGCGTGGGAGGTCGTCGTCGCCGGGCGCACCGCCTCGGCGCCCAGCCACCTGCATGTCTTCGTGGACGCGCGCAACGGCCAGGTGCTGGCCAAGCAGGAGGACGCCGCGGCCGGTTCCGGCACCGGCAAGTGGAACGGGCCCAGCCCACTGTCGATCACCACGTCGCAGTCGGGCAGCACGTACTACCTGCGCGACACCACGCGCACCGGCCTGAACTGCCAGGACTACAGCACCAGCACCGTCTTCTCCGGCGCCGACGACAGCTGGGGCAACGGAGTGGGCACAAGCAAGGAGACCGGCTGCGTCGACGCGGTGTACTCGGCGCAGAAGGAATGGGACATGCTGTCGGCCTGGCTGGGCCGCAACGGGCACAACGGCAACGGCGGCAGCTGGCCGATCAAGGTCGGCCTGAACGAGCAGAACGCCTACTGGGACGGCTCGACGATCACGATCGGCAAGAACTCGGCAGGCAACTGGATCTCCTCGATGGATGTGGTGGGTCACGAGTTCGGCCACGGCATGGACCAGAACACCCCCGGCGGCACCAGCTCCGAAGCCGGCCTCGGCGAAGCCACCGGCGACATCTTCGGCGCCCTGACCGAGGCATACGCCAACCAGTCCAGCGCCTACGACGAACCCGACTACCTGGTCGGTGAGGAGATCGACCTCGTCGGCGACGGCCCGATCCGCAACATGTACAACCCCTCGCTGGTCGGCGGCCACCCGAACTGCTACTCCTCGTCGATCCCGAACACGGAGGTACACGCGGCCGCAGGTCCGCTCAACCACTGGTTCTACCTGCTCGCCGAGGGCAGCGCGCCGGGCGGCGGCAAGCCGAACAGCCCCATCTGCTCGGGCGGCCCGTCGTCGGTCACCGGCGTGGGCATCCAGTCCGCCGGAAAGATCTTCTACGGCGGCATGCTGCTGAAGACCTCCGGCATGACCCACAAGAAGTACCGCACCGCGACCCTGACCGCCGCGAAGAACCTGGACTCCTCGTGCGTCCTGTTCAACCGGACCAAGGACGCGTGGAACGCGGTCGCGGTCCCGGCCCAGACCGGCGACCCGACCTGCACCGGTTCCAGCACCGACTTCTCCGTCTCGGTCAGCCCCACCTCGGGCAGCGTCAACGCGGGCTCCTCGGTCACCGCGACGGTCAACACCGCGACCGTCTCCGGCAGCGCGCAGACCGTGTCGCTGACCTCCTCGGGTGCCCCGTCGGGGGTCACCGTGTCGTTCAGCCCGACGTCGGTGACGTCGGGCAACAGCTCCACGATGACGGTGGCGACCACCTCCAGTGCGGCTGCGGGCACGTACACCATCACCGTGACCGGCACCGGTTCGATCACCCACACCGCGCAGTACACGCTCACGGTCAACGGCGGCACCCCCGGTGGCACCGCGCCGGACATCGACGTCGCCAACGTGCAGGCGCACCTGACACAGCTCAGCACCATCGCCACCAACAACGGCGGCACCCGCCGCTCGACCGGCCAGGGCTACCTGCAGTCGGTGGCGTACGTCAAGGGCAAGCTGCAGGCCGCCGGCTTCACCGTCACCGAGCAGCCCTGCACCTCCGGCTGCACCAGCGGTGCAGGCCCGAACCTGATCGCCGAGTGGCCGGGCGGTAACGCGAGCAACGTCTACATGTTCGGCGCCCACCTGGACGGCGTCTCGGTCGGTCCGGGCATCAACGACAACGGCTCCGGCTCGGCGGCGCTGCTCGAGGTCGCCCTCGCGCTGGCCGCGCAGAACCCGACCATGCTGAACAAGGTCCGCTTCGGCTGGTGGACCGACGAGGAACAGGGCCTCAACGGCTCCAAGTTCTACGTCAACTCGCTGACCAGTACCCAGCGAACGGCGATCAAGGCCTACTACAACTTCGACATGATCGCGTCGAAGAACGGCGGCTACTTCATCAACAACATCACCTCGACCGCGTCGCAGCCGATGAAGGCGTACTGGGACTCCCTCAGCCTGCAGCCGGAGGAGAACGTCGAGGGCCAGGGCCGTTCCGACGACTACTCGTTCCAGAACGCGGGCATCCCGACCTCCGGTTACGCGATGGGCGCCAGCGCCACCAAGACGTCGGCCCAGGCGTCGAAGTGGGGCGGCACGGCCGGTCAGTCCTACGACTCCTGCTACCACTCCTCGTGCGACACCCTCAGCAACATCGACGCCACCGCGCTGAACCGGGCTGCCGACGGCATCGCCTACACGCTGTGGAACCGGGCGGTCGGCACCTCGACGCCGACCAACGACTTCTCGATCTCGGCCAGCCCCTCGTCGGGCACCGTGAACGCGGGGTCCAGCACCACGACCACCGTCGGCACCGCCACCACCTCGGGCAGCGCCCAGACGGTGACCCTGACCGCCAGCGGCGCCCCCACGGGCGTAACGGTCTCGTTCAGCCCGTCGTCGGTCACCTCCGGCAGCTCGTCGACCGCCACCATCGCGGTCGGCTCGTCGGTGGCCGGCGGCACCTACACCATCACCATCACCGGCACGGGGTCGGTGTCGCACAGCACCACGTACACGCTGACCGTGACCGGCGGACCGGGCGGCTGCACCGCCGCCCAGCTGATCCTCAACGGCGGGTTCGAAAGCGGCACCTCGCCGTGGACCGGCTCCACCGGCGCGATCGGCACCTCTATCGGGCAGGTGCCGCGCAGCGGCACCCGGTACGCGTGGCTCGGCGGATACGGCTACACCGCGACCGAGGCCATCAGCCAGACCGTCACCATCCCGTCGGGCTGCACCAGTGCGGTACTGACCTACTGGCTGCACATCGACACGAACGAGTACGGGGCGCTCGCCTACGACGTGTTCACGATCAAGGCCAACGGCACCACCGTGGCGTCGCTGTCCAACATGAACGCTGCCACGGGCTACACGCAGCGCACCGTCAACCTCGGCGCGTACGCCGGCCAGACGGTCACGCTGACCTTCACCGGCACCGAGGACGCCTACCTGCAGACCAGCTTCGTGCTGGACGACGTGACCCTGCAGATCGGCTGAGTTCAACGGCAGGGTGGGGCGCTCGCCCCACCCTGCCGCAGGTCCTGCGCCCCTGTTCCGCTGCCGGACCGGACCTTAGCCTGAATCCGTGGATTGGATTCTGGGTGCGTTGTCGGGTTGATCTAGCCGATTGGGGGTGTGATGGATCCGCTGGCCCTGGTCTCCGTAGAACGCCAAGTAACCCGGCTCCGCCTTGACCTGGCGAGAGGCGAAGTCCATCGCCTCCGGGCGCAGATCTGCCCAACCTCGCGGGAAGCGGCCGTACCGGTCGTAGAACCTCCGCAACAGCGCGAACCCGGCCGTATCTCGCCATGCTTGGACGCAACCAGGTCCAGCTCAGCAGGGACAAGGGTCCAGTGCTCGACCAGCTCGCCGATGCTCAGAGGAGATCGACTCACAGCGGTCAACCACCGTGGCAGCGATCAGGGACCGCGCAGACCCCCAAAAAGATCAACTATTTGGCCCCTGGTCGCAAGATCGGCGTGGTTGGTCGTGAAGGGCCCGTCGGCGTGTGACCAGGTCCAGCGAAGCCGTCGGTGGGTCAGCCACGCACTAGCCTGGCCGGCGAGGTCGCGGTGCCGGCGCTGGGTCCTGTTGGTGTCGCCGCCGTCGGTGGTGAAGGCGAGCAGGGCGTAGCCGCCGGGGATGCCGGCGTGGGGCTCGCCGGGGTGCCGGCTGCCGTCGACGGGGAGGTGCACGCTGGCCAGGGCCGGTGCGCCCTGTCCGGGCAGGGTTTGCAGCATGTGGACGCGGCCGTGGTCGACCAGGTGCCATCGGCCGTCCAGGGGCAGCCTGAGCACGGTGCGGGCGTGGGCGAACAGTTCGTAGGCGTCGACGGGGTCCTGCACGACGAGGGTGGTGGTCGCGGTCATCGTGGTCACCGGGCCCAGATCGCCAGGGCTGCGGTGGTGGCGGCGCCGGCGTACCCGGCGAGCAGCAGCGGCACGGCGCGGGAGATGGCGGTGTACTTGGCCCGTACGGCGCGGGAGAGCCACCACAACTCGCGGGCGCGTGCGAGGGGGGCGGTCTGGGCTCCCGGGTCGGTGTCGCCACCGACAACGCGGACCAGGACGTCCTGGGCGGTGTCGGTGTCGGCGTAGGCGACGAACCCGAAGTCCCCACCCCGAAATCCCGGTACGCGAAACCCGCGTCCGGCACCGGTGGGGCTACTGAACCGCCGAAAGCCCTTGCGGCAGGGCTGGCGCCGCGCGCCCTTTATGGGCATCACCGCACGCTCTTCCGCGCTCGTCGAAGAGGGCCGATGCCCACCGAACTCGCACATCGTGTCCGGGGTGTCTGTCGGTGACGGCGGCAGGCTGAGGTTGCCGTGCCCGTTGGGCCGGGAGTGGGGATGGCTGAAGTGTGTTCCGCCGTGATCGTGGCTGACGTTCGAGGTGCCAACCCCGCTCCTCCCGGTTTTCGACACAGGCGCCCTCTCTGCCAGGCCGGCACGCCATTCGCACCAGCTCCACGCCCAGGTCGCGTGCGATCCGCTAACGTCGAATCGCCGTGCGTCGGGGCGCCGCAACAGTCGGCTCGACGCAGGTCGATGCGAACGGAAAGGCGAGCCCATGATTGATCGCCAGGATCTTCAACAGGCCAGGGACGATCTCGGCCGTAAGCTCGCCGCCCTGCGTAGGTCGAGGGGACTCATTCAGGAAGCCCTCGCACGCCAGGTGCACACGACGCGCAGCACCCTGGGAATGGTCGAGCGGGGCCGGCAGGTCGTGGACCGGATCTTCTGGCTGCAGTGCGACACCCTGCTGGACGCCCAGGGCGAGCTACTCGCCGCCTACGACGCCTACCGACACCTCCAGTCCCGGTTCCAGGCACAGCAGGCCGAGGCGGCACAGCGGGCGCGGTGGGGAGCGGTACCCGAGGCGGTGATGGCAGCCGGCGAGGCCACAGGCGAAAGGTACGGCGAAGTCGGCGACAATCGACGCCCGCCGGACCGGTTCCACGGCGAGCGCCCGGAGGCGGGCCGCACCACACGAACCGGGCAGGTCTCAGTCGTCAACGCGGTAGCAGGCCGTGGCGAGGAAGCCGACCACGATGCCAGGTCGCGACTGCTGGCCGAGCTGCGCCGGCACCTGCTCGCACCTGCCGCACCGAAACAGCCGGTCGAGCCTCTCACGCTTTCGGAGGTCCGTCAGCGGGTGGCCCATCTCCATAGCCTTTACCAGCGTGGCAACTATGCCGAGGCGGTCCGGGCGTTGCCCGACACGTTCGAGCAGGCGAACCTGTTGACCCGGACCTGCACCGGCACGCAGCGCGCCCTGGCCGTCGGGTCGCTGGCGGCGGCGAATCTCGCCGCCGCCAAACTCACCGTGAAACTCGGCGATCCCAGCCTTGCCTGGGTGGCGGCGGACCGTGCCGCTCGTGTCGCCGCCGAGCAGGCCGAGGATGTTGCGCTCGTCGCTGCGGCGGCGTTCTCGGTGGGTACTGCGCTGCTGGCGATGCCGGACCGCGTCGGCGATGCCGAGGAGGTGGTGCTGGCCGCTCTCGATGGTGTGACGGACACGAGGGACTCCGCGTCGACGGGTCCGCGTGTCCTGTCGGCCCACGGGGCGTTGACTCTGCTCGCGGCGCTGATCGCCGCCCGGCAGGCCCAGCCCGCCGCTGTCGAGCGGCACCTCGACGACGCGAACGCCCTGGCCCGGCGGCTCGGCGCCGATCGTAACGACCTGTGGACCGGGTTCGGTCCGACGAACGTGATGATCCACCGCATCAGCATCGCCGCCCGAACGGACCAGCCTCAGCTGGCGATCCACCTTGGAGAACAGCTCGACACCTCGTCGCTGCCGGCGGCCCTGGTGAGCCGCCGCGCCCGGGTCCACCTCGACCTCGCCGCCGCCTACGCCTGCTCGCCCGGCAACGATCCCGCAGCCGTGCTGCACCTGCTCGAAGCCGAACGCATCGCGCCGCAGACGGTGCACGTGCACGGCCGGACGCGCCATCTGATCGGCGACCTGCTCACCCGTGAGCGGCGCGCCGTCACCCCCGGCCTGCGGGCACTCGCCGAACGCGCCGGAATCGCCGCGTGACGTCCGGATCCGCGAATGCCCGTCTGCTCTACCTGGTGGTCTGTGCCGCGCCACCGGCCCGCCGCATCGTCGAGCTGGTCGAGGCGGTGCGGCGCGACGGCTGGGATGTGTACGTCATCGCGACCGAAACCGCGCACACCTGGCTTCCCAACGATCGGCTGGCCGCCGTTACGGGCAGGCCCGTCAGCTACCGGCAGCGGCATCCTGACGAACCGAGCGTCCTGCCACGCGCCGATGCCGTCGCGGTCGTTCCGGCGACGTTCAACACCATCAACAAGTGGGCCACCGGCATCAACGACAGTCTGGCCCTCGGCATCCTCAACGAAGCTCTCGGCGCAGGCATGCCGATCATCGTCTCCCCGTACGTCAAACCCACCCTCGCCCGCCACCCCGCGTTCGACGCCCACCTGCGGCTCCTCGCCGACCACGGCGTACGCCTCACCGCCACCGAGGCGCTGCGACCAGCTCACGACGATCAGCCCTTCCGCTGGAACGTGATCCTCGACGAACTCCACAGGCTGTCCGCCCGCCTGTCGTAGTCGGCCCCCGAGAGGCGCTGGGGCCGGTCTGACCGTGTCGAAATCCCGTGTCGAGGGTGTTCGACACGGTCAGACCGGCGTTGAGTGGTGGACATGACCGCTCGGCGCCCGCCGCTCAGGGGTCCCCGGCACCGCCCAACCCGAGGGGAGTTGATCCGTGTGACCCTGTACCGCAGTTTCTCGCCGCTGCCGAGGAATCCGGGACCGCTGGTGGCCGGGACGGCTCGGACCTCACGTTGACTGCGGCTTGATCGAACCCGGGCCGCCTTGCGTCGCCTTGCCGGTTGGGCACCCGGTGAGTTCGGCCTGCGTCCTGCCCAGCAGGGGAACAGTCCTCGGGCGTCTGAGGCCGTGTTCGTCCTTGGCGGATAACGGAAAGTGCGGGCCGTCCGCAACGGCGGCGGTCCTGACGAACAGGAGAGTGACGCGCACATGAGCGTCGACACGATGAGCAGCGACGACCTCCGTGACGCGATGGTCGACCAGCTGGTCGCTGACCATGCGGCCAAGGGGCTGACGATGCGGCCCGAGGTCGAGGCGGCACTGCGGGTGGTTCCCCGCGAGCTGTACACGCCGGGTGTCCCGATGGAGGAGGCGTACCGCAGCGACACCGCGGTCGTCACCAAGCGGCTCGGTGATGAGACCGTCAGTTCGGTGTCCGCGCCGTGGCTGATCGCGGAGATGCTCGGGCAGGCGGCTGACGCCCTCACCGGTGGCCTGCACGGCCGGCACGTGCTGGAGATCGGATCGGGCGGCTACAACGCGTCGCTGCTGCGCGAGCTGGTCGGGCCGTCGGGTTCGGTCACGACCGTGGACATCGACCCGGAGGTGACCGAGCGGGCGGTGGCGTGTCTGGCGGTGGCAGGTTACGGCGATGTCAGCGTGGTGTGCGCGGACGCGGAGCAGCCGATCGACCTGGGGCGCTGCTACGACCTGATCATCGTGACGGCCGGGGCGTGGGACATCCCCGCGGCGTGGATCGCGCAGCTCGCCGAGGACGGCGTGCTGGTGGTGCCGCTACGGACGTTCGGGATGACCCGGTCGTGGGCGCTGCGCCGGGTCGGTGACCGGCTGGTCAGCCACAGCCAGCGCCTCTGCGGGTTCGTGGCGATGCGGGGCACCGGAGCCCACGAGATGCGGTATGTCGACATCGCCGCCGGTGTCCACCTGCGGCTGGATGAGGGCCAGCAGGTCGACCCGGAATCGGTCGGTGGGCTGCTGTCGCAGCCGCAGGAGCAGGCATGGGCAGGGGTGGGCCTGCCGCCTCGTAGCGTCCTGGCCGACCTGGACCTGTGGCTGGCGGCCCGCCTCGCCGATGAGGTCGACCAGTTCGTGGTGCTCTCGGCGCAGCAGGAGGCCGTCGACGCCGGCATCGTCGCCCCTGCCTGGCGGTTCGGTACGCCCGCCGCCCTGCACGAGGGGACGTTCTCCTACCGGTCGACGCTGCGCTGGACCGACGACACGTTCGACCTCGGCGCCTGCGCTCACGGGCCCGACGCCGCCGCGGCGGCGGGACGGATGGCCGGGCACATGCGCGCGTGGGTGGACGCTGGCGAGCCCTCTCCGGTGCTGCACGTCCTACCCGCAGGTACTCCCGACGGCGCCCTGCCGGCCGGGACGGTGCTGGACAAGCGACACAGTCGCCTCGTCCTCACCTTCACCTCCGCATAGGAAGGAACACGCGAGTGGAGACCATGGAACTCGAGGAGTTCGACCTGGACATCACCCTGGTGGACGCCGGCCCCGCTGCCAGCGGGTACGCCACCAGCACCGACGACGGCTGCGGCTCGGGCAACACGGGCTCGAACGCCTGTTCCGGCGGCAGCAAGTAACCGTCCCTGACGATCCACCCCGGGCCCGGCGTCTCCAGCGCCGGGCCCCCGTCTTCGAGGGTGCGTTCATGTTCCCCACGGCCGGTGCGGCGCTGATCAGAGTTGCCGCCTACCCCAGCGGTCTGACCCTGCCCGCGTGGCCCGACCTGACGACGGATCAGCCCGAGCAGTGGCGGCAGTGGCTGGCCGCAGTGTGGGCGCTGCCGGGATTCGCCACCGCCGTCGCCGCTGCCACACCCCAGTTGGCCGAACAGATCACCCGGACCGTGGCCAGTGCGCCGACCACCGACCGCCGGTTCGGGCGCATGGTCGACTCGACGGTCCGGTACCTGCTGAGGTGGACCACCCGGGCGACACCGTTCGGCACCTTCGCCGGGGTGGCTCCGGTCGAGTTCGGCGCCCGCGCATCGGTTCGGTGGGGCGAGGCGCATCAGGTGGTGACCCGCCCTGACGGGACGTTCGTCGCCGAGCACACCGGGCGCGCCGAGCAGGACCTGGCGGCGCTGCGCGACGTCGCGGTGGTGACGAACTCGGTGGGGTACCAGCGCGGCGAGGTGTGGGTGCTGCCCTGCCTGCGCGGCGACGGCGACCGCAGGTGGGACATAGAGATCCGTCTGACCAGGCCGGTGCGGGCGGCGATCCGCGCGGCGCGTTCCCCGGTCATGTTCGGTGACCTCGCCGCCCGGGTCGCCGGGCCGCTGCCCGCCGCTACCGGGGCGGCCGAACGGATGTTGGCGTCGCTCGTCCAGGCGGGTGTCCTGCTGTCGGCGCTGCGGCCGGCGACGACTGTCACCGACCCGGCCTCCCACCTGGCCCGTCACGTCCCGATGCCCGATCCCGGCGACCGGGTCGCGGTCGACCTGCGTGTCGACGCCTCGGTGACGCTGCCACCGGCGGTGCTCCACGAGGCGGCCCGTGCCGCGTCGACGCTGGTGGCGGTGGCAGCGCCCCTGCCGGGATGGGCGGAATACCACGGCGCGTTCATTCAGCGGTGGGGCCCGGGCGCGGCCGTGCCGTTACGCGACGTCCTGAACGTTCTGGGCTTTCCCGCCGGATACCGGGGTTCCACCCGGCGTGTACCTGCGGTGTTCACCGCCCGCGACCGGCTCCTCGCGCAGCTCGCCCAGCAGTCGGCGCTGAATGACTGTACGGAGGTGATCCTCGACGACGAGCTGACAGGCCGCCTACGAGGAGATGACGACCGGCCGCCGATCCCACACACCGAACTACGGTTCACCCTCGCCGCCGCGACCCCACAGGACCTGGACCGAGGCGCGTTCACGTTGACGGTGGTCAGCGGAGCCCGCCACGCCGGGGTCGCCGCCGGCCGGTTCCTGCACCTGCTTTCTCCCGCCGAGCTGGCGTCGTTCCAGCACGTCTACCGGAACCTGCCGACCGCCCTGCCCGGCGCGGACACGGTGCAACTGTCCGGCCCGCCGCTGGATGCCCGCTTGGCCGCGGTCGCCCGGACACCTGCGGTGCTGCCCGTCCTGCCCGTCGGCGACTTCCACCCGGACCCGCCGTGGACGCTCGCGGACCTCGCGGTGACCGGCGACGGCCAGCGGCTGTGGCTGGTGTCGCGGACCTCCGGGCGACCGGTCGAGCCGCTGCTGCTCAACAGCGTGCTGCTACCCGACCTCCAGCAGCCCCTGATGCGGTTCCTGACCGAGATCTGGACGGCGTGGACGGCTCCGTGCAGCCGATTCGACTGGGGGCACGCGCGTAGCCTGCCGTTCCTGCCACGCCTGCGACGCGGACGCAGCATCGTGCACCCCGCCCGCTGGACCATCGACCGGACCGCGCTCCCCGCCCGCACCCTGGCATGGTCCCACTGGCGCGACGCCTGGCAGCGATACCGTGAACAGCACCGGCTCCCGGACGAGGTCCTGGTCGGCGCCGACGACGTGCAGGTACGTCTGGACCTGAACGACAACACCCACCTGGCAGTGCTGCGCCGGCACGTCGACCGGCACGCCCGCACCACCCTCACCGAGGCTCCCGGCCCGGCCGGCTGGATCGGCGGCCGACCCGCCGAACTCCTCCTCACCCTCGCGCACACCCGTCCGGCCACCCACCCGAGCCGACCAGCGCGGGCCGTGACCGCACAACAGCATCGGCCCGGCCAGTCACCGTGGTTGGAGGCCCGCCTGTACGGCCGGGCCGACGACATCCTCACCGACCTCGCCCACCGGACCGGCAACCTCCCGGCGGCGGGCTGGTGGTTCCTCCGGTACCCGGACCCCGAGCCCCACCTGCGGCTACGCATCCCACTCCAGGACACCACCTTCGCTGCCACCGCCGCATGCCTCGCCGAATGGGCGCAACAACTGGAGCACAAACGCGTCCTGCACGACTACAGCCTGCGCACCTACCGGCCCGAGACCCGCCACGGCACCGGCCCCACCCTCACCGCCGCCGAAGCGGTCTTCGCCGCTGACTCCCGCGCCACCCTGCAGCGGCTGACCGGCGACCGCCAGGCCAGCACCGCCGCCACGATGATCGCCATCGCGGACGCCTTCACCGGCGACGGGCCGCGTTGGCTCGCCGAACACGTCCCCCACCACCGCGGCCCCCGACTCGAACCCGTCCAGCTCGACCTCGCCCGCACCCCCTACCGCGACGACGACCTGGACAAGGCACTGGCCACCTACCGGACACTGGCCCACGCCGACAACCTCGACCTCGACCAGGTACTGACCGACATTCTGCACCTGCACCACGCCCGCATGATCGGCGTCGACCCCGCCTCCGAACGGCACTGCCTCCGCCTGGCCCGCGCCGTCGCCCGCACCCGCCAGGCGACGCCGTGACCGCAGCACAGTCCCTCGCCGAAGGGGCGGCCGGCGTCGCCCTTCTACACCTGGAAACCGGCAACCGGCCCGCCGCCCACGCGGCACTGCGGGCCGCCACCGCCAACGGCGTCAGCATCGCCGCAGGCGCCAGCCTCTTCTACGGCGCACCCGCACTCGCCTTCGTCCTCGCCACCCCCAACCAACCCGGCCTCACCCGAGCACGATCGATCGCCGCCACCGGGACCGCCACGGTCACCCGCCGACGGCTGCACGCCGCCCACCGCCGCATCGACTCCCACCAGCGGCCCCACTACGCCGAGTACGACCTCATCCGCGGCCTGACCGGCCTCGGCGTCGCCCTGCACCGCCTCGGCGACCACGACCTGCTCCGCCAGGTACTCACCTACCTGGTCCGGCTCACCGAACCGGTCAACGACCTCCCCGGCTGGTGGTGCGCGAACGGACCCGACCGACACCAGCCACCACCACCAGGAGGCCACGCCAACCACGGGATCGCCCACGGCATCACCGGCCCACTCGCGCTACTCGCCCTCACCCACCGCGCCGGCATCACCGTCGACGGACACACCGAGGCGATCCTGCGGATATGCCGATGGCTGGACACCTGGCAGCAGCACACCGCCGACACCATCTGGTGGCCGCAGACCCTCACCCTCGACGACCTGCACCACGGCGCACCCGCACAACAACACCCACTACGCCCCTCCTGGTGCTACGGCACCCCCGGAATCGCCCGCGCCCAACAACTGGCCGCCCTCGCCCTGCACGACACCGCCCGGCAGCTCCTCGCCGAGACGGCGTTCACCACCTGCGTGAACGACCCCGCACAGATCCGCCGTCTCACCGACCGCAGCCTCTGCCACGGCACCGCCGGCCTCCTCGCCACCGGCCGGCGCATCGCCGCCGACGCACTCACCCCGACACCCCTCGCCCCACTGACCCGCCTCCACCTGCACGCCACCCCCGCCGCGGACGAACCCACCGGACTACTTGACGGCACAGCCGGTCACGCCCTGGCCGCAGCCTCCACAACCTCAACCTCGTGGGACGCCTGCCTCCTACTCAGCTGACGAAAGGCCCGCCATGAAGGAGACCCCCTGGCAACAGGTGAACATCACCTACCCTGGCCAGAGCCGCCACGAACGCGAACAACACGCGATACCCCACCTCCACCGCGTCCTACCCGCCGCCGAGACCGCCGGCCTCATCACCTCCTGGTGGTTCATCCGCAAAGGACCGTGGCGCATCCGCTACCTGCCCACCACGCCCGACACCGACCCCGGCCCGGTACACGACCTGCTCACCGGAACGCGCGCCTGGACCAGCGACATCTACGAACCCGAGATCCACGCCTTCGGCGGCCCCGACGCGATGGACACCGCACACACCCTGTTCCACCACGACAGCCGCCACCTCCTCACCTACCTTCACCATCAGCCGGCAGACCGACGGGAACGCTCCCTCATCCTGTGCACGGCACTCATGCGCGCCACCGGACTCGACCTCAACGAACAAGGCGACGTATGGGCGCGAGTCGCCCGACACCGCCTGGAACACCGCACCTGGCCCCCCGCCGCCGACCCCGCCACCTGGGAAGCCTTCACCGGCAAGGTCCGTCACCTGCAACTCGGCACCACCCGCACCACCAGCGACTGGCAGACCGCCTTCGAGAACGCCGGCACAGCCCTCCGCCACCTACGCGACACAGGAAAACTCACCCGTGGGCTACGCGCCGTGATCGCAGAGCACGTGATCTTCCACTGGAACCGGATCGGGATACCCGCCACAACCCAGGCCGTCCTCGCCCAAGCAGCCGCGGAAGCCATCTTCGGCCGTGCCCCCGTGCCGCCAGGCGAGCAGTGGCCACGCCCGGTCGAACCCGTACCACCATCTGCGGTACCGCCAACAGAGGTCGATGCGCCCAGTCGCGCGGCGCTTGCAAGTTCAAGACACAGCAGACTCCTCACAGAGGGGGCTAGTGCCCAATGGTCGTGAAGCGCTGGCGGGGCCGGACACATCGTCCGGCCCCAAGTAAAGTGCTGGTGCGTGATGGTTGAACCGCTTCGGTCGATCCTGGCCTTGGCGTCCGAAGTGTGCAGTCGGGCCAGTTATCGCCGACCTTTCGTCACGATTGCCCTAACTGCTAGAAGGATCAACGGGACCAGTATCGGTGTAGGCACGGAAATGGCGTCGGGAATTTCATTCACCGAAGCGGCAACCCATGTAACCGCTGCGGCGATTGCGGCTACCAGTAGCCCGGATAGGGTTAGGGCGTGTCGAGCCGTTCGCTTCGAAGGCAGAAACTTTATCTCAATGGCGAATCGCCACCAGGTTGCGAAGAAATTCCCTTCCGTTGATCTTTCTGTTCGGTGATGCGCCCAGACGCGTGCCTTGTCCGACGGTTCGGACTCGATGGGGTCAGTGTGATCGGCCAGGTTGAGCTCTTGGTCAATCTGCTGGGACGGGCAACGCCCCTGGTTCACTGCATAACCCCAATCGTGCAAGCGAACAAGCTTCACTTCCTTCCTGCGTGTTGGATCGGGTGCGGTCGCTGTGCATAAAGACTGACCGACATGGGTCGTAGGACGAGACTCCTAGGCCCATTGTCATGGTCTCAACGTGCATCGCAAGACCCGTCGCACATGGTGTGCGATGTTCCAGCTTGGAGGGACGGTTGACTAGCAGCCCTGAACCCGTGAGTCTGTTGACGGGCGCCCATTGGTAACGCGAAGTGTCTTAAATTTTCCTGGGAACTGTCAGCAGCGATAAAGAGTACCGGGCATGGGAGAAGGGGATATATATGCCAGCGAAGGGGTCTGTTGAAGCGGGCAATGGCGGCGTTCCGAAACGGCGTGAGTCCGATGGCGGCATCACCCCTCCGGCAGTTGCGTCTGGAGGTGCGAGTGGGAGCAGCGGGCCGCTAACCCGTGTAACCGTCAATTTTACTCAAAGGTCAATGTTGGCGCTCGATAGTGCCGTCCGGAAGTCGGGAGATACCAGAACGGACACCATCAACCGCGCAATTCAAGTATATGATCTAGTGCAAGATGTCCTAAAGCGCGGCGATGGCCGAAGCCTGCTGATCAAGTATCCGAATGGCGAATGCGAGCGCCTGCTAATGATGTGACTAGCCGCTCGGCTCTTAACGCATTCGGGCAGATGTTGGACTTGAATGGCACCAATTCTTCCCAAGGGTAGAGCAGGAGCAGTCACCGCCGGGTATAGAAAGTAGGCAGGGCTGACCATCTCGCGGCGGCGGCCATTGGCGACACGGCTGCTGGGGAAAGTCCATTCCGTCTGTCCGTTGTAGTCGTGGCCGCGCGCAGCGCTGCATTATCCTGCCTTGGAGGCCCTCTTGCCGGCGAGACCCCTTGCGGCATCGTTGTAAACCCCTGTGCTCGTAATCGACGGAGCGTCGCTCGTCGACTTTGCCGGCTTCGTCTACGAGTTCTCGCAGCTGCTCTGTCACGCAACCCGAGCGGAAGCCTCGATGCCTTCAGCGACATCCTCTTCGAGCAGGACCCTGGGAGGCTGGCCGTTCTGCTGACCGCAGTCGGTGTGCCAGGCATGCCGCTGCCAGAGGCCTTGTCGGATACGCACTCGAGTTCGAACCGATCGTCCCTCGCGATCTTGTGGAGACTCGGATCAGTGCGGGCGTCTGGCAACCATGAAGGCCAGCGATGTCACCGTCGTCCCGACCTAGTCGCCTAGCGTCTGTCGAGCTGCACGAAGGTTGTTGCGGCGGCGACGCCTTTGGCGACTGCGTGGGGTAGCGGCACGTTGTGAGCGAGTCGTGCGGCGAGGGTGCCGAGGAAGGCGTCACCGGCCCCGCTGGTGTTGATGGCCTTGACGTGTGATGCGGGGACGAGTGCGGTGTGGTCGGCATCGCTGTAGGCGGCGCCGCGAGCGCCAGCGGTCACCACCACCGCTCGTGGGCCCAGCTTGCGGAGTTCCTGCGCTGCGATCGACGGATTGGCATGGTGGCGGCCCAGTATCGCTGCCGCTTCGGCCTCGTTCGAAACGAACAGGTCGAGTGGGGCCAGGGCGGTCAGACCGAGCGAGGGATGTGGCACGAGGTTGCCGATGAGCGTCTCTGCGTGGTGATGCCGGAAGACGGCGTCAACGGCATCGGGCTGGAGATCGAGCTGGGTTACCACGATCGGAGCTCGTAGCTGCTGAAGTGCGTTGCGCACATGCTCGCTGGCGAGCTCAGTCTCTGTGGAGTGTGCGAGGACGATGTAGTTCTCGCCGTCGGGGGTGATCTCGATGATCGCGGTACCGGTCGGAGCCGATGGCACGACTTGAAGGAAGGACATGTCGATGGCCGCGTTGGTGAGGGCTCGGCTCAGGGAGGCGCCCCATTCGTCGTCGCCGACGTTGGTGATCAGGCTGGCGCGGACGCCCGCTTGTCGTGCGGCCAAAGCCTGGTTGAGGCTCTTGCCGCCCGGTGTGGTCGTCGCGGGTGACGAGGCGAACGTCGTCCGGCCAGCGACGGGCCGTTGGGGGATCCGCACGGTGATGTCGATGTTGGCGCGGCCGACGAAGGCGACATGCGGCGTACGGACCTGATCGGGTAGTTGGTGACTCATCCGCTGGTGGCCAGCTGGTCGAGGAGCTGTCGCACTTCCGGCTGGCTGGAGAAGGGTTCGAGTCGCCGGGCCAGGGTGGTGACGTTTCGGCGGACCCGAACCGAGCCCGTCGTGGTAGCCGTGGTCAACGCTTCAGCCGCGACGGTGGCGGCCTGGCCTGGTTCCGAAGCCGCCAGGTAGGCGTGCGCCGTGCGGGAGAGGTACACGCCCCGTTCGCGTCGGTAGCGGTCGGGCCACGTGTTGACGGCGTTGGTGAAGCTGTCGATGGCCCGACGCGGTTGGTTGAGGCGGAGCCATCCCTCGCCCTCCTGCGCCGCAAGGTACGGCCGGGTGCAGAACGAACCGAGGGCACTGCTTCCCCCGCTCGGCGGCCTGGCGGTCGCCACGAGTGTGTGGGCACGCTCGACCGCGGCCTGGAAAGCGGAGGCGTCCTGCGCGATGGCGCTGCCGTGCGCCTGCTGGATGGCGGCGAAGGCGTGCAGGAGCGGGGGCGTGTCGGGCAGGCGGGAAGCGGCACGGGCCAGCCCGACGACACAGTCCTCGTCCCCGGTTCCCACCATCCGCTGTGCCTTACGGGTCAGGACGTACGCCCAGAACTCCTGATCGTCGGCTTCCTGCGCCATGCTTCCCGCGCGGTCCAGCCAGCGGTCGCCCGCGGCCCGGTCGCCGAGATCGTCGCTGAGCCAACCCGCGAACTCGCTCCACCGTGCCTCGGTGCTGAGAAGCCGGTTACGAAGCTGTCCACGTGTCTGCCGACGCAGGGCGGCGATCAGCGCGATCTGCTGTTCGACGGTCGACAGGATGGTGAGGCCACCCAGCAGGTCGTCCGCTTGTACGAGGAGCGCGCGAAGCTCCGCGAAGTGATCGACAACGGCAGGGTCGACGGACCGTGGGTGAGAAACGCCTGTGGTGGTGACAACCGGCACGGCGGTGAGGCCAGCGGCCAGTTCCAGCAGAGCCCTCCGGCTTACCCGCAATGACATCGCCTGCCCATCGGACATGACCGCAAGCGTAACCGCGTCACCATCGTGAAAGTCCGTCTCACCTGCCACCGCGGCACCGGCGACCCGCGCGAGTGGTGCCGTCAGGCCGTTCGGACCACCGGCCGTCAGATCCGTGGCGGCGAGGTCGCGCAACGACTCCCGTGCCGGATCCGTCACCGGGACACCGTGAGTGCCAGCCGGTAGTGAGCGGTCCTCGACTTCGCCCCACCGCATGCGTTGTGCCGCTTCGACTTTCTCCTGATCAAGCTGCTGCTTCAGGCGCCGATAGTCGTCGTAGTCGGCCAGCAACTCTCCACCAGCGGCTAGGGCCGCTTCACAGCGCTGCCAGAAGATCCGGTCCGGGCATTGCTGCCCGCGCTCGACGCCCGCGATCGTGGTCCGGGAAACCGGCACCCGCCTCGCCAATGCCAACTGGGTCAGCCCACGCACGTTGCGCCAGGCGGCAAGCCTTGCACCCAGTGCCCGCTTCGCATCGTCTACCCGCTGCGGATCGATCATGACGCCCGTCCCTTCACAACCCCGTACGGACACGACGGCTGCATTGACGCAAAGCGACGTTACCGTAACCGATCTCCGCCAGAACCGGCCAGCGCCTCAACAACCCCGGCGCCGACGTCCTTGTCCGCGCCGAGCAACGTCTATCGGCGGGCGACCCGAGACCCGACTCCGGACCTTCGATGATGTGCGCGGTGTGTGCTCGAGAGCGGATGCCACCGTGGGGCAACCGGTGCCACCGGATGCCACGGCGGGTCAACGGGCCGGGTCGCTGCCGGGGTCCGTGTGCTCGGGGTGTGGTCATCGGTCGGCCCTGACCAGGGCGACGACGTGGGTGAACGTGGGCCACTCCCTGCCACCCCGGGTGAACCGGCAGGCCGCTAGACTGGGCACTCGCGCCCTCGTAGCTCAGGGGATAGAGCATCGGTTTCCTAAACCGTGTGTCGCAGGTTCGAATCCTGCCGGGGGCACCTCGAAGATCAGCAAAAACGCCATCTGACCAGCGGATACGTCACCGCGTCGATCGGTCGACCTGTGCAGTGATGTGCCGCCCGGAGCCGCCGTTTGTCGCTGTCCACGGACTATTCACGGACTAATCTTGGGAGGGTTTTCCCAGGTCGCACCTGTTGTTCCGGTCAAGATCCGGATTCGCCACGGGCACCCTCATAGCCGCTGTCGTGGTGCCCCGCGCCCCGTTGCACCTGCCGTCCCTGCACGAAATGGTCCCCGAGGTCCGCGAGGAGACGCGTACGGGCGGCGTCCAGGCGTGCCGTGTAGTCCGGCATGAAGATCTCCACGAACGACTTATCGAGGGTGCCGCTGATGCGGTGCAACGCCGACCAGACAGCGATGTCCTCGTCAACGATGGCATCGAACCTCTTAGTACCGATCACCTTGTCAAGCCAGTCGGAGAGCACCAGGGCCTGGTCGTGGGTCAGCTTGATCGTGAAGTCCTCGGCCACCGAGCGAGAGTAGCCAGAGCGCGATGCGGGAGCGCAGGCTACTCACCCAAACCGCCCAACGCCGCCTGAATCCGCTGGTTCACCGTCGCTTCCTGGCCGTCGATGCACTTGGCGTACACCTTCAGCAGCACGTCGACGGAGTGGCCGGCGCGGGCGGCGACGTCGGGTGCCGGAACACCGGACTTCAGCCACAGCGACACCACCGCGTGCCGCAAGTCGTACGGCCGACCGGCCAGCGGGGACGCCACCTGCACCGGAGCCAGCGCCAGCCCTCGCGCCGCCTTCCACATCCGCGAGTACGTCGACGCTGCCACCACGTTGCTCTTGCCGCTGCGGAACAGTCGACTGTCATCGGCGACGCCGAACCGGTCGACGTGCCGCCGCAGGATGCCCACCAGCTCCGGCGGGATCGGCACGACCCGGGACTCCGCCGCCGCCCGGTGCTTCAACCCGCGCCGGTCGTGCACCTCGCCGCTGTCGGTCCAGCGCTTGCCCGCCTGGGACCGGTTGTCGACCAGCGTCCGCCGGCCCCACCCCGTTGCCGGAAGGTGGCAGTCCTGCTCGCGCAGCGCCAGCGCCTCACTCGGTCGCAGTGCCAGCTTGCGGCCCCCCTCCGGGCGGCCTCCGGCCGTCCTCGGGCGATCCGCAGCGCCTCATGTCAGGTCCGTCGTCGGCACCCCCGGCGAACAGTTCCGCCCGGACCGTTCGTGGGTGACGACGTATCGGGAGTTGCCATCCGTAGGATCGTCCCGGTGGTTTCCCAGATGGATGCAAACGACGGTGATGTCGGCTTGGCCCTGCCGGCGCCGGCTGCGGGTTCCCGCGATGGGTTTCGCGTGGAGTTCGTCCCGACCAGCGAGGACGGTCGGTTCGGTGAGTTCCAGCTCTACGTGGGTGGCGTCCCGATCGGGGATGGCAGCACATCTGCCTGGTACCCGCACTACATGGATCTTCGCCGCCTGTGCAGCTTGGCGGAGCAGCCTGGCATACGGGAACGGGGGCCGTTGCACCTTGGCGACACCTTCGACCACCTGAACATGTACGTGGAGATGACCGAGATCGACGTGGTGTTCACCTTCACCACCCGCCCTCGCCTTGAGTGGGGTGAGTCACCGCCATGGGCGCCACCGGTGGGCGTATGGATGCGGCTGAGCGTTGCCCGTTTGGAGTTCATCAGCATCTGGCGTCAGGCCGAGCCGCAGTTCCGCTCTCTCACGACAGGACGGTAACCGGCACTTCGTCAGTACGTCGGGGCTTCCCTGAGAGCTCAGCGAACAATGATCACCGGGCGAGTCGTCCTCATCCGGGCATCGAGACGGTTATCAGCGTGGCGGTCCTTCTTGCCGTGACGATCGCGGGGTTGTCGGCCACCGTCGTGGCCGGGCGATCGGTTGCCGCGCCGCTTCGCGGCTTGCCACCGAGTACCCGGGATCAGGCGCGCGGAGAGCCGCCGACACGGCAAGCCGCCCCCGGCCTCCGGGCCGGGGGCGGTAATCCGTACGCCGCCGGGCAGCCGCGCGCCCACAGCGCAGCCGTGCCCTGGTGCGGGTGGCCATGACGACGTTGGTCGCAGCCGCTGCTACTCCGCAAGCTCCGGATGGTGCCCGTGGTCGAAGGCTCTTCGCTCGGCTTCGGTGAGGAGTCCGTCTACCTCTGCTTCGTTCCGCTCCACGAAGTCGGCATAGGCCCCAAGGGTCAAGATCATGGCGCAAGTCTTGGTGCGAACCGAGAAGCCTCCGATCGCAACATCCTCACCCATCTCGAAGCGGATAAGGGCCTCGGTCTCCGGCCAAGGCAGTTCCGGGCCGAATGCGCGCTGCATGGCAGATATGAGGAGGTCGACGTCTTTGAGCCCGTGGTTGGGTTCGAAGAGTCGGGCCACCGCGATTTGGAAGGCGGCGATCATGACATGGGCGGAGCCGAGCGAGCTGAACTCTGGGAACCTTGCCGTGAGTGGTTCACGCTCCGACGAGTGGCGCAGCATGCTCTCCCGTAGGAACCTGCCCATGAGCGTGCGGGGCATCTGGGGCGGGATTGGTGGCTCCACCGGCTGGGACTTGCGGTACCTGCGCCTGGCCACGGCTAGTGTCTCCCCTCCTCATTCCGTCGATCAACTCTGGCAGCAGAGGGCAGGCATGGCGTGAGCCATCCTCCCGAGGCCGTCATGGTCCATTCAATGGTCCGGTGACTGTGGCGGGCAGCGGTCATGTGCGGGCACGGGGGCAGATGTCCCGGTCGCAGGCGTCGCGGGACTCAGGGCTTGGTTGAGCGCGCTCTTCCGAACTGGGGGTTGCCGAAAGACGACCGCACGCACGCCGTCCGGTCGGCCGCCGGGAGAGACTTGTCCGGTGACGACCGTCGAGCCACCGGACGTAGTGACAGAGGAGGCCGTCTTGCAGCTCCTGCACTTGGCCTTCCTGGAGATTCGGTCGTACACGGCTCCCGTGGACGACGAGTCGCTGGAGACCTTGCTGAAGCGGCGTGAACAGATCAACGAACTTGCCGACCTCTGCCATGGGCTACCCGGCTGTGTCGCCCCGGAGCGACGGCATCTGCTGGGCGACAACTTGAGGTACCTGTGGCGTACCTCCTCTGCCCGGAAGCAGCGCTGGATGCGTTCTCGCTGGGATCATCTTGGCTACGACCACCGCTGGCTCACAGACTCGGATTCACCTCGTCGGACGGACGCAGCAGGCGAAGACGCCGGACCGGGGGCACCTCGAAGACAGCCGTAACGCCATCTGAACTCCTGATATGCCTGCCCACCGACGGGGGTTCCCTGTGTGACAGTGTGCCGCGCGAAGTCACCGTTTGTCGCTGTCCACGCGCTATCCACGGATTGAGTCCGCCTGCGTCTGCGGGAGCGGGCGGGGGTTCCGACGCAGCCCAGGTCGCGCCCGGCGTTCCAGTCAAGATCCGGCTTCGTCACGGTCAGCCGGTAGCCGCTGTCGTCAATGCGGCCCCGCCTGCTGCCGGCGCTGGACTGGATGCGCGCGTACGCCATCGGGGCGCGCCGGTGATGACACGCCGCCGGGTGGGTGGCCGTCTCCGTCCGCTACGCGGCGGAGGCCGCGGAGGGCGCCGCCGCGATCGACCGGTACGACCCGTGCAGGTACAGCAGCGGTGCCTTGGTCGGGTGCAGGGCGCCGTAGGACACCGCCTCCCCGATGACCACCGAGTGGTCGCCCTGGTCGGAGAGGTCGCGGACCCGGCAGTCGAAGTAGGCCAGTCCCTCGCTGAACACGAGGCAGCCGGTCGCCGGTGCGCGGTGCACCCGGACGCCGGCGAACGCGGCCGCGCCGGAAGGGCGCCGGGCGTCGGCGAACCAACGGGCGACGTCCCGTTGGTCCGCCGCCAGCACGGTGACCGCGAAGATGCCGGAGTCGCGGATCTGGGTGAGCAGTCGACTCCGGTGCTTCAGGCAGGTCAGGACCAGGGTGGGGCGCAGCGACACGGTGGTGAACGAGTTGACCGTCATCGCCAGCGGGATGTCGTCGTGCACGCTGCTGACGATGCCGACGCCGGTGGCGAACGAGCCCGCGGTACGGCGGAACTCCACCGCCTGGTCCTGGTTGGTCATGGCGTCAGTCCTGACCCCACACCAGGCAGAACGGGTGCCCCACCGGGTCGGCGTAGACCCGGAAGCCGTGGTTGCGGCCCCCGCCGCCGCGCAGCAGGGTGGCACCCAGCCGGAGTACGGCCTGCTCGGCCTCCCGGATGTCGTCCACCTCCACGTCGAGGTGTGCCTGCTGCGGGAAGGTCGGATCCGGCCACTGCGGCGGCTGGTAGTCGGCGACGCTCTGGAGGCAGAGGCGGGGATGCCCGTCCGAGCCTTTCAACGTCACCCAGTACCCGTCGCTGTCGGCCCATTCCAGGCCGGTCAGCTCGACGTAGAACTCCGCCAACTTCTCGGCGTCCGGGCAGTCCAGCACCACCGAGTGCAGTCGACCGATCATCCGACCTCTCCCGTCATCGTCGTCGCGCGATGACCGGCGCCCCCGGTCACCGTGTCAGTGAAGGTACTCGCCGAAGGTGGTGAAGTAGTCGAGGGCGCGCACGGGTGGGCCGGTCTCGGTCTGGACCTGGAGCAGCACCACGCCGCGGTCGTCGCCGTCGCCCGGACCACCACTGGCGACGACCACGCCGCCGTAGTCGGCCTTGACGATCCGGCCGGGTGTGCCGCCGTGCGCCCGGGTCGGCCGGGTGGCGGCCTTGACCCAGAGCCGGAGCCCCCGGTGCGTCGTCCACGCGTTGACGAACGGGTCCGACTGGCCGCGTACCAGGTTGCAGATCGTGGTGGCGTTGTCCCGCCAGTCGATCCGGGTGTCCTCGACCCCGATCCGGTGGTAGAACGACGCCCCCTCGGGCGGCTGCGGCTCGCCCCGGTGCCCCTCGGCGACCCGGTCCAACGCCTCCAGCGTGACCGGCACGTACTCGGCGAGGAGCCGGTCCAGGATCTGCCCGGCGGTGTCGTGCGGGCCGATCTTCACGCGGCTCTGGGTGATGACCGGTCCCGTGTCCAGCTCCTCCGCCATGTAGTGCACGGTGAGGCCGGTCTCCTCCTCGCCGTTGCGGATCGCCCAGTTGACCGCGCCGAACCCCGCGTACGCGGGCAGCAGCGCGTCGTGCGTGTTGATCGCGCCGCGTTCCGGGATCCGCAGCACCTCCGCCGGCACCCGGGTCCGCCAGTTGGTGGAGACGATGACCTCCGGCGCGAGTTCGCGTAGCTGCTCGTGCAGGTCGGGTTCGCGGGCGGTGGCCGAGTAACGCACGGGCAGTCCCAGCTCGGCGGCGGCCAGCTCCACGTCCGGCTCGCCGAGGCCGCTGAACTCGGCCCGGTGGGTCAGCACGAGGAGCACCTCGTGCTGCGGCGCGATGCCCCGCAGCACGGTGGCGCCCAGCTCGCCGTACCCGAAGAAGACGATCCTCACGGCTTCGCCGTCCCGTTGGCCAGCCCGGCCCGGAAGCGGACGGTGTTGACCCGCAGCCAGCCGGAGGAGTCCCGCTGGTCGAACACGTCGTCCGCCTCGAAGGTGGCGAACGCGGTGTCGTAGCGGCTGTGCGGGGAGCGGCGGCCGATCACCTGGACGGTGCCCCGGTGCACCCGCAGGATCGCGTCGCCGGTGACGTTCTGCTGGCTGAAGTCGATGGCCGTCTGCAACATCAGCCGCTCGGGGGCGAACCACAGGCCCCGGTAGACCAGGGCGGTGTACTTCGGCATCAGCTCCTCCTTGAGCTGCGCCACCTCCGGGTCGAGCACCAGCGACTCCACCGCCCGGTGCGCGTGCCAGAGCAGGCTACCCGACGGCGCCTCGTAGATGTTACGGGTCTTCATGCCGAAGATCCGGTTCTCCACGATGTCGAGGCGGCCGATCCCGTGCCGGCGGCCGATCTCGTCGAGCGCCTCCAGCACGGCGCTCGCCGACAGGGGCGTCCCGTTGACGCCGACCGGGTTGCCGCCCTGGAAGTGGATCTCGACGGTCTCGGGCTCGTCCGGGGTGTCGGCGAGGTCGCGTACCCGGAACAGCAGGCCCTCCGGCGCGGGCTGCGCCGGGTCCTCCAGCGCCTCGCCCTCGTACGAGGTGTGCAGCAGGTTGCTGTCGATGGAGTACGGGCGCTCGCCACTGCTCAGGTCCAGCTCGATGCCGTGCCGTCCGGCGTAGGCGAGCAGGTCGCTGCGGGACGCCAGGTCCCACTCCCGCCACGGGCTGATCACCGTGATGTCGGGGCGCAGCGCGGCGAAGGTCATCTCGAAGCGGATCTGGTCGTTGCCCTTGCCGGTGGCCCCGTGCGCCACGGCGTCGGCGCCGACCTCCTCGGCCACCCGCAGCTGGGCGGCGGCGATCAGCGGCCGGCCGATGGAGGAGCCCATCAGGTACTGACCCTCGTAGAGGGCGTTGGCCCGGTACATCGGGAAGGCGTAGTCGCGGGCGAACTCCTCGCGCAGGTCGACCACCCGCACCTCGTCCGCGCCGAGCTTCTCGGCCTTGCGGGCGGCGGTGTCCAACTCCTCACCCTGGCCCAGGTCGGCGATGAACGCGGTCAGCCGGCAGCGGTAGCGCTCCTTGAGCCAGACCAGGGCCACCGAGGTGTCGAGCCCGCCGGAGAAGGCGAGCACGATGTGCTGGGGGGCGATGTTGTTCCGAGACGACATGACGGTCACACCTCTCCGGCGGGCGCGGTGGCCCACAGCTGGTCCATGGTTTCGTGGGTAAGGTCGCGGGTCAGGTCGGACGTGGAGGCGTACCCCATGTTGATGATCTTGCGGCGACCCTGGCGGACCGGGGCGACCCGGTGCAGCGTGGTGTTGGTCCGCATCAGGTACAGGTCGCCGGGGAACAGCTCCATCGAGTAGATCGGGCGGCTGACCAGCGCTCGGTTGATCTCCGGGCGCTGCTTGTTCCAGGTGGTGCCGGGTACGCACTGGACGAAGCCGCCGTGCTCCACCGGCGGGCACTCGACCACCCAGACCAGGGCGAAGGTGAAGTCGTCCCAGTGCCAGCCGTGGGTGTCGCCGTCCTTCTCCAGGCAGGTGATGACGAACTGCTCCGGCTCGTACGGGCACGGGTGCACCGGCTCGCCGGCCACCTCCGACAGCACCCGCAGGATCGGCTCCGCCCCGTAGATCCCGCTGATCACGGTGCCCAGGTCGGCGATCTCGGCCCGCGTCACGTTGCGCATCCGGCGCGGCGTGTAGTCGGTCTCGGCGAAGCGCAGGTCCCGTCGCGTGCCCGCCTTGTCGATCAGCTCGTTGACCTCGTCGGCGACGGCCTTCTTGACGCTGTCGGGGGCGACGAAGGAGACCTTCGCGTGCCCCAGGTACGAGAAGTCGCGGCGGGCCGTGGCGATGTCGTCCGGCGCCACCTGGCGCTCCACGTGCTCCCGCAGTTGCTGGTACAAGACTCTCGAGTCGAACACGGATCCTCCTTGGTTAACCTCGCGCCGCCGCGACGCGTGCGAAATCGATGACGGCCGCCGCTACCTGCGCCACGGCGGCGGAATGCAGCACTCCGAAGTGGTCGGTGTCGATCCGGTGGGACGTGGCCGCGCCGACGCGGGCCGCCCACTGGTCGAGCTGCGCGTCGAGCAGGTCCGCGCCGATGACCAGCGCGGGAGTGTCGACCGGGCCGTCGTGGACGTACCCGGCACCGGCTCGGGTGTGGCGCTCGTAGCTGTGCCACCGGTGCGCCAGCAGCGCCGTCGGCACGGGCTGCCGGACGGCCGCCAGGCAGGCCGCGAGCGCGCCGACGGCCAGCCGCTCGTCGAAGCCGCCCGGCCCCGTACCGCCCGTGGTCCGGGGCCTCGGGGCGTCCGGCTCCAGGTCGAGGGCCCGGTGGATGTTCTCCGTGAAGGTGTCGAAGCGCTGCCGGACCTCCTCGTCCGGCAGCTCGTACCCCACCGGCGGGGCGGAGTCCAGCAGCACCAGCGCCGGTCGTCGCCCGACCTGGTCGGCGGCCATCTGGTAGGCGACCTGACCGCCGAACGACCACCCGCCGAGCAGGTCCGGGACCAGGCCGGCGGCGTCCAGGTCGGCCTGGTAGCGGCGGGCCAGGTCCGGCACCGTCGGCAGTTGCGCGCTGTCGCGGGAGGCCGTCACCCGCCAGTGCTCCGGCAGCGCGGCCAGCAGGTCCTGGTAGTCCTGCGGGCTGCCGCCGGCGCCGTGCACCAGGTGCAGGTGCGGGCCCGAGCCGTCCCGCAGGCGTACCAGCGTCGACTCCGCCGAGACCGGCTCGGACCCGCCGCCCAGCAGGTCGGCCAGCCGGCGGGGGGTCGGCTCGCCCAGCCACCGCACGACGTCCACCGCCGGTCGCCCGTCGGCGGCCAGCGCGTCCACGAGGCGCAGGGCGCTCAACGAGTTGCCGCCGGAGGCGAAGAAGTCGGCGTCGGAACCGGCCGGCGGGGCGCCGAGCACGTCGGTCCAGGCGGCGACGACGTGGCGCCAGTGCGCCGACTCGGGCAGCGGGCCGGTCGCCGGGTCGCGGTCCACGGTGGCCGGGGCCGCGCGGCCGGTGCGGGCGCGGGTGGCGACGTTGAACGAGCCGACCGTACGCTGCGGCTCGGCGCCGCCGTCGGCCAGCACCGCGTCCAGGTCGTGCAGCAGGGCCAGCACGCTGCTCTCCCGGTAGCGACCGGTGTGGTACTCGATCTCGGCGAGGTAGCCGCCGTCGGCCTCCCAGACGGACATCGCCACGTCGGCCCGGGCGGCCCGGTTCGGGCTGGGCAGCAGCGTCGCCGGGACCGGGCCGAGACGCAGGTCGGTGCCGATCGGGCCGAGGTAGCTCAGCAGCAGCGGCGCGGGGTCGCCGAGGGCGGCCCGGGTCTGCTCGGGCAGCGCCCCGAACACCACCGGGTACGGCACCGCCTGGTGGGTCAGCATCTGCCACATGCCGTCCCGGGCGGCACCCACCACCGCGGCGACGGTGTCCGTCTCGGCGACCCTCGCCCGGGCCACGCAGAGGTTCGCGGTGTAGCCGAGCAGGGCCTGGTCGCGGGTGGTCATCCGGTTCGCGGTCACCACGCCCACCGCCACGTCCGGCCCGGCGCCGGCCCGGGCGAGCACGAGTTGCGCCGCACCGAGGATGATCGCGAACGGGGTGGCGAAGGTGGCCTTGGCCAGCGCCGCGATCCCGGCGCCCGCCTCGGCGCTGAAGCCGTAGCGCAGGATCGCGCCGGGTGCGCCGCTGGCCACCTCGCCCGGCAGGTCGGGTTCCAGGACGGCGGAGGCGGCACCGGCGAGCGCGTCGCACCAGTACGCCAGGCTCTTGTCCCACCGGCCGTCCGCGCGGGCCGTGGCCTGCTCCCGGGCGTACGTCCTGAACGGCACCGGGTCGGCCGGGAAGCTCACCTCCCGTCCCTCCCGCACGGCCGCGTACGCCTCCGACAGCTCGCCGACGAGCAGTTGGACCGCCCAGCCGTCGAGCACCATGTGGTGCACGGTCAGCAGCACCTCGTGCCGGTCGCCGACCCGGACCAGGGTGATCCGGGCCAGCGGCGCCGCCGCCGGGTCCACCGGCGCGGCGTGCACCTCCTCGGCGACGAGCCGCAGCAGGGTCCCCGGGTCGGCGTCCCCCGGGTCGTCCACCTCCAGCCGGTGCAGGCCGACGACGATGCGGGGCGCCACCACCAGCGTGACGGCGTCCGCCTGCCGCACCACCGAGGTCCGCAGCGCCTCGTGGCGGTCGACCATCGCCTGCCAGGCGACGGCCAGCGCCGCCTCGTCGAGCGGCTCGTCCACCCCGAGCCGCCAGGTGAGGTGGTAGACGGACCGGTCGCGGGCCCGCTGGTGCACCCACCACAGGGCCTCCTGCATCGCGGTGGCCGGGACCGCCTCCGGGACGGCCCCGGCGCCCGGCTCAGCCACGGGTGGCGAGCAGCTCGGAGGTCAACCGCTTGCGGTCGACCTTGTCCACCTCGGTCAGCGGGATCTCCGCCCGGTGGTGGAACGCCCGTGGCCGCATGTACGGCGGAAGGTGCCCCACCAGCCGGGTGAGGTCGTCGTCGGCCAGCGCCGCGCCCGTGTAGACGGCGTGCAGGTCCAGCTCCCCGTCGTCGCCGGCCACGGTGAGCACCACCGCCTCCACCACGTCCGCGTGGGCGCGCAGCGCGGCCTCGATCTCGGCCAGTTCGACGCGGTTGCCGCGTACCTTCACCTGGTGGTCGATGCGGCCCTGGTGCACCAACTCGCCGAACTCGCGGCGGACCCGGTCGCCCGTGCGGTACCAGTGTTCGGCGGTCAACGGCCCGGTGCCGTCGTAGAGACGGCCCCGCTCGCCGTCGAAGGAGACGAACCGGCCCGCGTTCTCGGCCGGGTCCAGGTAGCCGGGGAACCGCTGCTCGCCACGGACGCACAGCTCGCCGTCGTCGCCCGGGCGCAGGTCCTCGTCGAGCAGCACGTAGTCCAGGTGCGGGTAGATGTCCCCGATCGGCACCGAGCGGTTCGACGACTCGATCCGGGCGGCCGGGTCGGCGGGCACCTCGTACGCGGTGACGATGACCGTCGTCTCGGTGGGGCCGTAACAGTTGATCACCGCGGTGTTCGGCGCGGCGGCCGTCCAGTCGTTGACCTGTTCGATGGTGAGCGGCTCCCCGCCGAAGGAGCTCAGCCGCAGCGTCGGCATGCTGTCCGGCGCGAGGGCCCGCAGCCGCTTGGCGAACGAGATCAGCGACGGCACGGACAGCCAGTGCGTGAGCCGCTTCGTGTTGATGAAGCGCACCGGCGTCAGCACGTCCCCGCGCTGGGCCACGCACAGGGTGGCCCCGGTGCCCCACGCGCCGAACATCGCCAGGATCGAGCCGTCGAAGCACATCTCGAAGGTCTGCGAGACCCGCGACTCGGGCCGGAACCGGTACCGCTTGATCACCTCGGTGAGGAACGAGTCGACGTTGGCGTGGGTCGCCGGCACGCCCTTGGGTTTCCCGGTGGTCCCGCTGGTGAAGATGATGTACGCGAAGTCGTCGCGGCCCCGCTCCACGGCCGGCGGGATCTCCGTCGCGTCGTCCGGGGCGAGGAACCGGCGCCAGCCCTCGCCGGTCAGGTCGAGGACCCGGACGGTGCTCTGGGCGCGGAACTCGGCCAGCCCGTCGCCGGAGGTGTCGTCGACCATGACGAGGTCCAGGTCCGCCTCGCCGGTGATGGCGAGGTTGCGGGCCGCCGGGTTGGCGGGGTTGAGCGGCACGACCGTCGCACCCAGCCGCAGGGCGGCCAGGTAGGCGACGTAGCCGATGAGGCTGCGGGAGGTGAGCAGCCCGACCCGTCGGGGTGGCCGCCCCGGCACCCGCTGCATGGCGGCCGACAACCGCCCGGCCGCGGCCCGCAACTCGGCGTAGGTCAGTGCGTCCGAGGCGACCTCGATCGCCACGTTGTCCGGGTACTGCCGGGCCGACGTACGGAACCAGTCGTAGAGGGTACGGGTCTGCATCGCACATCCTTCACAAGGTCTGCCGGTGCGGGCGTTCCGCCGCCGGAGCTGGGGTGGTCGACCGGTCTCGTTCCAGCTGCCGCAGGTGGTCGAAGGTGGTCCGCACCAGCGCGGACCGGGGGCGCCCCCGGCGGGCCGACTCCACCGCGAAGCGCAGGGCCCGGGGCAGGTCCGACCAGGCCCGCACCGCCTCGTCGTCGCCGAGGTGGCGGTACCGGAACGTCCGGTGCTGCGCGACGGCCCAGAGGTCGTCCAGGTGCGCCCCGGCGGCCTCCGGCTGCGCGACGACGTGGTCGCGGAGGAACTCCAGGGCGGCGTCCTCGTCGAGCAGCCAGTCACCGGGCAGCTCCGGCTCGTCCCCGGCGCCGCCCGTACGGACCAGCAACTGCGGTTGCGCGCCGGCCGGCGGGGGCACCCAGAAGCCGAAGGCCAGCGCGTTTCGCCGCGCCTGCTCCGGACGCCACGACGGCGGCGGCGTCAGCGCGGCGAGCAGGCCGGCGGTGGCGAGCCAGCCGGCGTACGGCTCCTGCTCGCCGGCGGGCAGCAGCCCGCTGAACCCGTCGACCACGTGCCAGTCGTCGCCGCGCCGGTCGTCGACCAGCAACCAGTGCGGCGCGTGGGCGGTGCCGTCGGTCGAGGGGGACCAGGGCAGCGCCGCGTTGTCGGTGACCACGAGCACCCGACCGTGGCGGCGCAGTTCCGCGTCGACGCGGTCGACGACGCCGTCGACCGGGGCGGTGGCCCACGCCAACCGGGTGCCGTCCGGCAGCCGGTCGAGCGGCACCCGGTGGTGGGAGAAGGCGAGCCCGCCCGCCGGCAGGTCCGTGCGCACCGCGACGCGTACGGAGTCGGCGAAACGCTCCACGGTGTCGGCGAACTCGCCGGCCTGGTAGCCGGCCAGGTTGCTGGTGTAGCAGCTCAGCCCGGCGAACCGGGGGTCGGGGACGGTCATCGCGTACCCACCCCGTGTGCCACGCTCGCCGGGACCCGGCTGTGCCCGCGCAGGCTGACCCACCGCAGGTCGGCCCAGCGGCCCGTCCGCCGTCCCGCCGGCACCGGAATGGCCCAGGGCCGGCCGGCGAGGCCGGCGCCGGTGGCCTTCACGCACGCCTCCTGCACCGTCCAGATCCAGGCGAACTCGCGGTCCCGCACCGGTTCGGGCAGCCGGTCCAGGGCGGCGCGGACCGGCGGGGCGCAGCAGCGGCGCAGCAGGGCCGGCGGCGCGGGCACGGGCACCTGGACGTCAACGCCGACCGGCACGCCCCGCCCGAGCGCGGCGGCCACCGTGCCGGCGTCGTGGGACAGGCTGACGGCGACCCCCGGCCACTCGGGCAGGTGGGGCTGGCCGTTGTCGTGGGCGGCGATCGGCGTGCCGCCGGCCGTCCGGCCCAGCTCGGCGGCGAGCAGCAGGCGCAGCAGCGCCCGCGCGGCCAACCGTTCGGCGCGCGGCCCGGCGGGGAGGTCGCCGACGGCCGCCAGGTCGGACGGGGCCGGCGGAAGGTGGGCCAGCAGCCGCTGCTCGGCCACCGCCACCCGCACCCGGGCGCCCAGCCGCAGCCGGACGATGCCGCCGTGGCGGCCCGTGGCGACCCGGCGCGGTCGCGCCCGGCAGGCCAGCACCGCCCGCCGCCGTGCCGTCACCACGACCGGTCCCGGAGCAGGTCGGGCACGTGCTCGGCGATCCCGGCGAGCATCGCCCCGGTGGCGCCGCCGGCCGTGGCGAACATGCCGGCGGCGGCCCGCAGCTGCGCCAGCCCGCCCTCGGCGTACGCCTCCGCGCCGAGCAGGGCGGCGCACTCGCCGAGCACCACGTCCAGGCCCTGCGCCACCGCGACCTTCAGCAGCATGCTGGTCACCAGGGGCTCGCTGCTCTCCCGGTGGGCGTCGCAGGCGGCCTCGATCCGCCAGGCCTCCACCACGCACCGGGCGAACCGCTCCCGGATCGCCGGGTTGTCCCAGGCCCGCCCGGCACCGAGGGGGCGCTCGACGAGGCGACGATGGGTGTCGGCGAGCACGCGTCGACACATCGCGGCTGCCCACACGCCGCCGGCGAAGCGTTCCGTGGCGATGTGCCGGGCGAAGCTGACCATGCCCCGGCCGGGGCGGCCGACCAGGTACGACCGGTCCAGGCGTACCTGGTCGAAGTGCAGGTCGCCCAGGCCGGCGCCGGTCAGCGGGGTGTTCCGGGTGGCGGACACCCGCACGCCGGGGGCGTCGGTGGGCACCAGCACCCACACGAAGCTGGTGAAGTGCCGCTGCGGGCGGTGCCGGGCCAGCACGAGCGCGTACGCGGCGGTGCGGGCGTTGGTGATCCACCGCTTCCCGCCGTCGAGCACCAGCGACCGGTCGTCGAGGCGTACCGTCGTGCCGAGCTCCATCAGGTCGGAGCCGGCGCCGTCGCGGTCCGTGGCGGCCAGCGCGAGCGTCGCGCGACCGGCGACCGCGTCGTGGTACGCGGCCCGCACCGGCCCGTCCTCCGGCCCCGCGTCGACCTGTTCGCGCAGGACGGGCAGCGCGCTGGCGACCTGGACGCAGACCGACAGCACCACCCCGACCGGGCAGTGCGCGTCGAGGGTGCCGAGCAGCCCCGGCAGCTCGGCCGGCCCGACGTCGCGCAGCAGGCCGTGGTCGCCGAGCGCCCGCCAGACCGCGCGCGCGTCCCCGGTGGTCGCCAGCCCGCGCAGCGCCGCCCCGGTACGCGCGGCCACGTCGGCACCGGGTGCCGACGGGCCGGGCGCGGTGGGGGCCGCCGCCGGTGCCGTTTGCAGCTCAGGCAAGGTGCACCTGCCGGTCCCGCAACGTCAGCGCCCCG
Source organism: Micromonospora sp. NPDC049048 (assembly GCF_043197615.1). NCBI lineage: Bacteria > Bacillati > Actinomycetota > Actinomycetes > Micromonosporales > Micromonosporaceae > Micromonospora > Micromonospora sp. NPDC049048. The sequence continues at coordinate 614,182 of NZ_JBICTM010000002.1, read as the reverse complement.
TTGACCAGCAGCAGCCGGTCGTTGGCGTAGTTCAGCGAGGCGGAGCGGAGGTCCCGGAAGACCCGCTCCAGGTACAGCGGCGACGACCTGAGGTAGCCGTGCCGCAGGCCGACCAGCTCCACCATCTCGTCGGCGGCGGCGAAGCACTGCTCGGCGGCGTGCACCTTCAGGGAGTTGACCAGCAGCTGGGTCGACGGGTCGGCCACGTCGGGGGTGCCCTGCACGGCGGCGACGGTGTGCCGGAGCAGGGCGTTGACCAGGTCGAGCCGACCCCGGACCCGGGCCAGCCGGGTCAGCAGCAGCTCCGAGGAGGGATCGAACTGGCCCCGGCCGGCGTCGCGGATGTGGTGCAGGATCCGTGACAGCGCGCCGGTGGCCGCGCCGAGCCACGCCGCCGACCAGCCGATGTGCGCCAGCGGGCCGAAGGTGGGGGCGACGATCTCGCGGAACCGCCCGGGGGCGCCGATGACCTGGTCGGCCGGCACCCGCCCGGTCAGCCGCATCGGCACGCTCTGGGTGGCCCGCATCCCGAGCGGCTGCCAGCCGCCGCGCACCTCCAGCGTGAGCTGGTCGCGGCGGGCGTACACCAGGGACACCTGGCTGGGCGAGGTGGCGTCCGGCGCCAGCGTCGTGATGAGGTACGCGTCGGCGTGCTGGCCGCCGGTCACGATGGGGGCGTCCCGGTCGATGGTCAGGAACCCGGCGTCCTGCCGGACCTCCGACTCCGAGCTGAGCAGGTGCCCGCCCTTGCCGCGTTCCGTGGTCACCGAGGCGAGGTAGACGTCGCCCTTGCCGAGTTCCGGCAGGAGCCGCGCGGCGAACGGGCCGTCGGCGTGCCGGACCACCGCCACGACCTGCTGGCAGTGCATCGCGAAGATCAACGCGACGGACATGTCCACCCTGGCCAGCCGCAGGGTCACGTCGACCAGGTCGTCGAGCCCGCCGCCCCCACCGCCGTGCTCCGCCGGCACCAGCAGGCCGAGCAGGCCGGTGGCCCGCATCGCGTCCAGCGCCGCCGTGGGGAACTCCGCCGTCTCGTCGGCCTGCTCCGCGTGCGCGGCGGCGGCGGCCAGCACCTCCGCCAGCGCGCTCTCGTGGCCGGTCGCGGTGCTCACGCCGCCCGTCCCCGCAGCGACTCGATGGTGTTCCAGAGGCTGCCCGCCGTGGCGAAGGTGCTGTCGGTCAGCAGCTCGTCGGGCATGGACACCCCGTAGGTGTCCTCGATGGTGAACAGCAGCTCGATCGCGCGCATCGAGTCCAGGCCCAACTCGTTGAGCGAGGCCTCGGCGGTGATGGGCTGCGTTCCCGCGTACTTGAGGAACGGCTTGAGCAGGTCCGGAAAAGCGGCGTCCATTGTCAGATCAACCCCTGTCGCTGCCGATGACGGTGTGCCGGGTGAGCTCCAGCCGGGTCACGCCGGTGATCCGGCCCCCGGCGACGGTGACCTCGACCGGCATGGGATGGGCGAGGAAGGCCACCAGGCTGGCGTAGAGGCCGTACGCGCCCACGTTGGGCACGGCGACCAGCTGACCCGGGACCAGCGGCGGGAGGGCCGCGGCGCGGGCCCACGTGTCCAGCGGTGTGCACAGCGGCCCGGTGACGATGGTCCCGGGCACCGGCGCACCGGCCGCCGCGTCCACGGTGAGCAGGTCCGGCACGATCGGCGGCAGCCGGCGCAGGCCGGACATCCCGCCGAGGTGGTGGATGCCCGACTCCAGCACCACCACGGTGGCGCCCTGCGACCGCTTCACGTCCAGGACCCGGGTGACCAGCGTGCCGCAGGTGCCGACCAGGTACCGGCCCGACTCGAAGGCCACCCCCGGCCCGCGCTCCGGCCAGCCCGGGAAGGCGTCGGCCAGCAGCGCCGTCAGCCGGTCCGCCAGCTTCGGCAGGTCCGGCCGGCCGCCGGCCCGCGCGAAGGGCGCCCCGAAGCCACCGCCCAGGTCGATCAGCTCCGGCTGCGTCCCGGTCGCCGCCGCCAGCCGCCGTACGGTGTCGACGGACTGGGTGAACTGGGCGACCAGGGCGTCCTCGCCGTCGACGTTGCTGCCCATGTAGAGGTGGAACCCGACCGGGGACACGTTCCGGCGCGGCCCGAACAGGTCGGGCCGGTCCAGCACCCAGCGCACGTCCGCGCCGAACTGCGAGGCGACGCCGGTCATCGTGAGCCCCTGCCCGGGGGCCGGGCTGTCGTCGTTGATCCGCACCAGTGCGCGTACCTCGACGTCGTGCTCGCGGGCCACCCGGTCGAGCTGGTCCAGCCCGTACGGCGAGTCGACGGAGAAGAGCCCGACCCCGGCCCGTACGGCCTCGGCCAGGTCGACGTCCCGCTTGCCCGGGCCGGTGTAGAGGATCTCGGCCGGGTCGCAGCCGGCCGCCAGCGCGACGCGCAGCTCGCCGGGGGAGCAGACCTCCGCCCGGCACCCGGCGGCGGTCAGGTCGGCTACGACCGTCGGGTGCGGGTTGGCCTTGAGCGAGTAGAACAGCTCGGCGGGCCCGGGCAGGGCGGCCCGCAGCGCCGCGTACGAGCGGGCCAGCTCGTCGGTGTCGTAGAGGTACGCCGGGGTCTGCGGCGCGCCCGGCCGGTCGAAGAGTGCCGCCAGCTCAGACACGGGCCCGCTCCGACCACATCCGGTACAGCTCGGCCCGGTCGACCTTGCCGTTGCGGGTCAGCGGGATCTCCGGCACGACCAGGCACGTCCGGGGTGTCTTGATCTCGTCGAGTTCGGTGCGCAGCGCGGCGAGCACCTCCGGCGCGGTCAGCTCGGTCACCGCGAACAGGGTGGCGGAGTCGCCGCCGTCCTCGGCGCGGGGCGGCAGCACGGCGGCGGCCTGCACCTGCGGCAGCCGGTACGCCGCCGCCTCGACCTCGGTGACGCTGACGCGGGTGCCGCGTTCCTTGTAGATGTCGTCGCGCCGGCCGACGAAGTAGAGGTAGCCGTCGGCGTCGAGCCAGCCGTGGTCGCCCGTGCGCAGCTGGGGGAAGAGCCCCTCGGCGCGGGGGAAGCGCTGCGCGGTCAGCTCCGGGCGACGCCAGTAGCCGGCCATCACGTGCGGCCCCCGGACCACGATCTCGCCGACGGTGCCGGGCGGCACCGCCGCGCCGTCCTCGTCGACGATCAGGATCTCGGTGCCGGGCAGGGCCCGCCCGGAGGCGCCGGGCCGGCGCAGGTCCTCGTCCACCGGCATGATCGCCGCCCGCTTGCACTCGGTGAGCCCGAACATCAGCTGTACGCGCAGGGTGGGGATCCGGGCGCGCAGGTCGCGCAGGACCTCGGGCGGCATCGCGGCGCCGGTGTTGGTGAGCAGGCGCAGCGCGGGCACGGTCGCGCCCGGGCGGGACAGCATCCGGGCCAGGCCACGGGCGAGCGCCGGCACGGCGGGCAGCACGGTCGCGGCGCTGTTCACCAGGTGCCGGGGCAGCGTCGGGCCGGTGTCGGCGGGGGAGGCCAGGTGCAGCCGGGCGCCGGCGAGGGTGCTGAGGAAGACCTGGTACATGCCGTAGTCGAAGGAGAGCGGCAGCGCGCACCACACGACGTCGTCGGCCCGGTAGGCGAGCTGGGCGGCGATGGCCCCGACGGCGAAGACCACCTGCGCGTGGGTGGACACGACCGCCTTCGGCATGCCGGTGCTGCCGGAGGTGTAGATCAGGCAGACCGGGTCGACGGCCAGCGGGGACGCGGCCGGCTCGGCGTCCGGGCCGTCCCGTACGACGTCGCGTAGCTCCGCCGTGCCGACGGTCGGCACCCCGTGCCCGGCGGCCACGGCGAGCGCCCGGGGGCTGTCGGTGACGAGCAGCGCCGGCTCGGCGTCGGTCAGCACGTGCGCCAGGGCGACCGCGGGGGACTGCTCGTTGACGACGCTGAACACGGCGCCCGCCCGGGAACAGGCGTACAGCAGGGCGGGCACCAGTGGGTCGGTGGGCAGGCAGACGATCACCCGCTCGCCCCGGCGGACGCCCCGCCCGGCCAGCCAGCCGGCGAGCCGCCGGCTGGCCGCGTCCAGCTCCCCGTAGCTCTGCACCAGGTCGCCGTGGGCGATAGCCGGCGCCTCCGGCCGGGCGGTCGCCGTACGGTCCAGCAGGTCGTGCAGCAGCCTGGTCACCGGCCCGACACCCCCTGCGCCGCCGGGCGGGCCCGGTCGAACACGGCGCCCAGCGAGTCGAGGTCGTGCAGGGCCGGCCCGGTGAGGTCGTCCGGATCCAGCTCCACCCCCAGCCGGGCCTCCGCGCGCTCGATCACCTCGACCAGCCGGAACGAGTTGAAGCCGGGCAGCGTCCGCAGTGGACGCCCGTCGACCGGCACCTCCGGGCCCACCCCGAGGACGGCCCGCACCTCGTCGGCCAGCACCCCGCGGATCCGGCCCGGGTCGGCCGCCGGCCCGCCCTGCGGCGGTGGCACCGGCCCGGCGTCGGCGAGCCGACCGGCGAGCGCCACGTCGTCGCGCAGCAGGCCGTCGAGCTGGTCGAGCACCGGGGTGGGGAAGACCCCGCCCCGGCGGACCCGGCGCATCGCCACGTAGCTCTGCCCGGCCAGGGCGAGCCAGGCGTCGGCACGGTCGGCGGCCTCGCGTGCCGCGTCGGCGGTGGCCGGGTCGCCGGCCAGCCAGGCGGCGTGCAGCGCCCGGGACCGGCCGAGCAGCCACACGTCGAGCACCAGCTGGGCCGCCGCCTCCGCCTCGCCCGCCTGCCGCCGGACCGCCGCCAGGTAGTCCTCGATCCGGTCGGCCCCGGCGCGCAGCGCGGCGGCGTTGTCCCGCAGGACCGCCGCGCGGTCGAGCACCGGTGCGCCGTCGGCGGCGACGGTCATCGCGGTCGCCCGGGGCACCGCCGCGTCGAAGTCCGCGGCCGGCATCCGCCACGTCCCCGGCCGCGCGTCGCCCCACTGCGTGGAGTTGTGGTAGCCGTCGACCACCACGCACTGCTCGCCGGCGTCGACCAGCAGGAAGCTGTGCTCCATGTGCTGGTTCCCGGCGTACGGCAGCCAGCTCATGGTGAACGTGTCGGCGACCACGTAGAGCGGCGAGTGCTCCGCGAGCAGCTCGCGCAGCCGCGCGCCGGGCACGTCGTCCCAGCGTCGGGTGACCCGCAGGCCGAGCAGGTCGGCCGCCTCGGCGAGCCGCTGCTCGACCGACGCGGTCACCGCCGGTGTCCCGGCGGGCCCCTCGGCGGTGTGGAACCGCAGGGTGGCGCCGAGCGCCAGGTGCGCCCCGGGCCCGTAGGCCCGGTCGGCCAGCGCGGCCAGGTTCACCTGTACGCAGTCCAGCAGGTCGGCGCGGAGGCCGGTCAGCACCGGCGTCCACTCCCGGCTGCGCGTCGGCACCGCAGGCACAGCGACCATGTCACGCCCTTCACGTCGGGTGGACCGCGCGGAGCGACGCCGTCGCCGCCCGCAACGCGTCCGCGTCGGCCGGCCGGTCCTCGGGCAGACCGGCGAGGAGCTTGTCGTACGCGGCCAGGTCGAGCAGGCCGTGCCCGCTGACGCAGACCAGCACCCCGTGCCGCGCCGGGTGCCCGGGTTCGCGGCCGGTCGCCACCCGGGCGGCGGCGGCCAGCGCGTGCCCCGACTCCGGCGCGGGCAGCACCAGCTCGGTCAGGGCGAACGTCCGGCCGGCGGTCAGCGCCTCCCGCTGGCCCACCGCCAGCGCCGAGATCTGCTCCCGGTGCCGCATGGCGGAGATCAGCTTCGCCGCGCCGTGGAAGCGCAGCCCGGCCGAGTGCGACGCGGGGATCGCGTACCCGCTGCCGATCGTGTACATCGGCTCCATCGGGCCGGTGCCGGTGGAGTCGGTGTGGTCGTAGGCGTACACCCCACGGGTCAGCTTCGGGGTGGCGCTGGACTCGACCGCGATCAGGTCGGCGGGCACCTCCAGCTCGCCGGCCCGCCAGGCGGCGAAGAACGGCAGGGCCAGCCCGCCGAAGTTGCTGCCGGCGCCCACACAGCCGATCACCGCGTCCACGACGGCGTCGACGGCGGCGAGCTGGTCGATCGCCTCCAGGCCGATCACCGACTGGTGCAGGATGCTGTACGTCTCGCCGCTGCCGATGCAGAAGGCCCGCTTCGGGTCCGCCCGGGCGTACTCGACGGCCTCGCCGATGGCCAGCGCGAGGCTGTTGCCCTGCCCCGGATGCTCGGCGGCGGCGCGTCCCACCCCGGTCAGCGGGCTGGGGCTGGCGTGCAGCTCCGCGCCGTAGAGGCGCATCAGGCTGCCCCGGTACGGCTTGTCGCGCAGGCTTCCGCCGACCATGAAGACGGTGCAGGCCATGCCGAATGCGGCGCACGCGGCGGCGAGGGCGCTGCCCCACTGCCCGGCGCCGGTGCCGGTGACCAGCTCCCGGAAGCCCGCGCGGTGGTAGTAGTGGGCCTGCGCCAGCGCGGTGTTGAACTTGTGGCTGCCCGAGATGTTGCCGCCCTCGTACTTGACGTAGATCGGGACGGTGGCCCCGATCTCGGCCTCGAAGCGGCGGGCCCGCCACAGCGGCGCCGGCCGGTAGGCCCGGTAGCGCTCGGCCACCGGCTCCGGGATCGGCCAGAACTCCCGGGTCGAGACGCTCTGCCGGATCAGCTCCAGAGGCAGGGTGGCGGTCACCGGGCCGTCGGTGTCCTCCGGTGTCACGTCCGCGGGCAGTTCGTAGCCGAGGTGCGGCAGGACGCTGCGCCAGGCCCGGGGTGTCTCGGTCACGGCTCCTCCTTCACCACTTCGGCGACGACGTCGACCAGGTCGGCGACGGTCGTGAAGACCCGCCCGGCGAAGATGTCGTCGGGCAGCGTCACGTCGAGTTCGTCCTCGAGGCGGACGAGCATGCCGAGGAAGCCCAGCGAGTTGACCCGCAGCAGGTCGCCGTTGAGCGGTTCGAGGTCGTCGACCGTGGCGGGGTCGACCGCGAGCCGCGACTCGCGTACGACCAGCCGTTTCACCGCATCGTTGATCAGGGCCCGGTCGGTCATGCCGCCTCCGTCCCGCCATCGCGCAGCCGGCCCCCGGCGTCGACGACCCAGCTCCAGGTCAGCAGGGCGGACAGGTTGACGGGGCCGCGTACGTGCAGCCGGCCGGTGGCGATGGACAGCTCCGGTCCCAGCCCCATCGTCGGGCCGTCGTGCAGGCGCAGGGAGCCGTTGACCACCAGCGCGGCGGCGTCCACGCCGGCCAGGAACGCGGCCACGACGGCCGGGTCGGCGGCCACCACGCCCTCGGTGTGCCGGGAACCGAAGCGGCGGATGTGGGCCACCGCCTCGTCGAGGCCGGCGACGGGCCGGATGCCGACCGCCCGTTCCAGGAACTCCCGGCCGTCGTCGGCGGCGGTCAGCTCGGCCACCGGCGCCCCGGCCGGCGCGGCGGCGGTCAGCCGGGGATCGACCCGCAGCAGCCACGGTTCGGCCAGCCCGGCGCCGGCCCACAGCAGGGCCCGGGTCAGCTCCTCGGCCACGTCCGCGTGGGCCAGCACCAGTTCGAGGGTGTTGCAGGCGGTGGGCTCGCCCAGCTTGCTGTCGAGGGCGATCCGGGCGGCCAGCTCCAGGTCGGCGCTGCGGTCGACGTAGAGGTGGTTGACCCCGCCGCCGCTGGCGATGACCGGGATGGTGGAGCTGGTCAGGCAGTAGTCGATCAGGGACGGGCTGCCCCGGGGGATGAGGACGTCGACCGCGTCGTGCCGCTTCAGCAGGGCCCGCACCAGCCGCCGGTCGGGGTCGGTGACGACCCGTACCGTGCCGGCGGGCAGCCCCGCGTCCTCCAGCGCCTGGCCGACGACGACGGCGAGGGCCCGGTTGGTGGCCGCGATCTCCGCCCCGCCGCGCAGGACGGCCACGTTGCCGACCGCCACGGGCAGCAGGGCGCCCTCCACCGTCACCGTCGGCCGCGCCTCGAAGATCATCAGAACCACGCCGAGCGGCTTGGGCAGCCGGCGTACGGTGGCGCCGTTGCCGGCGCGGTGCCCGGCGCTCGGGGCGGTCACCGCCGGCAGCGCCGCCCGGGTGCGCGCGATCAGGTCGACCAGCGCGTCGAGGTGGCTCTTGCCGAGCGCCAGGCGGTCGACCAGCTCGGGGCCGAGGCCGGCCTCGGTGCCCCGGGCCACATCGGTGGCGTTGGCCGCCAGCACGTCGGCCCAGCCGGAGGTGAGCCGGTCGGCGAGCGCCTCGCAGTACCGGTCGTAGCGTCCGTCGCCGGGCGGGGGCAGCTCGGCCCGGGCCCGCGTCGCGCCGTCCAGGATGTCGTCCACATCGGTCACCACATGAACTGCCCACCGTCCACGATCAGCTTCTGCCCGGTCAGGTATCCGCTTGCCGGCCCGACGAGGAACTCCAGTGCGTCGGCGATCTCCTCGGTGGTGCCGATGCGGCCCCGGGGGATCTCCGCGACCACCGCCGCCCGGGCGGCGGGATCGTCCAGCCGGAACCGGGTCACCAGCTCGTCGGTCTCGGTCATGCCCGGGATCAGGCAGTTGACCCTGATCCGGGGCGCCAGCTCCAGTGCCAGGCACTTGGTGAGCTGGAGCAGGCCGGCCTTGCTGGCGCAGTAGTTCGCGCCGTTGCGCCGGGGGCGGATGCCGGTGGTGGCGCCCACGTTGACGATGACGCCGTCGCCCTCGGCCGCCAGCATCGCCGGCGCGAACCCCCGGGTCAGGTGGAAGACGCCGGAAAGGTTGGTGTCCACCACCCGCCGCCAGTCCTCGGTCGACATCTCCAGGAACGGTCGGTCGATGTTGATGCCCGCGTTGTTGACCAGCACGGTCGGCGGGCCGTGCTCCGCGAGGACCGCCGCCACGGCCGCGCCCACGGCGTCGGCGTCGGCGACGTCGAGCCGGATCGGACGGAACGCGTCGCCGAGCTCCGCCGCCGCCGACGCCGCCGCGACGGCGTCACCGCGGTACGGCGCGACCACCCGGTGCCCGAGCTTCACCAGCCGGCGGCTGAAGGTGAGCCCGATGCCCCGGGTACCGCCGCTGACGACCGCCAACGGGCTCATCGCAGCACCGCCCCGGAGGCCCGGCCGAGGAACGGCGTCACCTCGTCGACCAGCTGCGGCAGGCGCTCGGGGTCGAAGACGTCGAAGTGTCCCGCGTCGAGCCGCCCGGCGCTCAGGTCCGGCGCGAGTTCCCGCCACCGGGCCTCGGCGCCGGCGCGGAACGACGCGAACTCCTCGTCGGTGCACATCAGCATCAGCACCCGGCCGGCGTAGGGCCGGTCGGCCCGGTAGTCCGCGAGGGCGGCGACCTGCGTGTCGAAGACCCGCCGGACCCGCTCGACGGTCGCCGGATCGGGACGCGGCCCGAGCATCCCGACGATGGTCTCGCGTACCCGGGCGTCCTCCTCGGCCGTGGCGCGGCGCGGCAGCGGCGACGCGTCCACCAGCACCAGGTCGGGCAGGTGCCCCCGCTCGGCCAGCCGGACGCACAGCTCCCAGGCGACCGAGCCGCCGAGGGACCAGCCGAAGACGGCCGCCGGGACCGTGCCGTCCGCGTCCAGCGCCCGCGCCGCCGCGTCGGCCATCTCGGCGATGCTGAGTTCCGGCTCCTCGTCGGGCAGCAGGCCGGCCGCGCGTACCGCCGCCACGTTGTGGGTCTTGCCGAGCGCCGCGGCGAGCCGCAGGTAGGGGTGCAGCCCGCCGCCTGCGCCCGGCAGCAGCACGCACGCCAGCCGGTCGCCGCGCCGCAGCAGGGGGACCAGTCGGCCGGGCAGTCGGGTCGTCACGGCGTCACCGCCGCGTCGCCGCCCCGCGCCGTGCGGACGAGCCCGGCCAGGGTGGCCACGGTGGGCGCGGCGAAGAAGTCGACCAGGGGTACGGCCACCCCGTAGCGCTCCTGCACCTCGGCGAGGGTGGTGAAGATGTTCAGGGAGTGGGCGCCGTACTCGATGAGCGGACGGTCCGGCCGGATGCCCTCGACGTCGAGCACCCCGCCCCACAGCCCGGCCAGCTCCCGCTCCAGCTCGTCGGCGTACGTGACCTCGGCGGTGTCGGCGCTCTGCTGCTCGACCAGCAGTTCGTCGGCGAGCCGCAGCAGCGCGTCGCGGTCGGTCTTGCCGGTCGGCGTGGTCGGGACCCGGTCGACCGGGAAGATCCACAGTGGTCGCATGTAGACCGGCAGCGCCGTGGTCAGCCGCTGGCGGACCTGCTCCGGGTCGACGGTGGAGTCCGCGTCGGAACGGACGAACAGCCCGAGTTCCCGGTCGGCGCCGGTGCCCCGGACCACCGCGACCGCCTGTCGTACGCCGTCGACCTGGTTCGCGACGGTCTCGATCTCGCCCAGCTCGATCCGGTATCCCCGGATCTTGACCTGGGTGTCCATCCGGCCCAGGAAGACCAGGTCGCCCCGGTCGTCGCGCACCACGAGGTCCCCGGTGCGGTACATGGTCCCGCCGGGGGTGCCGGAGAAGCGGTCGGGCACGAACCGCTCGGCCGTGATCTCCGGGTCGTTGATGTAGCCGTCGGCCGGGCAGTCCCCGCCCAGGAGCAGCTCACCGGCGACGCCGGGCGGGGCGAGGTGGCCGGTCGCGTCGACCACGTACGCGCGCACCCCCGGGTACGGCTGACCGATCGGCACGTGGGCCGGCCACACCACGTCCCGGTACGACAGCCGGTGCGACGTGACCGCGTGGGTCTCGGTGGGGCCGTACAGGTTGACCAGGGTGCAGTGCGGGTGGGCGAGGAAGAACTCGCGGATCTCGTCGTCGACGGTGAGCTGCTCGCCGGAGACGCACAGGTAGCGCAGCGCGGGCAGCCGGGTGCCCCGGGCGGCGGCGGTCTGCACCAGGGGACGCAGCGCCGCGACCGGCAGGTAGACGTGCGTCACCTGGGTCGTGGCGATCCGGCGGAGCACGGCGGTGAACATCCGCCGGTCGGCCGGCTCGCGGGAGACCACCGTCCCGCCGGCGGCCAGGGTCGGCAGGATCTCCTGGAAGGAGACGTCGAAGCCGAGCGGGGCGTACTGGAGGAAGCGGGTCTCGGCGTCCATGGCGAGGGCCGCGATCTGCCAGCTCGTGAGGTTGGCCAGCGGGCCGTGCCCCATCTGGACGCCCTTGGGCTGGCCCGTGGAGCCCGACGTGTACATCACGTAGATCGGGGCGGCGGGGTCGGCCAGCGGGTCGGGCACCGGCTCCGTCGTGGCGGCCAGGTCCGCCACCGCGACCGTGGGCACGTCGGGCACCAGCGCCTCGCCGACCACGAACTCGCAGCCGGCCCGCCGGACCATGTACTCCAGCCGCTCGGCGGGCAGGCCCGGGTCCAGGGGCAGGTACGCCGCGCCCCGGCGGAGGATGGCCAGGATGGCGGTCACCGTGTCGCAGAGGGTCGTCGCGGCGAGGCCCACCACGGCCCGGGGGCCGACCCCGTGCGCGGCGAGCCCGGCGCTGATCCGCTCGGCCTCGGCCAGCAGCTGACGGTAGTCGAGCTGGCGGATCGGGTCCTCGATCGCCGGGGCGTCGGGCCGCCGTCGGGCCGCCGCCGACACCCAGTCCCACGGCGTGTCGCCGGTCACCGGGCTGGTCCAGCCGTCGGAGCGGACGCTGGCCGCGGCGGAGGCGTCGCCGAAGAGGTCACCGAGCCGGCACGAGCCGTCGGAGACCGCCGCGCGTACGGCGTCGCGCAGCGAGGTGAGCAGCCCGTCGGCGACCACGGGCGCGATGAGCTGCCGGTCGTACTCGAGTTCGAGCAGCCAGCGACCGTCGACCGGGGTGGCGCCCAGCCAGAGGTCGAACTTGGCGGTGCCGTTGCCGGGCTCCAGGACCCGCAGCACGGCCCCGCCCGGCTCCGGCGTGAAGGTGTCCTGCATGGCGAGCATCGCCGAGAACAGCGGGTTGCGGTTGCTGGACCGGTCGGGCCGTACGTCGGCGACGAGGCGGTTGAAGGTGACGTCGACGTTCGCGCGGCAGAAGTCGATGGACTCCCGGACCACCTTGCCGAGATGCTCGTCGACGGTGCGGTTCCACTCCACGTCGACGGTGACCGGCAGCGTGTTGACGAAGAAGCCGCCGAGGTCGAACGCGCCGATGGTGCGGCGGGCCATGAACGGGCTGCCGACGAGGACGCTGGACACGTTGCCGTGCCGGGCCAGCACGGTGCCGTAGATGCCGGAGAAGAAGACGAACGGGGAGATCTCCAGCCGCCGGCAGGTCTCCGACAGCGCGGCCGTCTCGGCCTGGCTGAGATACCAGCTCACCCGGTCGCCGGTGAACTCCGTCTGCACGGCGCGACCGGGCAGGGGCGCCAGCACCAGGGGCGGGACCTCCCGCAGCCGGGCGGCCCACTCCCGGGACCGTTCGGCGACGCGGTCGGAGGCGGCGGTGCGGTTCTGCGCCGCCAGCTCCTTGACGAAGGCCTTCTCGCGGGCGGCCCGCCGCTGCTCGATCTCCGCCCCGGCGAGGCGCCCGGACAGCGCCTCCTGGAGGTCCCGTACCAGCGGACCCATCGACACGCCGTCGAGGATGATGTGGTGGTCGCACATGAGGACCGCCACGCGGGGCTCGTCCAGGCAGCGGACGACGGCGAACCGGTACGCGGGGCCGTTGGCCAGGTCGAACTCCGGCCGGCCGAGGCGCCGCTGGGCCGCGCCGACCGCCTCCTCGAAGTCGCGCCGGCGGGCCGTGACCCGTTCGAGCGGGAAGTCCTCCGGGCGCGGGGGCGGGGTGAGCCGGGCGTGCATCTCGGGCAGCAGCCCGAAGACCTGGCGCATGGCCGGCTGGACGGCGACCACCGTGGCGAGCGCGCGCTCGATCGTCTCGTCGGGGATCGACGGGTCGATGTCGAACCGGACGAGCTGGTTGTAGACGGCGTGCCCGGGTGAGCGTTCGTTGACGACCAGCAGCCCCTTCTGCGACTCGGTGATCGGCAGCCGCTCCGGGGCGGTCTCCGCCGCGAGCTGCGTTCCGGCCGTCGTGGTCACCGTGCGCCTCCGGTCTCGGCGCCCATGGCGCTCAGCTCGCGTAGCCACTGCTTGAGGTCGCCCACCGTGCGCAGATCCACGAGGCGGGTGGCGTCGATCTCGGCGTCGTCGTCGTTGGCCAGTTCGACGGCGAGCCGCAGCAGGGACAGCGATTCGAGGCCGGCCTCCAGCAGGGGGGTCGAGTCGTCGAAGGCCACCGACGCGTACTTCGCGATCGTCGTGTCGAGGTCAGCTGGAGTCGTCATCCCTGCTTCCCGTTCACCTGAGGTCGGCCGCGCCCGGGCGATCGGGAACCGGATGATCGCGGTCGCCGATCGAGGTGGGGGCCGACTGAATTTGCGCTTGGAAGTTCTACGGGTCCGAGCATCCCGGCCCCGATGTTCTCTCGATGTTCGCAAGATGGAATGTCGTTGGTCGCTGATTCGGGCGGCGCTGCGGGATCATCCGTATCGGGGGATGGGGCGGCACAAGAGGGGCGTTGAGCAGTGGCCGGGCGGAGGTGGCGGGCGGCAATGCCCCCGCAATCGCCGCAGATGCGGCACGGCCCGACAGAACTCTCCGGTACGCATTATTCGGGCCGTCGGCGGGGCGCGGGCCGCCCACCGGCACCGGGCGGCGGGAGCCCGGGAACCTCTCGGCGTGAGGATGGACACGCCTCTTCGGATGACCTATGGTGCAACAAGCGCAACGCAGAGTATTCCCAAAAGGTGCGAAAGGGACTTTTCCGCGATTGTTGGAGTTGCCTGTCGATGCCCGTACGCCCACACCGTCAACGCGCGGACCCCGATGACCTGCGACTCCTTGCCGCCCGTCGACCGGTCGATCGGAATTGCCGGCATGACGGAACGGATGCGCGGGATCGGTCGGCCGCCCGCCCGGTTCCACATGTCACCTAATTGACAAGCGCGGCCGGCCAAATGGTCCTTTATCGTTTGTCCGGGTGGTGTGCGCACTTCGCAGCGGAGTTCCCATTCACTTCTCTGAATTCAAGACCGTGTGAGGGATTGTCGTGGCCACAGCTCAACCCACAGTGCAGGCGGATCCGCCCGGAGCCAGGCGAAACGAATGGATTCTGGTCATCTTCACGGGCACCACGAACATCGCCGACGCGGTGGCCCGGATCGCCCTCCCGCTGCTCGCCGCGCAGATCAGTCGATCACCCGTCGTGGTCACCGCCGTCGCGGCCATCATGAGCCTGCCGTGGCTGGTGGCCGCGCTGCACGTCGGGGTCTTCGTCGACCGGATGGACCGGCGGGCCCTGCTGATGGGCGCCGAGATCGCCCGGATGCTCTCCGTCGGCGCACTCCTCGTCGCCGTGCTCGCCGCGAGCCCGACCCTGGCGCTGATCTACGCCGCCGCGTTGGTCATCGGCCTGGCCGACGTCGTGGCCGGCATCGCCGGAGCCTCCATCGTCCCGTCGGCTGTGCCGAAACACCGGTGGGAGACCGCCAACGCGCGGATCACCGCCCTGGAGTACCTGTTCAACGGCTTCGCCGGGCAGCCGATCGGCGGTTTCCTGGTGGCGATCGGATTCGGCCTGGCCCTCGGCGTCACCGGCTTCGCGTACGTGGCCGGCGCGGTCCTGCTGCTCCTGCTGGTCGGCAACTTCAAGGTGGCTGCCGCCACCCGCAAGCGTTCGGTCAACGAGGACATCCGCGAGGGCCTCCAGTTCCTCTGGCAGCACCGGCTGCTCCGGACGATGGCGCTGCTCATCGCGATCATGGCCGGCTGCTGGGCGGCGTGGCTCGCCCTCATCCCGGTCTACGCCGTCGGCGGCCCGCTCGGGCTCGACGAACGGCAGTACGGCTTCCTGCTCACCTGCCTCGGCGCGGGTGGGGTGGTCGGCACCGTCATCGTCGGGCCGGTCAACCGGTGGATCGGCCGGCGCTGGTCCATGTTCACCGACATCGTCGGCGCCTTCGCCCTCGTCGCGGCCCCCGCGCTGCTGCCCGCCGCGCCGTCCAGCGCCTGGGTCATCGGCGCCGCGGCCTTCATCGCCGGTGCCGGCGGCACGATGTGGACGGTCAACTCCCGGTTCATCACGCAGTCGCTGGTGCCGGCCGACATGCTCGGTCGGTTCAGCGCGGCGAGCCGCCTCGTGGCCTGGGGCATGACCCCGGTCGCCGCGATCCTCGCCGGCATCCTCGCCCAGGTCTTCACCTACCAGGTGGCCTTCGGCTTCTTCGCGGTGCTCTGCGTACTGCTGATCTACCCGTTCTTCAAGGTGGTCACCCGCGAGCGGATCGCGGAGGTCGACGGCCCGGCCGAGCCGGCCGCCGCCCCGGCGCCCGGCGGGGGCCCGGACGGGGACGGGGGCGCCGGCACCGCTGACGACGGCGGGGACCTGCCGGAGGCGGCGACGACCGGCGGCTCCCGGTGAACACGGGCGGCCCGACCCTCTTCCAGGGGTTCGCCGACACGGTCCGCCGGTATCCCGACGCCCCGGCCCTGCGCGTCGCCGGGCACGAGCTCACGTACGCCGAACTCCTGGACCGGGTCGAGCGGCTGGCCGGCCGGCTGGCCGACCCGCACGGCCGCCCGCCCCGGGTCGTCGGGCTCTGCGCGTCGCGCAGCCTCGCGGCGTACGTCGGCTATCTCGCCACGCTGCGCCTGGCGGCGACCGTCGTGCCGCTCAGCCCCGACGCGCCGGCGGAACGGATCCGGCGCACCTGCGCCCACGCCGGGGTGGACGCCCTGCTCGCCGACGACGCCGGCCGGCGGGTGGTCGACGAGGCGGCCGGGCCGGTCCGCGTCCTGCACCTGCCCGACACCCCCGAGCGCCGCTGGTACGACGTGCCGGCCGAGCGGTGGACGCGGGCGTACGACGGCGGCCCCGACGACGTCGCCTACACCCTGTTCACCTCCGGCTCCACCGGCACGCCCAAGGGGGTGCCGGTCCGGCACCGCAACCTGACCCCCTACCTCGCGCACTGCGTCGAGGCCTACCAGGTGGGCCCGGGCTCGCGGCTGTCGCAGACCTTCGAGCTGACCTTCGACCCGTCGGTGTTCGACATGTTCGTCGCCTGGCTGTCCGGGGCGCTGCTGGTGGTCGCCGCGCCCGGCGACACCCTGGCCCCCGTCCGCTACGTCAACGACAACGGGATCACCCACTGGTTCTCCGTACCGTCGGTGGTCTCCCTGGCCCGCCGCCTGCGCGGCCTGCGGCCCGGGAGCATGCCGGGCCTGCGGTGGAGCCTCTTCGCCGGCGAGCAGCTCACGATCGCCCAGGCGCGGGCGTGGGCGGACGCCGCGCCGCACAGCACCGTGGAGAACCTGTACGGGCCGACCGAACTCACCGTCACCTGCACCCGCTACCGGCTCCCCGCCGATCCGGCGCGATGGCCCCGCACCAGCAACGACACCGTGCCGATCGGGCGGATCCACCCGCACCTGGAGGGGGTCCTGCTGGCGGCCGACGGGACCGCCGGCGACGACGGCGAGCTCTGCGTACGGGGCAGCCAGCGGTTCGACGGCTACCTCGACCCCGCGCAGAACCACGGCCGGTTCGTCGACCACGACGGCCGCCGGACGACTCCGGTCGACGGCCTGCCCGGCCCGGCGAGCTGGTACCGGACGGGGGACCGGGTCCGCCGGGAGGACGGCGAACTGGTCCACCTGGGCCGGCTCGACGACCAGGTCAAGATCCACGGATACCGGATCGAGCTGGGCGAGATCGAGTCCGTCCTGCGCCGGCATCCGGGGGTGCACGACGTCGTCGTCCTGGCGCTGCCCACCGGCGCCGGGGAGGTCGAGCTGCACGCGCTCTACACCTGCGACACGGTGGCGGAGCCGGCGTTGGCCGCGCTGGTGGCCGACCACCTGCCGCCCTACATGGCGCCGGCGCGCTACCACCGGGTCGAGTTCTTCCCGGTCAACGCCAACGGCAAGGTCGACCGCCGGCGGCTCGCAGCCGACGTCGGGCTGGTCTGAGCGGCAGCGACACCCACCACGCTCACGAATCGAGAGCAGAGATGCCCATCCCGCGGCAAGCGCCACCCGCCCGCCTGCGTTTCCGGTTGATGGGGCCGGTGGAGTTCCACGACGGCGTCCAGTGGCGCGGGATCGGCTCGGCGAAACAGCGCGCCCTGCTGGCGATGCTGCTGCTCAAGGCCGACCAGGTGGTGTCGCTCGAACAGCTGGTCGCCGAACTCTGGGACGACCACCCGCCGGCCTCGGCCAGCGGCCTGGTCGCCGGGTACGCGTGGCGGCTGCGCCGTGCCCTCGACGACCGCGACGGTCAGGTACTGACCACCCGCAGCCCCGGCTACCGGCTGGTGGTCGCCCCCGAGACGATCGACATCGGCGAGTGCGAACGGCTGATCCGGCAGGCCCACGCCGATCTCGCGGCCGGCCTGCCGGAGGCCGCGGTGGAGGGGTTCGACGCGGCGCTGGCGCTGTGGCGCGGCGTGCCGCTGGCGGACGTCCGGCCGACTCCGCTGGTGATGGCCGAGGTGGCCCGGCTGGAGGAGACCCGGATCGCGACGGTCGAGGCCCGCATCGGCGCCGAACTGGAGCTGGGCCGGCACAGCATGCTGCTGCCGGAACTCAAGGTGCTCGTCAGCCAGCACCCCCTGCGGGAGCGCCTGCACGCCCACCTGATGACCGCCCTGTACCGCGACGGACAGCAGGCGGTCGCCCTGGGCGCGTACCGGGACCTGCGGCGGCTGCTGGTCGACGAGTTGGGCATCGAACCCAGCGAGTCGCTACGGGAGCTGGAACAGCGGATCCTGCGCAACGACCCGTCGCTGCGGCTGCACCACCCGGGGGCCCGTCCGCCCGCCCGGGTCGCCACGCCGAGCCCGCCGGCCGCCCGGTTCCCCGCCGACCCGGTGACCCTGCACGGGCGGGACTCCGAGCTGGCGCGCCTCGTCGACGGGGTGCGGTCCGGGCGGCTGTGCGTGGTCCAGGGCCTGGCCGGCGCCGGGAAGACCGCCCTGGCCGTACGCGCCGCCCACGCGCTGGCCGCGGAGTACCCGGGCGGGCCGGTGTTCGTACCCATGGGCGGCGGGACGTCCGACGGCCCGGCGGAAGCCGTCCGGGCGGTGCGCGTCCTGGCCGAGGCGCTCGGGCTGCCGTCGCCGACGGGCGACCACTCCGCGTCGGGCTGGTCGACCCTGCTGACCGGCCGCCGGGTCCTGGTCGTCCTCGACGACGTGGCGACCGCCGCGCAGGTACGCGTCCTCGGGCCGGTGCCCGCCGGCAGCGCCCTGATCGTCACCTCGCGGTCCGGGATGACCGCCCTCGACGGCGCCGCCCGGGTCCCGGTCGCTTCGCTGGACACCGACGACGCGCTCGACCTGCTCCGCTACCACCTCGGCGCCGAGCGGGTGGACGCCGAGCCCGAGGCGGCGCGGACGCTCGTGCGGCGCTGCGACGCGCTGCCCCTGGCCCTGCGGATCGCGGCCGCCCGGCTGGCGACCCGGCAGAACTGGTCCCTCGCCGCCTTCGCCGACCGGCTGGCCGATCCCGCCGGCCGCCTCGACGCCCTGGCCTGCGAGTCGATGGCGATGCGGGACTGCCTCGCGGGCGCGGTGCGGGTGCTGGCCCGGTACGGCGACGGCGACGGGCTGGGGCTGCGGACGCTGCGCCTGCTCGGCCGGCTGGACCGGGGCACCGTCAGCGTGTCGAACCTCGCCGCCCTGTCCGGCCAGCCGCCGGCCGCCGCCGAGGTCGCCGCCGAACGCCTGGTCGACGCGGGGCTCGCCGAGGCACTGCCGGACGGCCGCTACCGCATCCCCGAACTCGTCCGGGCCCATGTGCGCGAGCTGGGCCGCAGCCCGGAGTGCGACCAGGTCGTCGGCCTGAACGCCCAGCGTCGCACCACGACCGCCCGGCCGCGCGGGTGAACCGGCGCGCGGTGGCCCGGGCGGCCAGCGTTTCCCAGCAGGCGCGCCGGGTGGGGGCCCGGATGTCGGTCGCCGGTCAGGCGACGGCGATCGCCTCGATCTCGATGATCCACTCCGGGTCGAAGATCCCGGTGACGATCACCGTCAGGGCCGGGCGGTGCGCGCCGAGCACCTCGTTGCGCACCTTGGTGTTGACGTCGGCGTGCCGGCGGTCGGCCAGGAAGGTGGTGACCTTGACCAGGTTGTCGACGCCCATACCGGCGTCGGCGAGGACGGCCCGGATGTTGTCCCAGACCACTCGGCACTGGCCCTCGGGGCTGGTCGGGACGTGACCGTCCCGGGTCTGGGGGATCTGCCCGCTGATGAACAGCATCCGTCCGGCGGTCTGGACCTCCAGCGCGTTGTGGTAACCGCCCGTGGCCTCCGGCACCGACTCGGGGTTGATCGGCCTCATCTGCATGGTCTCGATCACGGTGAAGTCCTTCCGATTGTCCGGGGGAATCCGGATTACGGACTGTGACCCTAGTCTAAAGGTCGTCCCGGGGTCCCGATCCCGGTCGGACGGGGATCGCGTCGTTCTGGCACCTTCCGAGTACCCGGACCGGGGCCCGGCCCAACCCTCCCCGGCGCGGGGAGCCGCCGCCGTGTGGACCCGCCGGGGTGTGGACCCGCCGCCGTGTGGACCCGCCGGGGTGTGGACCCGCCGCCGTGTGGAGCGGGCGGGCTACGGGCGGGCGGCTGCCCGGAACACGTCGGCGGTGTGCCGCATCGCGGCGGCGCGGCCCGGCGTGTAGCCGTACTCCCGGGCGAAGGCGGCGATGAAGGCGGACGGGCTGGCGTAGCCGATGCGGTGGGCGACCTCGCCCACGGGCCGGGTCTCCAGCAGCGCCAGCGAGGCGCGCAGGCGCAGCTTCGTCCGCCACTGCGAGTACGACATGCCGAACTCGCGGGTGAAGTCGCGTTGCAGGGTCTTGACGCTGACGTGCAGGCGTTCGGCCCATTCGGCGAGGCCGGTGGTGTCACCGGGGTCGTGGGCCAGCGCCATCGCGACCGTCACCGCGACGCCGGGACGGCCGGCCGGCCGGTCGTCGACCGGGTGGGGCGGGGCACCGATCCCGGCCATGATGCGGCCGCGGGCGTCGAGGGCGTGCCGCTCGTCGTAGCCGGGTTCGGTGAGCGCGACGATGAGCCGTGCCGCCTCGGCGTCGATGGCGGCGGCGCAGGCCCGCAGCCCGTCGAGGGCGGCGGGCACCTCGCGCAGGCAGATCCGGTAGACGGTCTGCCGGTCCGCCGCGTGCACCTCGTGGGTGACCGCCCGGTGGGCCCAGAACACCTCGTCGGGCCCGATGAAGCTGGTGTGCCGGCCGTGCCGGGCGGAGAGCAGGCCGTCGGGCGACCAGTAGAGCTGGTGCAGGAAGTCCTGCCGGTTCTCGCCGAGCGCCAGGCGGGTCACCGAGCGGTATCTCAGGACGAGGATGCCGTCGACCCGACCGAGGTTGTAGGCGAACTCCTCGCAGCTGACGGGATCCGCCGCGTGGGAGTCCGCAACGGTGACCTGACCTCTCCCCGACATGGGTTGACCTCTCGTCGACATCCCGGAAACCTTGGTAAGGCTAGCCTAAGCTTCGCAGCCCAGCGGGGCTGCCACCCCCTTGAAGCCCCTCGAAGGAACAGTAGATGTCCGTACGACAGCACTGGCGTCTGGCCGCCGCCGCCCTGGCTCTCGCCGTGGTCACCGGTTGCGGCTCCGACGGCGCCGAAACCGCGACGTCCGACGGCGCCTCCGACACCCGCGTCTTCTCCGCCGACAACGGCGAGATCACCATCCCGGTCGACCCCGAGCGCGTCGTCGCCACCGGATACGCGGTGCCGGTCCTCATCGAGGCGGACGCGGCCCTGGTGGGAATCTCCACCTGGAAGCGCGGCCTGGCGATGATGACCGAGCAGGACCGGGCCACCTACGACCAGCTGCCCAAGGTGGCCGGCGAGGCGGCTGCCGAGACCAACTACGAGGCCGTCGCCGCCGCCAAGCCGGACCTCATCGTGATCGGGGTGCCGAAGCCGGCCCTCGCCAGCCTCGACATGAAGCGGCTGGAGAGCATCGCGCCCGTCGTCGCGATCGGCCCCACCACGCCCGACGCCTGGCGCGAGCTGTCCCGCCGGCAGTCCGACGCCGCCGGCCGCAGCGCGAACTTCCAGGCGGCCAAGGACGCGTACGACAAGAAGGCCGGGGAGCTGAAGGCCAAGTACGGCACCGCCCTCGCCGGGTGGAAGTTCGGGCACGTGGGCAGCTACGGCGAGATCTCCAAGGGCACCTTCCACCGCGAGTTCGCCGGCTCGTGGGGCACCAACATCGCCCAGGACGCGGGCGTGACCTACTACGGCGAGGTCAAGGAGAAGGGCGGGGGCGGGCGCGACGTCACCGAGTACCCGGCGATCGAGGAACTGCCGGAGAGCCTCGGCGAGGCCGACGCCATCACGTACACGCTCCAGCCCGACGGCACTCCCGCCGAGGCCGTGAAGCAGGTGCTCGACTCCGCGCTGTGGAAGAACCTGCCTGCGGTCAAGGCCGGCCGGGTGTTCCCGTTGCAGTACACGGAGGCGGCGACGTACGAGTCGGCCCTGAAGACCCTCGACTCCATCGACAAGGCGTTCGCGCCGCTGCTCACACCATGACCGTCGACCGCCACGATCCGGCGGGCCGGGTCGCCGCCCACCACCGCGGGGGCAGCGGCACGGCCCGGATCGGCTACCCCATCGGCGTACGGCGCGTCCGGGTCGTCGCCCGGCGGCAGCTGACGCCGCGCATGCTGCGGCTGACCCTCGGCGGCCCGGCTCTCGCCGACTTCCACACCTACCAGGCGGACGACCACGTCAAGATCGTCTTTCCCGACCCGGACGGCACCCGGCGCGACCCCGTCCCCGACGGGCAGGGCATGCTCGACTGGCCCCGCCCGCTGCCGACCACCCGCAAGTACACGGTGCGCCGCTACGACCCCGTGACCCACGAGATCGACCTGGACTTCGTGCTGCACGAGGGCGGCGTCGCCTCGACGTGGGTGGCCGGGGCGGCGGTCGGCGACGAGGTGACGATCGCGGGCCCGCCCGGGGCGAAGGCGTTCCCGCACACGTACGACCACTACGTCTTCGCCGTCGACGCCACGGCCCTGCCGGCCGCCGCCCGGTGGCTGGGGGAAGCGCCGGCCGACGTGTCGGCGCACCTGGTGGTCGAGGTCGACGACGCCGCCGACCGGGACTACCCGCTGGCGGCGCGCGACGGGGTGGCGGTGACGTGGCTGGTACGCGAGGGCCCCGGCTCGACGCTCGCGGAGGAGGTCCGATCACTGCGCCTGCCGGCCGGGCGGACGTTCCTCTTCGCCGCCGGCGAGGCGACCGACATCAGGCCCCTGCGCGCCTGGAGCCGGGACCGTCTCGACTCGCTCATCACCGGGTACTGGAAACGCGGGATCGCCGGGCTTGAAGACTGACCTGCCCCGACGGGCGTCGCTCCTGCTCGTGTCCGCCGCGCTGCTCGTCGTCGCGGCGGGCGCGAGCATGGCCGTGGGGGCGCGCCCCGTCGCGCCCGCCGAGGTGTGGCGGGCGCTCACCGACTTCGCGGGCACCACCGACCACCTCGTCGTACGCGACATCCGGCTGCCCCGCACGCTCCTCGGCGTCTGCGTCGGCGCCGCCCTCGGCGCGGCCGGCGTGCTGATCCAGACGCTGACCCGCAACCCGCTGGCCGAGCCCGGGATCCTCGGCGTGACCGCCGGGGCCGGCTTCGCGATCAACCTGGGTGTCCTGGCGGGCGTTGCCGGCTCGCAGGCCGGTCAGCTCGGGCTCGCCGTGGTCGGCTCCGCCCTCGCGGCGGTCGCGGTCTACGCCGTCGGGCGGGCCTCGCCGCTGCGACTCGTCCTGGCCGGCGTGGCGCTGAGCTGGGTCCTGATGGGCGTCTCGCTCGGCCTGCGGCTGACCTTCCCCGACGTCTTCGACCGGTACCGGTTCTGGTCGGTGGGGGCGATGGCCGGCACGGAGCAGACCCCGTTGGCGCTGCCGGTGCTGGTGACCGTGGTCGGCCTGGTCGCCGCGATGCTCGCGGCCCGGCCGCTGAACGCGCTGGCACTGGGCGAGGACGTCGCCCACGCGCTCGGCGCCCACGTGACGAGGATCCGGGTCACCGTCCTGGTGCTCGTCACCCTGCTCACCGGCGTCGCCACGGCCGTCGCCGGGCCGATCGCGTTCGTCGGCCTGATGGTGCCGCACCTGGCCCGGCGGCTGGCGGCCGACTCGATTCCCTGGATCATGGCGTACTCGATGCTCCTCGGTCCGTGCCTGCTGCTCGCCGCCGACGTCGGGTCGCGGATCCTGCTGCCCACGGGCGAGGTGCCGGTGTCCATCGTGACGGCGTTCCTGGGCGCTCCCGTGCTGATCTGGG
This sequence comes from Micromonospora sp. NPDC049048, assembly GCF_043197615.1. Taxonomy (NCBI): domain Bacteria; kingdom Bacillati; phylum Actinomycetota; class Actinomycetes; order Micromonosporales; family Micromonosporaceae; genus Micromonospora; species Micromonospora sp. NPDC049048. Next base: position 591,027 of record NZ_JBICTM010000002.1, on the reverse strand, counting down.
CCGTCCGTCGGTACGGGGCGGCGGCGCTGTGAGCACGCTGACGCTGCGGGCGGGCCGGTTCGTGGCCGAGGTCGAACGACGTACGGCCGTCGTGACGGCGGCGCTCGTCGCGGTCGCCGCGGGCCTCGCCCTGCTGGGGCTCTGCCAGGGGCAGGACTGGGCCACCCCGGCGGAGGTGTTCACCGCGCTGACCCGGGGCGGCGAGTCCGCGTTCGTGATCCGGGAATGGCGGCTGCCCCGGGTGGCCGCGGCGCTGGTCTTCGGCGCCTCCCTCGGGCTCGCCGGGGCGGTCTTCCAGAACCTGACCCGCAACCCGCTGGGCAGCCCGGACGTCATCGGCCTCGACGCGGGCGCGTACACCGGCGCACTGGTGGCGATCACGGTGCTGAACGGCACCGCCGGGCAGCTCGCGGCGGGCTCGGTGGCCGGCGGCCTGCTGGCCGCGGGGGTCATCTACGTGCTGTCGCTGGACTCCGGGCTCAGCGGCCTCCGGCTGATCGTCGTCGGGATCGCCGTCAACGCGATGCTGACGGCGCTCAACTCCTGGATCGTCCTGCGGGCCGAGATCGACGTGGCGCTCGCGGCGACCGGTTGGAACGCCGGCTCGCTCAACGGCGTCGACTGGGCCGAGGTCCGCCTCCCGTTCGCCGTCATCGGCCTGTTCGTGCTCCTGCTCGTCGTGATCTCCCACGACATGCACCAGGCGGCGCTGGGCGACGAGGTCGCCCGCACCACCGGCGTACGCCTGGGTCGGCTCCGGCTGCTGATGGTGCTGGCCGGCGTCGGCTGCACCGCGACCGTGACGGCGGTCGCCGGGCCGGTGGTGTTCATCGCGCTCGCCGCACCGCAGATCGGCCGGCGGCTCGCGCGGGCCGCCGGGGTGCCCCTGGTGCCGGCGGCGCTGACCGGCGCGGTGCTGCTGCTGGCCGCCGACCTCGTCGCGCAGGTGCTGCTGGCACCGGTCGCGCTGCCGGTCGGCGTGGTCACCACGGCCGTCGGCGGCTGCTATCTCATCTGGCTGCTCGGCATGGAGGTGAAACGACGGTGACCAGCCGCCTGACCGCGGAGGACGTCACGCTCGGCTACGGCGAGCGGGTGGTGTCGACGCGGGTGAGCCTGGCCGTGCCGGACGGCGCGTTCACGGCGATCGTGGGGCCCAACGCGTGCGGAAAGTCGACGCTGCTGAAGGCGTTCGTCCGGCTGCTCACGCCGTCGTCGGGCACGGTACGCCTCGACGGCCGGGACGTCGCCGGGCACCGGCCGAAGTTGTTCGCGCGTCAGGTCGGGTTCCTGCCCCAGGGCCTCGTCGCGCCGGAGAACATCGTCGTCCGGCGGCTCGTCGCCCGGGGCCGGTACCCGCACCAGTCCCTGCTCGCCACCGGGTCGGCCGCCGACGAGGAGGCCGTCCGGGCGGCCATGGCGGTGGCCGGCGTCACGGACCTCGCCGAGCGGCCGGTCGAGGAACTCTCCGGGGGCCAGCGGCAACGGGTCTGGATCGCCATGGTGCTGGCGCAGGAGACGCCGTACCTGCTGCTCGACGAGCCCACGACCTTCCTCGACATCACCCACCAGTACGAGCTGCTGGCGCTCTTCGCGCGGCTGCGCGACGAGGGCCGCACGATCGTCGCCGTCCTGCACGACATCAACCAGGCGTGCCGCTTCGCCGACCACATCGTGGCGATGAAGGACGGCCGGGTCGTCGCGCAGGGGCCACCGGCCGACGTGGTGGACGCCGACCTGATGCGGGAGGTGTTCGGCCTGCCGAGCGTGGTGATGCCGAACCCGGTCACCGGGACCCCGATGGTGGTGCCGACCGTCTGACCCGCTGGCGGGGTTGACCTCAATCCCCGTTGAGGTTGTCGGATGGTGGCATGCGTGCGATTCGGCTCCACGAGTTCGGTGCCCCCGGAAACCTGCTCCTCGACGACCTGCCCGACCTGTCGCCCGGCCCCGGCCAGGTCAGGATCGCGGTGTCGGCCAGCGGCGTGCACCTGCTCGACACGACCCTGCGCCGGGGTGAGGCGGGCGGCCCGCTCCCGCTGCCCGAGCTGCCCACCATCCCCGGCCGGGAGGTTGCCGGCGTCGTCGACGAGCTGGGCGAGGGCGTGGACGAGGCGTGGCGCGGGCGGCGGGTCGTCGCGCACCTGGGCATGGTTCCGGGCGGGTACGCCGAGCAGGCGGTCACCGGCGTCGGGTCGCTGTACGACGTACCGCCGGGGCTGAGCGACGCCGAGGCGGTGGCAGCGGTCGGCACGGGCCGGACCGCCCTCGGGGTCTTCGAGCTGGAACGGCCGGCGGCGGACGACGTCGTCTTCGTGCCGTCGGCGGCCGGCGGGGTCGGCTGGCTGCTGGCGCAGGCCGCGCGGACGACCGGCGCGACCGTGGTGGTGGCGGCGGGCGGCGCCGGGCGGACGGCGAAGCTCGGCGAGTTGGGCGTGGACCTGGTGGTGGACTACGGCCGCCCGGACTGGGCCGAGACGGTGCGGCAGCGGGTCGGCGGCCTGAGCCTCGTGTACGACGGGGTGGGCGGCGCGGTGGGCCGGACCGCCCTGGAGCTGACGGGTCCGGGCGGCCGGTTCATGATGTTCGGCTGGTCGGCGGGCGAGGCGACCCGGGTCGGCACCGACGACGTCGTCGCCCGGGGCCTGACGGTGGGCTGGCTGGGGCAGCGGATGCGGGCCCTGCCCGGCGGCATCCCGGCACTGGCCGGCCGGTCGCTGGAGCTGGCCGGGCAGGGCTGGTGGCGCCCCCTGGTCTCGACCTATCCGCTGGCCGACGCCGCCGTCGCGCACGCCGACCTGGAAACTCGCCGGGCGCTCGGCAAGGTCGTGCTGACCGTGCCACGCTGACTCCGGGCACGACCGCGCCGGCCCGGAGCCACCACGCCGACCAACCGGGCGCCGGATGTAACGACATTCGTGTGCAAGACGCTGTGCCCTGCGGTCCACGCGGATTCCCAGCGGCGGGAATAGGCTCCGCGTATCGACGGCCAGCACCATCGGCCATCGCGTACCGGAGGTCGGACGCGGATCGAGGGGGCGCGTCCGGCGCCGGTGTCGCTCGTCGCGACCGTGCCGGAGAATCCCGTGGTGTCGCCCCTGCCCGGCGAGCTGACGGGGCCGGGCCGCCCCCGTCGCGGCCCGGGTCCGTCAGTTCGCCGGGAGCTGCTCGGCCCGCGTCACCACCCGGTCGATGAGGCCGTACTCGCGGGCCTCCTCGGCGGTGAACCACCGGTCGCGGTCCCAGTCCCGCTGGATCTCCTCCAGGCTGCGCCCGCTGTGCCGGGCGATCAGCTCCTGCATGGTCCGCTTGACGTGCAGCATGTTCTCCGCCTGGATGGTGATGTCCGCGGCGGTGCCGCCCATCCCGCCCGAGGGCTGGTGCATCATGATCCGCGAGTGGGGCAGCGCGTAGCGCTTGCCGGCGGTGCCCGCGCAGAGCAGGAACTGCCCCATCGAGCCGGCGAAGCCCAGCGCCACCGTGGCCACGTCGTTGCGGACGAACCGCATCGTGTCGTAGACGGCCATGCCCGCGCTCACCGAGCCGCCCGGCGAGTTGATGTAGAGCACGATGTCCCGCTCCGGGTCCTCGGCGGCGAGCAGCAGCATCTGGGCGCAGATCTGGTTCGCCGAGGCGTCGGTCACCTCGGTGCCCAAAAAGATGATCCGCTCCTTCAGCAGCCGCTCGAACACCTGGTCACCGAAGGACGGCTGTCCACCGTCCAGCATCCGTACGTCGAGACCGATCATCGCGCCCGCCCTTTCCGACAGCGCCGGCGGGCGACCGGAGGGCGCCCGGGGGACCGGCCCCTCCAGCCTGCGTGGAGCGGGGCGCGTGGAGCCAACCATTCTGCCGGCGGCAGATCAGCCGACGGCAGAACCGGCCGGCCTAGACGACGGTCAATGCCCGCGCGCCGACCCGGGCCCGCCCGCAGCCGAGCGCGACGCGGGTACGCGGGCCGGGGCGGGCCGGCGCGGCGGAGGCGGACCGTCCGACCCGGAGGGTCGGGCCGCCCGTACGGGGGCCGAGGTGCAGCAGCGGGCCACCGGCCCGGGGACCGCCCCGCGCGACCGGGGCGACGGCGCCCGGCCGGCCGGCCTCCGCCCGCTCCAGCCAGGTCAGGCCGGCCCGGGGCGCGGCCGGGATGCGCGGCTCGACCCGGCGCAGGTCGTCGCGCGCCTCCTCCAGGAGGTCGGACAGGCGGATGCCGAGGGCCCGGCAGATCGCCGCGAGCACCTCCGAGGAGGCCTCCTTGCGACCGCGTTCGACCTCCGACAGGTAGGGCACCGACACCCCGGCGGCCTCGGCCACCTCGCGCAGCGTGCGGCCCTGCCGCAGCCGCAACCGGCGCAGCACCCCGCCGATCACTCGTCGCAGCAACGACATGCGGGCCTCGCTCTCGGGCTCGTCGTCCACGGAACATCCCCATCATGCCCTTTGCCGGGCGTGCGGGTCGTCCCGTCGTGCCCGGAGCCGGGAACCATCGGCCCGGACGTCCACTTCGTGGCGATCGGTCCGGACCGCCACCCCAGGGTGACGACCTCGCCGTGCGAGATCCGCGCAGGCCGCTATGTTGTGGTCGTGCAGGCGACGACAGGGCGGGGGCGGGCCCTCACGTGATCCATTTCCCCGCGCAGCGACGGGGCCCCCTGAGCGCGCTGAGTCTCCGGCTTGCCGCCGCCATCGGTCTGGTCTTCGCCACCGTCGGGGTGGTCTACCTCGACCGGGACGGCTACCGCGACGTCAACGAGGACGGCCTGACCCTGCTCGACTCCTTCTACTACGCGGTGGTCACCCTCTCGACCACGGGCTACGGGGACATCACGCCGGTGAGCCAGACCGCCCGGCTGATCAACGTCGTCTACATCACGCCGGCCCGGGTGATCTTCCTGATCATCCTGGTCGGCACCACCCTGGAAGTGCTGACCGAGCAGTACCGCACCGGGCGTCGCCTGTCGCGGTGGAGGAGAGCCGTGAAGGACCACGTCATCATCTGCGGCTACGGCACGAAGGGCCGCAGCGCGGTCTCCGCCCTACTGGAGAACGGGCTCGACAAGTCCCGGATCGTGGTGGTGGAGCGCAGCGGCCCGGCGCTGCGGCAGGCCACCTCGGCCGGCCTGGTGGCGATCGAGGGCTCGGCGACCCGCTCGTCGGTGCTCAACGAGGCGCACGTACGCAACGCCAAGGCGGTGATCATCGCGACGGACAGCGACGACGCCTCGGTCCTGGTGGCGTTGACCGTACGGCAGCTCACCGCCGGCCAGGTGCGGATCATCGCCGCCGCCCGGGAGGCGGAGAACGCCCCGCTGCTCAAGCAGAGCGGGGCCCACCACGTGATCGTCTCCTCGGCCACCGCCGGCCGGCTGCTGGGTCTGTCCACCTCGGCGCCGCCGCTGATCGACGTGGTCGAGGACCTGCTCACCCCCGGCCAGGGCATGGCGCTGGCGATGCGTTCCGCCGAGCGCTCCGAGGTGGGCCGCTCCCCCCGCGAGCTGGACTCGCTGGTCATCGCCCTGGTCCGGCGGGGCAAGGTGGTCACCCTGGCCGACCAGGCCGGCGCGGTCATCGAGACCGGCGACATGCTGGTGCACGTACGCGACGACCGGCCCCAGGCCACCGCCACGCCCTGACCCACTTCGCGGCACAGGGCCCGTCACCAGTCGGTGGCGGGCCCTGTCGCGTGCTCGGATCGTGCGGACGCCGGGTCCCTGCGGACGCCGGATGGCCGCAACCGGCCGTCGGTCAGAGGATGGTCCAGGTGTCCCCGCTGGCGAGCAGGCCGGCGAGCTGCTGCTCCGGGGTCTCGGTGACCTTCGCCCTGGCCTCGGCGAGCTGCCCCTGCACCACGCTGTCGTACGACGGCCGGTCCACCGAGCGGAACACGCCGATCGGGGTGTTCCGCAGGTCCAGGCCCGGCAGCCGGGACAGCGCGAAGGCGTACGCCGGGTCGGTGACCGTCGCGTCGTGCACGACGATCTCCCCGGGGCTGACCGACGCGGTCTCCCGGACCTCCAGGCCGAACCCGCCGGGCGGGTGCACGACGCAGAACTGCCCGTCCTTGCCGAACGTGATCGGCTGCCCGTGCTCCAGCCGGATCAGGTACTCGTCGCGGGTGGCCGGCTCCTTGAGCTGGTCGAACGCGCCGTCGTTGAAGATGTTGCAGTTCTGGTAGATCTCCACGAACGCCGAGCCCTGGTGCTCCGCCGCCGCCCGCAGCACCGACTGGAGGTGCTTGCGGTCGGAGTCGATGGTGCGCCCCACGAAGGTGGCCTCGGCGCCGAGGGCGAGCGAGAGCGGGTTGAACGGCGCGTCGGCCGAGCCGGCCGGCGTCGACTTCGTGACCTTCCCGACCTCGGAGGTGGGGGAGTACTGGCCCTTCGTCAGGCCGTAGATCCGGTTGTTGAACAGCAGGATCTTCAGGTTGACGTTGCGGCGCAGCGCGTGGATCAGGTGGTTGCCGCCGATGGAGAGCGCGTCACCGTCGCCGGTGACCACCCAGACCGACAGGTCGGGCCGGCTGGCCGACAGGCCGGTGGCGATCGCCGGGGCGCGGCCGTGGATCGAGTGCATCCCGTAGGTGTTCATGTAGTACGGGAAGCGGGACGAGCAGCCGATGCCGGAGACGAAGACGATCCGCTCACGCGGGATGTTCAGCTCCGGCATGAACTGCTGGATCGCGGCGAGGATCGCGTAGTCGCCGCAGCCGGGGCACCAGCGCACCTCCTGGTCGGACTTGAAGTCCTTGGCGGTGAGCTTGAGGGCGACGGGCTCAGACATTCTTCAGGACCTCTTCCAGCATCGTCTCCAGCTCGTTGGCCGTGAACGGCAGGCCGCGGACCTGGTTGTAGCCGATCGCGTCGACCAGGTACTTCGCCCGGATCACGTGGGCGAGCTGGCCGAGGTTCATCTCGGGGATGACCACGCGGTCGTAGGAGCGCAGCACCTGGCCGAGGTTGGCCGGCATCGGGTTCAGGTGCCGCAGGTGCGCCTGCGCGATGGCGTGGCCGCGCTGGCGCAGGCCCCGGCAGGCGGCGCCGATCGGCCCGTACGTGGAGCCCCAGCCGAGCACCAGCACCCGGGCGGCGCCGTCCGGGTCCTCGACCTCGACGTCCGGCACCGGGATCGTCTCGATCCGGGCCGCCCGGGTACGCACCATGAAGTCGTGGTTCGCCGGGTCGTACGAGATGTCGCCGGTCTTGTCGGCCTTCTCCAGACCGCCGATGCGGTGCTCCAGCCCGGCGGTCCCCGGTACGGCCCACGGCCGCGCGAGGGTCTCCGGGTCGCGCAGGTAGGGCAGGAACGTGGTGCCGTCGTCGCCGTTGGGCTTCGTGGCGAACTCGACCCGCAGGTCGGGCAGCGACTCGACGTCGGGCAGCAGCCACGGCTCGGAGCCGTTGGCGACGTAGTTGTCGGAGAGCAGGATGACCGGCGTGCGGTAGGTCAGCGCGATCCGGGCCGCCTCGAGGGCCGCGTGGAAGCAGTCCGCCGGCGACTTCGGCGCGATCACCGCGACCGGGGCCTCGCCGTGGCGGCCGTGCAGCGCCATGTTGAGGTCGGCCTGCTCGGTCTTGGTGGGCATGCCCGTGGAGGGGCCGGCGCGCTGCACGTCGACGATGACCAGGGGCAGCTCCAACGCCACCGCCAGGGAGATCGTCTCGCTCTTGAGCGCCACGCCCGGGCCGCTGGTGGTGGTGACGCCGAGCGAGCCGCCGTACGACGCGCCGAGCGCCGCGCCGACGGCGGCGATCTCGTCCTCGGCCTGCATGGTGAGCACGCCGAAGCGCTTGTGCTTGCTCAACTCGTGCAGGATGTCCGAGGCCGGGGTGATCGGGTAGGCGCCCAGGAAGACCGGCAGCCCGGAGCGGACGCCGGCGGCCACCAGGCCGAGCGACAGGGCCGCGTTGCCGGTGATGTTGCGGTAGGTGCCCGGCTGCATCTTCGCCGGCTTGACCTCGTAGCGGACGGCGAAGTCCTCGGTGGTCTCGCCGAAGTTCCAACCGGCCCGGAACGCCGCGACGTTCGCCGCGACCAGCTCGGGGCGGGCGGCGAACTTGCGCTCCAGGAAGCGCAGCGTCGACTCGTACGGCCGGTTGTACATCCAGGAGAGCAGGCCGAGGGCGAACATGTTCTTGGCCCGCTCGGCGTCCTTCTTCGACACGGCCAGCTCGGCGAGCGCGCCGACCGTCATCGAGGTCAGCGCCACCGGGTGCACCACGTAGCCGGCGAGGGAGTCGTCCTCGAGCGGGTTCGACTGGTAGCCGACCTTGGCCAGGTTGCGCCGGGTGAACTCGTCGGTGTTGACGATGATGTCCGCGCCGCGAGGCAGGTCGACGAGGTTCGCCTTGAGCGCCGCCGGGTTCATCGCCACCAGCACGTTCGGCGAGTCGCCGGGGGTGAGGATGTCGTAGTCGGCGAAGTGCACCTGGAAGCTCGACACGCCCGGCAGGGTGCCGGCGGGAGCCCGGATCTCCGCCGGGAAGTTCGGCAACGTGGAGATGTCGTTGCCCAACTGCGCGGTCTCCGAGGTGAACCGGTCGCCGGTGAGCTGCATGCCGTCGCCGGAGTCGCCGGCGAAGCGGATGACCACCCGGTCCAGTTGACGGATCTGCTTGGTCACGCCTGCACCTCGCTTCGCTGGGCGCGGTCGCGCGGGCGGCTGAACATGATGGTGACCTCGCCTTGCCCGGCCACGTGACCTCCTTGACGCACCGCTGCACCAGACCCGCGGAGGCGGGCCCGGTCCGCTGTAGTTACCTCACCTGAGAGCCTACGTCGAATCGCCGTCCCAACCTTCTCGGAGGCCGTCCTGTGGGACGCGATCCAGCGAAATTCCACCCCGGTTTGAGGTGTTTCCGTCCCCCCGCCGTAATCCAGATCACCGGTGGCGGTGGCGGACAGGCGTCGCCGGGTCGTCCGGGTCACTCCGTCGGCGCCGGAGACACCCCGGTGTCCGGGTCGGTCATCCGCCGCCGCAGGGAGGTGGTCGCCAGCGTGAGGGCGAACACCACCAGCAGCGTGGAGACCACGATCAGCAGGATCGCCGTACGCCGTACCGAGCCGCCGCCTCCGCCGTCGCCGTCGCCGACCTGGGCCTCGGCGGCCAGCACGCCCTGCGACCCGGTCGGCGCGGGCGGCGGGGCCACCGGGGTCGCCAGCGCGGCGGCGGCGGTGATCCGGAAGCTCATCTGCACCTGCCGGGCCGGGCCGCTGCGCGGGTCGAGCTGGGCGCGTACCGCACCGGCCAGCGGAGCCTGCCGCTGGGCCTCGGGGGTCGCGGAGACCGGCAGCCGTAGCCGCGCGGTCCGGCCGGCGGCGAGGGTGCCCAGCTCGCAGCGCGTACGGGCGGGGTCGACCGTGGTGCAGCCGGACGGGGGAGCCGGCACGGTCACCCCGGCCGGCAGGACCACCTCGATCCGACCCTCGGCGTCCACCCGGCCGGTGTTGCCCAGGCGTACGTCGAGCCCGCTCGACCCGCCGCCGATGTCGAAGGAGACCGCGTCGGCGGCCAGCCTGATGCCGGGCACCGGCGGGCCGGGCGGGAAGAGCACCGCGAAGCCCTCGTCGTCGCCCACCGACCCGGGTACGCCGGGCGCGGTCGCGGTGACCCGAACGGAGCCGCTGAGCGGCATCCGCTTCCAGGCGTCGCCGTCGACCCGTACGCGGAGCAGGGTGCTGAACCGCACGCCGGGCGCGCTGGCCCACTCGCCGCAGCGGTGCTCCCCGCCGCCGGCCGGGGCGCAGCCACCGGTGCCGGCGTCGGTCAGCCCTGCCGGGAGCGTGTAGGCCAGCCGGATCCGGGCGGGCGTGACGCCCGTGTTCGTGACGGTCACCCGCAGCGTGGTGACCGTGCTCGGCGCGTTCCAGTACGCGGCGGTCAGGGTGATGTCGTCGGTCGTGACGCTGACGCCGGCCGGGGGCGCCGGCGGGGTGGTGGCCGGCGCGGAGGGCCGCACCGGCGGCACCGACGGGGTCGTGGGCGGTGGGCCGGCGGTGGGCGCGGCGGTGGTCGGCGCGGGCTGCTCCGGGGCCGTCGTCGTCGGGGCCGGCTCGGTCGTCGCGGCCGGCGGCGTGGGCTCCGGCGGCGTGGTCGAGGGCGCCTCGGTGGGCTCCGGTCCCGGGTCCGTCGGATCCGTCGTCGTCGGGTCCGGGCCCGGCTCCCCGGCGGGCTCGGTCGCGGGGGCGGCGATCCGGGCGGCGGCCGGCGTGGCGGTCGCCAGGAACGGGACCGCCGCGACGGTCAGCCCGACCACGAGACCGATCGCCACCAGGGGTACGACGCGTCGGTGCCGCGCCCGCCGGCCGGGCCGTGCGTCGACGCGCGTCATCTGTCCTCCGGTGACGATGAGGGAGATTCCCATACTCGACAATTGTTGCCAAGTGACACTAGTCCCGGTGGGAAACAAATCCGTAACGGGTTCGACCCGGGCGCCGACGGGGGGGCGGTAGGCTCAGCGACCGTGACCGGTTACCTGGGCTCGTACGCGACGCTCGGGCTGCTGCTGCTCGTCAGCGTTCTCTTCTTCGTCTTGGCGTTCACGGCCAACCGGGTGTTACGCCCCGCCCGTCCGGCGGATCCCTACGGCAAGCGCGCCAGCTACGAGTGCGGCCTCGATCCCGTGGGCGCCGACTGGGCGCAGATGCAGATCCGCTACTACGTGTACGCGTACCTCTACGTGCTGTTCGCCGTGGAGTCGGTGTTCCTCTTCCCGTGGGCGGTCGTCTTCGACCGGCCGGGCTTCGGCATGGTCACGGTGGTGGAGATGGCGGTCTTCGTCGCGGTGCTGGCGCTCGGCATCCTCTACGCCTGGCGCAAGAACATCCTGCGCTGGTCCTGACCGCCCGGTCCCGGCTGACGCTGTCCCGCCCCGCCCGGTCGCGACCGACGCGCCTCGGCCGCGACTCCGGCGGGGGATCAGGCGAGACCGCGCCGGGTCAGCGTCGGCGGGCGGTCGCCCCGGATCGAGGCGACCATGTCGAGCACCCGCCGGGTGGGGCGGACCTGGTGCGCGCGGAACACCCGGGCGCCCAACCAGGCCGAGACGACGGTGGCCGCGAGCGTGCCCTCCAACCGCTCGGCCACCGGCAGGTCCAGCGTCTCGCCGATGAAGTCCTTGTTCGACAGGGCCACCAGCAGCGGCCAGCCGGTGCCGGAGAGCTCGCCGAGCCGGCGGGTGATCTCCAGGGAGTGCCGGGTGTTCTTGCCGAAGTCGTGCGCCGGGTCGATCAGGATCCCGTCGGCGCGTACGCCCAGGGTGACGGCGCGTTCGGCGAGCCCGGTGACCGTCGTGAGCACGTCGGCGACCACGTCGGCGAAGGCCGCGCGGTGCGGGCGGGTCCGGGGCGCGAGGCCGCCGGCGTGCGAGCAGACCAACCCGGCGCCGGTGCGGGCCGCCACCTCGGCCAGGGCCGGGTCGGCGCCCGACCAGGTGTCGTTGAGCAGGTCGGCGCCCGCCGCCACCGCCTCCACGGCGACCTCGGCCCGCCAGGTGTCGATCGAGATCACCACGTCGGGGAAGGCGGCCCGGACGGCGGCGATGGTGCGCACCGTGCGGCGTATCTCCTCGGCCACGTCGACCTCGTCGCCCGGTCCGGCCTTGACCCCGCCGATGTCGATGATCTCGGCGCCCTCCTCGACCGCCCGCTCCACGGCGCGCAACGCGCTGTCCTGGGCGAAGGTGGCGCCCCGGTCGAAGAACGAGTCCGGCGTGCGGTTGACGATCGCCATCACCACCAGCTCGTCCGGGCCGAACGTGCGCCCACCGAGCCGAAGCGCCCCGGCCATGTCGCCTCCTGAAGGTCCGCCGCCGACCCGTCCCCGCCGTCGGCCGATCACGACGCTAGCCGGTCCGTCCGGCTCGGGCTCCGTCGGTCCGCCGGAGGGACGTTCTCCCGGCGCGGATCCGGAACGCGGCGGGTGGTGGGGTCGCTCCGGGCGGTTCGCCATGCCACGATCTGTGCATGGGTCAGGTTCTGCTCCTCCTGGTCGTGGCGTTGACCGTCGCGGCGGTCGTGTTCGGGGTGACGGTGCTGGTCTCGGGCCGGGATCCCGGTCTGGTGCCCGCCGAGCCGGACGGACGTGCCGTGCCGTTGCCGGCGGCCCGTCCGCTGCGCGAGTCCGACGTGGGCGAGGTGCGGTTCGACACGGCGTTGCGGGGCTACCGCATGGCCCAGGTCGACCACGCGTTGCGCCGGGCGGCCTACGACATCGGATACAAGTCCGAGCTGATCGACGTGCTGGAGGAGGAGGTCGCCGCCCTGCGTGAGGGGCGCACGGCGGACGCTGACGCCCTGCGCCGGACCCGGGAGCGGGCCGCCGCCGAGGCCTCGTCGGCCAGCCGGGGGATCGTCCCGGTCGAGGCCGACCGACCGGACGCGCCGGGGGACACCGACGTGGTCGTCGCGCCGATCCCCGCGTTCGCGGGTCCGGCCGCCCAGTCGACGCCGGGCGCCGGTGCCGTGGACCGGAGTGAGGCGGGCGACGGTGGGGACGATGCCGCCGACCGGAGTGGTGCGCGCGAGGGCGGGGACGACGCCGACCGCGACGGCGGGAACGATGTGACGGACCGGAGCGGTGCGGGCGACGGCGGGAACGACGTCGCCGACCGGAGCGGTGCGGGCGACGCGACCGGTCCCGTGGTCGGGTCGGAGCCGAGGTGACCGGGCCGGAACCTGTCGACGACCTGAGCGACGCGACGCAGCCCGGCGCGGGGGAGGTCACCGCCACGGTGATCGTCGACGCGCCGGCGGAGCGCGTCTTCGCGGCGCTGACGGCCTGGGAGCGGCAGTCGGACTGGATCCCCTTCACCACCGTCCGGGTGGTCGAGGGCGACGGCGGCGAGGGCAGCCTGGTCGAGGCGGTCACGACGCTCGGTCCCGCCGTGCTGCGCGACGAGATGCGGGTGGTCCGGGTGGACGCGCCCTACGAGGTCGGCGTCGTGCACTGCGGCAAGCTGCTGCGCGGGCCCGGCGTGCTCCGCTGCACACCCCTGGAGCGGGACCGCACGCAGGTGGTCTGGCACGAGTGGTTCCACCTGCCGGGCGGCTCGGCGGGCCGGGTGGCCTGGCCGGTGCTCTGGCCCGGGTCGAAGTTCAGCCTGACCCAGGCGCTGAAGAAGTTCGGCCGGCTGGTGGAGCAGGGCCGGCTGCCCTGACTGCGCCACGCCGGGCGCTGTCCCCGACGGGGGCGGCCGGGGACGATTCGCATCTCCCCGTCGAGCGACTTCGCCTGATCGACTCGATGTCCCCGACGTCGGGGTGTCGGCGCGACCGGGACGCCCCGATGTCGCCGGACCCGGGCGGTGCGACCCCGGCAGCCGAGGCGCGACGCGGGCCGCGGGGCCGAGGGAGCGTCGGGGCGGTGCCCTAGCGTGGACGCGTGACTGACCTCGTGACCGGCGCCGACGGGCTGCCACGATGCGGCTGGGGGCACAGCACCCCCGACTACGCCGCCTACCACGACACCGAGTGGGGCCAGCCCCTGCGCGGCGACGACGCGCTCTACGAGCGGCTCACGCTGGAGGCGTTCCAGTCGGGGCTGTCCTGGCTGACGATCCTGCGCAAGCGTCCCGCGTTCCGGCTGGCCTTCGACGAGTTCCGGATCGAGACCGTGGCCGGCTACGGCGACGCCGACGTGGCCCGGCTGCTCGCCGACGCCGGCATCGTCCGCAACCGGGCCAAGATCGAGGCGGCGATCGCCAACGCCCGTGCGGCGCTGGAGCTTCCGGAGGGGCTCTCCGCGCTGCTCTGGTCCTTCGCCCCGCCGCCCCGGCCGGCCCGACCGGCGTCGTTCGCGGAGGTGCCGGCGCTGACCGCCGAGTCCACCGCGATGGCCAAGGCGCTCAAGAAGCGGGGCTTCCGCTTCGTCGGCCCGACCACGGCCTACGCGCTGATGCAGGCCACCGGAATGGTCGACGATCACCTTGCGGGCTGCCACGTCGTGGCGGCGCCGGCGGCGTGATGGGATGGAGGCCATGACGACCGACACCGCGCACCGGGTGGACGGGGCACGCCCCGCCGACGGCACGGGCGCCTGGGCGGTGCTGCTGCCCACCGGGCGCTACGAGGCCGAGCGACTCGTCCACCACGACACGCTCGAGTTGACCGGCCTCGCCGACGGCGCCGTCCCCCGCCCGGGCGACCGGGTGGCCGTGCTGGTCGACGCGCCGCCCCGGCTGGTGGCGCTGGGTCGGGTCACCGCGGCCAGCGGGCAGGAGCGGGAGGACCCGGACGATCCGCAGTCCGAGCGGGTCGAGGCGCCGCTGGTGGTCGCGTACACCCGGCGGGCCTTCGACGAGCCGGTGCCGGCCGACGCGCTGGTGCTCGCCGGGCCGGTGACCGCGCTCGACCCGACGGCCTTCCGGGAACTGGCCGACCGGCTGGGCCCGCCGCCGCAGCGGCGCTCCTGGCTGGTCAGCCTCGACCTGCCGATCGAGGCCGAGTCGCCCGCCGAGGCGGTCCGCCTGTTCTGGGCCTACGTGCAGGAGTTGGGCCCCCGCGAGCTGCCCGCCTTCGTCTCGCCCACCGGCGACGAGCTGGCCATGCAGGCCTTCGTGCTCGGCGCGGAGGCCAACCAGGATCCGGAGGAGGACGACGACTGACCGCCCCCGGGACCCCGATGGGCGTCAGCGGCCCTCGTAGACCGGCTTCTGCTTGTTGACGAAGGCCAGGGTGGCGGCGCGGTGGTCGGCGGTGCCGCCGCAGATCGCCTGCGCCTGCGCCTCGGCGGCGAGGGCGTCGGCGAGGGTGCCCGCGTCGGCGATGGAGAGCTGCCGCTTGATCGCCCCGTACGCGACGGTCGGGCCGGCGGCCAGCCGGGCGGCCAGCTCCTGCGCGGTCGGCAGCACCTGCTCGTCGTCCTCCACCAGGCGGTTGATCAGCCCGAGCTGGCAGGCGGCCTCCGCGCGTACCGGCTCGGCCAGCATCAGCAGCTCGACGGCCTTGGCGTGCCCGACGAGGCGGGGCAGCGTCCAGGAGGCGCCGGTGTCGGCGGCGAGCCCGACGTTGGCGAACGCCATGAGGAAGCTGGTCGACGGCCCGCCGATCCGGATGTCGGCGAGGAACGCCAGCGAGGCGCCCGCCCCGGCGGCCATCCCCCGCACGGCCGCCACCACCGGCTTGGGCAGGTTGGCCAGCCGGGCGGCGATCGGGTTGTAGTGCGCCCGGACGGTCTCCAGCGGGTTGCCCTCGGCGGACTCCAGGGTCTGCACGTGCTCGCGCAGGTCCTGGCCGGCGCTGAACGACCGACCCGCGCCGGCGAGCACCACCGCGCGGCAGGACCGGTCGGTCTCCAGCTCGGCCAACGTCTCCCGCAGCGCCTCCTTGAGCGCCACGTCGAGCGCGTTCATCGCCGTGGGGCGGTTCAGCGTCAGGGTGACGACGGCGTCGGTGCGGTCGACGAGGAGCGGCTCGGTCACTTCTAACGACCCTTCTGTCGAGCGGTGCGGTTGCCGGAGTCGAGGCACTGCTCGACGTACCGGTCGGCGGCCGGCCGCAGCCGGGCCGCGTGCCGGTCGAAGAAACTGGCCGCGGCGGTGCCGGGCCAGCGCTCGGGGAGCAGCGCCGGGGGCAACTGCGGGTCCCGGAACAGGAAGGTACGCCACGCGTGCACGAGCCGGAACCGGACGGCGTACGCCTCCTCGTCCGGGCTGCGCACGGTGACCCCGGCCAACAGCGGTCGCTGCTCGGCGACGAACTGCTCGTACGCCTGGCCGATCTCCGTCAGGTCCCAGGCCCGGCGCACCACGCCCATCGCGCCGGGGGTGCCGGCGGTGTGCGCGGCGCTGAACCGCTCGTGGCGCACGCCCGCCTCGTCGAGCAGTACGTCGACGTCCTCACCCGGCCGGGTCGCCACCCACGTGCACTCGTCGAGGGCGCCGTAGCCGAGGAAGGTCAGGTTGGCGGCGAGCCGCTGCCGGTCCCGCCGGGACAGGGGGGCCTCCAGCACCAGGAGGTCGAACCGCCCGTCCCAGGTGATCCGACCGGTGCGGTAGATCCGCGCCGCCGCCTCGTCCAACCGGCGGGCGGCTTTCGGTGTGATCGAGTATCCCGGCCCGGAGGCCAGCCGGCACGGGTCGAGCCACCCCTGACGGACCATCCGGGAGACCGCCGTGCGTACGGCGGGCGGGGCGATCCCGAGCGGCGCCAGTAGCCTGACCAGGGCGGCGACGGGTGCCCGGCCACCTCTCGCCCGGAGGTGGTCGCCGTACAGGTCGAAGAGTGCCGACCGTGCCTGCATGACCGCACATTGTGACAGGCCTTCTCAGGATAAGCTAGATGCTGTTACATCAATGCTGCTTCGGTTTGGGTCCGGCGGTGTTCATCAGGGAAAATCGTTGGTCGACACCCCCGCATAGGTTGCGGGTGGTCAAGGCGAAGTGGCTGTGGGGCAACCCACCGACCCTGGTGTAGGTCTGAGGGGAGACAACATGGCGGCGATGAAGCCGCGGACGGGCGACGGTCCGCTGGAAGTCACCAAGGAGGGCCGGGGCATCGTCATGCGCGTCCCGCTGGAGGGCGGTGGCCGGCTCGTCGTCGAGATGACTCCCGACGAGGCCAACGCGCTCGGTGACGCACTGAAGGCAGCCGCCGGCTGACCGAGGAACGGTCCGCGCGCCCGCGCGGGCCTTTCGTCAATCCCTGAGCCACCGGCCCCGCCGGTGGCTCAGGGTCTTCATCTCCCGCGGAGCCACGCTCCGCGCGCTTCCCTGGAGGTACGGCTCCGCGTGCTCGCCATCCGTCTGCTCGCCGAGCCGGACCGGCTCGACACCCTCGTTCTGCCCGTGCGGCCCGGCCCGGCCGACGACGACCAGGCCCGACCTGCCCCGACCGGGTCGGCACTGCCCGACGGCGTGGCCGAGGAGGCCACCGCACTGGCGCCGGCGGCCCGGCTGACCGGGCGGCCCGGCGAGGTCCACGCCCAGCTGCGACCCGGACGCGACCCCGGCCGGCTGCTGCTGCTCGGCGTCGGCGAGGGCGACGAGGCGGGCTGGCGGGCGGCCGGCGCGGCCCTGGCCCGGGCCGCCAAGGATGAGACGCATGTCACGTTGGCGATGCCGGCCGACGCCACCGAGGCGGCCGTACGCGGGCTGGTCGAGGGGCTGCTGCTGGCCTCGTACCGGTTCCGGCTGACCGACGCCGGCACCGCCCCCGCCCTCGCGGAGGTCGACGTCGTGGTGGCCGATCCGGACGCGCACGCCGCGGTCCTGGAGGAGGCCCGGACGACGGCCCGGATGACCCGGTTCGCCCGGGATCTCACCAACACCCCCTCTTCCGTCAAGAACCCGCAGTGGTTCGCCGACCAGGTGGCCGCCCTCGCCGCCGACGTGCCGGACCTGCACCTGCGGGTACGCGGCCCGGACGAGCTGGCGGCCGAGGGCTTCGGCGGGATCCTCGCCGTCGGGGGCGGCTCGGACAACGGCCCGCGCCTGGTCGAGCTGGACTGGCGGCCGGCCGACGCGCGTACCCACGTGGTGCTGGTCGGCAAGGGGATCACGTTCGACACCGGCGGCATCTCCATCAAGCCCGTGGCGTCGATGAAGCTGATGCGCAAGGACATGGCCGGGGCGGCGGCCGTGGTCGCGGCGACCCTCGGCGCGGCGGCCCTGCGCCTGCCGGTCCGGGTCACCACGCTCGCGCCGCTCGCGGAGAACATGCTCAGCGGCTCGGCGTTCCGCCCCGGCGACATCATCCGCCACTACGGGGGCACCACCAGCGAGACCACCAACTCCGACGCCGAGGGGCGGCTCGTCCTGGCCGACGCCCTCGCGTACGCCGTCGCCGAGCTCCAGCCCGACCTGCTGGTCGACCTCGCCACGCTCACCGGGGCGAACGCGGTCGCGCTGGGCAAGCGCACCGGCGCCCTCTACAGCGACAACGACGCGCTCGCCGCGGACGTGCTGGCCGCGATCGCCGCCGCCGGCGAGGCCGCCTGGCGGATGCCGCTGCCCGCCGACTACGCCGAGCACCTCGGCAGCGACCTGGCGGACCTGCACAGCTCGCCGGACCGGGGCGCCGGGTCCGTGATGGCCGCCCTCTACCTGCGGGAGTTCACGGGCGGACTGCGCGACCGGTGGCTGCACGTGGACATGTCCGCGCCGTCGTGGGCCGACGGCGACGACGCCGAGCTGACCCGGGGCGCGACCGGCTGGGGCGTACGCTCGCTGCTGCGCTGGCTGGGCTCGCTGGATTGACCGCCCGGCGGCGCCCGCCCCCGGCGGGCCCCCGGTCAGCGGCGGGTCAGCACTTGACGGCGGCGAGCAGCCCGTGGCCGACCGGCAGCAGCGCCGGGATCCAGTGCTCGGACTCCCGGATGGCCTTGATCGCCTCGCGGACGGTCACCGTCTCGACGTCCCGGGCGGCCGGGTCGCCGATCCGGCCGCCGGCCAGCGTGCCGTTGAGCGCGACCACGCCACCGGGGCGCAGCAGTCGCAGTGCGGCGTCGACGCAGGCGGCGAACCCGGTCGCCTCGGCGTCCACGAAGACCAGGTCGTACGCGCCGTCGGCGAGCCGGGGCAGCACGTCCAGCGCCCGGCCGGTGATGATCCGGGTACGGCCGGCGGCGAAGCCCGCCTCGGTGAAGATCCGTCGGGCGATCCGCTGGTGCTCGACCTCGACGTCGATGGTGGTGAGTACGCCGTCGGCGCGCATCCCGCGCAGCAGCCAGACCCCGCTGACTCCCGTGCCGGTGCCGATCTCCACCACCGCCCGGGCGCTGCCGGCGGCGGCGAGCAGCCGCAGCGCCGCGCCGGCGCCGGGGGTCACCGCCTCGAGGCCCACCTCGTGGGCCAGGCTGCGGGCGGTGCGCAGGACGAGATCCTCGGTCACGTACGACTCGGCGAAGTGCAGGGTCTGGGCAGTCGAAGTGCCGGAACCGGCGACCGTGGCGATGGGACACCTCCGGGCGGCATGCGTGGTGCGGGGGCGGGTGGGCACTGTGAGCCTAGAGGCGACGTCGCGCGGGCGCAGCCGCGCGTCCGCCACCCGACGATCACGGTCGGCAACCGGTGACTCGATCCGGGGCATCCGTGTAATCCTGGAAGCGGTGTTCCGGCGAGCGGGACCGGGCGACCCTGTCGCCGGGGCCGTGGAGCGCGGGACCCGGGGATGGACTGGGAGGGCACCGACGTGACCGACGGCTGGGACTGGCGCCAGCCCGGGGGAACTCCGGCACCGGCACGACCGCCGCTGCCCGGACATCCGCCGGTGGGCCCGCCGCCGACGCCTCAGGGCGCCGGGGGTGGCCCGACTTCGCCCTGGTGGTCCGACGCGCTGGCCGACCCGTGGCGCGACCCGTCCGCGCCGGCGGCCGTGGTGCTGCCGGCCGCGCCGGGCCCCGGCACCGAGCCGGAGCCGGTCAGCGATCCCGACGCCCCGGGCCGGCCGACGCTGCGGCAGTTGCTGCTCATCCCGTTGATCACCGCGCTGCTCGCCGGCAGCCTGGGCGGCGCCCTCGGCTACGCCTTCGCGGTACGCGGCGGCGCCGTGGCCGGCACGGTGCTCGGCGCGGATCCGCAGGCGCCCGGCCTGGCCCAGCGCAGGCCCGAGTCGCTGGCCGGAGTCGCCGAGCGGGTGCTGCCCAGCGTGGTGACCGTCCGGGTGGCGGGCCTCGGCGGCACGAGCGAGGGTTCGGGCTTCATCGCCAGCGCCGACGGGCACGTGATCACCAACGACCACGTGGTGGCGGGGGCGACCGGCGGCAAGGCGTCGGTGGTCTTCAACGACGGCAGCTCGGCCCCGGCGACCGTCGTCGGCAAGGACCCGGAGTCCGACATCGCCGTGATCAAGGTCTCCCGCTCGGGCCTGCGCCCGGTCGAGTTCGGTGACTCCGACGCGCTGGCCGTGGGTGACCCGGTGCTGGCGATGGGCTCGCCGCTGTCGCTGGCCAACACCGTCACGGCCGGCATCGTCAGCGCCCTGGACCGGACGATGCGGGCCGGCGAGCCCGGCGGCCCCACGCGCTACTACGCCGCGATCCAGACCGACGCGGCGGTCAACCACGGCAACTCGGGCGGCCCGTTGGTCGACGGCGCGGGCCGGGTGATCGGCGTCAACTCGACCATCAAGTCCCTGGTCTCGGACGGGCAGGAGGCCGGAAACATCGGCCTCGCCTTCGCCATTCCCATCAACCAGGCCAAGCGGATCACCCAGGACATCATCGGCACGGGCAAGGCCCGGCGCACGGTGATCGGGGCCCAGGTCGGCGGGGCCGGCGCGGGCACCGGGGGAGCCGGCGTACGCCTGGCGGCCGTGGAGCCGTCCGGGCCGGCGGCCGGCGCGGGGCTGAAGGCCGGTGACGTGATCCTGAAGCTCGACGGCCGGCCGATGACCGAACCGACCGACCTCATCGCCCTGGTCCGCAAGTACGCGCCCGGCGCCGTGGTGACCGTGGAGTACCGCCGGGGCGCCAACCGGCAGAACGCCTCGGTGACCCTGGCCGCTGACGCCAAGTAGGCCCGCTCACCCCCTCCCGGGCGGTGCCCCGCATGCGTAGTCTTGCTGCTGAAGCCGAAGGAGGCCCGCGCAGTGTTCGAGAACCTGAACTGGTGGGAGATCGGTGCGCTGCTGCTCCTGGCGCTGCTGATCTTCGGTGACCGGCTGCCCACGGTGATCAGCGACGGCCTGCGCATGGTGCGCAACCTGCGCGCGATGGCCAGCAACGCCACCACCGACCTGAGCCGTGAGCTGGGCACCGACATCCAGCTGGAGGATCTGCACCCGAAGGCGTTCATCCGCAAGCACCTGCTCAGCGAGGAGGACGAGCAGGCGATCCGGAAGCCCCTCCAGGGCGTCTACGACAACCTGCGGGCGGACGTCACCGGGGTGCACAACGAGCTGAAGGACGTGGCCTCCGCCGCCGACCTGCGCGCGGGGAACGCTCGCCCGGCCACCGCCACCGGTTCCGCCCCGGCCCCCGCCCCCCGCGTGAGCTACGACGACGCGACCTGACCCCGCCCGCCGTGCACGCCGCTGACCGGGATCGTCGCCGACGCGGTCGACGCCTGCGCCTCCGACGGCGGCGTACGCCGCTACGCGCTGGCTGACCCGTTGCCGGAGACGGCGACGGGGCGGCGCTCCGCGGGGGAACGCCGCCCCCGTGCGGGTGGCGACAGTGCCGGCCGGTCGGCCGGCGTACGGTCAGCGGCCGGCCGGCTTGAGGCCCAGCGGCTTGCCGAGCAGCGACTCCCGCCGCAGGGCGAGCCGGTCGGCGACCTGGCCCAGCGCCTTGGCGGCCGGCGAATCCGGCTCGGCCAGCACGATCGGGGTGCCCACGTCGCCGGCCTCGCGTACGCGGGTGTCGAGGGGGACCTGCCCGAGCAGTGGCACCTGCGCGCCGATGGTCTTCGTCAGCGACTCGGCGACCGTCTGACCGCCGCCCGCGCCGAAGACCTCCATCCGGGAGCCGTCGGGCAGCTCCAGCCAGGACATGTTCTCGATGACGCCGACCACCCGCTGGTGGGTCTGCAGCGCGATCGCGCCGGCCCGTTCCGCCACCTCGGCGGCGGCGGCCTGCGGGGTCGTCACGATCAGGATCTCGGAGTTGGGCAGCAGCTGGGCCAGGGAGATGGCCACGTCGCCGGTGCCCGGGGGCAGGTCGAGCAGGAGCACGTCCAGCTCGCCCCAGTAGACGTCGGCGAGGAACTGCTGCAACGCGCGGTGCAGCATCGGGCCGCGCCACACCACGGCGGCGTTGCCGGCGGTGAACATGCCGATCGAGATGACCTTCACGCCGTGCGACTGCGGCGGCATGATCATGTCTTCGACGCGGGTCGGGCGGCCGTCCGCGCCGAGCATCCGGGGCACCGAGTGGCCGTAGATGTCCGCGTCGACCACGCCGACGGAGAGCCCGCGGGCGGCCAGCGCGGCGGCCAGGTTGACCGTCACGCTGGACTTGCCGACGCCGCCCTTGCCGCTGGCGACCGCGTACACGCGGGTGCGCGAGCCCGGCTGGGCGAACGGGATGACCGGCTCCTGGCCGCCGCCACCGCGCAGCTTCGACTGGAGTTCCTGGCGCTGCTCGGGGCTCATCACGCCGAACTCGATCGTGACGCCGGTCACGCCGGGCACCGCGCCGACCGCGGCGGTGATGTCCGAGCGCAGCTTGTCCTTCAGCGGGCAGCCGGCGACGGTGAGCAGCAGCTCGACCCGTACGACGCCGTCGTCGCCGATCTCGGCGGAGCGGACCATGCCCAGCTCGGTGATGGGCCGGCGGATCTCCGGGTCGTTGACGGTGGCCAGCGCGGCCTGGATCGCGTCGGAGACGGTGCTGACGGGTGCTGACATGCCCGCAATGCTACGTCGGCGGCCCGGCCCGACCGTCGTCAGCGGGGACCGGTGTGAGCGAATCGATGGTGACGGCTGGGCCCCCTCCGGCGGTGCTGCCGGGTCGGCGGTTCGTGCCGTCCCGTCAGCGCTCGGACTCCCGGCCCCTCGGCTCCCGGCCCTCCGCCCGGCCGCCCTCCGCCAGGTCCCCGTCCAGGTCGTCGCGGGGTTCGTCCAGCCCGTCGCCGTACTGCGGGACCCGCTCCTGCTGCCGGCGCTCCAGCCGCTGCCGGCGCCGGCCCGCCTCGTCCAGTTCCTCGGCCAGCCGGGCCAGCTCCGAACGGAGGAAGTCCCGCGTCGCCACCTCGCCCATCGCGTTGCGCAGCGCGGCGATCTCCCGGGTCAGGTACTCCGTGTCGGCCTTCTGCATGGTCGCCCGCCGGCGGTCCTCCTCCAGGGAGACCCGGTCCCGGTCGGCCTGCCGGTTCTGCGCGAGCAGGATCAGCGGGGCCGCGTAGCTGGCCTGGAGGGAGAGCACCAGGGTCAGGAACGTGAAGGTGTACGGGTCGAAGCGCAGGTCCGCCGGGGCCAGCGTGTTCCAGCCGAACCAGAGCGCGATCACGATCGTCATGTAGACGATGAAGTTCGCGGTGCCCATCCCCCGGGCGATCCCCTCGGACCATCGGCCGAAGGCCTCCGGGTCGAACCGGGGCAGCTTGACGCCCCGGGGCTCGCGCGGCTGGTCGAGGCGCGGCGCCCGTCGCTGCTCACTCATCGGCGTCGTCCAGCGTCGTCTCGGCAGCGGACGACCGGCCGGCGGCGTCCCGGTCCCGCCAGTCCCGCGGCAGGAGGTGGTCCAGCACGTCGTCGACCGTCACCGCGCCGACCAGCCGGTTGTTGCGGTCGATCACCGGCATGGCGACCAGGTCGTACGTGGCCATCCGGCGGGTGATCTCCGGCAGCGGGGTGGTCGGCCGCAGCGGGTCGATGTCGTTGACCACGATGCCGCCGAGCAGGTCGGCCGGCGGCTCGCGGAGCAGCCGCTGGAAGTGCACCATGCCGAGGTAGCGGCCGGTCGGCGTGGTCATCGGCGCCCGGGACACGAAGACCTGCGCGGCGATCGCGGGGGAGAGCTGCGGTTCCCGGATCCGGGCCAGGGCCTCGGCGACGGTGGCGTCCGGCGGCAGGATGACCGGCTCGGAGGTCATCACGCTGCCCGCCGTCCCCGGCGTGTACTTGAGCAGCTGACGCACCGGGTCGGCCTCGTCCGGCTGCATGAGGTCGAGCAGCACGTCCTGCTCGGGCGGCGGCAGCTCGCTGAGCAGGTCGGCGGCGTCGTCCGGGTCCATCTCCTCCAGCACGTCGGCGGCCCGCTGCCGGTCCAGCGCGGCGAGGATCTCCACCTGGTCGCGCTCCGGCAACTCGCTGAGCACGTCGGCCAGGCGCTCGTCGTCCAGCGCGGCGGCGACCTCGTTGCGTCGGGCGTCGGGGAGGTCCTGGAGGGCGTTGGCGAGGTCGGCGGGGCGCATGTCCTCCAGCACCGAGAGCAGGTTGGCCGTGCCCCGGCTGTCGCCGGCACCGCTGAGCCCGCCCACCCGCTCCCACTCGACCTCGTGCAGGTGGCCCCGGCGGGTCAGCCGGCCGGTCTGCTCGCGTACGGCCACCCGGGCCAGCGACCACTCCCCGCCCCGGCTGCGCTCCATCGCCACGTCGACCACGGAACCCGCCTGCCCGCCGGGGTCGAGCCGCACCCGGCGGTCCAGCAGCTCCTGGAGTACGAGCAGCTCGTTCGGTCGCTTCTCGAAGCGCCGCAGGTTGAGGGTGCCGCTGCCGAGCACGACGGCTTCGGCGTCGATGGAGGTGATCCGGTTGATGGAGAGGAAGATGCGCCGCCGCATCGGCATCTCGGCGACCAGTCCGACCACCTCCGGCGGGCGCTGCGTCGGCCGCAGCCGGGCCACCGCGTCGCGGATCCGGCCCACCTGGTCGCCGTTGGGGTCGAAGACGGCGACCCCGGCGAGCCGGGCGATGTAGATCCGGGTCGGCGTGCTCACGGGCACCAGCCTAAGCGCCTAGTGTTTATCAACATGTCGACCTTGGCCTACGAGATCGTGGACGTCTTCACCGACCGCCCGTTCGCCGGTAACCCGCTGGCAGTCGTGTTCGGTGCCGAAGCACTGGCCACCGAGCAGATGCAGGCGCTCGCGTGTGAGTTCAACCTCTCCGAGACGGTGTTCGTGCTTCCGTCCACCCAGGTCGGCGTCACCTACCGGGCCCGCATCTTCACCCCGGCCGAGGAGCTGCCCTTCGCCGGGCATCCCAGCGTCGGCGCGGCGGTGACCGCCAGCCGCCGTGGCATGTTCGGTGCGGGGCAGGTCACCCAGGAGTGCGGCGCGGGCGTGCTGCCGATCGAGGTGACCGCGACGGGGGCCACGCTCACCGGCGGCACACCCACCCTCGGCCCCGAGCTGGACCCGGAACCGCTGCTGGAGATGGCCGGCCTGGACGCGGACGACCACGTCGGCCCGGCGCCCCGGGTGGCCGGCTGCGGGCTGGAGTTCCCGTACCTCCCGGTCCGCCCGGACGCGGTGGCTCGCGCACGGGTCAACGCGGCGGCGGCGCAACGGTACGGAGTTGAGCATGTCAGCGTCTTCTCCTGGGACGCCGCCTCGCAAACCGCGCACGCCCGGGTCTTCGTTCCCGGGTTGGGCGTGCCGGAGGATCCGGCCACCGGTTCGGCCGCGCTGGGCCTCGGGGTGTGGCTGGTCGCCAGCGGGCTGCTGCCCGCCGACGGGCGCGCGGAGTACACCGTCCACCAGGGCATCGAGATCAACCGCCCGTCGGTGCTGGCCTGCACGGTGACCGCCGAGGACGGCCAGGCCGTGGGCGCCACCGTGGCCGGCCACGTCATGCCGGTGGCCCGGGGCGAGATCATGGTCCCGCCGTTCGTCGGCTGAGCCGCGCGATGCGTACCGCCGACCGGATCGTCCGGCGTCGTGCCCGTGGCGTACGCCCCGATCGCGTCCGGGCTCGGCGCGCGGCCGGAGCCCGGGTGGCGCTGACGGGACGGGGGCGGATGCGGGAGGATGCCGGGATGACCGACGCGGAGCGGACCAGCACGCCGCTGGTCGACGAGGCGATGAAGAAGGCCGCCGTGGCCTGGGTGAGCGTGCCCGGCGGGCCGGCGCTCGCGCTGTGGTGCCTGCCCCTGGAGGGGGCGCTCTTCGTGGTCAGCGGTCCCGGGGAGCAGTCCGCCCCCGGTCTGGCCGACGCGACCGAGGCGCAGGTCACCCTGCGCGGCGACCACGGCGGGCGGATCGTCACCTGGCCGGCGCGGGTGAGCCGCCTGACGCCCGGCACCGAGCACTGGGAGACCGTCGCGCCGCTCGTGGCGGCGAAGCGGCTGAACGCGCCCGGGCCCACGGCGGAGCTGGTGGAGCGCTGGGCGGCCGACGGCTGCGCGGTGAACCGGCTGGCCCCGGCCGGCGAGCCGGTCTCCGGCACCGGGCTGCCCGCGGACTCGCTGGCCGAGGTGCCCCGCGAGACGCCGGCGGTCCGGGCGATCCGCAAGCCGTTCCGCCTGCACCGGGTCCGCCGCCGCTGAGCAGCCCACCCGCTGACGGCGGATGCGGCCCGCCGCTGTCCGACGTGACCTGCCGCTGTCCGGCGTGGCCCGCCGCTGTCCGGCGTGACCCTGCCGCGCCGGTCGTCGGCGCCGGTGGCCACGGGCTCAGGAGACGCAGCCGGCCGGTACGGGTGCGACCGCGGCAACGGGTTCACCCGCCCGCCCCGGCACCCGCCCGACGAGGTCGACCACTTCGTCGAGCGAGCGCAGCACCGGCCCGATCCAGGTCTCGTCGGCGTTGAACACCATGTGGCCGGCCAGGTCCGGCGCGGCCAGCCGTACGGCCGTCATCCCGGCCCGCTCCGCCCCGGTCAGCTCCTGGCTGCCGCCGTCGCCGACGTAGAGGCAGTCCGCCGGCGCCAGGTCGAGCCGCCGGCACGCCGCCTGGTAGAGCGCCGGGTCGGGCTTGCAGCGCCCCACCTGTACGGAGAAGACGTGCACGTCGAGCAGCGGGGCGATCGGCAACTGCGGCAGGAACGCCGGCAGCTCGTGCGTGCAGTCGCTGATCACTCCCGTACGCAGGCCGAGACCGCGCAGCGCGGCGAGCGTGGGCACCGCCTCGTCCCGCAGCCGGGTGTCGGCACGGATGGCCCGGTGGCGGGAGGCGACCGCCGAGCGGACGGCGTCGTCGGAGGGGTGCAGGCCGGCCTGCTCGCAGACCCAGCGCAGGGTGGCCTCGGCGTTGCCGAATCGTCCGCAGGCCCGCTCGTAGAACGTGCGGTCGAGTACGTCGACGAGCGTGCGCGGCGCGCAGCCGAGCAGTTCGGCGGTCGACCGGTGGGCCGCGCCCCGCTGGACGGAGCAGGTCAGCGTGCCGAAGAAGTCGAACAGGACCGCCTGGTAGGTGGGCATGGAGGAGCGCCTCCGGGCGGTAGGGAATCGCCGGCGCGGACAGGCATGATCGTAACGGAGTGCTGACGGTCCGTGGTGACCCGTGGCGTGTGAGGATTGCTCCCCGTGTCCCCCGCAGCGCACCGTCCACCGTTCGATCCGGCGACCACCGGGGCGGTCGTCCTGGCCGTCGTCGCCGTCTCGTCGTCCGCGCCGCTGGTGGCCGTCGCGGCGGCGCCGGCGCTGGCCGTCGCGTTCTGGCGCAACCTGCTCTCGGTCGCCGTGCTCGGGCCGTTCTCGGCGGCCCGGCGACGCGCCGAGTTCCGGTCGCTGACGGTCGGCGCCGGCCGGCGCGAGGGCGTCTACTGCGTGCTGTCGGGGGTCGCGCTGGCCGCACACTTCGCCACCTGGATGCCGAGCACCAAACTCACCTCGGTCGCCGCGGCCACCGCGCTCTGCGCCACCCAACCGGTCTGGCAGGGGCTGATCGCCCGCGCCCAGGGCCGCCGGCTGCCGGGCGTCGTCTGGGTCGGCATCACGGTGGCGGTCGCGGGGGCGGGCGTGGCGACCGGGGCGGACTTCGCCGTCTCCGGCCGGGCCGTCGCCGGCGACCTGCTCGCGGTGGCCGGCGGCCTGTTCGCGGCGGTCTACACCGCGCTCGGCGAGCGGGCCCGTACGACGATCAGCACGACCACCTACACCACCGTCTGCTACGGGGTCTGCGCGCTGATCCTGCTCGTGGTCTGCCTGGTCGGCCGGGTGCCGCTGACCGGCTTCGACACCGGCACCTGGCTCGTGGTGCTGGCCCTGGTGGCCGGGGCCCAACTGCTCGGGCACTCGATGTTCAACTACGCCCTGAAGAAGGTCTCGGCGACCACGGTCAGCGTGCTGGCCCTGCTGGAGGCCCCGGGCGCGGCCCTGATCGGCTGGGCCTGGCTGGGACAGCTGCCCCGGGTGACCGCCCTGGTCGGGCTGGGGCTGCTGCTGGCCGGCGTCGCCGTGGTGGTGCTCGGCGGCGCCCGCGCGGCCCGCCGCGTCCGCCCGGTCACCACCGCCGTCCCCGCCGACGCCGGCCCGCCCCCCGACTGACCCGCCGCCCGGCAGACCCCGCCGGACGCCCGGCTGCCCCTGTGAACCTCGCCGGCCCGCTGCCCGGCTGGTCCGCTGCCCGGCTGGTCCGCTGCCCGGCTGGCCCGCCGGACGAGCGCTCAGCCGGTCGGCGGCCACTCTTTGGCGCGGGAACGGCCGATCCGGCTGCCGGAACCGGCGGCGTCCGTGAGAGTGCGAGGGAGGAGACGCGGCGGCGGGAAGGCGGATGGCGGAGCGGGACGGCGGCGAGAGCGGGCACAGCACGGCGGTCACCCCGTCGGCCGAGTTCCCGCCGCTGGACCCTGACGAGCTGGGCGCGCTGCGCCGGATCGGCGACCGGTGGCGGGCCGCCCGCCGGGCGCGCCCACCCGGCGCGGACACACTGCCGGTGGACCCGACGCTGCGCCGTCATCGCGGCCCGCCCACGCCGACCCGGTTCGGCCGATTCGCCCCGATCGCGATGTTCCGGGTGGAGGAGCCGGACGAGCTGGTCGCCACCGAGCCTGCCCACCTGCCCGGCACCCGTCTCGGCCGGGCGGCCACCCGGCTGCGGCGGGCGCTGTTCGGGCCGCCGCTGAGCAGCGCCGCCGTGCTCTACGAGCGGATGCGCAAACTGGTCGCCCTGCCGGTGCTCTCCTCCGACCTGCTCAGCTCGGTGGCGTACGGGCCGGAGGCGATGCTCGCCGTGCTGCTGCTCGCCGGCAGCGGGGCGCTCGGACTGTCCCTGCCGCTGGCCGCCGGGCTGGCGTTGCTCATGGTCGCGGTCGGCCTCTCGTACCGGCAGACGGTGGCCGCGTACCCGCACGGGGCCGGGTCGTACATCGTGGCGGGTGACAACCTGGGCGCGGGAGCCGGCCTGGCCGCGGCGGCGGGGCTGATGACGGACTACGTGCTGACCGTGGCGGTGTCGGTCTCCGCCGGGGTCCGGGCGGTTACCTCGGCGATCCCGGAGCTGGCCGGCTGGACGGTGCCCCTGGGACTGGCCGTGATCGGCGTGCTGCTGGCCGGCAACCTCCGTGGCGTACGCACCGCCGGCAACCTCTTCGTGCTGCCCACGTACGCCTTCGTGGTCGCGCTGCTGGCGCTGCTCGCGGTCGGTTGGTTCCGCGCGGCCGGGCGGGGTTTCGTCCCGGTCGCCCCGCCGCCGGTGCCGGCCGTCGAGGGGCTGGGGCTGCTGCTGGTGCTCCGCGCGTTCTCCTCGGGCGCGGTCTCGATGACCGGCATTGAGGCGGTCTCGAACGCGGTGCCCGCGTTCCGGGCACCCGAGTGGCGCAACGCGCGCACCACGCTGACCTGGATGGTCGGGATGCTGGTGCTGTTCTTCGCCGGGCTCGTCGGGTTGATCCACCTGTCCGGGGTGGTGCCCACCGCCGGGCAGTCGGTGCTCTCCCAGCTCGCCCGGTTCACCTTCCCCAGCGGCCCCTGGTACGGGCTGATCCAGGCCGCCACGGCGGTGATCCTGCTGCTGGCGGCGAACACCGCCTTCAACGGCTTCCCCCGGCTGCTCTTCTTCATGGCCGGCAACGGTCACGCGCCGCGCCGGTTCCTGCACATGGGTGACCGGCTCGCCTTCAGCAACGGACTGGTCGCGCTGACCGCCGCGGCGGCGGCGATCTTCGTGGCGTTCCGTGGCCACACCGAGGCGCTGATCCCGCTCTACGCGGTCGGGGTGTTCCTCGCGTTCACCCTGTCTCAGGCGGGGATGGTGGTGCACTGGCGACGCCGGCGCGATCGCGGTTGGCGTCGCCGGGCCGCGGTCAACGCGGTGGGCGGCGCGGTCTCCGGCCTGGTGCTGCTCACCGCGGCCGTGACCAAGTTCAGCGAGGGCGCGTGGGTGGTCGTGGTCGCCATACCGCTGCTGGTCCTGCTCTTCTGGGCCATCCACCGGCACTACCGGACGCTGCACCGGTCCCTGGCGCTGCATCCGCCGCCGCCGGGCCCGGCCCCCGGGCCGCCGGTCGTGCCGGCGCCGCCGCCGGCCGTCGGGCCCGCCGAGGATGAGGAACTGCCCGAGCAGGTACGCCACCTCGTGGTGGTGCCGGTCGCCCGGCTGAACCGGGCCTCGCTGCGGGCCCTGGCGTACGCGGCCTCGCTCGGGCAGCCGACGCTGGCCGTGCACATCGCCCCGGAGGAGCCGGAGGCGGACCGGTTCCGGGAGCAGTGGCGGGCGTGGGGTGACCACCTGCGGTTGGAGACGATCGTGTCCCCGTACCGGGCGGTGATCGGGCCGCTCGCGCACTACCTGGAGGCGCTGCACGCCTCCCGGGCCGACCTGGTGCTGACCGTCGTCGTGCCGGAGGTGGTGGTGCGCAGCCGCTGGCACCGACTGCTGCACAGCCGCACCGAGCATCGGCTGCGTACGGCGCTGCGCCGGCTGCCGGGGGTGGTGGTCACCAGCCTCCCGGTGCACCCGGGCGAGTAGGTTCCCTCCGCGACGGCCCCCGCCGGCGTCTGCCCGGGTGAGGAGGTCGATCCGTTGACGAGTGAGGACCGCGCCCGGTCCGGCTTCGCCGAGTTCGTCCGCGCCGAGACGGCAGGGCTGACCCGGTTCGCATACCTGCTGACCGGCGACCGGCACCACGCCGAGGACCTCGTCCAGGTGGCGTTGGCCCGGGTGGCCGTGCGCTGGGAGCGGCTCGACGATCCCGGGGCGTACCTGCGTCGGGTGCTCTACACGCAGGCGGCGAGCTGGTGGCGGTGGCGGCGGACCCGGCCGCCCGAGCGGCTGGGCGCGAGCCTGCCCGACCGGGCCGGCCCGGTCGACGACGTCGACCTGCGGCTGGCGCTGCGGGCGGCGTTGGCCCGGCTGACCGTCCGGCAGCGGGCCGTACTGGTGCTGCGCTACTACGAGGACCGCACCGAGGCCGACACCGCCGAGCTGCTCGGCTGCCGGGTCGGCACGGTCAAGAGCCAGACGCGGCACGCCCTCGGCCGGCTGCGCGTCCTGGCCCCCGAGCTGGCCGAGATGGTCGGCCGGGACCCGCAGGAGGTGCACCGGTGACCGATCGACTCGCCGCGGCGCTGCGGGGCCTGGCGGACGGCGTGCCGGCCGCCGTCGTACCGGAGGATCTCTTCGACACCGCGCGGCGCCGGCACCGGCGTCGGCGGGCCGCCGTGGCCGGCTCGCTCGCCGTCCTGGTGCTGCTCCTCGGCGTCGGGTACGCGCTGCGCCCGGTCACCCTGCCGGCTCCCGCGACCTCCCGCGTCGAGGCCCCCGGCCTGCCGTCCCGCCTGGTCACGCCGCGACTGCTCACCGCGCCCGTGGACGCCTCGCCGCCCGGCCCGGCGGCGGCGCTGTTCAGCGGGCCGGCGGTGCGCAGCGACTGGAACGAGGCCCGGATGACCGTGGTGGCCGCCGGGACCGACCGCTACCGTCGGCTGGACGTCGGCCCCGTCATCCCCGGGTTCGACGCGCTGCTCTCCCCGGACGGCCGGTACGTCTGGGCCGGCGGGCTGCTGTTCGATCTGGCCACCGGCGAACACCGCCGCTCCGGCGCGCGGGGCCACCCGTTGGCCTTCGCGCCCGACGGGAAGCGGCTCGCCTACGCGGCCGACGACACCTTCACCGCGCCGAACACCTACGCCACCCCGTACGTCGGCCTGTACGACCGGGAGCGCCGGGCCGACGTGCTCCGGGTCCCGGTCGGGACGGCCTGGGTGCCGCCGGGGCGGGCCGCGGTCACCCCGGACGGGGGCACCCTCGCCATCCAGGTCCGCGACGAGGTGTGGCTGACCCGGGTCGCCGACGCGGGCGCCGACGGCACCGCCGAGCCCTACCGGAAGCTGCCGCTGGGCGGTGGGCGGCTGGCGGGACCGGGCGGGTGGCTGCCCGACGGAGGAGCGGTGGCGGTGGTCTCGCGGACAACCTGCGGGCCCTGTCCGGGCCCGGTGCCGACCTACCGGCGTAGCTGGCAGCTGACCGTCCCGGCGGGGCCGTCAACCGGGGCCGCCTTCCCGGAGGTGCGTTCCGCCACCTTCGTGCAGGTGCTCGGCTGGCGGTCGGCGGACGAGGCGGTCGCGCTGGTGGGCGTGCCCGGCCCGGACGCGGTCGACCGGCCGGACGAGCACGACAGCGCCTGGGGGCCCTACCACGAGCCGGGCACGGCAGCCGTCCAGTTGGTGCTGCTGCGCCGGGGCGCCGCCGTGCCGGAGGTGCTGCTGCACACCCCGGAAGGCGTCACCGAACTCTCGGTCGCCGCCGACCTCGCGGTCGACGGCGCGGTACGGACGTCAGGTGATCCCGACTTCGGTCCGCCGCCGCCCTGGCTGGTCGCCCTCGGCCTGGCCAGCGTGGCGCTGCTGGTCGCCTGCGTGGTGGCGCTGGTGCGACTCCGACACCGTTCGGCTGCGGCGAAGGCGGGCCCGGCGGGCGCGGCGTAGCCGGGGACGTCGCCGCACCCGCTGCCCGCCTGGACGGCGGCCCGGCCCGCCGCCGTCGGGCTGCTCGGCCCGCTGTCCGTCAGTCGCGGCGGGCGACCACCGCGACCCGGGGCAGCGCCTCCGGGTCCGGGACCGGGGTGAGCAGGTCGTCGATGGCGGCCACGTGGCTCGTCGCCCAGCCGGCCTCGGCCAGGGCGGAGAGCACGTCGGCGACGGGGTGGGCGGTGTTGGTGATCGTCGTGGTGAAGGGGGCCGTCCGGCCGTCCTCGGTGCGCAGCTGTCCGGTGACGTGCAGCGGGCGGCGGTCGCCGTCGAGCGGGCCCCGGGCCACCTCGACCGAGACGGTGCCGTCCTGCCGGGCGACCGGGGGGACGTCGGCGAGGAGTCCCCTCGTCGTCGACATGTCGAAGCCGAACCAGCCGCCCGGCGCGACCGCCCGGTGCACGCAGCGCAGGTAGGCCCGCACCCGGTCGATGTCGCCGACGTGGTTGAGGACGTCGTACGTGGAGACCGCGAACGCGCAGGGGCGCGGCACCTCGAAGTCCGCGGCGTCCGCGGCGATGAGCACCGCGTCGGTGCCGGCCAGCCGCTCCCGGGCGCGGTCGATCATCGCCTCGGAGATGTCGACGCCGACGACCCGGTAGCCGGCGGCGGCGAATCGGGCGGCCACGATGCCGGTGCCGCAGCCCACATCGAGCAGGCTGCGCTCGGATCCGGGTGCGACGTGCGCGTGCAGCCGCAGCCACGCCTCACCCATCCGCTCCGGGTAGGGCGCCCAGAAGCGGTCATACGCCGTGACGAAGGCGTCAACGTACTCGGCCATCGGGTTGCCTTTCGTAGTGCCGGACGGTGGAACTCGCCAACGGGACGAGCGCGGCGACGAAGATGACCGTGGCCAGGCCGAGCAGGGCCGTCCGTACGCCGATCGCGGGTACGACGAGACCGGCGGCGATCATGACCGGCGGGCCCAGCCCCACCGCCCCCAGCCACTCGTACGCGCTCACGCGGGACATCGCCTCCGTCGGCACCTCCGACTGGACGGTCGTCTCCCACAGCACCCCGAAGACGTCGAAGGCCACCCCGGCCAGCACGGCGGCGACGATCACGAACGGCAGGGCGGCACCGGACCCGAGCAGCAACGCCGGCAGCCCCAGCAGCGACACGGCGAGTACGGCCGTACGTAGGGGGCGGGTCGTCCTGATCCGCATCGCCACCAGCACGCCGGCGAACATGCCGACCGCGTACCCGGCCAGGACGCCGGACCAGGCGCCCGCGCCACCCAGGTGCGCCCTGGCGTGCAGGGGCCCCGCGAGCCCGAAGGTGACCCCGACGGCGGCGTTGATCACCGCGGCGGCGAGCACGATCTGCCACAGCCATCTGCGCCGCACGAACTCACGCCAGCCGTCGCGCAGCTCGGCCGGCAGGTTCCGCCTGCCCGTACGGGCGGTCCCGGCGAGGCGCAGCCGGGCGAGGAGCGCGGCGGCGACGGCGAACGTCGTGGCGTCGAGGGCCAGCGCCCAGCCCGGCCCCAGCCAGGTGATCAGCGCGCCGCCCGTGGTGAAGCCCGCGACCGTGGCGGTGTTCGTACCGAGCCGCAGCAGGGCGTTGCCGCGCTGCCGTGCCTGCGGGGCGACGAGTTCGGCGGTCAACCCGTTCAGCGAGGGCAGCAGCAGCGCGGAGGCGGTGCCGGCGACGGCCGCGCAGACGGCGAGGGCGGCGACGCTGGCCCGTCCGGTCAGGACGAGGACGGTCATCGCGCCGTACGCCGTGCCGCACATCAGCTCCGCCGCCACGAGTACGCGGTGACGCGGCAGCCGGTCGCCGATGACGCCGCCGAGCAGCATCAGCGCGATCCGGGGCACCGAGATGGCGGCGAGCACGAGCGACAGCGCCGGGGGCGACCCGTCCGGAAGATCGAGCACGGCGAAGGTCAGCGCGAGCGGGCCCATCGCGTTGCCGAAGACGGAGATGGTCCTGGCTGTGGCGAACAGGAGGAACCGGCGCTCGCGCAGCGGATCCGCCGGGCGGTCCACGGACGCGACGGCGTGGGTCACGCCCGGTCCGGGCGGACGAGTGCCTGCCACCGCGCCACCGGCTCGCCGGAGTCGAGCACGTGCAGCAGCGGCCGGCGGGCCACCACGGGGCACACGTGCCCGGGCAGCACCCGCAGCTCGTCGCCCACCGACACCGACTCCACGGCGACCGGCCCGCCGTCGGGCGCGGTCAGCACGACGCCGCTCATCCAGGTCTGGTCGGCGCCCGCCAGCAGTTCGTCGGCGTCGGTGCGCAGCACCTGCCCGTCGGTGCCGGTGACGGTCGTGGCGACGGATATCGCGACCGCCCCGGGGTCGCACTCGCCCAGCCGGGCGAACCCGCCGTCGAGCAGCGCGTACGCCCCGGCGCAGACCTCGGTCACGCCAGCGACGTCCAGCGCGCCGGTGAGGGTCGGGGTGCCCCCCACGCTCACGGCCGGGCAGGGCGATCCGGCCGCGCGGATCCGCTCCGCGACCGCCACCAGCAGGCGCGCCTGGCTGCGGCCCAGCTCGACCCGGTCGCGCGCGGCGGCGGGGTCGGTGATCCCCACGTACCCGGTGACGCCCGCCATTCGCAGCCCGCCGGTCCGCACGACCGTGGCGGCCAGCTCCACGGCGGCGTCCGGCTCGACGCCGACGCGGTGCAGGCCGGTGTCGACCTCGACCCGTACGCCGAGTTCGACGCCGTGGGCCTCGGCCGCCGCGCCGAGCCCGGTCACCGCGTCGGGGTGGTCCACGTGCACCGTCACCGCGCAGTGCCGTGCGAGCTGGGCGAACCTGGTCCACCGCCACGCGTCACGCCACGGCCACGCCACCGCCACGTCCGTCACGCCCACCGCCACGTAGGCCTCGGCCTCGGCCGCCGAGTGGACCGCGACGCCCACGGCGCCGGCGGCGACCTGCCGGGCGGCGATCTCGGGACTCCGGTGCCCCTTGACGTGCGCGCGCAGGGCGACGCCGGCCTCGGCCACCCGCTGGCCGTACCGCGCGATGTTGGCGTCCAGCCTGGCCAGGTCGACGCTCACCCGCGGCGTCATTCGCCGCGCCCGTGCCAGGCGTCCGGCGGGAAGGAGAACGCCGCGTCGCCGCCGGCGAGCATCGCCGCCTGGCGTTCCCGCTCGGCGGGGTGCGGCACGCCGACGCCGGACACGCCGAGGAAGACCTCGTCCGGCCAGGACAGCCCGAGGGCGTCCTCGACGGGCGCGTCGCGGGTCGCGGCGGTGAAGAACGTCCCGAGCCCCAGCGCCGTCGCGGTGAGGTACACGGTCTGGCTCAGGTGACCGACGTCGAGCAGGAGCGCACGGTACGCGCGGGCGGCCGGATATTTCCACACGGTCCGGTCGAGCACCGCCGCGTACGTCAGCAGGAAGCCGGCCTGTGCGGCGTGCGGCTGCCCGCCGCACCACTCGCGCAGCCGCTCCTCGCCGGGTGCGGGCGCGAGCCGTACCAGCTCGTGGCGGCGCACCGCGTAGTGGTAGATCCCCGGTTCCAGCCCTGCCACGTCGCGGACGACCGGGTAGACCTCGACCGGGTGGCGGGCCCCGCCGGAGGGGACGGTCTTGAGCAGCGCCGTCCCGACCCCGGAGATGTCCACCTCGCGACGGACGCCGGCCGTCCAGCGCAGCAGGGCGGCGAACGCCGACAGCGGCACCGGGCGGTCCGGGGCGAACCAGCGCGTCGAGCGCCGGGCCGCGAGGACCGTGGTGAAGTCGACGGTGGGCGGGTCGGCGGCGGGCAGGGCGATGCGTGGCCCGTCGTGCTCCTTGACCGGATCCGGCTGGCCGGTCTTGGCGCGCAGCACCGCCGCGTCCTCCGCCGCCGAGCGGAAGACGTCGCTGCCGAGCGTACGGCTGGCCAGGTGGTAGTAGGTGGCTGCCGGCCCCAGGTCGCGCCACGCGCCGAGGCGTTCCTCCTGGGCGTGCTCCGGCGAGCCCTCGGCGATGAGCACGTGGGCGTCGAGGAGCTGCTGCGCGAGCCGGCCGTCGGGCTCGGCCCAGTCGGCGTAGTCGCGCAGCAGCCTCTCCGCCTCAACTGTCAATGCGAACTGCCGGTGCCTCAGCGGGTCGTCGCAGACCAGTTGGCCGTCACGCCAGAGGAAGACGACCAGCCGCGACACACGGACACGCATGACGACTCAGGCTTCGACCGGTCAGGCCTCGACCGGAGGCTCCAGGCACGTCAGCTCCTGGTCGTAGTCGTCGGACGCCACCGGCTCGAAGGCCTCGATCTGCTCGGTCATGCGGGAGCTCCCCTCACTAATCGGCGTTGATCACTGCGATGCACCGTATCAGACCGTCCACAGTGAACACACTCCCGGTGAGGACCGGCCCGCCCCCGCGCCGGTTCAGACCTCGTGGACCTCCAGCACCCGGGCGGTCGGGGCGGCCCCGCCCAACTCACCGCGCAGCGCCGCCCGCTCGGGATCGGCCAGGAAACCGGCGTAGCCGGCGTGGCTGTCGAACCGGATCAGGTGCACCTCCGTACGCCCGTCAGCCGTGCGCTGTCGGCGTTCCAGCCGGCCACCGTGGCGCCCGAGCAGGCCCAGCACCGCGTCCTCGTACCGCTGGCCGGCCTCCACCGCGTCGGCGGCCAGCTCCACCAGCGCCACCAGGCGCACGGCGGTGGCCGGGTCGGTGACCAGCGACTTGAAGAAGTGGTGGTCGACGTGGCCGCCGGGGATGCCCTCCCGGCGACCCGTGTCGAGGTAGCCGTGCCGGCGGTAGAACGACGGTGCCTGGAACGAGAACGAGGAGACCGAGATCTCCGTGCAGCCGCGCCGGCGGGCCTCGGCCTCGGCGGCCCGCAGCAGCCGACCTCCCCACCCCTCGGCGCGGCGGTCCTCGCGCACCCACATCATGTTGATCCCGGCGCAGCCGCCCCAGGTCCACCCGGTCAGGCCCGCCACCAGCTCGCCGCCGTCGTCGACCCGGACACAGAGGCCGGCCTCGTCCCGCGCGCCGGTCGCCCGGTTGTTGAAGGCGGTCAGCTCGGCGTCGAGCCGCTCCTCGAGTTCCTTGTCCTCGCCGAGCACCCGCAGCGTGCCGCCGCCCGCATCCCCACGCCCGCCGGTGCCGCCCGCCTTCCCGCGCCCGCCGGTACCGCCCGACTCCCCGTGTCCACCCGTGTCGCCGTGTCCACCCGTGTCGCCGTGCCCGCCGGTGGCGTTCTCCGTCGTCATGGGGCGGAGTATGGCAGCGCCCCGGCGGCCGGCGACACGGCTATTCGGCGACGCCGACCGCCTCGGCGCTGGCCGTCCAGAGCCGCGCGGCGAGCTGCGGGTCGGCCGCCCGGGGCAGCGGCCGGCGCAGCCGCCGGTCGGCGTAGTAGCCGCCCGTGACCAGCCGCGCCGGCTCCTGGTTGGCGAGCCAGACCAGCGTCTCGGCGCCCTTCTCCGGGCTGCGCAGCGGCAGGATCCGCATGCCCAGGGCGACCAGGCTGCTGTCGTTGCCGAACCGACTGCGCACCACCCCCGGGTGGAAGGAGTACGCCGGGATCTCCGGCCAGCGCCGGGCCGCCTCGGCGGTGAAGAGGATGTTCGCCTGCTTGCTGGTGCCGTACGCCTGCATCGGCCGGTAGCGGCGCAGCGGGGCGTTCAGGTCGGCCGCGTCGAGCACGCCGCTACGGTGCGCGCCGGACGCGGTGACCACCATCCGGCCGATCCGGTCCCGCAGCAGGTTGCTGAGCAGGAACGGGGCCAGGTGGTTGGCCTGGATCGACAGCTCGAAGCCGTCGACCGTGGTGAGCGGCTGGAGCACGATCGCCCCGGCGTTGTTGGCGAGCACGTCGATCCGGTCGTACGCCTCCCGCAGCTTCCCGGCCAGCCGGCGCACGTCGTCGAGCACCGCGAAGTCGGCCCGGAACAGCTCCGGTCTCTCGCCGGAGGCCTCCCGCACCTGCTCGGCCGCGGCCTGGAGCCGCGCCGGGTCCCGGCCGACCAGTACCACCTGGTCACCGCGGCGCGCCAGGTCGACGGCGGCCGCCAGGCCGATGCCGGAACTGGCCCCCGTCACCACCACGAGTCGTCGCCCAGTGAGATCTTCCACAGGTCCATTCACCCCGGTCACGGCACGAGGTTACCGTGGCGTCACAAAGACCTTTGGGATCGTTAAGCCCTGGTATCTCCGTCAGGTGACATCGGCGTGCCCGCCGCACGCTGGAAGGAGCACAGCCATGACCGCAGTCGGTCGCCCCCGCCGGTCCTGCCTCGCGGTACCCGGCTCCAGCGTCAAGATGCTCGGCAAGGCCCAGGGGCTCCCGGCCGACCAGGTCTTCCTCGACCTGGAGGACGCGGTCGCCCCGCTGGCCAAGCCCGACGCCCGCAAGAACATCGTCGCGGCGCTGAACGAGGGCGACTGGTCGGGCAAGACCCGCGTCGTCCGGGTCAACGACCTGACCACGCCCTGGACCTACCGGGACGTCATCGACGTCGTGGAGGGCGCCGGCGCCAACCTCGACTGCATCATGCTGCCGAAGGTGCAGAACGCGGCCCAGGTGCAGTGGCTCGACATGACCCTGACCCAGCTGGAGAAGACGCTCGGCCTGGAGGTCGGCCGGATCGGCATCGAGGCGCAGATCGAGAACGCCGCCGGCCTGGTCAACATCGACGCCATCGCGGCCGCGTCGCCCCGGGTCGAGACCATCATCTTCGGCCCGGCCGACTTCATGGCCTCGATCAACATGAAGTCGCTGGTGGTCGGCGCGCTCATCCCGGACTACCCGGGCGACCCCTACCACTACATCCTCATGCGCATCCTGATGGCGGCCCGGATGCACGACAAGCAGGCCATCGACGGGCCGTTCCTGCAGATCCGCGACGTCGACGCGTTCCGCGAGGTGGCCAAGCGGTCCGCGGCGCTCGGCTTCGACGGCAAGTGGGTGCTGCACCCGGGCCAGATCGACGCCGCGAACGAGGTCTACTCGCCGGCCCAGGCCGACTACGACCACGCCGAGCTGATCCTCGACGCGTACGAGCACTACACGTCGGAGGCGGGCGGCAGGCTCGGCGCGGTGATGCTCGGCGACGAGATGATCGACGAGGCGTCCCGGAAGATGGCTCTCGTGGTCGCGGCGAAGGGCCGGGCCGCGGGCATGACCCGTACGTCGTCCTTCACCCCGCCGGCGGAGTAGTCCCTCCGGTCCGACGATCCGTGCCGCCCCGGTCCACGCCGAGGCGGCACCGTCGGTTTCAGTAGTTGGTGCCGCCGGTGCTGACGCCGGCCATGCTGATCGCGAAGACGATCATCACCACGTAGAAGAGGATCCCGAGCACGAGCAGACCGGTGAAGATCCAGCCGATGATGATGGCCGCCTTCGCCATGCCCTCGCCGTCCTCGCCGGTCTCCCGGATCTGCTTCTGCGCGACGTGGCCGAGGATCGCGCCGACCGGCGCGGTGAGGCAGGACGTGATGCCGATCAGGGAGAGCACCAGGGCGGCGATGGCGAGGCCGTTGGTCTTCCGCGGCGGGGCGTAGCCGTAGTTCGGGTAGGCCGGCGGGTAGCCGGCGGGCGCGGGCTGCCCGGAGGTCTGCTTCATCCCGGCGTACGGGTCTCCCGCGTACGGGTCCGCGACGTACGGGTCGGCCGGCGCGTACGGGTCGGTGCCGGTGGGCTGCGAGGGGATGGGCTGGCCGCTCACCGGAGGGGCGGGGTCGGCGGGCGGGCTCGACTGCTGGCCCGACCACGCCGGGTCGTTCCAGCCGCCGGAGGGCGGGGGATATGTCATTCGTCTGCTCCGTAGCGTCGGGGTGCGCCCGTCAGGGTAGTCAGCCCTGCCCAGACGCAGGGCCCACGCCGCCGGGTGTGCCGCGTTGCCCGCGCCCCGGGAAGCGGGCAGGATCCTGGCATGGTGATTGACGCGCGAGCCGCGGACCGCTCCGGCAGCCGACCGAGACGGGACGCGAGCCGCCCCGGCCTGGCCCGGCGCACCCGCGCCGCCGCCGTACCGGGCACGGCCGGCACCGACGAGCCCGCGCCGCTGCCGGACCCGGTGACCATGCGGCTCGACGGGAAGGTCGCCCTGGTCACGGGGGCGGGCAGCCCGGACGGCATCGGGTACGCGACGGCCCGCCGGCTGGCCGATCTCGGCGCCCGGGTCGCCATCGTCTCCACCACCCGGCGCATCCACGAACGGGCCGGCGAGCTGGGCATGACCGGTTTCGTCGCCGACCTCACCGACGAGTCGGAGGTGGGCGCGCTCGCCGACGCGGTCACCGAGCAGCTCGGGGACGTGGAGGTGCTGGTCAACAACGCCGGTCTGGCCAGCCGGGCCAGCCCCGAGGTGCTGCGCCCGGTCGCCCAGCTCAGCTACGACGAGTGGCGCGGCGAGATCGACCGCAACCTCACCACCGCGTTCCTGTGCAGCCGGGCCTTCATCGGCGGCATGGCGGAGCGGGGCTGGGGCCGGATCGTGAACCTGGCGGCCACCGCCGGGCCGGTCAACGCCCTGCCCACCGAGGCGGCCTACGCGGCGGCCAAGGCGGGCGTGGTCGGGCTGACCCGGGCGCTGGCCATGGAGATGATCGCCGACGGGGTGACCGTCAACGCGGTCGCGCCGGGCACCATCCACACCGCGGCCTCCACCGTGGCGGAGATCCGGCAGGGCCTCGGCACCCCGGTCGGCCGCCCCGGCACGCCGGACGAGGTGGCTGCGGCGATCGCCTTCCTCTGCTCGCCGGCCGCCTCGTACATCACGGGGCAGATGCTGGTGGTGGACGGCGGCAACAGCGTCCGGGAGGCCCAGTTCCGCTGACCGCGCGGCCTCGATGCTTCCCGCGGCCTCAGTAGTTCTGGCCGCTGTTGCCGGCGAGGGCGATCAGCGCGATCCAGCCGCAGCAGGCGAGCACGCCGAGGCCGGTGAAGATGTAGCTGAGGATGAGGCCCCACGTGGCGAGCTGGTCGCCCTCCTCGCCCGAGGTGCGGACCTGCCGCTTGGCCAGGTGCCCGAGGACGATGCCGGCCGGGGCGAAGACGAACGCGAAGACCAGCGAGAGGATCGCCAGCACGTTGGTTCCGCCGGGCCGGGGACCGGACGGCGGGCCGTACTGCCCGTAGGGCACCTGCGGGGTGTACGGGGGCTGGTGCCCCCACTGCTGCCCGTGCGGCGGCTCGCCGGGCTGCTCGTAGCTGGGCTGCCCGTACGCCGGCTGCTCCTGGCCAGGCTGCCCGTAGCTCGGC
Source organism: Micromonospora sp. NPDC049048 (assembly GCF_043197615.1). NCBI lineage: Bacteria > Bacillati > Actinomycetota > Actinomycetes > Micromonosporales > Micromonosporaceae > Micromonospora > Micromonospora sp. NPDC049048. Next base: position 549,639 of record NZ_JBICTM010000002.1, on the reverse strand, counting down.
TGGCCGTACGACGGCTGTTCGTAGCTGGGTTGGCCGTAGCCCGGCTCGCCGTACGACGGCGGTTGCGGGGCGGGCGGCGGCTCCGCGGGCGGTTCGTAGCTCGACGGGTCGTGCCCCGGTGGGGGCTCCCAGGGCGACGGTGGCCGGTCCGGATCGGGCGGCCCCGACGACGGTGGCTGGCTCACGGTCTCCTCCTGCCGGTGGCGGATCGCGTCCCTCTTGCCGGACGCTACCCGCAGCGGTGAACCTTTTCACAGCGGTTGTGTGGACTGGTCACCTTGGCCTCGACCGCTGTGCGGCCAATACTGACCATGCGTTCAGTTACCCATGAGTAAGGCGCCGACCCCCGGAGGCTGAGATGGCCCGACTCGCCCAGACGCCCGGCCTGACCGATGTGCAGCAGTCGATCCTGGAGACCGTCCGGGAGTTCGCCGACAAGGAGATCATCCCGCACGCGCAGCGGCTGGAGCACGCCGACGAGTACCCGAGCGACATTCTCGACGGGATGCGCGAGATGGGCCTGTTCGGCCTCACCATCGACGAGGAGTACGGCGGGCTCGGCGAGTCCCTGCTGACCTACGCGCTGGTGGTCGAGGAGCTCTCCCGGGGCTGGATGTCGATCTCCGGCATCGTCAACACCCACTTCATCGTGGCGTACCTGATCTCCCAGCACGGTTCCGCCGAGCAGAAGGCCCGGCTGCTGCCGAAGATGGCGACCGGCGAGGTGCGCGGCGCCTTTTCCATGTCCGAGCCCGAGTGCGGCTCCGACGTCTCGGCCATCAAGTCCAAGGCGGTCCGCGACGGCGACAACTACGTGCTCAACGGCCAGAAGATGTGGCTGACCAACGGGGCGTACTCGTCCGTGGTGGCGACCCTGGTCAAGACCGACACCGGGGCCGACTCCGTCTACGGCAACATGAGTACCTTCCTGCTGGAGAAGGAGCCCGGCTTCGGCGAGACCGCGCCCGGCCTGACCATCCCCGGCAAGATCGACAAGATGGGCTACAAGGGCGTCGAGACCACCGAGATGGTGCTCGACGGGGTGACCGTCCCCGACTCCGCCGTCCTCGGCGGCGCCGAGAAGGTCGGCCGTGGCTTCTACCAGATGATGGACGGCATCGAGGTGGGCCGGGTCAACGTGGCCGCCCGCGCCTGCGGCATCTCGATCCGGGCCTTCGAACTGGCCGTCGCGTACGCCCAGCAGCGCCACACCTTCGGCCAGCCGCTCGCGAAGCACCAGGCCGTCGCCTTCAAGCTCGCCGAGATGGGCACCAAGATCGAGGCCGCCCACGCGCTCATGGTCAATGCCGCCCGGCTCAAGGACGCCGGCCAGCGCAACGACGTCGAGGCCGGCATGGCCAAGCTGCTCGCCTCGGAGTACTGCGCCGAGGTCGTCCAGGAGGCGTTCCGCATCCACGGCGGCTACGGCTACTCGAAGGAGTACGAGATCGAGCGGCTGATGCGCGAGGCGCCGTTCCTGCTCATCGGCGAGGGCACCTCGGAGATCCAGAAGACGATCATCTCCCGGGGCCTGCTCAAGCAGTACAAGCACTGACGTCTCAGGGCTCCGTCGCGTCGGCGGGGTGTCTCCGCGGCGGCGGGTGTCCTCCCGGCGGCGCGCCGTCCCGCCGCCGGTGCCGCCGGCCCGCCATCGGTCGGCCGCCGGTGCCGCCGGCCCTCCCGCCGGCCCGCCGTCGGTCGGCCGCCGGTGCCGCCGCCCCCGCCGGTCGGCCCCTGTCGAACTGAGTCGTCTACGACATCACGCGTTGGTGGGGGCGTGGCTCGTCCGCGCCGTCACGCGCTGGCGCGGCGCCTGAATCGTCTACGACATCAGCTCGACAGCGCTGAGCAAGCAAGCATGCCGCCCTACGTGCGCCCGTCCGGCCCGGTAGCGCGGCACACCACGCCGCTCGCCGTGCGCCCGCCCGGCCCGGCCGTGCGGCACACCACGCTCGCCGTGCGCCCGCTCAGCCCAGCCGGGTCAGGCTGGCGGCGGCGCGCTCGACGATCAGGCAGCGGTCCTCGACGTAGTCGATGCCGGCCTCCGTGGCGATCCGTCGCGCCTCGGCCGAGACGATGCCGAGCTGCAACCAGACGGCGGGAGCGCCGATCGCCACCGCATCGCGCACCACGTCGACCGCGTCCTGCGCCGGCCGGAACACGTCGACCAGGTCGACCGGGTGCGGGATGTCGGCCAGGGAGCGGTAGACCCGCTCCCCGAAGAGCTCGTCGGCGGTCGGGTTGACCGGGATGATCCGCCAGCCGTACCGCTGCATCTGCAACGGCACGCTGTGCGCGGCCTTGCGCGGGTCGCGGGACGCGCCCACGACGGCGATCACGGCGGAGTCGGCGAGGATCTGCTGAGCGGAGCGCACCCGCCGACTCTAACCCCGCCGCTCAGTCCCCGCCCGGAAGCGACCGGCGCACGACATGGGTCGGCGGCGGATCGGCTGCCGGCTACATGAGGGTGAGCTGCTCGGCGGGCGGCGGAGCGGGGGCCGGGTCGGTCCGGCGGCGGTCGTCGCCGCGCTCGCCCCGGTGCAGCCCGTGCCGGCGGGCCGCGATGCGTACCCGGGCTGTCAGTTCCCGCTGGTAGGACTGCGGGGCGTACGCGCCGGAGCGGTAGAGCTCGCGGTAGCGGGGAACCAGGTGCGGGAAGTCGCGGCCGAGCCAGCGCGCGTACCACTCCCGGGCGCCCGGACGCAGGTGCAGTGCCAGCGGCGTCACGCTGGTCGCCCCGGACGCGGCGATCGCCGCCACGGTCGCGTCGATCGAGGCGTCGTCGTCGCTGAGCCCGGGCAGGATCGGCGCCATCAGCACGCCGACGTCGAAGCCGGCGTCGGCCAGCGCCCGTACGGCGTCGAGCCGCCGCCTCGGGCTGGGGGTGCCCGGCTCGACCGCCCGCCAGAGCCGCTCGTCGACGAAGCCCACCGAGTACGAGACGCCGACCCGGGTGACCTCGGCGGCCTGGCGCAGCAGTGGCAGGTCCCGCAGGATCAGCGTGCCCTTGGTGAGGATCGAGAACGGGTTCGCGAAGTCACGAAGCGCCGCGATGATCTGCGGCATGAGCTGGTAGCGCCCCTCGGCCCGCTGGTAGCAGTCGACGTTGGTGCCCATCGCGACGTGCGCGCCCCGCCAGCGCGGCGCGGCCAGCTCCCGCCGGACCAGCTCACCGGCGTTGACCTTGACGATGACCTTCCGGTCGAAGTCCGCCCCGGCGTCGAGGTCGAGATAGGTGTGCGTGTTCCGCGCGAAGCAGTTGTGGCTCACGACGCCATCGGCGATGAAGTCGCCGGTGCCGGTCGTGATGTCCCAGAGGGGCAGTTCCAGCCCGAGGGGCTCGATGCCGACCACCCGGAGAGCCGCCTGACATTTCAGCGCCGCTCCGTCGATCGACCGCTTCCGGGTGATGGCCGGGTCGGTCAGGTGGAAGAACCGTAGCCGCTCGCGTAGCCCGCCGGTCAGCCGGATGTTTCGTACGCGGTTCGCGCGGCCTAGATCTTCGACCACGCTCGTGAAGCCGAAGTGGCTCAGTGCCGCCGACGTCTGGTCGAGGATCTCGTTGCTGCTGTTGCTGATCCGGAGAACGCCCCGGCTGCAACTGCCCTCTGCGTCGAAGATCCCGGCGAGGAAGCCCAGCCGCCAGTCGTCGGTGGGATCGTCAGGCCACCGCACCAGGGCGGTGATGGCCTCGATCGAGCGTTGCCGGGACGTCCGGATCGCGGAGATGGCTCGTCGCGTCGCACTTGCCGGGGTGTACGCGAAGCTGTCTGTCTTCACCCCGGCGCTGTCGAGGAAGCGCTTCGTACGACCCAGCGCCTCCTCGTCAGCGAGCGCCAGGCGGAACCGGTGCACCACCCCGTAGGAATAGCGGTAGGTGCCCAGGGTCGCGTCACCTCGGATCATTCCGCAGAGGTAGCCCCGCCGGTAGTCGGCCGAGTCCTTCGGGCCCGTGGCGAAGCGGCCGGTGCCGATCAGGCGGTTGTTCGTCGTCAGGTAGGGGCGTTGCCCCGCGCCATTCATCGCGCCGGTCACGTGTTTCCAACCGCGGTCGGAGAGGAACCGGTGGTCGCCGCTGGCGATCAGCGTCGTGCCGTCCTCCAGGGTGACCCGGTAGGCCGGCTTCACGGTCGACCATTTGGCCAGGACCGTGGTGGCGACGTAGCGACGGTAGGCACCACGACGCTGCGTGCCGTAGATCCGGTCACCGATCTCCAGCTCGCTGATCGGCTTCGCGCGTCCGTCGGTCATGAGGATCGGCGTCTCGCCCGAGAGGCAGTAGACGCATGCGTGCGAGCAGCCCCGGTAGGGGTTGATCGTCCACTCGAACGGGACGCGGGACGTGCCGGGCACCTTGTTGAGGATCGACTTCGCCTGCACCTCGTAGAACGTCATGCCGGCGAAGCCCGGCGTGTCGAAGGTGCGGGCGACGGCACCGGGCAGCGCCAGCGGCAGGGGTGGTGTCGCCGGCGCTGCCCGGGCCGGGACCCCCTCGTCCGGGGGAGCGGCGAGGTTGTCCCAGCGCATGGCCCTCATTCGAACATGCGTACGAGCGAAGCGCAAGCGTCCACCGTGTTCCCGCCCACCTCGGCGCACCGGGCGCAGTCGGCGGGTGGAGGATGGACGCATGGAGAGGTCGACGTTCGTCTACGACGGGGACTGCGCGTTCTGCACCCGGTGCGCCGAGTTCATCGACCGGCGCATCCCGACCGGCGTCCGGGTGGTGCCGTGGCAGTTCGCCGACCTCGACGCGCTGGGCCTGAGCGAGGCCGAGTGCGAGGAGGCGGTGCAGTGGGTGGGCGCGGACGGTTCCCGCGCGGCCGGCCCGGACGCGATCGCGCGGCTCCTCGGCGACAGCGGTCCGCTCTGGCGGGTCGCGGGCGCCGGCCTCAGGTTCGCCCCGGTACGCGCCGCCGCGTGGCCCGCGTACCGCTGGGTGGCCCGCAACCGGCACCGGCTCCCCGGTGGAACGGCCGCCTGCGCGCTGCCGCAGGAGGCGCGGGAGCGCCTCTACGGGCCGTCCGGTCGCCCGGCCGCCGACGCCTGACCCGCGAGTGCCGGCGTGCCCCCGGCGGGCGGCGCGGTGTCGCGCCCCCGGCGGGTGAGCAGCCGGCGCGCCCAGACCACCGGCCGGACCCGTTCCAGGGGCAGGAAGGCGGTCATCGCGGCGAGGTGCGGCGCGAACGAGATCGTGATGGTCGCCATGGTGATCAGGTGGAACGAGTAGAAGAAGCCGACCGTGGCCAGCCGCCAGCGCTCCCTGAGCAGGAAGACCACCGGGCTCAGCAGCTCGAACGCCACGATGCCGAACTGGGCGACGATCAGCAGGTAGGGCACCGAGGCGATCAGGTCGGCCAACTCGGTGCCGCGCCGCAGGATCGCCCGGGCCAGCACCGAGCCGGTGAGCCAGTCCAGCCCGCCGAAGCGCAGCTTGGCCCAGGCGGCCAGGAAGTACGTGCAGATGACGGCGATCTGGGTGACCCGTAGGGCCCAGCCGCCCGCCTCGGTGCGGGTGGGATCGCCGTGCCGGGCCCGGCCGGCGGTGGGCAGCACGGCCAGCGCGACGAGCAGGCCGAACCGGTCGTGGTCGACCTTGCCGTAGCTCATCGCGACGATCATCCACTCGAAGTAGAGCGCGAAGACCGTCCAGCCGAGCAGGCGGGGCGCCCGGCCGGTCGCGGCGAGCAGGGCGAGCAGCAGCAGGGCCCAGAAGACGACGGTGACCAGCGTCTGGGTCGGCGTCGGCAGGGGCAGCAGCCGGCCGACCAGCAGCGGCTGGTAGAGCTCGCCGGGCACCGCCACGCGGGTGCGTACCCAGGGGGTGAAGAAGACCAGGTCGGCGGCGACGAAGAGGTAGATCAGCGTGCGGAAGGCGGCCACCCGGCCACGGGGCACCGCCTCGGTCAACCAGCGGCTCACCGGTCCGCCCGCCAGGCGACCACGGTCTCGTCGGTCCAGCGGCCGGTGGGGCGCCCGTCGCGGATGCCGTGCCAGCGTACGACGATGCGGACCTCGACCAGCTCCGCCGCGTCCGGGTGGCGTTCGGCGTACGCGTCGGCGACCTCGGCGAGCAGCGCGGGGTCGGCGGCGTAGCGGCTCTGCTGACCCTCGATCTCGGCCCGGCGGATGCCGGTGGCGTTCTCGCCCAGCTCGACGACCGCTCCGCCGCTGTCGACGCCCTCGACGCGGGTGTCCGGGGCGGGGGCGTTCGGCGGGTTGGACGTGGAGTACATCCGGAACGGGCCGAACGGGAAGTGGTCGTCGGTGCCCCAGGCGGTGCCGGCCAGCAGGACGACGAGGCCGAGGGCGGTGGCGGCGAGCCGGGCGACGCGACCGCGGGGGGTCAAGGTTTCCATCGGGTCGTGACGATACGGGATGTACCGCCCGTCCCGGATCCCTCCGACGGGCACCAGGCGCTGGCCGGGGAGCCAGGGGGGCCGGTCTTCCGTTGCCCGGCGTACGGACGACGACGGCCGGACCCGTCGGGGCCCGGCCGTCGTGGAGCGCTGCGGCTCAGTGGCTGTGTCCGGCCAGCTTCGTGCGGACGTCGTCCATGTCGAGGGCCTGGACCTGCTCGATCAGGTTCTCCAGCGCGGACTCGGGGAGGGCGCCGGGCTGGGCGAAGACGATGACGCCGTCGCGGATGGCCATGATGGTCGGGATCGAGCGGATGTCGAACTTGGCGGCCAGCTCCTGCTGCGCCTCGGTGTCGACCTTGCCGAAGACGATCTCGGAGTGCTTCTCGGAGGAGCGCTCGTAGACCGGGGCGAACCGCTTGCACGGGCCGCACCATTCGGCCCAGAAGTCGACCAGCACGATGCCGTCGCTGCCGGTCACCTCGTCGAAGTTTGCCGTGGTCAGCTCTACGGTTGCCATGAAAGTCTCCGATCGGCGCGGAATAGCTACGTCTGGTGGAACCGGGGCGTACCGCGGGGAATTCCCGGCCCACCTCCGCCCAAACGTGCCCTCAGGGCCTGGCGAGGGTCACGCCCTCATCGACGAGGGTTGTTGCCGGCCCCCGTTGCGGTACGCAAGTGCATGACGCATTTGTGTGACCGGATGTAATGGGAGCGCTTCCATTAAGATCGACACGAACGACCGACGGGAATGAGCAATCGGGCGGTTGACAAGCGGCTATCCGATGTGCGGAGATCGCCTAGCTCTCGCGACACGAATACGCACAGTAGTGTTACGAAAAGGTAAATGTGACCTCCGTCTCTGTTCGGTTCGCCTTGTCGTGCGGCAGAATCTTCCGCATCAGAGCGTGGGCGGCGGGTGCCGGGGAGGGCCCCGCCGCTCATTGCGTCTCCCCTCGGTTGTGGCGGTGTGACATTTCCGCGCGCCACGCGCCCCGCCCATCGCCTTAACACCGGATAAGGCATGCTGTGCCGAACTCCATCGCCGCCCGTCGAAGGGGACAAGGATGCAGTTCGGCCGCTACTACGAGGAGTTCGAGGTCGGCGCGGTCTACCGGCACTGGCCCGGCAAGACGGTCACCGAGTACGACGACCACCTCTTCTGTCTGCTCACCATGAACCACCACCCGCTGCACATGGACGCGCACTACGCCGAGACGGCGAGTCAGTTCAAGCGCAACGTGGTGGTCGGCAACTACATCTACTCGCTGCTGCTCGGCATGTCCGTGCCCGACGTCAGCGGCAAGGCCATCGCGAACCTCGAGGTCGAGTCACTGCGGCACGTGGCGCCCACCTTCCACGGCGACACGATCTACGGCGAGACCACGGTGCTGGACAAGCGCGAGTCGTCCTCCAAGCCCGACCGTGGCGTGGTCTCCGTGGAGACCCGGGGCTACAACCAGGACGGCACCATGGTGTGCGTCTTCCGCCGCCGGGTGATGGTCCCCAAGAAGGAGTACGCGGCGACGGCGGTGCCCGAGGGCGTCGACCCGGAGCGGCCCAGCTTCCCCGAGCCCCGCTGACCGAGGGCGGTGCCGGCCACGGCGACCGTGGCGGGGCCCCTTCTCGTCCGGGTTCCGGGTGGTAGGGGCCCTTTTCCCGATCCGGGGCATATGCTGGCGCCGGAGGTCCCCATGAGCCACTCCGTCGCCGGAGAGCCGTCCTCTGCCGGCCGCCGCGCCGCACCGCTGACCACCGCCGTCTACTCCGCCGCCGAGTGGGACCTGCTGACCAGCCTGCCCGGCCGCGTGATCGTGGCCGCCGCCGCGCCCGGCCCCGGTCGGCCCCGCCGGGGTGTCGCCGCCGGGCTCGCCGGCCTGGACGCGGTCGCGGCCGGCCGGGCCTTCGACAGCGATCTCGTACGCGCGGTGGTCGTCACCATCTACGCCCGGCACGACGGGTCGACGGAGTCGGCCGAGCGCCTCACCGACGTCGTGGACCTGCTCGCCGCCTGCCGAGCCGCGACCCGGGTGCTGCGGCGGCGGGCCGATCCCGCCGACTCGGCCGCGTACCGGCAGTGGGTGCAGTCGGTGGCGGCCCGGGTGTGCAGGGCGGCGACGACCGGCCCTCCGGGGCTGCCGCCGGCCCCGGCCGACCGCCGCTTCCTCGACCGGCTCGGCACCGCGTTGGAACTGGGTTGATCCACCCCGCTCCCACCGGTCGGCCTGCTTCGTGGCTCCGGGCGGCCGGCTTCGGGCCCGGCTCCTACTGCCGTCCGGGTATGTCGACGCCGGGTATCGGGCCCGGCCGATGTGGCCCTGGCGGGGGTGCGGCCCGGGGCGGGGCCTGCGGGCCGTACCCTGCGTGACCGTGACCGGAGACCAGCTCGACGTCGGTGTGGGACCGTGGCCCGGGGACCCGCCGGACGACCCGCGCTACGACCCCGAGCTGCTCGCCGAGGGCGACCGGCGCAACGTCGTCGACCGGTACCGCTACTGGCGGCGCGAGGCCGTGGTGGCCGACCTGGACCAGCGGCGGCACGACTTCCACGTGGCGATCGAGAACTGGCAGCACGACTTCAACATCGGCACGGTCGTCCGCAACGCCAACGCCTTCCTCGCCGCCGAGGTGCACGTCGTCGGCCGCCGGCGGTGGAACCGGCGCGGCGCCATGGTGACCGACCGCTACCAGCACGTCCGGCACCACGAGACCATCGAGGAGTTCGTCGCCTGGGCCGCCGGGCGGGAGCTGCCGGTCGTCGGCATCGACAACCTGCCCGGCTCCCGGCCGCTGGAGACCACCACCCTGCCCCGGCGCTGCGTCCTGCTGTTCGGGCAGGAGGGCCCCGGCCTCTCCGCGCCGGCGCGGGCCGCCTGCGACCAGCTCTTCTCCATCGCCCAGTACGGCTCCACCCGGTCGATCAACGCCGGCGTCGCCAGCGGCATCGCCATGCATGCCTGGATCCGTACGCACGCCGGCCCGCCACCGGCCTGACCTGCCGGCCCGCCACCGGCATGGCCGCCTGTCCCGCGCCGGCCTGAGCCGTCCCGCCGTCGGCCCTGACCGCGCCTGACCGTCGCCCCGCGCCGGCCTGAGCCGTCCCGCCGTCGACCCCTGCCGGGCCTGACCGCCATCGGCCTGACCGCCGTTCCCCTGCCGGTCTGAGCCGGGCTGCCGTGGTTCCCGGCGGCTCGCTGGAGAACCGTGCCGGCCGCCCCGGGGGCTGGCGTCCGGGGGCACCGAAACCGGCGCTCCGCTTGACTGCGCGGCGCGCGGGGGTGACGGTGGGATAGTGAGTGTCGCGGTGAGTTGCCCGAAATGCGGTGGACCGGTGCGGGCGCCGGACCTGATGCACACGGAGTCGCGCTGCCTGGACTGCGGGCCGGTCTCTCCGCTGTGCGTACCCGAGAACATCGGGGCCGAGATCGTGGCCAGTGTGGTGGAGCGGATCGTCGGCGCCGCCGAGCCCCCGACCCGGCCGAGGACCCCACTGTGGTGCCCCTGGCCGCTGCCGACGGGCTGGACGATGACCGGGGTGGCGTACGCCGGCGACGATCGCACCGGGGTGCGTGCCACGGCGGTGGCCTGCGCCGGGCCGGCGCCGCTCGGCGAGGGCCCCGCGGATCTGGTCTTCGTGGCGGAGGAGCCGGGCGTCGGCCTGGGCACCCGGTTCGCGGGGCTGGCCGGCCCGGACCCGGGCCCGGAACTCGCGCAGGCGTTGACCGATCCCGGCCCGGGGCATCCGGAGCACGTCGGGCAGGCCAGGATCAAGGTGGGCGGTCATCCCACTCCACTGTGGCTCGTGAACTCGCCGACGGATCGAAGCGCGTACGCCGGCGAGGCTCGGGGATTGTGGCTTCATGCGATAGCCTGGCCGGCGAGTGCGGGTCACCTGCTCGCGGAAGATGTCGTGCTGCACGACCTTGCCGAGTGGACACCGCCCGAGCTCGTGTACGGCGCACCGTCTCCGTATCTGCACGGGAAGGCTTGACGGGCCTCAGGGCTTGACAGGAACCCCGGAATGTCGGAGAACGGACGCAGATATTCACTGTACGACACCACACTGATACTCTGGGTGCCGCTGCGGTAATGGGACCCGGCGCCGCGCGAGAGGATGGCCCGCCATGGTCAAGAAGGTCCTCACCTGGGCCGGAATCGCATTCTTGATCTTCTTCGTCGCCTACCGGCCAAATTCTGCGGCGGATGTGTTCAAGTCGCTGGGCGGAGGGATCATGGACATCGCCCAGGGGTTCGGCGACTTCTTCACCAGCCTCGTCGCCTAGCCGCCGATGGGAAACCCCTCCGGTCCACCCTTCGATCCCGACGACCCTGATCGGGAGCGCCGGGAGCGAGACACGGAGCCGATCCCCCGGCTCGGCCCCGACGACGGGCCTGGCTACGGCACCGGTCCGGGCCTCTCCGACGGTCCCTCCCTTTCCGACGATGCCGGTTACGGCGACGGTCCGGCGTACGCCGGGGAGGGGCGGTCCGGTCGGGCCTGGGTCCGTGACCCGGAGGCCGGCTACCAGCCGCCGCAGATCTCCGAGGACGAGCTGGCCGGTCTGCGCGCCGACGCCGCCGGCATGGCGCCGCGCCGGGTGCTCCCGTTGGAGGACGAGCCCAGCTCGCTCGTGGCGCGCTACCTCTTCCCGACCGAGCGCTACCGGGGCGAGTGGAAGCGGCACTGGATCCACCTCTCCACCCCGCTGCTGGTCGGCATCGCCGCCACCTTCGTGCTCGGCTACCTCTCCGGCTTCCTCGCCGGGCAGGACGTGGGCGCGCTCACCACGATCGCGGTGCTGCTCTGGTTCGCCGTGATGGGTTGGGTGGCCTGGAAGGTCGCCGACTGGTGGTACGACCGCTTCATCCTGACCAACAAGCGGGTGATGGTCGTCAACGGCATCATCACCCGGCGGGTCGCGATGATGCCGCTGGTCCGGGTCACCGACATGAAATACGAGCAGAGCCCGACCGGCCGGGCGCTCAACTACGGCACGTTCGTGCTGGAGTCCGCCGGCCAGGAGCAGGCACTGCGCGAGATCAAGAACCTGCCCAACCCGAACGAGCTCTACCTGCGCGTCGTCGAGGAGATGTACGAGCCGCAGGCGGTCGAGGCGCGGCTGGGCAAGGAGGCCGACGAGGCCAAGGCCGACGACGGAGCCTGAAACTTTTCGTCCGAACATCGGAGGAACTGCGCACCGATCGCCGTCGACCCGACCGGCTCGGGCATGGCAACCTGCCAGGGAAACGGGGCGCGGAGGTGGCCGGTGGTGAGCAGGGACCCCCTGGAGGAGGAGTTCCGCGACTTCGTCGCGGCCCGCTCCGGTGCCCTGCTGCGCACCGCCTACCTGCTCAGCGGGGACTGGGCCACGGCCGAGGACCTGTTGCAGACCGCGCTGACCAAGACGTACCTGGCCTGGAAGCGGCTCGGCGGGATCGAGGCGATCGAGCCGTACGCCCGTCGGGTAATGATCAACACTTCGACCAGTTGGTGGCGGCGGCGCTGGCACGGTGAACGCCCCACCGAGGTGCTGCCGGAGCGGGCCGGGGTCGACGAGATCGAGCAGCAGCTCGACCGCGACCTGCTCTGGCGCCACCTGCGCGGGCTGCCCAGCCGGCAGCGGGCGGTGCTCGTGCTGCGCTTCTACGAGGACATGTCCGAGGCACAGACCGCCGCCCTGCTCGGCATCTCGCCGGGCACGGTGAAGAGCCAGACCTCCCGCGCCCTGGGCACCCTGCGCCGCCGGATGGGCGCCGAGGCCGCCCTCGACCTGCCGGCCGAGGCCGACCCGACCTCGGCCCGGGCCGACGGCACCGACCGGTCCACCTCTGCCCACGGCGGCACCGGCCGTCCCGCGCCAGTCGCTGGCGGCACCAGTCGTCCGGGCCCCGCCCACGACGGCACCGGCCGGCCCGCTCCGGCCCACGGCAGCGCTGGCCGTCCGGGTCCCGCCCAGGGCGGCACCGGCCGTCCGGCACCGGCCCATGGCGGCGGTCGTACCGGGCCGGCCCATGGCGGCGCACCGATCCGCCCGACGACGCCCTACGGGGCACCGACCATGGTGGTGGGGGAGGACGCGGCGGCTGTGGTCGCGGCGACGAACGCCCCGCCGGTCGTTCCGCCGATCGCGCCGGCCGCAGCGGGCGGCCCGGACGGCGTTGCCGCCGCCCTGCCGGGTAGGGCGAGAAGCGCCGCCGTTCCCGGCGAGGGGCCCGCCGCCGGGCCTTCCGCGGCCGCCGCGCCGGACGCCGGGGGCGTCTTCCGGCCCGCCGAGCCTGCGGACGAGGCGGTGGGCGACCCGGTGCCCGTGGCCTCGGGGGCACGGGTCGGCGCCGGCTCGGGGTCGCGTACGGCCGGGGACGAGCAACTCGGCCGGCAGGCCGCCGGTGCCGGGGAGCACCGGTGAGCCGTCCCGCCGCCGGTGGTGACAACCGTACCGACGGCCCGACGCGTCCATTCGCCGTGACCGAGGACGAGCTGGAGCAGGCGGTACGGGAGGCGTTCGCCCGCCGGGTGGCCGTCGCGCGCCCGCTCGTCGCCGATCCGGCGGGACTGGCGATCAGGCGGGCCGACCGCTCCCGGCGCCGGCGGACGCTGACCGGGATCGCCCTCGCCGCAGTGGCCACCGTGACGGTCAGCGCCGGGATGGCGCAGCTGGGGCAGCAGCCCGGGCGGCCCAACCATCCCACCGTGGTGCTCGGCGGCCCGTACGCCTCGTCGATGCCGGAGGTCACCCCGCAGCCGTCGGCCGGCCCGCAGACCGACCTGGGCCGGGGCGAGGTGGACCTCATCCTCGACGACGTGCTGCTCACCGCCAGCGGCCAGCGGATCGTCCTGCCCGACGTGGGCCGGGCCGCCGAGCGCGCCCAGCGGCTTCCCGACCGGGCCGGCTGGGCGGTGGTGGGTGCGCCGACGGCGGCCGGCCGTTCGTTGTGGATCGTGCTGCCGGACGGCGCGGCACACCTGCTCCTGGCCGGGGCACGGGACATCGTCCTCAGCCCCGACGGGCGGCAGGTCGCCTGGCGGGAGGGGACGGATCTGGTCGTCGCGGGAGTCGTCGGCACCCAGGTCGTCGCCGCGGCCCGCACCCCGGCCCCGCCCGCCGCGCTGCCGGTCGGGTTCGCCGGGGACACGGTCCTGGTCCGCCTCGATCCGGGCCGGCCCGGTCACGCCCTGTGGCGCCCCGCGGCGGGACCCCCGCGTCAGGCGGGCGACGCGGCCCTGCACGTCTACGGCATCCGCCCCGACGGGCTGGCGGTCGCGCTCGTGTCCGCCGGCACTCCCCGCCGGCCCTGTGTCGCCCTGCTCGACCCGGCCCGTGACCTCGCGTCGGTGCGTACGGGCTGCGGGCCGACGCTGACCGGCGACGGCGCCGGCGGGGTCTCCGCCGACGGACGGTGGCTCCTGGCCAACGGGAAGGCGGGCGCGCAGGCCGGCGCGGTGCTGGTCGACCTGGATCAACTCGTCCCCGTACCGGTGATCCGCCCGGCCGGCCCACCCGTGGCCGGGCCGGTGGCCTGGACGCCGCAGGGCACGGCCCACTACTCCGACGCGGCCGGCGCCCTGGTGCGGGCGGAGGTGGGCCGCGTGCTCGACGGCGAGGCAGCCCGGCCCACGCCCGTCGACGGCCTGCCCGCCGGCAGGCACCCGGTGCCGGTGGGCGGCGACAACCCTTCCTGAGCGCGCCCTCGTGCCGGGGTCGGGCGTCGACCGGTAGCGTCGGGCCGATGAGCACGGCACCGCGGATCGACCTGCACACCCACTCCACCGCCAGCGACGGCACGCTCAGCCCGGCCGAGCTGGTGCGGGCGGCGGCCGAGTCGGGGCTGGACGTCGTGGCGATCACCGACCACGACACCACGGCCGGGTGGGCGCCGGCCCTGGAGGCGCTGCCGGCCGGGCTCACCCTCGTCCGCGGTGCGGAACTCTCCTGCCGGTGGTACGGCGAGGAGCCCGCGCTGCCGCTGCACCTGCTGGCGTACCTGTTCGATCCGGACGCCCCGGAACTCGTCGCGGAGCTGGCCCGGGTGCGGGCCGCCCGGGAGGAGCGGGGCGAACGGATCGTGGCGCTGCTGCGCGCCGACGGGATCGACGTGAGCTGGCCGGAGATCCTGACCGGCGCGGCCGGCGGGACCGTGGGTCGGCCGCACATCGCACAGGCACTGATCCGGGCCGGCCTGGTGGCCACCACCACCGAGGCGTTCGGGCCGGACTGGCTGGGCGAGCGCTACCGGCTACCCAAGGAGGACATCGACGTCTTCCGGGCCGTCCGGCTCGTGCGCGCGGCGGGCGGGGTGCCGGTCTTCGCCCATCCCCGGGCCACCCGGCGGGGGCGGATCGTGCCCGACGAGATGATCGCCGAGCTGGCCGCCGCCGGCCTGGCGGGGCTGGAGGCCGACCACGAGGACCACTCCCCGGCCGAGCGGGCCCACGTCCGGGCCCTGGCCGACGAGTTCGGCCTGCTGGTGACCGGCTCGTCGGACTTCCACGGCACGCACAAGACCGTCCGGCTCGGCGCGTTCACCACCGATCCGGAGGCGTACGAGCGGATCGTCGCCGAGGCGCGCGGGGTGACCGAGGTCGCTTCCGGCTGATCCGAGTTGCCGCCTCCGGCGACGCGGCTAGGTTGATCACGTGGATGCCAAGCTGTTCGGCGAGGTCTTCGTGACCCTGCTGGTGATCGTCGATCCGCCGGGCATGATGCCCATCTTCCTGGCGCTGACCGGCCCGCTGACGGCGCGCGACCGGAACCGGGCGGCCTGGCAGGCGGTCGCCCTGGCGCTGGGCGTGATCGTGATCTTCGCGGTGGCGGGGCAGACGCTGCTCGACTACCTGCACGTGGACCTGCCGGCGTTGCAGGCCGCCGGCGGGCTGCTCCTGGTGCTGGTGGCGTTGGAGCTGCTGACCGGCAAGGCCGACGACCCGAGCCAGCAGGCCACCTCGAACATCGCCCTGGTGCCGCTGGGTACGCCGCTGCTGGCCGGCCCCGGCGCCATCGTGGCCACCATGCTCTTCGTCCAGCAGGCCGACGGCGGGGCGGACGTCACGGCCATCGCCGCCGCGATCGTGGCCGTGATGCTTACCGTCTGGATCGTGCTGCGGTTCTCCGGCGGGATCGTCAAGATCCTGCGTCCCGGCGGGATCGAGGTGCTGACCCGGATCGCCGGCCTGCTGCTGGCCGCGATCGCGGTGCAGCTCATCGCGGACGCGGTGGCCGCGTTCGTGACCCAGTACGCCAACATGACCTGACCGGCGGCCGGTTCTGTCGGGGGTGGATGGCAGGATCGCGGTGTGCGACGAGCCTCTTCAGCCGGACGGTCCTCCACCAGCGGCGGCCGGGCGCCCCGCCCACGCGGCGACCAGCCCGAGCAGTTGGGCTTCGAGGGCATGCCGGAGCGGCTCTTCGTCTGCACCCCCAGCAAGCTCGGCGCCTACGCCGACTGCCCCCGGCGCTACCGCTACTCCTACGTCGACCGGCCGGCCCCGCAGAAGGGCCCGCCGTGGGCGCACAACTCCCTCGGCGCGAGCGTGCACACCGCCCTGAAGAACTGGTATGCGCTGAGCCCGGAGCGGCGTCGGCCGGAGGCCCTCGCCGCGTTGCTCAAGGGCACCTGGGTACGCGAGGGCTACCGCGACGACGAGCAGGAGCGGGCGGCCTACCGGCGGGCCCTGGGCTGGCTGGAGTCCTATGTCGAGACCCTGGAGCCCGGTGCCGACCCGCTCGGCGTGGAGCGGGTGGTGGCTGTCAAGACCGCCGTGCTGGCCTTCAACGGCCGGGCCGACCGGATCGACTCCCGCCCCGGGCCCGACGGTCCGGAGCTGGTGATCGTCGACTACAAGACGGGCCGCACCGGGCTGGACGCCGACGACGCGCGTGGCTCGCAGGCCCTGGCGCTCTACGCGTACGCGGCCGAGCGGGTGTTCCGCCGGCCGTGCCGCCGGGTGGAGCTGCACCACCTGCCCACGGGCACGGTCGCCGCGCACGAGCACACCGTGGAGTCGCTGGCCCGGCAGCTCACCCGGGCGGAGGAGACGGCCCGCGACATCATGGCCGCCGAGCGGGCGGTCGCCGACGGGGAGGACCCCGACGAGGCCTTCCCGACCACGCCGGGCCCGCGCTGCGGCTGGTGCGACTACCGGCGCACCTGTCCGGTGGGGGCGCAGGCACCGGGCAAGGAGCCGTGGGCGGCCGTCGAGCGCGTCACCGACCCGGCACCCGGCCAGGCCTGACCGCCCCACACGGGACCTGCCCGGCAGCCGTGCCGGTCAGGCCGGCGTGCCGGTGAGGCGGGCGGCGCGTTCCTTGGCGGCCTGCTGCAACGGCCCCTCCCGCCACCGGCGGGGCAACGTGGCGAGGGTCAGCCGCAGCGCCCGGACGCTCAGGTCGGCGGAGAGCGCGGTCGTGGGCAGGCCCAGCCCGCCGTACATCCGCCGGGCCCAGGCCGGCAGCAGCGCGAGCGCGGTGCCGGCGATGCCGAAGTACGCCCAGCGGGGCGGCCCGAGGTTGAGCCCGATCCGGGCCGGCAGGCTCAGCTTCCACGGGATCGGCGGCGCGGTGAGGAAGAGCGCCGTCTCGGCCGCCTCGCGGGTCATCCGCAGCTGCGGGCGGACGCGCCGGTAGTAGTCGGCCACCTCGGCGGCGGTGCCCGGGACCGTATCCGGGTCGAGGCCGACGAGGGCGGCCGAGCGCCGCTGCTCGGTGTAGTAGCCGTCGATCTCGTCGGCGGTCAGCGGCAGCCCGGCCCGCCGGGCCGTGTCGAGGAAGGACTCGACCTCGGCGACGTGCACCCAGCGCAGCAGCTCGGGGTCGTCGACGCGGAACTCCTCCCCGGTGAACAGGTCGGTGGCCCGCAGCCGGGCGTGCCGGCGGCGCACCCGCAGCCCGGCGGCCTCCGCCTCGGCCCTGGTGCCGTAGATGGTGGTGCCCACGTAGGTGGCGGTGCGCACCAGGCGGCCCCAGGCGTCGGAGCGGTAGTTGCTGTTCTGGGCGACCCCGGCCATGGCCCGGGGATGCAGTGACTGGAGATAGAGCGAACGCAGGCCGGCGACGATCAGGATCGGCTCCTCGTGCACCTTCCACGTGACCGAACCCGGACCGAAGAGGCCGAGGTCATCGGAGTCCACCGACCAAGAGTGCCACGCCCCGCGCAGACCAGCCGGCCGTCGGTCGGGCGGAGGCCCGTCGGCGTCGGTCGTGCGAGGGCCAGCCCGTCGTCAGACGTCGGCGGAGCGGCGGGCCTGGCAGGTGGGGCAGAGACCCCAGAACGTCACTTCCGCCTCGTCGACCTCGAAGCCGTGGGTCACGTCCGGGTCCAGGCAGGGCGCGCTGCCGACCGCACAGTCGATGTCGGAGATCTCGCCGCAGCCCCGACAGACGATGTGGTGGTGGTTGTCCCCGGCGCGGGCCTCGTAGCGGGCGGGGCTGCCGGCCGGCTCGATGCGGCGGGACAGCCCCGCCCGGGACAGGGCGCCCAGCACGTCGTAGACCGCCTGGGTGGAGACCGAGTCGAGGCGCTCGCGGACCCGGCGGGTGATCTCGTCGACCTCGAGGTGGCCGCCGGCGGCCAGCACGTCGAGCACGGCGAGGCGCGGCCGGGTGACCCGCAGGCCTCTCGACCGCAGCAGTTCCTCGCCACCGGGCATGGGCCAATGACAGCACGTGGCTCGGGAGGCGACAACCAGCCTCCGCGGGAGCGTGGCGCCGGCCACAGCCCGGGCCACGTGCCGCCAGGAGTTCACGGTCAGCGCGTGCGTCCGGACCTGCGGCGGTACGGATCCCGGGCAGTGGTGAACCGGGCCGGCTCCGGGTGCGTGTTGTCGATCGGGATGATCTGGGTGGGTGGACCGGCGCACCGTAGGCTGGCAGCCCACGACCGCGTACCGCCGGAGGGGTGGATGTTCAAGGAGATCCTGGGTCTGCCGGCCCACGTGCTGGTCGTGCACGCGGTCGTCGTGTTCGTGCCGCTGCTGGCGGTGCTCTCCGCCGCGTACGTGGCGTTGCCCCGGTTCCGGTCGCGGCTGGACTGGGCGGTGGCGATCCTCGCCGTGGTGGCGCCGGTGTCGGCCTTCGTGGCGGTCGAGTCGGGGGAGGAACTGACCGACGCGTTCGTCGCCCGGGGGATGCAGGGCCCGATCCTGGAGCAGATCTTCGCGCACTCGCGCTACGGCGACATCCTGTTCCGCTGGGTGCTGCCGCTGGCGGTCGCGTCGCTGCTGCTGCTCGCGGTCACGAGCGGGCACCGGCGGGTGCCGAAGCTGCCGTCCTGGGTGACCCCGGTGCTGTCGGTCGTGGTGGTGGCGCTCGGCGTCGTCAGCCTCGTCTACGTCTACCTGACCGGGCACTCCGGTGCCGAGGCCGTCTGGGGCGGCAGCCTCTGACACCGCGCCGGTTCAGAACACGAGCCGGGAGCAGAGCACGCAGACCAGGATGACCAGCACCACCCCGGCCACCGTGCCCACGCCGTACGTGAGCCGTTGTGCCCGCTGCTCGTCGGCGTCGATCTCCGCCATGTCCTGTGGCGGCAGTCGCCGGGGCGGTGGCGGTCGTAGGTGCACCGGCGGACGCCATCCGGCCGGGGGCGGGGTGGTGGCGGGCGGGCCCGGGTAGCCGCTGCCCCGCACCGGGGGCGCCGCCGGCGGCCCCGGCGGCGGGCCCGGTGGCCGCTCGGGCGGGGCGGCGGGGCGGCGCCAGTACTCGTCGGGGGAGCCGCCGGAGGTGGGGGTCGTCACGCCGTCCGACGCTACCAACGCCCCGGCCCGCCGGCGGGCCGGACGCGGCGGCCCGGACGACGTTCGATGCCGTTGGCCGGGTGGCGGCTGCGCTAGTCTTGCCGCTCGTGAGCATCACCGATGATCCGGGCACTGCGGCGGTACGCGGCGACGACGACCGCACGGTCGACCTCAGCGACGACTTCGTGGTGCTGCCCGAGCAGACCGCCGACGACACCGACCGGGGCTGGGGCGAGCGCTCCGGCGGCAACGACGACTGGCTGCTCGCCGAGCGCCCCCCGCACTGGGACTGACCGGCAGCGCAGCATGAACATCAGCTGCATGCCGCCCTGACCGCCGCCACGGCGGCGCGGCTCAGGAGGCGCTGGCGGTGCTGGCGGCCGGGGTCTTGCCCCCGCCGCCCGAGGAGCCACCCGCGCCCGACGAGGACGAGCCCGAAGCCGAGGACGAGCCCGACGACGAGGACGCGGCGGTCGAGCCGCCGGACGACCCGGAGTCACCGCCGGAGGACGAGTCGGACTTCGCCGGCTTGGCGGCGGCGCCGCTGGTCGCGCTGTCCGAGCCGGACGAGCGCGAGTCCGTGCGGTAGAAGCCCGAGCCCTTGAACACGATGCCGACGGAGTTGAAGAGCTTCCGCAGCCGCCCCTCACACGCCGGGCACTCGGTCAGCGGCGCGTCGGAGAAGGACTGCACCGCCTCGAGCTGGTGGCCGCACGCGGTGCAGGCGTACTGGTACGTGGGCACGTTCTCCTCCGGATCTGGTACGGCCGGTCTGGCACTCGACGTATTCGAGTGCCAATGGTGCGTCATCGCCCCCGGATTCGTCCAGCGGAAGTGTGGGGCGCGACACCCGGGGCGGCGTCCAGCGTACGCAGACCCTCGGCGGGCGTGACGACCGCGCGTACCGGCCGATCGTGCGGCTCGGCGGGAAGCGCCTCCACCAGCTCGTCGTCGTGCAGCGGGACCACGGTCAGGGCGGACGCTGGCACCCGGGCCAGCGCCCGGTCGTACGAGCCGCCGCCCCGGCCCAGCCGCAGCCCCCGGCGGTCCACCGCCAGCGCGGGCAGCACCACGAGCTGCGCGTCGGCGACCGCCGCCCGGCCCAGCCGGGGCCCGTCCGGCTCGCGCATCCCCCGCCCGGCGGCCACCAGCCCGGCCGGCCCGCTCCAGGCCGCCCAGTCCAGGTCGAGGTCGTCGCGGAGCACCGGCAGCAGCAGCTCACCGCCCGGCGGCAGCGCCGCGTGCAGCACCGCCGGCAGGTCGGGCCCGCCCGGCTCGGAGCCGACCGGCACGTACGCCGTCATCCGTGGCGGGCGCAGCCGGCGTACGAGAGCCACCAGCTCGGCCTGGACGCGCCCGGCGGCGTCGGCCCGCTGCGGCGCGGTCAGCGCCCGGCGGCGCGCGAGAATGGCGGTTCGCACATTCCGCTTCGCCTCTTGCGCTCCATGAGAAAAATCGGGCACGCAACACTCCTGACGCAACGTTTGTCCCCTGGTGGCTCTGTGTCAGCATCGCAAGCAACGGCGGCGGAACTTCCGGGGGGACCGAGTGACGCTACGCGGGCGGTTGACCACAGCCTTCCTGGCGGTGGCGCTCGGCCCGGTGGTGCTCGGGGTGATGTTCGTCGGGGCGACCGTGGCTGCGGTCGACTCGAGCCGTTCCACCGAGCGCCTCGCGGTGGCCGCCGCGACCGTGCGCACCTCCGTCGCCGCCCTCTGCCAGCAGTTGCGGGCCGCCGCCGACGCGGTCGCCCTGACCAGCGACCGGCCGGCGGCCGCGAGCCAGGTGGTCCGCCGTGGCCTGGCCGTCGCCGTGCGGGTCAGCGACGTCACCGGCCGGGTCAACTTCGCCACGCCCGGCGGCCCCCCGGAGCCCTGGCGGGACTGCGCCGAGGCGCCCGTCGCCGGGCCGGTGCGGGCGCTCGCGGCCCGGGCCGACCTGCACGACCGGGCCGGCGGGCCGCTGGGCACGGTCACCGTCGCGCAGCCGGTCGACCCGGCCTTCGTGGCGCGCCTCGCGGCCGTGACGGGGGTGGCGGTCACCCTGCTCGACGACGCCGCGGCGCCCGTCCGGCTCGCCCACAGCACCGAGTCGACCGGCGTACGCGACGCCGTGCTCGCCGCCGCCGGCACGCTGCACGACGAGCGGGTCACCGAGATCCCCGACGGCCGGTACGTCCGCAGGGTGGGCCCGTCCGCCGGGCAGCCCCTGCCGCTGGTGCTCTCGGTGCCCAGCGAACGACCCCAGGGCCTGTACGTCGCGCTGGGCTCGGCGGTGCTCGTGGCGGCCCTGCTGGCCGTGGTGGCCGCCTGGCGGCTGGCCCGGGTGACCACCCGCCCGCTGGTCGAGCTGGCCGGCGCGGCGGACCGGGTGGCGCGCGGCGACCTGACCGCCCGGGTGCCGGTGCGCAGCCTGGACGAGATCGGCCGGCTGGCCGGCGCGTTCAACCGGATGACCCGCGAGACGGGCACCTACGTGGCGGCGCTGACCAGCAGCCGGGACCAGCTGCGCGGGCACCTCGCGGTGCTGGGGGACACCCTGGCCAGCACGCACGACCTGCAACGCATCCTGCGGGTGATCCTGCACAGCGCGATCGCGGCGACCGGCGCCCGGGCCGGGGCGGTGCTGCTGGTCGACGACGGCGGGGTGCTCGTCGCGCAGTGCACCGAGGGGCTGGAGGGGTCCGACGCGGCGGACGAGCCGTCGGGACCGCTGCGGGTGCCGCTGGGCAGCGGCGTGGTGGGCGCCGTCGCGGCGACCGGCGAGCCGCGCCGGGGCCGCGTGGAGCCCGCCGCCGCGCCGCCCGGGGAGCCGCGCTGCCACACGTACATCGCGGTGCCGTTCGCCGCCCCCGGTACGGCCGGCGCGCCCGACGCCCCCGCCCGCGACGGGCCGCCGGTCGCCCGTCCCGGGTCGGAGCCGGCCGCCCCGGCCGGGGCGCTCGGGGTGCTGGCCCTCTACGACCGGTTGGGCGCGGACGAGTTCGACGACGACGACCTCGTCACGCTGCGCACCTTCGCCGGCCACGCCGCCGTGGCGGTGGACAACGTCCGGGTGCACGAGGAGACGCAGCGGCTCTCGTTGACCGACCCGCTCACCGGGCTGTGGAACTACCGGTACCTGCGGGAGTCGCTCCGCCGGGAGGTCGAGCGGGCGACCCGGTTCGGCCGGATGCTCAGCGTCCTCGCCCTCGACCTGGACCGGTTCAAGGACGTCAACGACACGCACGGGCACGCGGCCGGCGACGCCGTGCTGGCCGAGTTCGCCCGCCGGGTACGCGGCGAGATCCGCGAGGTCGACCTCGCCTTCCGGCAGGGTGGCGAGGAGTTCGTGCTGCTGCTGCCGGAGACCGACGCCCGGGGTGCGGCGATCGTCGCGGAGCGGCTCGGCGCGGCCATCCGGGACAACCCGATCGCCGCCGCCGGGCACGGCGGGGCCGCCGTGACCATCGGAGTCACCGTCTCCATCGGCATCGCCGTGCACCCCGACCACGGCGGCACCGGCCAGCAGGTGCTGGACGCCGCCGACGACGCGCTCTACGCCGCCAAGGCGGCCGGCCGGGACACCTGGCGGATCGCCGCGGAGCGGACCGCCCCACCGGCGCGGGAGATCCCCGTCCCGGCCGGGGCGAGCACCCCCGAGGACGGGCTGCCGCGCGCCGGTGCGCCCCGCCAGCCGGCCCGGGCCCGCCCCGAACCGGACGATTCCGCCGACGTCGCGCCGGGGAGCGCGCCGGCCGCGCCCGACCCGGTGCGGCCGGGTCCCTGCGGCGGCGCGTCTTCCGGTCCTCACCCGCCACGACAGAGCCGTGGCCGATAGTCTCGCGACATGTCGGAGCACTCAGCGAACCCCTCACCGGCGACCGCCGCAACCGGTCGCTCCCGCGCGGTAAAGGCCGTGATCCCGGCCGCCGGTCTGGCCACCCGGTTCCTGCCGGCCACGAAGGCGGTGCCCAAGGAGCTGCTCCCGGTGGTCGACCGACCGGTATTGCAGTACATCGTCGAGGAGGCCACCCAGGCCGGCATCGCCGACGTCCTGCTCATCACCGGTCGGGGCAAGACGTCGATGGTGGACCACTTCGACCGCCGCCCCGACCTGGAGGCGCGGCTGGAGGCCAAGGGCGACGACGAGCGGCTGGCCGCCGTGCGCGGCCCCAGCGAGCTGGCCGAGATCTACACCTGCCGCCAGCCCGAGCAGCTCGGCCTGGGCCACGCCGTGGGCTACGCCGAGTCGCACGTCGGCGACCAGCCGTTCGCGGTGCTGCTGGGCGACGAGTTCGTCAAGCCCGCCGAGCCGCTGCTGCCGGCCATGCTGGAACTCCAGGCGCGTACGGGCGGTGTGGTGCTGGCCTTCTTCGAGGTCGACCCGGCCGAGACGAAGCGCTACGGCATCGCCTCGGTGGAGCCGGCCGAGGCGGAGCTGACCGACATCGGCGAGGTCGTCCGGGTCACCGGCATGGTGGAGAAGCCGAAGCCGGAGGACGCGCCGAGCAATCTCGCAGTGCTGGGCCGCTACGTGCTGCCGAGCAGCATCTTCGACGCGATCCGACGGACGAAGCCCGGCAGCGGCGGGGAGATCCAGCTCACCGACGCGATGGAGTTGCTGCGCGGCGAGGGCACCCCGGTGCACGCGATCGTCTACCGGGGCACCCGCTACGACACCGGCATGCCGCTGGGCTACCTCCAGACCGTGGTGCAGATCGCCGCCGAGCGCGACGACCTCGGCGCCGAGTTCCGCGCGTGGCTGGCCGAGTTCGTCAACTCCGACGCGTCGGGCGTGACTGGTACATGACAGCGTCGGCCGACGCCGAGGCGGCCGCGAACGAGTTGACGCCGCTCGCCGACTACCTGGGCAGCGTGCTGCGCAGGTTACGCGCGCTGCCTCCGCTCGACCTCGACCTCACCCAGGCCCACGGCAACGTCCTCGCCGAGGACGTCGTGGCGCCGCACTCCTTCCCGGCCTTCGACCAGGCGGCGGTGGACGGGTACGCGGCGCGCTGGGAGGACATCTCCGGGGGTGGCCGGGGCGTGGGCTACGTCCCGAGCCAGTCCGGCGGGCCGGGCGGGCGCAACGTCCGGCTCAACGTCGTCGGCGACCTCGGCGCGGCGAGTTGGCGGCCGGTCCGGCTCACCCCGGGCGCCTGCTTCTCCGTCGCCGCAGGGGCGCCGCTGCCACTCACCGCGGACGTGGTCGTTCCGGTCGAGTGGACCGACCAGGGCATGGCCGCGGTGGAGATCTTCCGCGTCCCCAAACGGGGCTACGGGGTGCGCCGTGCCGGCGAGGAGCTGCCCGCCGGCACCCTGCTGGCCCGGGCCGGCACCTACGTCTCGCCCGCGCTCGTGGCGGTCTTCGCCGCCACCGGCATCGGGCACGTCGTGGTCCGGCCCAGCCCCCGGGTGGTCATCGTGGCCACCGGCGACGAACTGGTCGACGTGGGGCGGGGCAGCCAGCCCGGCCAGACGGTCGACGCCAACTCGCACGCGCTGACGGCCGCTGCGGCCGAGGTGGGCGCGCTGGCGTACCGGGTGGGCATCTGCGACGACGATCCGGAGGGGCTGCGCGGGTTGCTGGAGGACCAGACGCTGCGCGCCGACCTGATCATCACCACCGGCGGCACCGGCACCGGGCCGGGCGACATGGTGCGGCGGATCCTCTCCCGCCGGGAGGGCAGTCGGGCGGGCCCCGTCACGTTCACCGAGGTCGCGCTCTATCCCGGCACCTCGCTCGGCTTCGGCACGGTCGGCGCCGAGGAGGTGCCGGTGGTCTGCCTGCCCGGCGACACGGGCTCGGCCCTGATCGGCTTCGAGGTGCTGGCCCGCCCGGCGATCAACCTGCTGGCCGGTGCGGAACCGGTGTTCCGGCCCAGCGTCCGCGCGCACCTGCTGGAGACGATCTCGTCCCCGGTGGGGCTGCGCGAGTTCCGGCCCGCGCACGTCGCCGAGCGGCGCGGCGGCGGCTACACGGTGCAGCCGCTCAACGGTGGCCCGTACACCCTCTCGGGCCTGGCGGAGGCGAACGGGCTGATGGTGCTCGGCGAGCGGGTGACCACCGCGGCGGCCGGTTCCACGGTGGACGTCCTCCTGCTGGACCGGCGCCGGTGAGCGCGGTGAGTGCGTTCCCGGGCCTCGCGACCGGGAGCGGGAGGTACGGCCCGGTGGGTGTCGCCCGGGCGTCGGCGTCGTCGGTCGCGAGCGGAGGATCTGGTCGGTGAGTCTGTTCGGGGTCGGGCGCGCGCCGGGGTGGCCGGTGGTGCTGACCGACGGGCCGGTGCTGCTGCGGCCCTACCGGCGTTCGGACGCCGCCGCCTGGTCGGAGGTGCGCCGCGCCAACCGGGAGTGGCTGGCGCCGTGGGAGTCGTCCCTGCCGGGAAGCTGGTACGAGCTGAACTCGCCGGCCGCGTTCCGCTGGGTCTACCGCGACCAGCGCCGCTCGGCGTGCACCGGCGAGGGGATGCCGTTCGCCGTCTGCCTGCGCGAGGGCGGCCGGGAGCGGCTGGTCGGCCACCTCAACGTGGGCAGCATCGTGCGGCGGGCGTTCTGCTCCGCGTACGTGGGCTACTGGGTGGACTCCCGGGTGGCCGGTCGGGGCGTCATCCCCACCGCGCTGGCGCTCGCGGTCGACCACGCGTTCGGCGTGGCCGGGCTGCACCGGGTCGAGGTGAACATCCGCCCGGAGAACCGGCCGTCCCGGCGGGTGGTGGAGAAGCTGGGGTTCCGCGAGGAGTCGTACCACGTGCGCTACATGCACATCGACGGTGCGTGGCGGGACCATATCGGATATGCGATGACCAGCGAGGAGGTCGCCGCCGAGGGTGGGCTGCTGGCCCGCTGGCACCGGGTCCGCACCACCACGGGGTGAGGCGTCCCACGCACGGGATCGGCGCGGCGTGTCAGCATCCGTGTCCACGGCCCGTAACCTCAAGTAACTGCAAGCTGTGGCAAGCGCTGCTCCACCCGTACGATCCGCGAACCCGACCACGTTCGATGGAAGATCCTGCGGCCGGGCGGTGGTTGCTCCGAATTCGGTGACGGGAGGGGTGAGGGTGCCGACCTCGGTGCTCCTCGCCGTCCTCGCCGCCGCCGGTCTGCTCGCCCTCGCCCCGGCGCTGGTTCGCCGGTACGACGCCACCGAGCGGCTGGTGGCGGAGCGGGCGCAGTCGACGGCGCGGGTGCTCCAGCGCCGCCGGCGGCGCCGTACTGTGCCGGGACGCCGGCCGGTGCACCCGCCCCGCAACCTTGTGATCACCCTCAGTGAAGATGCGAGCACCGGCGGGCTTTCCGCGCCGGTCTCCGGTCCCCCCGCGACACGCCGGTCGAAGCGGCTGCGCGCGGTGCCGCCCGCCCCCAGGAAGGGCCGCCGCCGGCCGCCGCCCCGCCGGCACCACCCGCCCGCCGTCTACCGGCGCCGTCGGGTGCTCGCCGCCCTGCTGCTGCTCAACTTCGTCGAGCTGATCGGCGTGGTCGTGGTCAGTCCCGGCTTCTGGATCAGCTTCGGGGTCACCGCCACCCTGCTGGTCGCGTACGTCGTACATCTGCGGCGGCTGGCGGTGGCGGATCGCCGGCGGCGGCGGGCGCGGGCCCGGGAGGCGGCGTGGTTGGCCGCCCGCCAGGCCGAGGTGCGGCGGGAGCAGGCCCGCCGGGCGGCGGCCCGCCGGGAGGCGCAGCGCCGCCTGGCGGCCCAACGCGAGGTGGTACGCCGCGCCGCGATGGGCCTGGACCGGCCGGCGGACCTGCCGGCGGCGGCCAACGGCGGCTCGGTCTCCTACCGCCGCTCGGGCGGCCTGCGCGGTCGCCCCTACCAGTCCGGCCGCGGCTCCCACTCGGCCTGACCCGTAACGTCAGCTCGTGGCTGGCAGGCGGTAGACGGACACGTGGGACCGCGAGTCGGCGGTGAACTCCGCGCCGGACCAGTCCGCGTGCCGGCTCTCCAGCTCGAACCCGGCCAACTGGCCCATCAGGTCCAGCTCGGCGGGCCAGATGTAGCGGTGCGGCGACCGGAACAGCCGGGCCTGCGTGCTTCCGTCGAACCGGAAGTGGTGCGACACGACCTGCTGGCGCAGCACGTCGTAGGTGTCCAGGCCGATGTATCCCGGCTCGGACACCCAGACCGTCGCCTCCTGGCCCGGCGGAAGCTTGCGCAGCTCCGGCACCCACAACTCGATCACGAACCGGCCGCCCGGGGTCAGGTGGCGGGCGGCGTTACGGAAGCAGGCCACCTGCCCGGCCTGGGTGAGCAGGTTCGAGACCGTGTTGTAGACCAGGTAGACCAGCGAGAACTCGCCCGGGGCGGTGGCGGTCGCCATGTCGCCGACGACCACCGGGACCGTCGCCTCGTCCACCTTCGTACGCAGCCGCGCCACCATCGGCGGGGACAGCTCGATGCCGCTGACCGGTACCCCGCGCGCGGCGAGCGGTACGGCCACCCGGCCGGTGCCGATGGCGAATTCGAGCGCCGCCCCGCCGGCCGCCAGCTCGGCGAGGCGCTCCACGGTCGGTCCGAGCACCTCGGGGGCGAACATGCCGGTGCCGGGAGTGTCGTAGCGTTGGGCGGCCTCGTCGTTCCAGACGTCCTCCTGTCGCATGCGCCCCACGCTTCCCACCGCCGCCCGCGATGTCCATCGATTTTCGCGCCCGCCGGTCGTGGCCGGGGTCCCTCTTCGCGATCTTGGTGGCTGGCGCCCCTCCGGATGGGCCGTTTCGTGCCAAGATCTCGGCGCGCGGGGGGTGGGTTCGCGGCGAGGGCGGTGAACCTGTTAGCCTTGGCGCCGGCCCGCCCGGTGAAAGCCGGGTGGGACCGATGCCGGTCCGCCGGCGGAGGGGTTGTGGCGCAGTCCGGTAGCGCACCTCGTTCGCATCGAGGGGGTCAGGGGTTCGAATCCCCTCAACTCCACCCAAATCAAAGGCCGTTTCCGCTCGTCGGAGACGGCCTTTTCCGATCCTGCGCAGCAGCCAGATCAGGGCGCGTGGCAGATCAGGGCGCGTAGCCGGGGTCGGCGACGGTCTCGGCGATGCGGGTAAGCCAGTGCAGGTCGTTGGCTCGGGACTCTGGGCTGGCCTCGGGGCTGAGGATGCTACGCAGGGATACGGCGACGTCGTCGAGGTGCCGCTCGCCGCGGTAGTAGCTCAGCATGGTCTGGTCCGGCTCCAGCGGCCCATAGCCTCGACGGAAGAGCTCGGCGCGGTGCGCGTTGATCGGGTGGTCGCCGAAGTCCCGGCTGAAGATGAACATCAGGTCGCGTTCGCGCGGCGCGAGGATCGGCGCATCCCAGTCCACGACGTGCAGTGGACCGTCGCCGTCGGCGATCAGGTTGCCGGGGTGGATGTCGGCGTGGCAGATGACGTGTCGGGCGTGCGGCACGCGGGAGGCCAGGTCGTCGACCGTCTCCGCCAACCGGTGCAGCGCCGCGCCGTACCGGTCCCAGAAACCGCCGAGGGCCTCGCTCGCCGCAGCCTGCCCGCCGAGGGATCGCAGCCGCTCGCCCGCGCTCGACCGGTAGGTCTCCGCCGGCAGGACGGCGGCGAGGTCTGCGCTCGGCGTGACCCCGTGCAGCCGACCCAGGAACTCGCCGTACTCGATCCACTGGCGGTCGGTCAGGCCACGGCCCCACAGGCTGCCGCCGTCGTGGAACGGGTAGAGCAGCAGGCGAAAGTTCCCGAACCCGCGACTGGCTCCGCCGTCCGGGAGGTCGATGGGCGCGACGACCTGCCTGAGGCCCCGCGTGCGGAGAAAGCCGGGCAGCAGGACGGCAGCCCGGGTGAAATCGCCCCGGCGCAGCTTCAGGAAGTAGCGCCGACCGTCGGACGTCTCCACCCGGTACGCCCACGCGTGCCCGTCGAGCCCGACCGGCATGAACACGAGGTCGGCGACGTCCACCGACCAGGCGGCGGCCACCTCGGCCGCCAGCAACCGTTCGTCAACGCCAGGCCTGTCGATCACCGACGGAACCATCGCAGTTCGCAGGACGGCCGGCAAGGGATTTTCCGCCTCTAGCCGGAGTCGGCAGCGAACCCGACCAGATCCCCCAACCGGGCGGGACCGGCCTCGCCGGCGGAACGGCTGTCGACACCAACGTCACCAGCCGCCGCTGGCGCTATCTGCGGGAAGCCACGGCCCTGCTCGCCGCTTCTGCCGACGACAACCGGCAATCAGCCGCCGTCAACGGGTTTGAACGGGATCGGTCGGTGCCGGGCTGGGGCAGTGGGATCGGCCGCCTGGCTGATGGCGTCGAACATGGTCCGACCGAGGACGGCGTGGGCCTGCACCGCAGGATGGGTGGCGCCGTAGTTGTCCAGGTCGCCGAGAGCGTCGGCGAAGAGCGAATACACCAGCGCCGGCGCGCCATCTGTCCCGAACATGATTCCCGCTTCATGGCGTGCTGCGCCGCGTTCGTCGAAATCTGCGCCGTATTTGGTTGCGACACGGCTCCGCTCGTCCGAGGACATGTTGCGCCGGATCCCGTCATGGTAGCCATTCAGCCAACGGGTGATACCCAGCAGGAAGTCGCAGGATTTCGGCGACAGCAGCGTCTTGCGCGCCAAACGCCACAGCAGATCATGCATCTCGCGGGGTGTGGTGACGCCAAGGAAGAATCGGTTGGGGTTGGCAACCGGCTCAACACGGGTCTGCGCAAACCCCTTAGCCGCCAGGATTTCGTTGATCTCCAAGGCCGGGACAACTCTCCCGCACATCCTCACCGCGGTATTGTCAGACACCAGGAGCATCGCGGTCAGGAAATTGGCGATCGTTATGTCGTCGCCCCAGACAGTTTGCAGGTGGTAGATGCCGCTGCCGCCGAGAATGATGTCCGCAGTCAGGTCGAGCTTCTGGTCGAGCCGCAGTTCACCGCGATCCACCTTGTCCATCACCGCAGTCGCCACAGCGAGCTTTTGCACGCTGTAGCCATGGATGACGTGGTCGGCGCCGTCTTCCAGCACGGTTCTCGGCGTGTTGGCTGAGTCCAGCATGCTGATGTGCGAATGCCACACGCCGCCCGCCTGGGCCTTCTGCTGCCTGTATGTCGCGCGAATCATGTCCCGATGGTCGATCGAAGCGTTTCCTCCGGCCGTCGACAAGGGGGCACTTGCCTTCGCCGCGGCCCCGCCGGTGGCGACAAGAGTGACGGCAGCAGCCCCCACTCCGAGGGCAGCCCTTCGGCTAAGGTTTTCCACTGATTTCAGCTCCGATCTTCTCGCCTGCTGGCCCTGTGTGAAGCCAGTCGATCATTCGGCGAAGATGGTGAATGCTTCACTCGTCGTGGGCGAACTGGATTCTTTGTGGACCATGCCAGCCTGGTCAAGGTAGTCAGCGATAATGTGCTCGCAATGTGCGCAGAATGTGCCCACCTTGGGAGTGGTCACTGGCTGCCGATGGCCCGATCCGGGAACGTGACAGGCGGCTACCTCCGCTCCAACGACACCAACGTCACGGAGGGCGGCACCCCGACGAGCGCTGGGGTGGGATGGCTGTCGATTTTGCTGCAGTCGTGGAGGGCATCCGCTGCGATGAGGGGATGCAGGGAGACCGCGACCGGTGGGCGCGACAGCGTGCAGCGGGGCTCCTGCGTACCAGAGAGAGCAGTGAGCAGGCCAGCTACATCGAGCTGTTCTTCGATCTGATCATGGTGTTCGCCCTCAACCGGCTGGTCGGCTTCGTGGTGGAGGGTGCCGGTAGTGCCGACTCTTCCATCCGATGGATAGCGGTCGGAAAGGCTCTGCTGCTGTTCGTGCCGCTGATCTGGACGTGGACGATAACGGCCTACATGACCGCCAGGTTTCAGCCTGAGACGACAAGAGCCCGACAGTCGGTCCTGCTGACAGCCTTCGCGATGCTCGTGATGGGCACCAGCCTGACGACCGCCTTCGACGGTGGCGCTATCGCGTTCGTGCTGGCGTACATAGTGGCACAGACCGGACGGGTCGCGATTCTCGTCTGGTTCCTGGGCGCCCATCCCCTCCGCGATCTGTACTACCGGAACGTGTCCTGGTTCGCGGTAGGGGCGGTGTTCTGGATCGTAGGCGCGTTGACACACGGCACCGGGCGGCTGGCGTTCTGGGGCGTGGCGGTGGCCGTCGAACTGGGCTCGGCGCGGCTGGGTTGGCCGCTGCCGGGCCGGGGACGGGAGCGAGCCTGGGTGTGGGCTCTGCGGCCGCACTATCTGACGGAGCGGTATCAGCAGCTGATGCTCATCGCGCTGGGGGAGAGCATTCTGTCGGTTGGTGCCACATTCGCCGGCGGTCGCCGACAGGTGACTCTCAACGAGATCCTGGGCCTGCTCGTGGCGTTCCTGACGGCGGTGCTGCTGTGGCGGATCTATTTCCATCGAGCGGGTCTGGTGCTTGGCGACGCGGTGTCCCAAGCTCGCGATCCGGCAGGCGTCGGTCGATTCGCCGGATCTGCACACTTTGTGATGATTATCGGAATCCTTGGCACCTCGATCGGACATGGCATCGTCCAGACACGCCCGATCGGGCACAGCTATCCGGCGTGGCTCGCCATGATCCTCGGCGGTCCCGCCTGCTTCCTGCTTGGCCGGACCGCCCTCGAACTGGCCGTCTTCGCTCGAACCTCCCTCCGCCGGTGGGTGGGCATCGCCGTCCTGCTCGCAGCCGGCCCACCGTTGCTGTCCGCTCCACCGCTCGTCGCGGCATCCACCGCGGCGGCTGTCCTGTTCGGCGTCGTCCTGGGTGACAGCCGGCAGGCCGCCGGCCGCCCTCCGGAGCAGCCAGAGCCAGGCGACAGGGAGACCAACTGGCTGGGGATCACGAGGTTGACGAAGGTGATCCGGTGGCCGCCGAGCCGGACGCGGAGCTGAACGTGGCTGGCCGGCGAGCCGGGTCAGCCGGGCCGCGCTCTACCGCACGCCGGTCCCCGGCCACCTGGCGGTCCGGTCACGGGCCGACGTAGAGCAGGCGGTTGGGCGAGCCGGTGCCGGGATTGGGCACGATCCCCACGGTCGCCTGCGCCACGAGGGCGTCGCGCACCTGGGCCGGGGTGAAGGTCGGGTTCGCCGCGAGGATCAGGACGGCGGCCCCGGCCACGTGGGCGGCGGCCATCGACGTACCGCTGGCGCTCGACGACGCCATGGAGCTGGTGTACCAGGCGGAGGTGATGGCCACGCCGGGGGCGAAGAGGTCCAGGCACGCCCCGGTGTTGGACCAGGCGGCCCGCTGGTCGGTCTGCGACGTCGCCCCGACCGTGATCGCCGTCGGCACCCGGGCGGGGGAGTAGCCGCACGCGTTGGCGGTGTCGTTGCCCGCAGAGACGACGAACGTGACGCCGGAGGTGACGGCCGTGCCGACGGCCTGGTCGAGGACGGTCGAGGCCGAGGTGTTGTGGGCGAAGATCGCCACCGCCGGCTTCACCGCGTTGGCGGCCACCCAGTTCACGCCGGCGATCACCTCGGACACGGTGCTGGGCCGTACGCAGGCGATTACGCGTACGGCGACCAGCTTGACGTCCTTGGCCACCCCGTACTGGCGGCCGCCGACGGTGCCGCCGACGTGCGTCCCGTGCCCGTTGCAGTCGTCGGCCTGCCCGCCGTCGATCGCGTCGTATCCGCTGGTCGCCCGGCCGTTGTAGAAGTCGGAGTGCGAGAGGTACAGGCCGCTGTCGATGACGTACGCCCGCACCCCGCTGGCGGCGTACTCGAAGTTGTAGGTCTGGTTCAGCGGCAGGGCGCGCTGGTCGATCCGGTCGATGCCCCACGAGGGCGTGGGCCGTTGGACGGCGTCGGAGGTGACCGTCTGGTCCTGTTCGAGATACGCCACGTCGGGGTGGCCCGCCAGTCGTCTCGCGGCCGGCTCGGTCAGCCGTACCGCGAACCCGTTGAGCACCGCGCCGTAGACCCGGGTGACGCTGCCGCCGTACCGTCGGGCCAGCCCCGCGGCCAGGTCCGGGACGGCGTCGATCGCGCGCCGGGTGCCGGCCGTGGCGCCCACCGCCGGGTCCCGCAGGACGACGATGTAGCTGTCGGCGACGGCGGTGGCGCTGCCGGATGCCCGGATCTGTCCGGTCATCCCGGCGACGGCCGGGGCGGGACTCGCCACCGCGAGGGCCGTGACCATCGCGAGGCCGGTGGCGAGCACCCGCCGACCGCTGCTGAGAACTGTCATGGCGTCTGTCCTCCCTGGTGCTCACGCCGGTGCCGCCGAGGCGCCCGGGCGCGCGGGCACCGTCAGTTCACGACGAACAGCAGCGGGCTGGCCGGCTTGCCGGTGGTCGCGTTGGCGACCAGGTGGTCGCGGACCAGGTTCGGCGGCCAGTTGGTGACGGACACCACCAGCGCCGCCGCGCCGGCCACGTGCGGCGCGGCCATCGACGTGCCGCTGATGGTGTTGGTCGCGGTGTTGCCGGTGTACCAGGCCGAGGTGATCGACGAGCCCGGTGCCCAGATGTCCAGGCAGGCCCCGGTGTTGGAGTACGGCGCACGCGCGTCGGTGCTGGTGCTGGCGCCCACGGTGATCGCGACGGGAACCCGGGCGGGGGAGGAGTTGCAGGCGTTGGCCGTGGAGTTGCCGGCCGCCACGGCGTACGTCACGCCGGACACGATCGAGTTGGTGACCGCGTTGTCCAACGTGCTGCTCGCTGTGCCGCCGAGGCTCATGTTCGCCACCGCGGGCTTGACCGCGTTCCGGGTCACCCAGTCGACCCCGGCGATGACGCCGGCGTAGGTGCCGCTGCCGTAGCAGTCCAGCACCCGTACGCCGACCAGTTGGACTCCCTTGGCCGCCCCGTACGTGGCACCGCCGACGGTGCCCGCGACGTGTGTGCCGTGCCCGTTGCAGTCGTCCGCCGACCCGCCGTCGACCGCGTCGTAGCCGCTGACGGCCCGCCCGCCGAAGTCACTGTGCGAGAACCGGATGCCGGTGTCGATGATGTACGCCCGTACGTTGCTGGCCGTGTTCGGGTAGGTGTACGCCTGGTTCAGCGGCAGGTCGCGCTGGTCGATCCGGTCCAGCCCCCACGACGGCGGGTTGGGCTGGGTCGCGTTGATCGACACCGCCTGGTCCTGCTCGACGTAGGCGACGTCGGGGTGGGCCGCCAGCCGCTTCGCGGCCGAGGTGCTGAGCGTCGCCGCGAAGCCGTTGACCGCCGCGCCGTAGACCCGGGTGACCTTGCCGCCGTACCGCCTGCTCAGCTCTCCGGCCTTGTCGGGCACCGCGACGCGGGCCTGTGCGGTGCCGGCCCGTGCGCCCACGGCCGCGTCCCTGAGTACGACGATGTAGCTGCCCGCGACCGCGTTCGGGCTGTCGGCGAGCCGGATCTCGCCGACCGCCGGCGCCGCCATCGCCGGCCCGGCGGTGACCACGACGCCGGTCGCGATCGCGACGAGGGCGCCGAGCAGCTGACGCGCGTGGCGCGTGCGTGGGTAGGCCATCTTCCGGTCCTCTCCGACAGGCGCGCAGAGTTAATCGAAAGAAGTCTATGCGTCAGGGTGTCGCGTGACCCATACCGGAATCCCCATACCACCGGGCTGCGGTCGTCGTCACGGCTTGACCGCCCGGGTGGCGAAGTAGCCGGGCAGCCAGCCGGCGGTGGCGTCGGAGTGGTGCGGTGCCTCCTCGAAGCCGGCGATGACGAAGCCGGCGGCGAGCTGACCGCCGATCTGCGCGGTCATCGTGTGGCTGTACTCCAACGGTGCGTCCGCGCCCCACAGGCGTTCGCGCTCCGCCGCCGGGACGTGCGTCAGGTCGCTGTACGGCAGCCGGTGGCGCACCACCAACTCGCCGCGCTGGTCCAGGGCCTCGTGGTCGAAGAGGAAGACGTCCGGGTTGAGGAAGCCGGACAGGAGCGTCCCGCCCGGTCGCAGCACCCGGAAGCACTCCCGCCACACCGGCGCGAGTTCGGGCACGAACAGGTTCGACACGGGATGGAAGACCAGGTCGAACGAGGAGTCCGGGAACGCCGACAGGTCGCGCATGTCGCCGAGGACCGTACGCAGCTCCAGCCCGTCCCGCCGAGCGACCGACTCGTCCTGTTCGAGCTGCCGGGGCGAGTTGTCGAAGACGGTGACCCGGGCCCCCGCCGCGGCGAGCGTCGGGCCCTGCTGCCCGCCACCGGAGGCCAGACACAGGATGTCCGTACCCGGGAGATCGGCGGGGAACCAGGAACGGTCGACGGGGCGGTAGCCGATCAGGACGACCGACCAGTCACCGGCCCGCGCCCTGGCGATCGTCTCGGTGGAGACGGGGCGTGACCACTCGTTGCCCTGCTCGACCTGCCGGTCCCAGGCGGTGCGGTTGTGTGCTACCGGGTCAAGAGCCATTGCCCCACGCTAACGGTCGGGGCCGCGGCGCTGAATCACCGGAGAAGCGCATTGCCCCGTCGATGCGGGGGACCGCACCGACGGGGCAATGGCTTACCGGACGGGCGCTACCTACTTGACGATCGTGACCGTCGCCGAGCGGTAGTTCTTGCCGTTCTTCTCCGGGTCGTAGCCCTTCTCGACGTTGCCGGAGGCGTCGACCGAGAACCAGTGGAACGTGGTGGTCTCGGTGATGCGGAACACCTGCCCCGGCTCACGGAACTCCGTCGCCTGGTAGCGCGGCGACTCGAGGGTGGGCCGGCTGCCATCCGTCGTGTAGTAGATGGTGGCCGGCTCGCTCGTCTCGAAGCGCACGTCGACAGAGCCGGTGTACCTGCCGCCGCCGGGCACGAGCTCGGACGTCGGCTTCTTCTTGTCGTTGCCCCACTCCGCCGCGATCCGGAACATCTCCATGATCCCGTTGGCGTACTCCATGGTCTCGGAGTGGCCGCTGACGAGCGCCGGGTCGCCCTCCCAGGCCGGCTGGAACGAGCCGCCCTGCCAGTTGCCGGTGGTCGGGTTGTAGATCGAGCCGCCGACCTCCCAGCCGAAGGCGTAGATCCCGTAGGTGTGGTAGAGGTCCTCACGGACGTTGCCCGCGGAGGAGTACAGGACGTCCGACGAGCCGCCAACGTTCTCCGGCGTGACGACGGTCTCCCGGTACGCCTTGACCTGCGACAGGATCCGGCCGGCCGACTGCCAGTAGAACGCCTCGTCGCCCAGCGGCGGACGCGGCGTGGTGACCCGGCCGTCCGCGATGTAGGCGCCCGGCTGCCAGAACAGCTGGCCGCCGTTGGAGTGCACCGACATCATGAACTTGATGTTCGAGTACTTCTCGACCAGCCAGACGATGTTCTTCGCCTCGGGCTCGGAGAGCTTCTCCGGCCCCTGGTACGTGCCGCTGGTGCACAGCGACGAGCCACCGGAGTAGCCGTCCTGGGCCGACCCGACCCGGTAGTTCCGGTTCAGGTCGACGCCCCACTGGTTACGGCGGTCCGGATCGGCGTTCGCGTCCTCGCAGTGGTTCGTCATGTTCTTACGCTGCGAGGCGTAGTTGTAGAAGCTGTAGTTCGCGCCGTCGGGGTTGTTCGACAGGATGAGGAAGATGTCCGTGTTCTGGACGATCTTCTTCGTCTCCTGGTCGGTCTTGTAGTTGTGCACCAGACGCTCGGCCGTCTCCAGCGTCGTCGTCGCGGGCACCCACTCACGGGCGTGGTCCTGGGCCTGGATCAGGACACCGGGGTTGCGACCGTCACGGTGCTTGCCGATCCGGAGGACCGAGATGGTGGCCTCGCCGCGGGGCACCTCGCCCTCCGGCGCACCGACGCGCTTCTGGTCGAGGAAGTCGCTCAGCGCGACCGGCGCGAACGTCGGCACGACGAGCCCGGTGCCCGCGTTGGTGCGGTACGGGTGCGCCCGGTCGATCAGGCCCTGGGACTGGGTCTCCAGTGCCGCCGCCACCTGCGCGGCGGTGCTGGCGAGCGCGCCGTTGGCGTCCTTCGCGAGCTGGACGCGGACCGCCTTGCCCGACACGTCGACGCTGAGCGGAAGGTTGGCACCCGGCCGCTCCACGAACTCGACGGTGATGTCGTTGCCACCCTCGTGGCCCCACGCCGCCGAGCTGACGACGACCGCCGACTGCCCGGTGCCGCCGATCGTGGCCTGCGCCTTGCGCTGGTAGCCGTTCGTCTTGTACGGCAGGTAGACGATCTCGGCGATGTCCGGGTACTGCTTGGCGATCTCCTCAGCGCGCTGGAAGAGCTGCTGCGGGTGCTTGTATCCGTCGATGAAGTCCGACTTGTAGCCCGGGTTGTCCGTCAGCGGCGGCGGAGCGTCCTCGAGCCAGTTGGAGACCTTGCCGGTGACGACGCCACCGGTCGAGCTGGTGACCTTGATCTGGTCGGGACGCGCGTCCAGCTTGAACAGGTTCCGGTGGAACATGTACTGCCCGGAGTCGACGAAGCGGCTCATCGTCCGGGCGAAGCCGAACGACGTACCGACGCCCGAGTCGTTCTCGAGCTGCATCAGGACGACCGGGTTGCTCTGGTTGCCTTCGGTGGTCCGCGCCTCGACGTAGAGGAAGCCCTGGCCCTTCGTGGTGAACCAGTCGGCGCGGACGACCCGTACCGTCGAGTCGTTCGCCTCGGTCAGCTGCGTCGACCGCGCGAGCGGCTGGGCAGCGGCCCGTGCCCCGACGGCCTGGAAGCCGCCGTCGGCAACGTCGCTCCAGGTGAAGCCCTCGTTCTCGCCGAGGATCTTGACGCCCATCGCCTTGAGTTCGGCGATCTCCGCGGCGTCGACGTGCGCCTCGCCCTCGATGCCGTCCGGCACGCGCGTGAGGCCGTGCTCGATGTCGTAGCCGGCGGCTACCAGCTTGTACAGCATGTCGGAGCCGGTCAGTTTGATGCGTACGTGGCCTGCATCATGACCCGCGCCGTGGGCTTTCGAGCCGGCGGCGGGGTTCGTGGGGTCCGCGCCCGCAGGCGCGGCCGCCACGAAAGCGGTTGCCACGAGGGCGGACATCGCGAAAAGCACGATGCGTGGCTGTCTGCCTCGCATACTCTCTCCTTCTGTCTGTGGCTGTGAATGATCGTGGCCGGCCCGAGTGCGGGACGGACCGGGCCGATTCGGTGAGGAACGGGCATGGTGCGTCCGCCCACGATGAGTCCGGCTTCGACGGATCGCGTCGGAGAAGGGTGCCGGTTGCGAGCGGGCTGAATGCGTCTCATGCGGTGCGTCGGGTGTCCGCCCACGGCGATCCAGGCCTCGACGGATCGCGTCGAGGGCCGTGCGGAGCGTGAGCGGAACTGAGGCGGGGGATGCGACAGCCACGTCGACGACCTGGCTTGACCAGGATCTTTGCATCGCCTGAGCCGTTTGATCAACCCTTTGGCCCGACGCTCAGGGTGATCCTCGGTGATTTCGGCGTGCCGGCACCCGGTGTCGGACGGCTCCTGGGCGCTGGCGTCATGGTTCGCGGTCGACTGGTCGGTATGTGGTTATCGATTGGCTTGTTCACTTTGGTCAGATCCACCCTGCGGTGACGACCCACCACGAGGCCAGCGGCGGACGATCCGGCTCACACGGGGCCGGCTCGGGTGCGGCCGGTCACTACGCTGCCGCCCGTGGAGCCGATGACGAACGCGTTCTGGATGGCCGGCTGCGGGGCCGTCGCCGTCCTCCTCGTGACGGGCCTCGTCGCGCTGGTCGTCACGGCCAGCCGGCGGGAGCGGGAGCGGCGGGAACGCTGGCGGCAGTGGGCCGGCCAGTACGGCTGGACGTACGTCGAGCGGCCCCGGATCACCTGGACCGACCGGGTGCCGGGCCGCAACCGCCGGGGTGTGCGGTTCGCGTTGACCGGGACGACGTACGGCCGGCCCGTCTGCGTGGCCGAGTACGCGTACACCGAGACGCACAGCTCGACCGGCTCGGACGGCAACCCGACGACCACTTCGCACACCCACACGTACGTCGTCTGCTCGGTGTGGTTGCGGCGGGAGTTCCCGGAGGTCGCGGTCGGACCGCGCCACGCGATCTCGAAGCTGGGCCGCGCGCTGTTCGGCAGCGACACCTACGCCACCGGGCACGAGGAGTTCGACCGGCAGTGGCGGGTGGGCGCGGCGGCGCCGGGGCAGCAGGCGCTCCTCGGGCCGTCCCTGATCGCCGCGCACCTGGCGGGCACTGTGCCGGCCTGGAGCGTGCGGGGCGCGGAGCTGCTCACCTACCGGCCCGGCCGGCTGAACGATCCCGCCCTGGTGCCGTCGCTGGTGAACCCGCTGATGACGGTCGCGGACCTGCTGGAGCGGGGGCACTGACGGGCGGGGCCGGCGGGGTGAGCGCCGGAAACGACGCGGGAGGCCGGCCCTCGGGGACCGGCCTCCCGCGTCACCGCGTACGGATCACGGCTTCCAGGAGCCCGCGGTCCGGAACTTGTGCCGGTACTCCAGCCGGCCGTTCTTGTCGGCCACGTTGACCACCACCGTGCCCTCCCGCTTGCTGCCCACGGGCAGGTCGTTGCCGGAGCGCAGCATGTCGCCGCAGCCGGAGAGCGCGCTCGCCAGGCCGTTCACCCGGGTGCCGTTGTCGGCCACCCACTCGAAGTAGAACGGGTTGATGGAGCTGGTGCCCTTGGTCACCGTCGCGGTCACGTGGGCGATCAGGTACATGCCCTTGTCCGGGTCCGGGGCGTACGTCCGGCAGCCCTTGGTCTCCGTGGTGAACCGGGTGACCGTGATCTCCATGGTCCCCTCGTCGTCGGAGACCACCAGGGTCGCGCCGGGCCGCAGGTTGGAGGTCTCGCCGTTGCCGGCCGGCGGGGGGCCGTCCGGCGCCAGGTCGGTGACTCCCGGCGTGGGCAGGGCCTTCCGCAGGTCGTCCGCCGCCTTGTCGGCGCTGGCGAAGAGCGCGACGGCGCCGCCGACGCAGCAGAGCAGGGCCAGCACGGCCACCACGGCCACGATGATCAGGGCGGTCTTCTTCTGCGACGGGGCGGCCGGACCCGGCGGGTAGCCGGGGCCGGCGGGCGCGAAGCCGGGCGCGCCGGGCTGGTAGCCGGGACCACCGGGCGGATAGCCGGCTGCGCCGGGCGGGTAGCCGGGCCCGGGCGGGTAGCCGGGCGTACCGGACACCGGCGGGTACGGGGTGCCCGAGATCGGCTGGTGCGGGGCGGGCCACGGCACGCCCGGCGCACCCGAGACCGGCGGCTGCGACGTCCCGGACACCGGGGGCACCGGCCCTCCGGAGACGGGCGGCTGTGCCCACGGCTCTCCGGGTGCGCCCGACACCGGCGGCTGCGGGGCGCCGGAGACCGGCGGCTGTGGAGCTGCCCACGGGTCGTTGGTCGGCGGCTGCGGGGCTGCCCACGGGTCGTTGGCCGGCGCCTGCGGCGGCACGGGCGGGAGCGGGGCCCACGGGTCCCCTGTGGTCTGCCCGGCGCCGGAGGTCGGCGGCTGCGGAGGATGGCCACCCTGTCCGGCGGGGAACTGCGGCGTCTGGGCCGGCGGCTGCTCCGGGGTCGGTTGGTGCGGATCCTGGGGCCCGTAAGGGGGCGGGGGGTGACTCACCGTACTCCTAGGCAGCTGACGAGGGGGCAACGCGGCTGACGCTACCGTGCGCGGACGACGGACCATCTTCGCGTCTCCGACAGCGCCGCCGCTCTCCCCTGTTCGGATCCGGTGCCCCGGGTCAACCGGGCAGCAGCACGGCGGCGGTGCGTACCAGGGCGTCGTCGACACTGAACCGGCCGGTGACCAGCTCGGGCGGATCGGTCACGGGGGCGGCGTCGCGCCGCGCCGACGCGATGCGGGCGCGGAACGTGCCGGCGTCCGGGTCCAGCTCCACCAGGGCGTCGTGGAAGTCCAGCCACGTGCCGACGATCGGGTGCCACACCTTGTAGACCGTCTCCTTGACGCTGAACACCACCGCCGGCCAGGAGATCCCCGCCGGCAGGTGGGCGCACCGCTCCTCCTCCTCGGGCAGGCAGATCATCCGGCGTACGCCCGCGTTGAGCTCGCGGTGCCCCTCGGCGTCGATGCCGACCGAGCGGATCTCGTCGGCGCGGGCCGCGACTGCCGCGCAGTAACCGTTGGTGTGGGTGATGGCGCCGACCACGCCGGCCGGCCAGACCGGCGCCCGGTTCGCCGCCGAGGGCACCGCGACCGGGGGCACGCCGAGGGCGGCCAGTGCCCGGCGGGCGCAGACCCGCCCGGCGGTGAAGTCGCGGCGGCGGCTCTCCACCGCGCGCTCGCCCAGGCAGGCCCGCTCGGCCGGCAGCAGCCCGCCTGACCAGTCCGGCGCCTCGGCCACGGCCACCGCGACGGCCGGCGGCAGCAGGTCACGCATCGCCGCCTCCCGACAGGTACGACCCACGCATGGTTGGTGAAGGTACCGCACCGCGTAACGCCGGAGCGTCCTGCGGCGCTGACAGTGCGTCGCCGTGCCGCGGCGATCCACTGTCGAGGACGACCCGCCCGGGGCGGGCCCACGTGAAACCGGAGAGGGAGTGCGATGACCGGTGCTGCGGATTCCTCCGCAACGGGGACGGGCGAGCATGCTCCGCTGGCTCCCGACTGGACCTGCGACACCTGCGGCGCCGACTGGCCGTGCGCGGTGAAGCGGTCCCGGCTGCTGGAGGAGTACCGGGTCGACCGGGCCATGCTCAGCGTCTACCTGGGCTCCTGCCTCGCGGCCGCCGCGCAGGACCTGCCGGCGCCGTCCGGCACCTCCCTCCAGGGCCGGTTCATCGGCTGGCTGCCCCGGAGCCCCCGGATTCCCTGACCCGCGCCCGGGGGCGACACCTCCGTCGTCCCCGGGCGCCGGCGGTCAGTAGGCGTGCGTCACCGTGATCGTGATGTTCGTGCAGGAACTCGCCTGGCTGGTCAACGCGCTCTTCTCGGCGCTGTCGACGGTCAACCGCCACCGGGTCTTCACCGCCGCCCACTCGCCGACGTAGCGGCACTTCTCGTAGGTCGGCAGCCAGGTGGTCGGGTCCTGGTCGCCCTTGGACTGGTTGACGTTGTCGGTCACCGCGACCAGCGACCGGACGTCGCCGAGGTCGTTGGCGAAGGCCTGCCGCCGCGACGTGGTCCAGTTCCGGGCGCCCGAGTCCCACGCCTCGGCCAGCGGCACCATGTGGTCGATGTCCAGGTCGGACGGGTCGGTCCAGGTGGCCGCGTCGTAGTAGGAGCGCCAGCGCCCGCCGGTGAGCTTGCAGCCGGAACCCACCGTGGGCCGGGTGGTGGCCTCGGCGATCAGCACCTCGTACCGGGTGTTGCAGCCGTCGGAGTCCGCGTCGATCCAGTGCGGGAACAGGGTGCGGGAGTAGCCGGTGCGGTTCTCCGTGGCCACCGGCAGGTCGGCGATGAGGGTGCGCAACGGCACCGAGACGGTCGCCGCGTGGGCGGGGGCGGACAGGCCGAGGGTGGCGGCGGTGACGGCGGCCAGCAGGCCGCCGGTCCAGCGGAGGGTACGGGACATCGCGAACTCCGTCCGATCGATCGGGGGTTGGCCGACAGTGCAACCGACCCGGGTGCCGAGGGACCGGACCCGAGATGGCTGGAGAACCAAATCGATCGATACGTTACGGGAATTCGTGGGTCGTGGGAATCGCGCCAGCAGCAACATGTGCCGAACTCGGGGTTCGGTCGGCGGTCGATCCGTACCGTTTGCGCGAGATGACGGACCGTTAAGTGTCGGATGTAAACCATCCGTTCGGTGTCGCGTAGGTCGGAAATCTGACCTAAGTCGACCCGTTGTGTCGGTGGTACGGGGTGGTTAAGCTCTTGATGCGCGCCCCAATCGCCCGCTTCCCCCGTGGCAGGCGATCGGGGCGCGCTTCTACGTCGAACGGGCCCGCACGCCACCGCGTGCGGGCCCGTTTCCCGTGCACCCGCCGCGCGTGACGGGTGCCGTGCCGCGCGTCAGATCCAGCGGCCGTCCAGCCACATCCGCGCCGACCACTCCGCGTACGGCAGCACCTTCCCGACGAAGATCGGATAGAAGTACGCGAAGCAGAGCGCCACCAGCAGGACGTACGCCCCGGCGATCACCCCGCCGACGAGCCTGCGGTCCCGGGCCTCGACCGCTTCCACGGCGGGAGGCCCGGTGTCGCCCGCCCGCGCGGCGACAGTTCCCGGTGGGCCGGCCGGCGTGACGATCGCGCCGAGCACGTAGGTCACCGCCAGCACCAGGAACGGCAGGGCCGGCGCCGTGTAGAAGGAGAACATCGTCCGGCCGTCGAGGGCGAACCAGAACCAGGGCAGCAGGCCGGCCGCCACGACGAGCAGGATCGTCCCCGCCCGCCAGTCCCGCCGGGCCAGGCCCAGCCAGGCCAGCGCCGCCAGGGCGGGCAGGAACGACCACCAGAGCAGGGGGGTGCCGAGCAGCAGGATCTCGGAGGCGCAGCTCGCCGCCCCGCAGGGCCCGTCCGGGGACCAGTGGAAGGCCACCGGCCGGCCCAACAGCAGCCACTGCCACGGCCACGACTGGTACTTGTGCGGCTCGTCGAGGCCCGTGTGGAAGCCGTACGCGGCCTTGTGGTACTCGATCAGGTTGTTGAGCGCGCCGAAGACCGGGGTGTCGCTCAGCGGCGCGTTCGGGTAGCGCTCCGCGAGCCGGTAGTAGCCGTCGTCGCTGAGCAGCCAGCCGGACCAGGTGCCGACGTAGGTGAGCACCATCAGCACCCCGGCCAGCACCAGCCACGGCACCTCGTCGAGGAGGGTGTCCCGCCACGGCCGGCGTACGCCGACGGAGCGGCGTAGGCCGACCTCCCAGAGGATCACCAGCAGCGCGAAGACGGGCAGGAAATAGAGCGCGCTCCACTTGACCGCGCAGGCGCAA
Organism: Micromonospora sp. NPDC049048; assembly: GCF_043197615.1. NCBI lineage: Bacteria > Bacillati > Actinomycetota > Actinomycetes > Micromonosporales > Micromonosporaceae > Micromonospora > Micromonospora sp. NPDC049048. Next base: position 505,913 of record NZ_JBICTM010000002.1, on the reverse strand, counting down.
CCGAACAGGACCCCGGCGGCGAGCCGCCACCAGGGCCAGTTCCGCCAGCCGCCCGCCGGCCGCCCGGCCCGCCCCGGCCGGCCCGGATCCAGGCCGGCCTCCAGCGCCCGGGCCCAGCGGCGCCGCCGGGCGTCCCGGTCGAGCACCAGAGCGCCGAACGCGGCCAGCACGAAGAACAGCAGGAAGATGTCGAGCAGGGCGGTGCGGGACAGCACCAGGTGGAAGCCGTCCAGCGCGAGCAGCAGGCCGGCCGTGCAGCCGAGCACGGTCGAGTGGAACATCCGCCGGCCGATGCGGACCAGCAGCAGCACCGACAGGGTGCCCACGACCGCCGCAGAGAACCGCCAGCCGAACTCCGGCGCGGTGGTCATCAGGTGCCCCGGCGCGGAGATGCCGTGCTCGGCGTCGGAGTAGCCGAAGGCCCACTCGCCGAACCCGATCAGCCACTTGCCCAACGGCGGGTGGACCACGTAGGACGGGCCGTTGTCCTTGAAGTTCCACTCGACGCCCTTTTCGACCAGCGCCCAGCCCTCGCGGGCGTAGTAGGTCTCGTCGAAGATCTTGCCGGGCGGGTGGCTCAGGCCGACGAAGCGCAGGATCGCCGCGATCGCGACGATCACGCCGGTGGCGAGCCAGGAACGCCCGTCCAGCCCGGCCTCGACCGTGGCCAGCCGGCGCCGGACGACACCCGGAACCCCGCCGCCGGAGGTCGGGGACGACCCCTGGGGTGGGCTCCCGTCCGTGGGATCCGGTCCCGCCTGGCCCGCGCTCTGTGCTGTCGACGCACTCGTCACCCGGCGATCGTAGGCTGCGAAGGTGCCCGGCGGCGTCCGTCGTCTCCGAAACCGGTACCTCCGTCGATGAAGGAGTTGCATCTCGTGGGTGAAATGTCCGACAGCGGACGCCTGGTCCTGCTCGGCGCTCCGCTCGGCAACCCCGCCGACGCCTCCGCCCGCTTCCGCGAGGTGCTCGCCGCCGCCGACGTGGTGGCCGCCGAGGACACCCGCCGGCTCACCCGGCTGGCCCGGGACCTCGACGTCACCGTGGGCGGCCGGATCGTCTCCTACTTCGAGGGCAACGAGGAACGGCGCACCCCCGAGCTGGTCGACGTGCTGGCCGCCGGCTACCTGGTCGCCCTGGTCACCGACGGCGGCATGCCGAGCGTCTCCGACCCGGGCTACCGGCTGGTCCGGGCCGCCCTGGACGCCGGCGTGCCGGTCACCGCCGCGCCCGGACCGAGCGCGGTCACCACCGCCCTGGCGCTCTCCGGCCTGCCCTGCGACCGGTTCTGCTTCGAGGGCTTCCTGCCGCGCACCGGCGGTGCCCGCCGATCGCGCCTGCGGGCCCTCGCCGCCGAGGAGCGGACGCTGGTCTTCTTCGAGGCTCCGCACCGGATCGCCGCCGCACTGGCCGACCTCGCCGCCGCGTTCGGCGCCGACCGGCCCGCCGCGCTCTGCCGCGAGCTGACCAAGACGTACGAGGAGATCGTCCGCCGCCCCCTCGGCGAGCTGGCCGACTGGGCGGCCGAGGGGGAGCCGCGCGGCGAGATCACCCTCGTCGTGGCCGGTGCGCCCGAGGCGGCCCCCGAGCGGCCCGACGACGACACGCTGCGGGCCGCCGTCGCCGCCCGGGAGGCCGCCGGACTGTCCCGCCGCGACGCCATCACCGAGGTCGCCTCGGAGTACGCCCTGCGCCGCCGCGACGTCTACTCCGTCGTGCACGCCTGACCACCCGGTCCCGTCCCGTTTCCGTCGTGCACGCCTGACCACCCGGTCCCGCCCCGTTTCCGTCGTGCACTCCTGGCCACCCGGGCTCGCCCCGTTGCTGTCGGCCGGGCAGCCGCTCTGGGGCGTCGGCGCCCCGTGGCGGTCCGGGCTGGGAAGCCTCGCGCCCGGCCGCGTGGCGAGGCGCAGGGGCGGTCGGCGCCCCGACGGGGCGGCTCACCAGGCGGCGACGAGGAAACCCGCGGTGATCATCACTGGGCTGGCCAGCGCGCCGGCCACCGCCCAGCGGCGGAGGCGGGGATCGGCGAACCGGGTCGACCCCGTCCACCGGGCGATCCCGGCGGCGCAGCCCAGCACCGCCAGCAGGCCGAGCAGCCAGCGTAGGTGCGCGGCCGGGCCGGTGTCCGCGTACGCGGTGCCGCCCTGCGGGCCGGTCATCCGGGCCGGCAGCGTCGTGCCGGTCGCGGTGCGCTCCGCGGCCACCCCGCTCACCCGTACGCCGTACGCGGTCCACGTCTCGTCGGCCGGCGCGAAGTTGCCCCGGCAGCGCTGAGTGAGCCCGCCCCCGGTGCAGTCGGCGATCACCACCGTGCCCCGGGTGGCGTGCCCCACCGCCAGCCAGAACGGGCCGGCGCTGACCCAGGCGAAGAACGCGGCCACCAGGCTCAGCGCCAGCAGCACGGCCAGCCCGGGCAGCGGATCGGGCGGACGCGGGGTGCGCCGCAGCCGTCGCCGTGCCGCAGCGTCCCGCGCCGACCGCTGCCGCTCGTGCGGCGGCTCCTCCCGGATCGGCGTGCCGTCCCAGTGCACCAACTCGATCGGCGGCCAGTACGCGCCGTCGCCGCCGTCGGGACCAGCCCCGTCCCCGCCGTCGGGTGGTCCGCCCCCGTCCCCGCCGCCGGGGGTGCGGACGCCGGCCGCCCCGCGCCCGTCGTCCCCGCCCGTCGGCGTACGCCCGCCGTCGTTCTCGTCGGGTTCGACGCCGGCCGGGGCGCGGCCCCGGCGGGGCCAGCGGTTCGGCTGCCGGACGGGCACCCGGCGGGGCAGGGCGTCCACCGGCGCCCCGGTCGTGGGCTCCACCTCGACGGCGGGCGCGGGGGACGGCGGCGCCGCAGCCTCGGCGGAGAACTCGGGCGGCGGCTCCGGCGGCCCAGTGGGCGCCACCACCCGGGGGTGCGGCGCGACCGTGCCGCGCTGCCCCCTCGCCGCGCCCCCGTCCGTCGGGCCGGAGGGACGATCGTCACGATCCCGGGCCGCTCGTCTGCCAGTCACGACGCTCATTGCACCCCGCCACCCGGACGTCGGCCCGCAGCTCAGGCCGCGTGTCGCCGACAAATCGGGCAAAAAGCGGACCCGGTGCGGCCGGACCGCCGACGCGGGACCCTATTGATTCGCGGTCACCGCGAGCGGGTCACTAGGCTTGCTGGTCATGAGTCACGTTCTCGCGGCGGTCGCGTGGCCGTACGCCAACGGCCCGCGCCACATCGGCCACGTCTCCGGTTTCGGCGTTCCCTCCGACGTCTTCAGCCGGTACATGCGGATGGCCGGGCACGACGTGCTCATGGTCTCGGGCACCGACGAGCACGGCACCCCGATCCAGGTGCAGGCGGACGCCGACGGGGTCACCCCGCGCGAGCTGGCCGACCGCTACAACCGGGTGATCGTGGAGGACCTGCACGGCCTCGGGCTCTCCTACGACCTGTTCACCCGCACCACCACCCGCAACCACTACGCGGTCGTGCAGGAGCTGTTCGAGGGGATGTACCGCAACGGCTACATCGTCCCGAAGACCACGATGGGGGCGATCTCCCCGTCCACCGGCCGGACGCTGCCCGACCGCTACATCGAGGGCACCTGCCCGATCTGCGGCTACGACAGCGCCCGCGGTGACCAGTGCGACAACTGCGGCAACCAGCTCGACCCGATCGACCTGATCGACCCGAAGTCGCGGATCAACGGGGAGACCCCGAAGTTCGTCGAGACCGAGCACTTCTTCCTCGACCTGCCGGCCCTGGCCGACGTGCTGCGGCAGTGGCTCGACACCCGCGAGGGCTGGCGGCCCAACGTGCTGCGCTTCTCGAAGAACCTGCTCGACGACCTCCAGCCCCGGGCCATCACCCGCGACCTGGAATGGGGCGTGCCGATCCCGCTCGACGGCTGGCGGGACCGCCCCGACAAGCGCATCTACGTCTGGTTCGACGCGGTGATCGGCTACCTGTCCGCCTCCATCGAGTGGGCCCGCCGCTCCGGCGACCCCGACGCCTGGCGCAGGTGGTGGTCCGCCGACGGGGAGGGGAAGGACGCCCGCGCCTACTACTTCATGGGCAAGGACAACATCGTCTTCCACTCGGTGATCTGGCCGGCGCTGCTCTCCGGCTACTCGGGCGAGGGCAGCCGCGACGGCGAGCCGGGCCGGCTGGGCCGGCTCAACCTGCCCACCGAGGTGGTTTCCAGCGAGTACCTGACCATGGAGGGGAAGAAGTTCTCCTCCTCCCGCCGGGTCGTCATCTACGTCCGCGACTTTCTGGAGCGCTACGACGCCGACGCGCTGCGCTACTTCATCGCCGCCGCAGGCCCGGAAAGCAACGACACCGACTTCACCTGGGCCGAGTTCCTCCGCCGCAACAACGACGAGCTGGTCGCCGGCTGGGGCAACCTGGTCAACCGGTCCATCTCGATGGCGGCGAAGAACTTCGGCGCGATCCCGCCCGTCGACCCGGCCGGCCTCACCGAGGCCGACGAGGCGCTGCTCGCCGTCGCCCGCGCCGGCTTCGCCACCGTCGGCGACCTCATCGCCCGGCACCGGCAGAAGCAGGCCATCGGCGAGGCGATGCGGGTCGTCGCCGAGGCCAACCGGTACCTCTCCGAGCAGGCGCCGTGGAAGCTCAAGGGCGAGGACGACAAGCCCCGGATGGGCACCATCCTGCACGTCGTCCTCCAGGTGGTCAGCGACGCCAACACGCTGCTCACCCCGTTCCTGCCGCACTCCGCGCAGCAGGTGCACGAGCTGCTCGGCGGCACCGGCGTGCACGCCCCGATGCCCGTCATCGAGGAGGTCGAGGATCTCGACGGCGGGCCCGCGTACCCGGTGTTGACCGGCGACTACTCGGTCGGCGCGCGCTGGGCGTCCGTGCCGCTGGAGGCCGGCCGGCCGCTGGCCGCGCCCAAGCCGGTCTTCCGCAAGCTCGACCCGTCGATCGTCGACGAGGAACTGGCCCGCCTCGCCGGCTGACGGCCCGCCCCTGGGATGCCGACGGGCGCGACCTCCGTATGGGGGCCGCGCCCGTCGCCGTCGTACGCCCGTCGTCGCCGCGCCCGCCCGGGCGGAGGCGGCTGGCAGCGCCGGGCGGACCGGGCGCCGGTGGCGTGTCAGGCCCGGGCCATCGCCGGCGCGCCGATGAAGTCCATGATGCTGCGGTTCACCTCGGCCGGGTTCGTCCACGGGATGCCGTGCGGCGCGCCCTTCAGGGTGACCAGCTGGCTGCCGGGCAGCATCGGCTGCAACCGCTGACCGGTCGCCGGGTACGGCAGCACCGCGTCGGCGTCGCCCTGCACGATCAGCACCGGCACGTCGATGCGGGACACGTCGCCCCGGAAGTCGGTCTGCCACGCGTCCACGCTGTCGTGGGTGCCCTTCGCCGAGGCGCGCGTGCCGATCTCCCAGTGCGCCCGGAACGCCTCCTCGCTGACCAGCCTGCCCTTGTTCTCCTGGTAGTTGAAGAACGCCTCGCAGAAGGTGGTGAGATAGGCGAACCGGTCGTCGATGATGGCCTGCTGGAAGCCCTGGAAGACACTCTTCTCGACGCCCTCCGGGTCGTCCGAGGCCTTCAGCAGGTACGGCGCGAGCGGGGCCAGCAGCACCGCCCGGTCCACCCGCTGCGAGCCGTACACGCCCAGGTAGCGGGTCACCTCGCCGGTGCCCATCGAGTGGCCGACCAGGATGGCGTCGCGCAGGTCCAGCTCGGTCATCAGCACGTCGAGGTCCGCGGCGAAGGTGTCGTACTCGTATCCGGACGCCGGCCGGGCGGAATTGCCGAAACCCCGCCGGTCGTACGTGATCGTCCGGTATCCGGCGGCCAGCAGCGGCCCGACCTGCTTCTCCCAGGTCGACCCGTCGAACGGGAAGCCGTGGATCAGCACGATCGGCTGGCCGGCGCCGTGATCCTCGTAGTACAGGTCGACGGGGGCGGAGTTCTCCATCCCCACGGTGATGAAAGGCATGCGCGTCTCCTCGCCACGTGACGTCCGGACGACCGCGCGTTCCCGCCCCTACCGGTGTTATGCCGCCGTGGGAGCGTGCCGAACCTGTTCAGAGCGCGTACGGCAGGTCCACCACCCGGTCGCCGGTGACCTCGGCCGCGGGCGCCACCGTCTCGGCCACCGCCTCGTACTCGCGTGGCCCCGGGCCGGGTCACCCACTCGAAACCGGGTGCCCGCTCGGCACTGAACAGCTCGTACGCCGCGCCCCGGGCGATCTCCTCCGCCGGGTACACCACGCCCCCGTACGTCACGCGCGGGCCGTGTGCGCTGCTCCGCGGGGTGACGGTCACGCCGACGACGCTGGGCGCGAGACGTGCCGTTGCGGTGAACGGCCGGTGGCGTCCCCGGAACACGGGCCACCGGCGGTGTGTGATGCTGGCCGCGATGAGCGAGCCCACCGAAACCCGCAAGCAGCGCGCCGCCCGCCGGGCCGGGGAGTTCCCGCCCGTGCCCGAGCCGCTGCCCCGCCCCGTGCTGGACAGCCACACGCACCTCGACATCACCGTCAGCGAGGCCGGCGTACCCCCGTGGTCGCCGGCGGACGGTGATCCGGCCGACAGGGATCCGGTCGCCGTGGCCGTGGCCGTCGCCGCCTCGGTGGGCGTCGACCGGCTGGTGCAGGTCGGGGTGGACGTCGCCTCCTCCCGCTGGGGCGCCGACGTGGCCGACGAACACCCGGCCGTGCTGGCCACCGTGGCGCTGCACCCGAACGAGGCGCCCCGCCTGCCCGACCTGGACGAGGCGCTGCGCGGGATCGAGGCGCTCGCCGCCCGGGACCGGGTACGCGGCATCGGCGAGACCGGGATGGACTTCTTCCGCACCGGCGAGGAGGGCCGCGCCGTCCAGGAGGAGAGCTTCCGCGCGCACATCGCCATCGCCAAGCGGTACGGCAAGGCACTGGTCGTCCACGACCGGGACGCGCACGCCGACGTGCTGCGGATCCTCGACGACGAGGGCGCGCCGGAGACCGTGGTGCTGCACTGCTTCTCCGGCGACGCCGACTTCGCCCGCGAGTGCGTCCGCCGGGGCTACCTGCTCAGCTTCGCCGGCACGGTGACCTTCGGCAGCGCGGCCGCCCTGCGCGAGGCCGCCGTGCTGACCCCGGTCGAGCAGATCCTGGTGGAGACCGACGCGCCCTACCTGACGCCGATGCCGCACCGGGGCCGACCGAACGCCTCGTACCTGATCCCGCTGACCGTACGGTCGCTGGCGGAGACGACCGGCACGGACCTGGACGAGCTGTGCGCCACCATCTCCGCCACCGGCGACCGCGTCTTCGGCCCGTGGTGACAGGCAGGGTCCCTTCCGCCCACCCACGCAGGCCCGCATAGGCTACGGGGCGTGACCGGTCTCCTCGGCCCGGCGGAGATCCGGGAACTGGCCGCCCGGCTGGGCGTCACCCCCACCAAGAGGCTCGGCCAGAACTTCGTGCACGACCCGAACACCGTCCGGCGCATCGTCACCGCCGCCGGGCTCACCCCGGACGACGTGGCGCTGGAGGTCGGCCCCGGGCTCGGCTCGCTCACCCTCGCCCTGCTGCCCGCCGCCGCGCACGTACACGCCGTGGAGCTGGACCCGGCGCTGGCCGGCGCGCTGCCGGACACCGCCGCCCGGCACGCCGGGGCCGACGCCGCGCGGCTGACCGTGCACCACGCCGACGCGCTGCGCGTCCGCGCCGCCGAACTGGCCGACCCGGCGCCGACCGCGCTGGTGGCGAACCTGCCCTACAACGTGGCCGTGCCGGTGGTGCTGCACCTGCTCGCCGAACTGCCCAGCCTGCGACACGGGCTGGTGATGGTGCAGAAGGAGGTCGCCGACCGGCTCGTCGCCGGCCCCGGCTCCAAGGTGTACGGCGTGCCGTCGGTCAAGCTCGCCTGGTACGCCTCGTCCCGCGCCGCCGGGAAGGTCCCGCCGAACGTCTTCTGGCCGGTGCCGAACGTCGACTCGGGGCTGGTCGCCTTCACCCGCCGCGAGCCGCCCCGCGTCGACGTACCCCGGGAACGGGTCTTCGCCGTGGTGGACGCGGCCTTCGCGCAGCGCCGCAAGACCCTGCGCGCCGCGCTGGCCGGCTGGGCCGGCGGCGCGGACCGGGCGGCCGACGCGCTCACCGCCGCCGGTGTCGACCCCGGCGCGCGCGGCGAGTCGCTCACCGTCGAGCAGTTCGCCGCCATCGCCGCGTCGGCCCCGGCCGCCCCATCCGCCGCCCAGTAGGCTGACGCCGTGACCGAGGCCTGGGGACCGGACGACGAGGACGAGCAGCGGCGGCGCGGAGCCAGCGGACCGGTGCGGGTACGGGTGCCCGCCAAGGTCAACCTGCACCTCGGGGTGGGACCGCTGCGCCCCGACGGCTACCACGAGCTGAACACCGTCTACCACGCCATCTCCATCCACGACGAGCTGACCGCCCGCCGGGGCGACACGCTCACCCTGACCATGGAGGGCGAGGGCGCCGGCGTACTGGCCCTGGACGACACCAACCTGGCCATCCGGGCGGCCCGCGCCCTCGCCGGCTACGCGGGGGTGCCGCCGCACGCCCGGCTGCACCTGCGCAAGCAGATCCCGCTGGCCGGTGGGCTGGCCGGAGGCAGCGCCGACGCGGCCGCGGCGCTGGTCGCCTGCGACACGCTCTGGGGGACCGGGCTGTCCCGGGACGAACTGGCCCGGATCGCCGCCGACCTCGGCTCCGACGTGCCGTTCCTGATCCACGGCGGCACCGCGCTCGGCACCGGCCGGGGCGAGACGGTCAGCCCCGTGCTGGCCCGCCCCACCACCTGGCACTGGGTGGTCGCCGTGGCCGACAGCGGCCTCTCCACCCCGGTCGCCTACCGGGAACTGGACCGGCTGCGCGCGGCCGGCGCCGCCGGCGAGCCGCTGGGCAGCACCGACGCGCTCTTCGCCGCGCTGCGCCAACGCGACCCCCGGGTCCTCGCCGCGGCGCTCGGCAACGACCTCCAGGACGCCGCCCTGGCCATGCGCCCGTCGCTGGCGGAGACGCTGAAGGCCGGCGAGGCGGCCGGCGCGCTGGCCGGCATCGTCTCCGGTTCGGGACCGACCTGCGTCTTCCTCGCCGCCGACGCCGCCGACGCCGCGCGGATCGCCGCGGAGCTGACCACCGCCGACGTGTGCCGCGAGGCGCGTACGGCCCACGGTCCGGTCCCCGGCGCGCGGATCACCTGACCTGCCCGATCACCCGCACGTCCGGCCCCGACCCGGCTCCGCCGGCGCGGTCGGCGCGAACAGGCGGGAGCCCGCGCCCGGCGGCCGGCGGGACGGTCCGCGTACGCTGGGAGGCTCAGGCGTCCCAGGTGCCGACCGGCACCGGGACGCCTTGACCGTGGGAGGTGAGGTCGTGGCCAACATCGTCAACCTGGACCGGGTGTCCAAGGGCTATGGCGCCGCCGGGCCGCTGCTCACCGACGTCTCGCTCGGCCTCGACGACGCCGACCGGATCGGCGTGGTCGGCCTCAACGGCGCCGGCAAGTCCACCCTGCTGCGGCTGCTCACCCGCATCGAGGAGCCGGACGACGGGCGGGTCACCCACCGCCGCGACCTGCGGGTCGCCTGGCTCCCGCAGACGCTCCAGCTCGCCCCCGAGGCCACCGTCCGGGACGTGGTGCTCGGCACCGCCTGGCTCGGCGAGAGCATGGGCGCCGAGCACGAGTGGGCCGGCGACGCCGGTGTCCGGGCCATCCTCGACGGCCTCGGCATGCCCCACCTCGGCCTCGACCAGCCCGTCGGCCCGATGTCCGGCGGCGAGCGCCGGCGGGTGGCGCTGGCCGCGTTGCTGGTCCGCGAGTCCGACCTGCTCATCCTCGACGAGCCCACCAACCACCTCGACGTCGGCGGTGTCGACTGGCTCGCGAAGTACCTCGTCGGCCGCAAGGGCGCGCTGGTCGTGGTCACCCACGACCGGTGGTTCCTCGACGCCGTCTGCACCACCACGTGGGAGGTCGCGGACCAGACCGTCCGGGCGTACGAGGGCGGCTTCGCCGCGTGGACCCTCGCCCGCGCCGAGCGGGAGCGGGTCGCGGCGGCCACCGAGGCCCGCCGGCAGAACCTGCTCCGCAAGGAGATCGCCTGGCTGCGGCGGGGCCCGCCCGCCCGCACCTCCAAGCCGCGGTTCCGCATCGAGGCCGCCAACGCCCTCATCGCCGACGTCCCGCCGCCGCGCGACACCATGTCGCTGCAACGGCTCGCCACCGCCCGGCTCGGCAAGCAGGTGTACGACCTCGCCGAGGTCACCCTGCACGCCGGCCCGAAGGAGATCCTGCGCGACGTCACCTGGCAGGTCGGCCCCGGCGACCGGATCGCCATCCTCGGGCGCAACGGGGCCGGCAAGACCACCCTGCTGCGGATGCTGGCCGGTGTCACCCGCCCCGACGGCGGGCGCTTCGCCACCGGCTCGACCGTCCGGCCGGCCTTCCTCTCCCAGGAGTTGGCCGAGCTGCCCGGCCACCTGCGCGTGCTCGAAGCGGTCGAGGAGGTCGCCCGGCGGGTGCAGCTCGGCGACCGGGAGGTCTCCGCCGCCCAGCTCGCCGAGGTCTTCGGCTTCGACGACCGGCGCCTCTGGACGCCGGTCAGCGACCTCTCGGGTGGCGAACGCCGCCGCTTGCAGATGCTCCGGCTGCTCGCGGGCGAGCCGAACGTGCTCCTGTTCGACGAGCCCACCAACGACCTGGACACCGACACCCTCGCCGCGCTGGAGGACCTGCTCGACTCCTGGCCCGGCACCGTCATCGTGGCCAGCCACGACCGGTACCTGATCGAGCGGGTCACCGACGTCGCGTACGGGATGTTCGGCGACGGCCGGCTGGTGCACCTGCCCGGCGGCGTCGACGAGTACCTCGCCCGGGCCGCCGGTCGGCCCGAGCCGACGGTGCCGGAGGCTGCCCCCGCGGGCGGTGCCGCCGCCCCCGCCGCGGCCGGCATGTCCGCCGCCGAGGCGCGGCAGGCCCGCAAGGAACTGGCCCGGCTGGAACGGCAGGTCGCCAAGCTGGAACAGAAGGAAGCGACGCTGCTCGATCAGCTCGCCGCGCACGCCACCGACTACGCCAAGGTCGCCGAACTCGACGCCCAGCTCAAGGAACTGCGTGCCGAACGGGAGCGCACCGAGGAGTCCTGGCTGGCCCTGGCCGACGAGATTCCGGCGATCTGAGTCACGTCGCGGTCGCGGCGTCGCACCGGGAGGCCCCCGTGTGCGGCGTCACACCTCGGCGTGCGGGACAATCGTCCCCGACCCCTCACCCGAACGGCGTTGGAGACTCAGACATGGCCCACACCCCCGTCAACCACCCCGCGCGGCCGGTCTACCGGGCGATCGGCGGGCTGACCGGTCTGTACCTGGTGGCCTTCGGCGTGCTCGGCATCGTCGCGAGCGCCGGCAACGAGGTCCTCGCCCAGGATGACACCCAGGTCCTCGGCCAGGGCACGAACCTCGGCTTCTCGCTGCTCAGCGCCCTGCTGGGGGTCGCGGTGCTGGCCGGCACCGCGATCGGCCGCAACATCGACGTCATGATCAACCAGTGGGTGGCGTACGCCATGATGGTGATCAGCCTCGCCGGTCTCGCGTTCATCCAGACCGAGGCCAACATCTTCAACTTCAGCATCTTCACCGTCATCGTGCTGATGGTGCTCAGCCTGGTCCTGCTGATGGTCGGCATGTACGGCAAGGTCGGCACGGACGAGGAGCAGGAGGCCTGGCAGAAGGCCCGGCTCGTGCTCTGAGTGGTTGTGGGGTTTTCGCCGGAGCCCGACCCGCTCCGGGCGGTCAGGCTTGATCCCTGCGCAGGTCGGGCTCCGGCGAAAACCTGTCGTGGTCCCGCTCCGCCCGGCCGTTGCTGCCCGGTGGGGCGGGACCTTCGTAGTTGTGCCTGTCGTCGGGCGTTCGGCGGACGGGCGACCTCTTCCAGGGGACAATCGGGGCGAATGTCCTGACTGGTGGAGGGGTCATGCCGCACTTTCCCGTGAACCATCCGGCGCGGCCGGTCTACCGGGTCCTCGCCGGCCTGGTGGGGCTCTACATCCTGGTCTTCGGGGTCTGGGGCGTCGTCCTGACGGCGGGCGACCCGCTCTTCGACCGGGGCGACGCCTGGGCCCTCGGACTCCGCACCAACCTGGCCTTCTCGCTGGCCTCCGTCGTCTTCGGGATCGTGCTCATCGTCGGGGCGTCACGGCGCGGCAACCTCGGCCACTACATGAACCTCTCCGCCGGGATCGTCTTCCTGGTCACCAGCATCCTCATGATGGCCGTGCTCCAGACCGACGCCAACTTCCTCAACTTCTCGATGTCCACGGTCGTCGTCTCGATGCTCTTCGGCCTGCTCCTGCTCGGCACCGGCCTGTACGACAAGGTCGGCACCGACGAGCACGCCGAGGAGGAGCGCCGGCGCCGGCACCACCCGATCTCCGAGGCGCACGGCCGCTGACGACCGGGCTCAGCGCCCCCGCGCCGTGATCAGGCCCGGCTTCGCCTCCAGGTGCGACAGCCCACTCCAGGCCAGGTTGACCAGGTGCGCGGCCACCGTCTCCTTGCGCGGCTTGCGCACCTCCAGCCACCAGCGGCCGGTCAGCGCCACCATCCCCACCAGCGCCTGCGAATAGAGCTCGGCCAGCTTCGGGTCGTAGCCCCGGCTCTTGAACTCCGCACCCAGGATGTGCTCCACCTGGTGCGCCACGTCGTTCATCACGCTGCTGAAGTTGCCCGCCGCCGACAACACCGGCGAGTCCCGTACCAGCACCCGGAAGCCGCTGGTCTCCTCCTCGATGTACGTCAGCAGGGCCAGCGCCGCCTGCTCCAGCAACTCGCGCGGATGGCCGGCCGTCAGGGCCGTGGTGATCCGGTCCAGCAGGGCGCGGACCTCCCGGTCCACCACCACCGCGTAGAGCCCCTCCTTGCCGCCGAAGTGCTCGTAGACCACCGGCTTGGAGACCTTCGCGCGGGACGCCACCTCCTCGATGGACGTGGCGTCGAAGCCGCGCTCGGCGAAGATCTGCCGGGCGATCGAGATCAGCTGCTCACGGCGCTGGCCGGCCGACATGCGTACGCGTGAGGAGGGCTTGGGGGCCGCGGCGGGAACCGCCCGCCGCCGGCCGGTCGTGCCGTCGCTGCCAGGGACATCCGCCATGTTCTCGTCACTCCGCCGGCGCTCGGTGACGCCCTGTCGTCCGATGGTGCACGTGGCCCCATACTGCCAGGCGATCCGCGCGCCCACCGCCCGCGTTACCGCTCGGCGGCCGGTTCGACGAGCTTGGCCGTGATGCGCTCGGGCTTCGGCCAGCGCACGTCCCAGGCGGCGCCGGCCTTCTCGAACAGCCAGATCACCCGGGCCGAGATGTCCACCTGACCGCGCAGGACGCCGTGCCGGGCACTGGTCGGGTCGGCGTGGTGCAGGTTGTGCCAGCTCTCGCCGAACGACAGGACCGCCAGCGGCCAGAAGTTCGACGCCCGGTCGCCCTGGCGCAGCGCGAACGGCCGCTCCCCGTAGACGTGGCAGACCGAGTTGATGGACCAGGTCACGTGGTGCAGCAGCGCGATGCGCACCAGCCCGGCCCAGAAGAACGCGGACAGCGCCCCCTGCCACGACCAGGTGAGCAGGCCGCCCATCAGCGCGGGACCGAGCACCGAGACCACGACCAGCAACGGGAAGAGGCGGTCCACCCGGGTGATGTCCCGGTCGGCGAGCAGGTCCGGGGCGAACCGCCGCCGGTTGGACAGCTCGCGGCCGAAGAGCCAGCCCACGTGCGCGTGGAACAGGCCCTTGGCCAGGCCGCGGACGCTCTCCCCGTACCGCCACGGCGAGTGCGGGTCGCCGTCCAGATCCGAGAAGGCGTGGTGGCGCCGGTGGTCCGCCACCCACTGGATGATCTCGCCCTGCACCGCCAGCGAACCGGACACCGCCAGCGCGATGCGCAGCCAGCGCTTCGCCTTGAACGACCCGTGGGTGAAGTACCGGTGGTAGCCGACCGTGATGCCCAGCCCGGAGACGACGTACCAGAGCGCGGCGACGGCCACGTCGGTCCAGCTCAGCCAGCCGCCCCAGGCGACCGGTACGGCGGCGACGAGGGCCAGGAAGGGGATCACCACGAACGCCCAGAGGGCGACGAGGATCCCCCGGGACTGGGCGCCCTGGGTGAGGGGCTTCGGTCCGGCGGCAGGGTCGAGGGACGTGGCGGACATGGGCACCTCGCAGAGGGACGGAGTGATCACGAAGTTACGCCTACGTCACCGTAACTTAGGCGCCCGCAGGGCGCACGGGACAGCGTCGGGGATGAATATCCGCGATGTCGTACGCCTGTTCTAAGGTGCTGCTCATGACCGATCCACCGGCTGAGGATTCACGTCCACTGTCCGCCCGTGGCTACCGCGGACCGACGCCGCATCTGCATGAGGAGGCACTTCGTCTGCGCCGTCGAGGCTGCACTGTCCCTGAGATCGCGAAGCGGGTCGGTGTCGCTCGTTCTACCGCCTATCAGTGGGTGCGGCACCTGCCGATTGATCTTGACTCCGAGGAGGCTCGGGCTCGTCGGCGAGCGCACTCCAAGGCGATGACGGACGCCCAGTGGGGTGAGTATCGCGCGGTCCGTGATGCCGCTCGGGCGGAGACGGTGGCGAAGGTCGCAGCCTGGGTGAAACGCCTGCGCTACCGGGAGCTGGTTCTGGTGGGCGCGGCGATCTACTGGTGCGAGGGAAGCAAGGCGAAGCCTTGGCGTCCGAACGACTGCCGGTTGAAATTCGTCAACAGTGATCCGGCGCTGGTGTTGCTGTTCCTCCGGTTCGTCGAGGCGCTCGGGGTCGCGCGAACTGCCCTCCGGTTCCGCGTCAGCATTCACGAGAGCGCGGATGAGGCAGAGGCTGTTCGTTGGTGGGCCGACCTGGTCGGGGTGCCGGCTGCGGAGTTTCAGCGTTCTTCGCTGAAGCGGCACCGGCCGGCGACGAAACGGCAGAACGTCGGTGCTGGCTATCGAGGTTGCCTCACGGTCTACGTCCCGCGATCGAGCCGCCTCTACTGGAAGGTCGAAGGGATCATGAAGGGAATGAGTGATGGCGTCACGGGCGAGGGGCGCTAAGGTGTAGAGGGCGGGGAGGCTGTCCTTCTTGCCCGCTTTAGGCCTTCCCGGGTCGTCTAATGGCAGGACGTCAGGTTTTGGTCCTGATTGTAGGGGTTCGAGTCCTCTCCCGGGAGCTTCCGCTCGTCCCAGGCGATGTCTGGTTAGCATGGCCGCGAGACTGTTCGCCGTCCCGACGGGAGCCCGTGTCGTGTCCCAGCCCCACCTCCGCACCGTTGTCGTGCTCGCCGCCGGTGAGGGCAAGCGGATGAAGTCGGCGCTGCCCAAGGTGCTGCATCCGCTGCTCGGCCGTACCCTCGTCGGTCACGTGCTCGCCGCCGCCGCGCCCCTGGCGGCGGACCGCACGGTGGTCGTGGTGGGGCACGGTGCCGACCAGGTCCGCGCGCACCTGGCGGAGATCGCCCCCGGGGCCACCCCGGTGCTCCAGGCCGAGCAGCTCGGCACCGGGCACGCCGTCCGGATCGCGCTGGACGCCGCGCCGGACGCCACCGGCACCGTGGTCGTCATCAACGGCGACGTGCCGCTGCTGCGCCCCGAGACGGTGGCCGCGCTGGTCGAGGCGCACGAGGGTGCGGGGGCGGCGGCGACCGTGCTCGCCGCCGAGGTGCCCGACCCGACCGGCCTGGGCCGTATCGTGCGCGACGCCGACGGGCGGCTCGAACAGATCGTCGAGGAGCGCGACGCCACCAGCGCGCAGCGGGCGATCCGGGAGATCAACGCCGGCATCTACGCGTTCGACGCCGCCCGGCTGCGCGACGCGCTGGGCAAGCTGTCGACCGACAACGACCAGGGCGAGGAGTACCTGACCGACGTCTTCGCCCTGCTGGGCTCGGCCGGTGAGCCGGTGGCGGTGCACGTGGCGGCGGACCATGTGGAGACGCTGGGCTGCAACGACCGGGTCGAGCTGGCCGCACTGCGCCGGCTGCTGCGCGACCGGGTCAACGAGGCCTGGATGCGTACCGGGGTCAGCCTGCTCGACCCGGAGACCACCTGGATCGACGTGACGGTCGCCCTGGACCGGGACGCCGTGGTCGACCAGAACACCCAGCTGCGCGGCGGCACGGTGGTCGGCACGGGCGCGGTGGTCGGGCCGGACGTGACGCTGATCGACACGGTCGTCGGTCCGGGCGCCACGGTGCTGCGCAGCCACGCGGTGGGCGCGGAGGTCGGCCCGGGCGCCAGCGTCGGGCCGTACGCGTACCTGCGCCCGGACGCCCGGCTGGCGGAAAAGGCCAAGGTCGGCACGTTCGTCGAGGTGAAGAACTCGGAGGTGGGCGCGGGCGCGAAGGTGCCGCACCTGTCGTACGTGGGGGACGCGACGATCGGCGCGAAGGCGAACATCGGCGCGGCGACGATCTTCGTGAACTACGACGGGGTGAACAAGCACCGCACCACGGTCGGCGAGGCCGCGTTCGTCGGTTGCGACACCAGCCTGATCGCCCCCGTCGAGGTGGGTGCCGGGGCGTACGTGGCGGCGGGCAGCGCGATCGCGCAGGACGTGCCGCCGGGAGCGCTGGGGGTGACCCGGGCGCCGCAGCGCAACATCGAGGGCTGGGTGGCCCGCAAGCGGGCCGGTACGGCCTCCGCGGAGGCGGCCGAGCGGGCTCGAACGGCTGATGAGGGTGCGTCGGCGCCGGGGTCCGGGGCAAGTGAAGGTGAGGCAATCCACGGGGATGCCGAGCCGGTCAGGTCGGCCTCGGGGGCGGGGGATACTGCAACCGAATAGTCCCCGGCCCACCACCACCGCCGGGTACCACCGACCAACGGGAGCAGACGGGCCCATGGGCAGCATCGTCGCCGAAAACCGCAAGAGCCTGATGCTTTTTTCCGGACGTGGCTTTCCGGAGTTGGCCAAGGAGATCGGTGAGGTGCTCGGCGTCGCGCCGACGCCGGCCGACGCGTACGAGTTCGCCAACGGTGAGATCTTCGTACGGTTCAAGGACTCGGTACGCGGTTCGGACGCCTTCGTGGTGCAGTCCGTCACGCACGGGGTCAACACGTGGGTCATGGAGACCCTCATCATGATCGACGCGCTGAAGCGCGGTTCGGCGAAGCGGATCACGGTGGTCCTGCCGTTCTACCCGTACGCCCGGCAGGACAAGAAGCACCGCGGCCGGGAGCCGATCTCGGCCCGGCTGGTGGCGGACCTGCTGAAGACGGCCGGGGCGAACCGGATCCTCACCGTCGACCTGCACACCGCCCAGATCCAGGGCTTCTTCGACGGCCCCGTCGACCACCTCTTCGCGATGGACATCCTCGCCGAGTACGTCCAGCACAAGTACGACGGCCGCCCGATGACGGTGGTCGCGCCCGACTCGGGCCGGGTGCGGGTGGCCGAGCGGTGGACGGACCGGTTGGGCGGCTGCCCGCTGGCCTTCATCCACAAGACGCGGGACCCGCTGAAGCCGAACCAGGTGGTGGCGAACCGGGTGGTCGGCGAGGTCGAGGGGCGGGTCTGCCTCATCGTCGACGACATGATCGACACGGGTGGGACGATCTGCAAGGCGGCGGACATCCTCCGGGAGTCCGGCGCGGCCGACGTGATCGTGGCGTCGACCCACGCGCTGCTCTCCGACCCGGCGACCGAGCGGTTGAAGAACAGCCCGATCAGCGAGGTCGTGGTGACCAACACGCTGCCGTTGCCGCCCGAGAAGCAGCTCGACAAGATCACCGTACTGTCGATCGCGCCGCTGCTGGCGCGGGCGATCCGCGAGGTCTTCGACGACGGTTCGGTGACCACCCTCTTCGGTGGCCTGAGCTGACCGTCTGACGCCGGGCCGGGCGGCGTGACCGCCCCCGGTCCGGGCGTCGGCGGTCCGGGCGTCAGCCGTGTCGCCGCGTGGGCCGACGCCGACGCGGAGACCAGCCCCGCGACCGGGCGTCCGCCCTCCGGCGCGTGGTGCGGCGCCCGTGGGAGGGTGCCGCCGGGAGGGCCCGGTTCGCCCTGCGGGCCGGCGGGAACGGTGATAAGGGGACTGCCGCAACGCGCGGAATCAGCTCGGGTAGACTGGTGCGGTTGCCACGGCGAGGGTGCCCGGCGGGCCGCTGAGAAGCGCCGCACGGAGGCACCGTCATCGACGCGGTGCTCCGGGCAGTCGTTCTCGACGCATGAGCCCCAGCGAGCCCCTCGCCCCAGCACCGCCAGACGACAAGCCGCCAGCAGCGAAAGCATCAGGAGTTTCCCCGTGTCCGAGGTAAAGATCAGCGCCGAGCCCCGTACCGAGTTCGGCAAGGGTGGTGCCCGTCGTACCCGCCGGGCCGGCAAGGTGCCCGCCGTGCTGTACGGCCACGGCGAGAAGCCGAAGCACATCGCGTTGCCGTCCCGCGAGTTCGCCGCCGCGATCCGCAAGGGTGGCGCCAACCAGCTCTTCGCGATCGAGGTCAGCGACGGCACCCAGGTGCTCGCGCTGCCGAAGGCGATCCAGCGTGACCCGATCAAGGACACCTTCGAGCACGTGGACCTGCTGCTGGTCCGCCGGGGCGAGAAGGTCACCGTCGAGGTCCCGGTCCAGCTGACCGGTGAGGCCGCGAAGGACACCCTGATCGTGCACGACCACGACACCCTGTCGGTCACCGCCGACGCGACCAAGGTGCCGGACCACCTGGAGGCCTCGATTGAGGGCCTGGAGGCCGGCACGCAGGTCACCGCCGCCGACGTGGAGCTGCCGGCCGGCGTCGAGCTGGCCGCCGACGCGGAGCAGACCGTCGCCTCGGTGACCGCCGCGCCGACCGCCGAGCAGCTCGAGGCCACCCTCCCCGAGGTCGAGGAGGCCGCCGAGGAGGCCGAGGCCGGTGTGGGCGAGGAGACCGCCGAGGGCGCCGAGGCTCCGGCCGCCGAGGGCGAGGAGAACGCCGAGGCCAAGACCGAGGCCTGATCGGTTCGCATCGTCGTGACAGGCGTCCCCGCGCGGTCGGGGGCGCCTGTCGGCGTATCGGTGTCCGGGCGGATGAGCGAGGGCGAGCAGCGGGAGGGGCGGGGCGTGACGGACGAGGCGGGGCCGTGGCTGGTGGTCGGCCTGGGCAACCCGGGTCGGGAGTACGCCGGCAACCGGCACAACGTCGGTTTCATGGTGGCCGACCTGCTGGCGGGTCGGCTCGGCGCGAGGTTCGGCCGGCACAAGCGGGCGGTGGCGGAGGTCGCCGAGGGGCGGCTCGGGTTCGGCGGGCCGAAGCTGGTGCTGGTCAAGCCGCTGACGTACATGAACCTCTCCGGCGGGCCGGTGGCCGGCCTGGCCCAGTTCCACAAGGTGCCGCCGGGCCGGGTGATCGCGGTGCACGACGAGTTGGACATCGGCTACGGGCAGGTCCGGGTGAAGTGCGGCGGCGGCGAGGGCGGACACAACGGCCTGCGGTCGATGTCGAAGTCGCTGGGCACGAAGGATTACGTCCGGGTGCGGTTCGGCATCGGCCGGCCGCCGGGGCGGCAGGACCCGGCGGACTACGTACTGTCGGATTTCGGCGCGGCGGAGCGCAAGGAGCTGGAGTTCCTGGTGGACCGGGTCGCGGACGTGGTGGAGTCGGTGATCACCAGGGGCGTGGAGCCGACGCAGAACCTCTACCACGGGGTGTGAGCGCCGGGGCCAGGTAGTCTTCGCCTTTCGGCGCGCGGCGACCGCCGGGGCGGATCGTCGGCGCGGCGTGCCGCGGCGTGGCGAGGCGACGGGAGCAGGAGCATGGGCAGTCCTCCGACGATCGACGGGGCTTTCGCCCGGTGGCTGGCGGCCCGGGCCGGTCAGGCGCTGCTCGGCCTGCGCGCCGAGATGGGCTTCGCGGACGCGGGGGCGTTGCGTTCGGCCGGCGACAAGGTCTCGCACGACCTCATCCGTACGGAGCTGGCGAAGTGGCGGCCGGACGACGCGGTCCTCTCCGAGGAGGACGAGGGCTCGCGGCTGGCGTGGGCGGCTGAGGTGAACGCCGAGGCGGTGTCCCGGCTGACCGCCGACCGGGTGTGGATCATCGACCCGTTGGACGGTACCCGGGAGTTCTCCGAGGAGGGCCGTTCGGACTGGGCGGTGCACGTGGCGCTCTGGTCGCGTACGGCGCCGACGCCGCACGGGCTGGTCGCGGGCGCGGTCGGGCTGCCGGCGCAGCAACGGGTGCTGGGCACCGACTATCCGCCGGCGTACCCGCAGGCGACGGTGGAGGCGGCGGCACCCGGCGGACGGACGATCCGCCTGGCGGCGAGCCGGAGCCGGCCGCCGGTGTTCCTGACCGACCTGGCGGAGGATGTCGGGGCGCACCTGGTGCCGATGGGGTCGGCCGGGGCGAAGATCGCGGCGGTCGTCACCGGTGAGGTGGACGCCTACATCCACGCGGGCGGCCAGTACGAGTGGGACTCGGCCGCGCCGGTCGCTGTGGCGACGGCCACGGGGCTGCACGCTTCCCGGATCGACGGTTCTGCGCTGAGATACAACGAGGCGGATCCGCGCCTGCCGGACCTGCTGGTCTGCCGTGCGGATCTCGCCAGTCGGTTGCTTGCAGCGCTGCAGCGGCATTCCGGGTAGCCTGAGCGGCACTTCTTGGCATGCCCGACCGGAAAGGTCTGGAATACGATGAGCGGATTCGAGCGAAACGAGCCCGTGTCATGACCGCCCCCGCCGCCTACCAGGTGTCGCACCTCGACGCGTTGGAGGCCGAGAGCATCTTCGTGATGCGCGAGGTGGTCGCCGAGATGGAGCGGCCGGTGCTGCTCTTCTCGGGCGGCAAGGACTCGATCGTGATGCTCCGGCTGGCCCAGAAGGCGTTCGCCCCGGCCAACATCCCGTTCCCGGTCATGCACGTGGACACCGGGCACAACTTCCCCGAGGTGCTCGAATACCGCGACCAGCGGGTCGCCGAGCTGGGGCTGCAACTGGTGGTGGCGAGTGTGCCGGAGGCGCTGGCCAGCGGGCTGGTGCGCGAGTCGGCCGACGGGATGCGCAACCGGATCCAGACGCCGGTGCTGCTGGAGGCGGTCGAGAAGCACCGCTTCGACGCGCTCTTCGGCGGCGCCCGGCGCGACGAGGAGAAGGCCCGCGCCAAGGAGCGGGTGTTCAGCTTCCGCGACGAGTTCGGCCAGTGGGACCCGAAGAACCAGCGCCCGGAGCTGTGGGCGCTGTACAACGGCCGCCACCACCCGGGCGAGTCGATCCGCGTCTTCCCCCTGTCCAACTGGACCGAGCTGGACGTCTGGCACTACATCGCCCGTGAGCGCATCGCCCTGCCGTCGATCTACTACGCGCACGAGCGCGAGGTGGTCGAGCGCGACGGGATGCTCTACGCGGTCAACGAGTTCTTCCGTCCCCGGGCCGGCGAGGACCGGTTCAAGGCGCGGGTGCGCTACCGCACGGTGGGCGACGCGTCCTGCACCGCGGCGGTCCGTTCCGACGCCGACACGGTCGAGAAGGTCATCGAGGAGGTCGCCGCCACCCGGATCACCGAGCGCGGCGCGACCCGCGGCGACGACCGGGTCAGCGAGGCCGCCATGGAGGACCGCAAGCGGGAGGGCTACTTCTGATGAGCACCGAGACCGTCGCCCCGGACGGCGCGAACACGACGGACGGCCGGGCCGCCGCCGGGGCCGGGCCGGAGATCCGGCCGATGGACCTGCTGCGCTTCGCCACCGCGGGCAGCGTGGACGACGGCAAGTCGACCCTGATCGGCCGGCTGCTCTACGACACGAAGTCGCTCTTCACCGACCAGCTCGCCGCCGTCGAGGCGGTCAGCGCCGCGCGGGGCGACGAGTACACGAACCTGGCGCTGCTCACCGACGGCCTGCGGGCCGAACGCGAGCAGGGCATCACGATCGACGTGGCCTACCGCTACTTCGCCACCCCCCGGCGGAAGTTCATCATCGCGGACACCCCGGGGCACATCCAGTACACACGGAACATGGTCACCGGGGCGTCGACGGCCGACCTGGCGCTGATCCTGGTGGACGCCCGCAAGGGCCTGGTCGAGCAGTCCCGCCGGCACGCGTTCCTCTGCTCGCTGCTGCGGGTGCCGCACCTGGTCCTCTGCGTCAACAAGATGGACCTGGTCGACTTCTCGCAGGAGGTCTTCGAGCGGATCGCGGACGAGTTCACGGCCTTCGCCGCGAAGCTCGACGTGCCCGACCTGACCGTGGTGCCGGTCTCCGCGCTGCGCGGCGACAACATCGTCGCCCGGTCGGAGAACATGCCCTGGTACGAGGGCCCGTCGCTGCTGCACCACCTGGAGCGGGTGCACATCGCCAGCGACCGCAACCTGGTCGACGTGCGCTTCCCGGTGCAGTACGTGATCCGCCCGCAGTCGACCACCGTCACCGACTACCGGGGCTACGCCGGGCAGGTCGCCTCCGGGGTGCTCAAGCCGGGCGACGAGGTGATGGTGCTGCCGTCCGGGTTCACCAGCCGGATCGCCGCGGTGGAGACCGCCGACGGGCCGGTCGCGGAGGCGTTCCCGCCGATGTCGGTGACCGTACGCCTCGAAGACGAGATCGACATCTCCCGGGGCGACATGATCTGCCGCCCGAACAACGCCCCGACGGTGTCGCAGGACATCGAGGCGATGGTCTGCTGGATGGACGAGACCCGTCCGCTCCAGGTCGGCGGGAAGTACGCGATCAAGCACACCACCCGCTCGGCGCGGGCGATCGTGCGGGCGCTGCACTACCGGCTGGACATCAACTCGCTGCACCGCGACGAGTCCGCGGGCGGGCTGGGGCTCAACGAGATCGGCCGGGTACGGCTGCGGACCACCGTGCCGCTGCTCGCCGACGAGTACCGCCGCAACCGCACCACCGGCGGCTTCGTGATCATCGACGAGACCACCAACCGTACCGTCGGCGCGGGGATGATCGTCGAAGCCCAGTGATCCCGCGGGCGGGCGCCGGCCCGCCCGCGGCATGCGGCCCAGCCGTCTCGCGTCCCGCGCCCGGCCCGGCGGAGGGAGTCCCGGCTCAGTCCAGCCGGGTGGCACCCGGGGCGGGCCGGACGGTGACGTGGCCGGGTGCGGCGAAGCCCCGCTCGGCGTAGGCGGCCGTGACGGCGGCGGCGACCGCGTCGGCCCGTTCCGCGTCGACCAGGGCGAGGACGCAGCCGCCGAAGCCGCCGCCGGTCATCCGGGCACCGAGCGCGCCAGCGGCGAGGGCCGCCTCGACGGCGGTGTCGACCTCCGGGACGGTGATCTCGAAGTCGTCGCGCATCGAGGCGTGCGAGGCGGTCAGCAGCGGGCCGATCTCACGTACCCGGCCGGCGCGCAGCAACGCGACGGTGTCGAGGACCCGTTGGTTCTCGGTGACGACGTGCCGCACCCGGCGGCGGGTCTCCTGGTCGTCGAGCCGGGTCAGGGCGTCGGCCAGCCCGTCGGCGGGGACGTCGCGCAGCGCCGCGGCGCCGAGCAGCCGGGCGGCCCGTTCGCAGGACGCGCGGCGGGCGGCGTACTCGCCGTCGGCGTGCCGGTGCGGAGCCCGGCTGTCGACCACCAGCACGGCCAGGCCGGCGGCGTCCAGGTCGAACGGGACGTGCTCGACGGACTCGTCGCGGCAGTCCAGGAAGAGGGCGTGCCCGGCGCGGCAGCGGATCACCGCCGACTGGTCCATGATCCCGGTTGGCGCGCCCACGTAGTCGTTCTCGGCCCGCTGGGCCAGCCGGGGCCGCCGCGCGGCGGGCAGCTCGAGCCCGCCCAGGTCGGCCAGGGCGGCCAGCACCGCGGCCTCCAGCGCGGCCGAGGAGGACAGCCCCGCGCCGAGCGGCACGTCGGAGGCGATCGCCAGCCGCGCCCCGGGCACGGGGTGCCCGGCCTCCCGCAGCGCCCAGAGGACCCCGGCCACGTACGCGCCCCAGCCGGTGACCCGGCCAGATTCGGCGACCTCGTCGGCGCCGAAGGTGACCGTCTCGCCGGTGAGTTCGGAGCGGACCGTCCAGGTGGCGCCGGGCTGCGGGGCGGCGGCCACCACCGTGCGCAGCGGCAGGGCGAAGGGCAGGACGAAGCCGTCGTTGTAGTCGGTGTGCTCGCCGATGAGGTTCGCCCGGCCGGGAGCCGCCCAGCGGCCGGCGGGCGCCTCGCCGTACGCCGAGCGGAAGACGGCGGTGGCGCGGGCCGCGACGTCGTCGCTCACCGCGGCCCCGCGACGTGCGTGCGGTAGAAGGCCCAGGCGTCGGTGACGATGTCGGACAGGGTCGGCTTCCGCGGCTCCCAGCCCAGTTCCTCGCGGGCGAGCGCGGACGACGCGACCAGCTCGGCGGGGTCGCCCTCGCGGCGTGGCGCGACCTCGACCGGCACGGGGTGCCCGGTGACCTCGCGGACCACGTCGACCACCTGCCGGTTGCTGAAGCCGTTGCCGTTGCCCAGGTTGTAGATCCGGTGCTGGCCGGCCGTCGCCGCGCCGAGCGCCAGCAGGTGGGCGCGGGCCAGGTCGGCGACGTGGATGTAGTCGCGCACGCAGGTGCCGTCGACGGTCGGGTAGTCGTCGCCGAAGAGCTGGAGCTTCTCCCGCCGGCCGGCGGCCACCTCCAACGCGATGGGGATCAGGTGGGTCTCGGGGTCGTGCCGCTCGCCGAGCGCGACGTCGCCGTCGAGGTACGCGCCGGCCACGTTGAAGTAGCGCAGCGAGACGGCGGCCAGGCCGTGCCCGATCGCCTCCGAGGTGAGGGCCATGTCGACGGCGAGCTTGGTGGCGCCGTACGTGTTGGTGGGGGCCTTGACGGCGGTCTCCGGGATGGGCAGCTCGGTGGGGTTGCCGTAGACGGCGGCGGTGGAGGAGAAGACCAGGCGGGGCACCCCGGCGGCGCGGACGGCGTCGATGAGGGCGATCGAGCCGACGGTGTTGACCCGCCAGTACAGCTCGGGCCGGACCATCGACTCGCCGGCGGCGATCAGCGCGGCGAAGTGCAGCACCCCGTCGAATCCCGCGCCGGGGGTGAGCACCCGCGCGGCGTCGTGGACGGGCGCGTCGACGTACGTCGCGTCGGGGGCGAGCGCCTCCCGGTGGCCGGTGCGCAGGTCGTCGAGAACCACCACCTCGTGGCCGGCGTCCAGCAGCATCCGGGTCACCACGCTGCCGATGAAACCGGCGCCGCCGGTGACGAGCAGTTTCACGTCGGTCTCCTCCCGCCCGGCCGCCCGGTCGCGGCCCGTGCCCGTGATCACCCTACGGCCGGCCGTCGCGTGGTGACCGCCCTCCGGCGGCTTGCCGTCCCATCATGATCCCTCATGTCCGAACAGAGTCGCACATGGGCAGCCGGCCGGCCCGACACTGTCTACCATCGATGTCATGCGGGAAGCGGGTGCTCCCGGGCAGCGGCGACGCGCCCCGAGCCGGCCACGCCGCGAACCGGGGCCGCTGCCCCGGGCCGTCGCCCGGATGGTGGTGCGCGCCGCCGACGCCGCCACCCGGGCGGTGACGGCCCTGCTCGGCGCCAGCCCGGCGGCCGGCCGGGAGCGGATCAGCGAGGCGGAGCTGCGCGACCTGGTCGCCGCCAACACGCTGCTGGACCCGGTCGAGCGCCGGATCATCGACGAGGTGCTCGTCGCGGGCGCGAGCCTGATCCGGGAGGTGATGATGCCGCGCACCGAGGTCGTCTTCCTCTCCGCCCGGCTCACCATCGCCGAGGCGGAGCGGCTGGTCCGGGCCGAGACCCACACGCGCTACCCGGTGGTGGACGGGACCCACGACGACGTGGTCGGCTTCGTGCACCTGCGCGACGTGCTGCTCCGCCCCGACCTCGACCCCTGCACCACCGTCGGTGAGCTGACCCGGGAGGTGAAGCGGCTGCCCGGCAGCAAACGGGTGCTCGCCGCGCTCAGCGAGATGCGCCGGGAGCGCCACCACCTGGCCGTGGTCGTCGACGAGTACGGCGGCACCGCCGGCATCGTCACCCTGGAGGACCTCATCGAGGAACTGATCGGGGAGATCCACGACGAGTACGACACCGACCCCGACCTGGTGCACGCGGGCCTGCCCGCCGTGGTGGACGGCCGGCTCAACCTCGCCGACTTCGCCGAGCACACCGGGGTCCGCCTGCCGCCCGGCCCGTACGAGACGGTCGGCGGTTTCGTGATGGCCGCGCTGGGCCGGCTGCCGGTCGCCGGCGACGAGGTGGCGGTGACCCCCGGCCCGCCCGGCGACGGCGGCGCGGAACCCGACGACCCGGCCGGCGGCTGGCTGCTGCGGGTGCTCACGATCGAGGGGCGACGGGTGGCCCGGCTCACGGTCTCCGCCGTACGCCTGCCGGAGCCGCGACGCGAGGTCGCCGCCCCGTCGCCGGTCGGGCGGAGCCGACCCGCCGGCCCGTCATGACGCGCACCGGGTCTTGCTGACAGAATTGCCGCCATGCCCGACGTTCCCGCCCGCCCCCGCGTCTTCTCCGGCATCCAGCCGACGGCCGACTCGTTCCACCTCGGCAACTACCTGGGCGCCGTGCGGCACTGGGTGGCGTTGCAGGACACCCACGACGCCTACTACTGCGTCGTCGACCTGCACGCGATCACCGCCGGGCACGACCCGAAGACGCTCATGCAGCGCTCCCGGATGGCCGCCGCCCAGCTCTTCGCCGTCGGCCTCGACCCGGAGCGCAGCACGCTCTTCGTGCAGTCGCAGGTGCCCGAGCACTCGCAGCTCGCCTGGGTGCTGGGCTGCATCACCGGGTTCGGTGAGGCGAGCCGGATGACGCAGTTCAAGGACAAGTCGCAGAAGCAGGGCGGCGAGCGGGCGAGCGTCGGCCTGTTCACCTACCCGATCCTGCAGGCCGCCGACATCCTGCTCTACCAGGCGAACGCCGTGCCGGTGGGCGAGGACCAGCGCCAGCACCTGGAGCTCTCCCGCGACCTGGCCCAGCGGTTCAACTCGCTGTTCGGGCAGACCCTGACGGTGCCCGCGCCGCACATCGTCAAGGACACCGCGAAGATCACCGACCTGCAGGACCCGACGGCGAAGATGTCGAAGTCGTCCTCGTCGCCGGCCGGCATCATCAACCTGCTGGAGGATCCGGCCCGCTCGGCCAAGAAGATCCGCTCCGCGGTCACGGACACCGGGCGGGAGATCGTCTTCGACACCGAGACCAAGCCCGGCATCTCCAACCTGCTGACGATCTACTCCGCGCTGAGCGGGCGGAGCGTCGACGACCTGGTCGCCGCGTACGCCGGCAAGGGCTACGGCGACCTGAAGAAGGACCTCGGCGAGGTGGTGCGGGAGTTCGTCGGCCCGATCCAGGAACGCACCCGGGCCTACCTCGACGATCCGGCACAGCTGGACAAGCTGCTCGCCGCCGGCGCGGAGAAGGCCCGCGTGCTCGCCGGCGCGACGCTGCGCACCGTGTACGAGCGGGTGGGCTTCTTCCCGCCGGTGCGCGGCGAGTAGCGCCCCGGCACGGCGGGTGAAGGGCGGACGGGTCGGTGGCCGGAGGGATGACGCACAGCGTGGATCGCAGGGACGGGGCGCCGGACGCCGGTGACACCATCGAGATCGGCATCGCGGTGGACATCCCCGAGCCGTGGGGCGGGATGCTCACCCGGCGGCGGGTCGAGGCCGGCGACCCGAGGGCCGTGCCCGCGCACGTGACCCTGCTCGGGCCGACCGAGATCCCGGTGGCGGCGCTGCCGGCCGTGGAACGGCACCTGGACGCGGTCGCCGCCGCCCACCTGCCGTTCACCCTGCACCTGCGGGGCACCGGCACGTTCCGGCCGGTGACCCAGGTCGTCTTCGTGGCGGTGGCCGCCGGGATCAGCGAGTGCGAGCTGCTCGCCGCCGCGATCCAGGCCGCCCCCGAACTGCGCCGCGAGACGCGTTTCCCGTACCACCCGCACGTCACGGTCGCCCAGGACGTCGCGCCGGAGGCGCTGGACCGGGCGTACGAGGACCTGGCGGACTTCTCGGCGCTGTTCGAGGTGGAGGCGTTCACCCTCTTCTCGCACAGCGGACAGACCCGGTTGCAGCCGCGCCGGGACTTCCGGCTGGGCGGCTGAGCGGTCCCGGCGTGAACGTGCTGGGCCGTGTCGAGGCGGGAATCGAGAGCCGGATCAGCGCCGCCCGCCGCCGGTGGGGCGCGGCCGACCACCTGTGGCGGGCCGGCGTGCTCTACACCGACGTGCTGGGTGGGCGGCTGGCCGCCGCGATCGCCTACTACGGCTTCTTCGCGGTGTTCGCGCTGGCGCTGGTCGGGTACTCGATCTTCGGGGCCATCCTGGAGGACAACGACGAGGTCAGCGCGGCCGCTGCGGACTTCCTCCGGGAGAACCTGCCGTTCCTCGACCCGGTGCAGATCGCCGACAGCAGCGGCACGGTCGGGGTGGTCGGTCTGATCATCCTGGCGTTCACCGGGATCGGCTGGGTGGAGGCCATCCGCTCCTCCCAGCGGCTCATGTACGGGCTCAACCAGCAGCCCGGCAACCTGGTGGTCCGCCGCCTGGTCGACCTCGGCGTACTGGTGGCCATCTTCGTGCTGCTCGGCGTCTCGGTGGCGGCGGTGGACGCCCTGGAGTCGCTGCTGCGCTTCCTGCTGCGCAGCACCGGCTCGGTCGGCCTGACCACGATCAGCGCGGTGCTCAGCGTGCTGGTCAACGCGGTGCTGGCCACCCTGCTGCTGGTGGCGGTGCCGAGGTTGCGGATGAGCCGGTCCCGGCTGCGCCCGGTGGTACTGCTGGTCGCGGTCGGCATCACGCTGCTGAACACCGTCGGGCGCTTCTACGTGGTGCGCACCGAGCGGAACCCGGCGTACACGGTGGTGGCGGGCGCCGTGGGGCTGCTGCTCTACCTCTACCTGCTCAACCAGTTGGTGCTCTTCGGCGCGGCACTGGCCGCGACCAGCCCGCGCGGCCGGGTGGTGGACCTGGCGGAGGGCCCGGCGCCGGCCGACCTGGACGCGGACACGGACCCCGGCACTCCGGGCGGGGCCGGATGAGCGGGGGAGCGGGCGTACGCGTCTCGGTCGACCCGGATTCGGCGGTCCCGCCGTACGAGCAGGTGCGTGGGCAGCTCGCGGCGCAGATCGGGACGGGCCGGTTGGCGGTGGGCACCCGGCTGCCGACCGTCCGACAGTTCGCGGCCGACCTCGGGCTGGCGGTCAACACGGTGGCCCGGGCCTACCGGGAGCTGGAGGCGGCCGGTCTGCTGGAGACCCGGGGCCGGCACGGCACCTTCGTCGCACCCGGCCGCGATGATGCGACGGACCGGTTGCAGCGGATGGCGGCCGACTACGCCGCCGAGGCCGCCGGGCTGGGAGTGCCGCCGTCGGCGGCGCTCGCCCTGGTCCGCGCGGCGCTGGACGCGGCGCGACCGGCCTGACGGCGCCCCGTGCCACCTGCCCGTGCGGGTGTCGACCAGCGGAGGCCGGTTCGGCGTGGGCACGGCGACCGGCCTGACGGAGCCCGTGCCGACGTGTGCGCGGGAGGGGGAATGGCGGGAATGGCTTCCCGGGCGTCCGGCGCCGTGGACATGATGGGCGCGTGGGCGCACTCGTGACACTGGACCTGCCGGACGACTCGCCGATGCTCGGCCTGCCGTGGATCATCACCTTCGGCCCGCTCGGCGACGCCGACGAGTGGGAGCCGGTGGTGTGCGGCCCCTACGAGCGGCCGCACGCCCTCGCGCTCGCCGAGGCGATCGTGGCCGAGGAACAGCTGATGGCGGTGGTCGAGCCGCTGTTGCCGGCGGTCTCGGCCGAGGAGATCCGGGGCGAGATCGCCGCGGCGCAGATCGCCGCCGAGGACGAGGCGGCACAGATCGAGGGGGCCGACCTCTACGGCGACTTCGAGGACACCATCGACGACGAACTGGAGGCGGCGGCCGAGGAGGCCGACCACGCGGAGCCGGTCGCCCCGCCCACCGAGGCCGAGCTGCGGGCCGGCTTCCGCCGCATCGCCGCGAAGCTGACCGGAGAGCCGGCCTGAGCCGGCGGCCCCCGGCGACGGCTCAGGGGCGGACCGGGGGCCGGTGCAGGACGCAGAACTCGTTGCCCTCCGGGTCGGCGAGCACGTCGAGGACGCCGGCGCCACCGGAGCGGACTCCGGAGGCGCCGGCGCCACCTCACCCCCCACCACAAGGGGTCGTTGCCCAGTCGCCCGTCGGCACGGGGCACAACGGACGACCAGGTCGATGACGGGTTACCCGCTCAGCGCCGTTCGAACCAGGCTGCCGCGTCGACTCCGAGCAGATGGCCGGAGCCCTGCCCGGTGAGCGGCTCGCTGGCGGCGATCGGCGTGCCGTACCCGTCGATCAGGGCCGGGGCACCGCTGATGTTGACCACGCAGGTCAGCACGGTGTCGCCGGCGGCGCGGCTGAAGGCGAGCACGCCCGGCCCGGCCTCCAACCAGGTGACTCCGCCCGCGTCGGCGGCCAGCGCCGGGTGCTCCCGGCGGATCCGCAGCGCGGTGCGGTAGAGCTCCAGCGTCGAGCCGGGCACGCCGGTCTGGGCGGCGACCGAGAGGTCCCGCCAGGTCGCCGGCGCCGGCAGCCAGCTCAGTTCGCTGCCGGCCGGCCCGAAGCCGTACGGGGCCAGCTCGCCGCTCCACGGGATCGGTACGCGGCAACCGTCCCGGCTCTCGCCGGTGCGCAGGAACGCCGGATCCTGGCGCAGCTCGTCCGGCAGGTCGAGCACCTCCGGCAGGCCCAGCTCCTCGCCCTGGTAGAGGTAGGCGCACCCGGGCAGGGCCAGCATCAGCAGGCTGGCCGCGCGCGCCCGGCGCAGGCCCTCGGCGCCGTCGCCGTAGCGGGTGACGTGCCGCTTCTTGTCGTGGTTGGAGAGCACCCAGGTGGTGGGGGCGCCGACGATGGTCGCCTCGGCCAGGGCGGTGTCGATGACCTTGCGGAACGAGTCGGCCGACCAGGTCGCGTCGAGGAAGTCGAAGCTGAACGCCTGGTGCAGCTCGTCCGGGCCGATGTAGCGGGCGAGGCGCTCCGGGGTCTCGGCCCACGCCTCGGCGACCGCCATCCGGCCGCCCGGGTAGCTGTCCAGGATCGGCCGCCAGGCGCGGTAGATCTCGTGCACCTCGTCCTGGTCGAAGTAGGGGAGCCGGCCCTTGCCGAGCAGCTCCGCCTGGCGCTGACCGGTGGTCATCGAGTTGAACCCGACGTCCGGCAGCCCTTCGGCCTTGATCATGCCGTGCGCCACGTCGATCCGGAAGCCGTCCACGCCCCGGTCGAGCCAGAAGCGCAGGACGCCCTCGAACTCGGCGCGCACCTCCGGGTGCCGCCAGTTCAGGTCCGGCTGGGCCGGGTCGAACAGGTGCAGGTACCACTGGCCGTCGTCGATCCGCGTCCAGGCGGGGCCGCCGAAGATGCTCTCCCAGTCGTTCGGGGGCAGTTCGCCGTTCTCGCCCCTGCCCTCGGCGAAGAGGTAGCGCGCGCGCTCGGGGGAGCCGGGCCCGGCGGTCAGCGCCGCCTGGAACCACGGGTGCGCGCTGGAGGTGTGGTTGGGCACCAGGTCGACGATGATCCGCAGGCCGAGGGCGTGCGCGTCGGTGATCATGTGGTCGAAGTCCGCGAGGGTGCCGAACATCGGGTCGACGTCGCGGTAGTCGGCGACGTCGTAGCCGCCGTCGATCATCGGGGAGGTGTAGAAGGGGGTCAGCCAGAGCGCGTCCACGCCGAGGTCACGCAGGTACGGCAGGCGCTCGCGGATGCCCTGGAGGTCGCCGACGCCGTCGCCGTTCGAGTCGGCGAAGCTGCGTACGTAGACCTGGTAGACGACCGCGGAGCGCCACCAGTCGTCGTCGGAGGTCAGCGGCGAGGGGTTGCTGACGGTCATCGGTGGCGTTCCCCGTTTCTGTGGCGCGGGAGGGCGGCACCCGGCGTGACGCGGGGTGCGGAGTGGTGTCTGAGCAGAATGCCGCTCGCTACTGCAAGAGTCAAGCAGTTCTTGCGCAAGAAATGGCATCGGCCGGGCGGCGAACTGACGGCCCTCGCCCGCCTGTTTCACGGGGAAGGGTGAGCGGTCAGGCCGGGACGACGAGCGCGGACGGGGTGGGGCGCTGCCGGGTGGCGCCGCCCGGGGCCGGCGGCGCGGCGGCGGTGGGGGCGACCGCGGTGGAGCCGCGCACCACCAGCTCCGGGCGGAACACGTACTCCGAGTGCGGGGCGGCGTGCCCGTTGATCTCGTCGACCAGGGCCCGGACGGCGGCGACCGCCATCGCGGCGACCGGCTGGCGCATGGTGGTCAGCGGTGGGTCGGTGAAGGCCATCAGCGGGGAGTCGTCGTAGCCGACCACCGACAGCTCGCCCGGGACGGACATGCCGCGCTGCCGGGCGGCCCGGATCGCGCCGAGCGCCATCAGGTCGGAGCCGCAGACGATGCCGGTGACGCCGCGCTCCAGCAGCCGGGCGGCGGCGGCCTCGCCACCCTCCACACCGAACAGGGAGAGCTCGGCCAGCTCGTCGAGGCCGCCCTCGCTGACGCCGAGCAGCCGGCCCGTGGCGGCCCGGAAGCCGGCCACCCGGCGCTGCACCGGCACGAACCGGTCGGGGCCGGTGATCAGGCCGATGCGACGGTGCCCGAGCGCCACGAGATGGGCCACGGCCAGCTCGGTGGCCTCGCCGTCGTCGCAGGAGACGAAGGGCGCGGGGATGCCGGGCGCGTACCCGTTGATCATCACGACGGGCAGCGGGCGGGCGATCAGGGCCCGGTAGCGGTCGTGGTTGGCGGCCGTGTCGGCGTGCAGGCCGGAGACGAAGACGATCCCGGAGACCTGCCGGTCCAGCAGCATCTCGACGTACTCGTCCTCGGTGACCCCGCCGGGGGTCTGGGTGCAGAGCACGGGGGTGAACCCGCTCTGCGCCAGGGTCGACTCGATCACCTGGGCGAAGGCGGGGAAGATCGGGTTGTCGAGCTCGGGCACCACCAGGCCCACGAGCCCGGCGCTGCGCTTGCGCAGCCGGGCCGGGCGCTCGTAGCCGAGCACGTCGAGGGCGGTGAGTACGGCCTGCCGGGTCTCGGGCGCCACTCCCGGGCGGTCGTTGAGCACCCGCGACACCGTGGCCTCGCTGACTTCGGCCTGTTGGGCGATGTCGGACAGTCGAGCGCGCATGGGCGCACTTTAGCTCACGGGCAACTTCTTGCGTACACTTCTGCAAGCCCTTCCATTCTCTGAAACCTCTTGCTAACGTCCCCGCAACACGCGAGAGCAGCGGCGCAGCACGCCGGGCGCCGGTTGGCAAGAAATTTTCGAGAGGTTTCCACTGGCGGGAACGCCCTTCCCCCGGCGTGCCGCCATGACGACAGGAGTACCGATGCGCATCCGTACCGCGGGTGTGGTCGCCGTCCTCGGCCTGGCGCTCGCCGCCTCGGGCTGCGGCAGCGACAGCAGCGACGAACCGGCCGCGAAGGAATCCACCAAGGCCGCCACCGGTGGCAAGCTGGTGATCTGGGCCGACGACAAGCGCACCGCCGCCCTCAAGCCGTTCGCCGAGAAGTTCGGCCAGGAGAACGGCGTCACGGTCGAGGTCCAGGCCGTCTCCAAGGACCTCCAGACCAACTTCGTCACCGCCTCGCAGCAGGGCAGCGGCCCGGACGTCGTCGTCGGCGCGCACGACTGGATCGGCAACCTCGTCCAGAACGGCGCCATCGACCCCGTGCAGCTCGCCGCCGAGCAGAAGAGCGGCTTCAACGAGACCGCGGTCAAGGCCGTCACGTTCAACGGTCAGATCTACGGCGTGCCCTACGCCATGGAGAACCTGGCGCTGATCCGGAACACCGAGCTGGCCCCCGAGGCGCCGAAGACCATCGAGGACCTCGTGGCCGCCGGCAAGAAGCTCAAGGCCGAGAAGAAGGCCAGCGAGATCCTCTGCCTCCAGTCCGGCCAGAACGGCGACGCCTACCACATCTACCCGCTCTACACCTCCGCCGGCGGGTACCTCTTCGGCACGGCCCCCAACGGCGACTACGACCCGAAGGACCTGGGCGTGGGCAAGCCCGAGTCGATCGCGGCCTTCCAGAAGATCGCCAAGCTCGGTGAGAAGGGCGACGGCGCGCTGAAGCGCTCGATCACCGGCGAGAACTCGATCGCCACGTTCACCGGCAAGAAGTGCGCCTACCTGGTCTCCGGCCCGTGGGCCATCGCGGACGCCAAGAAGGCCAACATCTCCTACGACATCTCCCCGGTCCCCGGCTTCGCCGGTGGCAAGGAGGCCCAGCCGTTCGTGGGCGTGCAGGCGTTCTACGTGGCCTCCAAGGGCAAGAACAAGGCCCTGGCCCAGGAGTTCGTGGCCAACCACGTCACCACCACCGACCTGGCCGTGGCGCTCTACAACGCCGAGCCCCGCCCGCCGGCGCTGACCGCCGCGCTCGACCAGGTCAAGGGCACCGACCCGGACCTGGCCAAGTTCCAGGAGGCCGGCAAGAACGGGCAGGTGCTCCCGGCGATCCCGGCCATGGCCACCATCTGGGACCCGTTCGGCAAGGCCGAGGCCGCCATCATCGGCGGCGCCGACCCGGCCAAGACGATCACCGCGGCCGGCAAGACGATCTCCGCCCAGATCAAGTAATGAGCACGTCGCTGTCCGGCCCGGGGGCTGCCACCCAGCCCCCGGGCCGGGAGCCCGTCGATCCCGGGCTCCCGGGCAAGCCCCGCGCCGCGCGGCACCACGCGCCGATCACCGTGACGGGTCTGCTCGTCAAGGTGCTCCTGCTCGGCCTGACCGCCGGGATCGCGGTCTGGGCGGCCTTCCCGCTCATCGAGGCCGAGAAGTGGGCCGGGCTGGCCCTGCTGACCGCCACCACCGCCGGGCTCTTCTACCTCTACCTGACCCGCCGGCACGTCCCGGCGAAGTACCTGGTCCCCGGCACGCTCTTCCTGATCGCGTTCCAGATCGTCCCGGTGCTCTACACGGCGAGCACCGCCTTCACGAACTTCGGCGACGGCCACCGGGGCACCAAGGAGGACGCCGTCGTCGCCATCCAGACCGCCTCGGTCAAGCAGGTGCCCGGCTCCACCGAGTACGCCCTCTCCGTCGCCACCCAGGGCGACCCGGCGACCGGACCGCTCGTCTTCCTGGTCAGCGACCCGGGCACCGGCACCGTCTCGGCCGGCGACGCCGCCGGGCTGCGCCAGCTCGACCCGGCCGGCGTCACCGTGGCCCCGGGCGGCAAGGTCACCGCCGCCGACGGCTACACGGTGCTCAACTTCGGCCAGGCCAGCGCCCGCAGCCAGGAGATCACCGACCTGGTCGTGCCGACGTCCGGGGGCGCGCTGCGCTCCGCCGGCCTGTCCCGCGCCTACGAGGGCAAGGCGGTCCGGGCGTACGACGCCGGCTGCGACTGCGTCAGGGACACCGAGACCGGCAGGACCTGGACGGCGGACGAGGCGACCGGCGCCTTCGTGGCCGCCGACGGCGAGCGGCTGGCCCAGGGCTGGAAGGTCGCCGTCGGGCTGAAGAACTTCTCCCGGGTACTCACCGATCCGGCCATCTCGGAGCCGTTCTTCGGCACGCTGCTGTGGAACTTCGCCTTCGCCATCGGCTCCACCGGCGGCACGTTCCTCCTGGGCATGTTCATCGCCCTGGCCCTGCACTCGCCACGGATGCGCGGCACCAACTTCTACCGCATCCTGCTGATCCTGCCGTACGCCATGCCGTCCTTCGCGATGCTGCTGGTCTGGCGGGACATGTTCAACACCGACTTCGGCCTGATCAACAACCTGTTCGGGCTCGGGGTGGACTGGTTCGGCCAGGAGTGGTCGGCCCGGGCCGCGGTGATCCTGGTGCAGCTCTGGCTCGGCTACCCGTACATGTTCCTGGTCGCCACGGGCGCGCTCCAGGCCATCCCGAAGGAGTTGACCGAGGCGTCCTCGGTCGACGGCGCGTCGCCGTGGCAGTCGTTCCGGTCGGTCACCCTGCCGCTGCTGCTGGTCGCGCTCTCCCCGCTGCTGATCGCGTCGTTCGCGTACAACTTCAACAACTTCAACGCGATCTACCTGACCACCGAGGGCGGCCCCTTCCCGGCGGACAACCCGACCGCGGGGGCGACCGACCTGCTGATCACGTACACGTACCGGCTGGCCTTCGGCGCGCAGGGCGCCCAGTTCGGCCTGGCGGCGGCGGTGTCGATCTTCATCTTCACCGTCGTGGCGGTGGTGTCGGCGGTGAGCTTCCGGCGCACCCGTAAGCAGGAGGAGGTGTACTCGTGACCGCGCTGCACGGCACTCCGGTCGCGGGCGGCGCGACCGGCGCCGCCCCGGCCGCCAACCGCACCGCGGGCCGGGGCCGCAACCGGTGGTTCGCCCAGGTCGGCTGGCGGCACCTGGTGGGCGTACTGGCCGTCGCGTTCAGCCTCTTCCCGATCCTGTTCGTGCTCTCGGCGGCACTCAACCCGCTCGGCACGCTCTCCTCGACGGAGCTGGTGCCGACCGGGGCGTCGGTGGAGAACTTCACGAACCTGTTCGACCGTACGGCGTTCGGCTGGTGGTTCCTCAACTCGCTGCTCATCGCCGGGGTGGCCTCGTTCGCGTCGGTCTTCCTCTCGGCGCTGGCCGCGTACGCCTTCTCCCGGATGCGCTTCGCCGGGCGCCGGGTCGGGCTGCTCTCGCTCCTGCTGATCCAGATGTTCCCGCAGTTCCTGGCCATCGTGGCGATCTTCCTGATCTTCACGACGGTCACCGACCTGTGGCCGGCGATCGGCTTCAACACCCCGTGGGGCCTGCTGCTGCTCTACCTGGGCGGCGCGCTGGGCGTGAACACCTGGCTGATGAAGGGCTTCTTCGACACGCTCCCCCGGGAACTGGACGAGTCGGCCACCATGGACGGCGCCAGCCACGCCCAGGTCTTCTTCCGGATCATGCTGCCGCTGGTGGCGCCGATCCTGGCGGTGACCGGCCTGCTCGCCTTCATCGGCACCATCAACGAGTTCCTGATGGCGAACGTCTTCCTCACCAACAGCGAGTCGAAGACGCTCGCGGTCGGCATGTTCGGCCTGGTGGCCGGCGAGCGCAACAACAACTTCGGGATCTTCGCGGCGGGCACCCTGCTCACCGCGATCCCCACGGTGCTGGTCTTCCAGATGGTCCAGCGCTACATCGTCTCCGGCCTGACCGCCGGAGCCGTCAAGGGCTGAAACAGAGCTGCGGCAAGGGCGTCGGCGTCCGACGTACACCGGAGCAGTCACGGATCGACCGCCGCGGTCGGGGAACCGACCGCGGCGGGAGACCCCTCTCTCCCCGTCCGACCGACGCGAAAGGCACCACCATGTCCCTGTTGCCGCACCACGACGGATCCGCCCTGTACGTCCCCGAGCAGGAGCCCGCGCTCGGCGACGTCGTCGACGTCTTCGTCCGGGTGCCGGCCGGCGCCGACGTCCGGCAGGTGCACGTGCGCACCACCGGCGACGGCGAGCCCCGGTTCACCGAGGCGGTCGTCGACCGCACCGACGGCGGCGACGTCTGGTGGCGGGTCCCCGTCGAGGCCCGCAACCCGGTCAGCAACTACCGGTTCATGCTCACCGGCAGCCGTGGCCACCGCTGGCTGAACGCCGCCGGCGTGGTGCGCCACGACGTGCCCGACCACGGCGACTTCAAGCTGGTCACGTACGCCCCGCCGCCCGCCTGGGCCCGCGACGCGGTGATCTACCAGATCTTCCCCGACCGGTTCGCCCGCTCCGCCGCCGCCGTGGGCCGCGAGCTGCCGGACTGGGCCATCCCGTGCGACTGGGACACCCCCGTCATCGGGCGCGGGCCCGAGACGCCCCGGCAGTTCTACGGCGGCGACCTGGACGGTGTCGCCGAGCGGCTGGACCACCTGGACCGCCTCGGCGTGAACACCGTCTACCTGACCCCTGTCTTCCCGGCCCGCTCCAACCACCGCTACGACGCGGCCAGCTTCGACACCGTCGACCCGCTGCTCGGCGGGGACGCCGCGCTGGCCCGCCTCGCCGACGCCGTACGCGCGCGGGGCTGGCGGCTGCTCGGCGACATCACCAGCAACCACACCGGCGACGCGCACGAGTGGTTCACCCGGGCCGCCTCCGACGTGTCCGCGCCCGAGCGGGAGCTGTACTACTTCGACGAGGTGACCGGTGACTACGAGTCCTGGAACGGGGTCAGGTCGCTGCCGAAGCTGAACTGGGGCAGCGCCGAGCTGCGCCGGCGCTTCGCCACCGCCGACGACTCGCTGCTGCGCCGCTGGCTGCGCCCCCCGTACGCGCTCGACGGCTGGCGGGTGGACGTGGCGAACATGACCGGGCGGCGGGGCGCCGACGCGTACACCCACGAGGTGGCGGCGCTGCTGCGCGAGGTGGTCGCCCGGACCCGGGCCGACGCTCTGCTGATGGCCGAGCACGGCCACGACCACACGGGCGACCTGGACCGCAACGGCTGGCACGGCACCATGAACTACGTCGGCTTCACCGACCCGGTCTGGTCCTGGCTGCGCCACGGCGACCAGAGCGTGCCGAACTTCCTCGGCACCCCGGGCGGGGTGGTGCGCCGGGACGCGGACGCGGTGCTCGCCACCATGGACGCCTACCGTTCGCTGATCTCCTGGCGGTCGTACACCCACTCGTGGCAGCTGCTCGGGTCGCACGACTCCGCCCGGATCCGCACGGTGGTCGGCGACGCCGCACGGCAGGAGGTCGCCGCCGGCCTGCTCGCCACC
The DNA here is from genome assembly GCF_043197615.1 of Micromonospora sp. NPDC049048. Taxonomy (NCBI): domain Bacteria; kingdom Bacillati; phylum Actinomycetota; class Actinomycetes; order Micromonosporales; family Micromonosporaceae; genus Micromonospora; species Micromonospora sp. NPDC049048. The sequence goes on along the minus strand of NZ_JBICTM010000002.1, from coordinate 467,330 downwards.
ATGCCCGGCACCCCGATGATCTTCGCGGGTGACGAGCTGGGCCTCACCGGCACCAACGGGGAGGGGTCGCGTACCCCTATGCCGTGGCACCGGCCGGAGAGCTGGGACGGCGCGACGTTCGCCGCGTACCGGGCGCTGGTCGGGCTGCGCCGCGCGGAGCCCGCGCTGCGCCACGGCGGCCTGCGGTGGCTGCACGCCGACGCCGACACGCTGGTCTTCCTGCGCGAGGCCCCGACCGGCTCGATCCTGGTGCTGGCCCGTCGCGCCGCCGGCGAGCCGCTGCGCCTGACCGGCCTGCGGGCGGCCGAGAACCTGTACGGCGGTGCCCCCGCCCTGCGGCCCGACGCCGACGGCGCCGTCACCCTCCCGGCGGACGGCCCCACCTTCCAGGCCTGGCGGGTTTCCTGACTCCTGCCCCGCCCTACTACTACGATCCGTCGTTTTGAGGGAGGATGGTGCCCGTGGAAGCTCTCAGACTGATACTTCGCTACGTTCACCTGATCGGTTTCGCCCTGCTGCTCGGCGGCGCGATCGTCCAATACATCAGCGGCAAGCTGCGGATCAACCCGGCCATGCTCTGGGGATCCGTGATCATGCTGGCTACCGGGATCGGCCTCTCCGCGCCCCTGCGCGACGGGAACGAGCCGGACCCCGCGAAACTTGTTACCAAGTTGGTGCTCGCCATACTGATCTTTGTCATGGTCTTCTTTTCCCGCAAGCGCGACGTGGTCAACCGGGGGCACTTCCTGATGATCGTCGCGTTGACCCTGGTCAACGCGGCGGTGGCCGTCTTCTGGCGGTAACGCCACCGGCGGGAGACGACGCGCGGAACCGGACGTTCCGCGACGCCTCGCTGCGCACCCACCGGCACCGAGAGTGATCTGCCCCACCTAAGGGTTACGTAGGGGTAACAGGCGCTCAACAGTCGTGCACGATTGGCGGCCGGTGGGTGGGCGCGGGCGTACGCTCCCGTCCGTAACGTGGGACGCCGGCGGCGTAGCGCAGGCCGGCTCAAAGGGCTGCCACCGTGCAGGACGCGGTGTGCAATGGGAAGGAGACGTCTTGCGCTCGATGCGTGGGATGCGGATCGCCTCCGCCTTCGCGGTGGGTGGGCTCGTGCTGGGCGCCGCCGCGTGCGGCGAGGCCCCCGAGGAGAACAACAACGCCGGCAGTGGCGACAAGAAGTACAGCGCCTGCATGGTGACCGACGTCGGCGGCATCGACGACAAGTCGTTCAACACCTCCGCCTGGAAGGGCCTGGAGGAGGCGAAGAAGGCCAACGACAACATCGACATCAAGTACGTCGCGTCGAAGGCCGAGGCGGACTACGAGGTCAACCTGACCCAGTACGTCAACCAGAAGTGCGACTTCATCCTGGCCGTCGGTGGCCTGATGGGTGACGCCACCTCCAAGATCGCCAAGGCGAACCCGAACCAGCAGTTCGGCATCGTCGACGCGAAGGTCCCGGAGACCAACGTCTACCCGATGCAGTTCGACACCGCCCAGGCCGGCTTCCTCGCCGGGTACCTGGCCGCCGGCATGACCAAGAGCGGCACGGTGGGCACCTACGGCGGCCTGCCGATCCCGCCGGTCACCATCTTCATGGACGGCTACGCCGACGGCGTCGCGCACTACAACAAGACCAAGGGCAAGTCGGTCAAGGTCGTCGGCTGGGACAAGGCCACCCAGAAGGGCTCCTTCACCAACGACTTCGTCAAGCAGGACGAGGGCAAGAAGGTCAGCGACGCGCTGGTCGCCCAGGGCGCCGACATCGTCATGCCGGTCGCCGGCGGCGCGGGCCTCGGCACCACCGGCGCGGCCAAGGCGTCGGGCGGCAAGTACAACACCATCTGGGTGGACGTCGACGGCTGCGAGAGCACCCAGGACTGCGCGGCGATCATCACGACCGTCGAGAAGAACATCCCGGACGCCGTCAAGGAGGCCGTCGTCAAGGCCGCCGGCGGCGAGAAGCTGTCGGCCACCCCGGGCTACCTCGGCAACCTGTCGAACAACGGCGTCGGGCTCGCCCCGTACCACGAGTTCGACGGCAAGGTCCCGGCCGAGCTGAAGGCCGAGGTCGACAAGCTGAAGGCGGACATCGCCGCCGGCACCGTCACCGTCACCTCCGCGGCCCAGCCGAAGTGAGGCTCCGCCGGTCACCCGCGGTGAGACGATCACCCGGATAGGCCGGCGAGCGGAAACAGCACGACAATCCGGCCGCCCCGGCGTCGCGGGAAGAACCCGCGCGCCGGGGCGGCCGATATCCGCTCCGCCCGACGACGGCCCCGCGCCGCGAGCGGTCCCCCGGCAGCTACGCTGCACCATCGCTTCGCACTCCAGGAGGTTGCGCTGAGACTCGAACTGCGCGGCATCACCAAACGGTTCGGTGATCTGGTCGCCAACGACCACATCGACCTGACGGTGGAGCCTGGAGAGATCCATGCCCTGCTAGGCGAGAACGGCGCCGGCAAGTCGACCCTGATGAACGTCCTCTATGGGCTCTACCAACCCGACGAGGGCGAGATCCTGGTCGACGGCAAGCCGTTGAAGCTGCGCGGGCCGTCCGACGCGATCGCGGCCGGGATCGGCATGGTGCACCAGCACTTCATGCTGGTGCCCGTCTTCACGGTCACCGAGAACATCATGCTCGGCGCCGAGCGGGTCCGGGGCGGCATCGCCGGCTTCCTGGACCGGTGGCAGGCCCGGCGCGAGGTAGCCGAGGTGTCCGAGCGGTACAACCTGCGGGTCGACCCGGACGCGGTGATCGAGGACCTGCCGGTCGGCATCCAGCAGCGGGTGGAGATCGTCAAGGCGCTCACCCGCGACGTCGACCTGCTCATCCTCGACGAGCCGACCGCCGTGCTCACCCCGCAGGAGACCGAGGAACTGCTCGCCGTGATGCGGTCGCTAAAGGCCGCCGGCAAGTCGATCGTCTTCATCACCCACAAGCTGGGCGAGGTCAAGGCCATCGCCGACCGGATCACCGTGATCCGGCGCGGGAAGACCGTCGGAACCGCCTCCCCCGAGGCGAGCCGCGACGAGCTGGCCGCGCTCATGGTCGGCCGCAGCGTGCGGCTCACCGTCGAGAAGGAGCCCGCCACCCCCGGCAAGCCGGTCCTGGAGATCGCCGGCCTGGTCGTCGACGACGACCGGCAGATCCGCGCGGTCGACGGGGTCGACCTGACCGTACGCGCGGGCGAGGTGCTCGGCGTCGCGGGCGTGCAGGGCAACGGCCAGACGGAGCTGATCGAGGCGATCATGGGCCTGCGCCCGACGCTCGCCGGCACCATCACGCTCGACGGGCAGCAGGTCGACGGCTGGTCGACCAAGAAGGTGCTCCGCGCGGGCGTCGGCTACGTGCCGGAGGACCGCAGCGTCGACGGCCTGGTCAAGGAGTTCTCCGTCGCGGAGAACCTGGTGCTCGACATCTACGACCGGCCGCCCTTCGGCAAGGGCCTGGCGCTCAAGCCGGAGGCCGTCGCGAAGTCGGCCAAGGAGCGGATCGCGCAGTTCGACGTCCGTACCTCCTCGGCCGACGCGCCCGTCGGCACCCTCTCGGGCGGCAACCAGCAGAAGGTGATCGTGGCCCGGGAGCTGTCCCGGCCGCTGAAGCTCCTCATCGCCGCCCAGCCGACCCGCGGCGTCGACGTCGGGTCGATCGAGTTCATCCACAGCCAGGTCATCCGCGAGCGGGACATCGGCACCGCCGTCATGGTGGTCTCCAGCGAACTCGACGAGGTGATCGGCCTGGCCGACCGGATCGCGGTGATGTACCGCGGCCGGATCATCGGCATCGTCGGCCCGGACACCCCCCGCGAGGAGATCGGCCTGCTGATGGCCGGCATCAGCCCCGACGCGGCGTCCGCCGCGGCGAACGGCACGACCCCGGCCGCGCCGACGGCCGACGGCGGTGCGGCGGAACCCGCCGCCGACAGCCCTGGTAGCGAGGACGAGGCATGACGAACCCGAACCCGGAGTCGGGCTCCCCGGGTAACCCGAACCCGCCGTCGGGCTCCCCCGACAAGGAGCCGGCGACCGAGGCGCAGGCCGCGCAGACCGCGCTCGGCAACACCGAGCGCGCCGAGACGGCCACCACCCGGAAGGTCCCCGCCCCGGAGGCGAAGCCCTCGCTGGGCCGGCTGTTCCTGGACAACCTCTGGGCGGCGAACACCTTCACCGTGACCCTGCTGTCGCTGGTGCTGGCGATGGTCGTCGGCGCGGTGCTGATGATCGTGTCGGACCCCGAGGTGCTCGCCACCTACAGCTACATCACGGCCCGGCCGTCCGACGCGCTCAACGCGAGCTGGACGCTGGTCAGCGAGGCGTACGGGAACCTCTTCAAGGGCGCGGTCTTCGACCCGGACGCGGTCGGCTTCCAGGCGGTGATGAGCCCGATCTCGGAGACGCTCACCTACACCGCGCCGCTGGTCTTCACCGGCCTGTCGGTGGCGCTGGCCTTCCGGGGCGGCCTGTTCAACATCGGTGCCCAGGGGCAGGCCACCATGGGCGTGATCCTGGCCGCGCTGGCCGGCTTCCTGCTGCCGCTCCCGCCCGGCCTGCACCTGCTCGTCGCGGTGCTCGCCGGCGCGCTCGGCGGTGCCATCTGGGGCTTCATCCCGGGCATCCTCAAGGCGCGTGCCGGCGCCCACGAGGTGATCAACACGATCATGCTCAACTACATCGCCACGTACTTCCTGACCTGGATCATCGTGCAGAAGGGCATCCAGGACCCGAACCGTACGGACGCGATCAGCAAGCCGGTCGACGGCTCGGCCCAGCTGCCCCGGCTGCTCGGCGACGGGCTGCGGGTGCACGCCGGCATCATCCTGGCGGTGCTGGCGACCTGGGCGGTCTGGTGGCTGCTCAACCGGTCCACGCTCGGCTTCGAGCTGCGCGCCGTCGGCGCCAACCCGGACGCCGCGCGGACCGCCGGCATCAGCGTCACCCGGACGTACGTCCTGATCATGGTCTTCGCCGGGATCCTGGCCGGCCTCGGCGGCTCCAACATGGTGCTCGGCTCCACCGCGAGCGCGCTGACCCCGCTGGTGGTCGCGCAGATCGGCTTCGACGGCATCCTGGTGGCGCTGCTCGGCCGGGTGAAGCCGTGGGGCGTGGCCCTGGCCGCGCTGCTCTTCGGCGCGCTCCAGGCCGGCGGCAACCGGATGCAGTCCTACTCGGGGATCTCGCTGGAGCTGGTCACCGTGCTCCAGGCGCTGATCGTCATCTTCATCGCCGCGCCGGCCCTGGTGAAGGCGATCTTCCAGCTCCGGGCCGCCCGCGCCGCCCGGTTGCAGACGAGCCTGGCGAAGGGCTGGTAACTCATGTCCACCATGGCTGTCGAAGACGTCGCGGTCGCCCCCGTCGACCAGGGCTTCTGGACGCGTACCCGCAAGGTCGGCGCCGTGCTGCTCGCCCTCGGCCTGCTGGCGACGGTGCTGTTCGGGGCGCTCGCCACCGGCGAGCAGGCCCGCTTCACCCTCAGCGAGGACGCGGCCGGCGCCGCGCTCGAGATCCACGGTACGGTCGGCGCGATCCTCTTCGGCCTCGTCGCGGTCGCGGCCGGCGTCGCCATGCTGGCCGGGCTGCCGAAGCGCTGGTTCACCCTCGTGCTCGGTGTCGGCCTGGTCGGCTTCGTGCTGTCGTTCCTCTGCTGGCAGGTCTCCGACGCGCCGACCGGGCAGAACTTCATGCCGCTGGTCAACATCATCCGGGGCACGTTCATCCTGGCCCTGCCGCTGGTCTTCGGGGCGCTGGCCGGCGTGCTCTGCGAGCGCTCCGGCGTGGTCAACGTGGCCATCGAGGGGCAGCTGCTGATGGGCGCCTTCAGCGGCGCGCTCTTCGGCAGCCTCTCCGGCAGCGTCTGGGTCGGCCTGGTCGCGGCGGCCATCGGCGGCGCGTTCATCTCGCTGCTGCTGGCCGTCTTCTCGATCCGCTACCTGGTCGACCAGGTGGTCATGGGTATCGTGCTCAACCTGCTCGCGGTCGGCGTCACCGGCTTCCTCTACGAGCGGCTGATGCAGACCAACGCGCAGAAGTACAACAGCGCTCCCCGGTTCAGCAACTGGGAGATCCCGGGGCTGTCGGACATCCCGCTGCTAGGCCCGGCCCTGTTCCGGGGCAACATCTTCCTCTACCTCGGCCTGCTGCTGGTGCTGGTCATCCACATCGCGCTGTTCCACACCCGGTGGGGCCTGCGCACCCGCTCGGTCGGCGAGCACCCGACCGCCGCCGACACCCTGGGCGTCAAGGTGCTCGGGCTGCGCTACCGCAACGTGCTGCTCGCCGGGGTGGTGGCCGGCATCGGCGGCGCCTCCTACACGCTGGCGCTCTACTCGTTCACCAAGAACATGATCGGCGGCAAGGGCTTCATCGCCCTGGCCGCGCTCATCTTCGGCCGGTGGAGCCCGACGGGGGCGCTGCTCGCGGCGCTCTTCTTCGGCTTCGCCGACCAGCTCGCCACCTACCTGGGCGCCATCAACAGCGTGATCCCGAACCAGTTCCTGGCCATGCTGCCCTACCTGGCGACGATCCTGGCGGTGGCCGGGCTGGTCGGTCGGGTCCGGGCGCCCGCCGCCGACGGCAAGCCGTACATCAAGGGCTGACGGGGGAGTACCACATGGAGATCGACTGGGAGCGGCTGCGGGCCGCCGCCACCGAGGTGATGCGGCACGCGTACGTGCCGTACTCGAAGTTCCCGGTCGGGGCGGCCGCGCTGGTCGACGACGGCCGGGTGGTGGTCGGCTGCAACGTGGAGAACGCCGCGTACGGCGTGGTGCTCTGCGCCGAGTGCGGGGTGGTCTCCTCGCTGCACGCCACCGGCGGCGGCCGGATCGTGGCCCTGTCCTGCGTCGACGCGACCGGCGAGCCGCTGATGCCGTGCGGCCGGTGCCGCCAGTTGCTCTGGGAGCAGGGCGGGCCGGAGTGCCTCATCGAGGCGAAGGGCGGCCCGCTGCGGATGGCGGAGCTGCTGCCGCACGCCTTCGACGTGGCCGACCTGGAGGCCGTGACCGGGGAGGCCCCGGTGCCCGTGGTGCCGGACCGGCTGGCGTCCTGGCGCGGGCGGGGAACGGTCTTCGTGCACCCCGACCTCTCGGCCGGCCAGCAGGTCTGGACGGGCTACTGGGAGCGGTCGGCGGGCGACAACGAGAGCGCCGAGACCGGAGTGCTGGAGGAGGGCCCGAGCTGGGACGACCCGGCGGAGGCGATCGCCTGGGGGCTGGCCCGTACGCCCCGGGTGGTGGTCGTGGACGCCTCGGGCGCGATCTTCTGGGCCGGCGAGGGTGAGCCGCCGATGGAGATCCCTGCCCGCTGGGTTGGTTGAGCTTCGGGGCTCGGGCCGACCGTGCCCGGCTCCGGGCGGTCAGGCTTGATCCCTCCGCCGGGCACGGTCGGCCCGAGCCCTCGGTGGTCGTGGTCCGCGTGCCGGTATCGCCATAACGACGAGAAAGAAACTTGTGATGAGTGGGTTTGCGGCGGTTGATGTCATTCGGACCAAGCGGGACGGGGGTGTGCTCTCCGACGCGCAGATCGACTGGGTGGTGGACGCGTACACCCGGGGGGTGGTGGCCGACGAGCAGATGTCGGCGCTGGCCATGGCGATCCTGCTGCGCGGCATGACCGCGCCCGAGATCGCCCGGTGGACCGCCGCGATGATCGCCAGCGGGGAGCGGCTCGACCTCTCCGCCGTCGACCGGCCGACCGTCGACAAGCACTCCACCGGCGGCGTCGGCGACAAGATCACCCTGCCGCTCACCCCGCTGGTGGCGGCCTGCGGCGCCGCCGTGCCGCAGCTCAGCGGCCGGGGCCTCGGGCACACCGGCGGCACGCTGGACAAGCTGGAGTCGATCCCGGGCTGGCGGGCGGCGCTGAGCAACGACGAGTTCACCGCCCAGCTCCAGGACGTCGGGGCGGTGGTCTGCGCGGCCGGGGCGGGCCTCGCCCCCGCCGACCGCAAGCTGTACGCGCTGCGCGACGTGACCGGGACCGTCGAGGCCATCCCGCTGATCGCCAGCTCCATCATGAGCAAGAAGATCGCGGAGGGCACCGGGGCGCTGGTGCTCGACGTGAAGGTCGGCTCCGGCGCGTTCATGAAGTCCGTCGAACAGGCCCGCGAGCTGGCCCGGACGATGGTCGAGCTGGGCGGGGCGCACGGCGTGCGGACCGTCGCCCTGCTCACCGACATGTCCACCCCGCTCGGCCTGGCCATCGGCAACGCCGTCGAGGTGACCGAGTCCGTCGAGGTGCTGGCCGGTGGCGGCCCCGCCGACGTGGTCGAGCTGACCCTGGCCCTGGCCCGCGAGATGCTCGACGCGGCCGGGCTGCCCGAGGCCGACCCGGAGGCCGCCCTGCGCGACGGCCGGGCGATGGACTCCTGGCGGGCGATGATCCGCGCCCAGGGCGGGGACCCGGACGCCCCGCTGCCGACCGCCGACGAGGTCGAGGTGGTGCGCGCCGAGGCGGACGGTTTCGTCGCCGCGGTCGACGCGTACGCCATGGGGGTGGCCGCCTGGCGGCTCGGCGCCGGACGGGCCCGCAAGGAGGACCCGGTCAGCGTGCCGGCGGGGGTCGTGCTGCACAAGCGCCCGGGCCAGGCGGTGCGGGCGGGCGACCCGCTCTACGAGCTGCGCGCGCAGGACGCCGCCCGGATCCCGGCGGCGCGGGACGACGCCGCGCGGGCGGTACGGATCGCGCCGGTCGCGCCCGCCGCGACGCCGCTGGTGATCGAGCGGATCGGCTGAGCGCGACGGCCGCCGGGGTGGCATGGTGCCGGCCCGCTCGGGCCGCTATCCTCCCTGGCCAAGGGGGGAAAACCGGCGCCGAGTCGTCGCGAGCAGACAGGAACTTTCGCCGTGGCCGTACCTGCCCCCGACCCACGTGAGGTGCGTGAGGCGAGCCTGGACGAACTGTCCCGGCTGGGTCTCCCGTTGCCGCCCGCCCAGTTCCCGCTCGTGTGGGAGCCCGGCGACCAGATCGAGCTCCGCCCCACGGTGGAGATCGAGGCCCGCATCGCCGTGCTGCACCTGATCCTGGCCCGCTGCTTCGGGATGCCACCGCAGGCGGCGATGAGCTGGCTGCTCGCCTCGCACCTGGTGGAGATGGTCACGCCGCCGGAGTTCCAGTTCGTGACCGGCGGCAAGGGCGACCACCGGTCGTTCGTGCTGCACCACGACGCGCTCTTCGCCCTGGCCTGGGTGCTCGGCCTGACCAAGCAGCTCGACCCGACGCTGCCGGTGGACGAGCGGCTGGTGGAGCGGATGCCGCACATCCCCGAGGGGGAGACCTTCGGCCAGTGGCGGGCCCGGATCCTCACCGCCCCGCAGCATCCCGCCGACGCGGCGGCCCTGCTGGACCTGCACTACTGCCTGGACTGGGCGTACCTGGAGACGGAGCGGGCCGGCCGGACGCCGCCCGGGATGGTCGACGCGAACGCGATCGGCCAGCGCCGGTGGGCCCTGGAGTGGGCCGTGATGCTGCGCGGGCCGTACCACGACGAGCCCCCCGGTTGGGAAGAGGTCGACCTCTCCACCTGACCGGCCGCTCGCCTGAGGAGTAAGGAAGGGCACCTTCCTGACGCCGGAGGTATGAGGAAGGACCCCTTCCTCATACCTCTACGGGCCGCCAGACGGTCAGCTGGACCGCGACGGTCACCCGGACCGGCTCGGCGAGGGCGGTGACCCGGGCGGCGAGCCCCGCCGGGTCGGTGTGCCAGGCGCTGGGACCCATCCCGACCAGCGTCGCGACCTCCGGGCCGGTCAGCGCCAGCTCCCGCCGGTGCTCGCTGGCCGAGGCGGGGGCGAAGCGCCCGCCCAGGCTCTCGGCGACCCGGTCCGCCTTGGCCGGGTCCACCCGCAGCAGGCCGAGGGTGCTGACCAGTTCGGTGAGGTGGTCGGCGGCCGGCGTGACCACCAGCAGGGAGCCGGCCGGGTCGAGGACCCGGTGGAACTCGGCGCCGTTGCGCGGCGCGAAGACGTTCAGCAGCACGGTGGCGGCGCCGTCGGCCAGGGGCAGCCGCTGCCAGGTGTCGGCGAGCGCCGCCGCCGCGCGCGGGTGCGCCCGGGCGGCCCGGCGCAGCGCCGGTTTCGACACGTCCAGGGCGAGACCCGTGGCGTCCGGCAGCGCCGCCAGCACCGCCGCGAGGTGCCGGCCCGTCCCCGCCCCGGCATCCACCACCAGGGGGTACGCCCCGGCGGCCCGGTCCACGGCCTCGGTCGCGGCGGCGGCGAGGGCGGCCGAGATCAGGTCGTAGTGCCCGGCGGCGAGAAAGTCGGCGCGGGCGGCCACCATCTCGGCGGTGTCCCCGGCGTGCGGGGCGCGGCCGGCGAGCAGGTTGACGTAGCCCTGGCGGGCCACGTCGAAGCTGTGCCGGCGTGCGCAGCGCAGCGCGCGGGCTCCGCCGGTGTCGACCTCGGCCAGCGGCTCGGCGCAGACCGGGCAGCGGAGCCGGTCGACGATGCGGGGGTCCACGTCAGGCGTCCAGGTAGGTCAGCACCGCGCGTACGCGGCGGTGGTCGTCGTCGCAGTCGCGCAGGTCGAGCTTGGCGAAGATCGAGTTGATGTGCTTGCTCACGGCCTTCTCGGTGACCACCATGCGCTGGGCGATCGCGCCGTTGGAGCGCCCCTCGGCCATCAGCGCCAGCACCTCGTGCTCACGCGGGGTCAGCCGGCGCAGCGGCGCGGCCCGGGCCGGCCGGGCCAGCAGCTGCGAGACGACCTCCGGATCCATCGCCATCCCCCCGTCGGCGACCCGGTGCACCGCGTCGACGAACTGCGTCACGTCGGCCACCCGGTCCTTGAGCAGGTAGCCGACCGACCCGGCGCCGTCGGAGAGCAGCTCCCGGGCGTAGAGCTGCTCGACGTACTGGGAGAGGACCAGCACCGGCAGGCCGGGGATCCGTTGGCGGGCGGCCAGCGCGGCGCGCAGCCCCTCGTCCGTGTGGGTCGGGGGGAGGCGGACGTCCACCACGGCCACGTCGGGGCGGTGCTCCAGCAGGGCGGCGAGCAGTTCGTCGCCGGTCTCCACGGCGGCGACCACCTCGTCGCCGTACGCGGTGAGCAGCCGGATCAGCCCGTCGCGCAGCAGCGCCAGGTCCTCGGCGATCACGACTCGCACGGCAGCTCCACGTCGACCACCGTAGGCCCACCGGTCGGCGAGTCGATCCGGACCCTTCCGTCGAAGGCGGCGAGCCGCCGCCGGATGCCGGCCAGCCCGGTGCCCCGCTCCGGGTCGGCGCCGCCCCTGCCGTCGTCGGAGACGGTCAGCCGCACCGTGCCGGCCGTGCGGCGCAGCCGCACCGCCACCCGGTCGGCCCCGCTGTGCCGGGCGGCGTTGGTGATCAGCTCGGCGGCGGTGAAGTAGAGCGCCGACTCCAGCGGCGGGGCCAGCCGCTCGGACAGGTCGACGTCCAGGTCGACCGGGAGGGCCGCGCCGAGGGCGAGGGCGGCGACGCCGCCGGCGAGCCCCCGGTCGGCCAGCACCGGCGGGTGGATGCCGCGTACCACGTCGCGCAGCTCGGACAGGGCCGTGCCGGCGGCCGAGCGGGCCTCGGTGACCAGCCCGCGGGCCGCCTCCGGGTCGCGGGCCAGCAGCTCCTCGGCGAGGCCGAGGTTCATCGCCATCGCCACCAGCCGCGCCTGCGCGCCGTCGTGCAGGTCCCGCTCGATCCGGCGCAGCTCGGCCGCCTGCGCGTCGACGGTCTGCGCCCGGGTGTCGGTCAGCTCCTCCACCCGCTCGGTGAGGGCCGCGCGGGCGGTCGGCGCGAGCAGCGCCCGGGTCAGCCGGTCGTCCAGGTGGACCAGCCCCCGGGGCAGCCAGTACGACCCGAGGCCCACCAGCAGCGCGGGCACCACGGCCAGCGCGGCGTTGCGCAGCGAGTCGATCGGCAGGCCGAGGTAGTTGTCGACCGCGCCGGGCGCCACCGCGTGGATCAGCGGCATGGCGAGGCCCTGCGCGGCGCCGAGCCAGAGCCCCACGGCCAGCACCAGGGCGGCCGGGGCGAAGCAGAAGTGCGCGAAGAGGAACGCCAGGTCCCGGTAGGTCGCCGGGTCGCCGGCCGCCGTCCGCAGCCGGGCCGTCAGCGTCCCGCTCATCGGCCGGTACGGGGACCGGACCGGCGGGCCGGGCAGCCGGCGGCGCTGCCGGTCCAGCAGCGCCCGGGTGCCGGCGAGGGTGCGGTCGAGCAGGGGCAGGCCGACGCCGAGCAGGCTGAGCCCGGCGGTGAGCAGCGTGGCCAGCGCGTACCCGATGCCCGCGCAGGCCAGCCCCGCCGCGACGGCCAGCTGGTTCAGCTCGCGCCCTGCCCGCCGCACCCCGCTCATCGGGGCATTGTCCCAGCCGGCACGACGGCCTCCGGGGGCGTGGTGCACGTGGCGGCCGGGGAGTCCACGCCCGCCGGGGTGTCCACGGCGCCCGGCACGAAGCCCGCCGGTGCGGGCTCGGGGCGGATCCGGGCCGGCCAGAAGGCCACCCGGCCGGTGAGCGCGGCCGTCGCCGGCACCAGCAGCCAGGAGAGGCCGAACGTGGCGATCAGTACGCCGACGGCGACGGCGAGCCCGATCTGGGCCATCATCGGCGACGCGACCAGCACCCCGAAGCTGCCGGCCAGGATCACCCCGGCGGCGGCGACGGCCGGGCCGGCGCGGCGTACCGCCTCCTCGGCGGCCTGGCGGGGCGGGCGCCCCGCCCGGAGCTCCTCCCGCAGCCGGGCGATCATCAGGATGTTGTAGTCGGTGCCGATCGCCGTGACGAAGAGGAACACGACCAGCGGCAGCTGGAAGTTGAGCCCGGGTTGGCCGCCGAGGATCTGGAACACCAGCACGCTGGTGCCGAGGGTGGCGGTGAAACCGAGCGCGACGGCGGCGAGCAGGCCGAGCGAGGCGAGCAACCCGCGCAGCATCAGCAGCAGGAGCAGCCCGATCAGCCCGGCGGCCACCGGGAGGACCAGCCGCAGGTCCTCGTCGAGCACCGCGCGGACGTCCGCGAAGGTCGCGGTCTCCCCGCCCACGTACGCGCGGGTGCCGGGCGGCGCCGCGGCGTGCGCGGCGGGTCGCAGCCCGGTCTCCACGGCGTCGATGGCCCGCTGCGAGTACGGCGGCTCGGCGAGCAGCAGCCGCACCCGGGCCACGCCGTCGACGATCTCGACCCCGGCCGGGGCCGCCACGATCGGCACCTCGGCGAGCTGTTCGGCGAACCGTTCGGCGGCGACCGCGTCCACCCCGGCGCCGGTGAGATAGACGTCGGTGGGGGAGAGGGTCCCGGCGGGCAGCCCCGAGCGGAGCCAGTCGAGGGCCCGGGCCGACTCGGAGCCGGGCGGCAGCGCGTCGAGTTCGTAGCTCGGCCGGTGGTGCAGCGCGCCGAGGCCGAGGAGCACGAGGGCGGCCAGGGTGGCCAGCACGACCCGGGTGGGCCGGCGGGCGACCAGCCGGCCGGCGCGGGCCGCCGCGCCGGCCGGGGCGGCGTCGCCGTCGTCCGGTGCCGCCAGCTTCGCCGGCCAGTACGCCCGGCGGCCGAGCAGCGAGTAGACGGCGGGGAACAGCGTCAGCGCGGCGGCCACCATGAGCAGGACGGCGACGGCGAGGGCCGGCCCGAGCACCCGGAACGAGGCGAGCCGGGAGAGCACCAGCGCGCCGAACGCCACCGCCACGACCAGCGCGGACACGGTGACCGCGCCGCCGATCCGGCCGACCGCGTGCACCATCGCGGCGCGCCGGTCCTCGCCGGTCCGGAGCCGTTCCCGGTAGCGGAAGAGCAGGAACACCGCGTAGTCGGTGCCGATGCCGAGCAGCACGACCGGGAGCAGGCCCGTGGTGGAGGCGTCCAGGGCGTACCCGAAGACCTTCGCGCCCAGGGCGAGCAGGCCGGTGGCGGCCTGCGCGACCAGCAGCACCAGGAACAGGTTGAGCAGCGCGATCGTCGGGCTGCGGAAGACGACGAGCAGCAGGACCAGGATCACCAGCACCATGGCCCCGTTGACGATCATGTCGAGCAGGAAGCCGTCGGCGGCGCCGGCCGCCTCCCCGGTCCAGCCGGCGACCAGGCCGCTGCCCGCCAGCGCGTCGTCGGTGGCGTCCCGCAGCCGCCCGACCGCCTGGATGGTGGTCTCCGCGTGCGGCTCGCCGGTCAGGCGCGCCTCGGCCAGGCGCAGCCGTCCGTCCGGGGCGACCGCGCCGGGGGTCACCCCGGTCACGCCGGCGACCCGCAGCTCCTGCGGCAGCCGGTCGATCCGGGCGCTGTCGTCGGGGGTCAGCGGCGCCCCGTCGGCCCGCCGGACGACCAGCACCGCGCTGGTGCCGGCAGGCGCGGGGAAGATCCGTGCGGCGATGCCGGCGGCCCGCGCGGACTCGTAGCGGGCCGGTAGGAAGTCGGCCTGGCTGTCGGCGGGGCGTGGTCCCGCCGGCCCGTAGACGGCGAAGGTGGCGGCGGTCAGCGCGGCGATGGCGAGCAGCCAGCCGGCGATCACCCGCCCGGGCCGGCGGACCACCGCAGTGGCCAATGTCGTGAACACGTGCAACTCTCCCCGCGTCGGCTTTTTCCGTGTGCCGCTGACGCTAGGCAGCCGGACGGGTCACTTCGATGGTGCGCGCACGCCGGTCGGCTGGTGGTGCCCGCACCACCATCGGGTCAGCCCCGCGCGCCGTCCGGGCCGGTGAGGTGGTCGACCACGCGGTGGGTCAGCGCGTCGAGCGCGGCGACCTCGTCGGGGGTCAGCAGGTCGATCAGGTGCCGACGGACGGCCGCCACGTGGCCCGGGGCGGCGGCCTCGACCGCGCGCCGGCCCTCGGCGGTGAGTACGACGACAGCGCCCCGGCCGTCGGTCGCGCACTCCTCTCGGGTGACCAGGCCGCGCTGCTGCATCCGGGTCAGGTGGTGGGAGAGCCGGCTGCGCGACCAGAGCATCCGGTCGGCCAGCTCGCTGAGCCGCAGCCGCTGGTCGGGTGTCTCCGAGAGGTCGGACAGGACGTCGTAGTCCGGCTCGGAGAGGCCGGCGTCGCGCATCAGCTCGCGGGCCAACTCCAGGTCGAGCAGGCGGCGCATCCGCCGGTAGCCCCGCCAGGCGCGCTGCTCCCGCTCGTCGAGCCAGCGTGGTTGCTCCATGCCGGCCATCCTAGCGATCTGGTTGACATGTCATCAACTCGCCTCCTAATGTGAGTGACATGTCAACCAGATTGCCGGGCCGGCTGGCCCGTCTGCTGGGCGGCCTCGTGCTGTTCGGCGTCAGCGTGGCCCTGATGGTCCGCGCCGACCTGGGCCTCGCGTCCTGGGACGTGCTGCACCAGGGGCTCGCCGAGCGGACCGGGCTGCCCCTCGGCCAGGTCGTGAACCTGGTCGCCGTGGCCGTGCTGCTGCTCTGGATCCCGCTGCGGCAGCGACCCGGGTTCGGCACCCTCGCGAACGCGGTCGTGGTCGGGATCGCCGCCGACGCCGCGCTCGCCGTCCTGCCGCCCGTGGCCCCGGCCGCCGGCCGGATCGGCCTGCTGGTCGCCGGCATCCTGCTCAACGGGCTCGCCACGGCCCTCTACCTCGGGGCGCGCCTCGGACCCGGGCCGCGCGACGGCCTGATGACCGGGCTGGCCGCCCGCGGCCTGCCGGTCGGGCGGGTGCGTACGGCCATCGAGCTCGGCGTACTCGCGCTGGGCTGGGCGCTCGGCGGCACCGTCGGCCCCGGCACCCTCGTCTTCGCCGTCAGCATCGGGCCGCTGGCGCAGCACCTCATCCCGAAGTTCACCGTGCCGGCCCCGGGTCGGCCCGCCACCACAGGAGCGACCTCGCCATGCCCTGCCTGACCGTCATCGTCGCCAGCACCCGGCCCGGCCGGGTGGGCCGCCGGATCGGCGACTGGTTCACCGCCGTCGCCACCGCGTCCGACGCCTTCGACGACGTACGCCTCGTCGACCTCGCCGAGGTGGCCCTGCCCTTCCACGACGAGCCGCACCACCCCGCCGAGGGGCGCTACCTGCACCCGCACACCCGCAGGTGGAGCGCCACGGTCGCCGCCGGGGACGCCTTCGTCTTCGTCATGCCGGAGTACAACTACGGCTTCAGCGCGCCGCTGAAGAACGCGATCGACCATCTCTACGCGGAGTGGCAGTACAAGCCGGTCGGCTTCGTCAGCTACGGCATGACCTCCGGCGGCCTGCGCGCCGTCCAGATGATCAAGCAGGTGGTGACCACGCTCAGGATGATGCCGGCCAACGAGGCGGTGACCGTGTTCCTGCGGCAGGCGCTCGACGACGCCGGCGAGCTGGTGCCGGACCCGGCGCGCGACGCCGCCGCCGAGGTGATGCTCGACGAGTTGGCCCGGCTGGCCGCCGCCCTCGCCCCGCTGCGGGTGCCGGCGTGAACGCCCGGCTGTGGGAGCTGTTCGGCGAGCGGGGCCGGGGCGTGCTGGTGACCCTCCGGCGCGACGGGCGGCCCCAGCTGTCCAACCTCGACTTCCTCGCCGAGCCCGGCCTGATCCGCTGCTCCACCACCGCCGACCGGGCCAAGGTACGCAACCTGCGCCGCGATCCCCGGGCCAGCCTGCACGTCAGCACCGCCGACGGCGGGGCGTACGCGGTCGCGGAGGGGACGGTCACGCTGACCCCGCCGGCGGCGGCGACCGACGACGCGTGCGTCGAGGAGCTGGTCGAGGTCTACCGGCGGATCCGCGGCGAGCACCCCGACTGGGCCGACTACCGGGCGGCGATGGTCGCGGACCGCCGGCTGGTGCTCCGGCTCGCCGTCGACCGGGTGTACGGCTGGCGTCCCTGACCGGCCCGCCGCTCCCGGACCGGTCGCGTGGGTCGGGCCCGGCGGCGCCGACTAGGGTCTGTGCATGGTCGCGACTATCCGTTACGAGGACATCGTCAAGGTCCCGAAAGCGCTGCTGCACGATCACCTCGACGGCGGCCTGCGGCCGGCGACGATCGTCGAGCTGGCCGCCGAGGTGGGCCACCAGCTGCCCACCACCGACCCCGAGGCGCTCGGCCGGTGGTTCGTCGAGGCGGCCGACTCCGGCTCCCTGGAGCGCTACCTGGAGACGTTCGCGCACACCGTCGCCGTCATGCAGACCGCGTCGTCACTGCGGCGGGTGGCCCGGGAGTGCGCCCAGGACCTGGCCGCCGACGGGGTGGTCTACGCCGAGGTGCGGTTCGCCCCCGAGCAGCACCTGGAGCGGGACCTGACCCTGGACGACGTGGTCGAGGCGGTGCTGGCCGGCTTCGCCGAGGGCAGCGCGCTCGCCGCCGAGGCGGGCCGGCGGATCCGGGTCGGCACCCTGCTCACCGCGATGCGGCACGCCGCCCGGTCGCAGGAGATCGCCGAGCTGGCCGTACGGCACCGGGACGCCGGGGTGGTCGGCTTCGACATCGCCGGCGCCGAGGCGGGCTTCCCGCCCACCCGGCACCTGGACGCCTTCGAGTACCTCCAGCGGGAGAACTTCCACTTCACCATCCACGCGGGCGAGGCGTTCGGCCTGCCGTCGATCTGGCAGGCGATCCAGTGGTGCGGGGCGGACCGGCTCGGCCACGGGGTGCGGATCGTGGACGACATCACACCCGGGCCGGAGCCGGTGCTCGGCCGGCTGGCCGCGTACGTGCGGGACAAGCGGATCCCGCTGGAGCTCTGCCCGTCCTCGAACGTGCAGACCGGCGCCGCGCCCTCGATCGCCGAGCACCCGATCGGGCTGCTGCGGGACCTGCGGTTCCGGGTGACGGTGAACACCGACAACCGGCTGATGAGCGGCACGTCGATGTCGCGGGAGATGGCCCTGCTGGTGGACGCCTTCGGCTACGGCTGGAAGGAACTCCAGTGGTTCACCATCAACGCCATGAAGAGCGCCTTCATCCCGTTCGACGAGCGGCTGAAGATCATCGACGAAGTGATCAAGCCCGCGTACGGCAAGCTGCTGGGCTGACCTCGACGCCGCCGCGCGGCGGGTTCAGGAGCGGTGCGGGTGGCCGGCGAGCATGCCGGCCACCGCACGCAGCACCTCACCCGCCCGGGCGGCCTCGGCGCCCAGCCCGGTCTGCCGCCGCAGCACCGCCGGCTCGGAGCGCAGCAGCGCCAGGCCGCGGCGCACGAGCACCCGGGGCGCCTTGCGCTGTTCGGCGAGGTCGCGGGCCAGCCGGCGGACGAAGGTCGCGCCCCGGGGCCGCCGCAGCGCGTACGCCCCGGCGAGGACCCCGCGCCGACGGCACTCCTCGACGATCTCGGCCGCGAAGATCCCCTCAGCCACGAAAAGTGGCGAATCGGCGACCTCGAATGGCCGGGTGGCCACCCGGCGGTCCGCACCGATCGCATAGACCGGCACATCGGCCCTGCCTTCCCTGGCCAGTCGGACAATCGTCTCCACGGCTGCCGCGGCGTCCCAGGAGTGGGGAGACTCCCAATCCACCAGGCCGTTTTGTCGTGGCAACGTAGGGTCGTCACCGTCCTTGTAGAAGTCGTCCAGGCAGAGCACCGGGAGACCGGTTCGCTGCGCTATATACGACTTTCCGGACCCAGAAGGGCCCGCGAGCAGGACAACGCGATGGGGGTGCTTCATTACGTTCAGTAACTCCGGCCAGACGGATTGCTATCAAATGGCATCAACATCTCATCACACCTCCGGCTGCGGCCAGCCTGGGCTTTCTCTTTCAGGGGTGGCGTGATGGAATCTCGGATGGTCCGACCTACGAGGTCGGCCGCTGGGCGTTGTCCAGGGGCAACGCAGTTCCAGAAATCGCGAGGGCGGTGACGTGAGCAAACGGCCGAAGGCGGCGGGCTCCTTCCTGTCGCGTCTGCGCCGGCCGACCGGTCGGCTCCGCGACATGCCGATCTGGTCCAAGCTCGGTCTCATCATGATCGTGCCGACCATCGCCACGGTGGTCGTCGGGACCAGCGGTCTCATCGACCACCTGGAGACCCTCAACAACGCCAACCGGGCCGGCGACCTGACCAACCTCGTCGGCTACTCGGGTGAGCTGGTCGACACCCTGCAGAACGAGCGGACCAACGCGCTGCGTCTGCTGGGCGTGCCCCGCGGCCAGGACAACGCCCGCTACAAGCAGGCGTACGAGCAGGCCAACGCCAGCGTCGACAAGGCGAAAGGGCCGTACTCGCAGCAGCGGGCCGAGGTCGAGGACCTCCCGGGGAACCTCGACACCCTGCTCCGCGAGATCGACCAGACGCTGACCGACCTTCCCGGCACCCGCAGCCAGGTCTTCAACGGCAAGCTCGGGCTCGTCCCGGCCATGCAGGCGTACGACGGCCTGATCGACGACCTGATCAGCATCCGCGACTCCGCCACCCAGCTCGCCGGAGACAACGAGCTCAGCGACAGGATGCGCGCCGCCACCGCCACCGCCCGTAACAAGGAGTTCCTCTCCCGCCGGCGTGACGTGGTGCACCGGGCGTTCATCCAGCAGCGGCTCACCCCGAACCTGCGCAACGAGTACATCGCCACCAGCACCGGCTCCAGCCAGTGGCTGCAGAGCTTCCAGGTGGTGGCCAGCCAGCCGGACCAGGAGTACTACGCCCAGGTGGTCGCCGGCCCCGACCTGCGGGAGGCGAACACCTACAACAGCTGGCTCAACGGCATCACCACCGCGGACACCCTCGCCGGCGCCCCGTTCGACGCCGACCAGTGGGACGCGGCCATGGTGGCCAACGCCAAGCTGATCCGTACGGTCGAGGCCAAGATCGACCGCGACGTCGTCGGCCTCGCCGAGGAACTGCGCTCGGACGTGCAGCGCCAGGTGTTCCTGGAGACCGGCCTGCTGCTCAGCATGCTGCTGCTGGCGATCCTCTTCGCCTACCTGGTCGCCCGCTCGATGGCGCGGTCCCTGCGCGACCTGCGCCAGGGCGCCCTCTCCATCGCCCAGTACGGGCTGCCCCAGGCCGTGGCGCGGCTGCGCGACCCCAAGGTGACCGGTCAGCTCTCCCCGGTGCAGCTCGCCAACCAGATCGCCGAGCCGCTGCCGGTGCGCAGCAAGGACGAGTTCGGCCAGGTGACCGAGGCGTTCAACGCGGTTCACCTGGAGGCCGTCCGTACCGCCGCCGAGCAGGCCGCGCTGCGCGCGTCCGTCGCGACGATGTTCGTCAACCTGGCCCGTCGGTCGCAGATCCTGGTCGACCGCCTGATCGGTCACCTCGACCGGTTGGAGCGCGGCGAGGAGGACCCGGACCGGCTGGCCGAGCTGTTCCAGCTCGACCACCTGGCGACCCGGATGCGCCGCAACGACGAGAACCTCCTGGTGCTGGCCGGCGCCGACTCCACCCGCGTGCAGCGGGAGCCGGCCGCGCTGATCGACGTGCTCCGGGCGGCCCAGTCCGAGGTCGAGCACTACACCCGGATCGAGTTCGGGGTGATCGACCGGGACATCGAGGTCGCCGCGCACGCCGTCAACGACCTGGTCCACCTGGTGGCCGAGCTGTTCGACAACGCCACCGCCTTCTCGCCGCCGGACTCGCACGTCATGGTGGAGGCCCGGCGCGTCGGCGACCGCGCGTCGCTCTACGTGGAGGACCGGGGCATCGGGATCAGCCCCGACCAGCTCCACGACCTCAACGAGCGGCTCGCGACGCCGCCGCAGGTGGACGTGGCCGTCTCGCGGATGATGGGCCTGGTCGTGGTCGCCCGGCTGGCGTCCCGCCACGGCGTCAAGGTCGAGCTGCGTCCGGGCACCGACCGGGGGACCGTCGCCGAGGTGGTCATGCCGACCTCGGTGCTCGTGCCCCGGGCGCTCTCCGGCCGCCCGCAGTCGTCGCCCGCGTTGCCCCCGCCCGGCCCGCAGTCGTCCGGCCCGGCCCCGGCCTTCGGCGCGCTGCCGGCGCTCGGCAACGGCCCGGCCAACCCGGTGCCGGCGCAGCGCTCCAGCGAGTCCGGCAACCAGGTCACGCTGGGCGGCCGGCCGTTCGACCCGGCGTCGCGCAACGGCGCCGGCACGCCGGCCTCGGCCGCTGCGGCCCGGTCCATGCCGGCCTGGTCCGACCTGACCGGCGCCAGCGGGTTCAGCGGCGGCGAGGCATTCCAGCCGCGCACGTCGAACAGCCAGTCGGTCGACCCGCTGCCGCAGCGGCGGTCGGCCGACGACGAGGACGCCACGGGTCAGCAGCAGGCCGTTCCGCGCCAGCTGCCCAGCAGCCCCGAGCGGCCGTACTCGGCCCCGCCGGCGCCCTACGCGGGCCCGCCCGTGTCGACCCCGCCGGTGCCCTACTCCGCGCCGCCGGTGTCCGGCTCGCCGGTGTCGGGCATGCCGGTCTCGGCGTCGCCCGTCTCCGGCCACCCGTACTCGGGTCCGCCGTACTCCGGCTCGCCGGTGTCGGCCGCGCCGTACTCGGGTCCGCCGGTCTCGGCGCCGCCGACCGGCCCGCTGCCCCAGCGGCAGGCTCCCGGGGTGCCGGGTCCGAGCACGCCGGCGCCGCCGGCCTGGCCGCCGGTCCCCGGTGCGGACCGGGACGCGGCGACCCCGCCGGTGCCCGAGCGGCTGGCCGCCGCGCTGGACATGACGACCGAACTGCCGCGGGTGCCGCGCCCCACCGCACCGACCCCGGCAGCCCAGGCCCCCGCCCCGGCCGCCCCGCAGACGCGGCCCACCACGCCGCCGGCCCAGACCCGGCAGCGGTACGCGGACGAGACGATGGAGCTGCCGATCTTCCGGGAGCTCGAGTCGGCCTGGTTCCGTACCCGCCGCCCGGGGCCGGAGGAGGCGGCGGCCGCCGCCGCGAATACGCCGACCGACGGCGGACCGACCCAGCAGTTCGCCCGGGTCGACGCCAGTGGTCGGGCCGTGCAGCCGACACCACCCGGGACGACAGGTAACGCACCGATGGCAGACACTCCGGCGGCCGGAGGAGCGCCGCGCGAGAACGGACCGACGGCCGGCGGGGGTACCCGACCCGGCCTCGCCGACAGCTTCGGTCACCGACGGTCGGCGCAGCAGCAGGCGGGTGGCGGCTGGCAGACGGCGGCCGACGACGGCTGGCGCGCCGCCTCCGCGGCGACCGAGGTGCCCGTCGCGGCGACCACCTCGACGGGCCTGCCCAAGCGCACTCCGATGGCGCAACTCGTGCCCGGCGCGGTGGAGAAGCCCACCACCTCCGTGCAGCGGCGTACGCCGGAGGGTGTGCGCGGCCTCCTCTCGGCCTACCATCGGGGCGTGCAGCGGGGGCGTACGAACCCGTCGGACAGCAACCCGACCAACCCGGAGGGGACTCCGGGAGGGCAGCAATCCTCGCAGTCTGGCTCAGGCCCGGTGGCCGGGAGCGGGCAGAAGGAGCAAGAACGATGACAACTACGCAGGATCTCGGTTGGCTGCTGGCCAACTTCGCCGACCGGGTACCCGGTGTCGCGCACGCGGTCGCCGTCTCCGCGGACGGACTGCTCCTCGCGTCGTCACGGGACCTCCCGCGTGACCGGGCCGACCAGTTGGCCGCGATCGCGTCCGGGCTGGTCAGCCTCACCCAGGGTGCGGCCCGCTGCTTCGAGGGAGGCGCGGTGCTGCAGACAGTGGTGGAGATGGACAATGGCTTCCTGTTCCTGATGTCCATCTCGGACGGGTCGTCGTTCGCGGTGCTCGCCGCCCGCAGCAGCGACGTGGGACAGGTCGGCTACGAGATGGCCCTGCTGGTCGACCGGGTGGGCGACGCGTTGACCCCGCAGCCACGCGCGGCTGCGGGAATGCTGGGCTGACGACCCGTTGACCCGTGAGGTCGGCGGGGTGACATTGACAACGACGACGGGCTCCATCCGGA
Source organism: Micromonospora sp. NPDC049048 (assembly GCF_043197615.1). Taxonomy (NCBI): domain Bacteria; kingdom Bacillati; phylum Actinomycetota; class Actinomycetes; order Micromonosporales; family Micromonosporaceae; genus Micromonospora; species Micromonospora sp. NPDC049048. Next base: position 444,619 of record NZ_JBICTM010000002.1, on the reverse strand, counting down.
GCCGGTGCCGGGTACGAGGGAGGTGAGCGGCGACATGCTCGATCGTGACGAACCGACCGGAGCGTTGGTCCGTCCATACGCCGTGACCCGTGGTCGTACCCGCCCTCGTCTCGACATCGCTCTGGAGGCGCTCGTCGAGACGACGGTGCGCGGCCGCGCCGCTGCCAACGGCAACGGCGGTCAGGGTCGCGAGCACCAGTACATCGCCGCGCTGTGTGACGGACGTGTGCAGTCGCTCGCCGAGATCGCGGCGCGGATGCAGCTCCCGCTCGGTGTGGCCCGGGTGCTCATCGCCGACATGGCGACGGACGGCCTGGTCGCGGTCCACGAGCCGACCATCCTGGACGACTCGGACGACGCGGTGGGCACTGAACTGCTGGAGAGGGTGCTGAGTGGACTTCGCAGGCTCTGACATGTCGCACCGCCCGCCGACCCCGAGTGGGCGCGTGACGTCGGCGAAGATCGTTATCGCCGGGGGATTCGGCGTCGGCAAGACGACGCTGGTCGGCTCGGTCTCGGAGATCACGCCGCTGACCACCGAGGCCATCATGAC
>NZ_JBICTM010000002.1:0-443968 GCF_043197615.1 Micromonospora sp. NPDC049048 | reverse complement strand
AGAAGATCGTTATCGCCGGGGGATTCGGCGTCGGCAAGACGACGCTGGTCGGCTCGGTCTCGGAGATCACGCCGCTGACCACCGAGGCCATCATGATCTCCGCCGGCGTGGGCGTCGACGACACCCGGCAGGTGCCGGGCAAGACGACGACCACGGTGGCGATGGACTTCGGCCGCATCTCGATCGACCGTGACCTGATCCTGTACCTGTTCGGTACGCCCGGGCAGACGCGGTTCTGGTTCATGTGGGACGAGTTGGTCCGTGGCGCGATCGGCGCGGTCGTGCTGGTGGACACCCGCCGGCTGGCCGACTGCTTCGCGGCGATCGACTTCTTCGAGCACCGGCGGCTGCCGTACCTGGTGGCCATCAACTGCTTCGACGGGATGCAGTACCACGACCCGCAGGACGTCCGGGACGCGCTCGCGATCTCCGGCGACGTGCCGGTGGTGGCCTGCGACGCCCGTAACCGGGAGTCGACGAAGCACGTGCTGATCTCGCTGGTCGAGTACGTGCTGACCATGCGGCGCTCGCGCGCCGTGGCGCCGGCCTGAGCGACGCGACCGCGCCCGGTGACGGCCTTGCCCGCCATCGGGCGCTCGTCGCTGCCCGCAGCACGGCGGCGGCGCGTCCGCACACCGGCCGGGCACGCCCCTGCGGCGGACGCTCCGGACCAGCCTGGGCGTGTCGTCGGGGCACCCGGGCGGCGGGACGGCGCGGGGGTCAGGACACCCGGTTCCAGGCACCCGCGCTGACGGTGTAGATCCCCAGCGAGCCCTGGTCCATGCCGCCGTGCCGGATTGGGGTGAAGGAGTACATCCCCGCCATCCCCTCGGTGACCTGGTTCTGCAGGAAGGCCCGGATCCGTCCACGGTCGACGCTGGTGGACAGCCGCGCCGCCTCGGCGATCAGCTGCACCGCGTCGGACGCGTACGGGGCGAAGCCGCTGAACCCGCCGTGCAGCTGGACGTAGCGGTAGACGAACTCCTTGCGGTGCAACGCCGACATGGTGGTGTTGGCGAGCATCGCCCCGCCCAGCGACGTCGGGTGGACGGCGTACGCACCTTCCATGAGGGTCGCGTTCCCGCCCTCCAGGGTCTGCTCGGCGACCGCGCCCGCGTCGAGGAACACCGGACCGTCGTAGCCGGCCGCACGCAGCGCCCCGACGGCGGCGGCCGAGTCCGGGGCGGTCGCCCAGACCACCACCGCGTCGGGGCGGGAGCCCGTGGCGGCGCGGGCCGCCCCACGGAGGTCCTCGCCGGTGCGGGGCAGCCGGGAGGTGGAGGCGAGCGCCACCCCGGCCGTACGCAGGGCCCCTCTCATCGCCCGTACGCCCGAGTCGCCGTGCAGCCCCTCCGCGGCCAGCAGCGCCACCCGGGAGAGCCGCTGCGAGGCGATGAGCCGGGCGAGCCGTCGGGCCATGTCGGCGGCGTCCGGGGTCATCTTGTAGACGTACGTCCGCTGCGCCAGCGGCAGCACGATCCCGTCGCCGAAGGCGAGCGAGAGGAACGGCACCCGCTCCTTCTGGGCCACCCCGACCAGGGCCATCGAGGTCTCGGCCATGGTCCCACCGAGCAGGGCGTGCACGCCGGTGTCGCGGGCCAGCGCGGTGGCCTGCCGGGCCGCCGTCGCGGGATCGCCGGCGTTGTCGCGCACCTCCAGCCGTACGGTGCGGCGGAGGTTGCCGATCGGCACGCCCTTGGCGTTGAGTGACTCCAGGGTGATCTCCAGCGCCCGCTGCTGGAGCACGCCGAGTGCGGCGCCGGGGCCGGTCAGCTCCAGGCTGACCCCGATCAGCAGCTCCTGACCGCCCGGCCCGACCGTCCTGACGGGATCGCCCTGACCCGCCTCGCCCCGCCCGCAGGCGCTGAGCAGGAGCGCGCCCGCCGTCGCGGCCAGTAGGCCACGGCGGGTCAACGCGCGGGTGCCGGTTGCCGTTGTCGCCATGAGTCGCCTTCCCAACCGGCGACCCCTGCCGCCGGCTGTTCCGCCGGTATGCTCCCGGCCGCCGCGACACGGCGTCAAATTATCCGGGTGTGGGCAGGAACACGCAGGTGGGAGGCGGTTTTCCGGCGGTCAGGAGCGGTAGCCGGCGGAGCGGTACTCGTATTCCCGGTCGTCGTCGCGGTCGCCCGTGTCGCGGGTGAAGTCCCAGCCGCCGGCGGCCTCCCGGCCGGGCCGACCGCCGACCGCGAAACCGCCGATCTCCTGCCCCCGGCGCCAGCCGCGGAAGTAGCCGGTGGTGTTCTCGGCGAGGCTCGCCGCGTCGCGGACGATGCGCAGTGGCCGTTCGTCCCGCAACGGGGAGCCGGGGACGAGGTTGGCCTGGGGGACCCGCTTGGGCAGGCCGGCGGGCGTCTCGGCACCGACCGCCGGGCGGGCGGCCTGTTCGGCCGCCTGCCAGCCGGTGTCCGCGGTGGTGGACCAGGTCAGGTCGGAGTCGTCGTCGTGCCCCACGAACCAGGCGGACTTGGCCTGGGCGAAGATCAGCAGGTCGCCGTCGCCCTCGTCGGACACGGGTGGCGGGCGACGCTCGACCGGGGGCGCCGGCCGGTACTCGGCCGCCGGCCGCTCGGCACGAGGCGCGGGCCGTTCGTCACGGACTGCGGGCTGCTCGTCGCGGGCGGCGGGCCGCTCGTCGCGGGGCGCCGGCCGGTACTCGGCCGCCGGCCGTTCGTCACGGGGTGCCGGCCGGCCACTGCGTGCGGCCTCCTCCCGGTCGACCAACCGCAGCGGGGGCGTCTCGGGCTGGCCGTCGGCGGCCGGGCCCGTCCCGCCGCGCAGCGCGCGGTCGGCCAGCGGCGGCGGCTCGACCAACCGCAGCACCGGGGGCTCCTGGGGCAGGTCGTCGGCCAGCCAGGGCGGGGTGACGCGGCGCTCCGCACCCGGGTCGGTCGGGGCGTCGACGCCGCGCCCGCCGTAGGAACCGACGACCGGGTTCTTGGCGGAACTGTCGCCCGGGTCCTCCGGGTTGTTGACCAGCGGCCAGTTGGCCCGGGAGCCGGGGGGAGCGGGCTCCGCCGGTGCCGGGGATTCATGGCCCGGCCGGGGCGTGGGCACGGGAACGCTGAGGTCGGTGGCGCTGAAGCCGCCCGTGGGCGTGGGCCGCTCGCCGTTGGTCTTCGGGCGCGGCGGGATCACGGTGCGCTGGCGCTCGGCGCGCGCGTTCTGGATCGCCGCGGTGGTCAGGGTGGGGCGGAACGGCTCCCCCGCCTCGGCCGGCGGCACCGTGCTCCGCTGTGCCGGCGCGATGGGGGTGATGCCCGGCGGCGGGGGCGGCGGCGCGGAGACCGGGCGGTTGGTCGGGCCGTCGATCCGGCTCGGCAGCGAACCCGGTCGCGAGGGGGGCGCGGAGACCGGGGGACCGGCGACCGCAGCCGGCGTCACCGGCATCGGCGCGACCGGGGGCGGAGTGACGGGTGCCGGGGCGACCGGCGGCGGGCCGAGCGGCCGGGGGGCCGGTGGCGGCGTCGCGCCGGAGACGGGTTCGGGCCGGCTCCGGCGGCCACCGCCCGGCGCGGGCTCGGGCTCCGTGGGCCGCAGCGAACGCGGGCCGCTGCCGGTCGGGGTGAGGCCGGGCAGGGCACCGCCGGTGGGGGTGAGCCCGGGGGCGTCGGCGAGCGGTTCGCCGTGGCGGGTCGCGCCGCGGCGAACCGGTGCCGGCGTGGCGGGCGTGCCGACCCGGTCGTTGAGCGCGCCGACCAGGGCGCGGCAGCCCGCGTCGCAGGCTCGGACGGAGGCGACCGCCTGCCGTACGGTGTCCGCCGCGGCGGAGGTGAGGGCGCGGTTGACGGTGGCGCGCCGGGGCGTCTCGCTGACGGCCACCCGCAGGGCGGTCACCGCCGAGTTGAGCTCGTCGGCGTCGGCGACCCCGTCGGCGGCGAGCCGTGCCGCGACAGTCTCGGCGGGTGCCGGGGCGTCGCCGCGCCCCACGGCACCGTTCAGCATGCCGGGCTCGGGCAACGCGTCCAACACGGCCAGCGAGACCGGCTCGGCCGGGTCCGGGTAGGCGCGCAGGGCGGCCGGGTAGAGCTCGCGGAGCACCTCCCGCAGCGCGACGGCGGCGGAGTGCCGGCCACTGGCCAGGGCGGCGTGCGCGGCGAGAACCTGCTTGTAGCCGGCGAGGTCCCGGGGAGCGGGGAGCGTGACGGCGGAGAGGGCACCGGCCTGCAGGGCGCGGGCCAGGCCGACGGCGCGCCGCTCGGCCGGCGGCGACTGCATCTCCTCCAGCGAGTCGTCGTCGGCGAAGCGCTCCGCGAAGTCGTCGACGGAGTCGTCGTCGGCGATCGCCAGAGGACGACCGGCCGCGCTGAGCAGCGACGTGACCGTGTGGTCGTCGCTGTCGGCGGCGATGGCCGCACCGCTCGGCCCGCCCGACCGCTCCACGAGCAGCGAGACCAGCTGGGCGTAGCCAGCCGGGTCGTCGCCGATCTCGCAGACATGCAGCAGACGGCCTGCGTCGTCGACCACAGCGGACGTCAGCGTCGAACCGGCCGAGACCGGTCGGTCGGCCGGATCCGCCGAGGCCAGACCGCAGTACACGCGCACGAGCGCCACGGCGTCGTCCTCCTCCCGGGACACAAGGCTTTCACTGCCAGAGACTGATGCTCCCCGCAAAGGGTCAGTCGCGCCAGTCCACGACCGCAGAGATCTTCCCGACAATGGTGCGCCAACCCAGACTTGCGGTTTGTGCCCCGATTTTCTTCAGCCGGCGCCGACCGAAGAACCCGCCCACGCCGCCGTCGACCGTGGCGCGCAGCGCCTCGTCCAGGTCGTCGAGGCTGGAGCCGGCGGAGAGCATGTCCAGGACCGCGGGCAGCCGCAGCGCGTACGCCAGGTCGCGGGCTACCTCGCCGGCCTCGATGAGCAGCGTCGGGTCCCAGGTGTCGTGCCCGCCGCGGAGGTTCTCCACCACCAGGTCGAGTTCGTAGATGTCCTCGTCGAGCGGCGCGATGTCGGCCGGTTCCACCCGTTCGGACAGTTCATTCCAGCTGTCCAGTTGAGACAGGTCGTTGGGTGCGCCGGAGCGGATGAAACTGACCAGCGACTCGGGCGTCTTGAAGAGCAGCAGTCGTCCGCGGTGGCTGAGGAAGACCGGCACCTCCTCGTCGCCAGCGTCGTCCTCGTCCTCGTCGTCGGTCTCGTCCTCGGAGTCGGCCTCGGCGTCCTTGTCGTCGGTCGCGTCGCGGCGGCGGCCCTTGGCCTCCTCCTCGTCGCTCTCGGCGAACTCCTGGGCGACCTCCTCGTCGAGGATGACGAGGGTCTCGTCGTCCTCGTCCTCCTCCTCGGCGGCCTGGCGGCGGGCCAGGAAGGGGTCGTCCTGGTCGCGCTCGGTCACGTCGGTCGGGGTCAGCTCCCGCGCCGGCCGGTACGCCCGCAGCGTGTAGCCGGTGCCGGCGGGCAGCGCGATCTCCACCGGGTCGATCCGCAGCTCGTCCCAGAGGGCGCGGGCGTCCTCGGCCGAGACGGTTGCGGTGCCGGACTCGGCCGGGGCGTCGGCGTCGTCGAGCTCGGGCTCGTCGGCGTCGGGCCGTTGGGGCGACTGGCGGGCCACGCTGACCTCCGTGTGCTTCGGGTTGCCCACCCGCCGGCGTCCGCCGCCGACGAGTGACTCTGGGCACATACCCTAGTGGGCGTCTCCGGGAGACCGGTGCCCGCACCCCGGTGGCGGCACGGACCGCTGACATGTAGCTTTGCTACACATGAAGGCCCAGGCGCTGCACGGACATCTCGACGCCCTGCTGCTCGCGGTGCTCGAACAGGGTCCGCTGCACGGCTACGCGATCATCGATGCGCTGCGCGAACGCAGCGACGGCCAGCTCGACCTGCCGACCGGCACCATCTACCCGGCGCTGCGCCGGCTCGAGCGGGCCGGGCACGTGGCCAGCACCTGGAGCACCGTCAACGGGCGGGAACGGCGGACGTACCAACTCACCGACGAAGGCCGGCGGGCACTGGCCGGCGAGCGGTCCGGGTGGCACGAGTTCCGCGCCACCGTCGGCCGGTTCCTCGACGTCGACCCCCCGCCCACCGCGCCGGCCTGACCGGCACAGGCCGGCACCGGGGCAGGCGGGCCCAAGCACAGGCCGGCACCGGCTCCTTCGGTTGCCGGGAGAGGGCGCGGCCGTGGCCGGCACGGCGGCAGGATCCGCAGCCGGGATGCAGCGACCGGGGTTCAGCGGGCGGCGAGGAGCCAGGTGCGGGCGGCCCGGCCGAGCCAGAGATATCCGGCGGCGGCCACCACCACGCCGATGATCATGGGTGGCCAGGTGAGCGCGGCGTCCCAGAGGCCGACCGACCACGCGAAGAGCGCGGAGCCGGTCAGCGCGCCGAGGGCGACGATCCCCGTGAGGCCCGCCCCCACCGCCCGGTCCGCGGCACCGCCGCGCAGCGCCGACCGGCGTGCCAGCAGCAGCGCGAGCGCCGCCAGCACGAACGCCGCCGCCCAGATCCAGCCCACCGACGCCGACAGCAGTTGGTAGGCCGCCGGCGGCGGGGAGCCGCCCCAGCTCGACCCCTGCCAGGTGAGGTCACCGGCGACGAACGCGACCGTGGCGAGCGCGATGACCCGCAGCGACAGCCCGCGCAGTGCACCGGCCGCCAGCTCCGCCTGGTAGGCCGGGGCGAGTTGCGCCGGCGAACCGAACTCGGCCACCGCCCGCCGCTGCGCCTCCGTCGCGGGCAGCCCGTCCCCGCGGTACGCGTCGACGGCGTCCAGCAGCCCGTGCCGCGCCTCGGTCAGCAGGTCGGCCTTCAACCGGCGCGGCCCCCGCAGGTGCGCGGCCAGCTCCCGCAGCCGTTCCTCCACCGCCGTCGTGTCGTTCTCGCCCCGCATGACCTCACCCTGCCACGGGCCGCCGTCGGGCGTCGTCGGGGACAACCCTGGCCCGACCCGGAGCCGGCGGGCGGAACGGCGGTCAGGGGCGCAGCGCCAGGTACCCGCGTTCGGCCGCCTCCTGGATCAGCCACTGGTCCCGGTACCAGCCCGGGGCGGCGACCAGCTCGGCGTGCCGGCCGCGCTGGGCCACCCGACCGGCGTCCAGGACCACGATCTCGTCCAGCTCGGCGAGCCCGTTGAGCCGGTGGCTGATCAACAGGACGGAGTGCCCGGCCGGGGTGGCCGCCAGCGCGGAGGCGAGCACGGCGTCGGCGGCGGCGGGATCGAGCCCCTCGGTCGGCTCGTCGAGCACCAGCACACCCGGCGCGGCGAGCAGCGCCCGGGCCAGCGCGAGCCGCTGCCGCTGGCCGCCGGAGAGCTGACCGCCCTCCTCGCCGACCACGGTGTCCCAGCCGTCGGGCTGCTCGCGTACCCAGTCCAGCAGCCCGGCCGCCGCGGTCGCCGCCGCCAGTTCCTCCTCGTCGGCGCCGGGCCGCCCGAGCAGCAGGTTCTCCCGCACGGAGGCGTGGAAGACGTACGCCTCGGCGAGCAGCCCGCCGACCGCGCGGGGCAGCTCCTCGGCCCGGTACGCCGACAGCTCCCGCCCGTCGAGGGTGACCCGCCCGTGGGTGGGCCGCACCGCGCCGGTCAGTACGGCGGCCAGGGTGCTCTTGCCGGCGCCGCTGGGCCCGACCACCGCCACCCGTCGACCGGGCGGCAGGTCGAGGCTGAACCCGTCCAGGGCCGGCGGGGCGCCTTCCCGGTACCGGACGCTCACCTCCTCGAACCGCACGTCGTACGGCCCGGGGCCGACCTCCGCGCCGTCCGGTGCGGCCGGCCCGGTCGGGGCCTCCAGCAGGGCGGCGACCCTGGTCAGGCCGGCCCGGAGCTGGGTCCACTGCCGGGCGGCCCCGACCAGCGCCAGCGCGATCTCCACGGCGGCGAGCGTGCCGACCGCCAGGACGCCGACCAGCACACCGTCCACGCCGTCGGCGAGCGCGGCGAGCACCACCGCGCCGGCGGTCAGCCCGGCCACCAGCACCCCGGCGGCGTCGACGGCGAAGCCGGTGGCGGCGAGCCGCCGCTCCAACCGGGCCAGCCGGCGGGCCCGCGCGTCGGCGGTCGCCAGCGCGTGCCCGGTGGCGCCGAACGCGGCCAGGTCGGCGGCGCCGTGGGTGAGGTCGACCGCGTCGGTGGCGAGGGCGCCGCGCAGCGGTGCCAGCTCGGCGGCGGCGCGGCGCGTCAGCGCGGTGGCCAGTGCGGGCAGCGCGACCCCGGCGACCAGCAGCCCGACCGCGAGCACCCCGGCGGCGGCCGGCGACATCAGCGCCGCCCCACCGACCGCGACCACGCTGACCAGCGCCGCCGCCGAGGCCGGCACCAGCACCCGCAGCAGCAGGTCCTGCACCGCCTCCACGTCGGAGACGAGCCGGCTCAACGCGTCGCCGGAGCGCTGCCGTGCCGCCGAGCGGGCGGCGAGGGCGCCGAAGACCCGGGCCCGGACGTCGGTGACCAGCCGCAGCACGGCGTCGTGCCCGGCGAGCCGTTCGGTGTAGCGGAGCACGCCCCGGCTGATCGCCAGCGCCCGGACCGCCACGATCGCCACGGTGAGGCGGTCCAGCGGGGGTCGCTCGGCGGCGCTCATCAGCAGCCAGGTCGCGGTGGCCATCAGGGCGAGAGCGGCGAACTCGGTGGCGGCGGCGAGCAGCCCCGCGCCGAGCAGCCGGTTCAGGTACGGCCGGGCCAGCCGCAGCACGGCCCGCTCGGCGGAGCCGGCCCGCCCCGGAGCGGGCTGAGCGTCGTCGGCGCTCCGGGCGCTGTCGGCGGCGCCGGGGGCACGGGTGGGCGGCGCGCCGGCCCGGACATCGGCGGCGGGCCGGGCGTCGGCGGCGGCACCCGGTGCGTCGGCGGGCCGGCCGTCGTCGGCGGCACCTGGTGCGTGGGCGGGCCGGACATCGGCCGGGGGCCGTTCGGCGGTCATCGGGTCGCTTTCCCGGCCGCCGTGGGCGTCAGCTCCGTGACCCGGCCGTCCTCGATCCGCAGGATCCGGTCCGCGTCGGCGAGCAGCGCCGGCCGGTGTGCCACCAGCAGCGCCGTCCGCCCGGTCACCAGCCGGCGGGTGGCGTCGAGCACGACCGCCTCGGCGGCGGTGTCCAGCCGGGCGGTCGGCTCGTCGAGCAGCACCACGGGCGCGTCCCGCAGGAAGGCGCGGGCCAGCGCGACCCGCTGCCGTTGCCCGCTGGACAGGCCGTGCCCGCGTTCGCCGAGGACGGTGGCGAGCCCGTCGGGCAGCCCGGCGACCACGTCGTCGAGGGCCGCGTCGTGGACCGCCGTGGCGAGCGCGGCGTCCGGCGTCTGCGGGGCGCCGAGCCGGATGTTGTCGGCCAGCGAGGCGGCGAAGAGGTGGGCCCGCTGCGGAACCCAGGCCACCTGGCGGCGCCAGCCGTCACCGTCGGCGTCGGCGAGGTCGACCCCGCCCACGGTGACCCGGCCGGCGGTCGGGGTGACGAAGCCGAGCAGCAGACCGAGCAGGGTGCTCTTGCCGGCGCCGCTGGGGCCGATCACGGCGACGCGTTCGCCCGGCCGGATGGTCAGCGTGACGTCGCGCAGGGCGGTGGTCCGTTCGTACGCCACGGTCACCGCCTCGAACCGGATCTCGCCGCGGCCGTCGGGGACGGTCGCGCTCCCGCCGCTCGCCGGCGCGGGCGCGGCGGCCGACAGGGTGAGCGCCTCGTCCAGCGCGGTGAGCCCCTCCATGCTGGCGTGGAAGCGGGCGCCGGCCGCCCGCAGCGGCAGGTACGCCTCGGGGGTGAGCAGCAGCACCAGCAGCGCGGTCTGGAGGGTCAGCCCGCCGCCGAGCAGCCGTACGCCCACCGGCACGGCGACCAGCGCCACCGAGAGGGTGGCCACCAGTTCCAGGACGAGGGCGGACAGGAACGCGATCCGCAGCGTCTTCATGGTCGCCACCCGGTGACCGTCGGCCATCCGGCGGACCACGTCGGTCTGCGCCCGGGCCCGGCCGAACGCGCGCAGCGTGGGCAGCCCGGCGACCATGTCGAGGAAGTGCCCGCCGAGCAGGGACAGCCGCCGCCACTGGCGCTCGGTGGCGGCCTGCGCCTGCCAGCCGAGCAGCGCGCCGAAGATCGGGATCAGCGGCAGGGTGACCGCGATGATCAGCGCCGAGCTCCAGTCGGCGACGAAGATCCGGGCCAGTACGGCGAGCGGCACGGTGACGCTGAGCACCAGCTGCGGCAGGTAGCCGGTGAAGTAGGCGTCGAGCGCGTCGAGCCCGCGCCCGGTCAGCGTGGCGAGCTGGCCGGCGCGCTGCCCGGCGACCCAGCCGGGGCCGTGCCGCCCGACCGACGCGAGCAGGTCCGCCCGCAGCGCCGCCTTGACCGTCGCCGCGACCCGCGTCGACACCGTGCCCTGCGCCCAGACCAGCAGCGAGCGCGCGGCCACCGCGGCGGCGAAGCCGGCTAGCGCGGGCCGGTTCAACCGCCCGTCGAACGCGGTCGCCAGCAGCGCGGCCAGGGTCGTGGCCTGCGCCACGACCAGCCCTGCGGCCAGCACGCCGAGCAGTGCGAGCACGGCGAGGTCGCGTCGAGCCCCCGGGACCCGACGCAGCAGACGCGGGTCGAAGGGACGGCGGTTCACCAGTACACCGGTGCCCTGCCGTCGGTCCGTCCCCGGAACACCCACCAGCACATCGCCTGAAAGCCTAGTAGGGCCGGCAGGAGCGGCAGCGTGACCCAGCTCAACAGCCGCAGCGTGGGTGTGCTGGCCGCCACGTCGGCCACCGTCAGCGACGCGCCCGGGTCGACCGTGGAGACCAGCGCGTAGGGCCAGATGGTCGCGCCGGCCAGCGCCACCGGCAACGCCAGGGACGCGCAGGTGGCGGCGAAGGCCAGCCCCGGCCGCCGCCGGGCGAGCGCGGCCCGGGCCGTCAGCAACGCCGTGACCAGCAACGACAGCAGCAGTACGGCCACCACCGGCTGTTGTGCGGCGGCGCGTACGTCGGCGGAGAGCAGGCCCAGGACGGTGGCCGCGCCGACGGCGGCCAGCGCCACCGGGACGAGCCGGGCGGCCAGTCGCCCGACCGGCGCGGCGTCGGCGGCGGGCAGCCGGAGCGTGAGAAAGGTCGCACCGTGCAGCGCGACCAGCGCGACGACGGCGATCCCGGCGGCGGCCACGAACGGGGTGAAGAGGTGGGTCACCCCGGCGACGTGGCCGTCGGCGCGCAGCGGTACGCCCTGGAGCAGCCCGGCCAGCACGGCTCCCCAGCCGAGCGCGGCGAGCACGCTGCCGACGACCACGATCCGGTCCCACCGGGCGCGGGCGCGCTGCCCGGCGGGGCGGCTGCGCAGCTGCACGCCGGCGGTCACCAGGACGACCCCGGTCGACGCGCCGAGCACCGCCGGGTAGAAGCCGGCGAGCAGTTCCCCCTCCAGCACGGGGAAGGCGCCGAACAGGATGCCGACGGCGGCCACCAGCCAGACCTCGTTGCCCAGGAAGAACGGGCCGACGGCGTTGAGCGCGGCGCGCCGGCGGGCGGGGTCGGTGTCCCGGGCGAGTAGCAGGCCGACGCCGTAGTCGTAGCCGCCGAGCACCAGGTAGACGGCGAAGAAGAGCCCGAGCAGGGCGTACCAGGCGAGTTCCACGGTCGGCTCCTCAGGCGAAGGCGGGCTCGGGGTGGGGGTCGGCCGGCGGCTGGTCCGGTTGCCGGCCTAGGGCCGGGTCGTCCGCGCCCCGGGCGGCGTGCCGGGCCAGCAGCACCCAGTTGGTGACGGCGAGGGCGCCGAGCAGCAGGCTGAAGCCGATCAGCGAGGTGAGCATCAGCCAGGGGTTGACCGGCGACACCGCCTGCTCCACGGGCAGCAGCCCGTACACGGCCCAGGGCTGCCGGCCGACCTCGCGGGCGATCCAGCCGAGGATGACCGCGACGAACGGCAGCGGCAGGGTGAACTGGAGGATCCGCAGCGGTACGCGCAGCCGGATGATCCAGTCCCGCCACAACAGCGGGAGCAGCAGCCAGAGCAGGGCGAGCGTGAACCCGATCAGGATCATGAAACCGAGGCCGACGTCGGCGAGGACCGGCGGCGTGTAGTCACCGGGGCCGAACCGGGCGGTCCATTCCGCGATCAGCGGGGCGTCGCCGCCGTCGTCGCTGAACTTGGTGGGCTGCACGTCCTCGATCGCGAAGAACTGGGCGAAGCCGAAGCCCTGTACGAAGAAGATCGCCACCGCCGAGGTGATCAGGCCGATCCGCAACCCCTTGCGGTGCAGCGCGTGGTCGGGGGTGCGCCGGTGCAGGTGCCACGCGCTGACCGCTGCCATCAGCATCCCGCCGACCAGCAGCGCCGCCGTGACGACGTGCCCGAACGCCATGCGGAAGGTGGGGTTGTCCAGCAGCGCGGGGAAGTCGGTGAGGTGGGCGACGCCGTCGCGTACCTCGTGGCCGACCGGGTTCTGCAACCAGGCGTTCGCCACCATGATCCAGAACGCCGAGGCGTACGCGGTGATCGCGACACCCCAGATCAGGGCGAGGTGTACGCCCCGGCGCAGCCGGTGCCAGCCGAAGATCCACATGCCGAGGAACGTCGACTCCAGGAAGAAGGCGACCAGCGTCTCGATGGCCAGGGGCGCGCCGAAGACGTTGCCGACGTAGCGCGACAGCCCGCTCCAGTTCAGCCCGAACTGGAACTCCATGACGATCCCGGTGGCGATGCCGAGTACGTAGTTGATCACGTAGAGCTGGCCCCAGAAACGGGTCAGCCGCTCGTAGACCGGTTTGTTGGTGATTACCCAGGCGGTCTGGAGGCCGACCAGCAGGGTCACCAGGCCCAGGGTCACCACCACGAAGAGGAAGTGGATCGAGGTGGTGGTGGCGAACTGCAGGCGGGCGAGGAGCAGGGTGTCCATGGCCGGCTCTCCGTACGGTTGGCGCACAAGTCGTAGGGAGCCTACATGTAGATTGCCTACGCGTCACTACTATGGACGGTCGTAGTTGATCCTACGACGGCTCGTAGTAGTCGTGGGGGAGGGATGGCGGGCGAATCGCCGACGAGCGGCGCGCCGGGCGTCGCCGGTCGCCGCCAGCGTCGCCACTCGCCCCCAGCATGGCCCGACGTGCTCCATGCGGCGGTAACTCCGGGACCGGAGAGGGCGGGCCGCGTCCCGCGCGGAGGGGCAGCCTACCGGGAAGGGCGGGCCGCCCGGGTCAGCTCAGGAAGAGGGAGATCGGCAGGGCGACCACGGAGGTCGCCACGGCCAGCGCGGCGCCGCCGAGCAGCCGGGGCGGCCGGTCGGCGACCATGAGGCGCTGCACCCGTACGTCGAGGTGCCGGTCGCCCAGCCCGAGGGTGCCCGCCGGGGTGGCCCGGCTGCCCGCCTCGGCGAACCGGCGCAGCGCGCCGGCCAGCGGGGCGTCGGCGTGCGCCTCCCGGGCCTTGTCGTCGGCCCGCATCTCGACCAGCAGGGCGACCCGGTCGTGCGCCTCGCGGACCCAGGCGAACCAGGGCAGCGCCTGGCTGAGCGCGGTGAACGGCAGCAGCACCAGGTCGTGCCGTTCCTGGGCGTGCGCCCGCTCGTGGGCGAGCACGGCCGCCAACTCGGCGCTGTCCAGCAGGTCGAGGGTGCCCGCGCTGACCACGACCCGGGGCCGCATCCCCGGCAGGCAGTACGCCGCGGCGCTCGGGTGGTCGAGCACCAGCGCGCCGGGCACCGTCGGGTCCCGGCGGGCGACCAGGGCGAGCAGGTCCCGGTGCCGGCGCTGGGCGCGTACGGTGCCGTAGACGCTGCGGACGGTCGTGGCCAGCAGGACCCCGCCGATGCCGAAGCCCACCCCGACGGCGGCCAGGTGCGGCGCGCCCACCCCGACGGGCAGGGTGCCGTGGCTCAGGTCGGTGGCGAGAGCGACCAGCGCGCTGCCGGTCGAGCGGTCGTAGGCCTCCAGGCCCAACGCCATCGGCACGCCCATCGCGGAGAGCCCGAGGGCCAGCCCGACCGCCTGCCAGCAGATGATCGCGACCCGGGGGCTGCGCCACGTCCAGGTGGAGCGGATCAGCACCTGCGCGGTCAGCCAGCAGGCGAGCATCGACGCGGCGAAGTGCAGGGCGTACGCCACGACCGTGGCCCTACCGGTCCGCTGCCCTGTCGGCCCGGGGCGGTCGGCCGGCCCCGTCGACCGTCGGCGCCTCGATCCGGCCGGTCAGCGCGTCCCCGTCGTGCCCGATCTCCCCGGCCTCGGCCCCGAGGGCGGCGCGCAGCACCTCGGCCTCGGTGCCGGTCACCGAGCGCGCGAAGCGCACCAGGGCGGCGTCCCGGCTGCCGCCGAGGTCGAGGGCGTCGAGCATGAGCTGGGCGATGTACGCCTCACGGCTGGCGGCGGCCCGGTAGCGCCAGGCCCGCCCCTCCCGCTCGCGCTGCACCATGCCCTTGCCGGCGAGCCGGTCCAGGACGGTCATCACCGTCGTGTACGCCAGCTCGCGCCCGTCCAGCGCGTCGGCCACCTCGCGTACGGTGATCCCGCCCGCCGCGCCGGGGACCGTGTCCCACAAGACGTCCATCACCGCACGTTCAAGATCACCGAGCCGAGTCACGCCGCAATCCTACCCCCCGTAGTAGAAACCTCACGTGTCAGCGTCCGGCACCGCGCTCGGGTGCGCTCATGTCCCCCGTCCCGGGTGTGCCGTCGGCGAGCCCGTAGCGCAGGTAGACGGTGCCCCTCGGGCTGGCCACCGGCGGTTCGAGGAGGGTGACGTTGGTGGGCACCGCCCCACCGTCGAACACCTTCTTCCCGACGCCGAGCACGATCGGGTGCACCCAGAGGTCGAGCCGGTCGAAGAGCTTCTCGCGCAGGAGGGTCTGCACCAGGTTGAGGCTCCCGACGACCTTCACGTGCTCGTGCCGGTCACGGACCTCGCGCACCGCGGCGGCCAGATCCGGGCCGAGCTGGCTGGACCCGGCCCACGAGAGGTCGGGCCGGCCGCGGGAGGCCACGTACTTCGGGACGCTGTTGAAGAGCCTGGCGATCCCGTCGTCCTGGCCACCCTCCTGGTGCGGCCAGTGGGCGGCGAAGATGTCGTACGTCCGCCGGCCGAGCAGGAGGGCGTCCGTGCCCTCGTACGCGGCGGCGACCTGCGCCCCGCCGACCTCGTCCAGCAGGGGCGCCTGCCAGCCGCCGAACGGGAACCCCGCCGGGTCCTCGTCGGGGCCGCCGGGCGCTTGCCCGACGAGGTCCAGGGTGGCGAACAGTTCGATGTGGATGAGGCCCATGCCCTACTCCTGATGAGTTGGTCGTCCCGGTCGGGCGGGGCTGCCCGGAAGCCCCAGGACCGACGGTCTCACACCCCCTTGGGGTGCCAGACCGTCTTCGTCTCCAGCAGCGTGGTCATCCGGGTGATGCCCGGGTCGGCGGACCAGTCGTGGTCGGCCGGCGCCGGCCGGAGCACCCGCTTGAGGTTCTGCGCCGCCTTGACCTCCAGCTCCACCGCCAGTTCGGCGTCGGTCACGCCGGTCAGGTCGATGGCGTTGACGTCCATGTGGGCGGCCAACGCCGGCACGGTCTCGGTGATCCGGCCGGTGAGCAGGTTGACCACGCCGCCGGGCAGGTCGGAGGTGGCGAGCACCTCCGCCAGGGTCACCGCCGCCAGGGGCTGCGTCGGCGAGGTCGCCACCACCACGGTGTTGCCGGTGACGATCGCCGGGGCGATCACACTGACCAGGCCGAGCAGCGCCGGAGACTCGGGGGCCACCACGGCCACCACGCCGGTCGGCTCGGGCGCCGACAGGTTGAAGTAGGGCCCGGCGACGGGGTTGGCGCCGCCGTACACCTGGGGGAGCTTGTCGGACCAGCCGGCGTACCAGACCCAGCGGTCCACGGCCGCGTCGACCTCGTCGCCGGGCACGCCGAGGGCGACGAACTGCTCGCGCCGGCCCTCCAGCATCTCGGCGACCCGGTAGAGGATCTGACCCCGGTTGTACGCGGTCGCCCCGGCCCAGCCCTTCACGGCGGCGCGGGCGGCGACCACGGCGTCCCGCGCGTCCTTGCGGGAGGCGAGGGAAACGTTGGCGTCCTGCACGAGATACGACCGTCCCGACTCGCTGCGCGGGAACTTCCCGCCGATGAAGAGCTTGTACGTCTTGCGTACCGCGACCCGCTCAGACATTGAGGTACGCCTCCAGCCCGTGCCGGCCGCCCTCGCGACCGTAGCCCGACTCCTTGTAGCCGCCGAACGGCGAGGTGGGGTCGAACTTGTTGAACGTGTTGGCCCAGACCACGCCGGCGCGCAGCCGGTCGGCCATCCACAGGATCCGGGAGCCCTTGTCCGTCCAGATCCCGGCCGACAGCCCGTACGGCGTGTTGTTGGCCTTCTCGACGGCCTCGGCCGGGGTGCGGAACGTCAGGACGGACAGCACCGGGCCGAAGATCTCCTCGCGGGCGATCCGGTGCGCCTGGGTGACCCCGGTGAAGATCGTCGGCGCGAACCAGAAGCCGCGCTCCGGCAGCTCGCACGGCGGCGACCAGCGCTCGGCGCCCTCGGCGGACCCGGCGTCGGACAGCTCCCGGATGCGCGCGAGCTGCGCGGCGGAGTTGATCGCCCCGATGTCGGTGTTCTTGTCCAGCGGGTCGCCCACGCGCAGCTGGGCCATCCGCCGCTTCAGCGACTCCAGCACCCGGTCGGCGACGTTCTCCTGGATCAGCAGCCGGGAGCCGGCGCAGCAGACGTGCCCCTGGTTGAAGAAGATGCCGTTGACGATGCCCTCGACCGCCTGGTCGACCGGGGCGTCGTCGAAGACGATGTTGGCCGCCTTGCCGCCCAGCTCCAGGGTGAGCTTCTTGCGGGTGCCGGCCACGGCGCGGGCGATGGCCCGGCCCACCTCGGTCGAACCCGTGAAGGCCACCTTGTCCACGCCCGGGTGCTCGACCAGCGCGCGACCGGTGTCGCCGGCGCCCGTGACGATGTTGACCACGCCGGCGGGCAGGTCGGCCTGCTGGCAGATCTCGGCGAAGAGCAGCGCGGTCAGCGGG
Organism: Micromonospora sp. NPDC049048; assembly: GCF_043197615.1. Classification (NCBI taxonomy): domain Bacteria; kingdom Bacillati; phylum Actinomycetota; class Actinomycetes; order Micromonosporales; family Micromonosporaceae; genus Micromonospora; species Micromonospora sp. NPDC049048. Next base: position 427,064 of record NZ_JBICTM010000002.1, on the reverse strand, counting down.
GTCGTCTCGGCCGGCTTCAGCACCACCGTGTTGCCCGCCGCAAGGGCGGGGGCGATCTTCCAGGCCAGCATCAGCAGCGGGAAGTTCCACGGGATGACCTGCGCGGCCACGCCCAGCGGCTTCGGGTCCGCGCCGAAGCCCGCGTGCGGGAGCTTGTCGGCCCAGCCCGCGTAGTAGAAGAAGTGCGCGGCGACCAGGGGCAGGTCGACGTCGCGGGACTCCTTGATCGGCTTGCCGTTGTCGAGCGACTCCAGCACGGCCAGCTCGCGCGAGCGCTCCTGGATGATCCGGGCGATCCGGAACAGGTACTTCGCCCGGTCCCGGCCCGGCATCGGGCCCCAGACCTTCTCGTACGCCTGGCGGGCGGCGCGGACGGCGCGGTCCACGTCCTGGGCGCCGGCCTCGGCGACCTCGGCGAGCACCTCCTCGGAGGCCGGGTTGACGGTCTTGAACGTGCCGCCGTCGCCGGGGTCGACGAACTCACCGTCGACGAAGAGCCCGTAGGAGGCCTTGAGGTCCACCACCGAGCGGGACTCGGGGGCGGGTGCGTATTCGAACATCGGCTCTCAGTCCAGGGTGAAGTAGTCGGGACCGGAGTAGGTGCCGGTCGTCAGCTTGGTGCGCTGCATGAGCAGGTCGTTCAGCAGGCTGGAGGCGCCGAACCGGAACCAGTCCGGGTCGAGCCAGTCCGCGCCGACGGTCTCGTTCACCATCACCAGGTACTTGATGGCGTCCTTGGTGGTCTTGATGCCGCCGGCCGGCTTCACGCCGACCTGCCGGCCGGTGGCGGCCCGGAAGTCGCGGACGGCCTCCAGCATCACCAGCGTCACCGGCGGCGTGGCCGCGACCGGGACCTTGCCGGTGGAGGTCTTGATGAAGTCGCCGCCGGCCAGCATCGCCAGCCAGGAGGCGCGCCGCACGTTGTCGTACGTGGCCAGCTCGCCGGTCTCCAGGATGACCTTCAGGTGGGCGTCCCCGCAGGCCTCCTTGGTGGCCACGATCTCGTCGTAGACCTCGGAGTAGCGCCCGGCCAGGAACGCGCCCCGGTTGATCACCATGTCGATCTCGTCGGCGCCGGCCGCCACGGCGGCCCGGGTGTCGGCGAGCTTGACCTCCAGCGGGGCCTGGCCCGACGGGAAGGCGGTCGCCACGCTGGCCAGATGCACACCTGAGCCGGCGAGCACCTCGGCCACGTGCGGCACCATCGACGGGTAGACGCAGACCGCGCCGACGTGCGGGCAGGTCGGGTCGGCCGGGTCGGGGCGCAGCGCCTTGGCCGCGAGGGCCCGCACCTTGCCCGGGGTGTCCGCCCCTTCGAGGGTGGTCAGGTCCACCATCCGGATCGCCAGGTCGATGGCCTGGGCCTTGGCGGTGGTCTTGATGGAGCGGGTGCCGAGCTGTGCCGCCCGCTGCTCCGCGCCGACCTGGTCCACGCCGGGCAGGCCGTGCAGGAAGGTCCGCAGAGCGGTCTCGGATCGTCCCAACTCGGAGAGCTCCGACCGGGCCGACGTCGCTGTCGCCGTCATGCCCCGGAGTCTACGCACCCGGGCGGACAGTGATCTTGGTCACGGCGTCGTCGTCGACGCGGTGGTGAGCGACGTCGCTCGCCCGGGCGCACGCGCGGTGCCGGCGGGGCTGGACCGGTAGGTTGAGCGATCGTGGACGTACACGTCATTGACCATCCGCTCGCCCAGTCGCGGCTGACCGCCATGCGGGACGCGCGCACCGACTCCTCCTCGTTCCGGGCGGCGCTGCACGAACTCACCACCATGCTGGTGTACGAGGCCGCGCGCTCGTTCCCCGTCGAGAAGTACCCGGTGCAGACCCCGGTCACCGGCACCGAGGGCACCCGGCTGGCCAATCCGCCGCTGCTCGTGCCGGTGCTGCGGGCCGGGTTGGGCATGGCCGACGCCGCGCTCGGCCTGCTGCCGGAGTCGTCGATGGGCTTCGTCGGCCTGGCCCGCGACGAGGAGACGTACGAGCCGCGCGCCTACATGGAGTCGCTGCCGCGCGACCTGAGCGGCCTGCCGGTGCTGGTGCTCGACCCGATGCTCGCCACCGGCGGCTCGCTGGAGCACTGCTGCCGACTGCTGGCCGACCGGGGCTGCACCGACATCACCGTGCTCTGCGTGCTCGCCGCGCCTGTCGGCATCGAGCGCCTGACGCGCTCCGGCCTGCCGCTGCGCCTGGTCACCGCCTCGATCGACGAGGGCCTCAACGACCGGATGTTCATCGTGCCCGGGCTCGGTGACGCCGGCGACCGCCAGTTCGGTGGGATGCCCCGCTTCTGACATCCGCCGCGCGGCTGCGTGGGAATCCGTGCGCGAGTCCGTGCGCGGGATGCGCGCAGCCGCTACCGTCTCCGGCCATGACTGGTGTTGCGCTCGCCGAAGAGCTGCTTCTCCTCGCGTACGACGACGAGACCGGCAAGGCGACCATGCCGCGGATCAGCCTCGACCTGGGGATGGCCGCCGCGGTGCTGATCGAACTGGCCCTGGCCGGGCGGATCGCGTACTCCGAGGGGTCCCTGGCGGTGGTCGACCCGACGCCCACCGGCGAGCCGCTCGTCGACGGGGTCCTCACCCGCATGGCCGCCGACACGCCGCACAGCCCCTCGTCCTGGGTGCAGCGGCTGCGGCACGGCCTGCGCGACAAGATCCTCGGCGACCTGTGCGCCCAGGGCGTGGTGCGCGACGTCGACGAGACCGAGCTGGGCTTCATCCACGTGCACCGCTACCCGACCCTCGACCCCGCCGTCGAGGCGGACACCCGGCGCCGGCTCGCCGAGGCGCTGGCCAGCGGTGAGCTGCCCGACGAGCGGACGGCGGCCCTGGCCACCCTGGTCGCGGTCCTGCGGATGGAGCCGGCGCTCGGCCTGAGCGGCGACGCGGCCCTGGAGGCGCGGCAGCGGCTGGAGGAGATCGCCGGCGGCGCCGGCTTCTCCGGCACCGTCAGCCTGGACGACTCGGTGGTCCGCCCCTCGGTCGGCCTCGTCGTGGCCGCCCTGGGCCGCGCCGTGGACGCCGCCCTGGGCCCCCGCCGCTAACCACCCCAACCGGACCCCCCAACCCCCACCCCCGTCGCCGGTCCCCGTCGCCGGCCCTTGTCGATCAAGAAGTTTGCGTCCTGGAGAGGCGCGTCTCCTGACGCAAACTTCTTGATCACCGGGCCTTGCCGCACCGGGCGTGGGGGTGGGCAGGGTGGGTCAGAGGTTCAGGGCCGTGGCGATCTCCTTGCGGAGGGCCGCCACCGCGTCCGTGGCGCGGGTGCGGGCCGCGGTGACGTCGCCGTCCGCCACCGGCTCCACCACCTCCAGGTACGCCTTGAGCTTCGGCTCGGTGCCCGAGGGGCGGATCACCACCCGGGCGGCTCCGGTACGCAGGATCACCACGTCCGCCTCGGGGAGCAGGTCCTGCGCCTCGGTGACCGGCTGCCCGAGCAGTGTGGTCGGGGTGGCGGCCCGGATCCGGGCCATCGCGTCGGCGATCAGCCGCAGGTCGTCCACCCGCACCGAGAGCTGGTCCGTGTGGTGCACGCCGAACTCGGCGGCCAACTCGTCGAGCCGGTCGGTCAGGGTTCGCCCCTGCGCCTTGAGCCCGGCGGCCAGTTCGGCGACGGTCAGCGCGGCGGTGATGCCGTCCTTGTCGCGTACGTGCCCGGGGGCGACGCAGTAGCCGAGCGCCTCCTCGTAGCCGAACACCAGCGGCTCGGTCCCGCCGCCGGCCCGCACGATCCACTTGAACCCGGTCAGCGTCTCGTCGTACGGCAGGCCCCGGGCGGCACACATCGCCCGCAGCAGGGACGACGACACGATCGTGGTGGCGTAGAGGCCGGTCACGCCGCGCCGCATGAGGTGGTCGGCCAGCAGCACCCCCACCTCGTCGCCGCGCAGCATCCGCCAGCCGGGCGGGTTCGCGTCCGGCGCGGTCGGACCGGCGACCTCACCGCCCGTGCTCGCCGCCGGACCGCTGTCCCGGACGGCCACCGCGCAGCGGTCCGCGTCCGGGTCGTTGGCGATGGCGATGTCCGCACCGGTCGCCTCGGCCAGCGCGACCAGCCGGTCCACCGCCCCCGGCTCCTCCGGGTTGGGGAAGGAGACGGTCGGGAACTCCGGGTCCGGCTCGGCCTGCTCGGGCACCACACCGGGCACGGGGAAGCCCGCGCGGGCGAACGCCGCGGTGAGCACCGCCGCGCCCACCCCGTGCAGCGGCGTGTACGCCACCGACAGGTCGCGTGAGCCGTCCGGGTCGATGACGGCGGTGGCCCGCTCCACGTAGGAGGCCACCAGGTCGTCGCCGAGCACCTGCCCGGCCGGCCCGAGCGGCACCTCGGCGAGCGGCCCGACCGACCGGATCGCGGCCTCGATGCCGGCGTCGGCCGGCGGCACGATCTGGGCGCCCGCGCCGAGCGCCCCGCCCAGTTCCGCGCCGAGGTAGACCTTGTAGCCGTTGTCCTGCGGCGGGTTGTGGCTGGCGGTAACCATCACCCCGGCGACCGCCCCGAGGTGGCGTACCGCGTAGGCGAGCACGGGGGTGGGCAGCGGACGGGGCAGCAGCAGCGCCGGGCGTCCCGCACCGGTGGCGACCTGGGCGGTGCGCTCGGCGAACTGGCGGGAACCGTGCCGGGCGTCGTACCCGATCACCAGCGGACCGGAGCCGCCCTGGGTGGCGAGCCAGCCGACCAGGCCGGCGGCGGCCTGGGTGACCACCGCGAGGTTCATCCCGTTCGGACCGGCGCGCAGCGGACCGCGCAACCCGGCGGTGCCGAAGGTCAGCGGACCGGCGAACCGGTCGGCCAGCTCCGAGGCGCTCGCCGGCAGGCGGTCGAGCACCGCCCGCAACTCCTCCCGGCTGGTCGGGTCGGGATCGTCGGCGAGCCAGCGCCGCGCCCGCTCGCTAATGTCATCGATGTCAGTGGTTTCCGCCGGCATGTCTCTTGATAGCACGCCGGCGGATCACCACCGCGCTTCCCCCGGGCTCAGCCGGCGTCGGTGAGCTGGAACGACTTCACCATCTCGTCGAAGATCGGCTTGCTCTCGGCGAACTTCGTGTCCGTCGAGGTGAGGTAGAACGAGTAGACCTTGCCCTCGTGGACCACGCCGCGCCACACGCCGTGCCGCTTGGCCTCGCCCTCCCCGCAGGTGTACTCGAACTCGGCCGCCGGCTTGCCGACCCATTCCACCTCGTTCATGGCGATCTGGGCGTAGGGCTTGACGCAGGATTTGGAGCGGGTCTTCAGGCCGTCCTCGGCGACCTCCGCCCAGCGGATCGAGGTGGTGCGGAAGTCCTCCACCAGGATCCGGACCTTGCGGCCGTCGTCCGCCGGGTCGACGTAGTCCACCCAGTTGCCGGCGCTCTTGACCTCCCAGCCCTGCGGCACCATGACGCGTATGCCCTTGCCGGTGTGCTCCTTCATCTCGGGCACGCCGGGGGCCGGGGCCTGCGAGGTCGGGGCGGCCTGCGGGACGGTCGGCGCCGGGTCGTCGCCGCCGGTGAACAGGACGACCGCCCCGATCAGCAGCAGCGCGGCGAGGCCACCGGCGGCGGCGAGCTGCACCTTGCGCGGCCAGCCCTTGACCGTGCCGACGAGCTGGTTGCCGGCGGCGCCCACGCGGCCGGCGAACCCGCCACCCGAGCCGCTCGTGGCGGGCGCGGTGGCCGGGGTCGCCCACGGCTGCCCGGTGCCCGGCACCGACCACTGGCCGCCGCCGTAGGTGCCGCCGAGTTGCTGGGTCGCCTCGGGCGGCGGTGCGCCGAAGACGGGCGTTCCGGCGCCCATCCGCTGGGTGGCCTCGGGCGGCGGTGCGCCGAAGGTGGGCGTGCCCGCCCCCATGCGCTGGGTCGCCTCCGGCGGGCCGCTGAAGCCGACCAGGCCGGCGGCGTTGGTCCGCAGCTGCTGGGTGGCGTCCGAGCCGCCGGACGCCATCCGCTGGGTCGCCTCGGCGCCGCCGTAGGTGCGGCCGGCCGGCGTGGCACCGCTCGGTGCCGGCATCGCGCCGGTGGGGGTGTGCAGCGGCCCGGCCAGGGCGTCGGCGCTGGTGTCGTCCATCGCGGCGGGGCTGGCGGGAAGGGCGGCCTGCGCGGGGCGCTCGCCGCGGCGCAGCGCCGCCAGCCGGTCGGTGAGCGACTCACCCGGATTGAGCATGGCCCGACCGCCGATCTGCCCACTCGGCTTCGGCTGCTCCGGCTGCGCGGCCGGCGGGGTCGGTACGGGCCGCTGCACCGGCACCACGGAGTAGGGGTCGGTCACCGAGTTCACCGCGGCGGCGTTGCTGGTCAGCGGGCCGGCGAGCAGCTCGCGGAGCATGGCCCGGGCGGTGTGCACGTCGAGGCGGCGGGCCGGGTCCTTCTCCAACAGACCCATCAGCACCCGGGCCAGCGGCCCGCTGCGCTGCGGCGGGGCGGGCGGGTCCTCGACCACGGCGTGCATGGTCTCGATCGGGTCACCCTTGTCGAACGGGGGCCGCCCCTCCACCGCCGTGTAGAGCGTGACGCCCAGCGAGAAGAGGTCGCTCGGCGGGCCGAACTCCTGGCCCATCGCCCGCTCGGGAGAGATGAAGTGCGGCGAGCCGAGCACCATCCCGGGGGTGGTGAGCTGCACGTCGGTGGGCATCCGGGCCACGCCGAAGTCGGTCAGCACGCAGCGCCCGTCGCCGCAGATCAGCACGTTGGCCGGCTTGACGTCGCGGTGCAGCACGCCGATCGCGTGCGCCACCTCCAGCGCGCCGAGCAGGGCGATGCCGATCTTGGCGACCACCCGCTGCGCGACCGGACCGTCCTCGATCACCATGTCGGCGAGGCTGCGGGCGTCGAGCAGCTCCATCACGATCCACGGCCGGCCGGCCTCGGTGACCACGTCGTAGACCTGGACGACGGCCGGGTGCTGGATCGCCGCCGCGGCGCGGGCCTCGCGCAGGGTGCGCTCGTACATCGCGTCACGGTCGCTCGGGGCGAGCCCCGGGGGCAGGACGACCTCCTTGACGGCCACGTCCCGCCGCAGGAGTGTGTCCGTGGCACGCCAGACCGTGCCCATACCGCCGTTGCCCACCGCCGAACGCAGCGAGTAGCGGTCGCCGATGGTCGTGCCGGGGGTCGCGCGTCCGTTGGGGGGACTCACTGGTCCGCCGCTCCACGTCGGGATCTGAGTCACAGAAAAGCCACCGGGGGAAATCGAGGGGGGCTGGGACACAACCCCCCTATCTTGCTGGTTCCGACGCCCGATGCGAAACCCGACGCGGCGGACGTTTACCGAACTGGACAGTACGTACCCGAACGTTCACCTCTCGTCGATGCCCGCCGGCCGGTGTGCGGTATCCCTCACCCGCCGACGCCGTCGCGCGTCCTACCATCCGCTAATGAGCGAACCGCGGTCAAGCGAGTCCGGTTTTCCGATCAAGGGCGTCTACACGGCGGCGGACCTCCCGGAGGAACTGGACTCCCGGCTCGGCGGCCCGGGCGAGTTCCCGTACACGCGCGGGGTCTACCCGACGATGTACACCTCCCGCCCCTGGACGATGCGCCAGTACGCGGGCTTCGGCACCGCCACCGAGTCCAACGCGCGTTACCACCAGTTGTTGCGGGCCGGGACGATGGGCCTCTCCGTGGCCTTCGACCTGCCGACGCAGATGGGCTACGACTCCGACGACCCGATCGCGCACGGCGAGGTGGGCAAGGTCGGGGTGGCCATCGACTCGATCGACGACATGCGGCTGCTGTTCGACGGCATCCCGCTCGACAAGGTCTCGACCTCGATGACCATCAACGCGCCGGGCTCGGTGCTGCTCCTGCTCTACCAGCTCGTCGCCGAGGAGAACGGCGTCGCCGGCTCGGCACTCAACGGCACGATCCAGAACGACATCCTCAAGGAGTACATCGCCCGCGGGACGTACATCTTCCCGCCGAAGCCCTCGCTGCGGCTGGTCGCAGACACCTTCGGCTACTGCCGCAAGGAGGTGCCGAAGTGGAACACGATCTCCATTTCCGGCTACCACATGGCCGAGGCCGGCGCGTCGCCCGCGCAGGAGATCGCGTTCACGCTCGCCAACGGCGTCGAGTACGTCCGCGCCGCGCTGGCGGCCGGGCTGGCCGTGGACGACTTCGCGCCCCGGCTGTCGTTCTTCTTCGTGGCCAGGACCACCCTGCTGGAGGAGGTGGCCAAGTTCCGGGCCGCCCGCCGGATCTGGGCCCGCCTGATGCGCGACGACTTCGGCGCCAAGGACCCGAAGTCGATGATGCTGCGCTTCCACACCCAGACCGCGGGCGTGCAGCTCACCGCCCAGCAGCCGGAGGTCAACCTGGTCCGGGTGGCGGTGCAGGGCCTCGGCGCGGTGCTCGGCGGCACCCAGTCGCTGCACACCAACAGCTTCGACGAGGCGATCGCGCTGCCCACCGAGAAGGCGGCCCGGCTGGCGCTGCGTACCCAGCAGGTGCTGGCGTACGAGACGGACCTGACCGCCACCGTGGACCCGTTCGCCGGCTCGTACGTGGTGGAGGCGATGACCGCCGAGATTGAGGCGGCGGCGAACGAGCTGATGGACCGCGTCTTCGACCACGGTTCGGCGGTCGACGCCATCGAGGCGGGCTTCCAGAAGCGGGAGATCGAGCAGTCCGCCTACCGGATCGCGCAGGAGATCGACTCCGGCGAGCGGGTGGTGGTGGGCCTCAACCGGTTCACCGTCGACGAGGAGGAGCCGTACGAGCCGCTGCGGGTCGATCCGACGATCGAGGCGGCGCAGGCCGAGCGGCTGGCCCGGCTGCGTGCGGAGCGCGACGCCGGGGCGGTCGAGCGGGGGCTGGCCGCGCTGCGGGCCGCCGCCGAGGGCAGCGAGAACGTGCTCTACCCGATGAAGGAGGCGCTGCGCGCCCGCGCCACGGTGGGCGAGGTCTGCGGCACCCTGCGCCAGGTGTGGGGGCTGTACCGCCCGTCCGACCGGTTCTGACCGCGCTCGCCGACGGCCGTCCGAGCCCCGCCGTGCCGGGGCCGGGCGGCCGTCGCCGTCCGCCGTCGCGAGGGTCTGCGGCACCCGTGTGCGCTCCGCTGCGACCGTCGGTCCGACGGCTCTTCACCCCTGCGCCGTAACCGGACGGTCCATGTGCGGTAACGGCCGGCCCATGGCGCGTTTTCGCTGGTCGCGGCCGTGCGGGTGGGGCGCTACAGTCGGAGGAGGCGCTGCTGCGGTCGGCGGTGCGGCCCTCGCCGAGCGGGGCGACGTCGGTGCGGGTGACGGCGCCTGCGGGTACGACCAGGAGCGGCAACAGGCCACGAGCCGGGGGCGACCGGCCTGCTGGTCACGGACGGCAGCGCGGAGCGGATCCCGGCGACGTCGCCGGAGGGCTCGGCGCGGGTGTGGGCGGCGCGACCCGGCGGTGATGGGGTGTGCCGGTCGGGCCCGGGGGTAACCCGACCGGGTGGACCTGGACGCACACGGTGTGCGGTTGGTCCGCAACGGGGTGTGTGACCGTCTCGGGGTCCTGCGGTCCGGTGCGGGTCGGGTAATTGTCGGAGTGGCAGTTCACCGGACCGACTAATGCGACAATTCGGAACAACGAGCCCTCGGGGTCGACGTCGATTTTCGAGCGCCGGGCCGGTTACGCGTTGTAGGAGGTGGGGAGCGGATGACGGCATTCGACCGTGATCTACCTGCTGTCCCGCAGATCTGCGAGCGCTCCGAGCAGGGCATACGTGACTCTGCGCGGTCCGACCGCTACCGGAACGAGGTTGCGCAGCGTCACCGTCGGAGGTCTAGGCTGTCTGCTGTTCCTGATGATCCATCCATCTCTAGCGAACGAGAATTCGACGTGACGAGTGCGTTGACGCTGCCCACCGGCAACCAGCTGCTGTCGTCCTGGCCGGAGGCGCCGGCCGGGTCCCAGCCCCTGCCGTTCGAGCTGGACCACCTGCTCGCCCTCCGCGTGCCCGGGCTGATCGCCACCCGTCGCCATCTCCACTCGCACCCGGAACTCTCCGGCGAGGAGTTCGAGACGGCCGCCCTGATCGCCCGGGAACTCACCCTGGCCGGGCTGCGGCCGCGGCTGCTGCCCAAGGGCAACGGGGTCATCTGCGACATCGACGGCCGCCCCGACGGCCCGGTGGTCGCGCTGCGCGCCGACATCGACGCCCTGCCGCTGACCGACTCGAAGGACGTGCCGTACCGCTCCACCGTGGACGGCGTCTGCCACGCCTGCGGCCACGACGTGCACACCACCGTCATGCTCGGCGTCGGCATGCTGCTGGCCCAGCTCGCCGACCAGGGCGAGCTGCCCGGCCGGGTCCGGCTGATCTTCCAGCCCGCCGAGGAGATCCTGCCCTGCGGCTCGCTGGAGGTCATCGAGGCCGGCGGCCTGGACGACGTCGTGCAGATCTTCGCGCTGCACTGCGACCCCAACCTGCCGGTCGGGCAGATCGGCCTGCGGGTCGGCCCGATCACCGCCGCCGCCGACAACGTCACCGTCCGGCTCACCGGTCCCGGCGGGCACACCGCCCGGCCGCACCTGACCGTCGACCTGGTCGACGCGCTGGGCCGCCTGATCACCGAGGTGCCGGCGCTGGTCAGCCGCCGGGTGCCGGCCAACAGCGGGCTGCTGCTGGTCTTCGGCCACGCCTCGGCCGGCACCCGTTACAACGTCATCCCCTCCGAGGCGTCCGCCTCCGGCACCCTGCGGGTGATGGACCGCGACACCTGGGAGCTGGCCCCCAAGATCGTGGGTCAGGTCGTCCGCGACGTCATCGCCCCGACCGGGGCCACCGTCGACCTGGAATACCTGCGGGGCCGCCCGCCGGTGTGCAACGACTCCCGGGCCATCCAGGTCCTGACCGGCGCCACCACCGCCACGCTCGGGCCGGAGGGCGTCGCCGAGACCCCGCAGAGCATGGGCGGCGAGGACTTCTCCTGGTACCTGGAGTACGTCCCGGGCGCGCTCGCCCGGCTGGGCGTCGGCCGTTCCGGCCCGAACGTGGACCTGCACCGGGCCTCGTTCGACGTGGACGAACGCGCCATCCCGGTCGGCGTACGGCTCATGGTCCAGACCGCGCTGCGGGCACTGGCGGCGGCGCGTTAGCCGGTAGCGGTCCGGCCGGTCCCGCCGGCGGCGTCGGCGGCGGAGCCGTACGCCGCCGCCGGCGCAGCGCCACCAGCAGCACCGTCAGCGGTACGCCGATCGCCAGCAGCCACGGCAACACCGCGCCCAGCACCGTCAGCAGGATGGTCATGGAGGTCAGGAAGACCTTCCACCCGCCCTTGAGCCCCACCAGGAAACCGACCTCGGTCTCCTCGTCGGCGGTGCTCGCGTCCGGGCCGACCAGCGACACGGTGATCGTCGACAGGCTCGTCAGGTCCGCCAGCCGCTCCTTCTTCGCCTCCAGCGAGGCGAGGTCCGCCTCCCGGCGGGCCAGCTCGTTCTCCAGCGACACCAGGTCGCCGATCGAGTCGGCCCGGGCCAGCAGCTTGCGGGCGCTCTCCACCCGGGCGCGCTGGCTGGTGATCCGCGCGTCCAGGTCGACCATCTGCTCGGTGACGTCCTCCGTGCTGATCTCCCGCCGCTGCTGCCGGCCCAGCTTCGCCAACTCGTCGACGACGCCGTGGAACTTCGCCGCCGGCACCCGCAGCTCCAGCTCGGCCCGCGCGTCCGCGTCGACGCTGCGCCGCTGGTCGCCACCGACGAAACCGCCGGCCGCCGTGACCGCGGCGATCGCGCTGCGGGCCGCGGCGTCCACATCGTCCACCTGCACGCGCATGGTGCCCTTGTAGATGATGGAGCGCTGGTCGACCCGCAGGTCCGGCGCGCCGGCGCCGCTGCCCCGCTCGGCCTTGCCGCCGTCCTGGTCCGCCGCGCCACCGGCCTGCTCCGCCGCGCCGCCCGCGGCCTGGTCCCGATCCACCGGGGCTGCCGCCGGCCTGCTGTCGGCGTTGTCCCGCGCGCCGCTGCCGCAGCCGGCCAGCGCGAGAAGAGCCACCACCGCGGCGGCCGTCAGCCGTACGCCCCGACGTCGCCGTTGCCGTCCGTCCATCCCGCCTCCATAGTCCTTGGCCCCCGTGCGGGGCGATACCTCAGACGCGACGCGGCACCACGTCGGTTCCGGCAGACTGCGCTCAGGACGTCACGATTCGATAATCTTGGAGTCACGATGCAGCTCACCAAGTACGCCCACTCCTGCCTGCGGGTGGAACACGACGGGGGAGTGCTGGTCATCGACCCGGGCGTGTTCAGCGAGGCGGCGGCGCTCGACGCCGCGGACGCGGTGCTGATCACCCACGAGCACCCCGACCATCTCGACGTCGAGGCGGTCACCCGGCAGCTCGACCGGCGCCGGTTCGTCATCCACGGCCCGGCCTCGCTGACCGGCGTACTGGGCGACGCCGCCGAGGCGCTCGAACCCGTCCGACCCGGACAGTCGTTCACGGCCGCTGGCGTGCCGGTACGCGCCCACGGCGGCCGACACGCCGTGATCCACCCCGACATCCCGGTGGTGGACAACCTGGCGTACCTGCTGAACGACACCGTCTACCACCCCGGGGACAGCCTGTTCGTCCCCGAGGACGTCCAGGTCGACACGCTCTTCCTGCCGATACACGCCCCGTGGACGAAGTTCTCCGAGTCGCTGGACTTCCTCCGGGCGGTCGCGCCCCGCCGGGCGTACGCGCTGCACGACGGGCTGCTCAACGACAACGGGCTCAACGTGCTGAACAGCAACTTCACGCGCCTGTCCGACGTCGACTACCGCCGGCTCGAATCGGGCACCCGGATCGACGCCTGACGGCGATGCCCGGCCCGTCCCGAGAGCTGCTGCACCAGCTCTACACCACCTCGCCGGACCGGTTCGTCGCGATCCGCGACGAGGCCGCCGCCGAGGCCCGCCGCGCGGGCGACCCGAAGGGCGCCCGGGAGATCGCCCGGCTGCGCCGGCCCACCGTGGCCGCCTGGCTGGTCAACCTGCTCGCCGTCCGCCGCCCCGAGCTGGTCGCCGACCTGGCCCAGCTCGCCGAGGCGTTGCGTACCGCCCAACGCGAGCTGCGCGGGCCCCGGCTGCGGGAACTCTCCACCCAGCGGCGGGCGGTGGTCGGCGCGCTCGTCGCCGAGGTGCGCAAGCTGGCGGCCGGGGCCGAGGGCGCCCCACCGGCCGGGAAGCTGCCGCTGGCCGAGGTGGAGGCCACCCTCAACGCCGCGCTCGCCGACACCGACGTCGCCGAGCAGGTCCGCTCCGGCCGGCTGCTGAAGGCCGCCACCTACGCCGGCTTCGGGGAGGTGCCCCGCCCCCAACTGCGGCTGGTGACGGGTGGGGAGGAGCCGGAGCCGGCGCCCCGGCCCGAGCCGGCCGGGAAGCAGCGGCGCGGGGCCGACCAGGCTGCGTTCCGCGCCGAGCAGGCGGAGCGGGCCGCCCGGGCGGAGCGGGCGCGCCGACGGCGGGCGCTGGAGAAGGAGCTGACGAAGGCGCGTACCGAACAGGAACGGGCCGACGTGGAGCTGGCCGACGCGACGGCGGCCGAGCGCGACGGCGTCGCCGCCCTGGACGCGGTCGAGGCGGAACTGGCCGAGCTGGAGCGGCGCCGGGCCGTCGCCGAGCAGGACCTCAGCCGGGCGAGGCTGGCGCGGCGCGGGGCGGAACGGACGGTGACGGCCGCGCGCCGCCGCGCGGGCGAGGTCGAGGCCGCGATGGAGGCGCTCGACGCCGAAGAGGGGGATGCCGGGTAGGACGGCGACGCGGCAGACTGACCCCTGTGGACGGACGGGTCGACCGGGGAGCGGACGGATGACGCCGGAACAGGTCGCCGCGGCCAGCAAGCCGGTCGTGCTGGAACTTGGCGACGTCTTCACCCGCTGCCCCACCACCCTGCGCCGGGCGCGGCTGCTCGGCATCTCCGGCTGGGCGTTCTACGTCACCGGGCGGGCCGGGGCCCTCGGGGACGTCCGTGCGGAGACGGTCGCCGCCGCTCTCGGCTTCCTGGCCCCCGAAGCGGTCGCCGACGGTTGGGACGCGGCCCGCCGGGTCGTCCCGCCTGTCGAGGTGGCCGCCGCCACCCTGGCCGAGTGCTGCCGGTGGGGCGAGGAGCGGCTCGACTCCCTCACCGGGGTGAGCCGCCTCGCCGCTCTGCTCGGCCGCGCGGTCGACGCCGCGGATGCCAGCGGCATGCCGCTCTTCGCCGCCTGGCGCGCCCTGCCGGTGCCGGTCCGCACGGCCGGCGCCCGGGCGGCCGTCGGCCTGCGCCTGCTCCGGGAGCACTTCGCCGGGGCGCACCTGCTCGCGGTCCGGGCCAGCGGGATGACCCCGCTGGAGGCCGTGCTCGCCGGCCCCGATGGGGAGGCGGGTGCGGTCGCCTGCGGCTGGCCGCCGCCGTACCCACCGGTCGGGCCGTTGGTACGCAGGCGGCTCTGGGCCGAGGCGGTGACCAACCGGTTGGCGTCGCCGGCCTTCGCGGCTCTCGGGCCGGCGGACGGCGCTGAGCTGGTGGAGCTGCTCGCCGCGACCCGGGTCCACGTGGTCGAAGCGGGCTGAGGCCGGCGCGGCGGCCGGAAAATGGGCGGCGGCGCGGCGGCCCGCCTGTCAGGATCGCCCCCGTGACTCTCCCCGCCGGCTGGCACGCCCGCCGCCCCACCCTGGACGACGTGCCGGCGATCCTCGCGGTGGTGCACGCCGCCGACACCTTCGCCATCGGCTACCCGGACTTCGACGCCGACGACGTGCGGGAGGCGCTGACCGCGCCGAACGTCGACCCGGAGCGGGACTCCTGGGTGGTGCTCGACCCGGACGGCGCGCTGGTGGCGTGGGCGATCCTGCACAACGAGACCGGGATCGGGCGGGAGTCCGTCGACGTGTTCGTCGACCCGGAGCGGGGCGTGTCGGTGCGGGCGCCGCTGCTGGCCCGGCAGTTGGAGCGGGTGGCCGGGCGGGCCGCCGAACGCGGCCTGCCGGCCCTGACCGTGCGGTGCCCCGCCTGCGAGCCCGAGCGCCGCTGGGCGGCCGAGTTGACCGACGCGGGGTTCGACTTCGTCAAGCGCTATCAGCTGATGCGCCGGTCGCTGGCGGGGGTGCCCGGCGAGCCGCCGCCAGCGCCGCCCGGGGTGACGGTCCGCCCGCTGCGCCCCGGCGACGAGTCGGAGCTGCGCGACTTCTACCGGATCTACGACACCGCCTTCCGCGACACCCTGGACTACGAGCCGTCGGACTACGACCGGTGGCGGGCCCTCATCAGGCCCGACACGGCCTGGGACGAGTGGTTCGTCGCCGAGGTGGACGGGCGGCCCGCCGGCGTACTCCGGTCGTCCGACCAGGCGCTCGACCGGAACGAGGGATGGGTCAGGAACCTCGCCGTGCTGCCCGGTCACCGGCGTCGCGGGGTGGGCGCGGCACTGCTGAACCACGCGTTCGCCCGGTACGCGGAGAAGGGCCGGGAGTCCGCCGGCCTCGGGGTCGACCTGGCCAACCCGACCGCCCCGCTGTCGCTCTACCGGTCGGTGGGGCTGCGCGAGACGCGCTGGGCCGACATGTACGAGCTGGTCGTACCGGCCGCCGGTGTGTGATTGACGACGCCGGCCGGGGCCGCCTGGAACCGCCGGCCCGCCCCGGAGCAGACTGGGCGGCGTGGGAGACGCGCTGGGCCGACGAGGTGGGCTAGGCCGACGCGGTGCCGGTGGGGCGGGACCGCAGCTCGGTGACGTAGTCGTCCGGGGCGCCCGCCTTCTCGGCGGCGTTCGCGATCTCCGAGAGGTACCACGCCGTCGGCAGCCCGCCCTCGTAGCCGTCGAAGACGTAGATCCACGCGGTCACGTCGCCGTCGAGGGTGGAGACGCGTACGTGCAGCTTGCGGTACGTGCCGGCGGTGACCCCCTCGATCTCGTCGAGCTGGGCGGCGTCGTAGGGGTGGATGTCGTAGATCGCCACGAAGACCCGGTCGCCGGGAGACTCGACGACCGTGCTGACCGCACCCTCCCAGCCGATCACGTCCTCGCCCGCGAAGGTGAGTCGCCAGCCTTCCAGCCAGCCGGTACCCACCATCGGCGAATGCGGACAGTAGGCGCGCATGCGGGCGGGGTCGAGGTTTGAGCCGTAGGCGGCGTGATGACGCACGGCGATGACGATAGCCCGCCCGCCGGGTGGGGGAGAATACGACAGTGCGTGTCGGACGCGTTCGGGAGAAGAAAGTCACTGTGAGCACTGACGAAGGGCGGGCAAGGTGAGCGCGAGGAGCGCAGCGGAGCGGAGCCCCGCAGTCGCGAACGAAAGGATGGCCCTGTGAGCCGGATCGTGATCATCGGTGGTGGACCGGCCGGTTACGAGGCGGCCCTGGTCGCCGCTCAGCTGGACGCTGACGTCACCGTCGTGGAGGCCGAGGGCGCCGGCGGGGCCTGCGTGCTGTCCGACTGCGTACCGTCGAAGACCTTCATCGCCAGCTCCGAGGTGGTCACCGGCTACCGGGACACCGAGGAGTTCGGGGTGCACTCCGACGGGCTGGAGGCCGTCACCGTCGACGCCAGCGCGGTGCACGAGCGGGTCAAGCGCCTCGCGCTCGCCCAGTCCGCCGACATCCACGCCAAGCTGCTCAAGGCCGGGGTGACCTTCGTGTCGGGCACCGCCCGCCTCGGCGAGGACACCCTCGGCCACACCCACCGGGTGCTCGTCACCCCGACCGACGGCGGCGAGAAGCAGTCGATCGCCGCGTCGACCGTGCTGATCGCCACCGGCGCCACCCCGCGCCAGCTGCCCACCGCCGTACCGGACGGCGAGCGCATCCTGACCTGGCGCCAGGTGTACGACCTGCCGGAGCTGCCCGAGCACCTGATCGTGGTCGGCTCCGGCGTCACCGGCGCGGAGTTCGCCAGCGCCTACCTGGCGATGGGTGTGCGGGTGACCCTGGTCTCCAGCCGCGACCGGGTGATGCCGCACGAGGACGCCGACGCGGCGATGGCGATCGAGCGGGTCTTCCGCAACCGGGGCATGAGCATCCTGAACAACTCCCGGGCGGACGCGGTCCGGCGTACCGCCGACGGGGTGGAGGTCGAGCTCTCCGACGGCCGCCTGGTGGCCGGCTCCCACGCGCTGATCGCGGTCGGCTCCATCCCCAACACCGCCGACCTGGGCCTGGCCGAGTACGGCGTGGCGCTGGCCCAGGGCGGCTACGTCACCGTCGACCGGGTCTCGCGGACCAACGTGCCGGGCATCTACGCCGCCGGCGACTGCACGGGTGTGCTGCCGCTGGCCAGCGTGGCCGCCATGCAGGGGCGGATCGCGATGTGGCACGCGCTCGGCGAGGCGGTCCGGCCGCTGCGGCTGCGTACCGTCGCGGCGAACGTGTTCACCGATCCGGAGCTGGCCACGGTGGGCGTCTCGCAGGACGAGGTCGACGCGGGCAAGGTGCCGGCCCGGCAGGTGATGCTGCCGTTGGACGGCAACGCCCGCGCCAAGATGGACGACCTGGCCGACGGCTTCGTCAAGCTCTTCTGCCGCCCGGCCAGCGGTCAGGTGATCGGCGGCGTGGTGGTGGCGCCGAAGGCGAGCGAGCTGATCCTGCCGATCACCATGGCGGTGGAGAACAACCTCACGGTCAACGAGCTGGCCCAGACGATCACGATCTACCCGAGCCTCTCCGGCTCCATCACGGAGGCCGCCCGCCAGCTCATGCTGCACGAACTGGAGTGACCCGCCGAAGCAGGGCGACCGCGACGACGACGAGCACGGCGACCTCGGTGAGGATGAGCAGCCGTTCGACCAGGCCGAGCAGCAGCCGGTCGCCGGGGTAGGCGGACCAGATCATCGCCGCCGCCAGGACCAGGCTGGCGGTGACGAGGGCGCGTACCCGGCGGGCTGCGGCGTCCGGCAGGCGTCGGGCGAGCAGCCAGCCGGCGCCGGGCAGCGCCAGGAAGGCGACCACCGAGGCGTACCGGTGGACGTACGCGGCGGTGTCCATGGGCAGGCCGGGCTCGTTCGTCGGTACGACTGCGGCCAGCAGCAGCCCGCCGCTCCAGGCGACCAGCAACGCCTCGGCCGTCCGCCCCGCCCGGGTGGCGGGCGGGGCGTGGGTACGCCACAGGGCGGGCAGGAGCACGGCGGTGGCCGCCGCGAGCACGATCATGGCGACGTCGATGACGCCGCCCCGGTCCGAGACGGCGAAGTCGCTGATGGTCAGCGTCCACGGGTCCAGGTCCTCGTTCACCGCGACATGGCCGATCACGGCGAGCAGCGCTGCCAGGGCGATCCCGCCGAGGGCCAGCAGTCCACTGTTCCGGGTTCCGCGCATGGCTCAGCCTGGCCCGGAAGGAACCCGAGGCGGATCCGGGCCGCCCACCGAAATCTGTCCCCGGGACCACCCCTAGTGCGCTGGCCACGTACGTTCACCGGGTTGGTGACACGCTGCCCGTACCACGGCTCGTCCTCGGCGCGGCGCCGCCGATCATCGGCTATCCGCGAAGCCGGTCGGCGGAGATGCCGAACATCTCGTGGGCGATGCCGAAGCCGAGGTCGTGGACGAGCCGGCGCTTCCAGGGCCGCTGCACGATGGCGTGGGTGAGCCGGCGCGCGGTCCTCGGGCTCTTCATGATGGTTTGAGCGATGTCCCAGGCGCGTGGAAGAAGCTGGTCGGCGGGCAGCACCTCGTTGACCAGGCCGAGTTCAAGCGCCTGCCGCGCCGTGATCGGTTTGCCGGTGTAGAGGTGATAGGCGGCCCGCTTGGTGCCGATGAGTTCCTGCAGGGTCAGTTGCTGGCCGTCGCCGGGTGCGACCCCGGTCGGCAGGTGCGGGTCGATGATGGTCGTGGTCTCGGCGGCCAGGGTGATATCGCAGAGCAGCGCGAACTCGGTGTGGGCGATGCTTGGGCCGTTGATCGCCGCGATGGTGGGGATGTCGATGCCGAAGACGAGGTTCTCCAGCAGTTTGGTTGCGTCGTAGTAGGTGTGCTCGTAGGCGAAGTCTTTAGGGCGTGGCTGCTGCATGAGCGTCCTCGCGGCCTCGTCGGGAGCGGTCTCGGTGGTGAGCCACAGGTCGCCGGTGCCGGTGAGGATCAGGACCTCGTTGTGGGGATCGTTGCCGATCTCCTGCCATGCCTGGCCCCAGGCGTTGTGCATGGCGAAGCTGAACTGAGCGGGTCCGCCACCGGTGTGCATCCGCAGTTCGATGATCCCGTCACGGCGTTGCATGACGAAGTAGTCGGCGTACTTCGCGGCGTACGACTCGAAGTTGGGACGCTGCACGTAGCCGCCTGAACGGGCGTGCCATTCGTCTAGTTCCTTGGGCATCGGGGCGCCTCTCGACAGCTATGGACGGGCACGGAAGGTAAGCTCTCCAAAGGAGACCGGAGCGCTGCTCCGATAATACGGAGCGCCGCTCCGGTTAGCAATATCGGTGTCGGGAGGTGCCTGGATGGGGAACGCGAAGGTCGAACGGACCGAAGGCTCGACACGCAGCGACGCCCGCCGCAACTACGAACAGTTGCTGACCGCTGCCCGGGCCACCTTCGCCGAGCAGGGCACCGACGCCTCGCTGCGGGAGGTCGCTCGACGCGCCGGCGTCGGGATCGGGACGTTGTACCGGCACTTTCCCAATCGGGAAGCGCTGCTGGAGGCACTGCTTGGCCACGGCTTCGACACACTGCGCGCCGAGGCGGCGGAGCTTCTTCTGTCCACTGATCCCCGCGACGCACTGATCACCTGGCTGCGGCAGTTGGCCCACAGCTCGACCCGCTACGACGGACTGCCCGCCTCGGTCATGAGCGCTCTCCACGACCCGGACTCACGCCTACACGCCTCATGCGAGGGGCTCCGTACGGCTGCGGCCGATCTGCTGGACCGTGCCCAGCGGTCAGGTCACGTCCGGTCCGACCTGAACGCAGATGAACTGCTTGTGACGGTCAACGCGATGGCCTGGGCGGCCAAACAGGCACCTGAACCCACCGACCTCACCGAACGGTACCTACACCTGCTGTTGGAAGGCTGGTGGTGCACCCGAACCGCTGACCCCTGACATGGCGTCCGTAGCCACCTCTGGCGCTGCCGACAGATCCGGTGAACGTTCCTGGTCAGCGCACGGGGCGGCGCTGGCGCGACCGGTCACTCCGCCGCGGGCGCGTCCGTCCCCGCCGTCACGACGACCGGAACCGCGGTGGCCCGCCGGGCGCCGATGAGGGTCATGGCCCAGCCCGCCGCCGCGAAGCCGGCCGCCGCCACCCCGGCGATCAGCGCCAGCCGCCACGCCGACTCGGTGAGCGCCGTCCCGCCGAGGTGCCCGACCAGCCCCCCGTACGTGGCCCAGCCGAGCGCCGCCAGTCCCTCGTAGAGCAGGAACAGCCGGTACGGGTACCGGCTGCGGCCGGCCGAGAAGCAGGCCGCCATCCGGCCACCCGGCACGAAGCGGCAGAGCAGGATCACGAGTGGCCCGGGCCGGCGCAGCCCCTGGGTGACCCGGCTGACGACCCGTCGGGCCCGGCCCCGCACGACGTCCCGTGGTGCCCGGCGGTCCGGTGCGCTCCGCCCGAGCAGGTAGCAGGCCAGGTCCCCGACGAAGACGCCGAGCGCCCCCACGGCGATGGTCGCCGGCAGGTTCAGCCCGCCGTACACGGTGAGGGCCCCACCGGTGATCATCACGACCTGGGTGGGGATCACGGGGACGAAGGCGTCCGCGACCAGCAGTGCGAGCAGTACGAGGTACGCCCAGGCCGGCGACGCGATCTCAGTGAGTAGTTCGGGCACGACTGCCACCTCGCCGGACGGGGCCGAATCTGGATATCGAGCCTGACGGGCCGTGCGACGTCACAGGGCACGGCCCTGGCTCGTGGTGACCACGGACACGGCAGGGCCACCGGACACAACGAGCGGACCCCGCCGAAGGTGACGGACGCGCCTACTGCGAGGGTCGGCGGATCGCAGCGGCCCGGCGTACCGTTGTCGGCGCGCGGCCCCACGACCGTCGGGTCCCCCGTTCCTGACGGTCCGGCCGCCGCGGGCCGCCGGCAGGTCCCGTGCCGGCGGCCCGTCCCCGCGCCGAACCGAGCCAACGCCGTCCGGGTGCCGGACCGACCGGAAAAACCCGCTGCGGTCGCCCCAGGCGGGGGCGTACCGTCGCCGTATGCGCAGTGCGATGTCCACCACGACGCCGGGAGACCCCGGCGTGCCGCACTGACCTGACCGTCGACGAGGCCCCGGGGCGATCCGCCCCGGGGCCTTCCGGCGTCCGGTGACCGGGTCGCCCGCGGGGCGTACCCGATCAAGGAGCGCCACATGATCGACCACCGCAGGCTCGGCCGGGAGCTGGAGCTGTTCGACTCCGATCCGCTGGCCGGCGCCGGGCTGCCGCTCTGGTTGCCGGCGGGCGCCGCCGCCCGGCACGCCGTCGAGGAGTACGTCCGCGAGCTGGAACGCCGGGCCGGCTACCGGCACGTCGTCACCCCGCCGCTGGGCAAGCGGGAACTCTTCGAACTTTCCGGCCATCTCGGCTACTTCGCCGACGACATGTTCCCGCCCATGGCCCTGGGCGCCGACGACGAGTTCGTGCTGCGCCCGGCGCTCTGCCCGCACCACGCGCTGGTGTTCCGGGCCCGGGGTCGCTCCTACCGGGAGCTGCCGCTGCGGATCGCCGAGCTGGGCGGCATGTACCGGGCCGAGCGCTCGGGGGTGCTCGGCGGCCTGTCCCGGGTGCGGGCCATCTCGCTCAACGACGCGCACAACTTCTGCGCCCTGGAGCAGGTGGGCGAGGAGGTCGCCGGGATCCTCCGGCTGATCCGCGAGGCGCACGCGGCGCTCGGCGTACGGCCGGCGGGGTTCCGGCTGTCGCTGCGCGGGCCGGGTGAGAGGTACGTCGGTGACGAGGCCGGCTGGGCGCGGGCCGAGGAGCTGCTGCGCGCCGCGCTCGACGGGGTGGAGTTCACCGAGGCGCCGGGGGAGGCCGCGTTCTACGGTCCCAAGATCGACATCCAGGTGCGTGACGCGGCGGGGCGGGAGTTCACCCTCTCCACCGTCCAGCTCGACTTCGACAAGCCGGAGCGGTTCGACCTGTCGTACACCGACGCGTCCGGGGCGCGGCGTCGACCCGTGATGGTGCACCGCAGCCTCGTGGGCAGCATGGAGCGGCTCTTCGCGTACCTGATCGAGGTCCACGAGGGCGCCTTCCCCGCCTGGTACGCCCCGGTGCAGCTGGTCGTGCTGCCCGTCGGGGAGGGCCAGACCGCCGCGGCGGCCCGGCTCGCCCGTGACGCGCTGGCGGCGGGGCTGCGCGTCGAGGTCGACGGGGCCGGCTCGCTGGGCTCCCGCATCCGCGACGCGGCCCGTGCCCGGGTCCCGTACGCCGCCGTCATCGGCCCCCGTGAGGCGGCCGGGGGCGCGGTCGCGCTGCGGTTGCGCGGCGGTCGCGCCCTGGACCCGATGCCCACCGCTGACGCCCTCCGGCTGATCGGCGCGGTGGTGGCCGACCGCTCCCCGACCCTGCTGCCGGCGCACTGAGCTCCCGCCCGGCCCCGATGCCGGCCGCCCGCCCGGTGCCACCGGCGGCCCCCCGGTCACCGTGTGGACCCCTCGAGCGGCACGGGCTCGGGGTCGGGCCGGGGGTCGGCGTCGGGCTGGAGGGCGGCGGTGAACTGCGACCGGTACAGCCGGTGGTACGCGCCCTGCGCGGCGAGCAGCTCGTCGTGCGTGCCCTGCTCCACGATCCGGCCGTCCTCCATCATCAGGATCAGGTCGGCGTCGCGGATCGTGGAGAGCCGGTGCGCGATGACGAAGCTCGTCCGGTCCGACCGCAGCGCCGCCATCGCGCGCTGGAGCAGCACCTCGGTACGGGTGTCCACCGAGCTGGTCGCCTCGTCCAGGATCAGCAGCGACGGCTCGGCGAGGAAGGCGCGGGCGATCGTGATGAGCTGCTTCTCGCCGGCGCTGACGTTGCTGCCCTCCTCGTCGATCACCGTGTCGTAGCCGTCGGGCAGGCTGCGCACGAACCGGTCCACGAACGTCGCCCGGGCCGCGGCCACGATCTCCTCCTCGCTTGCCCCGGGCCGGCCGTACGCGATGTTGTCGCGGATGGTGCCCCCGAAGAGCCAGGTCTCCTGGAGCACCATGCCGATCCGGCCGCGCAGGTCGTCGCGGCGCATCGTGGTGACGTCCACCCCGTCGAGCGTGATCCGGCCGGCGTCCAGCTCGTAGAAGCGCATGATCAGGTTGACCAGGGTGGTCTTGCCGGCCCCGGTCGGCCCGACGATCGCCACCGTGTGACCGGGCTCGGCCACCAGGGAGAGGTCCTCGATCAGCGGCTTGTCCGGGGCGTACCGGAAGGAGACGTGGGAGAACTCGACCCGGCCGTGCGGGTCGCGTACGCGCGCCGGCTGGGCCGGGTCGGGGCTCTGCTCCTCGGCGTCGAGCACGGCGAAGACCCGCTCGGCGGAGGCGACCCCGGACTGGAGCAGGTTCGCCATCGAGGCGACCTGGGTGAGCGGCTGGGTGAACTGCCGGGAGTACTGGATGAACGCCTGCACGTCGCCGAGGCTCATCGAGCCGGATGCCACCCGCAGGCCGCCGACGACGGCGATCGCCACGTAGCTGAGGTTCCCGACGAACATCATCGCCGGCATGATGATCCCGGAGATGAACTGGGCGCCGAAGCTCGCCCGGAACAGCTCCTCGTTCTTCGCGGTGAAGGCGGCCTCCACCTCGCGCTGCCGGCCGAAGACCTTGACCAGCTCGTGGCCGGTGAACGCCTCCTCGATCTGGCCGTTCAGCTCGCCGGTGTGCGCCCACTGGGCGATGAACTGCTGCTGCGACCGCTTGGCGATGACGCCGGTGACGATCACCGAGACCGGCACCGCGACGAGCGCCACCAGGGCCAGCAGCGGCGAGATCCAGAACATCATGGCCAGCACGCCGATCACGGTGAGCAGCGAGGTGAGCAGCTGGCTCAGCGTCTGCTGGAGGCTGGTCGAGATGTTGTCGATGTCGTTGGTGACCCGGCTGAGCAGCTCGCCGCGGGGCTGCCGGTCGAAGTAGGGCAGAGGCAGCCGGTTGAGCTTGTCCTCCACGTCGGCGCGCAGCCGCAGCACGGTGCGCTGCACCACCCCGTTGAGTAGCCAGCCCTGCCACCACATCAGCAGGCTGGCCGCCAGGTAGAGCCCGAGCGCCAGCAGCAGCACCCGCGCCAGCGCGGCGAAGTCGATGCCCACGCCGGGCACCACGTCCATCCGGGCGAGCATGTCGGCGAAGTTGTCGTTACCGGCCGCCCGCGCGGCGGCCACCGCCTGGTCGGCGGTGGTGCCCGCCGGCAGCTGCCGGCCGATCACCCCCGTGAAGATCAGGTCGGTGGCCCAGCCGAGCACCTTCGGCCCGAGCACGCTGAGCCCGACACTGACCACCGCCAGCGCGATCACCGCGACGAGCTGGACGCGCTGCGGGCGCAGCCGGCCCAGCAGTCGCCGGGCCGAGGGTCCGAAGTTCATCGACCGCTCGGCGGGCATCCCGATGCCGCCGTGCGGACCGCCGCGCTGCCCGCCGGGCGGCAGCCGCTTCGGCGTCCGCGCGTCGGCCGCCTTCTGCTGTGGTACGGAGCTCACGCGACGACCTCGCTCGTGTTCTGGGACGCCACGATCTCGGCGTACGTCGGGCAGGTGCGTAGCAGTTCGTCGTGTCGGCCGATCCCCACCACGCCGCCGTTCTCCAGTACGACGATCTGGTCGGCGCCGACGATGGTGGAGACCCGCTGCGCCACGATCACCACGGCGGCGTCGGCGGTGACGGGGCGCAGCGCCGCCCGCAGCCGCGCGTCCGTGCCGAGGTCGAGCGCGGAGAACGAGTCGTCGAAGAGGTAGATCTCCGGCCGCCGGACCAGGGCCCGCGCGATGGCCAGCCGTTGCCGTTGCCCGCCGGAGACGTTCGTGCCGCCCTGTGCGATCGGCGCCGCCAGCCCCTCGGGCATCGCCTCGACGAAGTCCCGGGCCTGGGCGATCTCCAGCGCCTCCCAGAGCTCCGCGTCGGTCGCCTCCGGGTTGCCGTAGCGCAGGTTGCTCGCCACGGTCCCGCTGAACAGGTACGGCCGTTGCGGCACCAGCCCGATGCGGCGCCACAGCTCGTCCGGCGCCAGCTCCCGTACGTCGACGCCGTCGACCAGCAGCGTGCCCGCGGTCGCGTCGACCAGTCGGGGCACGAGCGACAGCAGGGTGGTCTTTCCCGCGCCGGTGCTGCCGATGACCGCCGTCGTCGTGCCCGGGGTCACCCGGAACGACACGTTGCGCAGCACCGGCTCGGCGGCGCCGGGGTACTGGAACCCGACGTCGCGCAGTTCCAGCTCGCCGTGGGTCGTCACCTCGGTCACGGGTCGGGCGGCGGGCACCACGGAGGAGTCGGTGTCGAGCACCTCGACGATCCGTTCGGCGCAGACCGCCGCCCGCGGGACCATCATCAGCATGAAGGTGGCCATCATGACGGCCATCAGGATCTGCATCAGGTACTGGAGGAAGGCGGTGAGGGAGCCGACCTGGATCGCCCCGGCGTCCACCCGCTCGGCGCCGAACCAGAGCACCGCGACGCTGGAGACGTTGAGCACCAGCATCACCACCGGGAAGATCAGCGCCATCAGGCGGCCGATGCGCAGGGCGGTCGCGGTGAGGTCCGCGTTCGCCGTGGCGAAGCGATCCGTCTCGTACGGTTCCCGGACGAACGCCCGTACCACCCGGATGCCGGTGATCTGCTCGCGCAGTACGCGGTTGACGGTGTCGATGCGGGTCTGCATGAGCCGGAAGCCCGGCACCATCCGCCGGATGATCAGCCACAGCGCGACGGCCAGTACGGGCACGCTGATCAGCATCAGCCAGGAGAGCCCGACGTCCTCGCGCAGCGCCATCACCACGCCACCGACGCTCATGATGGGCACGGAGACGAGCATGGTGCAGCTCATCAGCACGAGCATCTGCACCTGCTGCACGTCGTTGGTGTTGCGGGTGATCAGGGAGGGCGCGCCGAAGCGGGCGACCTCGCGGGCGGAGAAGCGGTTGACGTGGCTGAAGATCGACGACCGGACGTCGCGGCCGAAGGCCATCGCCGTGCGCGCGCCGAGGTAGACGGCCGCCACCGAGCAGACGATCTGGACCACGCTGACCGCGAGCATCCAGCCGCCCGTACGCAGGATGTAGCCGGTGTCGCCACGGGCCACGCCGAGGTCGATGATGTCGGCGTTGAGGCTGGGCAGGTAGAGCGACGCGATGGTGCCGACGAACTGGAGCAGCACCACGGCGGCCAGCGGCCGGTGGTAGGGGCGGAGGTGCGTACGCAGCAGTCGGGTCAGCATGCCGGGATCCCTTCCGGGGCGCCGTGGTCGCCGCTGGCGATGACCTCGAGGAGGAACTCGCGGATCACCGCCGCCTTCGCCGGGTCGGCGTCGACGGAGGTGAGCGGGGCGCCGGAACGGATCAGGGCGGTCAGCGCCTCGACCCGGGCCCGGCCGGCCGCGGTGATCGCGATCTTGACGCTGCGCCGGTCGGTCGTGTCGCGTTGCCGCTCGACGAGTCCGTCGCGGGCGAGGGTGTCGACGATGCCGGTCAGCGTGGCCGGCCGGACGAAGCAGTGCTCGGCGACCGTGCGGTGCGGCAGTTCGCCGTGCTCGGCGAGGGTCATCAGGGTGACCATCCCGGCCTGGGTGAGGCCGTGTGTCTCGGCGAGGTAGCGGTTCCACCGCTGCCCGGTGACGTGCCCGGCGACCACGAGCAGTCGCGCTATCGGCACGTCCCGTAGCGTCATCAATTCCATGGTCGATAGATTAGCGTCCTGAAGGTCAGGGGCCAAACGAAATGCCGACGGCCACGGCGACGAAGAGGATCTGCGCTGCCGTCCGCCGGCCGAGGGGGGTCACCGGGCGGCCGGCCAGGGTCAGGCCGCGCTGGGCCGCCGAGACGTTCGCCGGGAACATGGCCAGCATCAGCAGGGCCAGTCCGGCCGCGGCCCAGCGGGCGGTCGCCGGCACCAGCAGCCCGACCGCGCCCACCAGCTCCAGCACCCCGGTGAGGGTGACCAGTAGGTCGGCCCGGGGCAGGCCGGGCGGCACCATCATGATCATGTCTGCCCGGTGACTGGGGGCGAAGTGCGCCACGCCGGTCACCACGAACATCAGCGCCAGTCCCACCCGCAGCGCGGGATGCCAGCCGTCGAGGGCGCTCACGCCGGCCGCGCCGGCCAGCCGGGCGAGCGTGGTGCCGGCCACGAGGGCGATCAGCGATGCCATCTGCACACCTCCGGAGAAGGAAACTTGTCGCCGGCAAGATTGCCCCGACGGGTGCGAACTTGTCAATGACAAGATAAGATCGCGGCATGACCGGAACGCGTGGTTACCATCACGGGGACCTGCGTCGCACCCTGCTCGCGGCGGCCGTCCGGGCCATCGAGGAGTCGGGCCCGGCGGCACTGAGCCTGCGCGACCTGGCCCGCCGGGCGGGCGTCTCGCACGCCGCCCCGGCGCACCACTTCGGCGACAAGTCCGGGCTGCTCACCGCCCTCGCCACCGAGGGCTTCCACCTGCTGGCCAAGGCGTTGCACGACGCCGGCGGCGACCTGCTCGACAGGGGCGTCGCATACGTCGACTTCGCGGTGCGGCACCGCGCGCACTTCGAGGTCATGTTCCGTCCGGACCTCTACCGCGCCGACGACCCGGAGTTGCTGGCGGCCCGCCGACGATCCGGCGACGCGTTGCACTCGGGCGTCGCCGCGCTGTCCGACACACGCCCGACGGCGAAGGATCCGCAGGGCGACGCGCTCGCGGCCTGGTCGATCGTGCACGGCTTCGCCACGCTCTGGCTCTCGGGCGCGCTGCCGCCCCAGGTCGGCGACGACCCCCGGGCGGCGGCCCGCGACGTGATCCACCGCCTCTTCCCGAAGTCCCGACGACCTCCGGCGCCGAAGCCGTGACGGCGTGCGGAACAGGGCCCGGTGGCCGGGTCACCAGCTGGTGGGCAGCGGCATCCCCTCGGTGTAGCCGGCCGTGCTCTGCACGCCGACCAGGGCCCGCTCGTGGAACTCGGCGAGGTCGCGGGCGCCCGCGTAGGTGAAGGCGCTGCGCACCCCCGCGATGATCTCGTCGATCAGGTCCTCCACGCCCGGGCGGGTCGGGTCCAGGTACATCCTGGCGGAGGAGATGCCCTCCTCGAAGACCGCCTTGCGGGCCCGGTCGTACGCGCTGTCGTCGGCCGTGCGCGCGCTGACCGCCCGCGCGGAGGCCATGCCGAAACTCTCCTTGTAACGGCGGCCGTCGGCATCGGTGTAGAGGTCGCCGGGGGACTCGTACGTGCCGGCGAACCAGGAGCCGATCATGACGTTCGACGCGCCGGCGGCCAGCGCCAGCGCCACGTCGCGCGGGTGCCGTACGCCGCCGTCGGCCCAGACGTGCCGGCCGAGCTGACGGGCCGCCGCGGCGCAGTCGAGCACGGCGGAGAACTGCGGCCGGCCCACCCCGGTCATCATCCGGGTCGTGCACATCGCGCCCGGGCCGACGCCGACCTTGACGATGTCCGCGCCCGCCTGCACCAGGTCGCGTACGCCCTCGGCGGTCACCACGTTGCCCGCCGCGACCGGGACCGCCGGGTCCAGCGCGCGGACCGCCCGCAGGGCGGCGATCATCCGTTCCTGGTGACCGTGTGCGGTGTCCACGACCAGCGTGTCCACCCCCGCCTCCAGCAGCGCCGCCGCCTTGCCGGTCACGTCGCCGTTGATGCCCACGGCGGCGGCGATGCGCAGCCGGCCCCGGTCGTCGACCGCCGGCCGGTAGAGGGTCGCCCGCAGCGCGCCCTGCCGGGTCAGGACCCCGACCAGGCGCCCCTCGGCGTCGACCACCGGGGCGAGCCGGCGCCGGCCCGCCGAGAGCCGGTCGAAGCCGGTACGCGGATCCGCGTCCGCCGGCACGGTGTGCAGCTCGGTGGACATCACGTGCCGGAGCTGCGCGAAGCGGTCCACGCTGAGGGTGTCGGCCTCGGTCACCACGCCCACCGGCCGGCTCTCGTCGTCGATGACCACGACGGCGCCGTGCGACCGCTTCGGCAGCAGGTGGATCGCGTCGCCGACGGTGTCGGTCGGGCCCAGCGTGATCGCCGTGTCGTGCACGAGGTGCCGCTGCTTGACCCAGGCGACGACGTTCGCGACCACCTCGATGGGGATGTCCTGCGGGATCACGGCGATCGCGCCGCGCCGGGCGACCGTCTCGGCCATCCGGCGGCCGGAGACCGCCGTCATGTTCGACACGACCAGCGGGATGGTGGTGCCCGTACCGTCGGTGGTGGCCAGGTCGACGTCGAGCCGCGAGCCCACCTCGGAACGGGCGGGCGCCATGAAGACGTCGTTGTAGGTCAGGTCGTGCGCGGGAGCCGCGCCGTGAAGGAACCGCACGCCGCCATCATTCCCGCCCGCCGGGATCCGCGCCCCCGGTGGTAGCCGAAAACACCCCGATCACGCCGGGAACCGGGCGCGCTCAGCCGAGCAGCAGGGCCGCCGCGACCGCGACCATCACGATGGCCACCGCGCCGTCGACGAGCCGCCAGGCCGCCGGGCGGGCCAGGACGGGCGCGAGCCGGTGGGCGGCGAAGCCCAGGGCGCTGAACCAGACCACGCTGGCCAGCGCGGCGCCCGCGCCGAAGACCCAGTGGTGCGGATGCTGGCGGGCCACCCCGCCGAGCAGGAGGACGGTGTCCAGGTACACGTGCGGGTTGAGGTAGGTGAAGGCGAGGCACGCCAGCAGCGTCGCGCCGAGCCGGGCCGGTGGCCGGTCGGCGGGGGAGAGCGCGCCGGGGCGCAGCGCGCGGCGGGCGGCCAGCACGGCGTACCCGAGCAGGAACGCGGCGCCGAACCAGCGGACGGCGGTGAGGGCGGTGGGGTACTCCGCCGTCGCGCCGTGCATGCCGGCGATGCCGACCGTGATGAGCAGCGCGTCGGAGCCGGCGCAGACGGCGACCACCGGCAGGACGTGCTCGCGGCGCAGGCCCTGCCGCAGGACGAAGGCGTTCTGCGCGCCGATGGCGGCGATCAGCGCGATGGCGAGGGTGAAGCCGGCGACGGCGGAACCGGCCACGGAGCTGCTGAGGATGTCGGGCACCAGCCGAGGCTACGAGGCCGCAGTGGGTGCAGCCCAGCTAAGGATTCTGATGATGGTTAAGCTCAGCTTCATCATGCTGGACACCACTCAGCTCCGGACGTTCGCCACGGTGGTCCGCGAGGGCAGCTTCGAGGCGGCGGCGCAGTCCCTGCACGTCAGCCCCTCGGCCGTCAGCCAGCGGATCAAGGCGCTGGAACAGGCCGTCGGGCAGGTACTCGTCCGGCGGACGAAGCCGTGCCGGAGCACCGAGGCGGGCCGGCCCCTGTTGCGGCTGGCCGGGCAGGTGGCCCTGCTGGAACGGGAGGCGCTGGAGGTGGCCCGGCCGCCCGCGCTCGGCGGTCCCGCCGCCACCCGGGTGACGGTCGTGGCGAACGGCGACTCGCTGGGCACCTGGTTCGTCGCCGCGCTGGCCCGGCTGCCCGCCGAGCTGGCGCTCCTGTTCGACGTCCGCCGCGACGACGAGGACCACACGGCGGAGCTGATCCGCGACGGCACGGCGATGGCGGCGGTGACCGCACAGCGCGAGGCTGTGCAGGGCTGCCGGGTGGAGCGGCTGGGCGCCATGCGGTACGTCGCGCTGGCCGAGACCCGGTTCGCCGCCCGCCACTTCGCCGACGGCCTCACCGAGGCCGCCCTCGCGTCGGCGCCCATGATGGCGTTCGACCGTAAGGACCAGCTCCAGCACAAGTTCGCCCGCACGGTGACCCGGCGCCGGCTCGACCCGCCGATCCACTACGTCCCGTCTTTCGACGGCTTCAACGAGGCGGTGCGGCTCGGGCTGGGCTGGGGGATGGTCCCCGAGCGGATCGCCCACGCCGACATCGCCGCCGGGCGCTGCGTCGACCTCGGCGCCGGGCGGCACCTGGACCGCCCGCTGTACTGGCAGCACTGGCGGGTGGACTCCACCACGCTGGACGCGTTGACGGTCGCCGTCCGGGCGGTGGCCGCCGCCGAACTACGCTGACCCGTGCGGCTGCCCGTGCGGCGGCGGGTGGCACGCCGCGTGCGCCAGGAAGGGCCCCTCCCCGGAACGTCAGGAAGCCGCCCTTCCGTGCACCTCAGGCGATGGTGCAGATCGACGCGCCGGCGGTGATGACGGCGCCGACCTCGGCCGCGAGGCCGCTGACCGTACCCGCCTTGTGGGCGTGCAGCGGCTGCTCCATCTTCATCGCCTCCAGCACGACGACCAGGTCACCCTCGGCGACGGTGTCGCCGTCGGCGACCGCGATCTTCACGATCGTGCCCTGCATCGGGGAGGTGAGCGCGTCGCCGCTGACGGCGGCGCCGGCCTTGGCCCCGCCGCCCCGGCGGGCCGGCTTGCGCGCGGCGGGCGCGCCGGTGGTCGTACCCCCGCCGAAGCCGGCGGGGAGGCGGACCTCCAGCCGCTTGCCGCCGACCTCGACCACGACGGTCTCGCGCTCGGCCGGGGCCTCGGCGGGACCGGCGGCGGCGGTGAACGGCGCGACGGTGTTGTCGAACTCGGTCTCGATCCACCGGGTGTGCACGGTGAACGGCTCGGCGGTGAACGCCTCGTCCCGGATGACCAGCCGGTGGAACGGCAGCGCGGTGGCCATGCCCTCGACGACCATCTCGTCCAGGGCGCGGCGGGCCCGCTCCAGCGCCTCGGCACGCGTCTCGCCCGTGATGATCACCTTGGCCAGCAGCGAGTCGAAGTTGCCGCCGATCACGTCGCCGGCGGAGATGCCGGTGTCCACCCGGACGCCGGGGCCGGTGGGCAGCCGCAGCGCGGTGACCGTGCCGGGGGCGGGCAGGAAGTTGCGGCCCGGGTCCTCGCCGTTGATCCGGAACTCGATGGAGTGCCCGCGCGGCGTCGGGTCCTCGGTGAGCCGCAGCTTCTCGCCGTCGGCGATCCGGAACTGCTCGCGGACCAGGTCGATGCCGGCGGTCTCCTCGGTGACCGGGTGCTCGACCTGGAGGCGGGTGTTGACCTCCAGGAAGGAGATGGTGCCGTCGGCGCCGACCAGGTATTCGACCGTGCCGGCGCCGTGGTAGCCCGCCTCCCGGCAGATCGCCTTGGCGCTGTCGTGGATCTGGGCGCGCTGCGCGTCGGTGAGGAACGGCGCGGGGGCCTCCTCGACCAGCTTCTGGTGCCGGCGCTGGAGGGAGCAGTCCCGGGTGCCGACCACGATCACGTTGCCGTGCTGGTCGGCCAGCACCTGCGCCTCGACGTGCCGGGGCTTGTCGAGGTAGCGCTCGACGAAGCACTCGCCCCGGCCGAACGCGGCGACCGCCTCGCGGGTGGCCGACTCGAACAGGTGCGGGATCTCCTCCATCGTGCGGGCCACCTTGAGCCCGCGCCCGCCGCCACCGAACGCGGCCTTGATGGCGACCGGCAGGCCGTGGTCGACGGCGAACGCCAACACCTCGTTGGGGCCGCCGACCGGGTCGGGGGTGCCGGGCACCAGGGGCGCGCCGGCGCGCTGGGCGATGTGCCGGGCGGTGACCTTGTCGCCGAGGTCCCGGATCGCCTGCGGCGTGGGACCGATCCAGGTCAGCCCGGCGTCGATGACCGCCTGGGCGAAGTCGGCGTTCTCGGAGAGGAAACCGTAGCCGGGGTGGACCGCGTCGGCCCCCGCCTTCGCGGCGACGTCCAGCAGCTTGTCGATGCGCAGGTACGTCTCGGCGGCGGTGTCCCCGTCGAGCGCGTACGCCTCGTCGGCGAGCGTGGCGTGCAGGGCGTCGCGGTCGGAGTCCGCGTAGACGGCGACGCTGCCGAGGCCGGCGTCGCGGCAGGCGCGGATGACGCGGACGGCGATCTCGCCGCGGTTTGCGATGAGTACCTTGCGCACCTTGCTGGCTCCTCCCCGGAGGGTCACTGACCGGGAGTGTATCGGCCATGGTGACGGCCCTAACGATCGCTCAGTGTGGGATGCCGCACTGTCTGACGGCACCCTAGTCAAGTTTGCTTATTACGCTTGTGCGGTGTCTGCCACGCGAATGATGATCCTCGGTCTGGTGCGCTGGATGCAGCCCGTGCACGGCTACGACGTACGCCGTGAGCTGCTCAGCTGGAGCGCCGACAAGTGGGCGAACGTGCAGCCCGGATCGATCTACCACGCTCTGCGCAAGCTGACCCAGGAAGGGCTGTTGCGTGAGGTGGCCACCGAGCAGGTGGGTGCCCGTCCGGCCCGCACCACGTACGAGGTCACTCCGAAGGGGGAGGAGGAGTTCGAGTCGCTGCTGCGCGGGCTGTGGTGGCAGCTGCACGAGCCCCCCGATCCGTTCGCGGCGGCGTTCTCCTTCCTGCCCGCCATGCCGCGCGAGGAGGCGGCGGCCGCCCTGCGCAACCGGGCGAACCTGCTGCGTGCCGGTGTCGAGTGGATGCGTGCCTCGTTGAGTTCTGGCTGGATGCGTGACACCAAGCCGGTGCACGTGGGGTGGATGTTCGAACTCTGGACGGCCCGGTCGGAGGCGGAGATCTCCTGGTGCGAGCGGATCGCCGAACGGATCGAGTCGGGGGTGTCGTACCTGCCCGACGGGGTGGCGCGGGCGCAGGGGTGGGAGGGCTGGGAGGAGCGGTTGCCGCCCCGGCCGGCGCCGGACGTGGGAGCCGACCAGGATCGCGACCAGCTGCCGGAGCGCGAATAATCAACGTTGACCATAAAAGCTATATCGCGTTAGCCTGCCCGGGACGCCACGGGGGAGAGCCATGCCGTCCGGCGTCGTCTCCGAGGGACAGACAGGCGGCCGGTGGCACCGGCCCGGACGACCAGGAGCAGAGATGATCGAGACCAGAGGGTTGCGGAAGTCGTTCCGCTCCCGAGAGGGTCGCCAGACGAAGACCGTCGACGCGGTACGCGGCGTCGACCTGAAGGTCACCGAGGGGGAGATCTTCGGTTTCCTCGGCCCCAACGGCGCCGGCAAGACCACCACCCTGCGGATGCTGGCCACGCTGATCGAGCCGGACGGCGGTGAGGCCACCGTCGCCGGGGCGGACCTGCGCAAGGACCCGGCCGAGGTGCGCCGCCGCATCGGCTACGTCGCCCAGGGCGGCAGCACCTGGGACGAGTCCACCGCCCGCGAGGAACTCGTCCTGCACGCCCGGATGTACGGCATCGGCAAGGCCGAAGCGCACCGGCGGGCCGCCCGCGCCCTCGACGCCTTCCAGCTCACCGAGTACGCCGACCGCAAGTGCAAGACCTACTCCGGCGGTCAGCGCCGACGGGTGGACATCGCCCTCGGCATCATCCACGAGCCGCAGATCGTCTTCCTCGACGAGCCGACGACCGGCCTCGACCCGCAGAGCCGGGCGCACATGTGGGACGAGATCCGCCGGCTGCGGGCCGACGGCATGACCGTCTTCATCACCACCCACTACCTGGAGGAGGCCGACGCGCTCTGCGACCGGATCGCGATCATGGACCACGGCGAGGTGGTCGCGGAGGGCACCCCGGCGGACCTGAAGCGCGAGATCTCCGGCGACGTCGTGCTGGTCGGGCTCGACGCCGCGGCCACCCCGCAGGCCGCGCAGCTGCTCGACGGCGAGCCGTACGTCAACAAGCTGGAGACCGTCGAGGAGGGCGGGCTGCGGCTCTACGTCGACGAGGGCGCCACCGCCATCCCGCAGATCCTGCGCCGCCTCGACACCGCCGACCTCGGGCTCCGGTCCATCGAGCTGCACCGCCCCAGCCTCGACGACGTCTTCCTCACCAAGACCGGCCGCTCGCTGCGCGAGTCCTGACCCCGACCGGAGAACCCATGAAACTCGCCCGTGACACCTGGCTGATCTTCCAGCGCCAGCTCCAACTGCTGCTGCGCAACCCCGTCTGGGTCTTCGTCGGCGTCTTCCAGCCGGTGATGTACCTGCTGCTCTTCGCCCCGCTGCTCAAACCGGCCCTGAACGCACCCACCCAGGCCGAGGCCTACAAGATCTTCGTACCGGGTCTGCTGGTGCTGCTGGCCATCTTCGGTGGCCTGTTCCAGGGCTTCGGCCTGATCGCCGAACTGCGCGCCGGGGTCATCGAACGCTCCCGGGTCACCCCGATCAGCCGGCTCGCCCTGCTGCTCGGCCGCTCGCTGCGCGACGTGGTGTCGCTCATCGTGCAGGCGGTCATCATCACCCTGCTCGCGCTCATGTTCGACCTGCGCGTCTCCCTCGTGGACCTGCTGCTGGCGTACCTCATGCTCGCCCTGATCGCGCTGATGACCTCGGCCGTCTCCTACGGCATCGCGCTCAAGGTCAAGAGCGAGGACGCGCTGGCACCGCTGATGAACACCGTGGCCCAGCCCGTGCTGCTGCTCTCCGGCATCCTGCTGCCGCTGACCTTCGCCCCCGGCTGGCTCCAGGGCATCGCCGAGTGGAACCCGTTCTCCTGGGCG
Source organism: Micromonospora sp. NPDC049048 (assembly GCF_043197615.1). Taxonomy (NCBI): domain Bacteria; kingdom Bacillati; phylum Actinomycetota; class Actinomycetes; order Micromonosporales; family Micromonosporaceae; genus Micromonospora; species Micromonospora sp. NPDC049048. The sequence continues at coordinate 391,703 of NZ_JBICTM010000002.1, read as the reverse complement.
GTGGACGGCACCCGGGCACTCTTCGCGGGACAGCTCGGCGACGACAAGGTCTGGCAGGGCCTCGGCATCATCGCGGTCCTCGCCGCGGCCGGCGTCGTCTGGGCCGCCCGGCAGTTCGCCCGCAGCGTCCGGTGAGCGGGGCGCGCCCCTCCTGACAGCGGGGAGAGTTGCCTCTCACCAGGGGCGGGGCACCGGCCCGACGCTTGTAGCGTGAGGCCGGTGCCCCGCCTCACCCGTGATCGGCTCACCTGGCTGACCTACGCCCAGCTCGGGCTGTGGGGCTTCTTCCTCTACGGCTTCGGGCCGGTCGTGCCGCTGCTCCGCGACGAGCAGGGCACCTCCGCCGCCGTCGCCGGCCTGCACAGCACCGGCATCGCCGTCGGCGCGCTGGCCGGCGGGGCGCTCTTCGCACCCCTGGCCCGCCGGCTCGGTCGGGGCCGGGCGATCTGGACCGGACTGGCCGGGGTGGCAGCCGGCGCCGCCGCACTCGGCGCGGTCCGCGCACTGCCCGCCACGCTCACCGCCGTCGCGGTGATCGCCACCTTCGGAATGCTGGTGGTCAGCGGCGTGTCCGTGGTGCTCACCGACCGGCACGGCACCGGCGCGCCCGCCGCGCTGACCGAGGCCAACGCGGTCTGCGCCGGCGCCGGCATCCTCGCCCCGCTGGTCATCGGCGCCAGCGTGGACGCCGGGTGGGGATGGCGACCCGCGATGGCCGTCGAGGTCGGCCTGATCACGCTGGTCGCGCTCGCCGCCCTGACCTTTCGCGTACGCCTGCCGAAGCCCGCCCCCGCTGCCGCGGCTCCCGGCACCCCGCCGGCCGGCGCCGCCTTGACGGCACCCACCGACGCCCACCTCGCCTCGGGCGCCGGGTCGGCGATCCTCACCAGCGCTGGCCCCGACTCTGGCGCGGGCCCGGGTTCGACAGTCCACACGGGCGTCGAACCCGGCCCGGGTACGGGCGCCGGGTCGGGTGTCGAGTCGACCGTCCGCACCGGCGCCGACGCCGCCTCGGAACGCACGGGTGCCGGGTCGGCGTCCGACGCCCGCCGGCCGAGCCGACGCCTGCCGCCGGCGTACTGGATCGCCTGGGTGTTGATGGCGGTCACCGGCTCGATCGAGGTCTGCCTGTCGCTCTGGACGGCCGACGTGCTCCGCTCGAACGCCGGGATGGCGGCCGGCACCGCGTCGGCCGCCGTCGCCGCGATCGTCTGCGGAATGTTCGTGGGCCGGCTCGTCGGGGGCCGCTTCGCCCTGCGCTACCGGCCCGTACCGCTGCTGCTCGCCGCGCTGGGCGTGTCGCTGGCCGGCTTCGCGCTGTTCTGGATCGCCCCGGTCGGCTGGCTCGCCGTCACCGGCCTGGTCGTCCTCGGCCTCGGCAACGCCCTGCACTACCCGCTGGCGATCTCGATCGCGCTCGCCGTCGCCGGGCCGGCCGCCGACCGGGCGGCCGGCTGGGCGTCGTACTCGATGGGGGTCGGCTTCGGGATCGCGCCGGTCGCGCTCGGCTGGGTGGCCGACGGGGTCGGGCCGCACCTGGCCTTCCTGCTGCTGCCGGCCTTCATCGCGACGGCCGCGCTGCTCACCACCCGCCTGGGCCGCGCCCTGCGCCCGTCCCCCGCCGACCTCCCCACCCCGACCCCCGCCTGACGGCCGCCCCGCCGCCCCGCCGGCCTTGTGCCGGCCGCCGTGCTGGCCCGCCGGCCCTCCCGGCGTGGTGCCGGCGGTGCCGGCGTGGCGGCCGTGCCGGCCTCGTGCCGGCTCGTGTCCGCATCAATCTTGGTAGGAAACGGCCCCTCCAGGGGCCCTCCCGTACCAAGATCTCGCAGGGCCGGCCCGGCCGGTCGCGTCAGTGCACCCGGGCCAGGGTCAGGCCGTCGGCGATCGGCAGCATCACCGCGTCGACGCGGACGTCGGCGAGCACCTCGTCGTTGAACGCCGCGATGGCCCGGTCGTCGGCGTTCTGCGGGGCGATCACCCGGCCACCGCGCAGCACGTTGTCGACCGCGATCACCCCGCCGGGACGCATCCGGGGCACCAGCTCAGCCCAGTAGATCGGGTAGCCGGTCTTGTCGGCGTCGATGAACGCGAAGTCCAGGTGACGCTCGTGGGGCAGCTCGCGCAGCGTGTCGCCGGCCGGACCGATGCGCAGCTCGATCCGGTCGTCCATGCCGGCGCGGGCCCAGTACCGCCGGGCGATGCCGGTGAACTCCTCGGAGATGTCGAAGCAGGTCAACCGCCCGCCCTCGGGCAGTCCCCGGGCGATCGCCAGCGACGAGAGGCCGGTGAAGGTGCCCACCTCGACGGCCTGCCGCACCCCGAGCAGCCGGGTGAGGAAGGTCAGGAAGGCGGCCTGCTCCGGCGCGACCTGCATCTGCGCGTCGTTCGGCAGCGCGGCGCGGGTCTCCTCGGCGAGGTCCCGCATGATCTCGTCCGGCGGCGCACCATGCGCGACCAGGTACGCGTGCAGGTCCGAGGTGAGCGGGATCGACTTGGTGGTCATGAACGGACGCTAGCCGAGCGGCTCGACCGTCTGGCTGCCGGGCGCGACCTTCGTCCACAAATCGGTGAGCCTCAGGTCCAACTCGGCGAGCAGGCGGCGCAGCATCGGCAGGGAGAGCCCGATGACGGTGCTCGGGTCGCCCTCGATCCGCTCCACGAACGGCCCGCCCAGCCCGTCGATCGTGAAGGCCCCCGCCACGGCCAGCGGCTCGCCCGTCCCCACGTACGTGGCGATCTCTTCGTCGCTGACGTCCGCGAAGTGCACGACGGTGGAGGCGACAGCCTCGGCCTGCCGCCCCTCCCGGACGTCGACCAGGCAGTGCCCGCTGTGCAGCACGCCGCTGCGACCGCGCAAACGCTTCCAGCGGCGGGTGGCGTCCGCCGCGTCGGCCGGCTTGCCGAGGATCTCACCCTCGAAGGCCAGCACCGAGTCGCAGCCGATCACCAGCGTCCGCTGGTCTTCGGCCGGCCGCAGCCGGGTGAGCACGGCCTGCGCCTTCAGCCGGGCCAGTTCCAGGCAGAGGTCCTCGGCCCGCTCGGTGACCACGAGGGACTCGTCGACACCACTGACCAGCACGTCCGGTTCGATCCCGGCGGCCTGAAGAATCTTGCGGCGGGCGGGACTCGCCGAGGCGAGCACGAGGCGGAGCGGCATGGATTTCGGCACGTCGCCGACGTTACCGGCTGAGCGTGGCGGCGACGTCCCGGGTGCGGCGCGTCGGCTGTCCCGGTGCCGCCACCAGCAACGATTGAATCCGCCCCTCGCTCGCTTTTCTTTCGTCTGGGCAGCTCAGCGACTGATGCGGGGCGGCGGGTCGTCGCCACGACGACGCCGACGGGCGAAGTACGCCCACGCCCCGCCGGCTGCCACGATCACGCCGAGCGTGACCAGGCCGCGGGTCGTCGCCGCGCCGCTGCCCTCGTCCTCCGGTTCCGCTCCCGCCGCCGTGGCCGAGGCGGAGGTGGCCGGCGCGCTCGCCGTCGCCGAGCCGAATCCAAGCGGCGGTACGTCAGCCGTCAACGCCGCCACCAGGTCGATGACCCCGTGTCCGTACTCGTCGTCTCGCCCCGGAGGTCCCTTGTCGATCGCGGTGGCCGTGAGCCGATGTGCCACCTCGGAGGCAGGCAGGTACGGGTACTTCGACCTGATCAACGCGGCCGCCCCCGCAACGATCGCGGTCGCATCCGACGTTCCTGTGCCTCTCCGGTATTTGCCATCAATGCTCGTACTGTAGATGTCCACAGCGGGTGCGACCAAGTCAATCTCGGGGCCAGTAGCTGAGACAGTGGCAAGACGGCCGAGCCGGTCGATCCCTCCCACAGCAATCACGCTTGGGTGAGATGCGGGGAAGCCGACATGTTGACTGAGGGGCTTATTGCCGGCTCCGGCGACAACAACAATGTTCGCGCGTGCTGCGGCATCAAGCGCCGCCAGTAATCGGCTATCTGGCGCCCCTGCTGCGGAAATGCTAATAACTCCCACATTTTGCCTGATTGCATAGTCGATCGCGTCTGCTAGGTCGTGGCTTGTGCCACCTTGATTCTTGATCTTTACCCGGATGGGAAAGATGCTTGCTTTTGGGGCGATGCCGAGGGCGCCTCTATTGCCAGCTTGCCCGTGGGCGGCTATTAGCCCTGCCATGCCGGTTCCGTGGCTGTCCTCGTCTTGTCGGCCGTCGCCGCTGCCTCCGCCAAAAGTATCTATGCCTGGGCGTAGATTGCCGGCGAGATCGGGGTGCGGGTCAACGCCAGTATCTGGTACCGCGACCGTTACACCTTCACCATGGGTAATCTGGTGGACTTCGGCAATCTTGAGAAAATTCAGGTGCCACTGGTCCCCTCGGATTCGGTCAACGCCCTGCGGACTTGCGGCGCTACGGTCAGACGCATGCGAGGTAGTTGGCAGCAGGAGTGTTGCCGTAAGACTGAACAGCGCCAAGGTGGCTTGGATGGTCCGAGCTTTCAACGGTTAAAACCAATAGCCGGACCTGGGTCGATGGGGCCGTCTTCGTCCGGTGGGTAGACTACCGGGCTTACGCCTCGGTCCACTTCCCATGGGTGGTCCGGGTCCCAGCGTCGCGATTTCTCGTCACTGTCGTCGTACTTCCCTGACTGGCCCGGCAATCCGCCTGAACGGGCAGTGCCCATGCCGGGTGCTCCACCGATTGGCGGTATACCCTGCAATGCGCTGAAGTTGCGGCCAGCCCCAGGGCGGGAACCTGCGCCTCCGGCTGGAGCGGTGCCTGCTCCCCCGCCGCCGATTACTCCACCAATCGGGTTAACCCGACGTTGCTGTGCGCCGTTGCCATTCGATGGTCCAAGTCCCATTCCGGGGGTTCCGCCGATCAGGCCGCCTGGTGGCATGGGCCGGGGTGATCCCGGTGGCGTGGCAGACGGGAGCCCGCTAATGGCTCCGTTGACCGGCCGGCTGCTAGGGGCAGGCTGACCGATCGGAAGTCCCGAGATCCCATGCCCAGGCCGCACGCCTGGCGGCATGGCAGGCATCGGTCCACTGCCGGAACCAGTGTGGAGGCCGGGTGGAGTTGCACCTGGCATCGCGGGATTGGTTGGGGAAGGCGCTAGACCGGGTTTGACCCCACCGAGGACAGGCCCGACGTTGCGGGTGGTTGGTGCGGAGACCTGTCGCGCGTTCGTAGTCGGCCGGGCAACGGACGACGTAGTCGACCTTGACAACGGCACGGGGACGACGGGCGGAATCACCGGAGCGACTGAACCGGGGCCTCCGTAGACGTCGGAGTTGTGCTGGTCTATCCCAGGCGACGGCTTAGGCCTGGGTGGTGGCTGGCGGAGCATTACTTGGGCGTGTTGGAGTTCGCCGCTGAGGCCGTACATGATGCCGCGCGCCTGGACGTTGAGCCGTTCCAGGTCGGCGTCCGTCACCGGGCGGTCGGGGACCCGGCTGCCCATGGCCGCCTTCGGGTCGGCGAGCGTCGCTTCGTACGTCTGCTTCTCCTGGACCTTGACGGCGTACGTCTCGTAGATCTTCTTGAGTTCCGCCCGCGTGGCGCTGATGGCCTGCGTGGCGGCGGAGAGCGCGGTGTAGTTGGCGCTGGCGGCGTCGTGCGTGCGCTGCACCTTGTCGATCAGCTCGTCCAACTCGCGGACGTACGCGCGGGCGGCCTCGTTGGTCTCCGGCGGCCAGGCCTCCGCCAGCCCTCGGCGGTATTCCTGGAGGCGGCTGAGGTGCATCCGGGAGAGGTCGCAGACCTTGCGCCAGCCGGAGACCTGCTTCCAGTGGTTGGTGGTGTCGTGGTCCTGGAGGCAGGCCCACATGCTGGCGACGTCCATCAGCCGCCAGTCGGTGAGGGCGGACGTGCGGCCGCCGGTGCCCCGCTCGATCATGGCAGCACCACCGGGCCCAGCCCCTGCCCCGGGGCGGGCTCCGGCCCGGTGGGATCGCGTAGCGCCGGCGACCCGGCGCGAGGCGCGGCGGCGGCCGGGTTGGCGAGGGCGCGTTCGACGTCGGTGACGCGCGCGGCGGCGAAGGCGTCGGCCCCGGTGTAGCGGGTGGCGACGGTGCCGGCGGCGACGGCCAGGTGGCCGGTCGCGTCGCGGACACCCCAGACCATGTCGGTGGCGGCCTGCTGCGTCTCGTGGTGCGCGCGCAGGAAGTTGACCAGCTCGATGAACGCGTCGGCCGGGTTCGGCACCGGCGCCGTCATGTCCTCGGCGATGTACGACAGGTGCGGGGCGTAGTTGCGTTCCACCTCGGCCTGGAGCTTGTCGGCGAACTCGCGGAGCTGGCGGATGTCGGCCTCGATGCCGCCGTAGCCGCGCAGCCAGGACGCTGGACCGTCCTCCTCGGGGATCATCGGCCCTCCCTGCCCGTCACTACGCCGTTTCCCTGAGTGAGGTTAATGGGTCCCCGGCCCCGTCGGCAGCCCCGTCCCGGCACACGACGACCGACCCGGGGGTAGACGGAGGTGCCGAGCTGCGGTGTCGCGTACGAGAAGGGTCAGCGCGGCAGGCCGGACGTCCGCCACCCGCCGGGGCCGGCGACCGCCGCAGCGGCGGGCCGGCCGGAGCGCGCCCAGGCGGAGGTGGCGACCGGCGGAGGCGCGGCGGTCGGGCGGGAGCGTACGACGATCGCGCCCACCAACGCGGCCAGTTCCTCGGCGGTGGGGACCCCGCGGACGACCCGGAACAGCGGCTCTTCGGCAGACATGGTGCCAGCGTACGCGCCGCACAGGTCGACCTGAACCGCACAGTGGCGTGCCGGCGGTGTGAGTGTCGTCGGCTCCGGGTACCGTCTGGGCGATGTCGAACGCACTGCCCCAACTCGTCGCTGACCGATACCGGCTCCTCTCGCCGCTCGGTCAGGGCGGCATGGGTCGGGTGTGGAAGGCGCGCGACGAGGTGCTGCACCGGGACGTGGCCATCAAGGAACTCGTCCCGCCGCCCAGCCTCACCGACGAGGAGCGCCGCGAGATGCGCGAGCGCTCGCTGCGCGAGGCCCGGGCCATCGCCCGGTTGAACCACATCAACGTGGTCCGCATCTTCGACGTGCTGCGCACCGACGGCGACCCGTGGATCGTCATGGAGTACGTGCCGTCGAGGTCGTTGCAGGACGCCCTCGCCGAGGACGGCCCGGTGACGCCGGCGCGGGCGGTGGAGATCGGCCTGGGCGTGCTGGCCGCGCTGAAGTCGGCGCACAAGGCCGGCGTGATGCACCGCGACGTCAAGCCCGGCAACGTGCTGCTCGGCGACGACGGCCGGGTGGTGCTGACCGATTTCGGCCTCGCCACGATTCCCGGCGACCCGAACGTGACCCGTACCGGCATGGTGCTCGGGTCGCCCGCGTACATCTCGCCGGAGCGGGCCCGCGAGGGCACCGCCGGGCCGGAGGCCGACCTCTGGTCGCTGGGCGCCACTCTCTACGCGGCGGTCGAGGGCAAGTCGCCGTACGCGCGACCGTCGGCGATCGCCACCCTGGCGGCGCTCGCCACCGAGCCGATGCCGCCGCCGAAGAACGCCGGGCCGCTCAAGCCGGTGCTCAACGGCCTGCTGCGCAAGGACCCGAACGAGCGGATCACCGCCGAGGTCGCGGAGAAGTTGCTGCGCCGTGCCGGCGGCAAGCGCACCCGGACCATCCCGCTGCTCGACGGCGTACGCCGGCCGGGGCCGAACGGTCCCCGCGAGCCGCGCCCGCCGCTGGTGCCGGCGCCGCGACCGGCCGAGGGCGCGGCGGACAAGCCGGTCAGCCCGCCGGCGCCCCGCGCGCCGCAGGCGGCGGCCGGTGCCGGTGCCGCGTCGGCCGCCGAGGACGCGACCGCGGCGGTCCCGTCGGACCTCGCGTCGACCGCCAAGGTCGGACCGTCCATCTCGGACTCGGCCCCGACGGCGAAGGTCGATCCGCCGCAGCCGGCGCTCGACGACACGAAGGCCGAGCCGGCGCCCGGCAGGCCGGCGAATCCCACGTCGGTGATGCCCGCGCCCGTGAGCCCGCCGTCCGGCCGGGCGACGGTCGTGGCGTCCGGCGGTACGAAGCCCGACAACACCCGCCGCAACATCCTGATCGGTGCGCTGGTGGCGCTGCTGCTGCTCGGCCTGGTGCTGGTCGTGCCGATGCTGACGGGCGGCGAGGGCGGGGACGGTGGCGGCTCCCCGCAGGCCGACCCGACCGGCGCCGCGTCCTCGCCGGGGCAGCCGGCGCAGTCCTCCGCGCCGCCCACGAGCGCGGCCCCGAGTCCGACGCCCTCGGCCACCCCCTCGCCGACCGCGGACGCGCTGCCGGCCGGCTGGAAGCTGCACAAGGATCCGGCCGGCTTCACGCTGCCGCTGCCGGAGGGCTGGGTGCGCCGGCAGGTGGACGGCAGCACGGTCGTCTTCGACCAGGCCGACGGGCCTGGCGAGTTGCTGGTGCAGTGGACCTCCACGCCGAAGTCGGACGCGTACGCGGACTGGAAGCGGATCGAGCCGGACCGTAGGAAGTTCGTGAAGAACTACCAGTACCTGAGCATCGAGCGCTGCGACTACTGGAAGACCTGCGCGGACTGGGAGTGGCTGGAGACCCGCGACGGCACCCGGATCCACGTGCGCAACCGGGGCTTCGTGACGGCCAGCAACCGGGGCTACGCCCTGCGCTGGGAGGTCGCCGCGAAGGACTGGCAGGCCAACCTGGCCAACTTCGACCGGATCGCCAAGGGCTTCGTACCCGACCGCAAGGACTGACCCGCGGGATTCGCGCCCGTTGCGAGATCGACTCGCATGACCTTCCGTCGTACGGGGTATTCGACCTTCGACGGAAGGGAGGGGTACGACATGGGTTACCGACTCAGGGACGCTCGGCCCCGAGTGGCACTGTGGATGCTCGTGGCCCTCGGCGACATCGTCCTGCTGCTCACCGCCGCTGGCCTGCCGGTGCTGTTCGCGCTGCTCAGCGTCGTCACCGTCACCCTCGTCGGGGTGGGCGTCCGGCGTTTCGCCCGGCGTGACGCGCTCGCTCGCGAGAACCCGGCGACGGTGCCGGTGGCGGCCCGACGGCGGGCCTGACGCCCGCGGATGGCGACGTGGCGGCAGCCGGACCGGTTGTCGACCGTACGGTGACAACCGGTCCCGCTGCCGCCAACCGCCTCCCCAGGCGACTCAGGCTCGGGCGTCGACCCGGGCTCAGGTGTTGTTGGCCAGCGCGATCAGTCGGCTCCGGTCACCGTTCCAGTGGTTGCGGTCGACGGCGCCGCTGATGCCCGCCACGCTGCCCGAGTCCGTGTACTGCCAGAAGCTCCAGAACGGTGCCCCGGCCGGCAGCGTGCCGACGGTGCTCGACCAGCGGGCGACCCAGAGCGGGTGGTTGGCCCACGGGGCCGTCCAGCTGCCGGTGCACTGGTTCCACCAGCTCGTGGTGGTGTAGATGACGGCGTAGCGGCCGGTGCGGGAGCGGTAGGTGTTGAGGAAGTCCTGGACCCAGTTGCGCATGCCGGTCGTGCTGAGGCCGTAGCAGTAGCCGCCGGCGTACGGGTTGCCTTCGAGGTCGAGCGCGGCCGGCAGGGTGCGGCTGTCGGCTGACCAGGCGCCGCCGTTGGAGGCCAGGTAGTTCGCCTGGACCGCCCCGGAGGAGATGTTGGGCCGGGCGAAGTGGTACGCGCCCCGGATGACGCCGGCGTTGTAGGCGGCCACGTAGTTCGTGTTGAACCTCGGGTCCTTGTAGCTGGTCCCCTCGGTCGCCTTGATGAAGGCGAACTGGATGCCCGCGTTGCGGACGCTGGTCCAGTTGATGGCGCCCTGGTAGTGGGACACGTCGATGCCGGGGGTGGTGGCCGCGGCCGCCGGGGTCGCGGTCGAGACGAGGCCCGCCGCGGCGGTGGCCAGGGCCGCGAGGCTGACGGCCAGCAGCCGCCGCAGGGATGTTCCGGTACGGGTCATGGAATCCTCCAAGGACGCCGGACTCAATAGACATCCATCTTTGGAGATAAGCGCCTTGAAGGGCAAGGGGAGTTAAAGAAATCTTCAAAAACGGTGCGGTCGGGTACACCGGCCGAGCGCAATGCTCCGGCTCAGCGCAGCGCGGCCGGGTCTACGCGCCAGCGGATCGGCTCGGCCAGGCTGAGCTCCTCGCCCGGCTTCGCCACCTGGTCCTCGACGTAGTGCTCGCCGTCCAACCGGTACAGCCGTAGCGAGTGGCCGGCACCATCCTGCTCGACCAGCAGATACCACGGGATCCCGGCGATCGCGTAGAGCTGCATCTTGACCAACCGGTCGGCGGCCGCGTTTCCCGGTGAGACGATCTCGCAGACGAGCAGGACCTCGCCCGCCTCGACCACGGTGCCCTCGTCGTCGGTGTCGGCCACCACGACGTCGGGGATGACGATGCGGTCGACGCCGAGCCGGACGTTCACCGCCTCGAAGACCAATAGGCCCTGTGGCAGCGCTGCCAGCCGCAGGCTGTTCGTCAAGCTCCACGACACCAACTGGTGCCGCTTGCTCGGGGCAGGGCTCACGATCAGGCTCCCGTCGAGCAACTCGATCCGGTTCGAGGTCTCGCCCATGGCGAGGTACTCGGCCTCGGTCCACAGGCCGACGTGGGGTTCCAGGGGTGCCGCGCTCACCGGCGTCCACCTCCCGCTCCTGTCGCCACCGGATCAGCCTCCCACGATACGGGCCGACGAGGACGCAGCGACACAGGTCGGGGCCGGTAGGCTCGCGCCCCATGGTGTCGATCGACGGGCTCGGCGGTCTCTGGGACAAGTTGTTCGCGGCGCAGCCGGACCCACCGCCCCTGCTGGTGCTGCTGACCGCCGTCGTCGCGCTGGTGGTCGTCTCCACCCGGCTGCCCTGGCGGATCGCCCGCAACGCCATCACCATCGCCCACGAGGGCGGGCACGCGCTGGTCGCCCTGCTCACCGGCCGCCGGCTGCACGGCATCCGGCTGCACTCCGACACGTCCGGGCTGACCCTCTCGGCCGGCCGGCCCACCGGCCCGGGGATGATCCTCACCCTGCTCGCCGGCTACGTCGCCCCGCCGCTGGTCGGGCTGGCCGGCGCGTGGCTGCTCGGCGGCAACCGGATCACCCTGCTGCTCTGGGTCGCCGTGGCGCTGCTGCTGGCGATGCTGGTGATGATCCGCAACGTCTTCGGGGTGATCTCGCTGCTGGTCACCGGCGGGGTGGTGCTCGCCGTCTCCTGGTACGCCACGCCCCAGGTGCAGGCGGCGTTCGCGTACGCCGGGGTGTGGTTCCTGCTGCTCGGTGGGGTGCGACCCGTGGTGGAGCTGCAACGGCTGCGCTCCCGGGGCCGGATGCCCGCCTCCGACGCCGACCAGCTCGCCGGCCTCACCCCGCTGCCCGCGTTCTTCTGGGTCACCGTGTTCGCCCTGGTCAACCTGGTCGCCCTCGGCGCCGGCGCGCTGCTGCTGGCCGGCCCGATCCTCACCGAGGCCGGCGTGACCGGCTGAAATTGACCGGCTGATCCGGCAACCGGCGGTACCACCGGGCGCGTGTCCCCTGCGACCGTCACGGGGAGGTAGCAGGTGCCGGACGTCGACGGGTTCGACGAGTTCTACCGGAGCAGCCGGCAGCGGCTGCTCGGCTTCGTCTACGCGCTCACCGGCGACCGCGCCGAGGCGCAGGACGCCGTGCAGGAGGCGTACATCCGGGCCTGGCAGCGCTGGTCGACGGTGAGCGGGTACGAGGAGCCGGAGGCGTGGGTGCGGGTGGTGGCGAGCCGGATCGCGGTCAGCCGGTGGCGCAGTCTGCGCAGCCGGGCCCGCGCCTACCTGCGGCACGGCGCCAGCGAGAGCGTGCCCGGCCCGGACACCGCCACCGTCGAGGTGGTCACCGCCCTGCGCCGGCTGCCCGAGGAGCAGCGCACCGCCATCGCCCTCTACTACCTGGTCGGCATGCCGGTCGCGGAGGTGGCCCGGCAGACGGCCGCCCCGGTCGGCACGGTCAAGGCCCGACTCTCCCGGGGGCGCGCCGCGCTCGCCGGGCTGCTCGCCGTCTCTGACCTCGAGGAGGCCGCCGATGCGTGACGAGATGATCTTCGTCGAGCAGGTGCACCGGGACCTGCACGACGTCCGCTGGTTGGAGCCGGCGGAGATCCGCGCCCGGGCCCGCCGGCGCAGCAGGCGTACGTCCATGCTGGCCGCGGTCGCGGTGCTCGCCGTCGTCTCCGCCTCCGCCGTGGTGGTCGGGGACCGGGCCGGGCAGCGAGGGGTGTCCCCGGCGGCGTCCCCGCCGCGGCCGGCGGCACCGGTGACCCGGGTCGAGATCCCACCGGCGGCCCTGCTGCATCAGGACGACCTGGCGGCGCGGGCGGGACTGCACCTCAGCGAGGCGGGCCTGGGCGGGACCGTCGACGTGGGCCTGAGCAGGTGCACCACCGGGCGCGGCAGTGCCACGCGGGCGCCGGAGAGCTGGATCAGCCGCTCCCAGACGGTGCTGCGTCCGGCGTCCGGCGGGGGGCGGCTCGGGGACGTCCTGCTCGTCCAGGACCTGCACCGGATGCGGGACGACGGGGCCACGCGGTTCTTCGAGGCGTTGCGCGGGCAGCTCGCCGCCTGCCGGGAGTGGCGGGAGACGCGGTCGGTCCACTGGGGCGACGAGTCCGTCGATGTCGACGACGTGCACCACTGGGACGTGCCGAGGCGGGACTTCGCCGGCGACGAGTCCCTCCTGCTGCGCCACTCCGTCTCCGCGACCCTCGGCCAGGCCGACGGGCAGGTCCGGTCGGGACCGGACACGACCGTGGTGGTGCGGGTCGGTGACCTGCTGAGCGTGCTGATGCTGGAACCGGCCAGCGAGGCCGAGTTGGTGCGTCTCGCCAGGATGGCCGCGCAGCGCATGTGCGTCGCCGCCAACCCGGCCTGCTGACCGCCGCCGGATCCCGCCCGGACGGGCGTCAGAGCGGGATGTTGCCGTGCTTCTTCGGGGGCAGGGTCTCGCGCTTGGTACGCAGCACCCGCAGCGCGCGGACGATCTGGGTACGCGTCTCGTGCGGCGGGATGACGCTGTCCACGTAACCGCGCTCGGCGGCGATGTACGGGTTGGCGAGGGTGTCCTCGTACTCGGCGATCTTCTCGGCCCGTACGGCTGCCGGATCCTCGGCGGCGGCCAGGTCGGAGCGGTAGAGGATGTTCACCGCGCCCTGCGCGCCCATCACCGCGATCTGGGCGGTGGGCCAGGCGAAGTTCAGGTCCGCGCCGAGGTGCTTGGAGCCCATCACGTCGTACGCCCCGCCGTAGGCCTTGCGGGTGATCACGGTGACCTTGGGGACGGTGGCCTCGGCGTACGCGTAGATGAGCTTCGCGCCCCGGCGGATGATGCCGTCCCACTCCTGGCCGGTGCCGGGCAGGAAGCCGGGGACGTCCACGAAGGTCAGCACGGGGATGTTGAACGCGTCGCAGGTGCGTACGAACCGGGCGGCCTTCTCCGAGGCGGCGATGTCCAGGGTGCCCGCGAAGTGCATCGGCTGGTTGGCGACCACGCCCACCGGCCGGCCCTCGACCCGGCCGTAGCCGACGACCATGTTCTGCGCGTAGAGCGGCTGGACCTCCAGGAACTCGCCGTCGTCGAGGACGTGCTCGATCACCCGGTGCATGTCGTACGGCTGGTTGGCCGAGTCGGGGATCAGGGTGTCCAGCTCCCGGTCGGCGTCGGTCACGTCGGTGTCGGCGGGGGCGTCGAAGACCACCGGCTCGTCCAGGTTGTTCGACGGCAGGTACGACAGCAGCGCCTTGACGTAGTCGATCGCGTCCTGCTCGTCCGTGGCGAGGTAGTGCGCGTTGCCGCTGCGCGAGTTGTGCGTACGGGCGCCGCCCAGCTCCTCCATCCCCACGTCCTCGCCGGTGACCGTCTTGATGACGTCCGGGCCGGTGATGAACATGTGCGAGGTCTGGTCGACCATCACGGTGAAGTCGGTGACCGCCGGGGAGTAGACCGCGCCGCCGGCGCACGGGCCCATGATCAGGGAGATCTGCGGGATGACCCCGCTGGCCCGGACGTTGCGGAAGAAGATCTCGCCGTAGAGGCCGAGCGAGGCGACGCCCTCCTGGATGCGCGCGCCCCCGGAGTCGTTGATGCCGATGACCGGGCAGCCGATCTTCATGGCCAGGTCCATCACCTTGACGATCTTCTCGCCGAAGACCTCGCCGAGGGAGCCGCCGAAGACGGTGAAGTCCTGGGCGAAGACGCAGACCTGCCGGCCGTCGATGGTGCCGTAGCCGGTGATGACGCCGTCGCCGTACGGGCGGGTCTTCGCCAGCCCGAAGTTGGTCGACCGGTGCCGGGCCAGCTCGTCCAGCTCGACGAACGAACCCTCGTCGAGCAGCATCTCGATCCGCTCGCGGGCGGTCTTCTTGCCCCTCGCGTGCTGCTTCTCGACCGCGCGCGCCGACCCGGCGTGCACCGCCTCGTCGACCCGCCGCTCCAGGTCGGCCAGCTTGCCCGCGGTGCTGTGGATGTTGATCCCGGTCTCGGTAGTCACTCTGGGAATATAACGATGGTTCAGGCCGTCGCCGCTGTGCAGTTCGCCTCAGCCGGGTGCCGCGACGCCCGCGGGCCGCCCGCCGGGCGGACCGTAGGCTGACGGTATGCCGGGTTCGCCGTACACCGATCTGGACCGCCCGCCGCTGTCGGCGGCGCGGCTGGGGCGCGCGCTGGTTGCCCCGCACGGCCCGTGGGCCCGGCTGGAGCTGCGTGTCGAGACCGGCTCCACGAACGCGGACGTCGTCGAGGCGGCCCGGGCCGGCGAGCCGGAGGGCCTCGTCGTGGTGGCTGAGCGGCAGACCGCCGGGCGTGGCCGGCGCGGGCGGGTCTGGCAGTCGCCGCCCCGGGCGGGCATCGCGACCAGCGTGCTGCTGCGGCCCGGCGAGGCCGGCGAGGAGCGCGGCTGGCCGCCGGTGTCCCCCGCCGGGTACGGCTGGCTGCCGTTGCTCGCCGGCGTCGCGCTCGTCGAGGCGGTGACCCGGCTGGCCGAGCTGGACGCGGGCCTGAAGTGGCCGAACGACCTGCTCGTCGACGGCCGCAAGTGTGGGGGGATCCTGGCCGAGGCGGTGCCGGCGACCGAACCGGGAGAGCCACCGGCCATCGTGCTCGGCATCGGCCTGAACGTGACGTTGCGCGCCCACGAGTTGCCGGAGAACCCGGGCGGGCTGCCGGCCACCTCGCTGCAACTGGCCGGCGCGTCCGCCACCGACCGGGATCCGCTGCTGCGGGCCCTGCTGCGCGCGCTCGCCGACTGGTACGACCAGTGGCGCGCGAGCGGCGCCGACGTGCGGGAGTGCGGGCTGCACGAGGCGTACCTGCGCTCGTGCGACACGATCGGCCGGCAGGTCCGGGTGCTGCTGCCCGGCGGCGGTGAGCTGGCCGGCCAGGCCACCGGGATCGACCTCGACGGGCGGCTGGTGGTGCGGGCGCCGGACGGCGAGCACCGGGTGGCCGCCGGGGACGTCCTGCACGTGCGGTAGCTCGGCGCAGAGGTTCCCGCGACACGGCCCTTGTGGCGGAGGCGGCCGGACGGCGGGAGCCGCTAGCGTCATCGCCGACATCGTGGACGCGAGGAGGTTCGTGTGGCATTCCCGGAAGACGTGCTCACCGAGGACGAGCACGTCGTACTGCACCTGCACCCGCACTGGAAGGCGCTGATCCGGCCGGTCGCGGTGCTCGTGCTCGCCGTCGCGGCGGTGGTGGCCGGCGTGCTCCTGCTGCCGTCCGGAGGGGGCGGCTCGATCGCGCTCGCCGTCATCGGTGGCCTGGCACTGCTGGCGGTGCTGTGGCTGGCGCTCTGGCCGTTCCTGGTCTGGCGGACCACCCACTACCTCTTCACGAACGAGCGGGTGCTGCTCCAGCAGGGGGTGCTCTCGCGCGACCGGCGGGACATCCCGCTGACCCGGGTCAACGACCACGCGATGAACCAGAAGTTCGTGGAGCGCCTGCTCGGCTGCGGAACTCTGACCATCGAGTCCGCCGGCGAGCGGGGCCAGTCCGTCCTGCACGACGTGCCGAGGGTCGGCCAGGTGCAGACCAAGCTCTACGAGCTGGTGGAGGCCCACCACGACAAGCACTCCCTGGGCGACGGCGAGATGCGCGAGATCCTGGCGGACCTGCACGACGGCAAGCCGCTGCGCGACCCCACCACCTGACGGTCCGGGCTCAGCGGGCGCCGGGCCTCCGGCTCAGCGGCGCGGCGGGCGGCGGGTGCTGGCCTGTAGCTCGGCGGCCAGTTCCGCCTCCAGTTCCCGGTCGAGGGAGCGGCCCAGGCCGGCGTCGAGCCGGGCGGGGCGCCCCTGGACCGGGGCTCCGGGGCCCGCCGCCGGCGCGGGGTTCTTCTGCCCCAGCACGACGTGTGCGGGGCGCGGCGCGGTGCCCGGTGGTGGTTCGGCCTCCTCCAGCTCGGAGATCGACTCGGCCAGCTCGGCCACCGGATCCATCTCGGCCATGGTGTCCCACTCGTCGCGCGGGATGCTGTGCCAGGTGTCGGCCGCGTGGGCCGGGGCGGGTTGGAAGACGAACGTCCGGTAGGACCAGAAGCGGAACAGCGTCGCGAGCAGCACGCCACCGGTCTTGGCCACGTTGAGTGCCAGCAGGCTGGTCAGGCCCAGCCCGTACTTGGCGGCAGCCAGAACACCCAGCTCGATGAGCAGGCCGGCCCCGTTGAACAGGAAAAAGAGGACGTATTCACGCTGCATCGCCGCTTTCGGGCGATCACGGTACGTCCAGTGACGATTCATTAGATATGACGTGATCGTCGCCACCACAGTCGCGATGACCGTCGCCTTCAGTTGACCATCGACGAAAACGGTCAGTGCGAGCACGTTGAACACGGCGTAATTGATTACGGTGTTGACGCCGCCGACGATTCCGAACTTGAGCGCCTCGTGGATGAACTTCTGCCAGCGCTCAGGCAGCAGACGGACAAGACGCATGCGGAACACCTTAGGGCAGTGGGCGGGGGCCGGCAGGCTCCGGCCGGGACGGGGTGGGCGGTAGGTCACGCCCGGTGGTCTCGGTCGTGCTTCTCTTCCGGAACGGTGGGGGTTCCCGCTTCGACGAAGACGAACCGTCGGTAGGACCAGAACCGGAACAGCGTCCCGAGCCCCGTCCCGACGATGAAGCTGGCGATGTTGTCGGCCAGCGGCGTCTGGAACACCTGCGGCCAGATGCTGCCCAGGCCGTAGCGGCTGATCGCCAGGCAGGCCACGGCGATCCCCAGGCCGACGCCGTTGAAGAAGAAGAACAGCGCGTACTCGCGGGCCGGGTTGGAGCGCTTGCGGTGCCGCCACGTCCAGAACCGGTTGCCGATGAACGCCACGGTCGCCGCGATCACCGTCGAGATGGTCTTCGCGGTGACCTGCTCGACGCCCCGCACGCTCGTCAGGTAGTTGAAGAGCGCGAAGTCGATCAGGAAGGCGACCCCGCCCACGGTGGCGAACTTGCTCAGCTCGCGGACGAGGTGGCCGAAGCGGTCCACCAGCGAACGGAGCAGACCCGTGCGGGTCTGCCGGGAGCCTGGCTCCCCGGTCATCGTGGCGGCCACGACGCGAGCGTACCGGCTGTGGACAGCTCGCACGGGTAGCAACGGCGGACCGACCGTACGGGTGGGCGTCTGTGGACAGAGCGTAACGAGATCGGCGACGGCGCGGGCCGATTCGCGGGTTCCGCCGACGGGAGCGTGCCCGGCCGGGGCCGTGAGTGTTCCCACAAGCATTTGCGTGAAACTGCGCGTGAAAGCGGGTATTAGCTCGCGATGCCGCAGCGTGACCGCAGCTTGTGCAGTTCTTCACAACCAGTCCCACTGACTGGTGACCTCGCCCGGTTTACGCTGAGGCCAATCCCAGGTTTCCACGAAGGGCGACGCACCGCGCCGTTTAGGACGCACAGCGCCGTCAAGACTCGTGCATCCCATAGACCGGTCAGCGTCGACCACCAAGGAGATGTGTCATGGTTGCTCCGGCTACCGTTCGGGGTATCGATCAGGCCCCGACGTCCCACCCCAAACTGCTCGCTTGGGTCCGTGAGGTCGCTGAACTGACCACCCCCGACCGTGTCGTCTGGGTGGACGGGTCCGACGAGGAGTGGCGTCGCCTCACCGACGAGCTGGTCGAGGCCGGCACCCTGATCCGGCTGAACCCCGAGAAGAAGCCCAACTCCTTCTACGCGCGCACCGACCCGACGGACGTCGCCCGGGTCGAGGAGCGCACCTTCATCTGCTCCGTCGACGAGGCGGACGCCGGCCCCACCAACAACTGGATGGCGCCGGCCGAGATGAAGCGGACGATGACGGAGCTGTACCGCGGCTGCATGCGCGGGCGCACGATGTACGTCATTCCGTTCTGCATGGGCCCGGTCGAGGCCGAGAGCCCCATGTTCGGCGTCGAGATCACCGACAGCCCGTACGTGGTGGCCTCCATGCGCATCATGACCCGGATGGGCGCGAAGGTCCTCGAGGCCATGGGCGACGACGCGGACTTCGTCCACGCGCTGCACTCCATCGGTGCCCCGCTCGCCCCCGGCCAGCAGGACGTGGCCTGGCCGTGCAACGAGACGAAGTACATCTCGCACTTCCCCGAGACCCGGGAGATCTGGTCCTTCGGCTCCGGTTACGGCGGCAACTCGCTGCTCGGCAAGAAGTGCTACTCGCTGCGGATCGCCAGCGTGATGGGCCGCGACGAGGGCTGGCTCGCCGAGCACATGCTCATCCTCAAGATCACCTCTCCGGAGGGGAAGGTCTACCACATCGCCGGCGCCTTCCCGTCGGCCTGCGGCAAGACCAACCTGGCCATGCTGGAGCCCACCATCCCGGGCTGGAAGGTCGAGACCATCGGCGACGACATCGCCTGGATGCGCTTCGGCCCCGACGGCCGCCTCTACGCCGTCAACCCCGAGTACGGCCTCTTCGGTGTCGCTCCGGGCACCGACTGGAAGACCAACGCCAACGCGATGCGGACGCTGGACCGCGGCAACTCCGTCTTCACCAACGTCGCCCTGACCGACGACGGGGACATCTGGTGGGAGGGCATGGGCGAGCCGCCGGCGCACCTGGTCGACTGGAAGGGCAACGACTGGACGCCGGAGAGCGACAGCCTCTCCTCGCACGCGAACAGCCGCTTCTGCACCCCGATCACCCAGTGCCCGATCCTCGCCGAGGACTACTACGACCCGAACGGCGTGCCGATCGACGCGATCCTCTTCGGCGGTCGCCGCCGGGACACCATCCCGCTCGTGACCGAGGCCCGCGACTGGGTGCACGGCGTCTACATGGGCGCGACGCTCTCCTCGGAGACCACCGCCGCCGCCTCCGGTGCCGTGGGCGTCGTCCGGCGCGACCCGATGGCGATGCTGCCGTTCATCGGCTACCACGCCGGCGACTACTTCCGGCACTGGATCGAGATGGGCAAGGGCGCCGACGGCGACGAGTCCAAGCTGCCGAAGATCTACTACGTCAACTGGTTCCGCAAGGACCCGGAGGGCAACTTCCTCTGGCCGGGCTTCGGCGAGAACTCGCGCGTACTGAAGTGGATCATCGAGCGGATCGAGGGGCGCGCCGAGGGCGTCGAGACCCCGATCGGCATGGTCCCGGCCCAGGACGCGCTCGACGTCGAGGGCCTGGACATGACCCCGGAGGACGTCCGGATCGCGCTGAAGGTCGACGCGGAGGAGTGGCGCAAGGAGCTTCCGCTGGTCACCGAGTGGTTCGAGAAGTTCGGCGACAAGCTGCCGGGCGTGCTCTGGGCCGAGCTGGACGCGCTGCGGGCCCGGCTCGACGCGGCGCCGCAGCGCTGAGGGCAGGTGTGATTGACGCCCCGACCGGGCATCATCAGATCCCATGAGGACGGCCGCCGCGACCGAGGTCCGGCGGCCGTCCGCCGTCCGGACGCTGACCACCCTGCTCGCGCTGACCGCGGCGGCCACCGTCGTGGTCGAGCTGCTCAACTGGTGGTACGCCCCGGAGCAGGGCTTCGGGCTGGCGGTGCGGACCGGCTGGGCGATGCTCCGGTCGTTCGGCTTCCTGCTGCTGATCGGGCACGTCCGCCGGGGCCGGACGGCGGCCCGGCCGTTCGGGCTGATCCTGGCGGTGACCACGGTCTTCGCGGTCGGTCGGCTGATCGTGCCCCGGCAGGGGGTGCCGCCGCTGCCGGGACTGCTCGGCTTCGCCCTGCTCACCGTGCTCTGCGCCGCCGTGGTCTGGCTGCTCTACCGCTCACCAGCCGTCGCCGGGCACCTGGTCCGTCACCGGCCCCGGCTGGTCATCGACCGCGAGGGCATCTCCTGGCGGGAGACCCCGCCCCGCCGGCCGGAGGTCAACGGTTGGCTGCTCACCAGCCGGGTCGCGGCGTTCACCTACAGCCCGCTCATGCTGGTCCCGGCCCTGGTCGCCGCCGGCGCGGTCCTGGACGACCGGCTGACCGCCGTACCCGCCGTGCTGTTCTGGTTCGTCGCCGGGATCGTGACCAGCTACGCGGTGCTCTTCTGCACCGCCTTCCTCATGCGCGGCAAGCGCTGGGCGCGCACGCTGCTGGTGGCCGTCACCGCGATCGTGCTCGCCGTCGACCTGCCGTTGTGCTGGTGGCTGCTCGGCCCGGACGGGCTGGTCCGCGACGGTGGCCCGCTGGTGGCCGCCGCCGTGCTGACGCTCTACGGCCTCCGGCGCGCCACCCGCGCCGAACGCGCCACCCGCCCGGCGTAACACGCCACCCCGAGCATGGCCATGGGCTCGTTCCCCATCCGCCCGGGCGGTCCGAGCGAGGGCTCCGGGAGGGCCCCGGGAGGACACCGGGAGGGCCCCACGAGGGCTTCGGGAAGGACCCGGGAGGACGGCGGTGAGTTCGTGGTCCTTGTTGACGTGCCGGGCGGGTTTCGTCGCGCCGGGCGTCTCCGGCGGCAGGATGGCCGCAGGGAGCCGGACCGGCGGTGGGAGGTGACGCGTGGGCGACGAGTCCGTGGGCGACGAGTTCGACGTGGTGGTGGTCGGCGCGGGTCCGGCCGGGGCGGCCGCCGCGCTGGCGGCCCGGCGGGCGGGGGCGAGCGTGCTGCTGCTGGACCGCTCGGACTTCCCCCGGGACAAGGCGTGCGGGGACGGCATCGCCGCGCACGCGCTGGACGTGCTGGGCGAGCTCGGGGTGTCCGACGCGGTGGCCGGTTACGCGCCGCTGCCGGCGCTGCGACTGGTCGGCCCGGGCGGCGGGACCGTGGCCCGGGCGCTGCCCCGGCCGGCGTACACCGTGCCCCGGAAGGTCTTCGACGCCCGGCTGGTGGCGGCGGCGGTCGCGGCCGGCGCGCGGCTGCGCCGGCACGCGGTGCGGCACGTCGACGTCCGGGCCGACCGGGTGGTGCTCGACGGCGGGCTGGCGGCGCGGGCCGTGGTCGGCGCGGACGGCGCCGGGTCCGTGGTCCGGCGGGCGCTCGGGCACCGACCGAATCCCGACCGGCACCTGGCGCTCGCCATCCGGGGGTACGCCCCGGCACTGCCCGGCCCGCCCGAGCAGCTCATCGTCACCTCGGCGCCGCGCTGGCCGGCGTACGCCTGGTCGTTTCCGATCGGGGACGGCCGGGCGAACGTCGGGTACGGGGAGGTGCTGCGGGGTGAGCCGCTGACCCGGGCGCACCTGCTCGACCGGCTCGCCGCGCTGCTGCCCGGCACGGACCCGGCGGCGGTGACCGACCTGCGGGCCCACCACCTGCCGCTGTCGACGCACCGTCCCGCCCCCGGGCGCGGCCGGCTGGTGCTCGCCGGCGACGCGCTCTCGCTGATCAATCCGTTCACCGGCGAGGGCATCTTCTACGCGCTGCTCTCCGGCGCGCTCGCCGGGGCGGCCGCCGCCGGCACGCCCGAGCGGGCCGCCCGGCGGTACGCGGCGGCGCTGCGCCGACGCCTCGGCACCCACCTGCGGCACAGCTCGCTGGCGGCCTGGCTGGCCCGGCACCGCCAGGTGGTCGACGCCGCGGTCCGCGCGGCGCGGCGCGACGACCGCGTCTACCGGACGGTGGTCGAGCTGGGATTGGGCGACGGACGGCTCGACGTGCGCACCCTCGGCATGATCGGCATCGGTCTGTCGGCGCGGGAGCGCATTCCGAGGCGGTGAACCGGCGGACAGGTCGCTACGCTGCAAGGTGATGACTCTGCGGGACCTGATCTACTCGGTGTACGAGCGTCGCCTCACGGCGAAGCTCGCGGGCAAGCCGGTGCCCCGGCACGTCGGCGTGATGTGCGACGGCAACCGCAGGTGGGCCCGGGAGATGGGCTACGTCGACCCGAACGACGGGCACCGGATGGGCGCTGTCAAGATCAAGCACATGCTGGGCTGGTGCAACCAGGCCGGCATCGGGCACGTGACCCTCTACCTCCTCGCCACCGACAACCTGCGCCGACCGGCCAAGGAACTCGACCCGCTGCTCCAGATCATCGAGGACCTGGTGGTCGAGCTGGCCGAGGAGGGCAATCCCTGGCGGCTGCGGATGGTCGGCGCGCTCGACCTGCTCCCGGCCTCGACCGCCGCCGCGCTGAAGGCCGCCGAGGAGCGCACCCGGGACCGCCGCGGCGGGGCCGAGGTCAACATCGCGGTCGGCTACGGCGGCCGGCGGGAGATCACCGACGCGGTGCGGTCGCTGCTGCTGGAGTACGCCGCCTCGGGCGGCACCCTCGAGGAACTGGCCGAGGTGCTGGACGTCGAGCACATCGCCGAGCACCTCTACACCCGGGGCCAGCCCGACCCCGACCTGGTCATCCGCACCAGCGGCGAGCAGCGCCTCTCCGGGTTCATGCTGTGGCAGTCGGCGCACTCGGAGTTCTACTTCTGCGAGCTCAACTGGCCGGACTTCCGGCACATCGACTTCCTGCGCGCCCTGCGCTCCTACGCCAACCGCCAACGCCGCTACGGCGCCTGACGCGACCCCGCGACCCCCGGCCGGCCCGGAGCGCGTCAGGTGAGGTGCGTGGTGGCCTCGGTGAGGAAGTCGCCGAGCGCCGCGGGGGAGTCGAGGGTCAGGTCGGCGGCCTCCGCGACCTCGCGGCCCGTCTCCGGATTGGCGACCGCGACGCAGACGCCGAAGAAGTGCGGGTCGGCGGCGGCCCGGGCCCGCAGCGCGGCGAACGCCTTGATGTCGGAGACGTCGTCGCCGAAGTACCAGGCGCCCTCGGCGTCCCGGACGATCTCGTCGATGACCATGCCCTTGTCCCGGTCGACCGGGGGCTTGAGCTCCAGCACCATCCGCCCGGCCTGGACCTTGAGCCCGAGCCGCTCGGCCTGGGCCCGGCCCCACCGCTCCACGGCCGCACCGAGCTGCGGCGCGGTGCGCCAGTGCAGCGCCACGGAGAGCCGCTTGTACTCCACCAGCGCGCCCTCGGGCAGCTCGGCCCGCGCCAGGTCGGCCAGCTCCGCCATGGTGGGCACAAAGGGCAGGGCCGCCGGCTCCGTCACGGTCTCGCCGCCGGAGTGGCTGTGCTCCAGGCCGTAGAGGCCGTACAGGTCGACGCCGTCGAGGCCCCCGAGTTGGTCGCGGAGGAACTCGACGGGACGCGCGGAGACGATCGCGATCCGCCGGACGACCGGGGCGAGCGTCTCGATCGCGGCCAGCACCTTCGGGTCGGGGCGCACGGCGGTGGGGTCGTCGTCGACCGGTGCCAGGGTGCCGTCGAAGTCGAAGAAGAGCACGGTCCCGGCCGACCTTCCGGCGGTCGTCCGCCAGGCCTGGTCGGCGTCCAACGGGGTTCTCGGCTGGTGGTTGCCCAGATTCAACGGCGGCACGCGCGACAGCGTACCCCGGGCGGGGCGGCTCAATCCCCGTCCGAGCGGTGGCCACCGTCCGGCGCCCGGAGGCGTGCGCGGTCGGTGCGCGGCGGGCTGACGGTCAGCGTTCGGCGGCTCCCCGTCCCCGCCGGCCGAACGGCACGACGGCGGCCTCCTGGCCGTGGTTGAGCAGGTAACCCTCGACGAATCCGCTGTTGCGGTCGCCGCTGCGCTCCTCGATCTCCTTCAGCCGGCCGACGAGGAAGTCGGTCAGGGCGCTGACCCGGTCGTTGAGCCGGTCGTGCAGCTCGGCGACCACGGCCAGGATCACCGCGGTGCCGGCGGCGGTGAGCGCCACGAGGTTGACGAGCAGCGGAAGCTGCCCGCCGTTGACCGCCAGGGTCACCACGTTTCCGGTCACGCCCAGTGTCAGCGACACGGCGGCGATCACGACTGCCATCCACTTCAGGGTCATGGACAGACCCCTCCTTCTGTCCCGCAGGGCTGGGTTCGGCCTTGTCCCGTCCCCCCGCCGACGACGAGCCCAAGCAGTACGAATAGGGACGCTAGCGCGCCCGTTCCGGCCCCGGAGCGAAACGAATGAGTCTGACCTGCCGTTCTTTCGCCATCTGAGGAACTAGCCGGCCTGTTTCCCTCGTTTTCGGACATCGACCGGGAGAGTGGGGCGATACGCGAGGTATCTGATGGTTTCCCGGATGTGGAACTTCTCCGCGTCGGAGACGTCGGGGTCCACGAGCCGACGCAGCAGCGCCTCCACGTCCGGGTCCATCGGCGGCGCGGTCGCGGTGTTGCGCGGCGTGGTCGCCCGCTCCCAGCCCAGGGCCGCGAAGGCGGTCGCGGGGCTGAGGCCGAGGCCCTCGCAGAACGCGACGACGCGCTCGGCCTCCGGGTCGCTGGCCCAGTCGCCCCGGACCCAGCGGTTGATGGTCTGCCGGGAGACGCCGGTGCGACGGGACACCTCCGTGCCGCTCCACGCCCGGGTGGCCCGGGCCTCGTCGAGCGCCCGTCGGACGAAGGTGGCGAAGGCGATCTTCCGTGCGTTGGCCGTCTCGGTCACCTGGTGACGGTACGACCATCCGGCCACCGCCGGGTGTCCTGGCACGCTGGTGTCACGCGGACGTGACGTGGTTGTCGAGGTGCCGGTAACTGACCCGACACCGCTTCTGAGGGGCGTCACCTGGGCAGAATAGATGCCCGTAGAGGCCCCGGCAAACAGACGAAAAGCTGATACTGTCACGTCCATGGGACAATCTACGGTGTGTCACGTGCATGAGACGATGAGTGCTCACATGCGTCACGCCCCCGGCGCGAGGGGGGTGTGGTGACCGAGCTAGCCACCCGTGCCCAGGCCTTCGGCCTGATCGCGGAGGGGGTGGCCACGGGTCTGAGCGCGCCATGGCGGCTCTACCTCGCCCGGGGCTGCCGTTACCTGTCACTCAGCGTCGGCGACCGTACGGAGTGGGACGCCTGGCGTACCCACCTCGGCTGCCCCGAGGTCAGCGTCCGGGTGTACGACGCCGGCGGGGAGATCCGCCGCTCCTCGGTGGCCGAGGTCGTCCTGGACGGCTGCCGGATCAGCGTCGAGCTGGTCGAGGAGGTCAGCACCGACGACCTCGACCGGCTCCTGGTCGCCGAGCCCACGCCGACCGAGCCGGAGGAGCGATGACCCGGCACCCGCGGCGCACCGGAGCCGCCGGATGAGCCCCTTCCTCGCCGTCTTCCTCGTCCTCGTCCTCGGTGCCACGAGCTACGCGGCCGGGCGGCTGCACGGCCAGCTCAGCTACCGCATCGGCTACCGGTTCGGCTACCGGCAGGGCTACTTCGACGGCGACCGGGGGGCCTGGAACCGCCGTCGCCGCGACGCCCAGGCCGCCATCGCGTCCGCCCTGGCCGGCCCGTCGCCGGTCACCGCCGCCCGGGTCACCGGCACGGTGGTCCGGCCCGGCACCACGTACACCGGCTCGTCGTTCACGGCGCCGGTCGCCCCGGTCGCCGGGCGGCACCCGACCGGCACCCTGGTCCGGCGGACCGGTTGAGCCCCGGTCGACGGGGAGCCCGAGGCCCCGTCGACCGGAACCAGCGCGGTGCGTCGTCCGCGGCGGACACGCACCGTCGGGGCCACGTCAGACCGGTGACGGTGGTCCCACCGGCCGGGATGCGCGCAGGGGGCATGCATCCCGGCCGGTTTCGCCGCCGGCCGAGTTCACCCGCCGGTCCCCGGAGATCCACCGTCGCCCTCTAGCCCACGGGGTCCGACGCGGCTAGCGTCTAGGCATGGCACGGGGTTCTCCCGGGCCAGCCGGTCCGCCCGGATCTGCGACCTCGCGCACGGGGTTCCGCATCCGACCCCGTGTCCCCGGGCACCGGAGGAGGCGGAACGCGGGTGGCGGATGCCCATCCGTCGGAGCAGGCCTGTGACGACTCGCCGTACGCCCGCCGGGACCGACCAGACCCCGGCCGCGACTGCCACGACCCGCCGCGCCACCCGGAGCCGCCGCAGCGCGTCCGTCGCTCCGGTCGGCAACGAGGAGCCCCGACCAGCCGGCCAGGCGTTCGTCCTGGACACCTCGGTGCTCCTGTCCGACCCGGCGGCCTTCCACCGCTTCGCCGAGCACGAGGTGGTCCTGCCCCTCGTGGTCATCTCCGAACTGGAGGGCAAGCGCCACCATCCGGAGCTGGGCTGGTTCGCCCGGCAGTCCCTGCGCATGCTGGACGAACTGCGGGTCCGGCACGGGCGGCTGGACCGCCCGGTGCCCGCCAACGAATCCGGCGGCACGCTGCGGGTGGAGCTGAACCACTCCGACGACGGGGTGCTGCCGCCGGGGTTCCGCACCGACTCCAACGACGCCCGGATCCTCTCCGTGGCGCTGAACCTCGCCGCCGAGGGGCGGGAGGTGACGCTCGTCAGCAAGGACATGCCGCTGCGGGTCAAGGCCGCCTCGGTGGGCCTGCGGGCGGACGAGTACCGGCACGGCCAGGCCAGCGACCCCACCTGGACCGGGATGGCCGAGCTGGAGCTCGCCGAGGAGCAGATCGGCCGGCTCTACGCCGGCGAGGCGCTCGACCTGGACGTCGCCGCCGGGCTGCCGTGCCACACGGGCCTGGTGCTGCACTCGGCCCGGGGCTCGGCGCTCGGCCGGGTGCTGCCCGACAAGACCGTACGGCTGGTCCGCGGCGACCGGGAGGCGTTCGGGCTGCACGGCCGCTCGGCCGAACAGCGGATCGCGCTGGACCTGCTGTTGGACGAGTCGGTGGGCATCGTCTCGCTGGGCGGGCGGGCCGGCACCGGGAAGTCGGCGCTGGCCCTCTGCGCCGGGCTGGAGGCGGTGATGGAGCGCCGCCGGCACAAGAAGGTCGTGGTCTTCCGTCCGCTCTACGCCGTGGGCGGCCAGGAGCTGGGCTACCTGCCCGGCTCGGAGTCGGAGAAGATGTCGCCCTGGGCGCAGGCGGTCTTCGACACCCTCGGCGCGGTGGTGCACGAGAACGTGTTGGAGGAGGTCACCTCGCGCGGCCTGCTGGAGGTGCTGCCGCTGACGCACATCCGGGGCCGCAGCCTGCACGACGCCTTCGTGATCGTGGACGAGGCGCAGTCGCTGGAGCGCGGGGTGCTGCTGACGGTGCTCTCCCGGATCGGCCAGGGCTCCCGGGTGGTGCTCACGCACGACGTGGCGCAGCGGGACAACCTCCGCGTCGGGCGGCACGACGGCGTGACCGCGGTGATCGAGGCGCTGAAGGGCCATCCGCTCTTCGCCCACGTCACCCTCAGCCGTTCGGAGCGCTCGCCGATCGCGGCGATGGTGACGGATCTGCTGGAGGACATCCCGCAATGACGAGGCTTATGTAGGGGTTTGTCCGCATTTTTGGTGTGGCGCAGATCACAATCGTGCCCGTTGGTTTCCCATCAGTCCCACCGTGCGCGATGGTGTCCAACGAGCGCCCACGTACCGAGAAGATCGTTGGTGATCGTTCGTCACAGGACGCGCCAACTGCCACCCGGGTACGTCGGCTGCGACCGCCACCGGGTCGGGGCGCTTGCGACGCGGAGACGCGCCCCACCCGGGGCGCAGCCCCGCGCCGTGTCCTTGCACCCGACGAAGGGACCACTTCGTGAGTCGGCTGTGGAGCCGGTTCGGCGCCCGTACGGCCGCTGTCGCGCTGCTCTCCGTGGGCGTTGCCGGCGGCGTCTACCTGGGCGAAGACCGACAGACCCAGCAGCAGGGCCTGACCGCGCAGGTCGGTGTCGCTGTCGAGCAGGCCGAATTCGAGTACCAGCGCGAGCGGCACGCCGCCCAGCAGGTGCAGTCCGCCAAGCAGCGGGCCGCCGAGTACCAGGCGAAGCTGCGCGCCGCCGCGGCGGCCAAGGAGGCCGCCAAGCGCGCCCGCGAGGCCGAGGCCGCCGCCGCGTCGCGGAAGAAGGCCCGCGAGGCCGCCGCCAAGGCCGCGGCCGAGAAGGCCGCCGAGAGCAAGCCGTACGAGGGACCGATCCCGGCCTCCTGCGCCGAGTTCAGCGGCAACCGCGAGGTCGGCTGCGCGCTCATGGTGAAGGCGGGCTTCGGGATGGACCAGTTCCCGTGCCTGAACAAGCTCTGGGACAAGGAGAGCGGCTGGAACCACAAGGCCCGCAACTCCTCGTCCGGGGCGTACGGCATCCCGCAGGCGCTGCCCGGCAGCAAGATGGGCTCCGTCGCCGACGACTGGCAGACCAACCCGGCGACCCAGATCAAGTGGGGCCTCGGCTACATCGAGGGCCGCTACGGCACGCCGTGCAAGGCCTGGGCCCACTCGCAGGACGTGGGCTGGTACTAGACCGACCTTCGAGGGCGGGGTGTGTGGGTGTCCACACACCCCGCCCTCGTCGTTCCGGTTACGGATCGCCGCAGGAGTGGCGGCTGTGCCCGTCACCTGATAGCTCTTGACGGGTGACCCTGCACCCGCCAAGCGGCGACCCGCACAGGTTCGGCACCGAGGCGTTCTACGCCGCGCTCGGCCGGGCCTTCGTCGCCATGTGCGCGGTGGTGCCGTTCCTCTTCCTCATCGAGGCCCTCGACCAGGGGCTCGCGGCCGGCTTCGACACCGCCGCCGGGATCATCCCGAAGCGGATCGACGGGCTCGACGGCGTCTTCTTCTCGCCGTTCCTGCACCACGGCTTCGACCACCTCTACAGCAACAGCATCCCGCTGATCCTGCTCGGCACCTTCGTGCTCGCCGCCGGCGCCCGCCGCTTCCTCTGGTCGACGCTCGTCATCATCCTGGTCAGCGGGCTGGGCGTGTGGTTCACCGGCTCGTCGACCTCCGTGGTGGTCGGCGCGAGCGGGGTCATCTTCGGCTACCTGGGCATCCTGCTGACCCGGGGCATCGTCGAACGGAGCTGGTGGAACTTCGCGGTCTTCCTGCTCGTCGGCCTGCTCTACGGCTGGCAGCTGGTCGGCATCCTCCCCACCGACGAGCGGATCTCCTGGCAGGGCCACCTGTTCGGGCTGCTCGGCGGGGTGGTCGCCGCGATCATCTTCCGGCGCCGGCGGGGAGACCTCGGCGGTCCCTACCGCTCGGAGTCCACGCTCACGATGCCCTGACCGGCGCGCGGCCGGCCGTCCTGGCTCGGCGGTGCGGCCACACCTACCCGCCCCGTCGGCGCCGTGCCGACGCGCCGGTGCCGCGCGTCGCGGTGGGACGTGCTTGCCCGGGGGTGCCGCCGGCCCTACCGTCGGGATCAGCACGCGTTGATCCGTGAGCGGAAAGCGACGGTACGCCCATGCGTGAGGTCGATGTCGCGGTGATCGGGGCCGGCCCGGCCGGGCTGTTCGCGGCGTACTACGCCGGGTTCCGGGGACTCTCCGTCGCGGTGGTCGACGCGCTGCCCGAGCCCGGCGGCCAGATCACCGCCATGTACCCGGAGAAGCTGATCCACGACGTGGCCGGCTTCCCGGCGGTCAAGGGGCGGGACCTGGTGGCCAACCTCGTCGCCCAGGCGGCTCCCTTCGATCCGTGCTACCTGCTCGGCACCCGCGCCGAGAAGCTCTCGTACGCCGACGGGCGGCCGGTGCTCGGCCTCGCCGGGGGCGGACAGCTCCGCTGCGGGGCGGTGGTCGTCACCGGTGGGCTGGGCAGCTTCACGCCCCGACCGCTGCCCGTGGCGGAGCACTTCGCCGGCGCCGGGATCGTCTACTTCGTACCGCAGCCGGGCGAGCTGGCCGACCGGGACGTGCTGATCGTCGGCGGCGGCGACTCCGCCTTCGACTGGGCGTCGACGCTCCAGCCGCTGGCCCGCTCGGTGACGCTGGTGCATCGGCGGGAGAAGTTCCGGGCGCACGCGGCCACCGTCGCCCGGGTGCTGGGCCTGCCGGTGCGCGTCATCGTCAACGCCGAGGTGACCGGGCTGCACGGCGACGGCACGGTCACCGGCGCCGAGATCACCGTACGCGGCGGCGCGGCGGAGCTGCTGCCCGTCGACACGGTGGTGGCCGCCCTCGGCTTCACCGCCGACCTGGGGCCGCTGACCGAGTGGGGGCTGCGGCTGGACCGCCGGCACATCGTGGTCGACAGCGCGATGGCGACGAACCTGCCCCGGGTCTTCGCGGCGGGCGACATCACGGAGTACCCGGGCAAGGTACGGCTGATCGCGACCGGCTTCGGCGAGGCCGCCACGGCGGTCAACAACGCGGCGGTGGCCATCGACCCGAGCGCGCACCTGTTCCCCGGGCACTCGTCCGACGGCACCTGAGCGTTGCTACCGGATCCTGCCCCGTCCGTGGCCGGATCGAGATCGGTTGCTGCGATCGTGGGCCGATGAGCCATCCGGTCCCGCGCCGTGACGGCGCGCCAGCGACCCTGGCCTGGCTGGGTCATCCCGCGACGGTCACCGCCCTCGTCCTGCTCGTGGTCAACGACCACCTGTTCAAGCCGGCGTTCCCCGGCCTGGTGACCGGAAAGCTCAGCGACGTCGCCGGCCTGCTCGTCGCGCCGCCGTTGGTCGCCGTGCTGCTGACGCTGCTGGCCCCACGGCTGCCGGCCCGCGTCGCCGCCGGGCTCGGGCTCGGCCTCGTGGCCGCCGGCTTCACCGCAGTCAAATCCAGCGGGTACGCCGCCACCGGCGCCTCGGCGCTCTGGAGCACCGTCAGTGGGCCGTCGCTGGTCCGGGCCGACCCCACCGACCTGCTCGCGCTGCCCGCGCTGGTCCTCGCGGGGTGGAGCTGGTCCCGGGCGCGACGGGCGCCGGTGCGGCGGCGAACCGCCCGGCTGGTCCGGCTGCTGGTGCTGTTGCCGGCGGCGACGTTGGCGGTGGCGGCCACCAGCGCCGTCCACTATCCCGACGCCGTCCGGGCTACGGTCCTCGACGGACAGTTGGCCGCCGGCACCGGGTACGGCTACGACACCCGCGTCTTCGACGACACTCCCGCCTGGCGGCTGAGCGGCGACGACGGGCTCACCTGGCGCGACCCGATCCGGGGCGAGACCGAGGCGTTGGCCGGTACGAAGGGGCCGGTGGCCGGCCCGGTCAGCCAGGGCTGCTCGACCGCCACGCCGACGCGCTGCTACCGGGTGGTCCCCGGCCGGCTCGCGGTGGAGCAGAGCGACGACGCGGGCCGGACCTGGCAGCCCGCCTGGGGGGCGACCGAGGCACAGCGGGCTGTCCTGCGCCGCCAGTACCCGGACCCGGGACCGCGCGGCGAGCGGCTGACCACGCAGGAGCTGGCCGTGCGGGACACCGGCGACGGTCGGCACGTGGTGCTGGTGGCCAACGGGCGGGACGGATTCGCCGTCCGCCGGCCCGACGGGAGCTGGGAGCGGCTCGGGTTCCTCGGCGGGGAGGCGGCGGTCGGGTACCCGTTCGGCGGGCGGCCTCCGGCGTTCGGCCGCAGCACCCCGGCGGACCGGGGGGACGACCCGCTGCTGGCCCTGGCCCTGGGCCTCACCTTGGTCGCATCGGTGGTCGCGGTGGCCGGCGCGCGGGCGGGGAGGCGGACCGGCGCCGCCCGCTGGCGTCTCGTCCCCCTGGGCCTCCTGACGGGCGCCGCCTGGGTCCTGCTGGCCCAGGTCTGGGCGGACGAGCTGTTCGTCCAGGAACTGAGTCTCGTCGGGCTGGCCGCTGTCCTGGTACCCCTGCTGGCGCTGGCCGGTCTGACGCCGGTCGGGCTGCGCGGGGCGCGTGGGCGGTGGACCGCAGAGGTGCTGCTGGCCGCCGCCCTGACCCTGGCACTGACCGCGCTGCCGCTGGTGGGCTGGCTCTACGGCCGGCCCGCGTACTCCGGCACGGCCCTGCTGCTCGCCGTGGCGGCCACCGTGCCGGGACTGCTGCTGGGCTGGCGGGCGGCCCGGTTGGTCGCCGCGCCGGCGACTCCGCCCGTCAACGGGCCGGCCGGCTCGGTGCGACAGCGGCGATCATGACCGCTACCAGGGCCAGCGCCGCGCCGAGCAGCGTGACGGCGTCCGGGCGGGAGGCCGCCGTGGGCAGCAGCAGGTCCAGCAGTACGGCGCCGACGATCTGCCCGGCGATCGTGGACAGGCCCAGCAGCAGCACGCCGGTGAACCGGACGATCGCGGCGGCGATCGCGATGAACACGATCCCGATCGGCCCGCCCAGGTAGAGCCAGGGCTCGGCCGGGGGGCTGCCCGTCGGCCATCCGCGTACCGCGAGGTCGACGGCGAAGGCGACCAGCAGGGCGGCCGTGCCGACGGTGAAGTTGACCAGCGTGGCGGTCAGCGCGCTGCCGGAGGCCATGCGTACCCGGCCGTTGACCGCCTGCTGCCAGGCGACGGCCACCCCGGCGAGCAGCGGCAGCAGGGCCAGCCCGAGGGTGTCCGGGTCGCCGAGCCGGTCACCGACGGCCAGCAGGACGGCGACCACGGTGAGCGCCGCCCCGGCCATCCGCCGGCCGGTGACCGGCTGGGAACCGCCCGGGCCGACCCCGGCCCGGTCCACCGCCAGGCTGCTGCCGGACTGGCCCGCGACCACCGCGACCGTGAAGACCGCCACACCGAGGGTGCCGATGGTCAGCCCCTGGGCGGAGACCAGGAACGCCCCGCACGTCCCGCCGAGGCACTGCCACGGTCGCAGCGAGCCGTCGGTGAGCGCGCCGCGCAGGGCGGCCAGCCCTCGCCGCCCGGCCGGCGTGGCGGGGACCAGCACCAGCAGCACCACCAGGCCGAGGCCGAACGAGACCACCGCGGCGGCGATCCCGTCGGCCAGGCGTACGCCCAACTCGCCGTTGATCCGGGACTGCACGGCCACAGCCAGCCCTGAGAGCGTCGCGAGAGCCACACCGGTGATCCGGCGGGTCGCAGACGTGGCTGGCGTGGCCAGCGTCCCGGTGCTGCTCACTCCTGCTCGGCCAGCGGGCGGCCGTCGAAGTCGACGGCCGAGTAGAGCGCGAGCTTCTCCAACCGGTGGTACGAGTCGATCACCCGGATCGTGCCGCTCTTCGAACGCATGACGATCGACTGCGTGTACGCGCCGCCGGCGCGGTAGCGCACGCCGCGCAGCAGATCGCCGGAGGTGACGCCGGTGGCCACGAAGAAGCAGTTGTCGCCGGTGACGAGGTCGTCGGTGCCCAGCACCCGGTCCAGGTCGTGCCCGGCGGCGAGCGCCTTCTCCCGCTCCTCGGCGTCGCGCGGCCAGAGCTTGGCCTGCATCGCCCCGCCCATGCACTTCAGCGCGCACGCGGAGATGATGCCCTCGGGAGTGCCGCCGATGCCCATCAGCACGTCGACGTCCGACTCGCCCCGGGCCGCCGCGATGGAGCCGGCGATGTCACCGTCGGAGATGAACCGGATGCCGGCGCCGGTGCGGCGGATCTGCGTGACCAGGTCGTCGTGCCGGCTGCGGTCCAGCACGCAGACCGTCACCTCGGAGACGTCGGTGCCCTTGACCTTGGCGATCCGGCGCAGGTTCTCGGCCACCCCGGCGTTGATGTCCACCACGTCGGCGTACGCCGGTCCGACGGCGAGCTTCTCCATGTAGAAGACCGCGCTCGGATCGAACATCGCCCCCCGCTCGGAGACGGCGAGCACCGCCAGCGCGTTCGGCATGCCCTTGCTCATCAGCGTGGTGCCGTCGACCGGGTCGACCGCGACGTCCACCTCCGCGCCGGTGCCGTCGCCGACGTGCTCGCCGTTGAAGAGCATCGGCGCGTTGTCCTTCTCACCCTCGCCGATCACCACGACGCCCCGCATGGGGATCGAGTTGATCAGCTTGCGCATCGCGTCGACGGCGGCTCCGTCGCCGCCCTCCTTGTCGCCCCGGCCGACCCAGCGACCGGCGGCCATCGCCGCGGCCTCGGTGACCCGGACCAGGTCGAGGGCGAGGTTGCGATCGAGATCCTGCGGGATCCGGGTCCTGGTGTTCGTCATGACGGCTCCTCCTCGCGACGTTGCGGGGCGGCAGGGTGCGGCGTCGCCGCTGCCGGCTTTGTCGCTGATCCTCACACGATCGCTCACCCGGCGCGGGGCCGGGGCGGTGATGGCCCGGATACGGCCGGTCGGGCGGCTGCGAGAATGACGAGGTGGAAGCCGCACAGCCCGCCGATCGCGTACCCGCCGACCGCACACCCCCGGACGGCCAGCCGCCCGTCGCCCCGACCCGGGACGCCGCCGTACCCGAGGGGGAGCCGGCGCTGGTCGAGCCCGCCGGCGCGGCTGACGTGGCCCTGTCCGACGGCATGACGGAGACGGGCGAGCGGCCCG
Source organism: Micromonospora sp. NPDC049048 (assembly GCF_043197615.1). Lineage (NCBI taxonomy): Bacteria > Bacillati > Actinomycetota > Actinomycetes > Micromonosporales > Micromonosporaceae > Micromonospora > Micromonospora sp. NPDC049048. Next base: position 357,319 of record NZ_JBICTM010000002.1, on the reverse strand, counting down.
CGCCGCCGCCCGCGGTCGACACCCGCAAGTCGGAACGTTCGCCCAAGGACATGGCGATCTCGCTGCTCGTGCTGCTGGTCCCGATCGCCCTGCTGCTCGCCTTCTACCGGGGGTTCCTCGGCGGCGAGCAGCCGACGACCGTCGACCCGGCCCCCGCCATCGACTCGGCGCGGGCCGCCAACGTCTTCCCGGTCAGCGAGCCGGCGGAGCTGGGTGACGGATGGCACACGGTCAGCGCGAAGTTCCAGACCGTCGAGGGCGGTTCGAACCTGCGGCTCGGCTATGTCACCCCCGAGGGGCGGGGCGCCCAGTTGGTGCAGAGCAACGTGCCGCCGGAACGGCTGCTGCCGACCGAGCTGACCGCCGAGGCGCAACCGCAGGGCCAGACCGACCTGGGCGGACGCACCTGGCAGCGGTATACGGCCCGGGGCAACGAGCAGGCACTGGTCCTGCTCGAACCGAACCGGACCGTGATCGTGGTCGGCGACGCCCGGGACAACGAGCTGCGGCAACTGGCCGGGGCGGTCCGGTAGCCGCCGGGAAACGGCCCCCCGGTTGTCGGTCGGATCGGCTAGGCTGCCCCGGCTCACTGCCCGGCGGCTGAAGCACGCCGGGCTTACCGTTCCACGAAGAGGGACTTACCTGTGAACATTCGACGGTGGAGCGTCGGCGTGCTCGCCGCCACCCTGCTCGTTCCCGGCCTGGCTGCCTGCAAGTCGGACGAACCCACGCCGGCCGACGCAGGCTCGGTAACCTCGGCCGTGCCTGCCGACCCGAAGGAGGCGCTGCTCGCCTCCACCAAGGAGATCGAGAAGGGTAACTTCACCTTCACGCTGGCCGGTGCCGGGCTGAGCGGCAAGGGCCTGGTGCACAAGCCCAGCAACAGCGCCCAGTTCAGCATGAAGTTCGACGACGAGTCCGGCAGCATGTCGATGAGCATGGAGCTGATCTACATCGAGCCGGACAGCTGGGTGATGCTCGACCTCGGCGAGCTGGGCGCCATGATCCCGGGCGCGGAGAAGTGGAAGGGCAAGTACCAGCACCTCGACCAGTCCAAGGTCAAGGGCGCCGGCGAGCTCAGCCGCTACATGGAGGAAGTCGACCCGGCTGGCAGCGCGAAGCTGACCAAGGGCATCACCGAGGTGCAGAAGACCGCCGAGGGCAGCTACACCGGCAAGCTCGACGTGTCCGCCGCGGGCGACGCCGCCACCCTGGACGCCGACCTGGTCAAGGCCCTCGGCGCGCAGGCCAAGGCGCTGCCCTTCACCGCCAAGCTGGACGCGGAGGGCCGCCTCACCGAGCTGGTGATCTCGGTGCCGGCCGCCGGTGAGACCAAGGCGCACGACATCAAGGTCACGTACGCGGACTACGGCAACGCCACCGCCGCCCAGAAGCCGCCGGCGGACAAGGTGGTCGAGGCGTCCCCCGAGACGTACGAGATGTTCAAGGACTGACAGCGGCACACGGGAACGGGGCGGCTCCGGCCGCCCCGTTTCCGCGTTCCGGGTCACCCGACCGGGGCAACCGGACATCGCGGTGATTGTGCGACGCGGCGACAGGGAACAGAAGTGGGGCGAACCCGGGCCAGCCGCCCCGGCAACCGGCCCGACGGGGGTTCGCGCGGCGCAGCCGACGTGGTGCGTCGCCCGGTTTCCGGCCGCCGCCAGGTGCGTCGGGTGACCCACGTGGGAGACACGCATGACTGTTCGACGCCTGAGCGCCGGCCTGGTGGCCGCCGCCCTGTTCACTCCCGGTCTGGCCGCCTGCAACGCCTCCGGGACCCCGACGGCGGACTCGTCCGCCTCCCCGACCGTCTCGGCGTCCGGTACGCCCGCGGCCTCGGGCAGCGCGGCCCCGGCCTCCGGTGACGCCAAGCAGGCACTGCTGGCCTCCACCCGGGAGATCAGCAACGGCAACTTCCGGTTCACCATGTCCGGCGTCGGCTCGACGGCCGAGGGGCGGGTCCACGAGCCCACCCAGAGCGCCGAGATGCGGGTCACGATCGGCAAGCCGACCGACGACCTGTTCATGAAGCTCGACCTCGTCCACTACAAGCCGGACAGCTGGGTCAAGGTCGAACTCGGTGGCACGACCGCCAAGAGCGTGCCGGGTGTGCAGAAGCTGAACCTCGGCAAGTACCAGCACCTGGACCAGACCCGGATCAAGGGCAACCGGAACCTCGGCTTCGACTTCGAGAAGGTCGACCCCGCCGGCAGCGAGGTGCTGACGCAGGGCATCACGGAGGTCCGCCAGACGGGCGACGGCGCGTACGCCGGCACCATCGACGTGTCGAAGGCGGCCGAGGCGGGTTCGGTGGACCCGACGGTGATCACGGCCCTCGGCGCGCAGGCGAAGTCGGTGCCGTTCACCGCGAAGCTCGACCCGCAGGGCCGGCTCAGTGAGATGGTCATCCAGATCCCGGCCGCCGGCCAGAACAAGGCGCAGGACATCCGGATCACGTACTCGGACTACGGCAGCGCCACCGCCGCCCAGAAGCCCCCGGCGGACCAGGTGGTCGAGGCCCCCGCCGAGCTCTACAACCTCTTCAACTGACCCACCCGTTTTCTGCCCCCGTTCCGACGTCGATCATGCAGTTGTGGTGCGTGACACAAGGTGCAGAACGCCCTGTATCGCCCACCACAACTCCATGATCGGCGTCGGGGTGGGGTGCGGGGCGGGCGTCAGGGGGTGGGGTTCTGGCGGGTGGCGTCGATGCGGGCGCGGGCGCCGTCGAGCCAGCGCTGGCAGGTCTCGGCCAGCTTCTCACCGCGCTCCCAGAGCGCCAGTGACTCCTCCAGCGTGGTGCCGCCGGTCTCCAGCCGCTCGACCACCGACGCCAGCTCGGCGCGGGCCTGCTCGTAGCTGAGATCTTCGTCCTTCTTCTCGTCAGTCATCGCTGCCATCCCACCACATCGTGATCCCGCTTCCGTTCAGCGTCGACCGTCGCGGCCAGCTCGCCATCGTGATTCCGTTTCCGTTCAGCCGTCGACCGTCGCGGCCAGTTCGCCCTCGGCGAGGCGTACCCGGAGCGGGTCGCCCCGGCCGACCTCGGACGCGGCGCGGAGGACCTGGCCGTCGGCGCGCTGGACGATCGCGTAGCCCCGGTCGAGGGTGGCGGCGGGGGAGAGGGCGCGCAGCCGGGCCAGGGTGTGCCGCAGGTCGTCGTCGGCGGCGGCCAGGCGATGGTCGAGGCAGCGCCCGGCCCGCTGACGCAGCCCGGTCAGGTCGGCGACCCGCTGGTCGATCATGACCTGCGGTCGGGCCAGCACCGGCCGCGAGCGCAGCCCGTCGAGCCGGTGCGACTCGCGGTCCACCAGGTTGCGTACCGCCCGTTCGAGGCGGTGCCGGGCCTGGCGGATGACGCGCACCTCCTCGGTGAGGTCGGGCACCACGCGCTTGGCCGCGTCGGTCGGCGTGGAGGCGCGCAGGTCGGCGACGTAGTCGACCAGCGGTGCGTCGGTCTCGTGGCCGATCGCGCTGACCACCGGCGTACGGCAGGCGAAGACCGCCCGGCACAGCGCCTCGTCGGAGAAGGGCAGCAGATCCTCGATGCCGCCGCCGCCCCGGGCGATGACGATCACGTCGACGGTCGGGTCGGCGTCCAGCACCTTGAGCGCGTCGACGATCTGCGGGACCGCGCTCGGCCCCTGCACGGCCACGTTGACCGTGCGGAACTCCACCGCCGGCCAGCGCCGGCGGGCATTGGTCAGCACGTCGCGCTCGGCGGCCGAGGCGCGACCCGTGATCAGCCCGACCCGGTTGGGCAGGAACGGGGGCCGGCGCTTGCGCGCCCGGTCGAACAGCCCCTCGGCCGCGAGCAGCTTCTTGAGCTTCTCCAGCCGGGCCAGCAGCTCACCGAGGCCGACCTGCCGGATCTCGTCGGCGCGCAGGCTCAGCGTGCCCCGGGCGGCGTAGAACTCCGGCTTGGCGTGCAGCACCACCCGGGCACCCTCGCGCAGCTCCGGCGCACCGGCGTCCAGGACGTCCCGGTTGGTGGTGACCGTCAGGCTGAGGTCGGCCGACGGGTCGCGCAGGGTGAGGAAGACGGTGCTGGCGCCCGGCCGGCGGCTGATCTGCGCCACCTGCCCGTCCACCCACACCCAGCCGAGCCGGGCGATCCAGGCGCCGACCTTCTGGCTGACCACCCGGACCGGCCACGGCTCCTCGGATGTGCTGCGCCCCACCTCGCCTGTGCTCACCCGCCCACCCTACGGCCCGCCCCGGACACTCCCGCGCACCTCGGCGGCCAGCTCCGGCGCGCCGGGTACGCGCGTCCTCTCGTACCGGAAAGGAGCTGGTGAGCGCCCCTGGCCCGGTGCGGGACGTGGTGGGCCGGCGGAGGACACCGGTGGCCGTACGCGCAGCGAATGGGACATTCTGGCAGGCGTGCGCCGGCGTCGTGATGGCGGTCGCGTCCCGTGTCGCCCTCTCAGGCGGCACGTACGATGGGCGGGTGACTCAGGCTGAAGTGACGTCCCGGACCGGCAAGCGCGTGATCCTGGCCAAGCCCCGCGGCTACTGCGCGGGAGTGGACCGCGCGGTGCAGACCGTCGAGGAGGCACTCAAGCTCTACGGCGCCCCGATCTACGTACGCAAGCAGATCGTGCACAACAAGCACGTGGTGCAGACCCTGGAGGCCCAGGGCGCGATCTTCGTGGAGGAGAACGAGGAGGTGCCCCAGGGCGCCACCGTCATCTTCTCCGCGCACGGGGTGGCCCCGGAGGTCTACGAGCAGGCCCGCAGCCGCTCGCTGCGGGCGATCGACGCGACCTGCCCGCTGGTCACGAAGGTGCACCAGGAGGCGAAGCGTTTCGCCGCCGAGGACTACGACATCCTGCTCATCGGTCACGAGGGGCACGAGGAGGTCATCGGCACCTCCGGCGAGGCACCCGAGCACATCCAGCTCGTGGACGGCCCGGAGGACGCCGACCGGGTCACCGTCCGGGACCCGAACAAGGTCGTCTGGCTCTCCCAGACCACCCTCTCCGTGGACGAGACGCTGGAGACGGTGGCCCGGCTCAAGAAGCGGCTGCCGATGCTCCAGTCGCCGCCCAGCGACGACATCTGCTACGCCACCTCCAACCGGCAGCACGTGGTCAAGGAGATCGCGCCCGAGTGCGACGTGGTGATCGTCGTCGGGTCGGCCAACTCCTCCAACTCCGTACGCCTCGTCGAGGTGGCCCTCGACGCCGGTGCGCGCGCCGGTCACCTCGTCGACTTCGCGCACGAGATCGACGACGCGTGGCTGGCGGGGGCGCGTACGGTCGGCCTGACCTCGGGCGCCAGCGTGCCCGACGAGCTGGTCCAGGAGGTCCTCGCCCACCTCGCCGCGCGTGGCTTCACCGACGTCGACGAGGTGGTGACCGCCAACGAGCGGTTGACCTTCTCGCTGCCGCAGGAGCTCAAGCGGGACATGAAGGCCGCCGTCGCGGCCCGCGGCTGACCGGCGGGAACGACACGCGGTCCCGCTGCGTCGAAAACGGGTATGAGGACTCTTCGGCTCGCCGTCTCCGCGCTGGCCGTCTGCGTGGCGCTGAGCGCCTGCGGCGGTCAGGACGGGGCCGGCGACACCCCCACCCCGACCCCGACGGGAGCGCAGCCGGTGACCAGCCCGCCCAGTCCGGATCCGAGCCCCTCCGCACTCCCGCCGACCCCCGGTGACCCGGTGGACCCGACGGGGCCGGCCCTGCCCCTGCCCACGAGACCCTCCGGCGGGGCGCCGAAGCCGTCGGCCGGCGCCGTCACGCTGACCGGGACGGTCACCTCGGGGGTCGAGCCCAACTGCCTGCTGCTCGACAACCACCTGCTGGTCGGCGGCCCGCGTGACGTGCTGAAGCCGGGCACGAAGGTAACGGTCACCGGCCGGGTCCAGCGCGACCTGCTCACGACCTGCCAGCAGGGCACGCCCTTCCTGGTCGAGACCGCCCGCCGCGGTTGAACCGGCACAACGGGCGGAGCCCGCCCCCTGGTGGGGACGGGCTCCGGTGTTCCGGTGCGGGACGGATCAGTTCACGGTGCCGATGGAGACGGCGCCGCGGCCGACGACCGCGCCCTCGGTGGTCACCACGGCCAGCTCACCGTAGAGCGCCCGACCGGCGACCGGGGTCGACTGGGCGGTCACCGTGCCGGTGAGGGTGGCGGTGGCGCCGTGGGCCAGGTTGAGCGGGGTGGCGGGCGCCGAGAGGGTGCCCAGCGCCGCCGCCGAGAACGAGTCCCGGTAGTCGTAGGCGGTGCTGCCACCGGCCCCGTCCACCGCGTAACCCTCGACGACCACCCGGTAGGTGCCCGCCGGCGGGTTGTTGATGGTCACGGACTCCTCGGAGTCACCGTCGGCGTTCCGACCGACCTCCGTGGCGCCACGGAAGACGTAGAGGTCGAGGTCGGCCGCGGCGCTGGCCGGGTTGCCGATCCGGGCGGTGAAGCGGGTCGCGCCCGCCGGCACCTCCACGATGTACTCCTGCGACGCGCCCTCGGCGATGGTGGGCCGCTCGGCGTGGACGCTGGAGAGCGGGCCACCCTGGCCGGTCACGGAGACCGGGCCGAAGGTGTTGGCCAGCGACCAGGTCACCGGGGTCGCCGCACCGGCGGTGACCGACGGCAGCTCGACCACGGCCGGCTCGACCGCGACACCCTGCGTACGCACGGTGAGCTGGAACGGGTTGTTCAGCGACGGCGAGGTCCGACGGGACTCCACCTCGATCTCCCAGACCCCGGCGATCGGGTTCTGGTAGTCGCGCTCCTGCGGCTTGCAGGCGTTGACGTCGGAGAAGTTGGTGTAGCAGGCGAGGCTGGACGTGCTCTCCACCGGGACGCCGTACGGGTTGAAGGCGATGAACCGGGTCTGCGAACCGGTGGCGATGCCGGAGAGGTTCACCTGGAGGGCGCCCGTGCCCGGCGGAACCGTCACGAAGTACGAGGTGAAGCCGTTCCGGTCGACCGAGCCCTCGGCCGAGAAGGCGAAGTTCGGCTTCTGCACGTCGTTCGAGGCCACGACGACGGTGGACACCTCGAAGTCGATGACCGAGGTGGCCGGGTCGTCGATCGTCATGATCGCGCCGTGCGCGCCGGAGGTGGTCGGCTTGGCGGTGACCTGGACGGTGACGGTCTTGTTCAGCGGGAGCGAGACGCTCTTCGGCGCCTTGAAGGTGCCGTCGTTGCCGCGCAGGCCCACGTTGTGCTTCACGGTGCCGGCCGGCCCGCTGGTGCGGGTCAGCTTGACCTGGTAGCTCTTCGACTGGCCGACGCGCTGCCCACCGTCGGTGGAGGCGCAACGGTTGTAGACGCCGGTGCCCTGGTTCGGGGTGCTCAGCTGACCGGACAGGACGGTGCAGACCGGGGCCTCGGAGGTGTACGAGCGGGTCTCCACGCCCTTGCGCAGCAGCTTCCACGCGCCCGGCACGTTGAACATGCCGTAGCCCTGGGCGTACGTCGGAACGTCGGCGATCGGCTTGGCCGAGGTGAAGAGCGCCCGGCGCAGCGCGGCCGGGGTGACGCCCTTGTCGGTCGCCTTGGCGGCCGACAGCAGCAGCGCGGCGGCGCCGGCGGCCTGCGGGGAGGCCATCGAGGTGCCGTTCAGCATCGCGTAGCCCGGGGGCAGCGCGTAGCCGGCCTCGGGGACCGGGTTGCCGGCCTGCCAGGTCGGGGCGGTGGAGATGGCCGAACCGGGGGCGGCGATGTTCGGCTTGACGCCGCCGTCCTCGCGCGGGCCGCGGGAGGAGAAGTTGAACAGCGCGTTCTTCTTCTTGACCACGGAGCCGTAGTTGGCCAGCCAGGTGTCCTTGCTGATGCTCGCCGCGACGCTGACCACGTTGGCGGCCACCGACGGGTCACCGATGGTGTTCAGGCCCGGACCGGAGTTGCCGGCCGAGATGAACATCTGCACGCCGTAGGTGGTGATCAGGTTGTTGTAGAGCTCGGCGCGGGCGTTGTTGCCGTCGTTCAGCGCCGGCAGGCCGCCGATCGACATGTTGATCACGTCGACCTTGCGGTTGATGACCAGGTCGGCCATGCCGGTGGTGAGGGCGGCGTAGGTGCAGCCGCCGCCCCACGAGCAGGCGCGGGCGGAGACCAGCTTGGCACCGGGCGCGGCACCGTCGAAGGCGCCGTTGCCGAGCATGTCGTTGGCGGCGGTGATGCCGGCGACGTGGGTGCCGTGGGTGCTCTCGACGATGCCGATGTTGACGTAGTCCACCAGGCCGGGGCCGCCGACGGGGGTGGTGTCCACGTCCTCGCGGTACTCGACCACGAACGGGATCCGCTCGACCACGGGGGTGGCCGGGTTGTCGGTGCCGAAGTACCCGACGTCGAACTTCTCCTTGTACGGCCGCATCAGGGCGTCGTCGGTGAAGTCGTTGTTCTGGTTCACGTCCACCCAGATGTTGTGGGTGGCCGGGTCGTAGAGGATGCCGAACGTGTCGGTCCGGTCGCCGTCGCGGTTGATGTCACCGGCCGGGTCACTGGCAGCGGTGATCGACTCGCTGAACCGGTTGAACCGGTAGGTGCCTGCCGGGGCCGTCCAGGTCGCGCCGCCGGAGGTGAACGTCGGACCGGTGACCTCGGTGAGCATCGGGCGCCAGGTGGCGTCCTCGAACGGGTCCGTCGCGGTCACCCAGTCGACGATCTTCCGCTCGCCCGTGGTGGTCTTCTGCAGCGCCGGGTGACCGAGGTCCACACCGGAGTCCATGATGCCGATCGTGACGCCGCGGCCGTCCCACTGGGGGTTGTCCGCCACGAAGTCGACCGCGCCGGTCTCGTTGGTCGGCATGTAGGGGTTGGCGGCCGGGGTGTCGGCCCCGGGGCCGGGCAGGGTCGCCGCCTGCTGTGCCGCCTTCTTGCCGGAGGGCGCGACCTCGGGCGTCGGGTCGGGCAGCTGGATGGTCTCGTCGAGGTCGACGGCGGAGACGCCGGGCAGCGTGGCCGCCTTGACCACCTTGGAGGTAGGGACCTTGGCCAGGACGTAGCCGATGCTGTCGTAGCGCTCGGTGACGGCCGCGCCCAGCTTCTTGAGGTCGGCGGCGACGTCCTTCGCCTCGCCCTTCTTGGTGGCCACGATCAGCGTGACGGTCGGGGCCTTCTTCGCCTCCGCCTCGGCGAGCAGCTTGGCGTCGTGCGAACCCAGGGCCTCCACGGGGGTGACCTGGGAGGCGTCGGGTGCGGCGGTCGGTGCGGTGCTCGCGGTGGCGGCACCACCGGCGACGGTCACGGCGCTGGCCGCCACGACCGACGCGAACAGCGCGGCGGAGGTCCGCCGGCCGAGGTTTCGGGGTTTGCTCACGTTCTCTTTCCTCCAGAGAACAGGGCCCTCAGATGCAGGGCACGCGTGAGGCGAATCCTTCGTGCTGCCGCTGGTCACTGTCACTACCGCCGAGTTCGTTGTGACCACTTCGTGACATGGGTGGCCGTCCATTGTCACACCAGCGGTGATAGGTATCGGCCGTCAGTCCAGTGTCGACGGTCCGGACGGCGACCCGGCATCGGCGGTTCCGAGCAGCTCAGGGGCCTGCGGCTGACGGGGCGCCAGCTCGATCTGCGCCGGCGCGGCCAGCTCCTCGTCGGAGACCCCCAGCTCAGCGAGCTTACGGGCGCTGACCAGCACGCGCGCCTCCAGCGACCCCACGGCCCGGTTGTACGCGGTCACCGCGCCCCCGAGCGACGCGCCGAGCTTGCCGACGTGCTCACCCAGCGTCGACAGGCGTCCGTGGAGCTCCCGGGCCAGCGAGTGCACCGCGACCGCGTTGCGCGCCAGCGCCTCCTGCCGCCACGAGTAGGCGACCGTACGCAGCAGCGCGACCAGGGTGGCGGGGGTCGCCAGCACCACGTTGCGGGCGAACGCGTGCTCCAGCAGCGTCGGGTCGCGCTGCAACGCGACGTCGAGGAACGGGTCGGCCGGCACGAAGAGCACCACGAACTCGGGCGTGCTGTCGAACGCGGCCCAGTAGGTCTTGGCGGCCAGCGCGTCCACGTGTGCGCGCAGGTGCCTGGCGTGGGCGTCGAGGTGGGCGTCGCGGCCCCGCTCGTCGCGGGCCTCCATCGCCGTCAGATAGGCGTCGAACGGCGCCTTGGCGTCCACCACCACCGAACGGCCGCCGTGCAGCCGTACCACCAGGTCGGGGCGGACGCCCTGGTGGTCCGTGGCGGCGGTGACCTGCTCCGAGAAGTCGCAGTGCTCCAGCATGCCGGCCGCCTCGACGATGCGGCGCAGCTGGTGCTCGCCCCAGCGCCCGCGTACCTGGGGTGCCCGCAGGGCCGCCACCAGCTGCTTCGTCTCGGTACGCAGCTCGCCCGAGACCGTGCTCATGGCGCGGACCTGTTCGCGCAGTTCGGCGTACGCGTCGACCCGGTCGTGCTCCAGCTCGGCGACGCGCTGCTCGTAGCGGCGCAACGTCTCGTGCAGCGGGGCGACGGCACGCGCCACCGCCTCCTGGGACTGTGCGGTGGCCTCGTAGCTCAGTGCCCGCATGGACTGTTCCAGCCGGCCCTCGCCCTCCCGGGTGGCCCGCAGCGTGGCGTCCAGCCGGGCGATCTCGGTCGCCGAGCGGGTCCGGGCGGCGTACCAGCCCGCCGCGCCCCCGACGGCGAGGCAGACGACCACCACGGCCAGCGTCGAGAAGTCCACCCCCCGAGCTTGCCAGACGGGTACGGCACGTGCCGTCGCGCCGCGTGGCGGGCGTTGCGGCTCGGCCGGCTCCGGGCACCCGCGCCCGCAGCCGGCGCCGGGTCACACCTGGGACAGTGGAACGACGTAGGAGTCGACGCGGGCGATCAGCCCGTCGCGGAACGTGAAGAGATCGTTGAAGGCGAACCGGAACGGTCCGTGTTCGATGCTGACGCCGCGCCCCTCGCCGGTGGTGACGACGACCGGGCCGTCCTCGTGGACGCGCTGGACGTCGAGCTCGGGGCTGCCGGTGAACGCCGGATTCTCGATCTCGCCGTCGAACTCCGCCTTGCCGCGGGTGGTCCGGTGACCGTGGATGACCCACTCGACGTCGTCGGTGAGGGTCGCGAGGATCCGCGGGTGGTCGCTCGTCCGGAATCCGGCGAAGTATTCGGCGACGAGGTCGCGCTGGGTCGTACGGGTCATGGTGTTCTCCGTTCCGGTGGGCTGTCAGTGCCGAAGGTGTGCGGCGAGGGCGTCGAGGATCGAGGCGAGCCCGTCGGCTGCCTGGGCCGTCCGCAGCTCAGGCGGCAGCCGGCGCTGGTGGACCGTGAGGTCCGTACCGTCGCCGGCGGGGCGGACGGTGACGGTCGTGCGGAGGCCGGTGACGGGCTCGTCGAACACGAGTTCGTGCGGTGCGTCGACGCTCACGTAGACGAACCGGAGCCGGCGGGTCCTGCCGCCCGGCGCGCGGGTGTCCAGTTCGAATCCGCCACCGGGACGCAGGTCGACGGTCACGGAGCCGGGCGGCACGCTGGCGTGCGAGCCGCCCCAGAACGCCGCGATGCTCGCCGGCGAGGTGAAGGCCGCCCAGACGCGTGCGGGCGCGGCAAGGAGGTGACGCTCGGCGATCAGCTCGTCGTCGCGGAGCTCGGTGCTGGTGGTCAATGGATCGCTCCCTTGTCGGTGAGGTGCTGCTCGAGGGCGTCGAGCCGGTCGTTCCAGGCGCGGCGCTGCTCGTCGATCCACGTGCCGAGCAGCGACAGCTGGTCGACCCTCAGCCGGCAGGGGCGTCTGGTGCCCTCGCGCCGCTGCTCGACCAGGCCGCACCGCCGAAGGACCCCCACGTGGTGGGAGATCGCCTGCGGGGTCAGGTCGAAGGGCTCGGCAAGCTCCTTCACCGTGGCCTCGCCGCGCGCGAGACGGGTGACCAGAGCGCGACGGACGGGGTCGCCGAGGGCGGCGAAGGCCAGATCGAGGTCGGGGCCGGGCGGCACGGGGGGAGAGGCCATGGCCTCACCCTATTGCAAAAGATCATTTGCGCAAACGACCGCTTGTTATTTGCCGAAGCTTACGGGTTGCCCGACGTGGGTACGGTCTGACCATGAGATTTCTGCCCCTGCTCATCCTCGTGGTGCTGCTGGTGGGAGCGTTCGTCTGGTGGCGTCGGGAGAGCGACGCGCGGGAGGCCCGGCGCCTCGCCGACGCGCGGGCCGACGCCCAGCGCTGGTACGAGCGGCTCGGCGGCCAGGTGATGAACCTGCACGGCGACCACCCGGCCGTACGCCAGGCGCTCGTCGACGCGGGGGAGCGCTACAACGCGGCCGGCAGCCAGCTGGAGCAGGCGCACAGCGTCGAGCAGTTCCGCCTGGCCCGGGAGACCGCGCTGGAGGGGTTGACCTACGTGCGGGCGGCCCGGGTGGCGCTCGGCATCGACCCCGGCCCCGAGCTGCCCCCGCTTGCCGCCGCGCAGGGCGCCGGGCGGCTCACCCGGGAGCGCCAGGTCGACGTGCAGGGGCAGACCTTCAAGGCCGGCCCGCAGCCCGGCCGGGACACCCCCTACTACTACCCGGGCGGGCGCTACCAGGGCCGGCCGGTGCCGGCGGGCTGGTACTCCACCCCGTGGTGGAAGACCGCCCTGGGCGCCGGCGCGGGCGTCCTCGGCGGCATGCTGATCGCCGACGCGCTCTTCTCGCCCGGTTTCGGCGACCCCGGGTACGGCTACGAGGCCGGCTACCAGGAGGGCTTCGGCGACGCCACCGGCTTCGGCGAGCAGGGCGGCGACTTCGGTGGCGGTGACTTCGGCGGCGGTGACTTCGGTGGCGGCGACTTCGGGGGCGGCGGCTTCGGGGGCGGAGATTTCGGCGGTGACTTCGGCGGCGGCGACTGGTAGCGTCCAGCGCGACCGCCTGCCGCCTGCCGCCTGCCGCGTGCTGCGTGAAGGGCACCATTCCTGGGCGGGAAGCGTCAGGAAGGTGCCCCTCCTCGCATCTCAGCCCGTGTTGCGCATGCCGGCGGCGATGCCGTTGACAGTGGTCAGCAGCGCGCGCTCCAGCGCCGTACCGTCGCTCGGCGCCCGTCGGCCGCCCGGCGCGGTGGCCACCGCCCGGCCGGCCGCCCCGGACTCCCGGTACTGGCGCAGCAGGGCCACCTGGAGGTGGTGCAGCGGCTCCAGGTAGGTGTCGCGGACGGCCAGCGTGCGCTGGAGCACCGGGGAGCTCTCCAGCAGGGCCGGCGAAGAGGTCACCGCCAGCACCTCCCGCTTGGTCAGCTCGTACTCCTGCTCGATCTTGTGGAAGATCGGGTGCAGCTTCTTCGGCACCAGCGTCTCGACGTAGCGGCGGGCGATGTTCAGGTCGGTCTTGGTGAGCATCATCTCGACGTTCGACAGGAACGTGCGGAAGAAGTGCCAGTTGCGGTGCATCTCGGCCAGCACGTCCCCGAGCCCGGCCTCCCGGGCCGCGGCCAGGCCGGAACCGACCCCGAACCAGCCTGGCACGATCTGCCGGGTCTGGGTCCAGCCGAACACCCACGGGATGGCGCGCAGCCCGGCCAGCCCGGCCCCCGTGTTCGGCCGCTTCGCCGGCCGGGAGCCGATGTTCAGCGCGCCGAGCAGCTCCGTGGGCGTCGACGCCCAGAAGTACGCGGGCAGGTCCGGATCCTCGACCAGCGACCGGTACGACCGGAAGGCCGAGTCGGAGACCAGCTCCATCGCGGCGTCCCAGCGTTCCAGCATCTCGGCGGGCTGCCGGGGCGCGGTGTGCAGCAGGGTGGCCTGGAGCACCGCGGCCAGGGTCAGCTCCAGGTTCTCCCGCGCCAGCGACGGCAACGAGTACTTGTCGGAGATGACCTCGCCCTGCTCGGTGACCTTGATCGCGCCGTCCAGCGTCCCGTACGGCTGGGCCAGGATCGCCTCGTGCGTCGGCCCGCCGCCGCGACCCACCGTGCCGCCGCGGCCGTGGAAGAGCCGCAGGTGCACCCCGTGCCGGGCGGCCACGTCGCGCAGCGCGCGCTGGGCCCGGTGGATCGACCACTGGCTGGTGGTGATGCCGGCCTCCTTGTTGGAGTCGGAGTAGCCCAGCATCACCTCCTGCACGTCGCCCCGCGCCGCCACCAGCGCCCGGTACGCCGGCAGCGAGAGCAGCTCGTCGAGCAGTTCACCGCCCGTGTTCAGCTCGGCCGGGGTCTCCAGCAGCGGCACGAAGCCGATCCGGGACCGGCCGCTGTGCACGTCGATCAGGCCGGCCTCGCGGGCCAGCACCACGGCGGCGAGCACGTCGTCCACGCCGAGCGTCATCGAGACGATGTACGACTCGATGACCTCGATGCCGAACCGGTCCTGCGCCTCGCGGATGGTGCCGAACACGTCGAACGTCTTGCGGGTCGCCTCGGTCAGCGGGGTGTCCACGGTGGAGAGCGGCCGGCGACCGGTCAGCTCGTCGGCGAGCAGCTTCGTCCGCTCCTGCCGGCTCAGCGACGGATAGTCGGAGACCTCGCCGACGGCCGCGTAGAGCTGGGCGAGCACCGCGTGGTGCGCCTCGGCGTGCTCCCGCACGTCCATGGTCGCCAGGTGCAGCCCGAACGCCGAGACCGTACGGATGGTCGAGGCGAGCCGGCCCACGGCGGTGAGCTGGCCGGCGTTGCGGGCCAGCGAGGCGCGCAGCAGCTCCAGGTCGGCGATCAGCTCGGCGGAGCCGCGGTAGTCCCGCCCGGGCACGTGCGCGGTGCCCTGGCGCAGCCGCTGCCGGGTGTTGGCCAGCTTCACCTTCACGCAGCGGGCCTTGAGCCGGTAGGGCTCCTCGGCGTTGACGCGGCGGAACCGGGCCGCCACCTCGGGCAGCGCGTCCAGGTCGGCGGCGAGGCTGGCGGAGAGGTCGAGCGACACCCCGCGCAGCCGCCGGGACACCGACACCTCGTCGATGAGGTGGTCCATCGCCTTCTCGGTGGCCGCGATGCCGTGCTCGTGCTGGATGGTCAGCACCTCGCGGGTCACCGCCGGGGTGACGAACGGGTTGCCGTCGCGGTCACCGCCGATCCAGGTGCCGAAGGACAGCGGCCGGGCGGTCGGCGAGGTCTCCACGCCGAGGGTGCGCAGCGTGTCGGCGAGGTCGTCGAGGACCTGCGGGGCGGCCTCGGCGTACAGGTCGCGCAGGTAGTAGATGGCGTTGCGGGCCTCGTCCGTCGGATCCGGCCGGTCCAGCCGCAGCTCGTCGGTCTGCCACATCAGGTCGAGCAGTTCGGCGAGGCGGCGGTTGGCCGGGCCCTCGTCGCTGGCGCCGTAGAGGATCGCGTTGGCGGTCTCGGTGTCCAGCTCGTCGGCGATGGCGCGCAGCTTGGACAGGATCGACCGGCGGGCCGCCTCGGTGGGGTGGGCGGTGAAGACGGGCCGTACCGCCAGCCGCCGGGCCGCCGCCGCGATCTCCTCGGCCGGCACCCCGCGCTCGGCGATCATCTTGGCCGCCTGGTCCAGCCAGCCGCCCTGCACCGCCCGGCGCCGTCGCAGCTCCCGGCCCCGGTGCACCTGCTCGGTGATGTTGGCCAGGTGGAAGTAGGTGGAGAAGGCGCGGGCCAGCTTGGTGCCGGTGGTGACGTCCAGGCCGGCGAGGCGCTGCGCGGCGGCGGGGGCGTCCGAGCGCACCTGGGCGCGGATCTCCTCGACGAGATCGAGCAGCGGCCGGCCCTCCTGGCGGGCGAGGGTCTGCCCGAGCAGGGTGCCGAGGCGGCGGATGTCGGCCCGCAGGGCGGCGTCGGGGCCGTCGTGGTCGTGCTGGTCGGTCACGATGCGCTCCTTACGCGAGTACGAAGGACAGCGCTGTCCGACTCCCTGGATCGTATCCGCGTGCCCCGCCGCTAGGCAGAGGACCCTTGCATCTGCCCGCCTTGCGGGAACGGCTTCCTCCTCGAAGGCCAGTCGATGCCCGTGGCGTCCGCGCTGGTGGGAGCGGGTGCGGTGCGCCGGCCCGCCCGCCAGCGGACCGGAACGGGTGGCGCTGCGCACACCTCGGCACGCCCGGCGGCGCCCAGCCTGGCCGGGGGAGCGGCGCCCGGGACGGCCCGGTGAGCCCGCCGATCAGACGAGCTGGCAGCGGCCCGCGCTGTAGTGGGCGACCGCCGCCATGATCTCCGCCTCGGACCGGTCCGCGAAGTTGAGCGTGGCGACCAGCCCGGAGCCGTAGAAGGCGCTCAGCGCCGCGCCGTCCAGCGCCGTGAACGCCCCGAGGTTCTGGAGCACCCGCGAGTCGCGCGGCTTGACCACCAGCATCTTCTCCAGACTCCACCGGCGGCGGGAGATCTGCGCGACCCCCTCCCAGGGCAACCAGATCGCCTGGCCCCGGGTCGGTCGCGTGCGGATCCAGAGCCCCGCCGGGCCGAGCGCCAGCACCGGCCCGCCGGAGCCGATCAACCAGAGCTGGATCCCCAGCGGCAGGGCGATCAGGGCCAGCAGGCACCCCACCACGCCGAGGATGCCGAGGACGGACTGGGAGCGCATCTGCGGGTCCGCCGAGTTCACTATGCCGAGACCGGCGCAGGAGGCGATCGGGAGGACGAACAGCAGCACCACCCCCATCATCAGCAGGCCGCGCTTCGCGACGTTGGGCCGTACCACGAACGGCTGGTCCTCCGGGATGCGCCTGGTCACCGGCGCCGGGGCAGGACCTCCCCACCCTCCGCCGGGTGGCGGGCCGCCACGGTGGGGCTGCGACGGCCACGGTCCGCCGGGTGGCGGGCCCCCGTGATGGGGCTGCGACGGATGTCCGGCAGGGGTGCTCACGCGGGCCTCCGGTTTCTCGATCAACTCGGCGGGGCCAGCGTAGAGGCCGCCCACCAGCGGCCCCGACGGGCGTGACGACCGGAAAACCGGTGGAGGCGGTCGGTAGCTTCCGGTCATGGCTTCGCCGAACTATCCCCCCAAGCCCAGACCGGGAGACCGGGTCGCGGTCGTCTCGCCCTCCGCCGGCCTGCCGGCTCTCTTCCCCCACGTGTACGAGCTGGGGCTGCGCCGGCTGCGCGAGGAGTTCGGCCTGGAGCCGGTGGAGTATCCGACCACCCGGGTGCTCGGCGCCGACCCTCGCGACCGGGCCCGCGACCTGACCGCCGCCTTCGCCGACCCCACGATCACGGCCGTGCTCGCCACGGTGGGCGGGGACGACCTGATCACGGTCACCCCGTACCTGGACGACGACGTGCTGCGCGCCAACCCGAAGCCGTACTTCGGCTACTCCGACAACACCAACGTCCTCAACCACCTGTACCGGCTGGGCGTCGTGTCGTACCACGGCGGGTCGGTGCTGGTGCACCTCGGCCGGCCGGGCAGCCCGCACCCGCTCACCTTCGACTCGCTGCGCGCCGCCCTCTTCACCTCCGGCTGGTACGACCTGGCCCCGGCCCCGCAGTGGGGCGACCGGCCGAACGACTGGCACGACCCGGCGGCGTTGGCCGACGAGCCGGAGATGTTCCCGGGCGAGGGCTGGCGCTGGCAGGGGCCGACGACGGTGGTCGAGGGGCGCACCTGGGGCGGCAACCTGGAGATCCTGCACTGGCTGCTGGCGGCCGACCGGGTGCCCGCCGCCAGTCGACTGGCCGGGTCGGTACTGGTGATCGAGACCTCGGAGGAACTCCCCTCCGCCACCGAGGTCTTCCGGATGCTGCGCAACATGGGGGAGCGGGGACTGCTCGCCGGCTTCCCGGCGGTGCTCGTCGGCCGCCCGAAGGCGTGGGACTTCGACCGGCCGCACACCCCCGACCAGCGGCGGGAGTGGGCGGGCGCGCAACGGGAGGCGGTCACCCGGGCGCTCGCCGCCTACCGCCCGGACGCGGTGGTGGTCTTCGACGTCGACCTGGGCCACACCGACCCGCAGCTGATCGTCCCGTACGGCGGCGAGGTCCGGGTGGACGCCGTGGAGCGCCGCATCTCCGTCCGCTACTGACCGCCCCTCCCGCGCGGGACCCACCCTCTCCCGCGCCAACCCGGCGGCGGTGGCGCGCAGCCACGGCGCCGCACCGGCCTCCGCGAGTTCTGCCTCGCGCGTGTTGCGCGGGGCTGTGCCCCGCCTTCGCGCGGCGCCTGCCGCCTCGGGAGCGAGTGCTCCGGTGATCATGACGGCATGGACGTTACCTGGCCGTTTTGGGGTCCATGGCGTCCTGATCGTCATGGACAGGGCGTGATCAGTTGCGGCGTTCGTGGATTGCGCCAGTGACCAGGCGGACAATTCGGGCAGGGTGTCGCAGTACGTCGTCCACCGTGAAGCGCAGCACCAACCAGCCGGCCTCGCGTAGTGCGTTGAGCCGGGCCACATCGCGCTGGAAGTGGGTGCGCTCCCGGTGGTGGTCACCCTCGTACTCGATGGCGACCCGCCACCGGGGATAGGCGAGGTCGACGCGGCCGAGGAAGACGCGTCCGCGCTGCGCGTGGGTGCCGTACACGTCATGCTGTGCGGCCAGGGGCGGCAGACCGGCGTCGTGCAGGACGAGCCGGAGCCGGGTCTCCATCGGGGACTCGCTCAGCGGCTCGGCCAGCGCGAGCACCTCACGCAGCTGGGCTGTGCCGGGCCAGCGGCCGTGCGCCTCCAGGTGGCTGCTCAACGCGGGAAGCTTGACCACCCGTCGGTGCAGCAGCGCGTCCACCGCGACCAGCGCCGCCGCCCGGGGCAACTGGCGCCCGAGGTCGAAGGCCGTCCGGACACCGGTGGTGACCGGCAAGCCGGCGAACCGGGTGATCTCCGGGGCGGAGAGCGACCGTTGATCGACCGAAACCCGTCGGGTGGAGCGTCGGCGGGCCGCCCCCGGCAGGGTGACGAAGACCGGGCTGGCGCGCGGAAGGAGGTCCACGCCCCACAGGAACGCCGCGCTGAGACCGCTGATGGCGGCTCCCGCCGGCACGGTCAGGGCAACGGCGTCGCACCACATCCGGTGGTCGTTTTCACGATAGCCGTCGACGTGGACGTAGATGTCGGGCAGCAGCCGGTGCCAGGACGACCCACGAAGCATCCGCCACGTGACAAGGCCGGCGGCGACAGCCCGACTGCCGGAGAACGGGAGGAACGCCAACTCGCTGGGAATGCGCGGTACCCGGGGCATTCCGGCAGCTTGCGGTCACGGCCCGCTCGCGCGCTGACCCGAAGGTCGATCCCGGGGTGTTGTCGCGGGCCCTGCCGCCTGACACCGCCCCCCGAGCCACCTGGCGCCGTTCCTGCCGGGCGGATCCGCTCCCGTTCGCAGGCTGCCGTGGCCCCGCCGCAGGCTGCTGAGCCCGGCCGCAGGCTGCTGAGCCCGGCCGCAGGCTGCGGGAGTCCGGCCAGGAGTGCGGGGCTCGGCCGCAGGCTGCGGGAGCCCGGCTGCGGAGTGCCGGAGCCCGGCTGCCGGCGTCCTGACTGGGGGCGGACGGGGGCGGCCGTGGTGGGGCCGTGGTGGGGCCGGTCAGGCGGCGTCGAGGACGGCGAACGCCCGCACCGGGAACGTGCCCATGCCGGCCACCATCGGCGGGGCGGCCGTGAACCGGAACCCGGTCGGAGGCAGCGCGTCGAGCCCGGTCAGGTGCTCCACGACCGGGACGCCGGCGGCCAGCAGCGTGCTGTGCGTCGGGCGCTCGCCGGCAGCCGCCGGGCTCATGTCGTCGATGTTGATCGAGTCGATGCCGACCAGGGCGGCACCCGCGTCCACCAGCGCCCGGGCACCGTCGCCCGTGAGGTACGGCGCCTCCCGCGCGCCGTACCGGTCGGTGCCGAAGTGTGCCGACCAGCCGGTGTGCAGCAGCACCGCGCACCCCGCGACGTCGTACGGCGCCAGCAGCAGGCGGTCCACCGCGCGGGTGCCGGCCGGCACCCGGACGACGACGCCGGGCAGGTCGGCGAGGCGGTCCAGCCCGGTGGCGGCGAGGTCGGCGCCCTCGGCGAAGCGGTGGGCGGGCGTGTCGACGTACGTGCCGGTGTTGGCGATCATGTCGATCCGCCCCACCTGGAACTCGGTGCCGGGGGCGTAGTTGGCCCGGGACGCCTCCCGGGTCAGCCACTCGGTGATCCGTGGCGCCGGCCAGCCGGGCAGGGTGGTCATGCCGTCGGTGACCACGTGGCTCAGCTCGACCAACCGTCGCCGGGTGACGCCGTCGGGGGCGGTCCGGGGCGCGACACCCCGGCCGCCCTTGTGCGGCTCCTGGACGAGTGTCCTGTTGGTGATCCGCACCTCGGCCACCATCAGCAGCCCGAGGTGCCGGACGAACAGCGCCGCCAGGTCGTCGTCGGTGATGTCGGTGCCGGGGATGTCCAGCCGGAAACCGTCCGTCCGCAGCCCGCCACCGTTGGCGAAGGTGACCTCCGCGTCGAACTGCGCCCGCCACTGGTTGCCCATCAGCGCAGCCGATCACGGCCGACCGTCCCCGTCAAGATCCTTGGGGCTGCTCGTGCGACGCCCGGTCGGATCCCGGGCCTCGGACACGGGCCACGGCACCCGCGTGCGGTTGTCGGGTCCCGGATCCCCGTCACGGCCACGGCACCTGCGTGTGGTTATCGGGTCCCGGATCCCCGACACGGGCCACGGCACCCGCGTGCGGTTGCGGCCGGCGGTGACGCGCGCCGATCCGGGCCTCACCGGCCGAGGTGGAGCCCGGTCGTCGGCGGGGACCGCCGACAGGGCTGCCCCCGGGCCCACCGGAGTGCCGTACAGGGGGGTGCACGGCACTGCGGCGGGGCAGCGACGGCACCCGCCGTCGCCGAGGTCGCAGCCGGGTGGAGCTGCGGGCCTCCCCGAACAGGTCCGCGCACCCCGCGACGGCCGCTGCGGCGGCTCGATCCCGGCTGACGGAATCCATCCTCCGTCGCCGGGCGGCCCGGGTCTTGAACATCGATGCTCGGTTTGGCCCGGTCGGTCGGTCACGGTTGGGTGAGGAGGCGGCGCAGGTGGGCCGGGGGGTGACCGACGTGGTCCCGGACCACCCGGGTGAGATGGGCCTGGTCGGCGAAGCCGTGCTCCGCCGCCACGGCGCGCAGCGGTCGTCCGTCCGCCTCGGCGAGGGTGTCCAGCACCGCCCGGACCCGCAGCCGGTTGCGGTAGGCGGTCAGGCTGCTGCCGGTGATCCGGTGGAAGACCCGGCTCAGGTGGTGCGGGGACGCGCCCACCTCGCGGGCGACCTCGTCGAGGCCGAGCGAGAAGTCGCCGGCGGTGAGCACCTCGCGGGCCCGGTCGGCCAGGCGACGGTGGGCGGCCTGGGTGGCGGGCCGTCGGCCGACCGCGCGATCCAGGTCCGCCCCGGGCGGCGTGGCCCGGGCGTCGGTCAGGTTGAGCACCCCGTCGAGGAAGCGGTGCAGCCGCTCCGCCATCTCGAACTGGTCCAGCCCGCGCCGGAACTCCGCGACGAGCATCCGGTGGGCGAGGTCGAGCGGCGTGTCCGAGGTGCCCTCCCAGCCGGCGGCCTCCAACCAACGCGCCGCGTCCGGGCGTTCGGCCAGCACTGCCGCGTCGACCTCTAGACAGGTGTACGTGTCACCGCAGCCCAGCGGGTGGGACACGGACATCTCGTCGCCCGGCCGGGTGAGCAGCACGGAGGTGGCGTCCGAGAACGCCGTACGACCGTTGAGCCGCCGCCGGTACGCCCCCGACCGCCCGAGGATGATCTTGTGGGTCAGCTCGGCGGCCGGTGCCGTCCAGCCGTGGTTCTCGACGATGCACCGCACCTCGTAGATGAGGATTCCCTCCGGGTGACCCAGCACCCGCCACCGGGCGGGCGTCGTCTTACGACGCGGGTCGCTGCCGATTCCCTGAGGCATTCGTTCTCCCCCTCGGATGACCGTCATGGATCGTCGGCGATCCAACCTACGCGGAGGTGCCGCGCCCGGTCGGAGAGATAGTGTCGACCGGTGGACCCCCCGCCCGACCGGGCGCGGGGTGATCGTCGTGCCGTCCGCTGGAAGTGATCACATGCTCACCGGTCTGTTCTCCGCCGCCCTCGCCGACCCCGGGCTGGCCCGGGCGCGTGACCTGGCGCGCTCCGGTGCCGCGCAGGTCGACGGCCTCGACATCACCGCGCCGCCCGCCCTGCGTCCCTTCGCGGTCGCCGCGGTCGCGGCCGACCGGGCCGGCGACGGCGGGCCGGGTGGCGGCGCGGGCCGTCCGGTGCTCGCCGTGACCGCCACCACCCGGGAGGCCGACGACCTGGCCGCGGCGCTGGGCAGCCTGCTCCCGCCCGAGCAGGTGACGGTCTTCCCGTCCTGGGAGACGCTGCCGCACGAGCGCCTGTCGCCCCGCTCCGACACGGTCGGCCGGCGGCTGGCCGTGCTGCGCCGGCTGGCGCACCCCGACTCGGCCGACGCGCACGGCCGCACCGGGCCGCTGCGGGTCGTCGTGGCGCCCGTCCGGTCGGTGCTGCAACCGCAGCTCAAGGGGCTCGGCGACCTGGAGCCGGTGCAACTCGCCGCCGGGGCGGAGGCCGACCTGGAGGAGGTCGCCCGCCGGCTGACCGACATGGCGTACGCGCGGGTCGACCTGGTCACCAAGCGGGGCGAGTTCGCCGTGCGCGGCGGCATCCTCGACGTCTTCCCGCCCACCGACGAGCACCCGTCGCGGGTCGAGTTCTGGGGCGACGAGGTGGAGGAGATCCGCACCTTCGCCGTCGCCGACCAGCGCACCATCGAGCAGGTGCCGCAGCTCTGGGCCCCGCCGTGCCGGGAGCTGCTGCTCACCCCGGCGGTACGCGGGCGGGCCGCCGCACTCGCCGAGGAGCACCCCGAGCTGGCCGAGATCCTCGACAAGCTGGCCGAGGGCATCCCGGTGGAGGGGATGGAGTCGCTCGCCCCGGCGCTCATCGGCGCCGACTCGATGGAGCTGCTGCTGGACGTCATGCCGACCGGCACCCACGTGCTGCTCTGCGACCCGGAGCGGATCCGTACCCGGGCGCACGACCTGGTGCGTACCTCGGACGAGTTCCTCCAGGCCAGCTGGGCCGCCGCGGCGGTCGGCGGCCAGGCCCCGATCGACCTGGGCGCCGCCGCCTTCCGCACCCTGGCCGACGTCCGCGCCGCCGCGGCGAAGCTCAGCCAGCCCTGGTGGACGCTGTCGCCGTTCGGCCTGGTGGAGGCGGACGCGGCCCCGGCCCGGCAGCCCTGGGAGGACGCGCCGGAGGCGTACGACGTCACCCCCGACGACGCGATCGCGGTGACCCTGGCCGCGCAGCCGGCCCCGCTCTACCACGGCGAGACCGCCCGGGTGGTCGAGGACCTGTCGCGCTGGGTCGGCGAGGGCTGGTCGGTCGCGCTGGTCTTCGAGGGGCACGGCCCCGCCCAGCGGGCGGTCGAGGTGCTGCGCGACGCCGGCCTCGGCGCGCGGCTGACCGAGGAGGTGCCGACCGCGCCCGCCCCCGGCGAGGTGCTCGTCACCTGTGGCAGC
Organism: Micromonospora sp. NPDC049048; assembly: GCF_043197615.1. Taxonomy (NCBI): domain Bacteria; kingdom Bacillati; phylum Actinomycetota; class Actinomycetes; order Micromonosporales; family Micromonosporaceae; genus Micromonospora; species Micromonospora sp. NPDC049048. The sequence continues at coordinate 334,071 of NZ_JBICTM010000002.1, read as the reverse complement.
CTGACCGGCGGGTTCGTCGACGAGGCGTCGAAGTTCGCGCTGCTCACCGGCAACGACGTCACGGGTGGGCGGGGCACCTCCACCCGCGACATGCGCAAGATGCCGAGCCGGCGGCGCAACACCATCGACCCGCTGGAGCTGCGGGCCGGCGACCACGTCGTGCACGAGCAGCACGGCATCGGCCGCTACGTCGAGCTGGTGCAGCGCACCGTCAACGGAGCCTCCCGGGAGTACCTGGTCATCGAGTACGCCCCGAGCAAGCGCGGCCAGCCCGGCGACCGGCTGTTCGTCCCCACCGACCAGCTCGACCAGCTCTCCCGCTACGTCGGCGGCGAGCAGCCCGCCCTGCACAAGATGGGCGGCTCGGACTGGCAGAAGTCCAAGGCCCGGGCCCGCAAGGCGGTCCGCGAGATCGCCGCCCAGCTCATCCAGCTCTACGCCGCCCGCAAGGCGTCCAAGGGGCACAACTTCGGCCCCGACACGCCGTGGCAGCGGGAACTGGAGGACGCCTTCCCGTGGCAGGAGACGCCCGACCAGCTCGCCGCCATCGAGGAGGTCAAGCGGGACATGGAGCAGACCGTCCCGATGGACCGGCTGATCTGCGGTGACGTCGGCTACGGCAAGACCGAGATCGCGGTACGGGCGGCGTTCAAGGCGGTGCAGGACGGCAAGCAGGTGGCGGTGCTGGTCCCCACCACGCTGCTGGTGCAGCAGCACTACAACACCTTCGCCGAGCGGATGAGCCAGTTCCCGGTGACCATCCGGCAGCTCTCCCGCTTCCAGACGCCGAAGGAGGCCGAGCAGACCCTGGAGATGGCCGCGGCGGGCACCGCCGACATCGTCATCGGCACCCACCGGCTGCTCCAGGCGGCCACCCGGTTCAGGTCGCTGGGCCTGGTCATCGTCGACGAGGAGCAGCGCTTCGGCGTCGAGCACAAGGAGCACCTGAAGACGATGCGCGCCTCCGTCGACGTGCTGAGCATGTCGGCCACCCCGATCCCGCGCACCCTGGAGATGGCGATCACCGGCATCCGCGAGATGTCCACCATCGCCACCCCGCCCGAGGAGCGACACCCGGTGCTCACCTCCGTCGGGGCGTACGACGAGCGGCAGGTGGCCGCCTCCATCCACCGCGAGCTGCTCCGCGACGGGCAGGTCTTCTACCTGCACAACCGGGTCGAGTCGATCGACCGGACGGCCCGCCGGCTCCGGGAGCTGGTGCCCGAGGCGCGGGTCGCGGTGGCCCACGGCCAGATGGGCGAGGAGGCCCTGGAGAAGGTCATGGTCGGCTTCTGGGAGAAGGAGTTCGACGTCCTGGTCTGCACCACGATCGTGGAGTCCGGCATCGACATCCCGAACGCCAACACCCTGATCGTGGAGCGGGCCGACCTGCTCGGCCTGGCCCAGCTGCACCAGATCCGGGGTCGGGTCGGCCGGGGCCGGGAGCGGGCGTACGCCTACTTCCTCTACCCGCCGGAGAAGCCGCTCACCGAGCACGCCCACGAGCGGCTGGCCACCATCGCCCAGCACACCGAGCTGGGCGCCGGCATGTACGTGGCGATGAAGGACCTGGAGATCCGGGGAGCCGGCAACCTGCTGGGCGGCGAGCAGTCCGGGCACATCGAGGGCGTCGGCTTCGACCTGTACGTGCGGATGGTTGGCGAGGCGGTCTCCGCGTTCAAGGGCGAGCGCCCGGAGGAGGAGACCGAGGTCAAGGTCGACCTGCCGGTCGACGCGCACCTGCCGCACGACTACGTCGGCGTGGAGCGGCTGCGCCTGGAGATGTACCGCAAGCTCGCCGAGGCCCGCGACGACGACCGGCTGCGCGAGGTGGTCGCCGAGATGACGGACCGCTACGGCGAGCCGCCCGCCCCGGTGCAGAACCTGGTCGCGGTGGCCCGGTTCCGGCTGCTGGCCCGCCGCTACGGCCTGACCGACGTCTCGATGCAGGGCAAGCACATCCGGTTCGGCCCGTTGCCGCTGCCCGACTCGAAGCAGCTGCGGCTCAAGCGCTACCACCCGGACTCGGTCTACAAGTCCGCGCTCGACCAGGTCAGCGTGCCCCGGCCGAGCACCCGGCGGGTGGGCGGCGAGCCGCTGCGCGACCAGGCCCTGCTGGAGTGGTGCGCCCAGCTGCTGAAGGATGTGCTGGGCGAGCCGGCGACGGCCGGAGCCGCCGCCCGGTGAGCGAAGGACACGCGTCGCCGGCGGCGCAGTCCAGGGGAGCGGTGGCGCGCATCGCGGCGGGGTGAGCGGGGGACACGCGACTCACGAGGGCGCACCCGCCCCCGAACCGGGCGTGACCTCCGGTGGCCGGACGGCGAACGGGCGGCGGGCGGCCGGCGGGACGGGCGGGCGGCGTCACACGGGTCGCGGCCGGCATGAGAGAGTGGCCGTCATGCGTGCTCGCCGTCTTGTCGCCGTCGCCAGCGTGGCGCTCGGCCTCGTCGCCCTCTCCGGTTGCCGTACCGAGCCCGGGGTCGCCGCCTACGTCGGCGACCTGCGGATCACCGAGGATGCCGTCACCGAGGTCCTGGACGACGTGCGGGCGAAGAACCCGACGCCGACCGGGCAGCCCGAGGCGCCCGAGGGACAGCCCCCGGCGCAGGCGCCGCAGCTGCCCGGCCGCAGCCAGATCGTCAGCATGCTGGTGCTGACCGAGGTCTGCGAGCGGCTCTCCGCCGAGAAGAACTACCAGCCGCGCGGGCAGGTCGCGCCGGAGCAGGTCGCCCAGCAGCTCCGTCTGACGCCCGACACCGGCTACGTGCGCCGGTCCGCCGAGCTCTACAGCTGCCTCTCGGGGGTGCCGCCGGTGGCGCAGGCCCAGCCGACCGCGCAGGAGTTGGCGGACGTGGTGGCGGCGGGCCGCCGGGCGGGTGCCATCCCGGCCGACATGCCCGACGAGGAGGCCGCCGCCCGCCTCGACGGCGAGCAGTTGCGCGCCGCGCTGGCCACCCGCAAGCCGCTGGCCGAGGCGGTCACCGCGTACGACGTGACGGTCAACCCCCGCTACCGCCCGCTGGAGTTCCCGGTCCTGAGCTTCTCCGACAACGCGCCGGCGGTGAGCGTGCCGCTGGGCGAGACCGGCTCCAACGGCGTCACCGACGTCTCCACCCCGGAGCCGCTGGCCCCCGCCGGGCCGCAGGCGGCCGGTGGGACCGACAGCTGAGCATGCCCGCACGGATCGTCCTGCTCGTCACCTCGCCCCGGCTGCCGGCCGGTCTGCTGACCGCCGCCGCCTGGGACGTCGTACGCCGGCACCCGGTGCTGGCCGGGGCGGAGAGCGAGCTGACGACGGCGGTGCGCGCGGCGGGCGCCGAGGTCACGGTGGTCGACGGCCGGGCGACGCAGGCGTTGCTGGACGCGGCGGCGGCGCACGGCGTCGCGGTGTGGCTGGCCGGTCCGGCCGGCGACGAGTCGCTGGCCCGTGAGCTGGGCCTGCGGCTGGCGCGTGAGCCCGGCCTGGCCGAGCTGGAGCTGATGTACGGCTCCTGGGATCCGCCGGGCGCCCGGCTGCTCGACGTGGTGGCGGTGATGGACCGGCTGGCCTCCCCGGGCGGTGATCCCTGGAAACGGGCGCAGACCCACCGCAGCCTCGCCGGCTTTCTGCTGGAGGAGTGCTACGAGGCGTACGACGCGATCAGCGCCGGGGACACCGACGCGCTGCGCGAGGAACTGGGCGACGTGCTGCTCCAGGTGGTGCTGCACGCCCGACTCGCCGAGGAGCTGCCCGAGGCGCGGCGGTGGACCGTCGACGACGTGGCCGGAGATCTGGTCGACAAGATGGTCCGGCGCAACCCGCACGTCTTCGCCGACGCCGAGGCGGGCACGCTGGAGGAGATCGAGGCCAGCTGGGAGCGGATCAAGCGGGCCGAGAAGGCGCGTGACTCGGTGCTGGAGGGCATCGCGCTGAGCCAGCCCGCCCTCGCCCTGGCCGCCAAGATCCTGGAACGTGCCGGCCGGGCCGGCCTGGCCGTACCGCCGCCTTTGGCGGAGTCCCAGGTGGACCCGGAGGCGAGGCTGGGCGCGAGCCTGCTCGCCACGGTCGCGGCGGCCCGCGAGGCGGGCCTGGAGCCGGAGGCGGCCCTGCGCCGCGCCGCCCTCGCCTACGCGGACGCTGTCAGGAGCGCCGAACGCCGGTAGGGTCGGCGAGTGGAATCGTTTGTGCCGCTCGCGGAGCGGATCGTCGACGCGTTGCTGGAGAGCCGGCCGGGGTTGTCGACCACCACCGGGGACCACCGGCACGACGACCGGCTGCCGGACCTCTCCGTCGAGGCGGTCGCCGCCGACCAGGCCATGCTCAGGGAGGCCGCGGACGCGCTCGCCGAGCTCGATCCGGACGCGCTGGACGTCGAGGAGCGCGTCGACCACGCGCTGCTCACCTCGTTCGTGGACCGGGAGCTGTTCGAGTCCAGCGAGATCCGTTCGCACGAGTGGGATCCGCTGCGGCACAATCCCGGGCCGCTGCTGCACGCGCTGCTCGCCCGCCCGTACGCGCCGGTCGAGGTCCGGCTGACGAGCCTCGCCGGGCGGCTGGCCGCCGTACCGGACGCGCTGGCGACCGCGCGCGCGACGTTGCGCGACATGCCGCGCATCCACGCCGAGACGGCGGTCGGGCAGTTCACCGGCGCGGCGGCGCTGGTCCGTGACGAGGTGCCGGCCCTGCTCGCGCAGGCCCCCGCCCTGCACGACCGGGTCGAGCCGGCCGCCTCGGCGGCGATCGCGGCGCTGGAGGAGTTCGTCGCCTGGCTGCGGCAGGGCCTGGCCGCCGACGCCGGCCCCGGCCGGGACCCTCGGCTGGGCCGCCGCCGCTGGGAGGCGCGGCTCTGGCACACCCTGGACACCGAACTGGGCGCCGCCGAGATCCAGCGCCGGGCCTGGGCCAACCTGGACCGGGTGGGCGAGGAGATCCGCGCGGCGGCCGTCGAGCTGGTCGGTGGGCCGGCCGACGACGAGACGGTACGCCGGGCGCTGGACGTGCTGGCCGCCGAGCACCCGGACGACCACACGATCGTGGACCTCGCCTCGGTGACCCTGGACGAGGCGACCGACTTCGTCCGCGCCCACGACCTGGTGACGCTGGTCGACGACCCGTGCGTGATCCAGGAGATGCCCCGCTTCGCCCGGGGCGTGGCGGTCGCCTACTGCGACTCGCCCGGCCCGCTGGAGACGGCGGACGTGCCGACGTTCTACTGCATCGCGCCCACCCCGGAGGAGTGGCCCGCGCACCGGGTCGAGTCGTTCTACCGGGAGTACAACGACCACATGATCCGCAACCTGACCGTGCACGAGGCGATGCCGGGGCACTTCCTCCAGCTCGCCCACGCCCGCCGCCACGTCGGGCCCACCCGGGTCCGGGCGCTGACGGAGTCGGGGCCCTTCATCGAGGGCTGGGCGGTCTACACGGAGGAGCTGATGGCCGGCCTCGGCTTCGGCGGCCTGCCGGTCCGGTTGCAGCAGCTCAAGATGCAGCTCCGGATGACCATCAACGCGCTGCTCGACCAGCTCGTGCACTGCGAGGAGCTGCCGGAGTCCGAGGCGATGGCGCTGATGACCGGGCGCGGCTTCCAGGAGGAGGGCGAGGCGGCCGGCAAGTGGCGGCGCGCGCTGCTCACCTCGACGCAGCTCTCGACGTACTTCGTCGGTTACAGCGAGGTGGCCGGGATCGCCGCCGCCCGCCCGGCCGGCGCGTCGGTGCGCGAGTGGCACGACGCGATGCTCGCCCACGACTGCCCACCCCCGCGCCACCTGCGCACCCTGCTCGGGGTGTAGGCGAGGGCAGCCGCTACGAGCTGGCGGGGCGGCGGTCCACGACGCCGGCGTCGGGCGGGAGGTCGAACACGGCGCCGTCGACCGTCTCGCGGTAGCGGCTCAGCGCCAGCTCGACCTGCCTGCCGTCGACCTGGCCGGTGAAGCTGCCGAGCACTCCGTCCGTGGTGACGCAGGCGGTGAAGTCGCCGGCGGACTGCTCCACGTCGACGCAGGTGGCGTGGTGACCGGCGAGGGTGGTGTCGCTCTGGTTGATCACCGCGTCCGGGTCGAGGGCGGCGGTGGTGAGCAGCCCCACGACGACCGGCGGCGTGAGCAGCCCCCGCTGCTTGGCCTCGGTGAACATGGTCACCGTGGGCTTCGCGTTGGGCGCGGGCGGGGCCTCCAGGGTGCAGGTCGCGCGGCCGGCGGTCTCGCAGCGGGCCGTCGCCTCCGGGGTCACGGTGAGCTTCCCGCCGGGCCAGGTGTACGCGGAGCGGACCGGGTCCTGGGCCTGGGCGATGGTGGCGGTCTGCCCGCCGGGGAGCTGGTAGTCCGCGGAGTAGGTCAGCTCCAGCGCCCGGTCGAGCCGGGCGGCCAGGTCGTTCACCAGGTCGGCCCGCCCGATTGCCCGGCCGGCGTCGTCGAGGGTCTGACAACCGGTCACCGTGAGCGACGCGATGACCGACACGGCGAGCATGCGGAGGGTGGTCGAGGCGGCGGGCATGGCGACCAGCCTTGCCGATCAGGTCAACCGCGCGCAAACCCGTTGCCGGTTGAGAGACGAGAATCCGGGAATGTCCGGGTAAAGCGCCGCCCTGAGGCTCGTTCCGGGCCGGGTCGGCCAGCGCCCGGACCGCCCGTGCCCGAGCGCCGCCCGATACGCTGCGTTCAACAACTGCCTCAGCCGCACCGTCGCGGCCCATACCGGACCGGAACACACAAACGAGGAGCGACTCAGTGGCAACCATCGAGGGAATCGTCGCGCGGGAGATTCTGGACTCGCGGGGCAACCCGACTGTCGAGGTCGAGGTCGGGCTCGACGACGGCACGATCGCCCGGGCGGCGGTGCCCTCCGGCGCCTCCACGGGCGCCTTCGAAGCGATCGAGCTGCGCGACGGTGACGCCGACCGCTACCAGGGCAAGGGTGTCGAGAAGGCGGTCTCGAACATCGAGGACAAGATCGTCGACGAGCTGATCGGCTACGAGGCCAGCGAGCAGCGGCTGATCGACCAGAAGATGCTCGACCTCGACGGCACCGACAGCAAGTCCGAGCTGGGCGCGAACGCCATCCTCGGCGTCTCCCTCGCGGTGGCCAAGGCGGCGGCCGGCAGCGCCGAGCTGAGCCTCTTCCGCTACCTGGGCGGCCCGAACGCGCACCTGCTGCCGGTGCCGATGATGAACATCCTCAACGGTGGCGCGCACGCGGACTCGAACGTCGACATCCAGGAGTTCATGATCGCGCCGATCGGCGCGCCCAGCTTCCGCGAGGCGCTGCGCTCCGGCGCGGAGGTCTACCACGCGCTGAAGTCGGTGCTGAAGAAGAAGGACCTCTCCACCGGCCTCGGCGACGAGGGCGGCTTCGCGCCGAACCTGCCCACCAACGCCGCGGCCCTGGACCTGATCGCCGAGGCGGTGGAGAAGGCCGGCTACCGGCTCGGCACCGACATCGTCTTCGCGCTCGACGTGGCCGCCACCGAGTTCTTCGACAACGGCGTCTACACCTTCGAGGGCACCGCGAAGAGCGCCGAGGAGATGAGCAACTACTACACCAAGCTGGCCGACGACTACCCGATCGTCTCGATCGAGGACCCGCTGGCCGAGGACGACTGGACCGGCTGGCAGACGCTGACCGCCTCCGTCGGCGACCGCATCCAGATCGTGGGCGACGACCTGTTCGTCACCAACCCGCAGCGCATCGCCCGTGGTATCGCCGAGAAGGCCGCCAACGCGGTCCTCGTCAAGGTCAACCAGATCGGTTCGCTGACCGAAACCCTGGACGCGGTGGACCTGGCCCACCGGGCCGGCTTCAAGTGCATGATGAGCCACCGCTCCGGCGAGACCGAGGACACCACCATCGCGGACCTGGCGGTGGCCACCGGCTGCGGCCAGATCAAGACGGGCGCGCCGGCCCGCTCGGACCGGGTCGCCAAGTACAACCAGCTCCTGCGGATCGAGGAGGAGCTGGCCGACGCGGCGCGGTACGCCGGGGCGGGCGCGTTCCCGCGCTACCGTTCGGCCTGAGACGCGCGAGGCCTCGGGGGAGGGGTGTGACGATGCAGCAGCGCCGCACACCGGGCGGTCAGCGCCCCGCCCGCCGGCCGGGTCACACCGGCAGGCCGGGCGGGGCCCGGGGCGCCCGTACGCCGCTGCGCGAGGGCGGCGTCCGCGCCGAGTCGCGGGCCACGGCCGGTCGCGCGTCGGGGGCGGCCCGGGGCGCGGAGGGCGTACGCTCCGCGAGCCGGCCCGCCGCGGCCCGGCGTACGGCCGCCGGCACCGTCAAGCGGCTCTCCGCACCCCGATCCCGGGGCCTCACCGGGCGGGCCACCGTGCTCTTCGCGGTGCTGATCGCGCTTGCCCTGGCCTACACCTACCCGGTGCGCGTCTACCTGGACCAGCAGGCCGACATCGAACGGATGGAGGCTTCCCAGGCCGCCCAGCGCAAGGCGATCGAGGAGCTGTCCGAGCGGGCCGCCAAGTGGCAGGACCCGGAATACATCAAGATCCAGGCCAGGGAGCGGTTCTTCATGGGGCCCCCGGGCGAGACGCTGCTGGTGGTGCTCTCCGACCCGGAGGGCGCCGCGCGCGACGCCGGTTCGTCGGCGGCCCCGTCGGCGCCCGCCACCCCCGCCACCTGGTACGACACCCTCTGGTCGAGCGTGCAGGCCGCCAACGGCGAGCAGCCCGACAAGTGAGCAGCCCCCCGAGCACCGGACGAGGAACCAGCATCGTGACTGTCGTACCACCGCAGGAGCCGGCGGCGGACTCCGTACCCCCGCCCCGGCGTGAACCGGCGACCGAGGCCGACCTGGCCGCGGTGGCCGCGCAGCTCGGCCGCCCGCCCCGGGGCACCCGGGCCGTGGCCCACCGCTGCCCCTGCGGCCTGCCCGACGTGGTGGAGACGACCCCCCGCCTGGCCGACGGCACCCCCTTCCCGACGCTGTTCTACCTGACCTGCCCCCGGGCGACGGCCGCGTGCAGCCGGCTGGAGTCGGCGGGGCTGATGAAGGAGATGGCGGACCGGCTGGCCGCCGACCCGGAGCTGGCCGCGCGTTACCGGGCCGCGCACGAGGACTACCTGGCCCGCCGGGACGCGATCGGCGAGGTGCCGGAGATCGCCGGCATCTCCGCCGGCGGGATGCCCGGCCGGGTGAAGTGCCTGCACGTGCATCTCGGGCACGCGCTCGGGGCCGGGCCGGGGGTCAACCCGTTCGGCGACGAGACGCTGGAGCTGGTGGAGAAGTGGTGGGCGGCCGGGCCCTGCGTGGACGTGTCGGCGGCGGACTGACCATGGCGGGCACTGACGGGAGCCCGGCGGGGGCCGACGACATCGTGGTGCGGCGGGCCCGCACCTCGGACGTGCGCGGCATCCGGCGGCTCGTGGACACCTACACCGACGACCGTCGGCTGCTCAGCAAGGCCACGGTGACCCTCTACGAGGACGTGCAGGAGTTCCGGGTCGCGGTCCGCCCCGGAGACGGCGCGGTGGTCGGCTGCGGCGCGCTGCACGTGATGTGGGAGGACCTGGCCGAGATCCGTACGGTGGCGGTCGACCCGTCCTGCCGGGGCCGCAAGCTCGGCCACCGGATCGTCGCCGAGCTGATCGACGGCGCCCGCGAGCTGGGCGTGGCCCGGATCTTCGTGCTCACCTTCGAGACCCGGTTCTTCGGCTCGTTCGGGTTCACCGCGATCGACGGCGCGCCCGTGCCGCAACCGGTCTACGAGCAGTTGCTGCGCTCCTACGACGAGGGCGTCGCCGAGTTCCTGGACCTGGAACGGGTCAAGCCGAACACCCTCGGCAACACCCGCATGCTGCTGCGCCTCTGACCCGCCTCCGGGGCCCGAGGCGGCCCGGCGTGCTCAGCCGAGGCGCGGGTGGGCGGCGAAGAACTCCCAGAGCAGTTCGGTGGCGGCGAGGCCCGCGTCGGGGGCGGCCAGCTCGCCGCCCGGCGCGCCCGGCCACGAGTGCCCCATGTCCGGCAGGGTGTAGACGGTGACGTCGCTGCCGTCGCCGCACCGCGCGTCGGTACGGGTGACGCGCGGCGGGCCCGCCGTGGGAGCGCCGGACACCGGTGTGCAGCGCAGCCGCCGCTGCCAGGTGCGCAGGCCCTCGGCGAAGGTCCCGGCGTAGCGGTCCTGCCCGCCGATGAACGTGATCACCGACACGGGCCGCCGGGGCACGTACGTCTCGGGGGTCGTGCGGGGGCCGCTGTAGCCGCCGCTGACCACGCCGATCGCCGCGAAGAGCCCTTCGGCCTCGACGGCGGCGCGGAAGCTCATGTCCCCGCCGTTCGAGATTCCGGTCAGGTAGACCCGGTCCGGGTCGGCCCGCCATGTCCCTACGAGATGGGCGGTGAGGTCCTTGAGGAACCCCACGTCGTCGCTCGTCCCGCAGCAGATCAGCGCGTTGAACCCGCCGCCGATCCCGTCGGGGTACGCGACCAGGAAGTTCTCCCGGTCGGCCACGGCGTCCAGTCCCACCATCTCCCGCAGGCGCGCCCCGCTGCCGGGATAGAAGTGCAGGGCGATCACCAGCGCGGTGGGCCGGGCGGGGTCGTAGCCGGGTGGGGCGTGCAGCAGGTAGCGGCGGTCGGCCCCGCCGTGCGGCAGGGCGAGCTGGTGGTCGCCGGCGGCGGGGCGCTCGACGGCCCCCGAAGGCGACGGGGCCGGCGTGGCACGGGACTGACCCCGGTCCCCGCCGCACGCCGTGGCGACGGCGGCGAGAACCAGCCCCGTCAGCACTGCCACCGTCCGTCGCACGCCCCGCCCCCTTCGTGACCCCGGATCCACACTGGACCGGCTCCGTCCGCGCCGGCAACCCTTTCGGTCCAGGCCGAAGGAGGGCAGTCTGCTGGCATGCTTCGTCTCCGCCTGGGCCCGGCGGACCTGTGCCGGGTCCGCTTCGCCGACCGCCTGCACCCGGTCGGTACGGCCGTGCTCGCCTGCCAGGCACTGCACGACCCGACGGCGGTCCGGACGGTGCCGGGCCCCGCCGCGGACGCCGCCACGGCGACGGGCCGGGTCCGCTCCGCCGCCTCGGTGCTGCGGCACCTGCTGCCCGCGCGCGGTCGACTGCCGGACTTCCTCACCCCGCTGGACGGCCTGGAGTCGGTGGCCGCCGGTCTGGAGGCGATCCGGGCCGTCCCCGCCCGGCGCGTGCGGGTCGAGGTCGCCGCCGCGTACGCCCACCTGCCCCGTACGCCGCTGCGCAGGCGGTTCGCCGAGGCCGACGGGGAGACGATGGGTCTGTTCGGCCGGGCCCTGGGCACCTGGCACGACGCGGTGCTGGCGCCGCACTGGGGAGAGCTGGCGGAGGCGCACGCGCACCAGGTGGCCGAGGCGACGGGCCACCTCGCGGCGTACGGGCTGGACGGTCTGCTGAACGCGCTGCACCCGGCGATCCGGTGGGAGGAGCCGACGCTGACCGTGCGTACGTGGTGGAGCGCGACGCTGACCGGCACCGGCTACGGCCTCCTCCTGCTGCCCTCCCCGCTGGCGGGGCCGCATCCCCGGGTGCTGGTGGAGCCGGGCCAGCCCGTACTCGTGGTGTATCCGGCGCCGATGCCGCGCCGGGTCGAGACGAGTGCCGTCGACCCGCTCGGCCGCCTGCTGGGGGCCACCCGGGCGGCGGTGCTGCGCCGCCTCGGCGGCCCGGGCCGGCACACCACCACGACGCTCGGCCGGGCCGTCGGGATCAGCGTCTCCTCGGCGTCCGAGCACGCGGGGGCGTTGCGGGCGGCGGGCCTGGTCAGCAGCGTCCGCGACGGCGGGGCCGTGGTGCACCGGTTGACCCCGCTCGGCGTCGAACTGCTCGGCCGCGACGACACCCTGCCGCCCCACGCGCCTGACGCGCGACGACGCCCCGCCGCCCCACCGCGCCTGACGTAGGGTGGCTGCCGTGACGACGCGTGTGGCCGCCATCGACTGCGGGACCAATTCGATCCGACTGCTGGTCGCCGACCTGCCCGACGTCTCGGCGGGCCCGGAGGCGCCGCTGGTCGACCTGAGCCGGCGGATGGAGATCGTCCGTCTCGGGCAGGGCGTCGACAGGACGGGTCGGCTGGCGCCGGAGGCGATCGAGCGCACGCGGGTCGCGCTGGCCTCCTACGCCGCCGAGATCGAGAAGCTGGGCGCGGAGCGGGTCCGGATGTGCGCCACGTCGGCGTCCCGGGACGCCTCCAACGCGGCCGAGTTCCGCGAGATGGTCGAGCGGACCCTCGGGGTCGCGCCCGAGGTGGTGACCGGCGACGAGGAGGCGCGGCTCTCCTTCACGGGCGCGGTGCGCGGGCTGCCCGCCGACGCGCGTGAGCCGTACCTGGTCGTCGACATCGGCGGCGGCTCGACCGAGTTCGTCGTCGGCACCCGCGCGGGCGGCGTCGAGGCGGCCATCTCGATGGACATCGGCTGCGTCCGGATGACCGAGCGGCACCTGCACGGCGACCCGCCGGGGCTGGACGAGGTCGCCGCCGCGCAGGCCGACATCGCGGCAGCGGTGGACCGCGCGCTGGAGGCCGTGCCGGGCCGGCAGGCCGCCACGCTGGTCGGGCTCGCCGGGTCGGTCACCACCGTGGTCGCGATCGCCCAGGGCCTCCAGGAGTACGACCCGGGCCGCATCCACCACGCCCGGGTGTCGTACGACGCGGTGGCCGGCACGACCGCCGACCTGCTCGGCAAGACCAGGGAGCAGCGGCTGGCGATCCCGGTGATGCACCCGGGCCGGGCCGACGTGATCGGGGCGGGCGCCTTGGTGCTCCGGGTGATCATGGAGCGGGCGGGGATGGACTCGGTGGTCGCCTCCGAGCACGACATCCTCGACGGCATCGCCTGGTCGCTGGCCTGATGGTTGGCTGTTCTGTCCGGGCGGGTCAGTCGTGCGGGTGACGGTCCTCCGCTGGCAGCGGTCATCAGGGTCGCCGGTGGGTTAATGGGTGCGTGACAGTCCTAGCGATCATCGTCGGCGGTGGCATCGGCGCCACCCTGCGGTACGTCCTGGGGCTCCAGTTCGCCCCGCCCACGCCGCCGGACTTCCCCTGGGTCACCTTCACGATCAACATAGTGGGGGCCTTCGCCCTCGGCGCCGTGATGACGCTGCTCGCGGCGCACCGGCTGCCGGGGCCGTGGGGTAAGCCGTTCCTGTCGACGGGTCTCCTCGGCGGCTTCACGACCTGGTCGCACTTCATCGTCGAGGCCGATCAACTGATCGGGGCGCGGCGTACCGGGATCGGCATCATCTACCTCGTCGCGAGCATCGTCGTCGGCGTGCTCGCCGCCGCGCTCGGTGCCCGCCTGGCGGAATCGCGGGTGGGCCGTCCGACGAGCGGACACGCCTGATGTGGGTGGGCATCGGCGTCTTCCTGGCCGGCGGTCTCGGGGCGCTCAGCCGCGCCGGCGTCGACGCGCTGGTGAAGCCCTGGTGGGCGAGGCGGGCGAGCGGGTCCAGCAAGGCATTCCCGGCGAGCACCTTCCTGATCAACGTCTCGGGCGCGTTCGTGCTCGGCATCGTCACCGGCTACGCCGTGAAGAACGTCGGGGCCGGGGCCCAGGACTTCGCCGCGATCGTCGGGGTCGGCTTCCTCGGCGCCTACACCACCTTCTCCACGGAGGAGTGGCACACGCTGGGACTGCTGCGCAAGAACGCCGCCGTCGAGGCCTTCAACGTGCTCGGCAGCCTCTGCGCGAGTCTCGTCCTGGCCGCGCTCGGCCTGTGGCTCGGCGGCCAGCTCTAGTCAGTGCCCCGGCGTCGGGCCGCCCGCGACCCCGTTGACGAAGCGGGACCAGGCGGCCGGGCCGAAGGAGAGCACGGGGCCCGAGCGGTCCTTGCTGTCGCGTACCAGCACCACGCCGGGCAGGTTGTCGGCGACCTCCACGCACGAGGCGCCGCCGTTGTCGCTGCGCGTGGACTTGCGCCACCGGGCGCCGGTCAGCTCCATGTCTTCGCCACTTCCTGCATCAGCACCAGCGACTGCCGCCGGGACAGCGCCTCCGAGCGGACACTTTCCCACCTGCGGTGCAGGCTGGCAATCTCCTCGGCGCGGTCCAGCACCTGGGCGCGCAGCGGGCTGTCGAGATGCGCCACCCAACCCCCGTCGGCGTAGCCGGCGAGGATGAACGGCCCGGCCAGGCCCGGGTAGACACCGACCTCTGCCGGAACGACATGCAGGTGCACGTGCGGACGTGTCGCCAGCGCGATCAGGTGGTCGAGCTGCTCGCGCATCGCCCCGAACTGGTCGGCCACCGGTCGACGGAGGATTCCCTCGTCGAGAACCACGACCAGTTGCGGTGGCTGGGCGCGATCGAGGATCTGTTGCCGCTGGAGCCGGGCGGACACCCGCTGCTCGATCTGCTCCGGAGGGTGGAGGCCGCCGCCGCTGAGGACCGCGCGGGCGTACGCCTCGGTCTGGAGGAGGCCGGGCAGCACCGAGATCTCGAACCACCACAGCGTCGCCGCCTCCTGCTCGACAGCCACCCAGGGCCGGAACCAGGCCGGCGCGGTCTCCAGGCTGACCAGCGGCAGGATCCGCCCGAGCAGGCCACCGCTGTCCAGCGCCTCGTCCGTGCGGCGGACGAAGTCGAGCGAGGGCGTACGCCGGCCGATCTCCACCATGCCGACCAGGGAGCCGGAGTAGTTGATCCGCCGGGCGAGTTCCTCCTGGCTGAGCCCGCGATCGGTGCGCAGCCGCCGCAGTTCGCCGGCCAGCAGCTCCAACGCCGACAGTTGCGCTCCGGTCATCACACCTCGCTCACCTGGTCTCACGGGACGGGCTGCGCTGACCACCGTCGACCGGTGCCCCGCGCGCGACTTCCGACCGTAGTCGGACGGTCACGAGAATGGGAACCACCGTGGGCCCACAGTGCCCTCACAAGGCGAGCGAGGAGCGACGACGTGGCGATCCGAGGCGTCCACCCGGCGTGGTGCGTACCCGAGAGCGGCTGCGGGGCCAGCGCGCTGCACCTGTCCCGCCTGCGGCCGGTCGCGCCCCGCGGTGACGAGGTGATTCAGGTGCGCGCCGGGCTCTGGCAGATGGACGTCGGGCCGCTGCGCCCGTCCGGAGTGTTGCTGGAGTTGTCCGCCGACGACGAGCCGGAGCGCTGGCTGATCGACCTCGCGCAGGCCCGCGCGCTGGTGCACGTACTCCGGGATCTGCTGCGGACCGCGGACGCGGCGGCCCGCCGCGCGGCCTGATCCGGCACCCGTTCCCGGCGCTCACGGTCGCTTGCGGACCGCCCTGGTCGGCGGCGGTCGGGATCGGAGAACGCCGTTGCTCCGTAACCCTTTCGCGTCTGTAGCATCGCTGCGACGACGAGGGGGCGCCGCGTGGACGACATCATCCCGACCCTGCCCGAGCTCGGGCTGGAGTTCCTCCCGTTGGAGCCGGAGGATCCCGTTGCGGTGGGCGACATCCGGTTGCTCGGCCGGATCGGCGAAGGCGGCATGGGGCGTGTCTACCTCGGGCTGACCCAGGCCGACCGGGCCGTGGCCGTCAAGGTCGTCAAGGATCCCTACTCGACCGACCCATCCTTCCGCGCCCGCTTCGCGCGCGAGGCCGCGATCGCCAGTCGGGTCGGCGGCGTCTTCACCGCCCCCGTGGTGAGCCACGACGCCGAGGCCGCCCGCCCGTGGCTGGCGACCGCCTTCGTGCCGGGCCTCAACCTCGCCGTCGCCGTCGCGCGCCACGGAACACTGCCGCTGAACGGTGTGTGGCGACTCGCCGCCGGGGTGGCCGAGGCACTCAAGGCCATCCACGCCGCCGGCATCGTGCACCGGGACCTGAAGCCCGGCAACGTGCTGCTCGCCGCCGACGGCCCCCGCGTCATCGACTTCGGCATCTCCCGCATCGACGGCGAGTACGACCTCACCCAGACCGGCGTACGGATGGGCACCCCGTCCTACATGTCGCCGGAGCAGGTACGCGGGGAGAAGGCCACGGCCGCCACGGACGTCTTCGCGCTCGGCTCGGTCGTCGCCTTCGCCGCCACCGGGAGGGCTCCCTTCCGTGCCGGCAACGCCGTGGAACTCGTCTACCGCGTCACACAGGGCGAACCAGACCTCGACGGGATCACCGATCCAGGGCTGCGGGAGCTGGTCGGCCGGTGCCTGGCGAAGGACCCGCAGCTGCGCCCGACGCCGCAGGACGTCATCGCCGCCTACGTCGACCGCAGCGCGGCGGCGGCCGGGCAGGGCTGGCTGCCCGAGGGTCTCGAAGAGACGCTTCTCCAGATCGACGCCGCCCTGACCGTCCCCGCGAGGCCGCCCGGCGTCGCGCCGACCCTGGCCGTCACCAGGCCGCTCGGCCCGGACGGGCTCGCTGACGGCGCTCCGGGTCGGGACACCGCCGTCGAACCGGTCGCCCCGGACCCGACGAAGCTGTCGGACCCGACGAAGGTCTCGGACCTGACGACGCGGCCGGACCCGACGAAGGTCTCGGAGCCGACGACGCTGCCGGACGTGACGATCCAGGCCGTGCCGCCGGTCGACACCCGGCGTCGGAGCTGGCGGCGGCCGGCTGTCGCCGCTGCGGCCGGCGTGCTCGTGGTGGCGCTGGGCGGGGCGTATCTCGCCAGTGGCGGTGTGGGATCCGGTGAACCTCCGGCCGGCGGCCCGCCGACCGATCTCGCCGCCGGCGCCGCCCCGGTCGCCGGTGGCCCCTCCGGCCCCTCCGGCCCCGCCACGTCTCCCCACGCTCCCGAGGTGACCGCTGGGGCCGGTGCGCCGGGCCCGACCGGTGCGGCGAACGCGCCCGGGGCGCCCGGTGGCGGCCCGGGCGCGGGCACCAGCCCGAGGGTCGACCGCACGCCGGCCAAGGACGACCCGGGCGTCCCGGTGCCGACCCGGAGCGCGTCGCGCACCGCGGGGCTGCCCTCGGGGCCGTACGACCCCGGCAACATGGTGATCGTGAGTTCCGACGGCACGGTGCTCAGCACCACGGGCACGAAACACGGCTCGAAGGTGGTGACCGCCGCCTGGAAGGACCTGTCCGGCCAGCGCTGGAAGTTCGAGTCGGACGGCGAGGTCATGGTCGTGCGGTCGCTGCCGTCCATGCAGTTGACCATCAACTACGACGAGCGCGGAATTCTGTCCCCGACCAGCTTCGGCAACCTCTACGGGTGGGTCTACGACTCCGGCAAGCGCCAGATCCGCAAGCGGAACGTGAGCGGATGCCTCACCGCCGGAGGCCCCGGCCAGCCGGTCAGCTACGTCGCGTGCGACGGCAGCGAGCGCCAGCGCTGGCGAATAGTGTCCTGACCGCCCCGGCCCGCCCGGTCGTGACGGCCGACCGCGGCCCGGCCCTTGACCGCCCTCATCGCGTGACCGCCGCCTGCTCGCGGTCGTCGGGCCGCAGTCGGTCCGATCCGTGCCGTGGTTCGTTGACGGTACTGCGCATTGCACACTAGTGTGCAATGCGTGGACACCACACAGCTGTTGAAGGGCGTACTGGACCTCGCGGTCCTCGCGGTGCTCAAGGAGGAGGACGGCTATGGCTACGACATCCTGCGCCGGCTGCGCGACGGCGGGTTGCAGGAGGTCGGCGACGCCTCGGTCTACGGCACGCTGCGCCGGCTCTACGCCGCCGGCCTGCTGACCACCTACGTCGTGCCGAGCGAATCCGGCCCGCACCGCAAGTACTACTCCCTCAACGCCGCCGGCCGGGACCAGCTCACCCGCTCCGGCAAGCTCTGGCGCTCGTTCGCCACCACCATGGACGCACTGCTCGAGGATCGGGGGATGGCGGCATGACCGTCACGGAGCAGGAGATCGCGGACTACGCCGCACGGGTCCGGGCCGCGCTGGCCGACCTGCCGCCGGCCTACCGCGACGAGTTGACCGAGGACCTGCCGGAGCACCTCGCCGAGGTCGCCGCCGAGGCCGACGGTTCGCTTCTCGATCGGCTGGGCGAGCCCGAGGCGTACGCGGCCGAGCTGCGCGCCGCCGCCGGGGTCGCCGCGGCCGGCGCCACCGCACGCCGTCACCGTCGCCTCGGCGCCGCCGTGGATCGGCTCCGCGCGCGGGCGCACCGCTGGGACGTCCAACTCGGGCCACCCCTCGGGTACACCACCGCGAGCGAGTTCCTCCGGCTGCTCCGGCCGGCGTGGTGGGTGCTGCGCGGCTACCTGGCCGCCATGCTCCTCACGGTGCTCACGACCGGCGACTCGGCCGGCGTGCTGCCCCAGCTCAACGGCAGCACGCTGGCCGGCCTGGTGCTGCTCGCCGGCAGCGTGCTCGCCTCGATCTGGCTCGGCCACCACACGCCCGGCCTGACCCGGCCCAAGCGGCGGTTGCTGCACGCCGGCACGGCGGTGCTGGTGTTCTTCGGGCTGATCGGCCTGGCCGACGTCAACGGCCGCGTCGGCTCCGGCGACCTGAGCTACGAGCAGGTCTCGATCGACGACCGCTACGACCACATCCGCGACGTCTTCGTCTACGACAGCGAGGGCCGGTTGGTGGAGAACGCCCGGCTCTTCGACCAGAACGGCGACCCGATCCGGCTCGGCCATCCGATGTGCCCGAACCCGCCGGACCTGAACCTGGCCAACGCGCTGCTGCGCCCGTACCCGTACTGCCCGGAGTCGGCGCCGTTCGGCCCCCGGCCGGCCGCCAGCGCCCCGCCCCGGCTGAACCCGCCGGGGCTGCCGGCGCCCGCCACCCCGGACGCCTCGCCCGCGCCGGGCGGCGACCCGACCCCGACCCCGACGCCCACGCCGGCGGGTGCCTCGACCCCCGCGCCCGCATCGACGGACATGCCGGCCGGCACCCCGGCGCCGAGCCGGACGTGAACGAGATCTCGTAGTGAAGCTGGGAAATAGCTGAACGGATGAGTCCAGCGGGGCAACGAGTGTCGGCCCCGGTCGCTACGGTGTCGTCTGCTCACTCACCCCCCGGAAGGAAAACGCGTGTCAGAGCAGGTCGCACCGCCCCCCGCGCCGGACGCCGCCCAGCCCCCGTCGGCCGTCCAGGCGCCGCCCCCGGCGGAGCCCCAGGCCGAGAAGTCCGGATCCAAGAAGGTGCTCGGCATCGTGGGCGCGATCGTCGTGTTCCTGGTCGTCGCGGGCCTCAAGTTCGGCATCGGCTCGGCGATCAGCAACTTCCTCAACAAGGACGAGACCGCCGAGGCCAAGGTCGGCGACTGCATCGCCGAGCTGCCGGAGGTGACCGGCACCGAGGAGGAGGAGGTCGACGGCGCGAAGGTCGTCGAGTGCACCTCCACCGACGCCGTCTACAGCGTGGTCGGCCGCGTCGACGGACAGACCCAGGCGCAGGCCCGCTCCGGCGAGGCGTGCGGGGAGTACATCAAGGAGGGCCAGGAGGGCTACGTCTACTACAGCATCGAGCCGGGCAAGACCGGCTACCTGCTGTGCCTGACGAAGAAGGCCTGACCCCGGCAGCACAGGACCGCCGTCGGCGGCGCGGACGACGTCCGCGCCGCCGTCGGCGTCTGTGGGTGGGGCGGCCGACAGGAGGTGAATGCCACTGTTCCGGCGTCTTCCCCGGGGCGCTCGCGGCGTGGCAGGCTACCGACACGTAGCAACACTGTGCGACCAGCCAGCGATTACTGACCGCTAGGAGGACGGCCGATGGGCGAGATGGTGAGCTACCGCGGCAACGGGGGGACAGGCGAGGGGTATCTCGCGATACCCTCCGGCGGTGCGACCAGCCCTGCCGTCATCGTCATCCAGGACTGGTGGGGCCTGGTGCCGCACGTCCGGGCGGTCGTGGACCGCTTCGCGGAGGCCGGCTTCGTCGCCCTCGCCCCGGACTTCCGCCACGGCGGTCCGGCCAGCAAGCCGAGCGAGCCTCGGCAGATGTTGAACAGCGCGCAGATGGACGAGGCGGCGGCGGACATCGCCGGCGCGGCGGAATACCTCACGGGACGGCCCGAGGTCGCCGGCAAGGTGGGCTGCGCGGGCTTCTGCGCCGGGGCGAGCCTGGCCCTCTGGGCGGCGACCCGCTCCGAGCGGATCGTCGCGACCGCCGCCTTCTACCCCCGGCTGCCGTGGGACGGGATGCGCCCCGAGTGGCCCGACTACGCGGGCAAGGCGGCGCTCATCCACTGCTCCGAAGAGGACGGCACCTCCGCCGCCGACGGCGTACGCACCGTCCGCCGCGCCATCGAGAGCGCCGGCGGCACCTGCCAGGTCCACGACTACCCCGGCACCTCGCACGCCTTCTTCAACGAGGACCGGCCGGAGAACTTCGACCAGCGCGCCGCCGCCACCGCCTGGGCCCGTACCCTCGAACTCTTCCGGGCCAAGCTTGGCTGAGCCCCGTACGCCCGACGAGGTCCTCGCCCGCGCCGCGCGGGCGACCGACCTGGCCGACCTCGACGCCGCCGTCGCCGACTGCTTCGCCTGCCCCCGGCTGGTGCGGTGGCGGGAGGAGGTGGCCCGCGTCCGCCGGGCGGCCTTCCGGGACCAGGAGTACTGGGGCCGCCCGGTGCCCGGCTTCGGCGTCGCCGACGCGCGCATCGCCATCCTCGGCCTGGCGCCCGCCGCGCACGGCGGCAACCGCACGGGCCGGATCTTCACCGGCGACCGCTCCGGCGACGTCCTGTTCGCCGCGCTGCACCGCGCCGGGCTGGCCAACCAGCCGACCAGCGTCGCCGCCGACGACGGCCTGACCCTGCGCGACCTGCGGATCTTCTCGGCCGTGCGCTGCGCCCCGCCGGACAACAAGCCGACCCCCGAGGAGCGGGACACGTGCGCGCCGTGGCTGCACCGCGAGGTGGCGCTGATCCGGCCCACCCTGCGCGTCGTGGTCGCGCTGGGCGCGTTCGCATGGGCCTCGTGGTGGCCGGCGCTGCGCCAGGTGTACGGTCTGCGCCCGCCCAGCCCGCGACCGGCGTTCGGCCATGGGGCACACTGGTCCGGCACGGGCGCACCGGAGCTGCTCGGCTGCTACCACGTCAGCCAGCAGAACACCTTCACCGGGCGGCTGACACCAGGGATGCTGGACGACGTGTTCGCCCGGGCGAAGAAACTGGCCGGGGTGGACTGAGGCGTGGGGGCGGTGGCGATGACGGACGCGACGGGTCGGCCCGTGCGAGTCGCCCCGGTGGCCCGGAGGTAGCCCTCGATGGTGATCAGCGTTCTGCGCAGGTGGTGGCCGGTCGCGGCGGTGGTGCTCCTGCTGGCCGGCGCCGCCCTGTCGTCCGCCCACTCGTCGATCGGCGCCAGCCGGATCCCGCCCGCCGCCGACAGCATTCCCTACGTCCCCGAGTACCCGACCGCCGAGCCGGTCCCGTCGATCCCCGTCGAGCCGCGGGACACCGCCGAGGCCACCGGGGCGCGGATCCCGGGGTGGCTCCTCACCAGCGCCCTCGTGCTGCTCGGGCTGGCCCTGCTCGCCGCGTTCGGCTACCTCACCTGGACGCTGGCCCGGGGCATGCTGCGGCGTACCACCCGGGCACTGCCGGCCCGGGGTCCCCGGCGTACGCCCGAGGGCACCGCCCGCGAGGTGGCCGCCGCCCTCGACGCCGGCCTGGAGAAGCTGGACGACCGGGACGTCGACCCCCGTACGGCGGTCATCGCCTGCTGGGTCCGCCTGGAGGAGGCCGCCGCCGGGGCCGGCGTGCCCCGGCTGGCCGGCGACACCCCCACCGACCTGGTCACCCGCCTGTTGCGGGGCGACCCGTCGGCGGGCGTCCCGGCGATCGCCAGCGCCGACGTGCTGGCCGAGTTCGCCCACGTCTACCGCGAGGCCCGGTACGCCACCCGCGAGGTCGACCAGCGCACCCGCGACCAGGCCCGCGCCGCGCTGCGCCGGCTGCGCGGCGAGCTGACCGCCGTGGTGGCCGCCGACGCAGCCGAGGTGCCCGCGTGACCGGGACCGATACCGACGTGACCGGGGCGTGGCCGGCACCCGACCGGCGGGGCGGGGTGGCGCGGTGAGCAGCACCAGCATCGACGACCTGCTGAGCTTCGAGGAGGAGCGGCCGGCACCCGTCGAGCGGTCCCGGGGCGGACGGGCAGGTCGGGTGCTCCGCCCGCTGGCCGGCGTCGGGGCCGTCGTGGTCGTGCTCGTCGCCGCCCTGCGCGCGGTGGGCCTTCAGGTCTCCCTGCCGGTCCTCGTCGCCGGGGTCGTCGCACTGTTCCTGGTGCGCCGCGTCGTCGCCGCCCTGGCGCCCCCGCCCCCGCCCCGCTCCGGCAGGCGGGTGCCGGCCGCCGCCGACGACGACGGCACCTGGAACTGGGGCGCCCGCGACGCGCTGCGGGCCGCGATCAACGGCTGGGAACGGCCGCTCGACTGGGCCGCGAGGGACCGCAAGCGGTTCGCCGAACGGATCCTGCCCCGGATCGGCGAGTTGGCCGACGAACGGTTGCGCCAGCGGCACGGCCTGACCCGCGAATCCGACCCGGAGCGGGCCCGCGCCCTGCTCGGCGAGCGGCTCTGGACCTTCCTCAGCACCCCCTCCCGCCGCCCCCCGTCGCCGCGCGACCTCGCGGCGATCGTCGCCGAACTGGAGAAGATATGAACGACGTGGACCGCAGGATGCCCGCCACCGAGGTCGGCCACCTCGCCCGGTCGGTGCTGGAGGCGGTCGGTCAGGTCGTGGTGGGCAAGCGGGACGCGCTGGAACTGGTCCTCGCCGGGATCCTGGCCGGCGGGCACGTGCTGCTGGAGGACCTGCCGGGCCTCGGCAAGACGCTGACCGCGCGGTCCTTCGCGCAGGCGCTCGGGCTGGACTTCCGCCGGCTCCAGTTCACCCCCGACCTGCTGCCGGCCGACGTGACGGGCTCGTTCCTGTACGACCAGCGCAGCGGCGACTTCTCGTTCCGGGCCGGGCCGGTCTTCACCAACCTGCTCCTCGCCGACGAGATCAACCGGACCCCGCCGAAGACCCAGTCGGCCCTGCTGGAGGCGATGCAGGAGAAGCAGGTCTCGGTCGAGGGCGTGACGTACAAGCTGGACGAGCCGTTCCACGTGCTGGCCACCGCCAACCCCATCGAGTACGAGGGCACCTACCCGCTGCCGGAGGCGCAACTCGACCGGTTCCTGCTCCGGGTCTCCTTCGGCTACCCGGAGGCCGAGGAGGAGTGGGAGGTGCTGCGCCGGCGGATGGCCCGTCGCCGCGAGGAGGCGGACATCAAGCCGGTGGTCGACGCGGCGACCCTGCGCGCCATGCAGGCCGCGCTGGAGGACGTGGTCGTGGAGGACTCCGTCGGCCGCTACATCGTCGCCCTGACCGCCGCCACCCGTGAGCACCCGTCGGTGCTGGTGGGCGCCTCGCCACGCGGCTCGCTGGCGTTGCTGCTGCTGTCCCGCGTACGGGCCGTCATGTCCGGCCGCGACTACGTGGTGCCCGAGGACGTCAAGGAGGTGGCGGCCCCCGCCCTGGCGCACCGGATCACGCTGCGCCCGGAGATGTGGCTGCGCCGCGTCGACCCGTCCTTCGTGGTCGGCGAGGTGCTGGAGGCGACCCCGGCCCCCGCCAGCGGAGCGCTGCCCAGCTACGCCGCCGGCCCCGCGCACTGATGGTCGTGCCCGCCGTGTCGCCCCGGGCCGAGTCGCCACCGCAGGAGCCGGAACCCGCGACCGGCTGGACGCCCACCTGGGCGCTCGGCCGGGCGGTCCTGCTCGCCGGGCTGCTGCTGATCGCGGGGGTGCTGCTCGGCCGGGTGGACCTGGTCGTGCTGGCCGCCCCGTTCGCGCTCGGCACCGCGTACGCGCTGCGTCGCCGGCCGACCGCCCTGCCACAGGTCTGGATCACCGCCGACGAGGGCCACCTCGTCGAGGGCGGCGAGCTGACCGGCACGGTCACCGTCGGCAACCCCGACCTGCTCGACTACGACGTGGCGGTGCTGCGCAGCCGGGTCTCGCCGTGGCTGCGGGTGGAGCGGGCCACGATCGCCGGGGCGACCGCGGTGTCCGGCGCCGCTTCGGCAAACGCCCCGTCCGTCGCCGAGCGGCCCTTCGCGACGGCCGTCCCGACGGCGGCAGCCGTGGATCTGGAGCTGTCCGGCACCGCCCTGCGCTGGGGCCGGCACCCCATCGGTCCGGCCGGCGCCCGGGTGGCCGCCGCACAGGGGCTGCTGGTCTCCCGCGCCGTGATCGCCGAACCGGCCCGGCTGCGCATCTATCCGAGGACCGAGCCGTTCGACGCGGTCGAGGCGATGCCCCGGGCGGCCGGCCTGGTCGGCGCGCACCACTCGCGCCGTCCCGGCGAGGGCGGCGAGCTGGCCGGCGTACGGGTCTTCGCCCCGGGGGACCGGCTGCGTCGTATCGACTGGCGGGTCTCGCTGCGCGCCCGGCAGTTGCACGTGGCGGCGACCCTCTCCGACCGCGACGCCGAGGTGGTGGTGCTGCTCGACGTGCTCGCCGAGGCCGGCCGCTCCGGGGGTGTCTCCGGTGCCGCCTCCGTGCTGGACACCACCGTCCGGGCCGCCGCCGCGATCGCCGAGCACTACCTGCACCGCGGCGACCGGGTGTCGATGCTCGAGTACGGCCCCGCCGCGCGGCGGCTGCGTCCGGCCACCGGCCGCCGGCAGTACCTGACGGTCCTGGAGTGGCTGCTGGAGGTGCGGGCGGAGTCCTCCCCGCACGAGCCGTACGACCAGGTCTTCGGGCCGCAGCTGCTGTCGGCGGACGCGCTGGTGGTGGTCCTCACCCCGCTGCTCGACGAGCGGTCGGCACAGATGCTGGCCCGGCTGGCCCGCTCCGGGCGGTTCGTGGTCGCGGTGGACACCCTGCCGGCGGATCTCGCCCCGCCGAAGGACCGGGGCTGGGCCGAGGTGGCGTACCGGCTGTGGCGGCTGGACCGGGACACGATGATCGGGCAGCTGCGCGAGCACGGCGTGCCGGTGGTGCGCTGGGCCGGTGCGGGCAGCCTCGACGAGGTGCTGCGGGACGTGGCCCGTCTGGCGACCGCACCCAGGGTCGGCCGGTGAGCGCGAGGAACGCAGCGCAGCGGAGTCCCGCAGTCGCGAACGGAAGGTGGGCCCGGTGAGCGCGAGGAACGCAGCGCAGCGGAGTCCCGCAGTCGCGAACGGAAGGTGGGCCCGGTGAGCGCGAGGAACGCGGCGCAGCGGAGTCCCGCAGTCGCGAACGGAAGGTGGCACCCATGAACGCCGTCACCGAGCGGGTCCGGGCGCTGCGCTACGCCGCGGCTCGGATCAGCCTGACGCCGCTGCTGGTGCGCGCCGGCATCTTCCTCACCGTGCTGGTCGGCCTCGTGCTGGCGTACCCGTCGCAGGTGCTCCTCGGCCGGCCGCTGCTCGCTCTCGTGGCGGTGGCGGTGCTGCCGGCGGTCGGGCCGCGCCGGGTCTGGCCGACCTTCGCGGCGCTGGTCACGGTCGGCGGCTGGCTGGTCGCCACCGACGGGTACGGGCGGCCCATCGCCCTCTGGCGGCTGCTCGCCGTGGCGGCGGTCCTCTACCTCACCCACACCCTCTGCGCGCTGGCCGCCGTGCTGCCGTACGACGCGGTGGTCGATCCGGACCTGATCGTGCGCTGGCTGGCGCGGGCCGGCGGGGTGCTGCTGGCCACCTTCGTCCTCGGTGTGCTGTTGGTCGAGGTCGGCCGGCTCGGTGGTGACGCCGGACACCAGGCGGCGACGGTTGTCGGCCTGCTCGTGGCGGTGGCGGTGGCGGCGTTGCTGGGGTGGCTGCTGCGCCGCAGGTGACGGGCACTTTTGGGGCAAGTCGTGCAGGTCACAGGGCTTGTGTTCGGTCACAGAGAAGGGGCGCGAGCGGGATTAGCCGGGCCGCGCGGGGAAAGATAGATGACGTGAACCCGAAGCGGATCCTTGTGGTGGGTGCCGGGCACGTCGGTCTCTACGCGGCCCTGCGCCTGTCGAAGAAGCTCAGCTCCCGTGAGGCCGAGGTCGTCGTGGTGGACCCTCAGCCACACATGACCTACCAGCCGTTCCTGCCGGAGGCCGCGGCCGGCAACATCTCCCCCCGGCACTCCGTGGTGCCGCTGCGGCGGGAGCTGCGGCGGTGCAAGGTGGTCGCGGGCACCGTGACGCGGATCGACCACGCGCGTAAGACGGCCGTGGTGCAGCCCATCAGCGGCCCCACCCGGGAGATCCCGTACGACCACGTCGTCGTCGCCCCGGGTTCGGTGTCCCGGACGCTGCCGATTCCCGGCCTGCACGAGCACGGCATCGGCTTCAAGACCATCGGTGAGGCCATCTACCTGCGCAACCACGTGCTGGACCGGCTCGACGTTGCCGCCGCCACGCCGGACCCGGCCGTCCGCCGGTCGGCGCTGACCTTCACCTTCGTCGGCGGCGGGTACGCCGGCATCGAGGCGCTCGCCGAGATGGAGGACATGGCCCGCGACGCGCTGAAGTACTACCCGGAGCTCAAGCCGGAGGACATGCGCTGGGTGCTGGTCGAGGCGACCCAGCGGGTGCTGCCGGAGGTCGACCGGGACATGGGTGCCTACACCGTGCAGCAGCTGCTCAAGCGGAACATGGACATCAGGCTGGACACCCGCCTCGAGTCCTGCCTCGACGGGGTCGTGAAGCTCTCCGACGGCGACACCTTCCGTTCCGACACGATCGTCTGGACGGCCGGCGTGAAGCCGTCGCCGATGCTGGACGCGACGGACTTCCCCCGCGACGAGCGGCGGCGGGTCACCTGCCTGCCGACCCTCCAGGTCGTCGACGGCGACCGGGTGGTCGAGGGCGCCTGGAGCGCCGGCGACTGCGCGGCCGTGCCGGACCTGACGAAGGAGCCCGGCAACTACTGCTCGCCGAGCGCGCAGCACGCGGTCCGCCAGGCCGCCCGGATGGCCGACAACATCGTCAACGTCGTACGCGGCCGGGAGCCGGTGGAGTACAAGCACAAGCACGCCGGCAGCGTCGCCAGCCTCGGCCTGCACAAGGGCGTGGCCCAGGTGTACGGGATCAAGATGACCGGCTGGCCGGCGTGGTTCATGCACCGGACGTACCACATGAGCCGGATCCCGTCGTTGAACCGCAAGGTCCGGGTCGTGGTCGACTGGTCGCTGGCGTTCGTGCTCAAGCGTGAGGTCGTCGCCCTCGGGCAGCTGCACGATCCGCGCGAGGAGTTCGCCGAGGCGTCCCAGCCGGTGGGCGCCGGTCGCGCCTGACCAGCCACACGAAGGCCCCTCCGTCCCCGGCCGGAGGGGCCTTCGCGCTGGTCCGGTCGGAAGAGGCCTTCCCGCCTGTCCGGCGGTCGACGGGCGCGGGCGCGCCAGTCCGCCACCCTGACCCCAGCCCGTCGTCCGGCCGTAGCCGGCGTCGCGCCCGGGCGCGAGGTCAGACGCGCCACGTCCAGGCGTCGGCGATCCGGGTGGCGGGCCCGTAGAGCTGCTCCAACGTGCCGCGCAGGCTGTCGGCGTGTGGGGTGTCGACGGCCAGCGCCACGCAGGAGGCCCCCCAGAAGTCCGCGTCCTTTGCGGCCTGCCGGCGCTGCCCGTCGTCGACGACCGGCTGCCCGCCGCGCCTGGCGACCTCGGCCAGCAGGGCGGAGGTGGGCCGCGGGTAGGTGCCCATCGCCGCCGTGCCGCCGCGACCGTACGGGCCGATGAAGAAGCCTTCCGGCATGCCGAACGCCGCGTCGGCGGCGGTCGCCCAGCGCATCGGCCACGGTTGCTTGGGCGTGGCGAGCGGCACCGGCACCAGCACCCCGCCCGGCTCGACGCACTGACGCCAGTGCCCGCCGGTGACGAACTCGGGCAGCGGCGGGCGCTCGGCGGTGGGCAGCGGCGCCGGCAGCAGCGGCAGCAGCGCCAGGCCGACCGCCACCGGAACCAGGCGGCGGGCCCGGCCGGTGCCGCGCAGCGCCCGGTCGACCGCCAGCACCAGCAGGGTGGCGACCAGCGGGAGCGCCGCGAGGGCGAACCGCATCGGCAGCGCACCATCCACCACCGGCAGTCCCGACAGCAGCGCGTACGGGCCCGGCACGCCGGTGCGCTCGCCGTCGACGACCACCCGGGGGCCGAGCGACAGCGCCCCCGTCACCAGCGTGCCGGCCACGCACGCGACCACCAGCGGACGACGGCCCAGCCAGAGCGCGCAGCCGGCGGCGACCAGCAGCAGCGGGAGCCCGAGGAAGGTGTTGTACTCGGCCGGCCCGGTGGTCAGCCGGGCGGCCCCGTCGTCGCCCGCGATCGACAGCGGCGAGACCGTCCACCAGCTGCGCAGGTCCGCCGAGAAGTAGTGCGGGCTGAACATGCCGTCCGCGACACCCTGCGGGCCGGCGAACTGGAACCACAGCGGCCCCGCCAGTACGAGCAGCGCCAGCCCGGCGGCGAGCGTCATCCCGGCGGCGAAGCCGGGCAGGGCGCGGCGGGCCAGGCGCCGGTCCGCGACCGCGTAGGTGACCGCCATCACCAGCAGCGTGACCGCGCAGAGGAAGAGCACCTCCTCGCCGACGAAGACCTGTGCCGTGACCGCCGCCGCCAGGCCGACGGCCGAGCTGACCACCCGCCGGCGGTCCGGCCGCCCGTCGAGCGTGGTCGCCGGGTCGGCGGCCCGCAGCAGGCGGACCACGAGCCAGACGATCACCGGAACCAGCCACTGCGCGGTCATGTGCAGATGGCTGTTGGTCTGCGAGACCATCCCCGGGCCGAATCCGCAGAGCGCCGCCCCCAGCGCGGCGGCGACCCGGCGGGCGCGCAGGAGCCGGGTGAAGAGCAGATACCAGGCGACCGCCGTGCCGGCCAGGTTCGCCATGGCGAGCAGGGCGAACGTGACGGGCGCGCCGAGCAGCAGGGTCACCGGGGCGAAAAGCACGCCGAGCGCGATGACCGTGGTGTTGGTCATCAGGTTGACCCCGTCCGGCGCGTTGAGCCGTCGGGTGAGCAGGTCGAAGTCGCCGAGCAGCGCCCGCGAGTCGATGGCGAGGAACCACTCGTAGAGGGCCTGGTCCTCGGGGTTGAGCGCCAGGACGCGGGCCGCCGGGTCGGGCCAGAGCCCGTGGGTGAGCCAACCGGCCAGCGCCACGAAGACCAGCGCGACGGTGACGTCCGCCCGGCGCCGGTGCACGGCGGTCAGCAGGCGCGCCGGCCGGAGTCGGCGGGACGGCCGGTCGGTGGCGACGACAGCCTGGTCAGGGACCGCGTCGGGGGCCGTGGGGGCTGCGCTGCTCACGGTCTCGACCCTAGTGCGACCCGGACGCAGGGGTACGCCGGGTCGCCGCCGACCCGCTACCGTGACACTGCACCGCGCGTGTCGACCCGCGCGGTGTCACCCGCCCGGGTGGTGGAAAGGCAGACACGGCCGCCTTAAAAGCGGCTGCCGCAAGGCGTGCGGGTTCGACCCCCGCCCCGGGCACGCCGCACTCTCAGCTTCCGCTCAGCTTGGCGATCTCCACTCGGCTGCCCTGGGCGTTTACTCTTGAGGGTGCACGTTCACGTGCAACGACCCCCTGAGGGAGGCCTGACAGTGAAGACTTCGAACCCGGTGCTCGCCCGGCTCGGCCAGGCGGCCGAGCGGGAGCGCTCCGCCGGGTACGCCCCGACCGGGCCGTACGGACAGCCCGGCTATCCCCAGCAGTACCCGACGGAGGCCGGCTACCCGGCGGCCCCGCCGACCGTCAACACCATGTCGATCGACGACGTGGTGGTCAAGACCGTCACGCTCCTCGGCATCCTCGGCGTCTCCGCCGCGGCCGCCTGGGTGCTCGTGCCCGACGCCCTGCTCGGCGCGGCGTGGATCGGCGCGGCGGTGGTCGGCCTGGTCCTCGGCCTGGTCATCTCGTTCTCCCGGATGGCGAACCCGGCGCTGGTCGTCGCGTACGCCGTCGTCGAGGGCGTCTTCGTCGGCATGGTGAGCAAGTTCTTCGACTCGCTCTACGACGGCATCGTGGTCCAGGCGGTGACCGCCACGTTCGGCGTCTTCTTCGTGATGGCCATGCTCTACAAGGCGAAGGTCATCCGGGCGACCCCGAAGTTCGTCAAGGGCATGATCGCCGTGATGGCGGGCCTCTTCGCCGTCATGCTGATCAACCTCGTGTTCGCGCTCTTCGGCGTCAACACCGGCCTGCGCGACGGCAGCCCGCTGGCGATCGGGTTCAGCCTGGTCTGCATCGTGGTCGCCTCGCTGAGCTTCGTGCTCAGCTTCAAGGAGATCGAGGACGGGGTCCGGATGGGCCTGCCCCAGCGCTACTCCTGGGTCGCCGCCTTCGGCATCCTGGTCAGCCTGGTCTGGCTCTACATCGAGATCCTGCGCCTGCTGAGTTACTTCCAGGGCGACGACTGACCGTCGCCCGCGACCGACCGGCGCCCGCCTCCGCATCCGCGAGGGCGGGCGCCGTCGTCCCACCCACCTTCCCCACCCCGCCTTCCCCGTGCCGGGATCAGCACGTCGAGCAGCCGTCGACCCGGCTTCGTCCCGCCCCCGCCCGCCCCCGCACGAACCGCCCCGGCCCACGCCGTCGATCACGCAGTTGTGGTGCCCGGCAAAAAGGGCAGAACATCCTTAGTTGCCCACCGCAAGTCCATGATCGACGGGGCGAGTGGGTGGGCGGGCGGGTGCCGGACGCGCTCGGGCCCGACCTGCGCGTGGGAGGTAGGTGGGGCGGGCGGAAGGCAGGGCGGCCGGGGGGCGGGGCATCGGCGGCTCCCGGGCGGGGCTCGGCCGGCAGCGGTTCGTGCCCGACCCGTTCGGGCCGGTGGGGTGGTTCGTAGACTCGGGGCGTGGGTGGTGGGGAGTTGGAACGGGCGGTCGAGCTGCTGGTGCGTCAGGTCGGGCACTGGCAGCAGCCCCGCTGGGCGGCAGTAGCCGCCGGTGGCAACGTGTCCCGCGCCGACCTGGTGCACCGGCTGGTGCAGGAGATCGCCAACCTGGTCGCCGACGTCGAGGGCGGATCCCGCCGGACGGTGCCCCGGCTCGACAACGACCTGGCGCTGCCCGACCAGCTCCGGGTGGTGGCCGCCGACCTGGTCGCCGCCGCCCCGCCGCCCGAGGTGCTGGCGCGGGCCGCCGCCGAGGTGACGGCGACCCGCGACGCGCTCTAGCCTGCCCGGATCCCCGGCCCGAGGGCCGGTCTCAGCTCAGGTGCTTGTCGGCCCCCGGCCATGCCCTGGCCGGCTTCAGCTCAGGCGCTCGAGGACCATCGCCATGCCCTGGCCGCCGCCCACGCACATGGTCTCCAGGCCGATCGTCTTGTCGTGCCAGTCCAGGGCGTTGAGCAGGGTGCCGGTGATCCGGGCGCCGGTCATGCCGAACGGGTGCCCGACGGCGATCGCGCCACCCATGACGTTCAGCTTCTCCAGCGGGATGTCGAGCTCGCGGTACGAGGGGATCACCTGCGCGGCGAACGCCTCGTTGATCTCGACCAGGTCGACGTCGTCGATGGTCATGCCGGCCCGCTTGAGTGCCTGCCGGGTGGCCTCGACCGGGCCGAGACCCATGATCTCCGGCGAGAGGGCGGTCACGCCGGTCGAGACGATCCGGGCCAGTGGGGTGATCCCGAGGTCCTTCGCCCGCTGGGCGCTCATGATCACCACGGCGGCGGCGCCGTCGTTGAGCGGGCAGCAGTTGCCGGCGGTGATGCGGCCGTCGGGGCGGAACACCGGCTTCAGCCCGGCGACGCCCTCCAGGGTGACCCCGGCGCGGGGGCCGTCGTCGGTGCCGACCACCGTGCCGTCCGGGGTGGTCACCGGGGTGATCTCCCGGGCCCAGAAGCCGTCGGCGATCGCCTTCTCGGCGAGGTTCTGGCTGCGTACGCCGAACTCGTCCATGTCGGCGCGGCTCACGTCGTACACCTGGGCCAGGTTCTCGGCGGTCTGACCCATGGTCAGGTAGATGTCCGGCAGCTCGCCGGCCTCGCGCGGGTCGGTCCAGACCGGGGCCCCGCCCTGGGCGCGGGCCCGGGAACGCTCGGCGGCGGCGGCGAAGCGCGGGTTCTCCCAGCCGCCGCCGACCAGCGCCTGCGCCTCCTTCGGCAGCGCGTCGGAGTTGCCGCGGGCGTACCGGGAGACGGTCTCCACGCCGGCGGAGACGAACACGTCGCCCTCGCCGGCCCGGATCGCGTGCATCGCCATCCGGGTGGTCTGCAACGAGGACGCGCAGTAACGGGTGAGCGTGGCACCGGGCAGGGTGTCCAGGCCCATCAGGGTGGCGACCACCCGGGCCATGTTGAAGCCCTGCTCGCCGCCGGGCAGACCGCACCCCAGGTAGAGGTCGTCGATCTCGCCCGGGTCGAGCTGGGGGACCTTGTCCAGGGCGGCACGCACGATGGTCGCGGCGAGGTCGTCCGGGCGGACGTCGCGCAGGGACCCCTTGTGCGCCCGGCCGATGGGGGAGCGGGCGGTGGCGACGATGACGGCGTCGCGGGACGACTCGGTCGGCATGAACCAACGTTAACCCGTCGGTAACTTCGGGCGGAAGCTGCCCGCCGGCCGGGAAATGTCACGCCCGGGCAAGAGAACCGGCCGGCACCGGGAGGCCCCCGGGCCGGGGGCGGGACGGCACACTTCGGCGGCCGTGGTCCACCGGCGGGCCGGGCGGGTCAGTGCCGGGAGGCGACCGCCGCGGCGGCGGCGACGGCCGGCAGCAGGGCGTGCGCCCAGACCCGGTAGCCGTCGGCGGAGGGGTGGTAGCCGTCGTGGCACAGCGTCCCGGCGTCGGCCCGGAACACCGCCCCGGTCTCGGTGGCCAGGTCGACCACCGTGCCGCCGGCATCGAGCACCGCCGCCGTCTGGGCGCGGGCCACCCGCCGTCCCGACCAGCCGACCACGTTGCGCAGCGGCGGGGCGATCGCGCGTACGGCACCCAGGTCGGGGCACGTGCCGACGACGACCTCCACCCGGGCCTCGCGGAGCCGGTGCACGGCCGCCCCGAGGTAGGCGGCTGCCTCCACCGGACGACGCAGGGTGGTGGCGTCGTTCGCCCCGATCAGGATCACCGCCACGTCGGGGCGCTCGCCGAGCAGCGCCCGGGCCACCTGGGTGGCCAGGTCCGTCGAGCGCGAGCCGGAGACGCCGACGCTGGACAGGTGCACCCGGCGGCCGTTCGGGCCCTCGGCGAGCAGGTTTGCCAGCTGCCCGCCGATGGTCTCGTCGAGTCGGCCGACCCCGACGCCGAGGGCGGACGAGTCGCCGAGCAGCACCAGCCGCAGCGGCGACGCGTCGGCGCGCCCGATCGTGGCGCGCAGGGCGAGCGCCAGTTCCGGCTGGGCGTACCGGCGGTGCCGGGCGGCGAAAGCCTGACCGGCGAGGACGGCGGCACCGCCGACCGTGCCGGCGATGAGGCCGAGCGCCGTTGCCCGGCCCAGTCGGTTGGCGAGCCCCGAGGGGATGAAGCGCTCGCTCATGCCAGTCCCTCCAGTGTGGGTGAGTCGGCGGCGGGGCCTGGCTGCGGCACAGCGCCGACACCGAAGAAGGCCCGTCGGCGCAGCTGCGCCCACCGGCCGGCGGGGCCGCGCTCGCGCCCCCTGACCCGGGTGCCGCTGACCTCGGTGCCCGGGTGGCGGGCAGCCTCCTGGGCGGCCTGTGGCAGCGACCGTACGCCCTCGCCCCGGATGTGGGCCGGGCGCCGCTCCTGCCCCGCGCCGAGCGCGGACAGCACGGTCGGCAGCAGCACGGCGGCGGCCGCCGCGTAGCCCTCCGCCGAGGGGTGGAACCGGTCCCAGGCGAACATCCGGGTCGGCTCGGCCGCGAACCGGGGCCCGAGCAGGTCGCCGAGGGAGACCGTCCGGCCGCCGGCCTCGACCACGGCCACGGTCTGCGCGGCGGCGAGCTGCCGGCTCCAGCGGCGCGCCAGCCAGCGCAGCGGCGGCCGGATCGGCTGGATCGCGCCCAGGTCGGGGCAGGTGCCGACGACCACCTCGCAGTCGGCGGCGCGCAACGCCCGGACCGCCTCGACCAGATAGCGCACCGCCAGGGCGGGCGGCGTGCGGTTGGTCACGTCGTTGCCGCCGATCAGGATCACCGCGACGTCGGGCCGGCACTCCAGCGCCGCCTCCACCTGGTGGCGCAGCACGGCCGAGATGGCGCCGACCACGGCGAAGCGGTGCAACCGGACGGGGCGTTGCAGACGACGGGACAGGCCGGTGGCGAGCAGGGCGCCGGGCGTCTCGCGGCGGCGGTGCACGCCGTAGCCGGCGGCCGACGAGTCGCCGAGCACGACGACGGTGACCGGCGGGCCGGGCAGCTTCGCGCCGTAGACGCCGTCGCAGCGTGGCGGCGGCGCCTCGGCCATCGGGATGGTGCGCCGGGCCTGCCGGGCCTGCCCGAGGAGCACCCCGCCGGTGGCCGCCGCGGCCGCGGCCGTGGCGACCGTGCCGATCGCCGCGAGGCGGGCGACCTGCAGAGCGCGCTGCCAGCGCGGACCGACCGGGACGACGGAACCAGCGACCCCCATACAGCGACATTATCGCGCCGGCACGACACGCCGCTGTCGTCGTGTCGGCTCGCGGGTGCCTGGAAGTCGACGGTCCTGGGTACCTCCACGGGTGACAGGGGGACGGTTTGCGCGGGCGCGTCATCCTGGCACGTGGAGAGGGGCAGATGATGGGGAAGACATTGAAGCGCAGCGCGGCGTTCAGCGCGTTGGCCCGGGCGCTCGCGGTCGGGGCGCGGAGCGGGCCGTCCCTCGGTGCGCGGCTGGGCGCGCTGCCCCGGATGATCCGGGCGACCGCCCGGGGGGAGTACGACGGCGGCCTGCGGCTGGCCCTGATGACCGCGGCGACGGCGTACATCGTCTCGCCGATCGACCTGATCCCGGAGATCCCGCTGGCGATCTTCGGGCTGGCCGACGACGCGGTGATGGTGACCTGGCTCGCCGGCAGCGTGCTGGCCGAGACCGAGCGGTTCCTGGAGTGGGAGGCCCGGCGCAGCTCGGTGATCCCCGGGCACGTGGCGTCCTGAACCCACGTACCCTTGGGCGTCGAGAAGACGTCTGCCCGGCCGCCGCCGGCGGCGCCGGAGGAGAAGGGCACAACGAGGTGCGGTACTACGACAACGTCGTCGAGCTGATCGGCAACACCCCGCTGGTACGGCTGCGCAACGTCACGGCCGGCATCCAGGCCACCGTGCTGGCGAAGGTGGAGTACCTCAACCCGGGCGGTTCGGTGAAGGACCGGATCGCGCTGCGGATGGTGGAGGACGCGGAGAAGGCGGGCCTCCTCCAGCCCGGGGGCACGATCGTCGAGCCGACCAGCGGCAACACCGGAGTCGGCCTGGCGCTGGTGGCGCAGCTGCGGGGCTACAAGTGCGTCTTCGTCTGCCCCGACAAGGTCAGCCAGGACAAGCAGGACGTGCTGCGGGCGTACGGCGCCGAGGTGGTGGTCTGCCCGACCGCCGTGGCCCCGGAGGACCCACGCTCCTACTACAACGTCTCCGACCGGCTGGCCCGGGAGATCCCCGGCGCCTGGAAGCCCAACCAGTACAGCAACCCGGCCAACCCGCGCTCGCACTACGAGACCACCGGGCCCGAGCTGTGGGAGCAGACCGGCGGCGAGCTCACCCACTTCGTGGCGGGCGTCGGCACCGGCGGCACCATCTCCGGCATCGGGCGCTACCTGAAGGAGGCCTCGGAGGGCCGGGTGCGGGTCGTCGGCGCCGACCCGGAGGGCTCGGTCTACTCCGGTGGCACGGGCCGGCCCTACCTGGTCGAGGGCGTCGGCGAGGACTTCTGGCCGGAGACGTACGACCAGGGTGTCGCCGACGAGATCATCGAGGTCTCCGACAAGGCGTCCTTCGAGATGACCCGGCGGCTGGCGCGCGAGGAGGGGCTGCTGGTCGGCGGGTCCTGCGGGATGGCCGTGGTGGCCGCCCTGGAGGTGGCCCGCAAGGCCGGCCCGGACGACGTGGTCGTGGTGCTGCTGCCGGACAGCGGCAAGGGCTACCTGTCCAAGATCTTCAACGACGACTGGATGGCCCGGTACGGCTTCCTGGACAACTCGGGCACGGAGCCGACCGTCGCCGACGCGCTCGCCGACAAGCCGGGCGGCCTGCCCGAGCTGGTGCACGTGCACCCGACCGAGACGGTCCGCGACGCGATCGACTACATGCGCGAGTACGGCGTCTCGCAGCTGCCGGTGCTCAAGGCCGAGCCCCCGGTGGTGACCGGCGAGGTGGCCGGCTCGATCGCCGAGCGGGACCTGCTCGACGCGCTCTTCACCGGCCAGGCGCACCTGCACGACACCATCGAGCGGCACATGGCCGCGCCGCTGCCGATGATCGGTGGCGGGCAGCCGGTGAGCGAGGCGGTCGGCCTCCTGGAGAAGTCCGACGCCGCCCTGGTGCTGGTCGACGGCAAGCCGAAGGGCGTCCTCACCCGGCAGGACCTGCTGGCCCACCTCGGCGCCCGCTGACGCGTCAGAAAGGGCCCCCTGCCAGGTGAGAACCGCTGGCAGGGGGCCCTTTCCGGCAGGCGACGCGCCCTACAGGGCGCGGGCGTACCGGAGCTGGGGGGTGAGCACCGGCCCGATGTGCTCGTCGCGTTCGGTGCCGGTGGGGGTCCAGCCGCCGCGCTCGTAGAAGCGGCGGGCGGGCGCGTTGTCCCGCAGTACCCAGAGCACCGCGCGGGACCAGCCGCGGACGCGCATGGCGTCCAGCGCGTCGACCATCAGGGCCCGGCCGGTGCCCCGGCCGCGCTCGGTGGGTTCGAGGTGGATGGCGTTGAGCAGGCCGGTCGCCGGGTCGTCCTCGTCGTCGGGGCCGAGATAACTGAACCCGACCAGCCGGCCGTCGCGCTCGACCACCGTCATCCGGTGCTCGTCCCGTTCCCACGTCCACCGCTCCGTCCAGTAGGCGCCCATCGCCTCCGGCGTCGGGTCGGCCAGCGCCTCCGCCGGCAGGAAGGCCGAGTAGGCGGCGACCCGGGAACGCTGGTGCAGCGCGCCCACCGCCATCAGGTCGTCGACGGTGGCGGGACGCAGGGTGACCGTCATCCGGCCGAGGCTACCCGCCGGGGCGGGACCTGCACGGTCGTCAGGTCCTCGGCGATCACCAGGTCGCCGTCGAAGTGGGCGCGGGCCTCGTCGGCGAACCGGGCCGGGTCGGCGTACCGCTGGGAGAAGTGGGTGAGCACCAGCCGGCGTACGCCCGACTCGGCCGCCACCCGCGCGGCCTGGCCCGCCGTGAGGTGACCGACCTCGGCGGCCAGCGCGGCCTCCGAGTCGAGGAACGTCGACTCGATGACCAGCAGGTCGGCGTGCTCGGCGAGGGCGTACACCCCGTCGCAGAGGCCGGTGTCCATGACGAAGGCGAAGCGCTGCCCGGGGCGGGGCACGCTCACCTCCTCGCGGGTGACGCGACGCCCGTCGACGTCGAGGTGGCCGACGCGGATCAGCTCCCCGACCGCCGGGCCGGCGATCCCGTACGCGGCCAGCCGCTCCGGCAGCATCCGGCAGCCGTCGGGCTCGACGAGCCGGTAGCCGTACGTCTCGATCGGGTGCCGCAGCCGGCGGGCCTCCAGCGTGCCGACGCCCAGCGCGATGCGCTGCCCGTCGGCCTCGACGGGCTCGACGCGCAGCTCGGCGGTCTCGTGGAAGCTGGAGGCGTGCCGCAGCCGCGCGAAGTACTCCGCGCCGCCGGCCGGGAAGTGCACGGCCACCGGGTGCGGCACCCGGTCCAGGGAGAGCCGCTGGATGGTGCCGGGCAGGCCGAGGCAGTGGTCGCCGTGGAAGTGGGTGACGCAGATCCGGGTCAGGTCGGTCGCGGTGACCGTGGTGTGCAGGAGCTGCCGCTGGCTGCCCTCGCCCGGGTCGAAGAGGATCACCTCGTCGTCCCAGCGCAGCACGTACCCGTTGTGGTTGCGCTGCCGGGTGGGGGCCTGGCTGGCCGTCCCGAGCACCACCAGCTCGCGCATCGACACGGCGACCTCCGGCTGCGTCGGCCACCCGGCCCGCGAAAGGGTCGACCCCCGGGGCTTCCGCGCTCGCGCGCGGGCCGGCTGGACTGGGCCGGCACCCCGGGGGTCGGGTGGCTGTCGTGGTTTCGCCGCACCGCTGCCACACGGTCTCGACGATGGTGCTGTGCCCGCCTCGCGGCGGACGAGTTTACTGTCGAGGACAGCGGCTAGCGGACAGCCACCTCACGAGTCCGATTGCTATACAAGTCTGGACCACCTCCTTTCCCGTGTACCGCCACGCTATCCACCCCTCAGGTCCCCGGCAACGGATTTCGATCACACGGCGGCGGGGAATGGCGGGTCGGCGCTCAGGCGTTCTCGGCGATGCCGATCGGGCCCTCGCGCGGGCCCTCCTCGCTGGCCGGCTGCACGGCCAGCGACGGGAAGTCGGCCAGGTCGCCCTCCGGCTCGGCGTCCCACTCGGGGAAGACCAGGTCGCTCTGGAGGTAGAGGCAGAGCAGTTGGGTGAGCTGGCGCAGGCCCTCCAGGTGGGTGCGCTCGTGCCCGTGGGTGGCGTCCACGCCGAAACCGAGCAGCGCCACCCGGGCGTGCGCGCCGGCCTCCACGGCCGCCGCCACGTCCGAGCGGTAGTACTCGAAGACGTCCCGGACCAGGTCCACCCCGTGCTCGGCGGCGATCGAGGCCAGGTTGCGGGTCAGGTGGTAGTCGAACGGCCCCACCCCGTCGCCCATGGCGAGCGTGGCCGCGTCCTCGCGGGACTGCTGGCCGGGCGCCACCACCGCCGCGTCCACCGACACGATCTCCGCCACGTCCGGGTCGAGCCCGTGCGACGCCCCGTGCCCGATCTCCTCGGTCACGGTGACCAGCAGGTGCGCGGTGACCGCCGGGCGTACGCCGGCGTCGACCATCGCCTTGAGGGCGGTGAGGACGGCGGCCACTCCGGCCTTGTCGTCCAGGTGCCGGGACTTGACGTACCCGCTGGGGGTGATCGTCGGGTTGGGCAGGAACGCCACGAAGTCGCCCGCGTCGATGCCGAGGGCGCGCAGCCCGGCGATGTCGGAGACCGGCTCGTCGACCCGGACCTCGACGTGCTGCCAACCGACGCCCTGGAGGTCCACGTCGTCGTTGTAGCGGTGGCCGCTGGCCTTCAGCGGCAGCACCTGGCCGGTGATCACCCGGTCCAGGTCGTCGGTGAAGATCCGCACGTGGGCGCCCTCGGCGAACCGGGCGCTGTGCGTACCGATCGTCTTCAGCTCCAGCCGGCCGTTCTCCTTCAGCCGCTTGACCATGCCGCCGATGGTGTCGGTGTGCACCACGATCGCCCGGTCGGCACCCGTGGAGCGGGGGCCGGGCAGGCAGGCGCTCAGCGCGCCGCGCCGGGTCAGCGTGGAG
Organism: Micromonospora sp. NPDC049048; assembly: GCF_043197615.1. Lineage (NCBI taxonomy): Bacteria > Bacillati > Actinomycetota > Actinomycetes > Micromonosporales > Micromonosporaceae > Micromonospora > Micromonospora sp. NPDC049048. Next base: position 294,982 of record NZ_JBICTM010000002.1, on the reverse strand, counting down.
GGGATGCCGAGGGCGGAGAGCCGCTCCCCGACGTACTGCTGCACGTGGTCCGTACGCCCCGACGGGCTGGGGATCTCCAGCAGCTCCACCAGCACCTGGCGCAGGTACTCCAGGTCGATCTCCAGCGGTCTCGGGCTCACGCGGCACCTCCAGGGCCGGCCGGGGTCCAGAGTCGCTGCGGTGCGCGGGTGCCGGGGAAGAGCAGGTCCACGAAGCGCTCGGCGGTCGGCTGCGGCTCGTGGTTGGCCAGGCCGGGCCGCTCGTTGGCCTCGATGAAGACGTGCTCCGGGCGGTCCGGGGCGCCGACCAGCAGGTCCAGCCCGGTGACCGGGATGTCCAGGGCCCGGCTGGCCGTCACGCACGCCTCGGCGATCGTCGGGTGCAGCTCGGCGGTGACGTCGTGGATGGTGCCGCCGGTGTGCAGGTTCGCGGTCCTGCGTACGGCCAGCACCTGCCCCTCGGGCAGCACGTCGTGCAGCTCGTGGCCGGCCTCGGCGAGCACGTCGCGGGTGATGTCGTCGAGCGGGATCCGGGACTCGCCACCGGTGGCGGCGGCCCGGCGGCGGCTCTGCCGCTCGATCAGGTCGGCGATGTCGTGCACCCCGTCGCCGGTGATCGAGGCGGGACGCCGGACCGCGGCGGCCACCACCTCGTGGTCGATGACGACGACGCGCAGGTCCTCGCCGGCGCACATCTCCTCGATCAGCACGTCCGGGCAGAACCGGGCGGCCAGCTCGACGGCGGCGGTCAGCGCCTCGGGGGTGCGTACCCCCACGGTGATGCCGTTGCCCTGCTCGCCCCGCGCCGGCTTGACGACCGCCTGGCCGACCTCGGCGAGGAAGGCGGCGTCGCGGTCGTCGCCGGTGGCGGTCCGGCCGCGCGGCACGGACAGCCCCGCCTCGGTGAGGATCCGGCGGGTCACCCGCTTGTCGTCGCAGCGGCTCATCGCCACCGCCGAGGTCAGCTCCGACAGCGACTCGCGGGTCAGGATGGTCCGCCCGCCGCTGCTCAGCCGCAGCTCGCCCCAGTCCGGGTCGGTGACCTCCACCCGGATGCCGCGCCGCATCGCCTCGTCGGCGACGATCTTCGCGTACGGGTTGAGCCGGTCGTACCCCTCGGGCATGGCGGGCAGGAAGAGCCGCTCGTTGATCGGGTTCTTCCGCTTCACGCAGAGCGTCGACGTCCGGTAGAAGCCGAGCCGCTCGTAGAGCCGGATCGCCCCGGCGTTCTCGGCGAGCACCGACAGGTCCACGTACGCCCGGCCCCGCTCGACCAGCCGGGCGGCGAGCGCGGTGATCAGCGCCTGGCCGGTGCCCGGCGGCGCCCTGTTGAAGTCGACGGTCAGGCACCACAGGCTGGCGCCGTTGTCCGGGTCGTCGAAGACGGCGACGTGGTCGACGCCGGTGATGGTGCCGACGACCTCGCCGGTGACGTCCTCGGCGACCAGGTGCAGGAACCGGTCGGTACGCGCGTTGGCGACGAGCACGTCGACTCCGGCGGTGACCATGCCGTTGCAGGCGTAGATCCGGTTCACCGCCTCGGCGTCGGCGGCGTCGGCCAGCGGGCGGACGGTCAGCCCCGGCACGTCGCCGTCCCCCGTCGGCCCGCCGTCGACGAGCGGCAGCCGGTAGGTCAGGGACGGATCGATGAACAGCTCGTCGGGGAGCCGGGACACCAGCACGTGCGGGTCGCGCAGGTAGATGCAGATGTCCCGGGAGCCGGCGGCCTCGGAACGCAGCACGGCGGCGACGGCGGCCTGGTCGGCGAAGGTCTGCCCGAAGACGAGCCGCCCCCAGCCGCAGTCCAGCACCACGTCGCTGTCGCCCTCGCGGGCCGGCACCTCCGCCGGCTCCGCCGCCATCGGATCGCCGCCGGGGCCCACCCGCTCCCGTCGCCGGCCGTGGCGCGACCGGTCGGTCCGGGCCGCGCCGGTCGCCAGGGTGTCGGTCACGGTCAGTCGATTCCGTGGCTCTGGAGCCACATTTCCAGGAGTCCGAGTTGCCACAGCTTGTTTCCGTTCAACGGGGTCAGTTCGGCGTTCGGGTCGGCGAGCAGGGCGTCGACGTAGTCGGCGCGGAACAGGTCGCGGCGGCGGGCCTCGGGCGCGCTGAGCGCGTCGCGTACCCGGTCGAGGAGCTTGCCCTCCAGGTGGGTGAGGCCCGGGACGGGGAAGTAGCCCTTCGGCCGGTCGATGACCTCGTGCGGCAGCACCCGGCGGCCGATCTCCTTGAGCACCCCCTTGCCGCCCTGCGCCAGCTTCAGCTCCGGCGGGCAGCTCGCGGCCAACTCGACGAACTCGTGGTCGAGGAACGGCACCCGGGCCTCCAGCCCGTGCGCCATCGTCATGTTGTCCACCCGCTTGACCGGGTCGTCGGTCAGCATGACCTGGGTGTCGAGGCGCAGGCCGGCGTCCACCGCGGTCTCGGCGCCGGCGCGGCCCAGGTGGGCGGCCACGAACTCCCGCGCCGGGTCGCCGTCGGTCAGCCAGGCCGGGTTCAGCACCCGGGCCAGCCCGGCCGCGTCCCGGTCGAAGAACGCCCTGGCGTACGTGTCGAGCGCCTGCTCCCGGCCGACCCGGGCGAGCGGCGGGTACCAGTGGTAGCCGCCGAGGACCTCGTCCGCGCCCTGGCCGGACTGGACGACCTTGACGTGCTGCGAGACGACCTCGCTGAGCAGGTAGAACGCCACACAGTCGTGGCTGACCATCGGCTCGGACATCGCGGCGACGGCCGCCTCCAGCGGCGGCACCAGGTCGGCGGCGGCCACCCGGATCTGGTGGTGGTCGGTGTCGAACGTCTTCGCGACGAGGTCGGAGTAGCGGAACTCGTCGCCCTCCCGGCCGCCGACCGCGTCGAAGCCGATGGAGAAAGTGGAGAGGCCGCGCTGGCCCTCCCCGGCGAGCAGGGCGACCACCAGGCTGGAGTCGAGGCCGCCGGAGAGCAGCACGCCGACCGGCACGTCGGCCACCATCCGCCGGCGTACGGCGGTGGTCAGCGACTCCAGCAGGGCGTCCTGCCAGTCCTTCTCGGACCAGCCGGCCCGCTCGGCGGAGCGGGTGAAGGCCGGATCCCAGTACACCCGCTCGGAGGTGCGGCCGTCCGCCTCGTAGACCCGTACGGTCGCCGGAGGCAGCTTGGTGACCCCGCGCAGGATGGTGCGCGGCGGCGGCACGATGCTGTGGAAGCTCAGGTAGTGCGCGAGCGCGACCGGGTCGATGCCGGTGTCGACGCCGCCCCCGGCCAGCAGCGCGGGCAGGGTGCTGGCGAAGCGCACCGTACCGGGCGTCTCGGCCAGGTAGAGCGGCTTGATGCCGAGCCGGTCCCGGGCCAGCACCAGCCGGCCCGTGTCCCGCTCGCTGATCGCCACGGCGAACATGCCGATCAGGTGGTCGACGAAGTCGAGCCCCCATTCGGCGTACGCCTTGAGCACGACCTCGCTGTCGCCCGAGGAGAAGAACTGGTGGCCCTTCGCCTGGAGTTCGGCGCGCAGCTCGCGGTAGTTGTAGATGCAGCCGTTGAAGACGCCGGTCAGTCCCGCGCCGGGGTCGACCAGCGGCTGCCCGCTGGCGGCGGAGAGATCGATGATCTTCAGGCGTCGGTGTCCGAGGGCCGTCGGGCCCTGGGCCCAGACGCCGCTGTCGTCGGGCCCCCGGTCGCTCATCGTGGCCGCCATGCGCTCCACCGCCGTCACGTCGGCGCGTGAGCCGTCACGGCGGAACTCTCCCGCAAGTCCGCACATGCCAGACAATGCTGCCAGAGGCCAGCGAGGATTGCCCGTTGGGCTGATAACAGTTTCTTGAAGATTTGCTACACTGCACGGTTTTGCCACGGCACGCGTTGGTCATGATGGCAGATCGCGTCAAGAGTGCCGGCAGGGGCGTTTTTCCACCCGACGCAGATGTGATCGACCGCTCATTCCCGCGCGGCGCCGCTCTCCACGCACCACGTACCCGTCCCAGGCCAGCGCCCCCGGCGGCCCGGCGCGGCCTGGCCCTGGCCGGCCGTCCGCCCGGACGGTCAGTTCCCCAGATGGCACGGGGCCGGCGCGGTATCAGCCGCGCCGGCCCCATGTGCCGTGCCGATGGTGGTGCGCCGGGTTCAGCCCGAGGTGCGGGCGACACCAACCGGGCAGCTCAGCCCGTTCGGGCCGTGGTTGCAGTAACCGTTCGGGTTCTTCGTGGGCGCCAGGTACTGCTGGTGCAGATCCTCGGCAAAGTAGTAGTTGCCGAGCCGCTCGATCTCCGTGGTGATCTCGCCCTTGCCGGCCCGCGCCACGATCGGCGCGAACGCCTCCCGGGACGCCTGCGCGGTGGCGAGCTGCTCGTCGGTGGTCACGTAGATCGTCGACCGGTACTGGGTGCCCACGTCGTTGCCCTGGCGCATGCCCTGGGTCGGGTCGTGGTTCTCCCAGAAGACCTTCAGCAGATCCTCGTAGCTGATCCTGGTCGGGTCGTAGACGACCTGGACGACCTCGGCGTGCCCCGTCATGCCCGAGCACACCTCCTCGTACGTCGGGTTCGGCGTGATGCCGCCCGCATAGCCGACGGACGTGGTGATCACGCCCGGCAGGGTCCAGAACAGCCGCTCGGCGCCCCAGAAACAGCCCATGCCGAAGACGGCCACCTGCGAGCCCTCCGGGAAGGGGCCCTTGAGCGGGGTGCCCAGCACCTCGTGCCGGTCGGCGATCGGCATCGCGATCGGGCGGCCCGGCAGGGCCTGGTCGGGGGTGGGCAGTTCGGCCTTCACGCGGCGCAGGAACACAGTGGGACTCCTCTCGTACCTCTCCCAGCGTGCAACACCGCCGGACCCGCCATCCTTACCCGCTCCACCCGCACTCAGACAGCAACCGCCACCCGTCGCCGGCCAGCGCCCGCCCGCTGCCCGCTGCCCGCCGCGCGCCCGCCGCTGGCCGCCGCCCGCCGCCCGCCGCCGCCCGCCGCCCGCCGCTGGCCGCCGCCCGCCGCTGGCCGCCGCCCGCGCCCGCCGCTGGCCGGCTGCCCGCTGGCCTACCGCCTGCCGGCCGCTGTGGCCCCTGCCGCCCTTGCTCAGCCGTCCTCCGCTTCGCCGCCCTCCGCCTCCGCCCTCCGGCCGCCGCCCTCCGCCTCCGCCTCCGCCCTCCGCTCGCCGCCCTCCTCCGCTCGCCGCCCTCCGCTCGCCATCCTCCGCTCGCCGCCGTCCGACCGGTCGTCAGCCTGAAGTGCACGATGGGGCTCACGTTGCGGTGTCGCCACTGTGGGTGACGACGTTTGTCTCCAAGGCAAACCCGGCGCCGAGCGCTTTGCTCTGCAGCCGCATACGCACCAGTAGCTCTCAGTGATGGTCGCCTCGGGCGCGCGTGAAGCCGTCGATGCTGTCGGTGCACGTCAGCGTGGTGGTGCGGATGTGGCTGCAGAGCAAAGCGAGAAGATGGGTTGTCGGCGTCGGCGAGACGCCATTACCGAACGTGACTTACTTCATCGTTGCTCTCCGTGACTGCTGCGGTGGCCGACTTCCGGTTCGGGCTGGGCGCGCAGCGTGCCAATCCCGAAGATGCCTGTGGTGTTCGCGTCGCAGCGGGCGCCGGGGTGGGCGCGTGGCGCTCACCGGCATCGGCGTGGACCGTGCGGGCGGCGCGGGCCGTGCGGGTGGCTGGTGCCCTCGCCCGTCGCCTCCCACCGTCTCGCCGTCCCGCCGTCTCGCCCCGCTCTTCCGGTCTGCCGGTGGGAGGGACGTCGCCTTACAGGGCCGCGGTGATCCGGGCGGCGTAGGTCCCGGCGTCGGTGTCGTCGGCGTAGCGGGTGCGCGGCCAGAAGAAACCGCGCAGCCCGTCACCTTTGGTCCGAGGCACCACGTGGGTGTGCAGGTGCGGGACGGACTGGGACACCCGGTTGTTCATCGCCACGAACGTGCCGCCGGCCCCCAGACCGGCCTCCACGGCCACCGCGAGGCGGCGTACCAGGCCGAAGTAGCCGGCCAGGGCCTCGGCGGGCAGGTCGGCCAGGGTGATCAGGTGGGTGCGCGGCACGACCAGCACGTGCCCCTTGAAGACCGGCCGGGTGTCGAGGAACGCCACCCCGTCCGGTTCGTCGGCGACCCGGAAAGCCGCCACCTCGCCCGCCACGATCCCGCAGAACACGCACCCGCTCACCCCGGCAGGGTAATGCCGCCGCCGGCCGAGCGCGCCCTCCCGCCGGCCCGGGGTGCCCGTCCCCGGCTCGGTTCGCCCCCGACCCGGGGTGCCCTGCTCCGCCCGTCTCACCCCCGGCCAGGGTGCCCTGCTCGAGAGGACGCGTCAGAGAGGCCCTGTCCGGTCCTGCCCGGGCGCGCGTTCACCAGAGGCTGGCGGGCATCGGGACCGCGGTGCCACCGGCGAAGTTGTCGTGCCAGCGGCGCAGGTCGGTGAAGTACCCGCCGGCCGACCGGACGACGTGCACGTGGGCCACGGCCCCCCGGCTGAAAGCGACCATGTCGGCCCGGCCGTCGCCGGTGAAGTCACCGGCACCCGGGATCGCGCCACCGGCCGGGAAGCTCCAGGCCCAGCGGGTACGCGGCAGGAAACGGTTGCCGACGGAGAGGGCCACGTCGACGTACCCCTGGTTGAGGTTGACCGCGGCGAGGTCGGCGCGTCCGTCGCCGTCGAAGTCGCCCACCACCGGCACCTCGCTGGTGCCGAGGTTGAGGAAGTAGTCGAGCCACTGGTACGACAGCACGAAACCGCTGCCGGTGGAGAGGCCGACGTTCACCGCGTGACCGGTGAAGCGGTCGACCGCGACGACGTCGTCCCGGCCGTCCCCGTTGACGTCCCCGACCAGCGGGATGTCGTCGTCGCCGACGAAGTCGGCGTGCCAACGGACGCCGGTGCCGACGAACTGCGTGCCGTCGGAGAGGGCGACGTAGACGTCCCGGACGTCCTCCCGGACGAACGTGGCGATGTCGGCCCGCCCGTCACCGTTGAAGTCACCGACCACCGGGGTCTCCCTGAGGGCCGCGAACCAGGTGTGCCAGCGTTGGGACGCCCCGAACGAGGTGCCGGTGGAGAGCGCGACGTAGACGTCCGCCGCGTTGCCCCGGGTGAAGGTGATCAGGTCGTCGCGGCCGTCGCCGTTGACGTCCCCGAGCACGGGGAACTCCTGGCCGGCGGCGAAGTACGTGTGCCAGACGGTGGCCGCGCCGAAGCTGGCACCGTTCGACAGCGCCACGTGCACGTCGGCGGAGGTTCCCCGGGTGAAGCTGACGACGTCGTCGCGGCCGTCCCCGTTGACGTCGGCGTACCGTCCCGAGAAGCCGTCGTTGCCCGGCCCGCCCGGATCGGCGTGCAGCACCAGGTTGGGCGCGCCGGCCGGGTCGACGATCCGGTCCCGGGTCGCCTCGTCGGCCAGCCGCGCGGCGATGGTCCGTGGCGAGGCGGTGGGGAAGCGTTGCAGGTAGCGGGCCACCGCACCGGTGACGATGGGCGCGGCCGCCGAGGTGCCGCCGAAGTCGGTGGTGGTGGAGGTGTCGCTGACCTGCGTGACGGTGGACACCTGCTCGCCGAAGGAGAACAGGTCCACGCACGGGCCGAAGTTCGAGTTGGGCAACCTGTCCCGCAGGGCGTGCACCATGCCCACGGTGATCACGTCCGGCACCCGGGCCGGGGAGAAGCCACACGCGTCCCGGCCGTGGTTTCCGGCGGAGGCCACCACCGGGATGCCGGCGGCGAGCACCGCCTTGACGGCGTCGTCGAGCGCCTGGTTCGCGGTCGTCGCCAGGCTCATGTTCACCACCGCCGGCCGCACCGCGTTGCGGACGATCCAGTCGAGCGCCGAGATGGCCCACTCGACCTGCCCCGGCGTGCAGCCGCCCACCCGGACGGTGTGCAGGCGTACGCCCTTCGCCACGCCGTGCACCCGGCCGCCGATCAGGCCGGCCACCCGCGTGCCGTGCCCGGAGCAGTCGCCGGTGCCCCACTGGTCGATGCCCTGCGGCACGAAGTTCACGTCCCCGGTGGCCCGTCCGCCGAAGTCGGTGTGGGTGTGCCGCATCCCACTGTCCATGACGTAGGCGTGCACGCCCTGGCCGGTGGTGTCGTAGGTGTACGAGCGGTCCCACTCGCCGCCGTGCTGGTCGAGGGAGTCGAGGTGCCACGGCGGGGTGGTCTGCGTGTCCTGCGGGACCAGCAGCGAGTTCTGGGCCACGTACGCCACCTGCGGCTCCTGGCTGAGCCGGCGGGCGTCCGCCGCGGACATCCGTACCGCGAAGCCCGGCAGCGCGGCCCGGTAGCTGGCGGCCAGCGCGCCGGGGTGCCGGCGCAGCAGCGAGCGCGCGCTGCCGTCGACGTCCCGCGTGGCGTCGCCGCGCAACACCACGATCCAACTGTCGGCCACCCCTGCGGCGGGAGCCGGGGCGAACTTCTCGGCCGCGAACGCCGGGGCCGGCGGCGCCAGCAGCCCGCCCGACGTGATCAGGAGAAAGACCGCCGCTGCGGCCAGGAGGCGGCGGCGCGGTACACGAGCCATGGGATCTCCTCGGGGGTACGGCCGCGAGGCGGGGGGAACGCCTCCGCGGCGGTTCCCCGCATGGTGGCAGAGCCGCACCAGCGCATGATCAGATGCGACGCGGGTGGGTTTCATACGCCCGGCGGACCGGACGACTAACGTTCCGGGCATGAGTCACGGCTTCGACACGCTCGCCATCCACGCCGGCCAGGACCCCGAGGCCCGCACCGGCGCGGTGATCCCACCGATCTACCAGACCAGCACCTACGCCCAGGACGCCGTCGGCGCGCCCCGGCTGGGCTACGAGTACAGCCGCTCCGGCAACCCGACCCGCGACGCCCTGCAGGAGTGCCTCGCCGCGCTGGAGGGCGGTCCGGTCGGGCTCGCCTTCGCCAGCGGCCTGGCCGCCGAGGACACCCTGCTGCGTGCCGTCTGCAAGCCGGGCGACCACGTGGTGATCCCCGACGACGCCTACGGTGGCACGTACCGGCTCTTCGCCCGGGTGGCCGAGCGCTGGGGGCTGGACTTCACCCCGGCGAAGGTCTCCGACCCCGACGCGATCCGGGCCGCCGTCGAGCCCGGCCGGACGCGGATCGTCTGGGTGGAGACGCCCACCAACCCGCTGCTCGGCATCGCCGACATCGCCACGCTGGCCGGTGTCGCGCACGACGCGGGCGCCCTGCTGGTCGTCGACAACACGTTCGCGTCGCCGTACCTCCAGCAGCCGATCGCGCACGGCGCGGACGTGGTGGTGCACTCCACCACCAAGTACATCGGCGGCCACTCCGACGTGGTCGGCGGCGCGCTGATCGCCGCCGACGCCGGGCTCGGCGAGGAACTGCGCTACCACCAGAACGCGATGGGCGCGATCAACGGCCCCTTCGACGCGTGGCTCACCCTGCGCGGCATCAAGACCCTGGGCGTACGCATGGACCGGCACTGCGACAACGCCGAGCGGATCGCGTCCTACCTGGACAGGCACGCCAAGGTCGGTCAGGTCATCTACCCGGGGCTGCCCGCGCACCCCGGTCACGAGGTGGCCGCGAAGCAGATGCGCCGGTTCGGCGGGATGATCTCGTTCCGGGCGGCCGGCGGCGAGGAGCACGCCGTCGAGATCTGCAACCGGACGAAGCTCTTCATCCTCGCCGAGTCCCTCGGCGGCGTGGAATCCCTGATCGAGCACCCGGGCCGGATGACACACGCAAGTGCTGCCGGCTCGCCGCTTGAAGTTCCCGGCGATCTCGTGCGACTGTCTGTCGGCATCGAGACGGTCGACGACCTGCTCGCCGATCTGGAGCAGGCGCTGGGCTGACCGCTGGTGAGGGAGGGTGGCCGTGCAGGACATCATGCCGACCTGGGTGGGGGCGACCGCCAAGCAGATCGCCCGGGGCGTACGGCGGGGTGACGTCACAGCCACCCAGGTCGTCGCGGACCACCTCGACCACGCCGCCCGGGTCGACGCCGACCTCGCCGCGTTCCGCACGGTACGCGGCGGGGCGGCGATCACCGAGGCGGAGAAGGTCGACGAGCAGGAGGACCTGGCCAACCTGCCGCTGGCCGGGGTGCCGGTGGCGGTCAAGGAGAACACCGCCGTCGCCGGCCTGCCCACCTGGAACGGGTCGGCCGCGGTGCGTACGCCGGTGGCCGAGGCCGACCACGAGGTGGTCCGCCGGCTGCGCGGCGCCGGCGCGGTGATCCTCGGGGTGACCCGGATGCCGGAGCTCGGCCTGTGGGCCGTCACCGACGACGAGACGGCCGTCACCCGCAACCCCTGGGACACCCGGCGTACCCCCGGCGGCTCCTCCGGCGGGGCGGCCGCCGCCGTCGCCGCCGGCCTGGTGCCGATCGCCCACGGCAACGACGGCCTCGGCTCGATCCGCATCCCGGCGGCCTGCTGCGGCCTGATCGGGCTCAAGCCGGGCCGGGGGGTGGTCCCGTGCCAGCTCGGCGCGGACGACTGGCTGGGCCTCACCGAGCACGGCGTGCTGACCAGCACGGTCGCCGACGCGGCAGTCGGCTTCTCGGTGCTGGCCGGCCGCCGCCCCGACAAGCTGGTGCCGCCGCAGCGGCTGCGGGTGGGCGTCTCGCTGCGCTCGCCGGTGCGCGGCGTGCACGCCGACGCGCCCAACCGGGACGCCGTCGCCGCCGCCGGTCGGCTGCTCGCGGGCGCGGGCCACGACACCGTCCCGGCCGATCCGGTCTACCCGACGGCGCTGGGCCTGCAGGGCATCGCCACCTGGTTCGCGGCGGCCGCCGCCGACGTCCGGGCCGCCGGGTTGGACCGGCGCGGCCTCCAGCGGCGCAGCCGCCGGCACGTCGCCCTCGGCGAGTGGGCGCAGCGACGCGGGTACGTCCGGGAGTCGGACCGGGCCGCCTGGCGCGAGCGCTCGATCGGCTTCTTCGCCGACCACTCGATCGACCTGCTGCTCACCCCGGCCCTGGCGACCGTGCCGCCGGAGGCCACGGGCTGGTCCGGCCGGTCCTGGCGGGCCAACATGCTGGCCAGCATCCGGTACGCCCCGTTCGCCGCGCCGTGGAACATCGCCGGCCTGCCCGCGCTGGTGGTGCCGGTCGGCCGTCGCCCCGACGGGCTGCCGGTCGCCGTGCAGCTGATCGGCCCGCCCGGCAGCGAGCTGCTGCTCCTCGGCGTCGCCGGCCAGTTCGAGATGCAGGCGCCCTGGCCCCGGCACGCCCCCGGCTACCCCCGCATCCCCGCCGCTGTCTAGACAGGTGGCGTACCGCGTCGGCGCGGGCGGAGGGTGGCACGATCAGGGCATGACGGAACTGGTCGGTCTCGCCGACGTACGGGCCGCGCGGGAACTGCTCGCCGGCGTCGTCCGCACCACCCCGCTGGAGCCCTGCCGCCCGCTGAGCGCCGCGCTGGGCGGGCCGACGTGGCTCAAGTGCGAGAACCTGCAACGCGCCGGCTCGTACAAGGTGCGTGGCGCGTACGTGCGGATCTCCCGGCTGTCGGAGGCCGAGCGGGCCGACGGCGTGGTCGCGGCGAGCGCCGGCAACCACGCCCAGGGGGTGGCGCTCGCCGCCGGCCTCGTCGGTACGCACGCCACGGTCTTCATGCCGGTGAACGCGCCGCTGCCGAAGGTGGCCGCCACCAAGGGGTACGGCGCACAGGTCGAGCTGGTCGGCAACACCGTCGACGAGTCCCTGGTCGCGGCGCAGACCTACGCCGAGCGCACCGGGGCGACGCTGATCCACCCGTTCGACCACCGGGACGTGATCGCCGGCCAGGGCACGGTGGCCCTGGAGGTCCTCGAACAGTGCCCCGAGGTCAAGACGATCATCATGGGGGTGGGCGGCGGCGGGCTGGTCTCCGGCATGGCGGTGGCGGCCAAGGCGCTGCGGCCCGACGTGCGGATCATCGGGGTGCAGGCCGCCGGGGCGGCCGCCTTCCCGCCCTCCCTGGTGGCCGGCGAGCCGGTACGCCTCCCGACGTTCGGCACCATCGCGGACGGCATCGCCGTCGGCCGGCCGGGGGAGCTCACCTTCACCCACGTGCGCAAGCTGGTGGACGAGATCGTCACGGTGTCCGAGGAGGACATCTCCCGGGCCCTGCTGATGCTGCTGGAGCGGGGCAAGCAGGTGGTCGAGCCGGCCGGCGCGGTGGGCGTCGCCGCGCTGCTCGCGGGTGTCGTCGAGGTGCAGGCTCCGGTGGTGGCGGTGCTCTCGGGCGGCAACATCGACCCGCTGCTGATGCTCCGGGTGATCGAGCACGGGCTCGCCGCCGCAGGGCGCTACCTGCGGGTGACGGTGCGCTGCTCGGACCGCCCGGGCCAGCTCGCGTCGCTGCTCGGCGAGATCGCCGAGCACCGGGCGAACGTGGTGGACGTGGAGCACCAGCGGGCCAATCCGCACCTGCGCCTGGGCGAGGTGGAGGTGGCCCTGTCGGTGGAGACCCGGGGGGTCGAGCACTCCGACACGCTGCTCAGCGCGTTGCGGGCCAGCGGCTACCAGGTCGTCTTCGCCGGCGAGGCGTGACACCGGGACCGGTGCCACGCCTCGGCGCGTCGTTCGTCGTCGTTGCCGCCTGACCGGACCGGTGCCCGGTCAGGCGGTCGATCTCCCGCGGTGGCTCAGCCGGAGAACGGCTCGAAGCTGACCACGGTCACCTTGATGTCGGCGCCGCTGGGGGCGGTGTAGGTGCAGGTCTGGCCGGCCCGGCCGCCCAGGATCGCCTGGCCCAGCGCCGACTCGGGGCTGTAGACCGTCAGGTCGGTGGTCGACGCGATCTCCCGGGAGCCGAGCAGGAAGGTCTCGGTGTCGTCCTTGTCGTCGTCGAAGTAGATCGTCACGACCATGCCGGGCGACACCACGTCGGCGGCCTGCGCTCCGCCCACCTTGGCGGTGCGGAGCAGCTCCTTGAGGTAGAGGATGCGTCCCTCGGCCTTGCCCTGCTCCTCGCGGGCGGCGTGGTAGCCACCGTTTTCCCTCAGGTCGCCCTCCTCGCGCCGGGCGTTGATCTCGGCGGCGATGACCGGCCGGTTGGCGATCAACTCGTCGAGCTCGGCCTGGAGCCGGTCGAATGCGTCCTGGGACAGCCAGGTGGCGGGCGCCTCGTTGCCAGTGGACACAGGCGGTCTCCTCGTTCGTGCGTGCTGGCTGACAGGTGAACTTCCAAGTTACCAGTGCGGTACGACACAGGGTGCGCTCGATCGCCGCCCCCGAGGCGGGCGAGGGCGTCCGCGCCGGCCGGGCCGGACCGCGTCGTGCCTGCTCAGGACGGGGGCTGGCAGCGCACCACCTCGCCGACGAAGGGCCGGGCGGTGGTGGCCAGCCGGTGCCGCGCGGTCACGCTTCGCTGGTCGGGCCCGGCCGTCACGGTCACCTCTCCCCGGCCCACCTCGGCGCCGGCGCGGTCCCGGGCGCGCAGCAGGCAGACCGCCGAACCGCCCGTCGGCACGATGACCCGGAAGTCGACCAGCACCTGGCTGTCGGTGATCTCGGTGTAGGTGATCACCTCGGCGTCGTAGTTCGGGTCGCCGTACTGCCGGTAGAGCCGCACCGCGACCAGGGTCATGACCGCGACCAGGGCGACCACCAGCAGCGCCGCCAGCAGCGGCCGGCGGCGCCCGGGCTCCCGGCGACGGCCGTAGCGGCCCGGCGGGAAGGCGGGCGCGCCCGGCGGAAGTGTGGCGTGCGTCTCGGTCACCGCGGGGTATCTCCTGGCGTCGTTGTCGGAGGCATCGGCAAGAATGGCAGGGTTCCATCCTCCCGGCCCGGCTGTCGTCAAATATGACAGGTGGGCACCGACGGTTCCCGGCGCGGGGGAGGATTCCGGCAGGTCAGCCGGGCGGTCCTGCGGGGGGTCCGCCGGCCGGCAGAGACGAGGAGCGCCGACGTTGGCAGAGCAACTGCGACTGATGGCCGTCCACGCGCACCCCGACGACGAGTCGAGCAAGGGTGCCGCCACCATGGCGAAATACGTGGCCGAGGGCGTGGACGTCCTGGTGGTCACGTGCACCGGCGGCGAGCGCGGCAGCGTGCTCAACCCGAAGATGGACCGGCCGGACGTGTGGGCCAACATCGCCGACGTCCGGCGGGCGGAGATGGACGCCGCACGGGCGATCCTGGGCGTCGAGCAGGCGTGGCTCGGCTTCGTCGACTCCGGCCTGCCCGAGGGCGACCCGCTCCCGCCGCTGCCCGAGGGCTGCTTCGCCCTCCAGGACGTCGAGGTGGCGGCCGGCCCGCTGGTGCGGCTGATGCGCCAGTTCCGTCCGCACGTCGTCACGACGTACGACGAGGAGGGCGGCTACCCGCACCCCGACCACATCATGACCCACAAGGTCACCATGGCCGCGTTCGAGGCCGCCGGTGACCCGGAGCGCCACCCGGAGCTGGGTGAGCCGTGGCAGCCCCTCAAGCTCTACTACGACATCGGCTTCTCCAAGGGCAAGATCATGGCGCTGCACGAGGGCCTGCTCGCCGTCGGCCTGAAGTCGCCCTACGAAGAGTGGATCAAGCGCTGGGAGGACCGCCCTGACAAGGGCCCCCGGATCACGACCCGGGTCGAGTGCGCCGACTACTTCCCGGTCCGCGACGACGCGCTGCGCGCCCACGCCACCCAGATCGACCCGGACGGCTTCTGGTTCCAGGTGCCCATGGAGCTGCAGAAGCGCGCGTGGCCGACGGAGGACTTCGAGCTGGTGCGCTCCCTGGTCGACAGCCCGCTGCCCGAGTCGGACCTCTTCGCCGGGGTGCGCGAGACGGCCCATGCCCGCTGATTCTCCGCCGGGCTACCCTGGTCACCTACCGCACACCGGAGGAACGCCATGCTGACCGCCGCACAGGTGCTCGCCCAGAACAACTTCGGGGACACCCGCACGGGTGGCCTGGCCGGGCCGATGGGCCTGTTCCTCATCCTCGTCCTGGCCGCCGCCACCATCCTGCTGATCCGCAACATGAACTCCCGGCTGCGCCGGCTGCCCGAGCGGTTCCCCCAGCAGGGTCCACCGGCGACCCCCGACCGGGCGGACGCGGCAGTCGTCGATCCGACAGAAGGCGCGCCGGCGCACGATTCATCCTCCGCCGCTCCGACCGGGCGTCAGCAGCGCCGCAACGGTTAGTCCGCCCATGATTCACGTCGAACCCGGCCATCGCCCCCTGTTGCGGCCACCGGGTTTGCCTTAGCCTCTCGCCGGGGGGACCAAGAGTTCCCCAAGCCGTGCGCGGGAGGGGGCGCCGATGACCATCGCACCAGCGGCTGCCCGTCGTACCGGCGAGCGGCCTCCGGGCGGAGCGGCCCGGTGACCTCCGGCAGGGCCGGCGAGTCGACCGACCGGCTCGGAGCCTGCGGCACCCCCACGCGGCTGCTCCTGCTCACCGCTGCCGTCGCGCTCACCGCGCTGGTCGCCGCAGGTCTGGGATGGACCGCGCCGGCCGGGCTTCCCGCCGACGACCCGCTCGGCGGGCCCGCCCGGTTCGGCCTCGCCGTCGCCGTGTTCGCCGTCGCCCAGCTGGCCCGGCTGCGGTTCCGCACCGCCGCCGGGATGGTGAGCATCACCTGGGGCGAGGCGGCGTTGATCATCTGCCTCTATCTGACGCCCACCGGCTGGATCCCCTCCGCCGCGCTGCTGGGCGCCGCCCTCGCCTGGTCGGCCATGTCGCTGCTCGGCGACCGACGGCCGGTGCTGGAGGTCGTCCGGATCACGGCCTCGCTGACCGCCGCCACCGCCCTGGCCGTCTCGGTCACCACCGTGCTCGGTGCGCCGCTGCTGGCGCCGCCCACCCCGGGGCTGGCCCTGGCCGTGCTCGCGGGATCGGTCACCTACCTGTTCGCCACCGCCTGGCTCGGCGGCGCCGGCCTGGCGCTGCGCCACGGCATGCCCGTCGGGCCGCCGCTGCTCGCCGCACTGCGGGGCAAGCTGCTGATGTTCGTCGGGAACGTGGCCGTCGGCCTGGCCGTGGTGGCGCTGCTGGAACTCGACGCGCGCTGGCTGCTGCTGCTCCCGCCGCCGCTCTGGCTGCTCCAGCAGACCTACCGGCACCGGCTCCGCGCCGAGGAGGAACGCCGCACCTGGCGGGCCTTCGCCGAGGCCACCGCCGCGCTCAACCAACTCGACGAGCGCGGTGTCGCCACCGCCGCGGTGACCGGCGCGCTGGCCCTGTTCAACGCCGAACTCGTCGACGTCGACGTGGCCCGGGGCGACGGGCGGTGGCGGCGCTACCGGGGCGATCCGGGCGGGCAACTGATCGACCGGGAGGTCGCCCCGCCCGGCCGGGGCGAGCCGGAGAACCACGAGCTGGTGCGTACCCTCACCGTCGGGGCCGCCCGCGTCGGTGAGCTGCGGGTCCGGTTCCCGCGCTGCGCGCCGCCCAACGCCCGGGAACGGGACGCGGTGGCCGCGTTCGGCGACGCGCTCGCCGCCGCGCTGCACGACGCCGCGACCCACCGGGAGCTGCGGCTGGTCACCGCCCGCTCGTCGTACGAGGCGGTGCACGACCAGCTCACCGGGCTGGTGAACCGGTCGGCCCTGCTCAGCAAGGGTGACCAGGCGCTGCGTCAGCTCGCCCACGACCACCCGGTCGCGCTGCTGCTGCTCGACATCGACCAGTTCAAGGAGGTCAACGACACCCTCGGGCACGCCGCCGGCGACCAGCTGCTGCGGTTGACCGCCAACCGGCTGGGCACCCTCGCCCGCCCCGGTGACCTGCTCGCCCGGCTCGGCGGCGACGAGTTCGCGCTGCTGCTGACGTCGGTCCCGGTGATCGGCGACCGGGCCGCCCCGATGTCGTACGCGCTGCGGCAGGCCCGCGAGATCGCCGAGCGGCTCGCCGCGCCGACCGAGGTGGCCGGGGTACGCATGTCCGTCGAGGTCTCCGTCGGGGTGGTGGTCGCCGACGCCGGGACCGCCGACCTGACCGAGCTGCTGCGCCGGGCCGACATCGCCATGTACCAGGCCAAGGAGGGCGGCGGCAGCGTCGCCGCGTACGACTCCGCCCGGGACGCCGCGAGCACCGACCAGCTGGCCCTGCTGGCGGAGCTGCGCGAGGCGCTGAAGACCGACGACCAGCTCGTGCTGGCGTTGCAGCCGGCCGTCGACCTGACCACCGGCGCGCCGACCGGGGTGGAGGCGCTGATCCGCTGGCGGCACCCGCGCCGCGGCTGGCTCGGGCCGCACGACTTCATCCGCCCCGTGGAGAACAGCGAGCAGCTCGGCACCTTCACACGCTACGTGCTGGACAAGGCGCTCGCCGTCGCCGCCGGCTGGGCCCGCGACGGGCTCGACGTGCCGATCTCCGTCAACCTGTCGGCGCGCAGTCTGCTCGACCCCCGCCTGCCCGCCGAGATCGCCGAGGCGCTGCACCAGCACCAGGTACCGCCGGACCGGCTGGTCCTGGAGATCACCGAGACGGTGGTGATGAGCGAGCTGGAGGTCATCGACGAGGTGCTCGCCACCCTGCGGGCCATGGGCGTGCAGCTCGCCGTCGACGACTTCGGCACCGGCTTCTCCTCGCTGACGTTCCTCACCCGGATCGCGGTGGACGAGCTGAAGGTGGACCGCTCCTTCGTGATCCGGATGGCCGACTCTCCGGAGGCGGCGGCGATCGTACGCACCACCGTCGGCCTCGCCCACGAGCTGGGGCTGCGGGTGGTCGCCGAGGGTGTGGAGACCGCCGAGCAGCGGCTGGCGCTGGCCGAGCTGGGCTGCACGGCCGCCCAGGGCTACCACTTCTTCAAGCCGATGCCGGCCGACAAGATCGGCGCGGTGCTGGGCACCCTGCTCGACGAGGCGCGCCCCAACGTCTTCCCGCTGCGCGCCGACGGCGCCTCCTGACCGCACCCGCCGCCCGCCGAGGAAGCGGGGGTGCCTCCGCGCGGGAGCGCGGGCGGGCGCGTCGGGGGATGGTTATGGTCGTCGGGTGAACCGACTCGCTGACGCCACGAGCCCGTACCTGCTCCAGCACGCCGACAACCCGGTCGACTGGTGGCCCTGGTGCGACGAGGCGTTCGCCGAGGCGAAACGGCGGGACGTGCCGGTGCTCATCTCGGTCGGCTACGCCGCCTGCCACTGGTGCCACGTGATGGCCCACGAGTCGTTCGAGAACGAGCAGGTCGGCGCCCTGATGAACGACGACTTCGTCTCGATCAAGGTCGACCGCGAGGAACGCCCCGACGTCGACGCGATCTACATGACCGCCACCCAGGCGATGACCGGGCAGGGCGGCTGGCCGATGACCGTCTTCGCGACCCCGGACGGCACGCCCTTCTTCTGCGGCACGTACTTCCCCCGGGCGAACTTCGTCCGGCTGCTCCAGTCCGTCGCCGCCGCCTGGCGGGACCAGCGCGAC
Source organism: Micromonospora sp. NPDC049048 (assembly GCF_043197615.1). Lineage (NCBI taxonomy): Bacteria > Bacillati > Actinomycetota > Actinomycetes > Micromonosporales > Micromonosporaceae > Micromonospora > Micromonospora sp. NPDC049048. The sequence goes on along the minus strand of NZ_JBICTM010000002.1, from coordinate 276,723 downwards.
GCCGTCATCCAGCAGGGCGCCGCCGTGGTCGAGGCGATCGGCGGCGCGCAGGCCGTGGGCGGGCCCACCGCGCCGCTGGACGCCGCGCTGCTCGACACCGCGGCCGACCAGCTCGCCAAGGAGTACGACGCCGTGAACGGCGGGTTCGGCGGTGCGCCGAAGTTCCCGCCGCACATGAACCTGCTCTTCCTGCTCCGCCACCACCAGCGCACCGGCTCGCAGCGCAGCCTGGAGATCGCCCGGCACACCTGCGAGGCGATGGCCCGGGGCGGCATCTACGACCAGCTCGCCGGCGGCTTCGCCCGCTACTCCGTCGACGGGCACTGGACGGTGCCGCACTTCGAGAAGATGCTCTACGACAACGCGCTGCTGCTGCGGGCGTACACCCAGCTCTGGCGCCTGACCGGCGACCCGCTGGCCCGCCGGGTCGCGCAGGACACCGCCTGGTTCCTCGCCGACGAGCTGCGGACCCCGTCCGGTGGGTTCGCGTCGGCGCTGGACGCCGACACCGAGGGCGTCGAGGGATCGACCTACGTCTGGACGCCGGCCCAGCTCGTCGAGGTGCTGGGGGAGGAGGACGGCCGCTGGGCCGCCGACCTGTTCGCCGTCACCGAGGCCGGCAGCTTCGAACACGGCACCAGTGTGCTGCGGCTCGCCCGCGACGTGGACGACGCGGACCCGGCGGTGACGCGGCGCTGGCAGGACGTCGTCGGCCGGCTGCTCGCGGCCCGCCGGGAACGGCCGCAGCCGGCCCGGGACGACAAGGTGGTCGCCGCCTGGAACGGGCTGGCCGTCACCGCGCTCGCCGAGTTCAACCAGGTGGCCGACACGTTCGGTCCGGCCGGTCCCGACGAGGAGTCGCAGACGCTGGAGAGCGTCGCCGACGGCACCTACGGCGTGATGCGCGACGCCGCCGAGTACCTGGCGAGGGTGCACGTCGTCGACGGGCGGCTGCGCCGCGTGTCCCGCGACGGGGTGGTCGGGGACCCCGCCGGGGTGCTGGAGGACTACGGCTGCGTGGCAGAGGCGTTCTGCGCCATGCACCAGGTCACCGGCGAGGGGCGCTGGCTGGAGTTGGCCGGCCGGCTGCTCGACGTCGCCCTGGCGCGCTTCGCGGCGCCCGGAGGCGCCTTCTACGACACGGCCGACGACGCGGAGCGGCTGGTGGCCCGCCCCGCCGACCCGACCGACAACGCCACGCCGTCCGGGCGCTCGGCGATCGTCGCGGCGCTCGTGACGTACTCGGCGCTGACCGGTCAGACCCGCTACCGGGAGGCCGCCGAGGCTGCCCTGTCGACCGTGGCGCCGATCGTCGGCCGGCACGCCCGCTTCACCGGCTACGCGGCCACCGTCGGCGAGGCGCTGCTCTCCGGGCCGTACGAGATCGCGGTGGTTACGGACGAGCCGACGGGGGACCCGCTGGTCGCGGCGGCACACCGGCACGCCCCGCCCGGCGCGGTGATCGTGGCGGGCCGCCCGGGCCAGCCCGGGGTGCCGCTGCTCGCCGACCGGCCGATGGTCGACGGGCGGGCCACCGCGTACGCCTGCCGGGGTTTCGTCTGCGAGCGTCCCGTGACGGCGGTGGACGACCTGGTCGGCCAGCTCGGCCGGCGCTGAGGAGCCCGGCTGCGGCGGGTGTGCGATCGGCCATCCGGCGGCGCGGGTGGCAGGGCGTCCCGATAGGCTGGCGCCGCTATGGATTCCCGTACCGGTCTGCCCGTTGTCGGCATGGTGGGCGGTGGCCAGCTGGCCCGGATGACCCACCAGTCCGCGATCGCCCTCGGCCAGTCGCTGCGCGTGCTCGCGCAGGCCCCCGACGACGGCGCCGCACTGGTCGCCGCCGACGTCCAGTACGGCGACCACACCGACCTCGCCGCGCTGCGCACCTTCGCCAAGGCCTGCGACGTGGTGACCTTCGATCACGAGCACGTTCCCACCGAGCACATCCGCACGCTGGCCGCCGAGGGCGTGAAGCTCTTCCCGCCGGCCGACGCGCTGCTGCACGCCCAGGACAAGCAGGTCATGCGGGAGCGGCTCGGCGAGCTGGGCGCGCCGAACCCGGCGTGGCGAGGAGTCGCGGAGCCCGCCGACGTGGTGGCGTTCGGCGACGAGATCGGCTGGCCGGTGGTGCTCAAGGCGGCCCGGGGCGGGTACGACGGTCGGGGCGTCTGGCTGGTCGACGACGCGGCCCACGCCGCCGAGCTGGCGACGACCCTGCTGGCGGGCGGTACCCGGCTGATCGTCGAGGAGCGGGTGCCGCTGCGCCGGGAGCTGGCCGTGCAGGTGGCCCGTTCGCCGTTCGGGCAGGTCGCCGCGTACCCGGTGGTCGAGACGGTGCAGCGCGACGGCATCTGCGTCGAGGTGCTCGCCCCCGCACCGGATCTGCCGGAGGAGCTGGCGGTCGCCGCCCAGCAGCTCGCCATCGACCTGGCCACCGCGCTCGGCGTGGTCGGCCTGCTCGCCGTGGAGCTGTTCGAGGTGGCCGACCAGACAGCGCCCGCCGGCAGCCGGATCGTCGTGAACGAGCTGGCGATGCGGCCGCACAACTCCGGGCACTGGACCATCGAGGGCGCGCGTACGTCGCAGTTCGAGCAGCACCTGCGGGCGGTGCTCGACTACCCGATGGGCGACACCTCGCTGACCGCTCCCGTGGTGGTGATGGCGAACGTGCTCGGTGGAGAGCCGGGTGGGATGTCGATCGACGAGCGGCTGCACCACCTCTTCGCGGCCGAGCCCGGCGCCAAGGTGCACCTCTACGGCAAGCAGGTGCGGCCCGGCCGCAAGATCGGGCACGTCACGGTGCTCGGCGACGACCTGGACGACGTACGGACGCGGGCCGCGCGGGCCGCCCGCTGGCTGCGCGAGGGCCACGCGTGAGGTTCAGCTCGTGGGGCCCGAAGTCGCGAACGAGAGGCGGAGACCAGTGAGCACCGTCGGACTGATCATGGGCAGCGACTCGGACTGGCCCACGATGAAGGCCGCCGCCGAGGCGCTGGACGAGTTCGAGGTGCCGTACGAGGTCGAGGTCGTCTCGGCGCACCGTACACCGATCAAGATGATCGACTACGGACGCGCTGCGGCCGACCGGGGCCTCAAGGTCATCATCGCCGGAGCGGGTGGCGCCGCCGCACTGCCGGGCATGATCGCCTCGGTCACCCCGCTGCCGGTGATCGGCGTACCGGTGCCGCTGAAGCACCTCGACGGGATGGACTCGCTGCTCTCCATCGTGCAGATGCCGGCCGGCGTGCCGGTCGCCACCGTGTCGATCGGCAACGCCCGCAACGCCGGCCTGCTCGCCGTCCGCATCCTGGCCGCCGCCGACCGCGCCCTGCTCGACCGCATGGCGGCCTACCAGGCGGACCTGGAGCAGTTGGTGGCCGAGAAGGACGCCGCCCTGCGCGCCTCCCTGGCCTGACTTCCCGGGCCTCGCGCCCCGCGCGGCCCGTGCCGCCTTCCCGGCCCCCGCCCGAGGCCGCCGTCCCCGCCCCGCCCCCGCCTTGGTGGTGCCCGCGCGGCCCCTCCTTGTGCCGCGCGCCCCCATGCCGCCCGTGCCCCTCTGCGCGCCCGCGGCCCCGTGCGGCCCGCGCTCCGCCCTCGCGACGACGACTGTGGCCGCTGCCTGCGCTGCTGCTCTGCCCGTTCTGCCTGCTCTGCCCGCGCTGGCTGCTCTGCCCGCGGCCGCCTCCGCTGCCCTGTCTCCTGCGGCGGCCCTCGCCTGCCCCCGACCCGGCGCCGGCTGACACGCTGCGCTGCCTACACCAGCCATGGTTACTCCTCGCAACCAGGTGCGTCAGTCACTCAGCGTTGCGGCTCTGGCCGAACGGGACTTGTCCTCCCGCGCCCTTTGCTCTGCAGCCATCCACGCACCAGGTTCCTGAACTGGCATTACGTATTTCGGGATCGGGTGGATGCAGTGGACGTCGGCAACGCTGCGTGACTGTTGCGTCGGTGGCTGCAGAGCAAAGGGCGCGAAGGGTTGGTGGTGGTCCCGCACGGCAAGTCACGTTGTGTAGTCGCTGCAGCGCATCGGCTCTCACCACGCCCCAGCCCTAGCCGATCGGTCGGTTACGGCCGCCGTGCCGTCGCCGGCACCGCCATCCACTCGTCGACCGGGGGAAAGGCCCGGACAGCAGCGCTTTCGTCCGCCGGGCCGGCCTCACCCACTCGGCAGTGCCACCGGGACGAGGTCGTGGCCACGGCATGGCGCGCGGGCCGGCGAGGTCGGGCTGACCGTCGTCTGCGGCTCCCGGGTCTTGTCCGGCGGCTGTTGGTGGCCACCGGGCTGGGAATGAGCGCTGCGGACGGGAGACGAGCCGCGCGACGGTCCGTGGGCGGGCCGGCTCGGTGGCTGCGGGGCCGCTCGTGCCGGCAGCCGACGGGCGGTCCCGCGCCGACCTCACCGCATGCCGCGTAGGGCCGTCTGGAGGCGTTCCTGGGCGCGGCGTCGGCGCTCGTTGCTCGCGCCGAGCACCAGCAGCAGGAGGCCGACCGGGATCAGTGCCAGCCACGGGCCGAAGCTGAACAGCGCGTGCACCGCAGTGATCGCGGTGACGCTGGCCCCGATGATGACCGGCGCCTGCTGCTGGCTCATCGACCCGAAGACGAGGACGGCGACGGCACCGAGCAGCAGCAGCACCTGGCGCACCGTGCTGGAGTCGGTGGCCAGCACGATCGCCAGGGTGGGCACGAACGCGGCGACGAGCGCGGGCCCGTACGCGACCCAGCTGCTCAGGTCGGGTCGGTGCCGCAGCTCCAGCACTCCGACGAGCAGGGCGAGTGCCGCGAAGGGCAGCGTGTACGCCTCCGGCAGCGCCACGTCGGCGACCCGCATCAGGATCCACCAGGCGGCGATCTCGCAGACCACCACCGCCCAGAACAGGATGCGCCGCTCCGTCGGCCGGCGGCCCGGTCGGGTGGCCGCCACGCCGAGGACCGCGCCCCAGGCGGCCAGCAGCGCCGCGATGTGCCGGGGTGAGTCGAAGGCCAGTGCCAGGGCGATCAGGGCGGCGGCGTGCCCGCTCCACTCGACGGTGGCCGCCTCCCGCTGCGCCTCGGGGCGACGCAGCCGGGGCAGGGTCGCGGCGAACACCTGGAGGGCCGCGCCGACCGCCAGTACGCCGATCGCCGACCAGACGGCCGCGAGGCCGGCCACCAGGCTGGCGGTGAGCACGAAGAGCTGCGCCATCAGCGAGGCGAAGAGCCAGCCGAGGATGCGGGCCCGCTGGGTGGTGCCGAAGATGGCGGCCACCGTGCCGACGCCGACCGCGCCGCCGAGGGTGAACAGGGTCAGCTCCCGTGTCGCCAGGCCGCCGACCAGGCCCGCGCTGCCGGCGGCCAGCCCGATGGCGAAGACGAGCACCCTGGTCAGGCGTAGCGAACGGGCTCGCTCGACCAGCGGCGGGGGCGGGGTGAGCGCCAGCCCCAGCATCGAGATCGTGAACACGGACAGCGCCGCCAGCGTGCTCGCGGGCCAGCCGTTGCCGAGGGACGCCGGGGTGATCAGCAGGGTCACGGCGGCGCCGGGCAGCACGACCGGTACCGCCCGGGAGCGTCGTCCGCCGCTGAAGCCGGTGGCGGCCAGCGCGGCGGTCGCGGTGAGCAGCAACGCGGTCAGCACGTGGGTCGGGTCCACCGCCGAGGACGGCGGCGTGAGCAGCTCCGGCGGTGGTCCCTGCCAGACCCGGCCGAGGCTGCGGTGCGGGTCGACCAGCGCGACGACCAGGGCCGGCGCGATCGACACCAGCGCCAGGACGGTGGGCAGCGCGGCGGCGGCGAGCGCACCGGCGGCGGGGCTGACCCGCCAGCGCCGCGTCCCGTCGTCCGGCAGCCGCCGCAGCGCGCCGTCGAGCAGCACCGACCAGCGCCGCACCGGCTGGGCCGCGCCGACCGGCGGTTCCGTCGCCCCCCGGACCAGCTCGGCGAGCACCCCGAGCAGGGCCGCGGCGGCGGCGTAGACACCGACGGGCTGGTCGGTGGGGACGGCTGCCAGGGCGCTCACCGTGGCGCCGCCGGCCACCGCCGCGCTGGCCCAGGGCAGGTACTGCGGGATCCGCCGCCGGACGGCGGCCACCGCCGCCAGGCCCAGGCTCGACGCGGCCAACGCGGCGGTGATCAGCACTTCCGGCGCGTGCCCGAACTCGGCGGCCAGCGCCGCGACCGCGCCCGGGAACGCGAGCAGCGCGGCGCCGGCCGCGGCACCCCCGATCTGGGCAAGGTGCGGCGGCATCCCCTCGTACTCGATGTCATCCACCAGCGGCACGGCCAGCGACCGGGCCAGCGCCGCCACCACGATGCCGATCAGCGCGATGCTGCCCAGCGCCAGCGCGGTCGTCCACGGCCGGACCAGGCCCGCCCCGGCGGCGTGCAGGGCGACGACACCGGCCACGACCGCCCGGGACAGGGCGGCGCGCGGGTCGATCGCCGCGACGGCGGCAGCCCCGAAGACCGTGGCCACCATGCCGCCCACCAGGACGGGCGACCACCACGGCAGGTCGAACGCGGCCGGCGCGCCGATCGTGGCGAGCACGGCCGCCGCGCCCGACACGTCGTACTTCGACGGCGGCGGCAGGAGGATCGCGGCGGCGACGCCGAGCAGGGCCAGGGCGATCGGGGCCTGCCACGTCGACCCGCCGGTCGGCGCGGCCGGCCAGCCGGTCAGGTCACCGGCCCAGATCGGGCCCGGAGTCGCGAGCACCCCCACCCCGCCCCGCAGCGCGCTCCAGCCGGCGAGCAGCCCGATCAGCACGCCGCCGACGGCGATGCCGAGGATCGGGCCGCGTCGCCACTCCTCGGGCATCGCCCGGGCGGCCACGGCCACCACCAGCACCAGCCCGGCGGCGACGGCGAGCTGCCCGCCGGGGGCCAGGACGGCCGTGATCCGGGCCAGGGTGGCGATCAGGGCGGTGGTCACCGCCGCGGCGGCCAGGTCGGAGCCGTCCAGGGTGAGGTCGGAGCGTCGGCCCGCGTCGATGGGGCCGGCGAACACCACCATCGCGCCGGCGACGAGCAGCAGGCCACCGACCCAGGCGTCGGCCGCGGTGGCGCCCGGTGCCCCGAACGCGGCGGCCGTGACGGTGACCGCGCCGAGGGCCGTGCCGACCGCCAGCGGCGTCGGGATGCGACGCTGGGAGACCTGCACGATGGCGGCGTAACCCAGGGTTACGCAGACCGCCAGGAAACTGGCCGCGAGCACCGGCACGGTGACCTCGCGCAGGCTCGCCGGGGTGGGCGTCGGATCGACGGGTACGGTCGCCGCGACGAAGGCGGCCACCGCGCCCGGCAGCGCGAACGCCGCACCCCCGGCGGCCCAGGCCGAGACCGTGTCCGCCGCGGCCGGGGCGAGTCGCATCCTGGGCGCCGCGGCGACGAGGATCCCGGCGGCGCACAGCGTGAGCAGGACCGCGGCGGTCAGCGCCGGCCGGGCCAGTCCCGCGCCCGCGCCGAAGAGGCCGACGCCGGCGGCGGTCGCCGCGTGCGCCAGCGCCGCGCGTTCGGTGCGGGCGGAGAGCCCGACCACCCCGATGCCGACGGCCGTCAACACCATCGGCCAGGGCGCCACCGCCCACGCGAGGCCGAACGACGCGGGCACGGCGAGCGCCGTCAGCGCCGCGCCGACCACGGCGAACTCCCGGCGGATCTCCGACGGCAGGGCCAGCACCGCCGCGACGGTCAGCAGGAAGGCGCTCGCGGCAAGCTGCCAGGCGGCGGGGCCCACGGCCGCCGCCAGCTCGGCCGGATAGCGCTCCAGATCGGCGGCCCAGGCCGGTAGCGCGGCCCGGACGGGGGCGGCCCCGGCGCGCAGGGCGCCCCCGGCGACCACCACCCCGCTGACCGTGAGCGCCACCGCCGAGGCGAGCTGCGGCCCGCGTCGGGCCGCCTCCGGCACCGCCCGTACGGCCAGCCCGGTGAGGGTGATGACCGCCGCGATCAGCAGCAGCGCCCGACCGGGGAAGGCCACCGAGGCGATCCGGCTCAGCGCGCCGATCACGGCCAGGGTGAAGATCCCGGCGCCGAGGTCGGGCAGCGGCGGCCGGCGCAGCACCAGCGTGCCGGCCAGCCCCACCGCGGCGGCCAGCAGCAGCGCCAGCCCGGCTCCGGTCGCGGTCGGCACGGTGCCCGCGCGGAGCAGGGCGGAGACGGCGTACGCGAGGGCGAGGGCGACCGCCACCCCGTGCAGCGCCCAGGTCAGTTCGCTCAGCCACGGCACCGGACGGGCGGCCGGAACCCCGTCCCGCACCGGTTGCCCGCCGTCGAGCACCTCGCCGGCCTCCTCGGGCGCCCCCTCCGGCCGGCCGTCGGCGCCGCGCTGCCGGGGTGCGGCCGGGGACGCGGCGGGCGCGGCCGGAGGTTCGGGCAGGTCCCGGCGGACCGGCCGCTCCACGGTGACGGTCGAGCGGGCCAGCCAGAGGTCGAGCAGGGCCACCGCCGTCAGCACCAGCGCCCAGCCACCCGGGCCGGTGATCCGGTCGTACGCGAGCAGCGGCAGCACGGGCTGAGCGGCCAGTACGGTGGCGAAGCGGGGCGCGCGCAGCCCTGTCCAGCGGGCGTAGCCGAAGGAGACGCCGGCGGTGACGGCGAAGACGATCGCGCCGAAGACCGCGCCCGAGGCGCCGCCGTTGCCGATCCGGTCCACCGCCCACAGCGCGTAGCCGGCGAGCGGCACCAGGAGCAGGCCGACCGCGGAGATGGTCTCGGCGGTCGAGGTGAGCCCGCGCCGGGCCAGCACCGGCGGGGCGAGCAGCATCAGCACGGTCGCGAGCAGCAGGATGCCCAGCCGGGCCAGCGCGTCCATCGAGCTGGTGGCCACCGCGGCGAAGACCACGGCGGCGACCCCGAGCAGCAGGGCACCGAGCCCGAGGGGGATGTTCTGCACCTCCCGGGAGGACGCCTCCGGCGGGTGCTCCGGGTCGTCGGCGTCGAGCCAGGTGGCGGTCGACTCCGGGGGCGGCGGAGGGTCTTCCGGGCCGGGCGGGGTGCCCTGGCGGGGCACCCGGGGCGGGGCGCCGGTGGTGGCCGTGGGTGGCCGGCGGCCCGGCCTGCGGCGCAGCACCCGGCGGGGGCGGGTGGCCTGCTTGAGACGTTCCTCACTGGCGTGGGCGAGGGTGTCCCGCTGGAAGAGCGCGGCCTGCATCTTGGCGGCGATCTGCCGTTGCTCGCTGGCGATGGCGGCCTCGCGGGCCTTCATCTCCGCGATGGACCGCTCGATCTCCGCCAGGTGCTCGACCCACTGTGGCTGGTGCGCGCCGCAGTGCGGGCAGCTGACGGCCGGTTTGATCTCCCGACCGCACGAGGAGCACTGAAAGGTCGCCACGACACCCCTCCGCCCGCACTGTGGACTTCCACCCTCGCAGCATGCCCAATGTGGGCGAGGATTTCGACAGTTGTCGGCGGGTCCGGGGCAAAGATCGTCAGAGCGGACGGCGAACGGCCGGTCGCGCAGGGTGCCGCGCGACCGGCCGTCAGTCGTCGATCGTCAGGGGCGGCCCATGCCGCGGTACTCCCAGCCGGCCTGGGTCCACAGTGCCGAGTCCAGGCAGTTGCGTCCGTCGACCACCTTGCGGCCGGCGACCAGCTCGCCGAGGGCCACCGGGTCGGCGTTGCGGAAGTCGGCCCACTCGGTGAGTACGCAGACCAGGTCCGCGCCGGTCACGGCCTCGTTGATGCCGGGCTCGTAGACCAGCTCGGGCGCCACCGCGCGCGCCCGGTCCATGCCCTGCGGGTCGTAGACGTGCACGTCGGCGCCGGCCTTGCGCAGCAGCGAGGCGACGGAGAGCGCCGGCGCGTCGCGTACGTCGTCGGTGTTGGGCTTGAAGGTCGCGCCGAGCACGGCGACGCGGGTGCCGGAGAGATCGGGCCCGGCGGGGCCGGAGCGGCGACCGAGCAGCTCGGCGGCGAGCTGGACCACCCGGGTCCGGCGGCGCAGGTTGATCAGGTCGACCTCGTGCAGGAAGCGCAGGGCCTCCCCGGCGCCCAGCTCCTGCGCGCGGGCCTGGAACGCGCGGATGTCCTTGGGCAGGCAGGCGCCGCCGAAGCCGAGCCCGGCCTGGAGGAACCGATTGCCGATACGCGGGTCGAAGCCGATGGCCCGGGCGAGGTGGGTGACGTCGCCGCCGGACGCCTCGCAGACCTCGGCCATCGCGTTGATGAAGGAGATCTTGGTGGCGAGGAAGGCGTTCGCGGCCACCTTGACCAGCTCGGCGGTCGCGAAGTCGGTGACCACCAGGGGCACCTCGCGGTCCTCGGTGGCGGCCAGGTCGAAGACACCCTTGTGGGCGGCGTAGAGCATCCCGTTGGCCCACTCGCTCTTGACGCCGACGACGATCCGGTTGGGGCGCAGCACGTCGTCGACGGCGAAGCCCTCCTGGAGGAACTCCGGGCTCCACGCCACCTCGACCCCGAGGTCGGCCGGGGCGTGCTTGCTGACCAGCTGCTCCACCCACTCGGCGGTGCCGACCGGCACGGTCGACTTGCCCACGATCAGGGCCTTGCGGGTCAGGTGCTGGGCCAGGCTGGTGACCGACGCCTCGACGTACGACAGGTCGGCGCCCATCCCGTCGGCGCGCTGCGGCGTGCCGACGCAGATGAAGTGCACGTCGCCGAACTCGGCGACCTCGGCGATGTCGGTGCTGAACCGCAGCCGCCCGGCCGCCAGGTTGCGCTTGAGCAGCTCGTCGAGACCGGGCTCGTGGATCGGCACGTCGCCGGCGTTGAGCATGGCGATCTTGTCGGCGTCGACGTCGAAGCCGAGGACCTCGTAGCCGAGTTCCGCGTAGCAGATGGCGTAGGTCGCACCGAGATAGCCGGTGCCCAGGAAGGTCACCCGCGGCCGCTGCGCGCCGGAGGGGGGCGTCACCGCGGCGATGGCGGGCATCGGCTGGGTGTTCGGGTACGGGATCGTCACGCCTGTCTTCTCCGCTCGCGCTGGCGGCGCTTCGTCGCGTCGCGTTCTGCTGCGGCGCCTGGGCGGGCACCGAAGGGACTCTATGCCTGTCACTTCCATCATCGCCGGGCGGCGTCGACGCGCGTCATGCCCCAGCCTACGCGGCGGTAACATCGCCCGGGGTGGCCGCTATCCTTCAGTCTGCGCCGTCGGCGGTCAGGTGACGCTACAGACTGCGCATGATAGCGGTGAAGGGGAGGGGGCCGACATGGCCGCAGAGCAGTCGTTCGACGTCTACCGGTTGCCCGAGGAGCACGAGGCGGTCCGGGAGGCGGTCCGCGAGGTCTGTACGGCCAAGGTGGCGCTGCACGCCGCCGAGGCCGACGAGACCGGCGAGTTCCCGAAGGCGTCCTACGACGCGCTGCGGGCCGCGGACTTCCACGCGCCGCACATTCCCGTCGAGTACGGCGGCGCGGGCGCGGACGCCCTGGCCACGGCCATCGTGATCGAGGAGGTGGCGCGGGCCTGCGCCTCGTCCTCGCTGATCCCGGCGGTCAACAAGCTCGGCACCATGCCGCTGCTGCTGGCCGGCTCCGAGGAGCTGAAGCGGCGCTACCTCACGCCGGTGGCGGCCGGCGACGCGATGTTCTCGTACTGCCTCTCCGAGCCGGAGGCCGGCAGCGACGCGGCGTCGATGACCACCCGCGCCGAGCGTGACGGCGATCACTGGGTGCTCAACGGCGTGAAGCGCTGGATCACCAACGCAGGGGTCTCGGAGTTCTACACCGTCTTCGCGGTGACCGACCCGTCGGCCCGCTCCCGGGGCATTTCCGCCTTCGTGGTCGAGAAGTCCGACGCCGGGGTCAGCTTCGGCGCGCCGGAGAAGAAGCTCGGCATCAAGGGCTCGCCGACCCGCGAGGTCTACCTGGACAACGTCCGGATCCCCGCCGACCGCATGATCGGCGCCGAGGGCGCCGGCTTCGGCACCGCGATGAAGACCCTCGACCACACCCGGGTCACCATCGCCGCGCAGGCCGTCGGCATCGCCCAGGGCGCGCTCGACTACGCCAAGGGGTACGTCCAGGAGCGCAAGCAGTTCGGCAAGGCGGTCGCCGAGTTCCAGGGCGTGCAGTTCATGCTCGCCGACATGGGCATGAAGCTCGAGGCGGCCCGGCAGTTGACGTACGCCGCGGCCGGCAAGTCGGAGCGCGGCGACGCCGATCTCACCTACTTCGGCGCGGCGGCCAAGTGCTTCGCCTCGGACGCGGCCATGGAGATCACCACCGACGCGGTCCAGTTGCTCGGCGGCTACGGCTACACCCGCGACTACCCCGTCGAGCGGATGATGCGGGACGCCAAGATCACTCAGATCTACGAGGGCACCAACCAGGTGCAGCGCATCGTGATGGCCCGTCAGCTCCTCAAGGGCTGACCGGTCGGCGGGCGGGCCGGACGTCCGACCCGCCCGCATCCTCCCCGGTCCCCGGTCCCGCCGTACGGCACGCGTACGGCCGGACCGTCACCGGATTTCGGTCGTGTCCTCCTCGGGGCGGTTGGTGGCGCGCGGCGGCGCCGACCAGGGCGAGCCCCCACCGGAGCGACGCGGCAGCGGCTCGGTCGGCGTCGGGTCCGGGTAGCCGAGACTCGGCGGGGCGGTGTCCCGGTCGGTCGACTCGGTCGGCGGCCAGTCGGTCAGCGTGAAGTCGCTGCGGTCCGGCCCCTCGGCGGTCGCCGGCTTCGGTTCGGCCGGCCGGGGCCACTGCCGCCAGCGCTGCCGGCTGAACGCGGCCACGACCAGCAGCAGGCCGATCAGGAAGAGCGTGCCGTTCTCCACCGGGACGTGCAGCGGCAGGGGGTCGCCGAAGACCTTCCAACCGTCCGGGATGCGGTCCCGGACCTGGAAGGGCGCGACGAACATCCCCACGTACGGGGCGGCGAGCAGCAGCCCGGCCACGAGCGGGCCGAGCGGCGAGGTGCGCAGCGTGCCGAGCAGGCCGAGCAGGACCCCGCCGACGGCGAGGTAGACGGCGGGCTCGATGAGATTGGCCGAGTTGAACTTGCCGATCTCGACCCAGCGGTCGACGGTGCCCGCCGACCCGTCCTGCCCGAGGGTGACCAGCACCCACGTGACGGGTACCACCACCAACCCTGCGAGGAAGCTCCAGAGATGTCGCATCCGCGCACCGTACCGTTTTCGACATGACCGAGCACCCCTCCACCGCGCCGACCGGTAAGCCGACCTCGTACTCCCGGGTCACCCTGAGCCGGATCATGACCGCGGTCGACGTCAACCTGTACGGCACCGTGCACGGCGGGGTGCTGATGAAGTTCATCGACGACGTGGCGGGGGCCGCCGCGGCCCGGCACAGCGGCGGCACGGCGGTCACCGCGGCGATCGACGAGATCGTCTTCACCGAGGCGGTACGGGTCGGTGACCTGCTGCACGCGCACGCCCAGGTGAACTGGACGGGGCAGACCTCGATGGAGGTCGGGGTGCGGGTGGTGGCCGAGCGGTGGGACTCGGCCGAGGACGAGCCGGTGCGGGTCGCCACCGCGTACCTCGTCTTCGTGGGCGTCGACCTCGGCGGCGCGCCACGGGCGGTCCGCCCGGTGCTGCCGGAGAGCCCGGAGGACGAGCGCCGGTTCCGGGAGGCGGAGATCCGCCGTGCCCACCGGCTGGCCCGCCGTCGCGCCATCCAGGCACACCGCGCCGGCTGACAGGCCCCTTCCTGTGTGGGGAACGTGCGGAAGGGACCCTTCCGCACGCCCGAGGTCCACACAGGGAAGAGGTGGGGCATGTGGGCTCCGCACGTGCGCCGACGGAGGTCGGGTGCGGAGAATGGCGCTCTGAGGTAGGGCAAGATGGCGCCACGGCCCATTCACAGTGTCGTGCGGGGCCAGGGGAGGGTGGAGCAGTGGGTGACGTGCTGTGGACGCCGCCGGCGGACGTACGCGAGCGGTCCCGGATCGGGAACTACCTGCGCTGGCTGCGTGAGCACCGGGGGCTGGACTTCGCCGACTACGACGAGCTGTGGCGGTGGTCGGTAACGGACCTCGACGCGTTCTGGCGGTCGATCTGGGACCACTTCGAGGTGCTCGCGCACACCCCGCCGACCGCCACGCTGACCGACCGGGGGATGCCCGGGGCCAGGTGGTTCCCCGGCGCCACCCTCAACTACGCGGAGAACGTGCTGCGCATGCCGGGGCGCGCCGACGACGCCCCGGTGGTCGTCGCGTACGGCCAGACCCGCGCGCCGGCCACCCTCACCGCCGCCGAGTTGCGCGAGCAGGTCCGCCGGGTGGCCGCCGGCCTGCGCCGCCTCGGCGTCACCGCCGGCGACCGGGTCGCCGCCTACGCGCCCAACATCCCCGAGACGTACGTGCTGCTGCTCGCCGCCAGCAGCCTGGGCGCGATCTTCTCCTCCTGCGCCCCGGAGTTCGGCACCCGCAGCGTCACCGACCGGTGGCAGCAGATCGAGCCGAAGGTCCTCGTCGCGGTGGACGGCTACCGCTACGGCGAGAAGCCGGTGGACCGGCGGGCCGAGGTGGCCGCGATCCGGGCCGCCCTGCCGTCGCTGGAGCACACCGTCAGCATCGCCTACCTCGACCCGGCCGGGGATCCGGCCACCGCGCCGTCGGCTGGCGCCGCAGGCCGGACGGAGGCCGCGCCGTCGGCGGGCGGCGCGGACCGGCCGAAGACGCTGTCCTGGTCGGAGCTGGCCGCCGACACCGACGAGCCGCTGACCTTCACCCCGGTCGCCTTCGACCACCCGCTCTACGTGCTCTACTCCTCCGGCACCACCGGGTTGCCGAAGCCGATCGTGCACGGCCACGGCGGCATCCTGCTGGAGCACCTGAAGATGCTGGCCCTGCACCACGACCTGGGCCCCGAGGACCGCTTCTTCTGGTTCACCACCACCGGCTGGATGATGTGGAACTTCCTGGTCTCCGGGCCGGCCGTGGGCGCGACGATCGTGCTCTTCGACGGCAACCCGGGCCACCCCGACCTGGGGGCGTTGTGGCGGCTGGCCGGGGAGACCGGCACCACCTACTTCGGCACGTCCGCGCCGTTCCTGCTGGCCTGCCGCAAGGCGGGCCTGGTGCCGAAGGAGACCGCCGACCTCTCCGCGCTGCGCGGGGTCGGCTCGACCGGCGCGCCGCTGCCCGCCGAGGGCTTCACCTGGGTGTACGAGACGGTCGGTGACGACCTCCAGCTCCAGTCGCTCTCCGGCGGCACGGACGTGTGCACCGGCTTCGTCGGCGGGGTGCCGCTGCTGGCGGTGCACGCCGGCGAGATCGCCTGCCGGGCGCTCGGCGCGAAGGTGGAGGCCCGGTCGGCCGACGGCACCCCCGTCGTCGGCGAGCTGGGCGAGCTGGTGATCACCGAGCCGATGCCGAGCATGCCGGTGGGCTTCTGGAACGACGCGGACGGCATCCGCTACCGGGAGGCGTACTTCGACCTCTACCCGGGCGTGTGGCGGCACGGCGACTGGATCACCATCAACGACCGGGGCGGCTGCGTGATCACGGGCCGTTCCGACGCCACCCTCAACCGGGGCGGGGTGCGGATCGGCACCGCCGAGTTCTACTCGGTGGTCGAGGGGCTCGACGAGGTCGTCGACTCGGTGGTCGTGCACCTGGAGGACGCCGAGGGCGGCGCCGGTGAGCTGCTGCTGTTCGTGGTGCTCGCCGAGGGGCTGGAGCTGGACGACGCGCTGCGCAAGATGATCTGCCGCGAGCTGCGTACGGCGCTGTCGCCCCGGCACGTCCCGGACGAGATCCACCAGGTGCGGGCCGTCCCGCGCACCCTCTCGGCGAAGAAGCTGGAGGTCCCCGTGAAGAAGATCCTCACCGGCACCCCGGTCGACTCGGCGGCGGCCAGGGGAGCCCTGGCCAACCCGGAGTCCCTCACGGCCTTCGCCACCCTGGCCCAGACCCGGCACCCCCGCTCCTGACCCACCCCGCCCCGGATGGGCGGTCAGGGGAGGGGGCGGGTCACTCGTTCCGTGGTGGCGCGGGTGGCGAGAGTGGACGCGTCGGCGTTGGCACAGAGGACCGTGGTGGCGCCGGCCGTCAGCGGGGCGAGCAGCCAGTCGACCGGGTCGGGGTAGGTCCCCGTGTCGATCAGCACCCGGTCGCCGGGCGCGATGCCCAGCTCCGTGACGCGGACGGCCGCACGGCCCAGCAGCGCCGCCTCGCCCGGCCCGGCGGGGGCGTACGGGCTGAAGTGGTCGCCGTGGGCGCGTACCTCCGCGGTGTAGTCGGCGAAGCCGGGCGGGACCTCACGCATCGGCAGGGCGAACGGGTGCAGTGCGAGGACGTAGCGTTCGCCCGCCGACCACGCGTCCGCCTCGTCGAGCCGCGTGGCGGCGACGAAGAGCACGTCCACGTCGCCCGGCGTGTCCACGACGGTCAGTCCGGCCGACCAGCAGCCGAGCAGCACCGCGGCGGTCTGCCAGTGCGGGGGCAGCACCACCCCGGCGACGTCGCCGGGGCCCACGGCCACCTCGTCGACGAGCAGGTTGGCCGTCTTGGCCACCCAGTTCGCCAGCGTGGCCCCGGAGAGCTCGGTCCGTTCGCCCGTGGCGTCGTCGTACCAGGTCAGCAGCGGTCGGGTCGGATCGGCCGCGATCGCGGCGGCGAAGACCCGGGCAATGTTCTCGGCCATCAGCGCGAACGATACGCCCACCGGTCGTACCAGATGACGGCCACAAGTCGGCATACGGTCGGGTCGCAGTCAGCGTCGATGCCGGGCTCCGGCGTAGGCTTGCCGGAGTGTTGTTCCCCACAGGCCCGTCAGTTCAAGGAGTCGCCCCGTGACCGCCGGTCGACCGCCCCGCGTGCTCATCGACGCCACGAGTGTCCCAGTCGACCGTGGTGGTGTCGGTCGATACGTCGACGGCCTGCTCGGCGCCCTCGGCAAGGTGTGCGGGTCGGGGGTGGAACTGGCCGTCGTCTGCCTGCGCACCGACCTGGAGCGCTACACCCGGATGCTGCCCGGCGCCGAGATCATCCCGGCCCCGGCGGCCGTCGCGCACCGCCCCGCCCGGCTCGCCTGGGAGCAGACCGGCCTGCCGCTGCTCGCCCAGCAGGTGGGCGCGCAGGTGCTGCACTCGCCGTTCTACACCTGCCCGCTGCGCGCCGGCTGCCCCGTCACGGTGACCGTGCACGACGCGACGTTCTTCACCGAGCCGGAGCACTACGACAAGTCGCGCCGCACCTTCTTCCGCAGCGCGATCAAGACGTCGTTGCGCCGGGCCAGCCGGGTGATCGTGCCGAGCAAGGCCACCCGGGACGAGCTGATCCGGCTGCTCGACGCCGACCCCACCCGGATCGACGTCGCCTACCACGGCGTCGACCACGCCGCCTTCCACGCGCCCAGCGACGAGGAGAAGGCCCGGGTGCGGGCCCGGCTGGGCCTCGGTGGCACCAACTACGTGGCCTTCCTGGGTGCCAAGGAGCCGCGCAAGAACGTGCCGAACCTGATCCGCGGCTGGGCCCGTGCGGTGGCCGAGCGGAAGGACCCGCCGGCCCTGGTGATCGCGGGCGGCCAGGGGCACGACGACGACATCGACCGCGCGGTGGCGGAGGTTCCGTCGCACCTGCGGCTGCTCCGTCCGGGCTACCTGCGCTACGCCGACCTGCCCGGCTTCCTCGGCGGGGCGCTGGTGGCCGCCTACCCGTCCTACGGGGAGGGTTTCGGCCTGCCGATCCTGGAGGCGATGGCGTGCGCCGCGCCGGTGCTCACCACGCCCCGGCTGTCGTTGCCGGAGGTGGGCGGCGACGCGGTCGCGTACACCAGCGAGGCGGCCGACCAGATCGCCGCCGACCTGGCCGCGTTGCTCGACGACGAGCAGCGCCGGTTGTCCCTGGCCAAGGCCGGTTTCGACCGGGCCAAGGAGTTCACCTGGGAGTCCAGCGCCGAGGTGCACATCGCCGCCTGGAGTCGGGCCCGGGCCTGACCGGCCACGGCCGGCGACGTGAGAATGCGTCCCCGGTCAGGCGAATCGGGCATGATGTGCGGGTGATCTACGCCGTCATCCCGGCGGGTGGCAGTGGCACGAGGTTGTGGCCGCTGTCCCGTGCCGGCCATCCCAAGTTCCTCCACCCGCTGACCGGCTCCACCGCCTCGCTGCTCCAGGCGACGGTGGAGCGGCTCGGCCCGCTGACCTCTGCCGAGCGCACCCTGGTGGTCACCGGGACCGCGCACGCGGCGGCGGTCGCGCGCCAGCTCGCCGGGGTGCCGGAGGAGAACATCCTGGTCGAGCCGTCGCCTCGGGACTCGTGCGCGGCGATCGCGCTGGCCGCGGCGGTCATCGCGCGGCGCGACCCGGAGGCCGTGATGGGCTCCTTCGCCGCCGATCACCTGATCGGCGATCCGGAGCGGTGGCGGGCGGTGGTCGGGGAGGCGGTACGCGGCGCCGAGCAGGGCCTGCTGATGACCGTCGGCATCACCCCGACGCGGGCCGAGACCGGCTACGGCTACCTCGAGACCGGCGACCCGGTCGACGGTGGTCCGCTGCGGCCGGTCGCCGAGTTCAAGGAGAAGCCCAGCGCCGAGGTGGCCGAGGCGTACCTGCGCTCCGGGCGGCACCTCTGGAACGCCAGCATGTTCGTCTGGCGGGTCGACGTGTTCCTCGCCGAGCTGGCCCGCCAGCAGCCCGCCCTGCACGCCGGGATCGCCGCGATCGCCGGGGCGTGGGGCACGGAGGAGCAGGACGACGTGCTCGGCACGGTCTGGCCGACGCTGCCGAAGATCTCCGTCGACTACGCGGTGATGGAGGGCGCGGCGACGGCCGGCCGGGTGGCCACCGTGCCGGGCGACTTCGGCTGGAACGACGTCGGCGACTTCCACACCCTGGGCGAGGTGCTGCCCGCCGACGCGGACGGCAACGTGGTGCTCGGCACCGACGCCAAGCCGGGGGTGCTGCTGCACGACAGCGGCGGGCTGGTGGTGGTGCCCCACTCCGGGCGGCTGGTGGCGGCCGTCGGCGTACGCGACCTGATCATCGTGGACACGCCGGACGCGCTGCTGGTCTGCCCCCGCGACCGGGCGCAGGACGTCAAGAAGGTCGTCGACGAACTCAAGGAACGGGGCGAAGAGGGGCTCGTCTGAGCGCTGCCAGGGCCGGGGCGACCAGGCGTGCCGTCCCGCCGGCCAGCGGCTCCGGCAGCCGGTCCGGCGGGAACCAGCCCAGCGCCTCGGACTCCTCGCTGACCCGCTCGACCGCGCCGGGCGGGGCGAGGACGGCGAAGCGTACGTCGTGGTGCAGCGAGCCGCCCTGGCAGCTCACCGGGTGGATGTCGACGTCGATCGGTACCGGGTCGATGCGCAGGCCGGCGATGCCGGACTCCTCGCCCGCCTCCCGCAGGGCGGCAGCGGCGAGGGTCCGGTCGGCCGGCTCGCAGTGCCCGCCGAGCTGCACCCAGCGCCGGAACTTGCCGTGCAGGCAGAGCAGCACCCGGGACCCGGTGGCGTCGAACACCAGCGCGCTCGCGGTGACGTGCGCGGGCAGGTGCGCCCGGCTCATCGCCACCGGCCCGTCGGCCAGCAGCGCGACCGTGCGGTCCCGGGCCTCGGCGGCGGCCGTACCGGTCGGCTCCCAGCGGCTCAGCGTCGCGACGGCGTCGGCGTGCAGCGCCGCGTGCACCTCGTCGTGCCGCGTCTCGTCCGGCGCGGCGTGTGCGGCCATCTGCGCCTCGGCGTGCCGCGCCGTCTGCGCCCCCGCTTCCGGCGACGGTCGGCAGGCGGCGGCGGTGGGGGAGTCGGTCATGCCGACACTGTACGAGCAGCCGCTTCGTACCCTGGCGCGATGACCCTGCGACTGTTGGAGTTCGTCGTGGCCGGCAACGAGGCCAGCGATCTGCTGCCGGTGCGCTCGGCGCCGCTGCTGCGGGCCTACGGTGCCCGGCGCGGCTTCTGGACCGTGCTGGACGAGGGGCCGATGGAGCACTGCCTGGCCCTGCTGCTGGAGCTGGACGACGGCCGCTGGGTCGCCCACCACGTGGCCGCCGACGCCGGGGTGGAGAACGGCCGCACGGAGGACGGCGAGGCGCTCGCCCACCACGACGGCTGGGTGTACGTCTTCGGCTCCCACTTCGGCTCGAAGGCGGGGCCACTGCGCCCGCGACGCGCCTTCGTGGCCCGGTTCCGGGAGGACGACGCCGCGGTGGGCCCGCTGCCGGTGCAGGTGGTCCGCAACCGGTTCCGGCTGCACCGGGCGGTCAACGACGCCCTGCTGAAGGCGGCGTTCACCCCGCTGCCGCCGGGCGACCGGGTGCGGGCCCGGTTCATCGGGGAGACCGTCGCCCGGGGCACCGCCCGGTCGAAGGGCTGGGTCGACCGGCTCGTCCCCGACGACCTGCCGCTGAACGTCGAGGCGGCGGCCTTCACGCCGACCGGCGGTGTGCTGCTCGGGCTGCGGTTCCCGGTCACCGCCGAGGGTGAGCCGATCCTGGTCGAGCTGACCGGTGTGCCGGGCATGTTCGATCTCACGCCGAGCTGGCCGGAGGCGTCCGGCGCGTACGTCCTGACCGGGGTGACGCCGCCCGGCGCGCTGGCCGGCTTCCGGGCGATCGCGCCCACGGACGACGGCGGCTACGCGGCGATCGTCGGGTCGATCGACGCGCTGGGCAAGGGCTCGGTGCTGCTCGACGACCACCCGGCCGGCGGCGAGGTCACCTCGCGGCACGTGCGGTTCCGCCCACCCGGCGACGGGCATCTGGTGCCCGGCGAACTGGTGGCCGACCTGGCGCCGTTCCACCACGTGGAGGGGTTGGTCGAGTGCGGCGGGGAGAGCTTCTACGTCACCGACGAGGACCATCGGGTGGCGCTCTGGGTCGGTTGACCTGCGGTGGACCGACGCCCGGACGACACCTCCGCGGAGTATGGCCGCAGACCCTCGTGATGTCGCCCGGCCGCCGGTCCTTCCCCGTCCCCCGGGGGTGCCCGGCTCCGGGCGTGTCGGGTGACGCGCCCGCCCCCGTGTGCGGGCAGTGGAAGCATGCCCAACCGCCCCGGGGGGCGTCGAGGTTTTTCAGCCCACGCTTAAAGTCGGAGATAAGTGCCGGCCAGGTACAGTGCAAACGGTTGCCAGGCATCCCCCTGCCCGGCGGCGCGGGGAGCTGTCCATGCTGAAGATCTACTTTTCCGCCGAGGACATCCTCCGGACCCGGGTGGCTCCGGCGGCGAATCCGGTGTGGGAGCTGGTTCTCAGCCTGCACCTGCTGCCCGGCCGTGGCCGCGATCCGCTGCTGGCGGGCTGGCGGAGCAGCGTGACGCGTGGGCTGCGCGACGACAGCGACTCGGCGGGGCTGCGGCTGCTCCTGACGCTCAACCCGCCCCGCGGCTACTTCCCCGACTTCCTCACCCCGTTCGAGAGCGTGTCGGGCTTCGAGGCCGGCATGGAGGCGATCCGCAGTACCCCCGTGGCCCTGCTGCAACGCGACCTGACGCTGCTGGCCGCCGGCAGTTCCCCGCCCGCCGGCACCCAGGCGCTGGCCCAGGGGGAGCCGGACACGCTGCGCGATCTGACCGGCGCGATGGAGCGCTACCGGGGCCTGGCGATCGACCCGTACTGGCCCCGGATCCAGGCGGCGGTGGAGGCCGACCGGGCCCGGCGGGCCCGCGCCCTGCTCGACGGCGGGACGGAGGGGCTGCTGGCCGGCCTGCGCCCCGCCGTGCGTTGGGACTCCGGGGTGCTGGAGGTCCGCGACTACCCGCACAGCCGGGAGCTGCACCTGGACGGGCGCGGGCTGCTGCTGGTGCCGTCGTTCTTCTGTGCCGCCACCCCGGTCGCCCTGCTCGACCCGGCGCTCCCCCCGGTCCTGGTCTATCCGGTGGACCGGCTCGGCGGCCTGCTGCCGGCCTCCGGCGAGGGCGGCGGCCCGGGCACGTCGGACCCCGGCCGGGAGGCGCTGGCCGCGCTGGTGGGCCGTACCCGGGCCGCCGTGCTGGCGGCCAGCGACGACGGCTGCACCACCGGCGAGGTGGCCCGCCGGCTCAACATCTCGGCGGCCGCCGCGAGCCAGCACACCACCGTGCTGCGCAACGCCGGCCTGCTGGTCAGCCAGCGCGACCGCAACACCGTCCTGCACACCCTGACCCCGTTGGGGCGGGCGATGCTCAACTCCTGACCGCCGCCCGTGCCCACCCGGGCACCGTCACCGTGCCGGGCCGTCGGCGCGGTTCCGGATGGCGGGGCCGCAGGCCGGGACGGCGGTGCCGCGGGGCCGGCGCGGGGCCAGGGTGGCGGTGTCGCGGGGTCGGCGCGGGGCCGGGATGGCGTCGCGGGGTCGGCGCCCCAGCCGTCACAGGGCCAGGGCGGCGCTGGCGGTGGTGCCGGGGGGCGGGGGAAGCAGCAGTGAGGCGACGCCCTCGGCCGCCAGCGCGGTGCGCAGGCGTTGCAGGTCGGCGCCGAAGCGGACCAGGTCGACCGGGCCGGCGGGGGTGGCCGGGACGCCGAGCACCAGCGTCGTCGCCTCCGCCGGCCAGCCGGGCACCCGGGCGGTCAGCCCGGCACGGGCCTCGTCGTCGGCCACCAGGCTGAAGACCGTGCCGGGTGCGACCACGTCCGCGACCGCGCCGATCGCCCGGCGTACGACCGCCGGGTCGGGCGGGGTCGGGTTGAGGCCGTCCGGCAGGGTGGCGGCGGCGGCCAGCCCGGCTGCCGTCGCCTCGGCGGTGCCCAGCGAGAAGAGGTCCATCGAGGCGTCGCGGACCAGCACGGACGCGCCGACGTCGTCGTCCGGCCGGGGCGCGGTGAGGTAGCCGCGCACCACGGCGACCGGCATCTGGTCGCACTTGCCCTTGATCAGCTCGCCCGCGCCGGCCAGCTCGTCCACCACCGCCATCTGGGTGAGCTGGAGCTCGTTGCCGTACGGGTCGAC
The DNA here is from genome assembly GCF_043197615.1 of Micromonospora sp. NPDC049048. Classification (NCBI taxonomy): domain Bacteria; kingdom Bacillati; phylum Actinomycetota; class Actinomycetes; order Micromonosporales; family Micromonosporaceae; genus Micromonospora; species Micromonospora sp. NPDC049048. The sequence goes on along the minus strand of NZ_JBICTM010000002.1, from coordinate 253,955 downwards.
CTCGCCCCGGTGGTCGCGGATCGCGTCCATCCCGGCGACGCCGAGCGCCACGTCGGTGAGCCCGTTGCGCCAGGGGCGGCCCATCGTGTCGCTGACGATCACCGCGACGTCCACGCCGTGGCGCTCGCGCAGGGCGGCGCGCAGCGCCCGGGCCGAGGCGTCCGGGTCCTCGGGAAGCAGCACCAGCCGGGTCTTGTCGACGTTCGAGGCGTCGATGCCGGCCGACGCCATCACGAAGCCGTGGTGGGTCTGCACGATCCGCGTCGCGCCCCGGGTCGCCACCACCCGCGCCGTCTCGGCGGCCAGCACCTCGTCCCGCGCGGCGACGCGCTCCGGCCCGTCCGGCGGGACGTCGACGAGACGCCCCTCCGCCTTCGAGACGATCTTGCTGGTCACCACCAGCACGTCGCCGTCGCGCAGCCAGGGCGCGGCGGCGGCGATCAGGGCCGCCAGGTCGTCGCCCTCGGACACGTGGCCGATGCCCGGCACCGGCAGGATCTCCAGCCTCACGTCAGCTCCAGCGCGGCGCGGACCATGGCCGCCGTCGCCGCCTCGTCGGTCATCCGCAGCGGTGCGGCGCGCACCGTCACCCCCGGCACCACCGTGCCGGCGTCCTCCTCGGCGACCAGCCAGCCGTCGAGCAGCCCGCCGGCCGACCGGCCGCCGTAGAGCCGGCCCACGCCGGCCGCGCTGCACTCCACCCCCAGCACCGCCAGGCAGCGGTCGGCCATCCCGCGTACCGGGGCGCCGCCGATGATCGGCGAGACGCCGACCACCGGGGCGGGACCGTCGGCGACCGCGTCCCGCAGCCCGGGCACGGCCAGGATCGGGGCGACGCTCACCACGGGGTTGCTCGGCGCGACGAGCACCACGTCGGCCCCGGCGATCGCCTCCAGCACGCCGGGTGCCGGCCGGGCGGTGTCCGCGCCGACGAAGACGAACCGGTGGGTGGGGACGTCGCCGCGATGGCGTACCCACCACTCCTGGAAGTGGATCGCCCGCTGGCCGCCGTCGAGCTCCACCACCACGTGGGTCTCCAGCCGGTCGTCGGTCGCCGGCAGCACGCGTACGCCGGGCTGCCAGCGATCGGCCAGGGCCTCGGTGACCGCGTGCAGCGGGTAGCCGGCATTGACCATCGTGGTGCGCACCAGGTGGGTGGCGATGTCCTTGTCGCCGAGCCCGAACCAGGTGGGCTCGGCACCGTAGGCTGCCAGCTCCTGCTTGACCGTCCAGCTCTCGCCGACGCGTCCCCAACCCCGCTCGGGGTCGGCGCCGCCACCCAGCGTGTACATCACGCTGTCCAGGTCGGGGCAGACCTTGAGCCCGTGCAGGAGCAGATCGTCACCGACGTTGACCACGGCGGTCACCTCGGCGCCGACCTCCCTGGCGTACGCCCGCACGCCGACCAGGAAACGAGCGCCGCCGATGCCGCCCGTCAGAACCACGATGCGCATGCCGACCATCCTCGCGTACGGGCCGCCTCCGGTCCGCCTGTGGGCGGAGAGACTAGGCTCACGTCGGCAACTGTCCGCATTCGCCCCGAGGGGGATCCCGTGACCAGCCCCGCCGAGCCCGCGTCCACCGACGCGACGCAGGCCAGCCAGCTGACCAAGCCGCTTCGTGAACTCGCCGCGTTCGCGCTGCTCGGCGCGAACGCCGTGTTCCTCTTCGTCGCCCTGATCCGGCTGGCGACACCGACCGAGTACAGCACGATCGGTGGTCGGGCGGGCAGCGCCTTCTTCGCCTTCGTCGGCGTCGAGGCGGTGTTCCTGCCGCTGCTGGCCGTACTGCTCGCCACGCACGTGACGCCCCCGGTGGGCAAGGCGAAGCTGATCACCCAGGTGGCCCTGGGCGAGTACGTCGTCAGCGCGCTGCTCGGCGGGCTGACCTTCCTCTTCTGGACGGTCGACCGGCTGGCCGAGGGCGAGATCCTCGACGCGTTCCTGGGCCTGCTCAGCCGCGTGGCCTGGCTGGCGCTCTTCGCGGTCGCCGCGTACGTCGTGTTCAAGATCTGGCGCACCCTCTACTACGTGGCCAAGCCGAAGCCCCAGCCCGGCGTGTACGGCCAGCCGCAGCCCGGGTGGCCCCAGCAGCAGGGCGGCTACCCGGCCCCGGGTCAGCAGGTCCCCGGTCAGCAGGTCCCCGGTCAGCCCGGCGGCTGGCAGGCTCCGGCCCCCTACGGCGCCCCGTACGGGCAGCAGCCCCAGCCGTTCGCCGGTGGTCCGCAGCAGGGCTCGCCGTTCGCGCCGGCCCCGCAGTCCGCGCCCCCGGCCGCCGCGGCGCCGCAGTCCGCTCCTCCGGCGGGTCCCGCGCCGCAGTCCGCGCCCCCGTTCGGCCAGCCGCAGAGCGCCCCGCCGTTCGGCCAGTCGTACAGCGCCCCGCCGTTCGGCCAGCCGCCCTCGGCCGAGCCCACCCAGGCGATCCCGCGCCAGTCCGTCGAGCCCACCGGGCCCACCGAGGCGCTCCCGCGTCCGGCCGACGACGAGACCGACCGCACCCAGCGCATCAACCCCGGCGAGAGCCCCGACGCCCCTCGCTGACCGGCCCACCCGAGCGCCCCGCACGGCCCCGTGCGGGGCGCTCGCTCTGCCCCGCCCGCTGCCCACCCGCCCCCGCTCGCGGCCCGGTGCCGAGCACCGGCGGTCACGCACCGTGAAGCGGGTGTCCCGGGTCACCAGGGTGGGCCGGATGGGTGGGGTGGGACCGGCCGGTTGAGCGCCTAGGCTGGGCGGATGGTTGATCGCACCGTGCCCGGTCCGACCGACGCGAGTGTGCGGCGGGCGCTGCACCGGGCCGCGACCGGGCGGGCGCTCGACGTCGACGAGGCCGCCGCGCTGCTGGCCGCCCGGGGCGGGGCGCTGGACGCGCTGCTCGACGTGGCGGGCGCCGTCCGTGACGCGGGCCTGCGCGAGGCCGGGCGGCCGGGCGTGGTCACGTACTCGAAGAAGGTCTTCATCCCCCTCACCCGGCTGTGCCGGGACCGGTGCCACTACTGCACCTTCGCCACCGTGCCGCACCGGCTGCCGGCGGCCTTCCTCGACCGGGACGAGGTCCTCGCCATCGCCCGGGCGGGCGCGGCCCAGGGCTGCAAGGAGGCCCTGTTCACGCTCGGCGACCGGCCGGAGGAGCGCTGGCCGGCGGCCCGGCAGTGGCTGGACGAGCGGGGCTACGACTCCACGCTCGACTACCTGCGCGCCTGCGCGGTGGCGGTGCTGGAGGAGACCGGGCTGCTGCCGCACCTGAACCCGGGGGTGCTGTCCTGGTCGGAGTTGCAGCGGCTCAAGCCCGTCGCGCCGAGCATGGGGATGATGCTGGAGACCACGGCCACGCGGCTCTGGTCGGAGCCGGGCGGCCCGCACTTCGGCTCGCCGGACAAGGAACCGGCGGTACGGCTGCGGGTGCTCGACGACGCGGGCCGGGTGGGCGTGCCGTTCACCACCGGAATCCTGATCGGCATCGGCGAGACCCTCGCCGAGCGGGTCGACGCGATCTTCGCCATCCGCCGCGCGCACCGCGAGTACGGCCACCTCCAGGAGGTGATCGTGCAGAACTTCCGCGCCAAGCCGGACACGGCGATGCGCGGGATGCCCGACGCGGAGCTGCACGACCTGGCCGCCACGGTGGCGGTGGCCCGGGTGCTGCTCGGGCCGAAGGCCCGGATCCAGGCCCCGCCGAACCTCATCGCGGGCGAGTACGACCTGCTGCTGCGCGCCGGCATCGACGACTGGGGCGGGGTGTCCCCGCTGACCCCGGACCACGTCAACCCGGAACGTCCCTGGCCGCAGATCGACGAGCTGGCCCGGCACACGGAGGCGTCCGGCTTCACCCTGCGCGAGCGCCTGACGATCTATCCCGAGTACGTCCGGGCCGGCGACCCGTGGCTGGACCCGCGCCTGCTGCCGCACGTCGGCGCGCTGGCCGACCCGGCGACGGGGCTGGCCGTCGAGGCGGCCCGGCCGGTGGGCCGCCCCTGGCAGGAGCCCGACGAGACGTACGGCGGCCGGACCGACCTGCACGTCACCATCGACACCACCGGGCGGACCGGGGACCGGCGCGGCGACTTCGACCACGTCTACGGCGACTGGTCGGAGGTGGCGACCAAGGTCAGCGCCGGCGGCGGGGGCGGCACCGACGGTGACCTGCGGGCCGGGCTGCGGCTGGCGGCCGACGACCCGGCGACGCTGCTGGAGCCGAAGCACGCCGACGCCGCGCTGGCGTTGTTCGCCGCCGACGGGCCGGCGCTGGACGAGCTGTGCCGCCTCGCCGACGACGTGCGCCGGGCGGCGGTCGGCGACGACGTGACGTACGTGGTCAACCGCAACATCAACTTCAGCAATGTCTGCTACGTCGGCTGCCGCTTCTGCGCCTTCGCCCAGCGGGAGCGGGACGCCGACGCGTACCGGCTGTCGGTGGAGCAGGTCGCCGACCGGGCCGAGGAGGCGTGGGCGGCCGGCGCCAGCGAGGTCTGCCTCCAGGGCGGGATCGACCCGAAGCTGCCGGTGACCGTCTACGCCGACCTGGTCCGGGGGATCAAGGCGCGGGTGCCGGGGATGCACGTGCACGCGTTCTCGCCCATGGAGATCGTCACCGCCGCCGCGAAGGCCGGCGTGTCGGTGCGGGAGTGGCTGACCGGGCTGCGCGAGGCCGGGCTCGACACCATTCCCGGCACCGCCGCCGAGATTCTCGACGACGACGTGCGCTGGGTGCTCACCAAGGGCAAACTGCCGGCTGCCGCCTGGGTCGACGTGGTCGGCACGGCCCACGAGCTGGGCATCCGGTCCAGCTCCACCATGATGTACGGCCACGTGGACCACCCCGGGCAGTGGCTCGCGCACTTCCGGGTGCTGGCCGGGTTGCAGGACCGTACGGGCGGGTTCACCGAGTTCGTGGCGCTGCCGTTCGTGCACACGAACGCGCCGATCTACCTGGCCGGCATCGCCCGCCCGGGGCCGACGTGGCGGGAGAACCGGGTCGTGCACGCGATGGCCCGGCTGCTGCTGCACGGGCGGATCGACAACATCCAGTGCTCGTGGGTGAAGCTCGGCGACGAGGGCACGGCGGCGATGCTCCGGGGCGGCTGCAACGACCTGGGCGGCACGCTGATGGAGGAGACGATCTCCCGGATGGCCGGCTCCGGCAACGGCTCGGCGCGTACGGAGGAGCAGTTGATCGCCATCGCCGCGGCCGCCGGTCGACCGGCCCGTAGACGCACGACCGCGTACGGCAGCCCCCGGCCGTAGCGGGGCCGACCGGCCGCCGCACGTACCGCTTGGTGGGACGATGGGGCATCGGCCGACGGGATTTCTGTCCACTGTCGACGGTGGCCGGGTCGCCAGAATCAGCAGCGGGTTGACGACTGTCCACCCGCGGACAGGACCGTGGCGCCGTCGCGGCCCGTCCACATCGTGAGCGCGGGACGGGCGGCCGTTCGAGGCTCGGCGGGCGGTCCGCGCCAACTCGGGTTAACCTGTGCCCCACCAAGATCAACGGATCGTGGTGGGTGACTTCCGAAGGTCCCCGCCGGCCCGCCTCGTCGGGTCGGCGGGGAAGCGCCACGGGAGAAAACTCGGGCAACTCGCCGGAGAGGGCGTTACTCGGCCGGGGTCTGAATCGATAGGGCAGGTTGCGAGGCCGGGTGGCCGGGTGGCCGTCCGGAGTGTTGTCGGGAGGACGACTCCATTATCAAGTTCGGCTTGACGGCGCACGCATTACACGCGTGTAATTTGAATGGGGTTGTTCGCGCGAAACGCAGCAAATCGGGACCGACGGACAAGCACGCCTTCCGCGTGGGGGGTTGCAGCGGCGGTGACGCCGGTGCGCGACAAGGAGGCATCTGATGGACGGCCAGCTTGAGGTGGCCGACCTGCTCGGAAACGCGCCGGAGTGGCAGGAGCGGGCGCTCTGCTCCCAGACCGACCCGGAGGCGTTCTTTCCCGAGAAGGGCGGCTCGACCCGTGAGGCGAAGCGGATCTGCTCGCGCTGCGAGGTGAAGACGGAATGCCTCGAATACGCTCTCGGCCACGACGAGCGGTTCGGGATCTGGGGTGGGCTCTCCGAGCGGGAGCGGCGCAAGCTCAAGCGGCGGGCCGCCTGAGCGTCGCCGGGCCGGGGCGGTGGGGGCCGCCCGGCTCAGGCCAACTCGTCGGGGTCCACCCCGAGCAGATTGGCCACCTGTTCGATGATCACGTCGTGCACGAGATCCGCGAGATCCTCGCGATCCATCGCGCGAAACTCCAACGGCCGGCGGTAGAGCACGATCCGCGGAGGCACCTCCTGCCGGCCCGGCCGGCCGGGCAGCAGCCGGGCGAGCGGCACCTCGCCGTCCTCCAGCACGTCCGAGTCGTAGACGTTGAGGTCCGGCGGGACGTCCTCCACCGCGAACTCGACCCCGGCCAACTCCTTGGCGAAGCGCCGTTCGAGGGTCTCGACCGTGTCCAGCACCAGGTCGTCGAAGATCTCCGCCTTCGTACGCGCCAACGGAACCGTCGCCGGCACCAGCCGCCCGCGCAGGCCGCGCCCGTGCCGGTCGCGGTGTGCGCGCCGGCCGGGGCCGGGGCGGCGGTGTTCCGGGCTCGTCATGAGAGAAAGGTTAGCGCCCGTACCGACCTGGCCTGCGGCAGCGCCACCGGCGCGGCGCGCCGTGGCGGACGGGCCGAATTGTGATCACCGTGACGGGCGTGTCGCAACGCGAAGCAGTGCGCCGGACCCGGTAATGGAGATACCCTGCCGCCGTGAGGTCACCACGGCGCTGCTCCCGTAACGGCTGCCCCCGGCAAGCGGTCGCCACGCTGACCTATGTCTACAACGAGTCGACAGCGGTGGTCGGCCCGTTGGCGGCATTCGCCGAGCCGCACACGTACGACCTCTGTGAACCGCACGCCCGGAGCCTGACCGCGCCGCGTGGCTGGGACGTCGTCCGGCACGAGGGGGAGTTCGAGCCCCCGCCGCCCACCACCGACGATCTCGTCGCCCTGGCCGAGGCCGTCCGCGAGGCCGCCCGCCCGGTGGCCCCGCGCCCGCCCGAGGACGACAAGACCACCAACTCAAGCCCCCAGACGGGCCGCCGGGGGCACCTCCGCGTCATCCCCCCGAACCACTGACCCGCCCCTCTGGGAGGGCGGCGCCCATCTCCGCCTCGGTGCATCCCGGACGCAGTCAGGGTCGCGGCGGGAGTCGCGGGCGCGGGGAGCAAAGTCTGCGCGGACTCGGCAGCTTGCCTGCGGGCCGGATGGGCACGCCGGGCGCTGTCGAGCTGAATCGTTTACGACATCGCGGTGCCGGTGGCGTCAGCCGTCGGCGAGCATGGGCGCAGGCGCGCCCACGAGGCGTCGGTTCAACTTCCACGCCCGTCCAGCATCGACGCCGATTCGGCGTCCACGCCGGTCGACCTCCACGTTGGTCCAACCAGCACGTCGGTCTGGCTGTCGTCGGTTCGGCGGGGCCGACGGTCGCGACGGAGCAGGGTTGGCGATCGAGGCGGTGTCGGGCTGTGCCGCCGGGGCCTGAATCGTCTGCGACATCAGTTCGACAGCGTGGGTGAGGTGGGTTGGGCACGGCCGGCACGCGGTCCTTCAGAGGTGCGTTCGCCTCGTTGCGGTGCCTGGCCCGACGCTGCGGCGGAGGCATGTCCAGGGCCTTTTCCGGGCGTTCGTCAGCCACCTCGGGCGCGCGAAACAGATCCCGCCGCGACACGCCGGCTGCGTGACGACAAGGGCACGCAGCGTGGCTACCGTGCGCCCCAGTGTGATGGCGGGCGCGGGAGGTCGGATGGTGAACGAGGTGATGCGGGTGGCGATGGCCGAGAAGGGGGAGACAGCCGAGTCGTTGGCGGAGAAGGTGGGCGTCGACCCCAAGACGGCGGCGCGGTGGGTCGCCTCGGGCCGGATCCCGCATCCCCGGACGCGGCTCGCCGTCGCCGGCATCCTGGGGCGCGACGCCGCCGAGCTGTGGCCCGAGCCGTTCCGCCGCCGCGACCTGCCGTGGTTCCGGCCGTGGGCCGAACTGGAGCAGGACGCCGTCACCATCCGGTCCTACCAGCCGTCGCTCGTGCCGGGCCTGCTCCAGACGGAGGCGTACGCCCGCGCGGTGCTGGCGACCGGCGGCCTGCTCCCGGCCGCCGAGGTCGACGAGATCGTCGGCGGCCGGCTGGCCCGGCAGGAGATCCTGGTCCGGGACGCCCCGCCTCAATTCGTCACCGTGATCGACGAGGTGGTGCTGCGCCGGCGGGTCGGGGACCGCACGGTGATGGCCGGGCAGTTGGCCCACCTGCTGGCGATCGCCGCGCAGGAGCACGTGCAGGTCCGGGTGATCCCCGCCGAGGTGCCGTGGCACACCGGTCTCGCCGGGGCGTTCGTGCTGATCCGTCTGCCCGACGGCGCCGAGACGGCCTATGTGGACAGTCAGCTTCGCGGTCAGGTGGTGACGGAGAGTGCCGACATTGCTAGCCTGGGCGCCAGATGGGAGAGCGTCGCGGGCGAGGCACTGCCGCGCGGCCGGTCGATCGAGCTGATCAGGGAGGTGGCGACGGCATGGACGTGACCGACGCCCGCTGGCGCACCGCGTCCCGCAGCAGCAACAACGGCGGCGACTGCGTCGAGGTGGCCGACAACCTGCCCGGTCGGGTGCTCGTGCGGGACAGCAAGGACCGCACTGGCGGCACCCTCGCCTTCGCTCCCGAGACCTGGCGGGCCTTCGTGGGCCAGCTCGCCCGCCGCCCGTCCTGACCGCCCCGGCCACCGCGCCCGGCACCGCGCCGCGGGGCGCGTCGTCGCTGAAGCAGGAGTTGCCGACCGCAGGGGCTGATCGCGCAGTCAGGCGTACGCGATCAGCTTCAGCCGACTGACCAGCAATTACGTCGGCGGGCCAGACGTGCCCGGCACCCTCGCGGAGGCTGATCCGCCGCCCGCCGCTACCGCTGTCGCGCTGCCGGATGCCTCATGTCAAGATTCACCGCACCTGACCCCTCGCCGGCGGGCCGCCCTGCCCGTCCGCCGACGAACCCTCAAGGAGTCGTCATATGCGTACTCCCGTCCGGCCCCTCACCCGGCGCGGGCTGCTGACCGGCGCACTCGGCTCGGCAGCGCTGCTGGCGGCGGGTGTCCCGCTGGCCGGTTGCGGCACCCCGGCCGCCACCCAGACGGAGGCCGGCTGCGTCAGCGAGGACCTGTCCGGCACCGAGAAGACGCTGGCGTTCTCCAACTGGCCGCAGTACATGGACGTGGACGAGGCCGACGGGTCCAAGCGGCCGACCCTGGACGCGTTCGTCGCCAGGAGCGGCATCCAGGTCACCTACACCGAGGACATCAACGACAACAACGAGTTCTTCGGCAAGGTGCAGAACCAGCTCGCGGGATGCCAGCCCACCGGGCGGGACATCATGGTGCTCAGCGACTGGATGGCGGCACGGATGATCCGGCTCGGCTGGGTCCAGAAGCTCGACCGGTCGAAGCTGCCCAACGTCGCCGCCAACCTGCTGCCCTCGCTGCGCGGCCGGTCCTTCGATCCCGAGGACCAGCTCGCCATCCCGTGGCAGTCCGGCCTGGCCGGTCTCGCCTACAACGGCAGGGTGACCAGGGAGATCCGGACGGTCGACGAGCTGCTCACCCGCCCCGATCTCAAGGGCAGGGTGACCGCGCTGGCCGAGATGCGCGACACCATGGGCCTGCTGCTCCAGTCGAACGGCCACGACCCGGCGAACTTCACGGGCGCCCAGTTCGACGACGCGCTCGCCAAGCTGAAGAAGGCCGTCGACGCCGGCCAGATCCGCCGGTTCACCGGCAACGACTACGCGCCGGAACTCGCCAGAGGCGACGTCGCCGCCTGCATCGGCTGGTCCGGCGACGCCGTACAGCTCGGCTTCGACGACAACAAGATCAAGTTCGTGGTACCCGACTCCGGCGCGATGATCTGGTCGGACAATGTGGTGGTGCCGAACAGGGCCACCCACCGGGGCAACGCCGAGCAGCTCGTCGACCACTACTACGAGCCGGCCGTCGCCGCCCGGCTCGCCGCGTTCGTCAACTACATCTGCCCCGTACGGGGAGCCCAGGCCGAGATGGAGAAGATCGACCCGGCGCTGGCCGCCCACCCGCTGATCTTCCCCGACGACGCCATGCTCGCCAGGTCGGCGGTCTTCATGGCGTTGGACGAGAAGCGCGAGCGCGAGTACGAGAGCAAGTTCCAGCGGGTCATCGGGGCGTGAGCGGGATGGGTGGGACGACTGCGGAAGGCGGGAGCCCGGCCGGCGACCTGCGGCTGGCCGGCCTCACCAAGCGGTTCGGCTCCGTGACGGCGGTGGACGACCTCAGCCTGACCGTCGCGCAGGGCTCGTACTTCGCCCTGCTCGGCCCGTCCGGCTGCGGCAAGACCACCACGCTACGGATGATCGCCGGCCTGGAGGAGCCCACCGGCGGACGGGTACTGCTCGGCGACCGGGACGTCACCCGGCTGCGCCCGCACAAGCGGCCCGTGAACACCGTCTTCCAGAGCTACGCGCTCTTCCCGCACCTGGACGTCTTCGAGAACGTGGCGTTCGGCCTGCGTCGCCGGGGCATCCGCTCCGTCGACGACGAGGTGCTGGGCATGCTCGCGCTGGTGCAGCTCGACGAGCACGGCCACCGTCGCCCCGCCCAGCTCTCCGGCGGGCAGCAGCAGCGGGTCGCGCTGGCCCGCGCCCTGGTCAACCGCCCGCAGGTGCTGCTGCTCGACGAGCCGCTCGGCGCGCTCGACCTGAAACTGCGCCGGCGGATGCAGGTCGAACTCAAGCGGATCCAGACCGAGGTCGGCATCACGTTCGTGCACGTCACCCACGACCAGGAAGAGGCCATGACCATGGCCGACACCGTCGCGGTGATGAACGCCGGCCGGATCGAGCAGCTCGGTGCCCCCGCCGACCTCTACGAGTACCCGGCCACGGCGTTCGTGGCGAACTTCCTCGGCCAGTCCAACCTCCTTGCCGGCGAGGCGGCCGGCGCGGTCGGCGGCGAGGTGACGGTGTCGGCGCACGGCCACCGCTTCTCGGTGCCCGCCGGCCGGGCCCGGGTCGAGCGGGGTCCGGTCCACCTGGGCGTACGCCCGGAGAAGCTGCACCTGGTCGACTCCGCCGACCAGGTCCCCGCCGGCTGCCAGCACGTCACCGGGTTCGTCACCGACGCCTCCTACGTGGGGGTGAGCACCCAGTACCTGCTGCGCACCGGCTGGGGTGGCGAGCTGTCGGCCTTCGTGGCCAACACGGGCACCGCCCGGCCGGTGCCCGTGGGCGCGGAGACGGTCGCGTACTGGGACCCGCGGCACGCCTTCCTGCTGCCCCGGGACACCGCCGAGCAGGACCGGAGCGCGCCGGTGCGGGACGAGCCGGTCGGCGCGTCCTCGTGAGCGCCCCGGCCCGGCTGCCCACCGGAGCCGGGGAGCCGGCGCCGCCCGCGCCGCCCGCGCAGCCCCGCCGGCCCGGGCTCCTGCCGTACCTGCTGCTGTTGCCCGCGGGGGCGTGGCTGATCCTCTTCTTCGCGGTGCCGCTGGTGCAGCTCGCCGCCGTCAGCCTCTACGACCCTGCCGGCTCCCTCGCCACCGGGTACGCCATGACGTGGGCGTTCGGCAACTATCCCGACGCGCTCGCCGCGTACTGGCCGCAGTTCGGGCGCTCCTTCGGCTACGCGGGCGCGGCCCTGGTGCTGGCGCTGCTGGCCGGCTACCCCTTGGCGTACGCCATCGCGCGCAAGGCCGGCCGCTGGAAGAACCTGCTGCTGGTCTGCGTGGTCGCGCCGATGTTCACCAGCTTTCTCGTACGCACGCTGGCGTGGAAGACCATCCTGTCGGACAACGGCTGGCTCGTGGGGCTGCTGCGCGACGTACACCTGCTCGACCCCGACGGCCGGCTGCTGGCCACCCCCGTGGCGGTGGTGCTCGGCCTGACGTACAACTTCCTGCCCTTCCTGGTGCTGCCGCTGTACGCGAGCCTGGAGCGGCTGGATCCCGCGCTGCTGGAGGCGGCCGGTGACCTCTACGCGAGCCCGCTGCGGGCCTTCCGCCGGGTCACGCTGCCGCTGTCCATGCCCGGTCTCGTCGCGGGCACGCTGCTGTTCTTCATCCCGGCCAGCGGCGACTACATCAACGCCGAGCTGCTCGGCACCCCCAGCGAGTACATGATCGGCAACGTCATCGACTCGGCGTTCCTGGTGCGGCTGGACTATCCGCAGGGCGCCGCGCTGTCGTTCCTTCTGATGGCCGCGATCCTCGCGCTGGTCTTCGGCTACCTGCGTCGGACGGGCACGGAGGCGGCCCGGTGAGTGCGAGGAGTGCAGCGCAGCGGAGCCCCGCGGTCGCGAACGGAAGGCCGGTCCGGTGAGTGCGAGGATCGGTCGGTGGTTGGCGGACCGCTGGGTCATGGGCGTGGCGCTGCTGGTGCTCGGCTACCTCCTCCTGCCGATCGCTGTGGTCGCCGCGCTCTCCTTCAACCGCCCCTCCAGCCGCCTGTCGTACGACTTCGCCGAGTTCACCCTCGACAACTGGCGCAACCCCTGCGCCACCTCCGACATGTGCGACGCGGTGGTACGCAGCGTCCAGATCGGCTTCGTCGCCACCGTGGTCGCCACGGTGCTCGGCACCCTGATGGCGTTCGCGCTGGCCCGGCACCGGTTCCGTGGCCGGGCCGGGCTCACCGTGCTGGTCTTCCTGCCGATGGCCACCCCCGAGCTGGTGATGGGCACCTCGCTGCTCGCCCTCTTCGTCTCCGCCGGGGTGCCGCAGGGCTTCTGGACCGTCGTCGTCGCGCACGTGATGTTCTGCCTGTCGTTCGTGGTGGTCACCGTCCGGGCGCGGCTGGCCGGTATGGACACCCGGCTGGAGGAGGCCGCGATGGACCTCTACGCGAGCGAGTGGCAGACCTTCCGGCGGATCACGTTGCCGCTGGTGCTGCCCGGCATCCTGGCCGCCGCGCTGCTCGCGTTCTCGCTGTCCTTCGACGACTTCATCGTCACGAACTTCAACGCCGGCACCACCGTCACGTTCCCCATGTACGTCTGGGGCGCCGCCCAGCGGGGCATCCCGCCGCAGGTCAACGTCATCGGCACCGCCATGTTCGCGGTCGCCCTGCTGCTGGTGCTCGCCGGCACCCTACGCGGACGTCGAACGCGAAGAGCCCCTCGCCGCGCGTGAACGTCGGCGAGGGGCTCTTCGGCGCGGCCGTGCTGTGGGCCGTGCCTGAAGCGGACGAACCCTAGAGGGTCAGGGTCCAGGCGTCGATGTAGCCGGTGTCGCCGGAGGCGGCGTCCTGGACGCGCAGGTTCCAGGTGCCGTTACGGGTCTCCGAGGAGAGGTTGACGGTGTAGGTCTGGTTGATGTTGTCCGTGGACCCGCCGCTGCGGTTGTGCAGGGTGTAGACGCTGCCGTCCGGGGCGACCAGGCTGACGACGAGGTCGCCGATGTAGGTGTGCACGACCTGCACCGCGACCGTGCTGGACGACGAGGCGGTGCCGGTGCAGCCGGCGATCGCGACGGTGCTGGTGACCGTGGCGTTGTCAGCGATGGTCACGTTGTTGGCATTGGTGCCCGTGCAGACCGCCGAGCCGGCGCCGAGGTTCAGCGTCCAGCTGTTCAGGTAGCCGGTGTCACCGGAGGCGGCGTCCTGGACGCGCAGCTTCCAGGTGCCGTTGGCGACCTCCGAGGAGAGGTTGACGGTGTAGGTCTGGTTGATGTTGTCGGCGGAGCCGCCGGTGCGGTTGTGCAGCGTGTAGGCGCTGCCGTCCGGGGCGACGAGGCTGACGACGAGGTCACCGATGTAGGTGTGCACCAGGTCCACCGCGACCGTGCTGGCGGCACCGGCGTTGCCCGTGCAGCCCGCGATGGTGATCGTGCTCTCCACCGTGGCGTTGTCGCTGACGGTCACGTCCGTGCCGTTGGTCTGGGTGCAGCCGGGCGGCGGGGGCGGCGGGGGCGTGGTGCCGCCGTCGCCGACGTACAGCAGCTTGTTGGGCGAGCCGGTGCCGGGGCTGGTCACCGCGTTGCTGGTGGCGTCGGCGACGAGCTTGTCGCGTACCTGCTGCGGGGTGAACGTCGGGTTGGCGGCGACCACGAGCGCGGCGGCGCCGACCACGTGCGGGGTGGCCATCGAGGTGCCGCTGATGGTGTTCGTGGCCGTGTCGCTGGTGTGCCAGGCCGAGGTGATCGAGCTGCCGGGGGCGAAGATGTCCAGGCAGGTGCCGATGTTGGAGAACGACGAGCGGGCGTCGGTGTTGGTGGTCGAGCCGACGGTGATGCCGGCCGCGGTGCTGGCCGGCGAGCTGTTGCAGGCGTTCGCGCCGTAGTCGTTGCCGGCCGCCAGGCCGTAGCTGACGCCGTCGGCGATGGAACGGTCCACCGCGTCGTTGAGGGCCTGGCTGAAGCCGCCGCCGAGGCTCATGTTGGCCACGGCGGGCTGACCGGCGGCGTGGTCACCGGTCACCCAGTCGACGCCCTGGATGACGCCGGCGTCGGTGCCGCTGCCCGCGCAGTCGAGCACCCGGACGCCGACCAGCGTGACGCCCTTGGCCACACCGTAGGCGTTGCCGCCGACCGTGCCGGCGACGTGCGTACCGTGCCCGTTGCAGTCGTCGGCGGTGCCGCCGTCGATGGCGTCGAAGCCGGAGATGGCACGACCACCGAAGTCGCTGTGGCTGACCCGGACGCCGGTGTCGATGATGTACGCCTTCACGCCCGAGCCGGTGTTCGGGTAGGTGTAGGAGCTGTTCAGCGGCAGCGCGCGCTGGTCGAGCCGGTCCAGACCCCAGGACGGGGTCGGGCTCTGCGTACCGGTGATCCGGACGGTGTGATTCTGCTGCACGTAGCGCACCGAGGGGTCGGCGGCGAGCCGCTTGGCCTCCGCCTCGGACATCCGCGCCTCGAACCCGCGCAGCGCGTTCTGGTACGTCCGGTTGACCGCGCCGCGGTGGCGGCCGGCGAGGTCACGCGCCTTCTTCGTGACGTCGGTCCGGCCCACCGAGGCGTCCTTGAACACCACGATGTACGACTCATCGACGGCGGTGGCGCCGCCGGCCATGAGAATCTGTCCCTCGGCGGGGGCGGCCGTCGCCGGGGCACCGAACGCCACGGCGGTGGCGACGGCGGCGGTCAACACACCGGCGCGCCAGCGACGCACGGCTGGATAGGGGAGTGTCATACCTCGGGTGTTCCTCTCGCTACACGACGGCGGGTCCCACCATCGATCGCAATTGATCAAAGTGAGCACGAGCGTAGGGCCTCCACGGCAAAAAGTGGAGACGTGAGAGCCCCTTGTGTTTGGGGGGTGAACTGCGGTAAGCATCGATGGATCGCCGTGGCCCCGGCTGTCGCCCGCGCGTGCGGATCAGCTCCCTGCGGAGGGTCTACGCTGCTGCGTGTGGACTCCGTCGCCTTCCATGTCGCCTCCCGCCCCGCCCACGGCGAGGGTGAGCTGACCGTCCACCACCCGTACGACGGGCGGGCCGTGGGGCGTACCACCCTCGCCACCGCCGCGCAGGTCGAAGCGGCCGTCGCGGCAGCCGCCGGAGTGGCCGCGCAGGCCGCGGCCCTGCCCGCACACGCCCGCGCGGCGGCCCTGGACCACGTGTCCCGGCAGCTCGCGGAGCGGGCCGAGGAGTTCGCTTGGCTGATCACCGCCGAGAACGGCAAGCCGGTGAGGTGGGCCCGCGCCGAGGTCGGGCGGGCGGTCTCCACCTTCCGCTGGGCCGCCGAGGAGGCCCGGCGCTTCTCCGGCGAGCTGCAACGCCTCGACACCGACCCGACCGCCACCGGGCGGATCGCCCTGGTCCGACGGGTGCCGAAGGGGCCGGTGCTCGGCATCGCGCCGTTCAACTTCCCGCTGAACCTCGTCGCGCACAAGGTCGCCCCGGCCATCGCCGTCGGCGCGCCGATCATCGTCAAGCCCGCCCCCGCCACCCCGCTGTCGGCACTGCTGCTGGGCGAGCTGCTCGCCGGGACCGACCTGCCCGAGGGGATGTTCTCGGTCCTGCCGCTGCCCAACGAGCGCGCCGCCGAACTGGTCACCGACCCCCGGCTGCCGGTGGTCTCGTTCACCGGATCCGGGCCGGTCGGCGCGGCGATCCGCCGCTCCGTGCCCGAGAAACACGTCACCCTGGAGCTGGGCGGCAACGCCGCCGCCGTGATCTGCGAGGACTGGAACACCGACGAGGACCTGACCTTCGCCGCGCACCGCATCGCGACGTTCTCCAACTACCAGGCCGGGCAGTCGTGCATCGCCGTGCAGCGGGTCTACGTGCACGAATGGCTCTACGACGCGTTCCTGCCCCGGCTCGTCGCGGCGGTGCAGGAACTGCGCGTCGGCGACCCGTCCGACCCGCGTACCGACGTCGGGCCGCTGATCTCCGCCGACGCCGCAGAGCGGGTCGAGGCGTGGGTGGACGAGGCCGTCACCGCCGGCGCCACGATCGAGGTGGGCGGGCGGCGCGAGGGCGCCACCTACCCGCCGACCGTGCTCTCCGGCGTACCGGCGGACGCCAGGGTCCACGCCGAGGAGGTCTTCGGACCGGTGCTGGTGGTCGCCCGCGTCGCGCACGACCAGGCCGCGTTCGCCGCCGTCAACGATTCGGCGTACGGGCTGCAGGCGGGCGTCTTCACCCACCGCCTCGACACGGCCTTCGCGGCACACCGCGCCTTGGAGGTGGGCGGGGTGATCGTCGGCGACGTGCCGTCGTACCGGGCCGACCAGATGCCGTACGGCGGGGTGAAGGGCAGCGGCGTCGGCCGGGAGGGCGTACGCAGCGCCATGGACGACTACACCGAACCCCGGGTCATGGTGCTGACCGGCCTGTCGCTTTAGCGCTCGCCGGCTGCCGCCCGCTCACCGGTTTCCGCCCTGCTCATCAGCGACCACCGGTTGTCGTCCGCTCACCGGCGGCCACCGGTTGTCGTCCGCTCACCAGGTGCCGTCGTCGCGGACGCGGGCGGGTGCCCGGCCGAGCAGCAGGGTGGTCAGCGCGGCGTCGATGTCCTCGCCGAGGAACCACTCGCCGGCCTGGTCCAACGCGAAGACCCGACCCCGCTCGTCGACGGCGAAGACGCTGTCCTGCCGCTCGGTGCCGATGGGAAAGAGCCGTACGCCGAGCACCGCCGCGAAGTCGGCCAGCGTGTCGGCGGTGTGCGCGACCTGTCGCGGACGGATGTCGAAGCGGGAGATCCACACCTGTTCGCCGGGGCCGCGTCGCGCGCCAACCAGGCTCGGGAAGGCGGTGAGTGTCGACAGGACCGCGGGGAAGTCGGCGTGCTCGGACGTCTCGCCCCTGACGGCGCTGACATCCCTGATGGCGGACAGGGCGACGATCTCGTCGCCGAAGTGTGGTCGCCAACCAGCGGCGACGAGTGCCTGCGCGACGTCGGGGTGGAAGCGACCTGGGACAGGGTCCGGCTGTGGGTCCGGCTGCCAGGGCATTGTGAAGGCCCGGTCGGACCAGGGCAGGACGTTGAACTCCACGAGGATGTCGACGCACGAGTCGCATGGGCGGTCGGCGAGACCGCCGTTCGGATCGCCGGGCTCGCGTACCCGGTAGACCTCGAACCGGGCGGTTTGCAGGATCTCCTTCGCGTCGGCCACGCCGAGTGGGGCGATGCCCTCGGCGGCGCGGCGGTGGTCGTAGTCGTGCAGGACGTCGGAGACGACGATCAGCTCGGCGTGCCGGTCGGCGCCGCGAACCAGGTGGCCGGCAGGTAGTCCGTCCAGGTAGGACCGCACCAGCGGATGGTGGTTCAACGCGACGTCGCCCTTGGCGCCCTGCGCACGGAACAGTCGCCCTTCGACCGTCAGGTGCGCCGCCGTGGTGGGAGTCGGCAGACGGCGGATCTCGCGGAGCAGTTGACTCGCCGGATCGACCGTGCGGGGCGCAGCCTGGCCCTCCGGCCGACTCCGGCGGTACATCTGCGCGACCACGTCGACCGGCACGCGTGGCCAGGTGGTCACCTCGCCGGTGGCCCTGTCCACCACCGTGGTCGGCAGGTCGCCCGGCACCGTCCTGACCTCGACGGGCACGGTGGACGTGATGATGTAGCCGAGTTCGAACTCGTCGACGCTCGCGCGGCACTCGTGTCCGAGGCGCTGTGACTCGCGGCGGGCCCACACGGCGGCGAGCTGTTCGGCCTGCTGGCGATCGATCACGGCTTGAAAGTACCGGACCCCACGGATTCGTGGCGCCCGGTATGGTTCGCCCTACCGACGGTAACCGGGGGAGGGTGGCGTTGGCCGAAAGTGTGGACCGCGACGCCAATCGCGCGCTACGGGCGCGCTTCGACGAGGTGTACGGCGACTACCAGCGACTGAGATCCGGTTTGGACGAGTTGCAGGGCCGGCTCGCCGAGCTTCGGGTGACCGAGCGCTCCGAGGACGGCCAGGTGACCGCCACGGCAGGCGCCCGTGGCGAGGTGATCTCGGTTGAGCTGCACCCCTCCGCCTTCCACGACCGGGACGCGAAGGCGTTGAGCCGGAAGATCACCGCTACCGTCCGCCGGGCCGGCGAGGCGGCGGTCGCGGCCAGCCAGCAACTCGTGGCCGGCTACCTGCCCGCCGGCTCCGGGGCCACGGATTTCCTGCGTACGGGTGACTTCGGGTCATTGCTGGGCCGGGCCGACGCCGTGCTTCGCCGGAGCGAGTGATGGACAGCCAGCTCTGGCTCGACCCGCAGCGCGCTCGACGCGGAGGCGTCGACCTCTCCTCGTCCGGCGAGGCGATCGTGGCGCGTCGTCGCCAGGTGGGCGGCGCGATCGCGGCAACGAGCGCCCGGTCGCCGTGGGGCAAGGACGACATCGGGGCCGCGTTCGAGCAGAAGTACCGCGGCTTCGAGGAGCTGGTCCTGCGCGTGTGGGAGGGCGTCGGCCGGCACCTGGAGGGCCTCGGCACCGACGTTGTCCGGTCGGTGGACGCCAACCTGCGAACGGACGCGGCGAGTGCGGGCCGGCTCGGCCGCGTCGGCGACCGGCACCAGCAGCGCTGATCCGCCGAGGAGACCCGGATGAGTCTGTTGCCGAGCCCCATCCCGCACCCGCTCGACTACTCGCCCTGGCAACTGCCCGGCTGGGTCTACGAGGCACTCGACTGGGTCATCGGTGTCGAGTGGCCGGAGGGGAACGAACGCGCGGTCTGGGACCTCGCCGACCAGTGGTACGCGGTGGCGGCAGCGCTGTCCGGGCCGCGGGCCGACGCTGTTACCGCCGCCCGGGAGGTGCGCGACGGCTACGGCGGCGTCGGGGCCGTCGCCGCCGCCTTCGACACCGCCTGGCGCCGGGTGGCGGAGGGCGACGAGGCGCCGTTGCCCGTGCTGCTCGCCGTCAGCACCGAGCTGGGGCGGCTCGTGGAGGAGTGCGGCTGCGACATCGAGGGCGCCAAGCTCGAGGTCTGGATCGAGCTGGGCATCCTGGTGGTCGAGCTGCTGGCGCTGGCCGTAGCGGCCGTGCTCACCGCAGGTGCCGCCTCGCCCGCCGCCGGGGCGGCGATCACCGCCACCAGGCTTATCGTGCAGCAGATCTTCAAACGGCTGATGGCGCAGCTCGCCCGCAAGTCGATCAAGCAGGGGCTCAAGGAGGCCGGCGAGCGGGCGGCGAAGGAGGTCACCAAGGGCGGCGTGCGGGGGTTCAGCCGGCGGGCGGCGCTGAGCGGGGTGTCCGAGGCGGCCGAGGAGAGCGGCATCAACCTCGCCACCCAGGCCTACCAGAACTCGACCGGCCGCCGGCACGGGCTGGACGTGACGGAGTTGGGGACCACGGCGCTCGGCGGCATGGCCGGCGGGGCGGTGGCACCGCTGGCCGGTCTCGGGCGGCACGCCACCGGCCGGGGCGCCCGGATCGGGGAGCACTTCGGCCGCGAGATGGCCGGCGAGGTCATGGCCGACCAGGCCGCCAGCCTCGCCACCGGCCAGGGACTGACCTCCGTCGAGGACGCGGCCCGCGCGGCTGTGTCCGGCGTCCGGGGTTCGGCCACCGCCCAGGCCGACGCGGCGTTGCAGGCGCGGCTCAGCGGCCAGATGAGCGCACTGGCCGGAATGCCACTGACGCTGTCGGAAGCCGGTGTGCCTCCTCCGCCGGCCGCAGTGCCGGCAACGGACGGGCCATCCGTCGCCGAGCCCAACGTGCCAGCCGCGCCAACCGTCACCGTGCAGAGTGCGGGAGCGGAACTCGGCTCAAGTGCGCCAGGCGAGGGCCAACGAGGGGCGCACCTTGCTGAGGCGGCACCGTCGGCCCAGCAAGCTCCGGAGGCCCGTACAGAGCAGACCGGTCCTGCGACGACGGTCGCCGCCCGGGTCGACGACGCGACCGCGCCGGCGACTGCTGCTGGAATCGAACGTACCGGCACGGACGCCGTGACCCCGTCGTCCGCGCCGCCGGAGTCCACGCCCAGCCCGACTCTCTCCTCGGTCACGACGGCAGCACCCCTCGTCGGCACCGGAGGCATTTCGGCCGGTGTGGACGGTCAGTCGCCCATTTCCGGAAGTGCTGCGAGTGGCGCCGGTTCCGTCAATGTCGCGACCTCTTCCGGACTGTCCACCACGCAGGCTGCGGCGGTGCCGGCAAGCGGACCAGGCACAGCCGCGCCCAGCGCGGGCGCGGGCACCATGACCGTCGGCCCGGCCCCGGCCCCGTTTCCCGAGCCGAGAACGTCCGTCCCAGGTACGGGTCATGTTCCGCCGGCCGTCGTCCCTGAGTCCGCCATGGCGCGGGGAGCGACCGCGGCGGTACCGGCGCAGCCAGCACCGCTGACGCCCCTGCCCTCGCGCGGTGTGTCGGCACCCGGGCAGAAACAACGCGATCACAACATGCCGACGGCGGCCGACCGGGGTGACCCGGCCGGCCCCCGGGCCCGCACCCCCGAGTGGTACGCGGCAAAGTGGGCCCTCGACCGGGAGGCGTTCGAGAGACGTCGCTACCGTGGCTACTACGAGTCACAGCGAGCCTGGTTCGAGGACAAGCGCCGCTTTGACGAAGCCGTGCGCCTCAGGGCGCGCGCGGACGAGCACCACCAGAGGGCACGGGACTTCGCCGCCCACGCCTTTCATCTGCACCAGACGGGCCAGGGGCGCCAGGCTGACGGGTGGCAGTGGGCAGCTAACGACGAGATGCGGGCGTACGGGCACTACCTGGACTACGCGGAAGCCGTCCTGGCCGGCGGTGTCGTGCCGTCAGTCGTAGGTGTCGTCGATCCCGCTGACTTCCGCCGGATCAACGACGATGTCGGCGACCTGGCGCACGGCGCGGTGGAGACCGGCAACCGTTCGGCGCTGACGGGCGACGACTACCCGCCGCCGATCGACCTGTCCCGCAACTACGGCCAGCCAGGGGGTCTACGCCCGCCGCTCGCCCTGCACCAGACCGACATCGAACGGCAGGTGCCCCGGGAACCTGACGGCAGCGTCCGGCGGAACGCCGACCCACGCACGGGTGGCTGGTTCGGCCTGGTCAACGACGGCGGACCGCAGGCCGATCCCACCCGTGGCATCAACTGCATCGACTGCACTCTGTCGCTGTTCGACACCTGGATGCACGGCCGCCCCCGGGTGGCCGCTCCCCGCACCTTCGACGCGTACGTGGCGGGCGACGTCACGCGCCCCATCAACGGCGAACGGGACGGCATCGGGCGGGTGGAGGACATCACCGGAGGACGCTTCCAACGCCTCTGCCAGCCGACGGAGGACATCCAGGGGGTCGAGCGACAGTGGGCCGTCGACACCGGATACCGCAACCTCCACGCCCAACTCCGCATGGGTGGGCACGGCAGCTTCGCCTTCGTCGTCAACAACTGGGAGCAGGGCGGTGCCCACATCTGGGTCGCCCTCAACCAGAACGGCACCATCCTCTACCTCGACCCGCAGACCGGGGCGGTGTCGACCACGCCCCTGTACCGGCACCAGGGCGTTCCAGATCCGCACAACGCGGTCGACACCGAGGTCCTGGCGCTCGGCTCGGACGGCAGACCCATGCCCCTGGGAGGGCTCAGGCGGGGACAGTTCAGCCAGCGACCGGACCTGCCGGATTACCCACCCGTCGAAACCGACCAGGGGCACGGCGAACTGCACCTCAACCGCACCCACCTGCTCGACGGGCCGGGTTCGGGCCTCTCGGACGGGTCCAAGCCACCAGGGCTTCCCCGACAGCCCGACCAGTCGGGCCCAGCCCTCGAACCGAGTGGTGCCCCCGAGGATCTGCGAGCGGCGCGGCAACGGGCGCAGGCGGAGCGGGTGGAGAGGCCCATTCCGGTCAGCGCGATCCTTGCTGCGGAAACGGACCTGGAACGGGTGTTCGCTGCCGGCGTGACGCCAGCCGAGGTCGCGGCGGAGGCCGACCCACCGGCCCTCCGGCGACTCGTACCACAGCTCGAAGAGGCGGCCGCCGGAGACGTGGCGAGGCTGTTTGCGGATCCGCGCGTCCAGCGCATGCTGGACGAGGCGTGGCGACAGCCGCCCAAGGATGAGCCGATGCTCGCCGAGAGCCTCGTCCGACAGTTGGCGCAGCGACCTGACCTGGCACGGATGGTCCTCGCTACACCCGACCTGTTGAATTCAATGACAGCTAGGCCGTTGACGATGCTCCATCTAGCTGACCAGCAACAGGCAATCGACGTCCTCGGAGCTGTCCTCGAAGACATTGGGCGGCGAGGCGCCTCGGCTGTCATCGGAGAGGGCGTTGCCTCTCCGCGACCTGCGGAACTCACCAACGAACAGCGTCTGCTGAGCGAACGTGTGGCAGCCCGAGGGCAATCACCGGTCCAGTCGGGCTTCGACACGACAAGGCGTCACGACGACGCCTATCGGTGGGCTTTCGTGCAACGTCTATTTGCTGATTCGAAGGATGCTCAGCAAGAGCTGAACCGGATGGCGAGTAGTCTGTCCCGTGACGTCGGCAGGCCAGGCTGGCGTGCCAAGCCGAAGGGTGTAGATCGGGTGAAGGACAAGCTTGTCGAGTACGAGAACGACGCGTCCCGACTCAAAGACCTGGCAGCGGCAAAGGTGGAGTTTCAGCGGCTGGACGATCTCTACGACGCGCTGGATGAGCTGAATCGAGATCCCCGCGTAGTGATCGTCGGGATCAAGGATCGTTTCCTGAGGCCAATGCGGAGCGGGTACCGGGACATCCTTGTAAACCTCCGGATGTCAAACGGGCACGTTGCTGAACTCCGTCTGCACCTCGCCGCCATAGACGAGGTTGCCAAGTGGGAACATCCTCTGTACGAGGTCCGACGAGATATCGAGGCGCTCGCCGAAGCGCAGGATCGGCCACTGACCTCAACTGAGCAAGCCGTGCGGTACGGGCTGAGCCGTGAAGGGCAGGCAGCCTATTGGCAGGCGATGGACGATAACCGGAGGGAGAAATGACGGTCGTGAAGCTCCCCCCGGGCCTCGTTGTGCCGGCCTTTTACAGCTATTACGAATCCCCTGTCAAAATCGTCGTAACGGGCGACGGCGGAGTCGCTGCCTGGCGATTGTCGAAGGACACGGGAGGTTGGAATCCAGTGGATCACCTCGTGGGTAAGCTGCTCTCTGCCGAAAGTGATGAAGTTGAGGAACTGACCCCTGAAGAGTTCATCCAACGTACTGAGCATGACCGTGGGTACTACCTTCGCGGCGACGGTCCTGTCTTCGCCCTGTACGAAACAGTCCGGGCGATTCACGACGAAGTGGCGCGCGAGAGGCGATATCCGAACGCCACCGAACTCGCCCTGATCGCCGGAATTCAACGCAGGACGTTCGTCATGTTCGAGGAGCAACTTCAACAATTGGGAGATCCGGCGGCGGACCCTAGCTTGGGCTCGCAAGAGCAGGCCTAGTTCCTACTGCACGAACGCGGACAGTGTAATCCGCAGGTCCTGGGCTCTGGGAGGCGGCGTCCTAACCGCCGCCAACCAGTATTCCGGGAGTCAGCACGCCGTGAGCCGAAACGCGCAGGGGCAGGGCGCTGGCGGGCAGCGTCGTGGCGGGCGGCGTACCGATAGGTTGTCGTGACGTCGGACAGAGCGGGAGCCGCCAGGTGGAGAAGTCGGACCCCCGGATGGACAGGCCGGGCAGCGTGGCGGAGGCGCTCGCCGTACAGGAGCGGTTGCGGGCGCTGGTGGACCTGACCGGGCCCGGCCCGGCCGATCCCGCGACGGTGGCCGGCCTCGACGTGGCGTACGCCGAGAGCGGTGACCGGCTGGCGGCGGCCGTGACCGTGCTCGACGCCCGGACCCTCGCGGTGGTCGACTCGGCGGTGAGCGTGGGCCGGCCCGCGTTCGGGTACGTGCCGGGGCTCTTCGCCTTCCGCGAGCTGCCCGCACTGCTCGACGCGCTCGACCGGCTGACCGTGCGGCCCGAGTTGCTGGTCTGCGACGGGCACGGGCTGGCCCATCCGCGCCGGTTCGGGCTCGCCTGCCATCTGGGCGTGGTGACCGGCCTGCCGGCGATCGGCGTGGGCAAGACGCCGTTGCTGGGCACGTGGACGCCGCCGGCCGACCGCCGGGGCGCGTGGGCGCCGCTGCGCGACGGCGACGAGGTCGTGGGTCGGGTGCTGCGTACCCGCGACGGCGTGAAGCCGGTCTTCGTCAGCGTCGGCCACCGGCTCAGCCTCGACGAGGCGACCGCACACGTGCTGGCGTTGACGCCGCGCTACCGGCTGCCGGAGACCACCCGTACCGCCGACCGGCTCTGCCGCGACGCCCTGACCGCCGCCGGAGCGGCCCCGTCGCCGCCAACCCGCCCGGCCGACCGGGACCCCGCCACCTGAGACCGCGCCCGTGCGGCTGCACATCATCGAGCGGGACCTCGGCCGCCAGCTGCCGGCGACCGGGACCAGCGGGCGTGTGACCGGCCGCCCGGACCCGCCGTTGCCGCCCGGGCGACCGGGTAATGCGGAACACATCCGGAGCGCTCGATGACCCGGCTCTGACAGGACCCGGTAGTAGCCTGACCGGCGGACCCCCCGTCGCGGGGGAGGAACGGCGAGGTGATCATGGCGGTACGTCGGCACGCGGCGCGGCTTGCGACGGTCTGCGCGTTGCTGGGCGGCCTGGTGGCGCTCGGCGCGACGCCAGCGCTCGCCGCCAACGACTCGGTCCGGGTCCGGTCGGCGGGCAGTTTCACCGCCGGCGGTTCCGCCGGCAGCGTCTCGGTCGAGGTGCGCAAGCGCAGTGACGGCTGCGTGCTGCTGCGTACCGCCGTGGGGCTGCGCCTCACCGGCCTGCGCGCCGACCAGGCCAGCGCACAGGTCAACGTGGGCGGCAGCTGGTTCCCGGTGCCGCTCTCGGGCGGCGGCGGCAGTGCGGCCACGTCGGCCACCTCGCCGCTGAATCCGAGGCTCTGCAAGGGCAAGAGCATCACGGTGCGCTACCGGGTGGCGTTCGCGGCGGAGGCCCCGGGCGGCCGGCTGACCGTGAGCGGCGTGGGCAGCGACGCACGTGGGCGGGTCCTGGGCCGGGGTGCGGATGCGTCCCGGGTGGTCGGCGGCCGGGTCACGGCCTCGCCGACGCCGAAGCCCTCGAAGAAGCCCTCGCCCACGCCCAGCGCGGTCGCGGCCGAGGTGACGGGTGTGGAGGGCCCGAGCCTCACCGCAGCGCCCGGCCAGGGCGCGGGCGCGGTCAGCAACGCCGCCGAGGAGAAGTCCTCCGGTGGCTCGATGATCATGTTCTTCGGCATCGCCATGGTCGCCGTCGGAATCCTGCTCATCGTCCTGCTGTTCCGCCGGTCGCGGACGGACAAGGAACCCACCGGCGGCCCCGGCCACGTCCCGCTGCCCCGCAGCCCCGGCGGCACCACCTACCGCTCCGGGCAGGGCCCGGCCGCCGCGCCCGGCCCACCCGGCCAGATGTACGGCCAGCAGCCCGCCACCCCCGGCCTGTACGGCGGCACGCCCGCGCCGCGCCCGGCCGGTGGGGTGTACGGCAGCCGCCCCACCCCGGAGGCCACCCAGGTGGTGCCCGGCGCACCGGCCGTGCCGCCCGCTCCCGGGCAGTACGGTCCGCCGGCCGTGCCGCCCGCTCCCGGGCAGTACGGATCGCCGGCCGCGCCGCCCGCCGGGGGCAAGCCCGGTGACCCGCCGCCGGAGGCCGACGGTGGCGACCACACTGCGTTCATGCCCCGGCTCCCCGGCTGAGCCGGGCCACGCGCCGCCCCTCCGATACGCTCAGGCCGTTGAGGACCTGCGGCGCAAGGAGCGAGACCGGTGTCTGATCTGTCCCAGATCGTGAAGGCCTACGACGTCCGTGGGACGGTGCCGGACCAGTGGGACGAGCGCACCGCCGAGGCCCTCGGCGCGGCCTTCGCGCAGGTGCTGGACGGCTTCGGCGAGCAGGGCGAGGCGGTGCTCGTCGCGCACGACATGCGGGCCACCGGTCCGGGCCTGGCCGCCGCCTTCGCCGCCGGCGTACGGGCCGAGGGGCGCGCGGTCGTCGAGCTGGGCCTCGCCTCGACCGACATGCTCTACTACGCCTCCGGCGCGCTGGGGGCGCCCGGCGCGATGTTCACCGCCAGCCACAACCCGGCGCAGTACAACGGCATCAAGATGTGCCGCTCCGGGGCCCGCCCGATCGGGCAGGACAGCGGGCTGGCCGAGATCCGCGAGCGGGCGCAGGCCCTGCTGGACAAGGGCGAGACCCGCGCGGCCGACCCGTCGGACGCGCCGGCCGAGCGCCGCGACCTGCTGGCCGACTACGCGGCGTACCTGCGGCAACTGGTCGACCTCTCCACCATCCGCCCGCTGAAGGTGGTCGTCGACGCCGGCAACGGAATGGGCGGCTACACCGTCCCGGCCGTGCTCGGCGACACCGTCCTGCCGGCGCTGCCGCTGGAGATCGTGCCGCTCTACTTCGAGCTGGACGGCACCTTCCCCAACCACGAGGCCAACCCGCTGGACCCGGCCAACCTGGTCGACCTCCAGCGCGCGGTGCGTGAGCACGGCGCCGACGTCGGCCTGGCGTTCGACGGGGACGCCGACCGCTGCTTCGTGGTCGACGAGCGGGGCGAGCCCGTCTCGCCGTCGGCGATCACCGCCCTGGTGGCGGCCCGTGAGCTGGCCAAGCACCCCGGCTCGACGGTGATCCACAACCTGATCACCTCCAGCGCCGTACCGGAGATCATCCGCGAGCACGGCGGCGAGCCGGTCGTCGCGCGGGTCGGGCACTCCTTCATCAAGGCGGAGATGGCCCGGACGAACGCGATCTTCGGCGGCGAGCACTCGGCCCACTACTACTTCCGCGACTTCTGGTTCGCCGACACCGGGATGCTCGCCGCGCTGCACACCCTGGCCGCACTGGGTGAGCAGTCGCTGCCGCTGTCCGTGCTGGCCGGCGAGTACGAGCGGTACGTCGCCTCGGGCGAGATCAACTCGACGGTGACCGACCAGGCCGCCAAGGTGGCCGAGGTGCGGGCCGCGTACCCGCAGGCCGACGCCGACGAGATGGACGGGCTCACCCTGCGCTTCCCGGACGGCGCGTGGTTCAATCTGCGCGCCTCCAACACCGAGCCGCTGCTGCGGCTCAACGTCGAGGCCCCGACGCGGGAGCGGATGGCCGCCCTCCGCGACGAGGTGCTCGACCGGGTTCGCCGATAGGATCGCTCGCGCCGGTCGGCACCGTCGATCGGTGAAACCGCATACGTGGAAGGAGCCGCGCCGTGGCCCTGGACCCGCAGTTGCTGGAAATCCTCGCCTGTCCGGACACGCATCACGCCCCGCTCGACTACGACGCGCAGGCGCAGACGCTGACCTGCACCGAGTGCGGCCGGATCTTCGAGGTCCGCGACGACGTGCCGGTGCTGCTGCTCGACGAGGCGCGCGGCCCCGCGGAGCAGTCGTGATCGACGGTACGGCGGGAGTGAGTGGCCGGCGCGAGCCCGACGAGGCACTCCTCGACGACCCGGCCGCGCTGGCCGAGCACGACCCGGGCGGCATGCTGCGGCACACCGCCTCCGCCGGGGCGCAGGTCCGCGAGTCGGCCGCCCTGGCCGCCGAGGCCAACCTCCAGCTGCTCGCCGACGAGGGGCGCCCCCGGGCCGTCGTCATCGCCGGCATCGGCACCGCCGGGCGTACAGGTGACGTGCTGGCCACCGTCGCCGGGCCGCGCTGCCCGGTGCCGGTCATCCCGCACCGCAGCGCCGGCGTGCCCGGCTGGGTGGGCGCCGCCGACGTGGTCATCGCCGTCAGCGCCTCCGGTCGCAGCCCCGAGGCGCTGGGCGCCGCCGAGGCCGCGCACCGGCGGGGCGCCCGGCTGGTCGCCGTCGGCGCGCCCGACTCGCAGTTGCAGTCCGTGGCCGAGCGGGCCCGGGCGCCGTTCATCCCGGTGCCCCGGCGCGCCCCGGCCCGCGCCAGCCTCTGGGCGCTCACCGTGCCGGTCCTGCTCGCCGCCCGTACGCTCGGGCTCGTGAAGGTCAACGAGGCGGACCTGGCGGAGACCGCGGCCCGTCTGGACGCGGACGCCGACCGCTGCCGCCCGACGGCCGAGTCCTTCGTCAACCCGGCGAAGTCGCTGGCCCTGGGCCTCGCCGGCTCGGTGCCGATCGTCTGGGGCTCGTCACCGCTGGCCACCGTCGCGGCCCGCCGCTTCGGCGACACCCTGTCCGCCAACGCCCGCTACCCCGTGGTCAGCGGTGCGCTCGGCGAGGCGGGCCGTGGTCGGGTCGGCCTGCTCGACGGTGTGTTCGGCGGCCTGGCCGAGGGGGAGCGGGACATCTTCGCCGACCCCGACGACGAGGCGCCGTCGGGCACCCGGCTGCGGCTGGTGCTGCTGCGCGACGGCGGGCTGAATCCGGAGGACGACGCCGACGAGCCGCTCGACGTCGAGGAGCGCCGCGCGGACGCCGTGCAGACCCTCGCCGAGCGGCGGGGCGTGCGCTGCGACGTGGTGACGGCCGAGGGCGGCTCCGCGCTGGAGCGGCTCGCCTCGCTGGTCGCCGTGCCGGACTTCGCGTCGATCTACCTGTCCCTGGCACACGGACTGGACCCGATGGCCGTGCCGGCCATCACCGAGATGAAGGAGCTGGCAAACCAGTGAGCGATAGCTGGGAACGGGTCGGGCCGCGCGTCGCGCCGACGCCCGGTGGTGCCGCGCGACCCTGCGGGGCGACGGCGTGAGCGCCAACGGTGGTACGAAGGCGATCGTCGCCGCCCTGCTGGCCAACGCCGGCATCGCCGTCACCAAGTTCGTCGCGTTCCTGCTGACCGGATCGTCGTCGATGCTGGCGGAGTCGATCCACTCGGTCGCCGACTCCGGCAACCAGGGGCTGCTGCTGCTCGGTGGGCGGCGGGCCAAGCGCGCGGCCACCCCGCAGCACCCCTTCGGCTACGGCCGCGAGCGCTACATCTACGCGTTCATCGTGTCCATCGTGCTGTTCAGCGTCGGTGGCCTGTTCGCCCTCTACGAGGCGTACCACAAGTTCTCGCACCCGGAGCCGATCACGAGCTGGCAGTGGGTGCCGGTCACCGTGCTGGTGGTCGCGATCGTCATGGAGTCGTTCTCCTTCCGTACCGCCATCGTGGAGTCCAACCTGATCCGGGGCAACCAGTCCTGGGTGAGGTTCGTGCGGCGGGCCAAGGCGCCCGAGCTGCCGGTGGTGCTGCTGGAGGACCTGGGCGCGCTGGTCGGTCTGGTGTTCGCGCTCTTCGGCGTCGGTATGACGCTGATCACCGGCGACGGCCGCTGGGACGCGATCGGCACCGCGATGATCGGTGTGCTGCTGGTGACCATCGCGATCATCCTCGCCATCGAGACCAAGAGCCTGCTGCTGGGCGAGGGCGCCGAGGCGCACGAGGTCGCCGCGATCGAGAAGGCGGTCGCCGACGGCCCCGAGTTCGAGCGGATCATCCACATGAAGACGCTCTACCTCGGCCCCGAGGAACTGCTGGTGGCCGCCAAGGTCGGCGTGCCGGCCTGCGAGAGCGCCGAGGACCTGGCCCGGGGCATCAACGCCGTCGAGGCCCGGATCCGCGCCGCCGTGCCGACCGCGCGGGTGATCTACCTGGAGCCGGACATCTACAGCGTCACCGCCGAGCGGGCGGGTACCGGGAGCGCGGCGCCCGCCGCCGTGCCGGCGTCCGAGCCGGGCGAGACCACCGGGCGGCCCGGGAGCTGACCGGTGGAACTGCTGCACGGACCGATCCGCGACTACGCCTGGGGTTCCCGCTCGGCGATCGCCGAGTTGCAGGGGCGGCCGGTGCCGAGCGACGGACCGGAGGCCGAGCTGTGGCTGGGCGCCCACCCGGGCGGCCCGGCCGCGGTCGACCGCGACGGCAACCGGGTGAGCCTGACCGACCTGCTGCTCGCCGAGCCTGACCACTGGCTCGGCGAGCGGCTGGTCGGCCGGTTCGGCACCCGGCTGCCGTTCCTGCTCAAGGTGCTCGCGGCGGACGCCCCGCTGAGCCTCCAGGCGCACCCGGACGCCGAGCAGGCCCGCGCCGGGCACGCCGCCGACGCCGACCGCCCCGACGGGCAGCGCAACTACGTCGACCCGTACCACAAGCCGGAGCTGCTGGTCGCGCTGTCGCCCATGGAGGCGCTCTGTGGTTTCCGGGACCCGGGCACCTCGGCGGCGGCGCTGGCCGACTTCGGCGTACCCGCGCTGGAGCCGGTGCTGGCGGCGTTGCGTACCGGGCCGGCGGGACTGCGTGACGCCGTACGGCTGCTGCTGACCTGGCCCGCCGACCGGCGCGACGCGCTGGTGACGGCCGTGGCGTCGGCGCCGGTCGCGGGGCCGGACGCGGAGCTGGCCCGGGACCTGGCCGCCGCCTATCCGGGCGACCCCGGGGTGCTGGTGGCGATGCTGCTCAACCGGGTGCGGCTGGCGCCCGGCGAGGCGATCTGGATGCCGGCCGGCAACCTGCACGCCTATTTGCGCGGCACCGGCGTGGAGATCATGGCGGCCAGCGACAACGTGCTGCGCGGCGGGCTGACGCCGAAGCGGGTGGACGTCGAGGAACTGCTGCGTGTGCTGCGCTTCGAGGTGCTCCGCGACCCGGTGGTGCGGCCGATGGAGGTGGCACCGGGCGTGGTCACCTGGCCGGTGCCGGTGGAGGACTTCGCGCTGCACCGGGTGACGGTGCGGGTGGGGCTGCCGGAGGTGACGGTCGAGGTGCCGGGCCCCCGGGTGGTGCTCTGCTGCTCCGGCGAGGTCTCGGCCGACGACGGGGCCGGCGTGGTGACGTTGGGGCCCGGGCGGGCCGCGATCGGCAGCGCCGCCGCCGGGCCGCTGCGCCTAGCCGGCGCGGGCGAGGCGTACGTCGCGAGCTGCGGCGCGCGCTGAGGACGCCAGACCTGCGGCGTGCGTGCGGGGGCACCCGGAGCACCGCGTGCGCGGAGGGCGGTAGCACCACGCCACGAGTCCGACTTTTCCGGAATAGCTTGACGTTGCTCTAGCCGAGTGTGACTCTATGGGTACGCAGCGTTATCGCGACGATGGTCCGGAACGCGCGGGGGAAACCAAACCGGGGGGATGCACGGGGCGGACGGCTGGTGGACGGACTCCGTCCACGACCGACCGCCCCGTGCGCTGTCCGCCGATGTCTTCGTGCTCTCTTCACCCGGCCGGTCCTCCCGGCGGCGGCTCGCGCGCGTAAGGTGAATGGTCGCGCAGCACATCGTCCGACAGGAGATTTCATGACCAGCACCCTCCCGGCGTCCGCCAGCGGCACGCCGTCCGAGGCCCGGCCGAGCACTCTCGCCGAGGGCGACTACAAGGTGGCGGATCTGTCGCTCGCCGAGTTCGGGCGCAAGGAGATCCAGCTCGCCGAGCACGAGATGCCCGGCCTGATGGCGATCCGTCGCGAGTTCGCCGACGCCCAGCCGCTCGCCGGTGCCCGGATCACCGGGTCGCTGCACATGACCATCCAGACCGCCGTCCTGATCGAGACCCTCGTCGCGCTCGGCGCGCAGGTCCGCTGGGCGTCCTGCAACATCTTCTCCACCCAGGACCACGCCGCCGCCGCGATCGTGGTCGGCCCGAACGGCACCCCCGAGGCCCCGGCCGGCGTCCCGGTCTACGCCTGGAAGGGCGAGAGCCTGGAAGAGTACTGGTGGTGCACCGAGCAGGTGCTCGACTGGCCCGGCGGGCAGGGCCCGAACATGATCCTCGACGACGGCGGCGACGCCACCCTGCTGGTGCACAAGGGCGTCGAGTTCGAGAAGACCGGCACCGTCCCGCCGGTCGAGTCCGCCGACTCGGAGGAGTACGCGGTCATCCTCGGCGTACTGCACCGCTCGCTCGCCGCCGACGGCCAGCGGTGGACCCGGATCGCCGCCGGCATCAAGGGCGTGACCGAGGAGACCACCACCGGCGTGCACCGGCTCTACGAGATGCACCGCGCCGGCACCCTGCTCTTCCCCGCCATCAACGTCAACGACTCGGTGACGAAGAGCAAGTTCGACAACAAGTACGGCTGCCGCCACTCGCTGATCGACGGCATCAACCGCGCCACCGACGTGCTGATCGGCGGCAAGATGGCGGTGGTCCTCGGCTACGGCGACGTCGGCAAGGGCTGCGCCGAGTCGCTGCGCGGCCAGGGCGCCCGCGTCGTGGTGACCGAGGTCGACCCGATCTGCGCGCTCCAGGCCGCCATGGACGGCTACCAGGTCGCCACCCTGGACGACGTGGTCGAGCAGGCCGACATCTTCATCACCGCCACCGGCTGCTTCGACGTCATCACCAACGAGCACATGGCCCGGATGAAGCACCAGGCCATCGTCGGCAACATCGGCCACTTCGACAACGAGATCGACATGGCCGGCCTGGCGAAGCGTTCCGACGTCGAGCGGGTCAACATCAAGCCGCAGGTCGACCTCTGGAAGTTCGCCGACGGCCACGCCATCATCGTGCTGTCGGAGGGCCGCCTGCTGAACCTGGGCAACGCCACCGGCCACCCGAGCTTCGTGATGTCGAACTCGTTCGCCAACCAGACGATCGCCCAGATCGAGCTGTTCACCAAGACCGAGGAATACCCGATCGGCGTCTACGTGCTGCCCAAGCACCTCGACGAGAAGGTCGCCCGGCTGCACCTGGAGGCGCTCGGCGCCAAGCTGAGCACCCTCACCAAGGAGCAGGCCGCCTACCTCGGCATCTCCGTGGAGGGCCCGTTCAAGCCGGAGCACTACCGGTACTGACGACGGCCGCGCCGACCGGGCCGACCGCTCGCTCCTGAGCGGCCGGCCCGGTCGGCGTTTCATGTGGGCTCGCCGACGACCGGCGACCTGACCGCGTGCCCGCGCGGGCAGTCCCGCGCCGGTGACGGGGACCGGGCGACCAACCGCCGCTCGGGCCTCGGGCCCTGCTCGGCACGGTCAGTCCCGGCGTTTGCGCGCGGGCCGGATCCAGCTCCACACGCACCAGACGAGCCACGCCACCGAGACCACGGCGGCCAGCGCGCCCAGCCGCAGCGCGTCGAGCAGCAGCACCAGGGCGAGGACGGCCAGCCACGGCCCGAACGCCCTCACGACCGCCACCGGCCGAGCACCATCCGGCGGACCAGCGGCGGAGCGATCCACGACCAGACGCAGAAGAGCACCCAGGCCAGCGCGAACACGCCGGCGAGCACGTCCAGGCCGGCGACGCCGAGCAGCACGATCACGCCGACCGCGAGCAGCCAGGTGCGGAAGGTACCCAGCCGGTGGAGCGGGCGCAGCGGCAGCAGCAGCGGGTGTGCGTACACCCGCGTCTCCCAGGCCCCCTCGGCGTAGTCGGGGTCGGTCGGGTCGTGCGCCACCGCCTGGCCGAACGCGCGGTGCGCGGTGCCCAACCGTCCACGCCGGGCCGCGGCGGCGCCGTGCAGGGCGAGCGCCGCCGGGTTGTCCGGCCACGCCCCGAGGAACTCCTTGGCGATGCGGTCGGCCGACCGGTCGTCCCCCCGGGCGTAGGCGAGCTGGATGCGGCCCGCGAAGACGGCCGGTTCCTCCGGGCTGATCGCGGCGGCCCGGGCGATCAGGCGTTCCGCCTTGTCGAGCTGACCCACGGCCGAGCAGAGGCGGGCGTACTGGCAGAGCAGCCAGGGGTTCACCGGCTCGATGGCGAGCGCGTCGAGCAGTGCCCGCTCGGCGGCGGGGTACTCGCGGCGGTGGCGCAGCGCGATGCTGAGCCGGCCGAGCAGTTCGGGATCCGGGCCGGTCTCGGCGAGCCCCCGACGGGCGACGGTGACCAGGTCGTCCCAGCGCTCCAGCGACGCCAGCGCGTACGCCCGCAGCCGGAACGCCGCCGGGCTGACGGCCAGCGCGGCCGGGAGCCGGTCGAGTTCGCCGAGGGCCTGCTCCGCGCGGTTCAGTTCGAGCAGGTGCGCCACCCGGGCGAGCTGGGGCTCCGGGGCGGTCATGCGGCGGCCAGCAGCAGGAACAGCAGGGCCTCGACGACGCCGAACAGGAGCACCGCCCCGAGGCCGGGCAGCCACAGCGACGCCGGCTCGTCGCCGCGCAGCTCGTAGGCCCGGAACGGACGTTTCTGCGTGACGGAGGCGGCGAGCCAGACTCCGGCGCCGGCCAGCGCCGTGATCAGCCGGACGGGTCGGTCGCCCCAGTCGTCGATGACGGCGAGCGTGAGCGCCAGCCGGGCCGCCAGCGCGGCCAGCCCGACGCCGAGCACCATCAGGTTCGTCCGGCGGGGCAGGCCCAACCGGTGCCCGTTGACCAGGGCCAGCACGGTGGCCGCCAGGGGGCCGGCGAAGACGGCGGGGAAGATCAGCGACTGTGGTCGCCACGGCCGGCGTCGCGTCTCGTACGCCGCCGGCGTGATGGTGGGGGTGAACAGATCGTCGGCCACGATGTTCCCGTCTCGGTAGGGGCGAGCGAGCCGGATCCTGCCACAGCCGGATGACCGACGGCACTCCTCGATGAAGCGGGCAACCAGGCCGCGACGTGTTCGCGGTCCCCCTCGGTCAGGTGCCGGCGTCGGGCATGGGCACGCCGCCCGCCGGTGCCGACGGGGGGACCGCCGGCCGTACCGCCGCAACGGGCTGCGCCGGCACGGCGGCCGGCGCCCCGGTGGGCACCGCCGGGCGGATCGCGCGGGGCGGCGCGGCGACCTCGGACCCGGTGGCGGCCGGGACCGGGTGGGACGGCGCTGGCCCGGCGGCGGCCGGGACCGCGTGGGGCTGTGCTGGCCCGGCGGCGGCCGAAATCTCGTGCGGCTGAGCTGGCTCGGCGGCGGCCGGGAGCGCGTGGGATCGCGCGGGCGGATGGGGCGTCAGCTCCGGCCAGAGCGTCGCGGCGGCCGTCCGGTCGCGTTCCAGCCGGTACCGCGCCCGCCGGTGCCGCTCCCCGAGGACCGCGGCCAGGTAGACCGACTCGGGCATCCCCGCAGGCGGGAGTGGAGCGATCACCGCGGAGACCTCGGTCCACAGCCCGCGCCCCAGCCGTCCGCGCGCCGGCTCCGCGAGCTGGTGCACCCGCGCCAGGTACTGCCGGGCGGCCAGTGCCAGGCCGTCGTCCAGCCGGCTCAGGTCCACGGTGCACGCCCAGCCGGCCAGCGCGGGCACGGCCGTGGGGACGGGCCGCCAGACGGTCGCCGCCCGGGTGTGCACGACCAGCGTGCCCGCCACCAGGTCGCCCAGCCGACGCCCGCGCCGGTCGGTCACCATCACGGCCACCCCGGCCACCCAGCTCACCAGCGGCAGCACCAGGCCGGGCCACTCCACGGCCACGCCGACCAGCGCCCGGATCAGTGACTGCCGTGCGCCGACCGGAGCGCCGTCGGCGCTGACCACGCGCAGGCCGACGGCCAGCTTGCCCAGCGTGCGGCCGTGGTTGAAGCGTTCACACAGCACCGGGTAGCCGACCAGCACCAGGATCAGGCCCACCGTCGCGAGCCCGCCGGCCAGGGCCGCGTCGACCAGCCCGTCCGGCAGGCCGAGGAGCGCGGCGCCGACGCTCAGGGACAGCGCCAGCATGAGGGCCGCCTGGGCCAGGACGTCGAGCAGCAACGCGAGCACCCGGGAACCGATCCGGGCGGCCCGGACGTCCAGCTCCACGGCCTCCCCGCTGACCAGCCCGGCGTCCCCCCAGGGGGCGGGTCGTGGTTGTGCTCTCACCCCGACAGTGAACACTATGATCCCCGGACGGGGGTGACGGTGGATCTCGACGCGTACGTCGCGGAACACAGCGGGCAGTGGCGACGGCTGGAGCAGCTCTCCGGACGCGCCCGGCTCGACGCCGCCGAGGTCGACGAGTTGGTCGCCCTCTACCAGCGGGCGACCACCCAGCTGTCGGTGCTGCGCAGCCGCTCACCCGACCCGGCGCTGGTCAGCCAGCTCTCCCAGGTGGTGCTGCGCGCCCGGGCCCGACTCACCGGCCGCCCGCGCCCGTCGTGGGCGGCGGTCGGAAGGTTCCTCGTGGCCGGCTTCCCCGCCGCGGTCTACCGTGCTTGGCCCTGGTGGTGCGGGGTGGCGACGGGGTTCACCCTGCTCAGCCTCTTCCTGATCTGGTACGTGGCCGGCAACCCGCAGACGGCGGCGGCCTTCATCGGCGAGGCGGCGGCCGCCGACCTGGTCGAGTCCGGCTTCGCCGGCTACTACACCGAGTTCGCCGCGCCGACGTTCGCCTTCCACCTGTGGACGCACAACGCCTGGCTCGCCGCCCAGTGTCTCGCCGCCGGGGTGCTGATCGTCCCGGTGCTCTACCTGCTCTGGCAGAACGCCCTCAACATCGGCGTGGTCGGCGGGGTGATGGTCGCCTACGGCCGCGCCGACGTCTTCTTCGGCCTGATCACCCCGCACGGGCTGCTGGAGCTCACCGGGGTCTTCGTGGCCGCCGGGGTGGGCCTGCGCATCGGGTGGGCCTGGATCGCCCCGCCGACGCAGTTGACCCGGGGGCAGGCGGTGGCCCGGGCGGGCCGCGAGGGCGTCCTGGTCGCCGTCGGGCTGGTGGGACTCTTCGCGGTCTCCGCCGTCATCGAGGCGTTCGTGACCCCCGCGCCCGTGCCGATCGCGCTCCGCGTCGCCGTGGGCGCCGCCGTCTGGCTCGCCTTCCTGGCGTACGTGCTGCTCCTGGGCCGCCGAGCAACCCGCGCAGACCCGCGTTGATCATGAAGTTGTTGCCATGACACGCCGGGCGGACGGGCAACAACTGCATGATCACGGGGAGTTGGGGGCGGGTCAGAGTTGGGCCAGGGCCTTCAGGCGGAGGTAGGTGTCGGCCAGGGTGGGGGCCAGGCGGCCCGCCGGGGCGTCGACCACCGTGACGCCGTGCCTCGCCAGGGCGGTGCGGACGCGGTCGCGTTCGGCTAGGGCCCGCCAGGCGGCCGCGGCGGCGTAGGCGTCCCCGGGACGCTGCGGAACGGCGGTGGTGAGGGCGGTCAGCACCGGATCGTGCGTCGCCGCGATCACCACCCGGTGCCGGGCGGCCAGCCGGGGCAGCACCGGCAGCAGTCCCTCGCCGAGGGCGCCCGCCTCCAGCGCGGTGAAGAGCACCACCAGGCTGCGCTGGCGCTGCCGGCGCAGCAGCTCGCCGGCGATCAGGTCGAAGTCCGTCTCCGCCAGCCTCGGCTGGAGCGGGGCGAGGGCGTGCACCACGCGGGGGAGCAGGGCCGACCCGCCGGTGCCGGTGACCGTGGCCCGGACCGCCGTGTCGGCGGCGAGCACGTCGACCCGGTCGCCCGCGCGGGCGGCGAGGGCGGTGAGCAGCAGCGCGGCGTCGATGGCGGTGTCCAGCCGGGGCTCGTCGCCGATCCGCACCGCGGAGGTACGCCCGGTGTCCAGCACGCACAGCAGCCGGCGGTCCCGCTCCGGCCGCCACGTACGCACCAGCACGTCGGCCCGGCGCGCGCTGGCCCGCCAGTCGATCGAGCGCACGTCGTCGCCGACCACGTACTCGCGGAGGGTGTCGAACTCGGTGCCCTGGCCCCGGCCGCGACTGACCTGGGTGCCGTCGATGACCCGCAGCCGGGACAGCTTCTCCGGCAGGTGCCGGCGGGAGTCGAAGCGGGGCAGCACCCGTACCGTCCACGGTGGGGTGGCGGGCCGGCCGGAGCGCTGCCGGAACCCCAGCCCCAGCGGCCCGAACGAGCGCACCGTCAGGGCCACCGCCGGCCGGTCGCCCCGCCGCAGCGGGGTCAGCCGGCTGGGCAGCGCCACGGTGGCGCCCGGCTCGACGCGTACCAGCCGCGACGGGGGCACGTCGGGGCGGGCGCCGGCGGACGGCACCCAGGCGTCGCGGACCCTGGCCCGCAGCGTACGGCCGGAGGGGTTGTGCAGCAGCAGCGCGACGGTGGCGGTGCCGCCGAGCCGGACCACGCGGTCCCCCTGCCGGGCGGCGGTGAGCGCGCCCGGCGGCGCGGCCAGCGCCCGGTCGAGCAGCACCAGCAGCAGCACCGCCCCGGTCATCACCAGCAGCCCGGCGAACGGCGCCGGCCAGGCCGGCAGGGTCAGCGCGCCGACCGCCAGCAGGAGCGCCGCCCGCCAGGTCATCGCGGCGTCGGCACGGTGGCGAGCACCGTGTCCAGCACCGCCTCCACGCCGACGCCCTCCAGCTCCACCTCGGGGCGCAGCCGCAGCCGGTGGCGCAGGGTCGGCCGGGCGACCGCCTTCACGTCGTCCGGTACGACGTGGTCGCGGCCGGCCAGCCAGGCCCACGCCTTGGCCGTGTTGAGCAGTGCGGTGGCGCCCCGGGGCGAGGCGCCCAGCTCCAGCGCGGGGGTGTTCCGGGTGGCCCGGCAGAGGTCGACGATGTAGCCGAGGAGCGGCTCGGCCACGTGCACCCGGCCGACCGCCGCCCGGGCCGCCGCCAGGTCGGCCGCGCTGGCCACCGGCCGTACGCCGGCTGCGGTCAGGTCGCGCGGGTCGAAGCCGGCGTGGTGCGCCCGGAGCACGCCCAGCTCCTCCTCCCGACTGGGCAGCGGCACGGTGAGCTTGAGCAGGAACCGGTCGAGCTGCGCCTCCGGCAGCGGATAGGTGCCCTCGTACTCGATCGGGTTCTGGGTGGCGGCGACGATGAACGGGTCGGGCAGCGGTCGCCGCTCGCCCTCGACCGAGACCTGCCGCTCCTCCATCACCTCCAGCAGCGCCGACTGGGTCTTCGGCGGCGTCCGGTTGATCTCGTCGGCGAGCAGCAGGTTGGTGAAGACCGGCCCTTCGCGGAACGTGAAGGCGGCGGTGTGCGGGTCGAAGATCAGCGAGCCCGTGACGTCGCCCGGCATCAGGTCGGGGGTGAACTGCACCCGCTTGGATCCCAGGTCGAGGGCGGTGGCCACCGTACGGATCAGCAGGGTCTTGGCCACGCCCGGCACGCCCTCCAGCAGCACGTGCCCGCGGCAGAGCAGGGCGATCACCAGACCGGTGACGACCGCGTCCTGCCCGACGACCGCCTTGGCGACCTCGGCGCGCAGCCGGTGCAGGGCGGCGCGGGGGTCGACGGGGTCGATGGTCGGCGGCTCGGCGGTACCGGCGGGTCGGGTCACCGGGATTCTCCTTCGGCTCGGTACGGGTGCGGTGCGTCGGGCGGCGGCCCCACGTCGGGCGGTGCGGCGGCCGGCGGTGGCCCCGCGTGGGGCGGCACGGCGGCCGGCGGCGGGGCCTCGGTGGCCGGGGGCGGGCTGTCGGTGGCCGGGGGCGGCCCGTCGGCGGCGGGCGGGGCGACGACGCGGGTCAGCCGGTCCAGCGCGCGGGCCAGGTCGAGTAGTTCCTGGTCGTTCCCGGGCTCGGCGCCGTGCAGCACCTCGTCGGTCCACCGGGGGTCGTCGCCGGTGCGGGCGGCGACCGCGGCGGCCACGTCGGTCGGCGGCGCGGTCGGCGGCAGGTGCAGCCGGGGCGTCAAGCGGTCGAGGGCGGCGGCGCGCAGCGTCCGCGCGGCGGCGTCCCGGGCCCCGGCCTTCTCGTAGAGCCGGGCCCGACCCAGCACCGTCTCCGCCGAGCGGACCGTCACCGGCAGCGGCTCCGGGGCCGGCGGGCCGAGCCGGCGGGCCCGCCAGAGCGCGGCCAACAGGGCGGCCACGGCGAGCTGGGCCAGCAGCGCCCACAGCCAACCGGGGAAGGCGGACCAGAGCGGGTTCGGCGGGTCGGGCCGGTCGGCCCGTGGGTCGTCGGGGCTCTCGCCGTCGTCGCTGTCCCCGCCGGTCTCCGCACCCGGGCGGCCGTCTCCGGTGCCGTCGCCCCTGCCGGTCCCGGTGCCGCTGCCCGGTCCGCCGTATCCGGTGGAGCCGCCCGGCGTCGGCGACCAGGCGGGGCTGCCGGTGCTGCCGTCGCCGAAGACCGGCGGGGGTGCGGGGCCGTCCAGGTCGAGCCACACCACCCGACCGGTCCCGCCGAGCAGCGCGGTGGCGAAGGCCCGGTTGTCCCACTCGTCGATCCGGTCGTTGCGGAACGGATCGCTGGCCCCCACCACCACCATGCTCTCCGGGATCCGGGACAGCAGGGCGAGCCCGTCGGCGAAGCAGAACTGCACGGGCGCCGACCCGCCCGGGGCGACCGCGTAGCGTTGCAGCCCGACCGCCGCCCGCCCGAGCTGGCGCAGCTCGGGCAACGGGCAGGGCAGGCCCCGCGCGTCCGGCCCCACCGCCTGCGCGGCCCACCGGCGGCCGGTCGGCTGCACCGGCATCCGGATCGACTCCAGCACCCGTCGCGACGGGTCGACCAGCACCAGCCGGGTGGCCGAGGGCAGCGAGTCCAACGCGCCCACCGTGTCCGGATGCAGCAGGGCCGGCGCGGGCACGAAGAGCGTGGCCGCCCCGTCGCGCACGGCCAGCAGCGCCCGCAGCGTGTCCGTCTCCCGCTGTACGGTGACGCCCCGCTCGCGCAGCGCGTCGGCGAGGCGGCTGCCACCGTCGTCCCCGGTCGCGACGGGGGAGAGGAACCCCGGGTCGCCGGGGTCGGGCTGGTCGGCCGCGTGGGTGAGCAGGGTGGTGGTCAGCAGCAACGCGGCCAGGCCCAGCGGGATCAGCACCCGGTGGCGGCGTCGGCGCCGGGGGCCCGCGTCGGGCCGTGCGGCCGGTGGGGCGGCGGTGGTCGGTGCGCTCATGGTCGTGGCCCGTCCTCGGGTCGGCCGGTCAGCACGCGGTCCAGCTCGGCGGCGTGCTCCCGCATCCGGTGGTCGTGCTCGGCGGAGGCGCGGCGCCCGCCGTACCAGAGCTCGGAGAAGATCGCCCCGGCGGCGTCCAGCGGCGGGCCGACCTGCGGCCGGGCGTCCGTCGCGGTCCGCACCAGCTCGACGACGGTCAGGCCTGGCTGCGGCTGCACCACGTGGCGGGCGGCCAGCTCCCGGACCATCGCGCGCAGCCGCTCCCGGACGGCCTCGGCGTACCGGCCCTCGGCGGCGTACCGGTCCGCGAGGGAGACGTACGTGGCGGCCGGCAGCTCCGGCTCGCGGGGAGCGGGGACGACCGGCTGCGGGGTTTCCGGTGGCGGGCGCTTGCGGCGGCGCGGGCGCAGCCGGGGCAGCCGTCGGGGGACCCAGGCCGGAAACGTGTACCAGCCGACCGCGACCAGCACCGCGGCGAGCACCAGCAGCAGCGCGACCAGGGGCAGCGGCACCCGGTCGCCAAGCGCCGCCGTGGTCTCGGTCCACCACCGGCTGAAGCTCATCGCCCGGCCGCCAGCAGGACGGCCTCGGGCGTGCCGGCCCGGGCCCGGGAGAGCCGGATGTCCAGTCCCTCGGTACGCATCCGGGTCTCCAGGTGCAGCACCGCGTCCAGGCAGGCCAGGGCCGGGTAGGCGACGCTGTTCACGCCCGCCCACACGGCCAGCGACAGCCACCCGGCCCAGGCCCGGTCGACCAGGTCCAACGAGTCCAGCCCGAGGTAGACGCCGATGCCGAGGCCCAGGCGGACGATCCACCAGACCAGGTAGCCGAGCAGCCGGATCCAGCCGGCCCGGCCGGCACCCCGTACGGCCAGGGCGGCGGAGCGCAGCGGGGCACGCAGCGGGTGCACCCGGTCGACGACCAGCGCCGGTGCCACGGCGCCGAGCAGGGCGAAGCCGATGATCCACGCCGGCCCGAACAGCGCGAGCGCGCACATCACCACGCCGACCAGGGCGGCGAGCAGCGCCGTGGCGCCCCAGCGCGCGCCGGCGGGGCGGAGCAGCTCCCGGGGGCCGACCGTACGGCCGAACAGGGCGGCCCCGGCGGCGCGGGCGGCCGGGTTGCCGAGCAGCAGGACGATCACCGCCTCGGTCGCGGCGCCCACCGCCAGCAGCAGCCAGTACACGCCGAACCGCCCGAACTCCGGAAGCCAGGCGGGTGGCCCCGCGCCGGCGGCG
The DNA here is from genome assembly GCF_043197615.1 of Micromonospora sp. NPDC049048. Classification (NCBI taxonomy): domain Bacteria; kingdom Bacillati; phylum Actinomycetota; class Actinomycetes; order Micromonosporales; family Micromonosporaceae; genus Micromonospora; species Micromonospora sp. NPDC049048. The sequence goes on along the minus strand of NZ_JBICTM010000002.1, from coordinate 211,811 downwards.
AGCCGCAGCGGGTACAACAGGAGTTGCTCGCCCACGGCCAGTACGAGGGCGACCGGCAGCAGCACCCGGGCCTGCCCGCGCAGCAGCAGCACCGCGGAGTCCAGCAGCTCGCCGACCGTGAGGGGGCGGCGCGGGAGCACAGCGATCGGGCCGGCGTCGGGCACGCGTACTCCTGTAGACGGACGGCGGTGGCGCGTGACGGCGCACGCGGGGATCATGGTGACACGCCCGCTCCCATCGGGTGGACCCGCACGTGGGGGCGGCGACGCCGGGCACCGGTTGCTGGTGCGGCGACGTCCTGCGGCAGTAGCGTGCCGGGTGACGCGGATCCCACGAACTGAAGGGGATGGAAACATTAACCCCATGAGAGCCCGGGTACTGGTGGTCGACGACGACCCCGCGCTCGCCGAGATGCTCGGCATCGTCCTGCGCAGTGAGGGCTTCCTGCCCTCCTTCGTCGCGGACGGGGAGCGGGCGCTGGCCGCGTTCCGCGAGAACCGCCCCGACATCGTCCTGCTCGACCTCATGCTCCCCGGCATGAGCGGGATCGACGTGGCCCGGTCGATCCGGGCCGAGTCGGGCGTGCCGATCGTCATGCTGACCGCCAAGAGCGACACCGTCGACGTGGTCCTCGGCCTGGAGTCCGGGGCCGACGACTACGTGGTCAAGCCGTTCAAGCCCAAGGAGCTGGTCGCCCGGATGCGGGCGCGGCTGCGCCGGGGCGAGGACGTCGCCCCGGAGATGCTGACCATCGGGCCGCCCGGCAACCAGATCACCATCGACGTGCCGGCGCACACCGTCAGCCGCAACGGCGAGGAGGTGAAGCTGACGCCGCTGGAGTTCGACCTGCTGGTCGCGCTCGCCCGCAAGCCGCGTCAGGTCTTCACCCGCGAGGTGCTGCTGGAGCAGGTCTGGGGCTACCGGCACGCGGCCGACACGCGGCTGGTCAACGTGCACGTGCAGCGGCTGCGGGCCAAGATCGAGCCGGATCCCGAGCGGCCGGAAATCATCCTCACCGTGCGGGGCGTGGGCTACAAGGCGGGCACCGGATAGCCTGGTCACACTGTGGCCACCTCCCCGATTCCGGACCTCCCGACGGCAGTCCCGCGCCGGCGTGCCGCCGCGCGGGAGCTGTGGCGTGCGACGAGCGGCCGGGCCGCGCGCCTGCTCTCCGGGCTGCGCCAGGCCTGGCGGCGGTCGCTCCAGCTGCGGGTGGTGACCATCACACTGGTCGTGTCCAGCCTGCTGGTGGGCGGTTTCGCCTACCTGATCGCCGACAAGATCACCGGCATCCTGGTGGAGAACGTCGAGACCGACGTGCGGCTGCGGCTGGGCAACGGCGCGGAGTACGCGCGCAGGCAGTTCGGCCTCTACAACCAGCCGCAGGAGGCACAGCTCCAGGACACGATCGAGGGCACGGTCAACTACCTGGCCGGCGGTGACCCCCAGCAGACCACCGGCGTGATCGTGGCGATCGCCGCCGACAACCACACCGACGCCATCCAGCCCCGCTCGTCGCCCGCGGTCAACGTCCGTCCGCTGATCAGTCCCGAGCTGCGCGAGACGGTCGCCGGGGGCAAGGTCGCCAGCCAGATCCGCACCGGCCGGCTGGGCGAGGAGCGCACGAAATACCTGGTCTACGGCTCGCCGGTGCCCACGAAGTTCGGTCAGGTGGAGCTCTACTACCTCGTGCCGCTGGCCCGGCAGGACGCCACGGCCGCCGACGCCCGGGACACCGTGATCGCCACCGGGGCGGCCCTGGTGCTCCTGCTCGCCCTGCTCGCGGGCCTGGTCACCCGGCTGGTGGTGACCCCGGTGCGGGTGGCCGCCCGTACGGCCCAGCGGCTCTCCGCCGGCCTGCTCGACCAGCGGATGGTGGTCAACGGCGAGGACGACCTCGCCCTGCTCGCGGCGTCGTTCAACCAGATGGCGACCAACCTGCAACGGCAGATCCTGCGGCTGGAGGAGATGTCCCGGCTGCAACGCCGCTTCACCTCCGACGTCTCGCACGAGCTGCGCACCCCGCTGACCACGGTCCGGATGGCCGCCGATCTGATCTTCGCGGAGCGCGACGAGTTCGACCCGGCGGTGGCGCGCAGCGCCGAGCTGCTCCAGGCCGAGCTGGACCGGTTCGAGGAGTTGCTGACCGACCTGCTGGAGATCAGCCGGTTCGACGCCGGCTTCGCCATGCTGGACTCCGAGCCCACCGACCTGGTGCCGGTCGTGCACCGGGTGGCCGACCGGCTGGCGGGCCTCGCCGAGCGCGTCGGCGTGGCCATCGAGCTGGACGTCCCCGCCACCCCGGTGATCGCCGAGGTGGACCCCCGGCGGGTGGAACGGGTGCTGCGCAACCTGGTCGGCAACGCCGTCGAGCACGGCGAGGCGAAGCCGGTGCGGATCACGCTCGGGGCGGACGACACGGCGGTGGCGATCACCGTCCGCGACCACGGGGTGGGGCTCAAGCCGGGCGAGGAGAAGCTGGTGTTCAACCGCTTCTGGCGGGCCGACCCGTCCCGGGCCCGGCAGACCGGCGGCACCGGGCTGGGCCTGTCGATCAGCCTGGAGGACGCCCGGCTGCACGGCGGCTGGCTGGAGGCATGGGGCGCGCCGGGGCAGGGCGCCCAGTTCCGGCTCACCCTGCCGTCGCGGGCCGGCGACCGGCTGACCACCTCGCCGCTGCGGTTGGTCCCGGCCGACGCCGCGCTGCCCTTCGGTGGGCCGCGCTCGGGCGGGCTGCTGGCCATCAGCCCCGGCACGGGGGGCGCGCTCGCGATCGGCCCGGGCGCCGACGACGCGCTGACCGTCGGCCCGGGGCGTCCGGGCAGCGGGCACGCGGAGGTGGGGTCGTGATGCGCCGGCTGCTCGCCGGACTGCTCGGCGGCGTGCTGCTGCTGGGCGGCGCGGCCGGTTGCGGCATCCCGGAGAACACCGAGGTCCGGGTGAAGGGGCCGGGGCCGGCGGGGGAGGGCGGCTCGACCAGCGGCAGCCGGGGCGAGCCCCCGAGCCGGAGCGCGAGCGGCAGCGACGCCGAACAGTTCGTCGAGAACTTCCTCTCCGCTGCGGCCGGCGAGCCGGACCGGGCCTACGAGCGGGTCCGGCAGTTCATCGTGTCGACCGACCGGGACCGCCTCCAGGTGAAGCAGGGCAGCGCGGTGGCGCTGACCGTCGTCCGGCTCACCGAGGAGCCGGCCATCGTCTACGCCCCGGACCGGACCGAGGTCACCCTCAAGGTGCAGCAGGTCGGGCAGCTGCGTACGGACGGCACGCTGGCCCCGCCGGAGACGAGCACCACGGCGTACACGTTCGAACTGCGCAGCCAGCCCGGGCCGGAGGGCCTGACGGACGGCGGGCTGTACGTGGCGAACCCGCCGACCGCGCTGCTGCTCAGCGTGGAGGCGCTGGAGACGTACTACCAGAGCCGGACGATCTACTTCTGGAACAACGACCGCACCCGGCTGGTCCCCGACCAGCGCTACCTGCCGCTCGCCGTGCCCGACGAGCGGCGGGTGAGCGAGGTGGTCAAGTGGCTGACCGCCGGCCCCTCGGCGTGGCTCGGCACCGCCGTGAGCAGGTTGCCGGACGGCACCCGTCTGATCAACAACGCCACCCGGACGGACGGCCGCTGGGAGGTCGACCTGGAGATGCCGGAGGACAAGGCCCGGCTGGAGCAGCTCGGCACGCAGCTCGCCTGGTCGCTGTCGGACCTCGACGGGCCGCTCGACATCAAGGTCCGTAACCAGTCCCAGGAGTTCATCCCCGACCTGGAGCGGCGCCGCATGGAGCGGCCGGTGTACCAGCTCACGGAGAACCCTCAGCGATTCTGCGTCTACGAGGGCGCCGTCCACCCGTTGGCCTACCCGGGAGAGCCGAGCGGCCCGGTGCCCGTGGACGCCAGGGTGAACCGGAACGTCGTCTCCGCCGGGCTCAGCCGCGCCGACAACCAGATCCTGGCGGCGCTGGTGGTCACCGACGCCGACCGGCAGTGGCTCTCCGTCGGCACCGGCACCGGTCCGGTGTCCGTACTCACCCGCGGCGCCAAGGGCTACGCGGCCATGAGCCGGCCGGTCTGGCTGCGCTCGACGTACCGGGGGCAGCCGGCCGGGCTGGTGGTCGCCGACGGCAGCCTCTACCGCTTCGACGCCCAGGCGCAGCTCACCGCCCTGTCGCTGGGCGTACCCGGCCCGGTGACCGCCGTGGCGGCCTCGCTGGACGGGTACCGGATCGCCGTCATCGCCGGTGGTGCGCTCTACGTGGCCGCCCTCAGCCCCGACGGCGCGGGGGCCACCCTCGGCCCGGCCCGTCGGCTGCACACCCGGCTGACCAGCCTGTCGGCCGTCGACTGGTACGGCGAGAACACCCTGCTCCTCGCAGGCGCGGTCGGCCGCTCGGCGGTCTACGAGGTCAGCGTGGACGGCGCCCGGGAGAGCCGGCTGGAGGACAAGATCGGCGCCCGGGTGACGCACCTCGCCGCGTACCCGGCGAGCGTGGGGCGTCTCGGCGCCGCCATGTACGAGGCGAACGGGGTCGCGTACCGCAGTGGCCCGTTCGAGCGCATCCAGCCCGAGCAGGTGCAGGAGGTCGCGCCGCCGTCGACCGGGGCACGCGAGGGCAACCCGACCGCCCCCTTCTTCCTCTACTGATCCGCGTGCGGGATCTCGGCGGGCTCTGGGCGGACCTCACCGACCTCGTGCTGCCCGTGGACTGCGCCGGCTGCCGGGAACGCCGGCCGGGGCTGCGCCACGGCGTCTGCCCGGAGTGCGTGGCGGCTCTCGGCGCGCTGCGCCCCAGGGCCGTACGCCCCACTCCCGCCCCGCCCGACCTGCCGCCCTGCGCCGCCCTCGGCCCGTACGCCGGCCCGCTGCGGGAGGCGCTGCTGGCGTACAAGGACCATGGGCGGCACGGGCTGGCCCGGCCGCTGGGTGCGCTGCTCGCCGAGGTCGTGGCGGCGGCGGTGGGCGAGGCCCGCCCGGTGACGTTGGTGCCGGTGCCGGACACCGCGGCGGCGGCCCGCGCCCGCTACGGCGACCACCTGGGCCGGCTGACCCGGCACTGCGCGGACCGGCTGCGCCGGGCCGGCTGGCCGGTGCGGGTGCGGCACCCCCTGCGGGCCCTGCCCCGTCCGGACTCGGTGACGCTGGACAGCGCCGGTCGGGCGGCGGCGGCCGAATCCGCGTTCCGGGTCCGCCAGCGGGTCCCGTCGGGGCCCGACGGGACCGCGGTGGTGGTGCTCGACGACATCCTGACCACGGGGGCCACCCTCGCCGCGGTGGGGCGGGCGCTGACCGCGAGCGGGCTGTCACCCACGGTCGCCGCGGTGCTCGCCGCGACCGAGAAACGGCACCGTTCGTAACCGATCGTGTTTCCGTTTCACCCGTTGGTGTATGAGGTGTGAAAAATCTCGAGCCTCCTCCGCGACCGGGGGTGACTGCCGAGCGAACAAGAGTTAGCGTTTTCGTGTCGGGGGTAGGAGTTCTTCCCACCCGCCCCCGGCGGTGAAAGGAGGCGTAGCCGCACTGACCGGTCGACGCCGAGTGGGGCCTCCCCCGGGGCGCGCGACCGGATGCCGGAACGCACGACCGTCCGAACTAGGGAGGTCACATGGACATCGTGGTCAAGGGCCGTAACGTCGAAGTGCCGGATCATTACCGGGTGCACGTGGCGGAGAAACTCGCGAAGATCGAACGCTACGACCACAAACTTATTCGTGTCGATGTAGAGCTTTTTCACGAGCGCAATCCGCGCCAGGCGGACCACTGCCAGCGCGTCGAAATCACCTGCGTTTCCCGTGGCCCGGTGATCCGGGCGGAGGCCTGCACGAACGACTTCTACAGCGCGCTCGACGCGGCCATCGCGAAGCTGGACACCCGGCTGCGTCGGGCGGCCGACCGCCGTCGCGTCCACCGGGGCCGGCACGCGCCGCTCTCCGTCGCCGCCGCCACCGCGGGCCTGCCGGTCGCCGGCCTCGACACGCCGCTGGGCGCCGCCCCCGACGGCTCCGGCACCGCCACCGCCGTCGCCGAACGGGTCGAGGAGGAGGAGCACGACCAGCCCTGGCACATCGCGCGGGAGAAGGTGCACCCCGCCGAGCCGATGACCGTCGACGACGCCCTGTTCCAGATGGAACTCGTCGGCCACGACTTCTACCTGTTCCAGGACAAGGAGTCCGGCCGCCCGAGCGTCGTCTACCGGCGGCACGCCTACGACTACGGAATCATCTCCCTCGCCGTCTGACTCCGGCGTGGTGGTGGCGGCCCGGGCCGCCACCACCACGGCCCCGGGCCGGCCTCCGGGCGGCCGGCGACACCGACGCCGGGTGCGCCTCCCGTGCCGCAGCCGCGCAGCGCCCGGGTCGCTGCGGCTAAGCGCCCGTGCCCGCAGCCAGCGCCCGGGTCGTAGCCGCTCAGCGCAGGTCGTCGGGGAGCAGCCCGAAGACCAGGTCGTCGAACCGGGTGCCGGGCAGTCCCGGCAGGCGCCCGCGCAGCAGGCCCTCGCGGCGGAATCCGACCCGCTCCAGCACCCCGTGCGAGGCGGTGTTGTCGGGCACGGTGCCGGCGACCAGCCGGGCCAGCCCCGCCGGGCCGAACGCCCAGCCGGCCAGTAGCCGTACGGCCCTCGTGGCCAGTCCGCGTCCCCGTTGGTCGGGCAGCAGCGCGTAGCCGACCGAGCCTTCGCCGGCCGCCGCGTCGGAGATGCTCAGCCCGCAGCTGCCCGCCGGTTCGCCGGTGACCGCGTCGAGGATCACCAGCCGGGCGATGGTGCCGGTGAGCCACGCGCTCTCGGCCAGCAGGCAGCGCCGCTCGATGGCCGCCCGGGTCGGCGGCACCGGCGGGGCCTGGTTCGCCACCACCTCCGGCCGGGTGTGCAGGCGGTACATCAGGTCGACGTCGTCCGGGCCGAGCCCGTGCAGGGTCACCACGCCGTCGGTGAGCCGGCCGTCGGGCAGGTCCGGCAGGATCCGGGGGACGGGACCGGGCGGGTCGTCGGCGAGCCGTACCCACGCCAGCAGGTCCGCCCGGCCGCCGCCGCGCAGTTGGCCGGCCGCCCGGCGTACGCCCTCGTGGCGGAAACCGGCGGCGAGCGCCACCCGCTGGCTGGCCGGGTTCTCGGCGTGGGTCATCAGCTCCAGCCGGTCGAACCCGTGGCGCAGCGCGGAGTCGGCCAGGGCCCGCGTCGCGGCGCTGGCGACCCCGCGCCGGCGCGCCCACGGCGCGACCCAGTAGCCCACCTCCGCCTGCCGGCGCGGTGGCACGACCTGGCCGACGCCCGCGCCGCCGACCAGGCGGTCGGTGGCGCCGTCGGCGATGGCGTACGCGGCCCCGCCGTTCGCCCAGGCCGCCGGGGCGCCCTCGGTGACCCACCAGCGCGCGTCGGCCTCGGTGTACGGCTGCGGCATGCCGGGGTTGAACCGCAGGTTGAGCGGGTCGCCGCAGCCGGCGGCGAGGTCGGCGACGTCGGCGGGGCGGAACTGCCGCAGCCGCACCCCGTCGGCCTCGATCACCTCGGGTGTCACGCCAGGTCGCCGGGGAGCAGCGCGCCGAGCCAGGCGTCCACCCGCCGGCCCCGGTGGGAAAGCCCGGCGCGGAGGGTGCCCTCGACCGTGAAACCGGCCTTCTCGGCCACCCGGCGGGAGGCGGTGTTGCCGACGTTGGCCTTCCACTCGATCCGGGCCAGGCCCAGCGTGGTGAAGCCCCAGGTGCTGAGCGTGGTCAGCGCGGCCGGCATGACGCCACGCCCCCGGGCGTACGGCGCGGTCATGAAGCCGACGTCGGCGAGCAGCGGGTCGGCGGGGGACAACCGGAGGTCGATCGAGCCGAGGTACCGGTCGTCGGCGTCGGCGACCACGTAGCAGGCGCTGGTGCCGCTGGCCCAGGTGCCCCGGGTGTAGGTCACGTAGGACTCGGCGTCGGCCCGCTCGTAGGGGTCGGGCACGGTGGTCCACCGGATGGTCTCCGGGTCCCGGCAGGTGTCGACGACCGCCGCGAGGTCGCGCTCGTCCATGGGACGCAGCCGCAGCTCGGTGCCGGCGACGGTGGCGAAGAGGACGGGCTGGGGCCGGCCGAAGACGGCGGCGCGGCGGGCCTCCAGCGTGCCGGGACCGGCGGGGCCGGTCTCGCCGGGCGCGGGCACCTCGCCGGGGAGCAGCGAGCCGATCCAGCCTTCCGGGCTGCCACCCGGCGCCGGGTCGGCGAGCCGCAGCCGGCCCTCGACGCGGAAGCCAGCCCGGAGCGCGGCCAGCCGGGACGCGTGGTTGCCCACCTCGGCCTGCCAGATCAGCCGGCGCAGCGCCAACGCGTCGAAGGCCCAGCGGGCGACGGCCCGGGTGGCCCGGACGCTCACGCCCGCGCCACGGGCCCAGGGCGCGGTCCAGTAGCCGATCTCGCCGGAGCGCAGGCCGGCGTCGATCGAGACGAGCCCGCAGGAGCCGAGCAGCTCGCCGGTGGCGGCGTCGCAGACGGCGAACGGCGCTCCGGTGCCCGCCGACCAGTCCGCCGGGGCCGCCTCGGTCACGAAACCGTGGGCGTGTCCGGGCAGGTACGGGCGCGGTACGGTGGTCCAGCGCTGGATGTCCGGGTCCTGGCACGCCCGGAGCACCGCGTCGGCGTCGTCCGCCTGCCAGGGGCGCAGCAACAGGCCGTCTTCGACGATCTCCACAGGCTTCACCCGAGCCATCGTGCCGGAACGTTCGCGCACGGCGTAACCGGATTTCGGCGGGGCGGCGCGAGTCGGGCGTGTTATGTCGGTTTCGCCAACGCGGAGGGCCGCCACCAGTGACCATCGCGCCGATGAAGCGCCTACGATGGGTCGAGACTGTCTAGGGGAGCGTTGATCCGTGTCGATTCTGGAAAAGGTCCTCCGCGCGGGCGAGGGCCGTATGGTGCGCCGGCTCAAGGCCATCGCCGCCGCCGTCAACTCGATCGAGGACGACTACGTCAACCTCACCGACGACGAGCTGCGCGCCATGACCGACCAGTTCAAGGAGCGGCTCGCCGACGGCGAGACCCTCGACGACCTGCTGCCGGAGGCGTTCGCGGTCTGCCGGGAGGCAGCCGCCCGGGTGCTCGGCCAGCGGCCGTACGACGTCCAGGTGATGGGCGGCGCGGCGCTGCACTTCGGCAACATCGCCGAGATGAAGACCGGTGAGGGCAAGACCCTGACCTCGGTCATGCCGGTCTACCTCAACGCGCTCTCCGGCGACGGCGTGCACGTCATCACCGTCAACGACTACCTGGCCCAGCGCGACGCCGGCTGGATGGGCCGGGTGCACGAGTTCCTCGGCCTCACCGTCGGCGTGGTGCTGCCCAACCGGCCGGCCAGCGAGCACCGGGCCGCCTACGAGTGCGACATCACCTACGGCACCAACAACGAGTTCGGCTTCGACTACCTGCGCGACAACATGGCGTGGTCGAAGGAGGAGCTGGTCCAGCGCGGCCACAACTTCGCCGTGGTCGACGAGGTCGACTCGATCCTCATCGACGAGGCCCGCACCCCGCTGATCATCTCCGGCCCGGCCGAGCACTCCGCCCGCTGGTACGGCGAGTTCGCGGCCGTCGTGGCCCGGCTCCAGCCCGGCAAGGACGGCGAGGGCGACTACGAGGTCGACCACTCCAAGCGCACCATCGCGGTCACCGAGCGCGGCGTGGCCAAGGTCGAGGACCGGCTGGGCATCGACAACCTCTACGAGTCGGTCAACACCCCGCTGGTGGGCTACCTCAACAACGCCATCAAGGCCAAGGAGCTCTACAAGCGCGACAAGGACTACATCGTCAGCGACGGTGAGGTCCTGATCGTCGACGAGTTCACCGGCCGCATCCTGCACGGCCGCCGCTACAACGAGGGCATGCACCAGGCGATCGAGGCCAAGGAGGGGGTGGAGATCAAGCAGGAGAACCAGACCCTGGCCACCATCACCCTCCAGAACTACTTCCGCCTCTACTCGAAGCTCTCCGGCATGACCGGCACGGCCCAGACCGAGGCGGGCGAGTTCAACAAGGTCTACAAGGTCGGCGTCGTGACCATCCCGACGCACCGGCCGATGGTCCGGCAGGACCGGCCGGACGTGATCTACAAGACCGAGAAGGCCAAGTTCCACGCCGTCGTCGAGGACATCGCCGAGCGGCACGCCCTGGGCCAGCCGGTGCTCGTCGGCACCGTCTCGGTGGAGAATTCCGAGATCATCTCCCAGCTGCTGCGTCGACGCGGCATCCCGCACTCCGTGCTGAACGCCAAGTTCCACGCCCGCGAGGCCGAGATCGTCGCCCAGGCCGGCCGCAAGGGCGCCGTCACCGTCGCCACCAACATGGCCGGCCGCGGCACCGACATCCTGCTCGGCGGCAACCCCGAGTTCCTCGCCGCCAACGAGCTGCGCCAGCGGGGTCTCGACCCGGCCGAGCAGGAGGAGGAGTACGCCAAGGCGATGGAGGAGGTCCTGCCCCAGTGGAAGCAGGCCTGCGACGCCGAGGCGGAGGAGGTGGCCGCCGCCGGTGGCCTCTACGTGCTGGGCACCGAGCGGCACGAGTCCCGCCGCATCGACAACCAGCTGCGCGGCCGGTCGGGCCGGCAGGGTGACCCGGGCGAGTCCCGCTTCTACCTCTCCCTCCAGGACGAGCTGATGAAGCGCTTCCGCTCCGGCGCCGTCGAGGCGGTCATGGAGCGCTTCAACATCCCGGAGGACGTGCCCATCGAGTCGAAGATGGTCACCAAGCAGATCAAGAGCGCGCAGGCCCAGATCGAGGGCCAGAACGCCGAGATCCGCAAGAACGTCCTCAAGTACGACGAGGTCATGAACAAGCAGCGCCAGGTGATCTACGCCGAGCGGCTGCGGGTGCTCAACGGCGAGGACCTCTCCGACCAGGTCCGCAACATGATCGACGACGTCGTCGGCGCGTACGTGCAGGGGGCCACCGCCGACGGCTACGCCGAGGACTGGGACCTGGAGCAGCTCTGGGCCAGCCTCAAGCAGCTCTACCCGGTGGGCGTGACGATCGAGGAACTGGAGGAGGAGGCGGGCGGCTCCCGGGCCGGCATCGACGCGGACTTCCTGCTCTCCCGCCTCAAGGATGACGCGCACGCCGCGTACGACCGGCGCGAGGAGCAGCTCGGCGAGGAGGGCGTCCGCCAGCTGGAGCGGATGGTCCTGCTCCAGGTCATCGACCGCAAGTGGCGCGAGCACCTCTACGAGATGGACTACCTCCAGGAGGGCATCAGCCTGCGGGCGTACGCCCAGCGCGACCCGGTGGTGGAATACCAGCGCGAGGGCTTCGACATGTTCGCGAACATGATGGACGGCATCAAGGAGGAGACGGTCGGCTTCCTCTACAACCTCGAGGTCCAGGTCAACGAGCCGGAGCCCGAGGCCGAGGAGGTCCAGCTGCTCGAGAAGCCGGTCGAGATCCGGGCCAAGGGCCTGGGCCGGGCGCCGCAGCAGCAGGGCCTGCAATACTCCGCGCCGACGATCGACGGCGAGGCCGGTGCCGGCGCGGTGGCCGTGGAGCGTGCCGAGCAGCAGGCCCCCGCGCTGGGGGTCGGTGGCTCGGCTCCGGCCGCCCCGGGGACGACCGCCCCGGCGGCGCCGCAGCGCCCGGCGTCCGGCCTGCGCGGCCCGGGCGTCCCGGCGGCCAGCAGCCGGCGGGTGGCGCCGGGGCAGGCGGACGCCGGCAACGGCCCGTCCCGCAACGCGCCGTGCCCGTGCGGGTCCGGCCGGAAGTACAAGCGCTGCCACGGCTCCCCCAACGGCGGCGCGTGAGAATCGGTTGAGCGGGCCCGCGCCCGCCTGAGCAGTCGAGCCGTGGTCCTCGTGGACCACGGCTCGATCTCGTCTCAGAGCACCTGTAGGGCCGTGCAGAGCCAGCCGCCCCGGCGGTGCTCCAGGCGCAGGGCCATCGCCCAGGTGCGCCCGCCCGTGCCGGCGAGGACCGCGGCCACCTCGACGGCGGCGTCGCGCGGCTCGCAGACCCGCAGCCGACGCAGCCGTACGGCCGGCCGGGTCGAGCGGCGGCGGACCGGACCCGAGCGGGCGGTGGCGCGGGCCAGCTCGGGCAGCAGCCCGGCCGCCCGCGCCGGGTCGAGCAGGGGCCTGAGCTGGTTGGGCGGGCGGTAGCCGTTGAGCACCTCCAGGCAGGTGCAGACGAAGCGGTGCGCGGCCCGGGTCGCCTCGGGGGTGGCGGTCACCAGCGCGTCCAGCGGCAGCGGGGCGGTGGGGTGCCGACCGGGGCCGGTCGGCACCGGCCGCTGCCGTCGGCCGGGCGGCCGGTCGCCCTCGCGTCGGGCCGGCTCGAAGAGGTCGAGCACGAGCTGGGCGTGGCCCGGGGCCGGCCAGTGGGCGGCGTCGTCGTCGGTGAACGGCGGCTCGAACGAGGGCGCGGGGCGCAGCCGGACGGGGGGCCGCGCAGGCCCGGGACGACGGGGGTCGGCCATTCGTGAACCTCCCAGATTCCTGCGTTTGCCTTCGTTTGCCTCCGACAGGCTTCATTCTCGGGCACGGCAGAGCCCCCGGTCAATGCCCTTCGGGTCGGTCCGGTTACTCCGGGTCGCGCTCGGCCAGCGGGTTGCTCCGCACCCACTCGGCCGTCTCGGTGTACTTCCGCTCGATGTACTCCTCCAGCCGGGCGCGCTCCACGCGCCACTGGCCGCGGCCACCGATCTTGATCGCGGGCAGTTCGCCGCTGCGCACCATGTGGTAGACCTGCGAGTCCGACACGTTCAGCTCGGCGGCCACGTCGGAGAGCAGCAGGAACCTCGGCTCCACGAGAACCCCCGGGGTTGGCGTCGTTTGGTTCAGTTTGCCACCGACCGCCGACACGGCCCAGCCGGCGGGCGCGACCTGCGGCGACACGCCTCCCCGGACACACCGGCGGGACGCTTCCGCCCGGCAGGTGCGCGGTGTATGACGGTCACGGCATAGGGCATGATCGGCCAGGACCGGCGGAGGCCGGCGCAGGACCTGAGCGGGGGAGACGAGCGGTGACCGAGGAGCTTGTCCGGGTGTACGTGCCGGCGACCGTCCCGATGCTGACCCTCCTGCGCGGCTCGGGGTTGCCGGTGGCCGCCGCGCACGCGGTCACCCCCACGCTGCGCGAGTGGTACGCCGAGGGCGACGAGGAGGAGTTGGAGTACGTCGCCTTCACCCGGGCCGCCCAGGACGCGTTGCAGCTGCTCCGGGCCGACCCCGACGCGCCCCGCCGCCGGGTCGTCGTCTCGGTGGACCTGCCCGCCTCGACGGTGGGCCGGGGCGACAGCGAGCTGGGCTCCAGCGCGGTCGAGCTGACCGGCCCCGTGCCGGTCGGTGCCGTCGCGGCCGTCCACGTGGACGGCGCCGACGCGGTCGAGGACGTCTCCGCCGCGGCGGAGGTGGTCACCGAGGCCCTGGCCGGCGACGCGGACGCGCAGTTCACGGTCGACGGTGCCGAGGACCACGAGCTGGAGTGGTACGACGTCAGCGAGCTGGACCTGCTGCTCCGCGCCACGTCCTGACCCCCGCGCGCCGCCGGCGCGAGCGCACGCCGCGCGGCCCGGCCGGCGTCGAGGTCAGTCAGCGGGGGCGGCCTCGGTCGGCTCGTCGTCGTCGGCGTGAGCCGGCCCCAGGGTGCGGCCGAAGGCGATCATCGCGGTCAGGGCGCCGACGAAGAGCACCCAGATGGCGTTGTCGATCCGGGAGGTGCCCAGCGCGGTCTGCGCGACCGCGTCCGCCTCGCTCAGCGCGCCGGCCAGGTCGAGCAGGGACCGCCCGCCGACCCGGATGATCACCTCGGCCACGAGCAGGAGCAGGCCCGGGCCGGCCCCGGCCAGCAGGTAGGCGGGCCAGCGGGGCGCGGGCGCCGCCGCGTCGAGCCGGGCGGCCCGCCGGCGGGCCAGGGTCAGGTATCCGAAGGCCAACAGCCCGGCCACCAGGCCGGCGAGCAGGGACTCGGTGCGCGAGACCCACTTGGCCGCACTCAGCAGCGACTCCTGGCCGTCGCCGCTGCCGAACAGGTCGAAGAGCGGGTCGCGGGCCTGGCTGAAGGCCACCACGAAGATCAGCGTGCCGAGGGCGGCGGCCACCACGGCCCCGACCACGGGCCCGCTGCGGGCGCCGGCGACGGCCCCGCCGATGGTCGCGGCGGCGGCGGTGGTCGCGGCGATCACGTTGGTGGTCGCGTTGTCGGCGTACGTCAGGTTGATCGCGAACGCGGCGGCGAGCCCGACGAGCAGGCCCGTGGCGATCGCCGCCACGAAGCGCAGGGTGACCCGGTCGTTGCCCCGGCGGGCGAGCAGGTCGACGCCGAAGAGGGCGAAGCCGGCACCGGCGACCAGCGCGGCCGAGATCACCCCCGGCAGGGCGAACGCGGAGAGGCTGATGGCGGTGAGCCCGGCAGCCGCCGAGTTGATCACCTCGCGGGTCGACCAGAGCATCGCGGCCAACCAACCGAGCGCCAAAAGCGCGAGCACCGGCGCCCCGGGGGCGAGCACCCCCGTCGTCGCGTCCTGCACGTCGGCGGTCGGCACCGACCGGTCCGACTCCGCGGCGGCGGAGCTGCCGGGCTGCTTGGTCATCGTCTTCCCTCCGACGGACGCCGACCCCGGTGGGCCGGCAGTTCACCGGCCACCCAGCGTACGCGTCCACACGCCCCGCCCCCGCCGCCCGCCCCACGCCCGGCCCGCGCTCGACGGCGGTCCGGTCGGGTCCGAGCGGACGGCCGATCGACGAACCCGGGCGCGGGCGGGGAGGGCGGCCACGCGGCGGGCGCCGCTGGGGGCGGGGCGTGGAAGAATCGCGGAAGGTCCCACAGCCCGTCCGGCCAACCCGGCGCGGCGTCGGCGCCGGTCGTCCGGCCGGTGCCCGTGGGTCCGGTTTCGCCACCGCTGCCGAGATCGCCAGGAGCCTTGATGGACGCCGTGTTCTCCGTACCCGAGCCGCGCAACGAGCCGGTACGCAACTACGAGCCGGGCAGCACCGACCGGGAACGGCTCCAGCGGCGGCTCACCGAGCTGGCCGCCGAGCGGATCGACCTGCCGATGACCATCGCCGGCGAGCAGCGGATGGCCGGCGGCGAGTCGATCGACGTGGTGCAGCCGCACAGGCACGCGCACGTGCTCGGCGTCACCGCGCACGCCACCCACGACGACGCCCGCGCCGCGGTGAAGGCCGCCAAGGACGCCGCCCCGATGTGGCGGGCCCTGCCGTTCGAGGAGCGCGCGGCGATCTTCCTGCGTGCCGCCGAGCTGCTCGCCGGCCCCTGGCGGGACACGCTGAACGCGGCCACCATGCTCGGCCAGTCGAAGACCGCGATCCAGGCCGAGATCGACGCGGCCTGCGAGTTCATCGACTTCCTCCGGTTCAACGTGCACTTCGCGCGGGAGCTGCTCGAGGCGCAGCCGATGTCGTCGCCGGGGGTGTGGAACCGCTTCGACCACCGCCCGCTGGAGGGCTTCGTCTACGCGGTCACCCCGTTCAACTTCACCGCCATCGCCGGCAACCTGCCCTCGGCGCCGGCCCTGCTGGGCAACACCGTGGTCTGGAAGCCGGGCCCCACCCAGCAGTTCGCGGCGCACTTCACCATGCGGCTGTTCGAGGCGGCCGGTCTGCCCCCGGGCGTGATCAACATGGTCACCGGGCGCGGCGAGGAGGTCTCCGACGTCGTGCTCGCCGACCCGGACCTGGCCGGCATCCACTTCACCGGCTCCACGAAGGTCTTCCAGCACCTGTGGCGGACCGTCGGCGAGAACATCTCCCGCTACCGGGGCTACCCCCGGCTGGTCGGCGAGACCGGCGGCAAGGACTTCGTCGTCGCGCACACCAGCGCCGACGTCGACGCCCTGCACACCGCCCTGATCCGTGGCGCCTTCGAGTACCAGGGCCAGAAGTGCTCGGCGGCCTCCCGGGCGTACGTGCCGCGCTCGCTGTGGGAGGGCGGGCTGCGCGACCGGCTGGCCGCCACCACGGAGTCCCTCACCTACGGCGACGTCACCGACCTCAGCCACTTCGGCGGCGCGGTGATCGACGCCAGGGCGTTCGACCGGCACACGGCCGCGCTGGAGCTGATCGCCGGCGACGACGCCTGCCGGGTCCTCGCCGGCGGCACCGCCGACGACTCGGTGGGCTGGTTCGTCCGGCCGACGCTCTTCGAGTGCACCGACGGGGCGCACGAGACGTTCACCACCGAGTACTTCGGGCCGATCCTCGGCGTGCACGTCTTCGACGACGGCCGCTTCGACGACGTGGTCACCCAGGCCGAGTCGGTCGCGCCGTACGCCCTGACCGGGTCGATCTTCGCGACGGACCGCCGGGTGGTCGACGCGGTGGCCGAGAAGATGCGGTACGCCGCCGGCAACTTCTACATCAACGACAAGCCGACCGGCGCGGTGGTCGGGCAGCAGCCCTTCGGCGGCGCCCGGGCCAGCGGCACCAACGACAAGGCCGGCTCCTGGCACAACCTCGTCCGGTGGATGTCGCCCCGGACGATCAAGGAGACCTTCGTCGCGCCGACCGACCACACGTACCCCCACATGGGCTGAGGTGTGTGGAAGGGACCCTTCCGGACGCCTCGGGCGTGGGGAAAGGGTCCCTTCCTCGCCGACGGGCGGGGGTGGAGCGGCGGCGGTACGGTGGCCGCTGTGACCCACCCCACCCCCGCGCAGGATCCCCACTTCGGCGAGCAGGGTGGCCTGCTCACCTACACCGAATACCTCCGGCTGGCCGACCTGCTGGCCGCCCAGGTGCCGGAGTCCGATCCCGCGTCCCACGACGAACTGCTGTTCATCACCATCCACCAGGTCTACGAGCTGTGGTTCAAGCTGCTGCTCGCCGAGCTGACCGACGCCCGGGACCGGATGCTGGCCGGCGAGACCTACCTCCCCCGGGTGCGGCTGGAGCGCTGCCACGTGGTGGAGCGGGTGCTGATCGGCCAGGTCGACGTGATCGACACGATGACCCCGCAGGACTTCCTGGCCTTCCGCACCAAGCTCGCCCCGGCCTCGGGCTTCCAGTCGGCCCAGTTCCGGGAGATCGAGTTCCTCTCCGGCCTCAAGGACCCGGGCTACCTGCGCCGCTTCCGGGGGCTGCCCGACGCCGAGCGGGAGCGCCTGGAACGGCGGCTGGCCGAGCCGAGCCTCTGGGACGGCTTCCTGGCCGTGCTCGGCAAGGCCGGCTTCGACGTCGCCGAGGAGGAGTCGCGCTTCGCGGCGTACGCCACGATCGCCGGCGACCGGGAGCGGTTCGGGCCGCTGTGGGACCTCGCGGAGGCGCTGGTGGCCCACGACCAGGCGTGCTCGCTGTGGCGGGCCCGGCACGTGCTGATGGCCGAGCGGCAGATCGGCACGAAGCCCGGCACCGGAGGCTCGGCCGGCGGGGCGTACCTGCGCTCCCGGGTGGAGACCCGGTTCTACCCGGAACTGTGGGAGCTGCGTAGCCGACTGTGACCGTCCGGCGCCTCCCCGGCGCACTGTCTCGCGCCGACAGTGCACATAGGAACCCGACCGGGTGGTGAAAATGGCAAATCCTGGACGCCGCGTCGGCAAAGTGGCAGCGTAAGGGGCATGGCGGATTCGGGAGTCAACCCCACGGCGGCGGCCCTGCTCGGGCTGCTCCACGAGGGCCCCATGACAGGCGGCCAGTTGATGGCCGCCGCTGAGCGCCGGCTGGCGCCGTACTGGTCGATGACGCGCAGTCAGGTCTACCGGGAACT
The DNA here is from genome assembly GCF_043197615.1 of Micromonospora sp. NPDC049048. Classification (NCBI taxonomy): domain Bacteria; kingdom Bacillati; phylum Actinomycetota; class Actinomycetes; order Micromonosporales; family Micromonosporaceae; genus Micromonospora; species Micromonospora sp. NPDC049048. The sequence goes on along the minus strand of NZ_JBICTM010000002.1, from coordinate 194,151 downwards.
GCCGGTGCTGGCCGAGCGGGGCCTGGTCCGGATGGGCAAGCCCGGCCCGCGCTCCAGCCAACCGTACGCGCTCACAGCGGCCGGAAAACGGACATTCTCCCGCTGGCTGGCGGAGGAACCGGGGCGGGACACCATCCGTAACCCGATCGCCCTGCGCATCGCCTTCGGCGAGCTGCACTCGGCCAGCCAGCTCAAGAACCTCCAGGCCGCCGCCAACGACTACCACACCGAGGCCCTGGCCAAGGTCCGGGAGCAGGTCAAGAACGCCAAGAAGGAAGGCGACACGTACGACGCCAGCGCGTTGGAGTTCGCCGTCGCCTACCACAAGGCCGCCCTCTCCTGGCTGAAGAGCGCCCCGGTCGGCTGACGCCGGCACCTTTTCGGCTCGTGACTGTGGGCTGGCAGGGTCGCTCCTCGCACGAGCGGCATCTTTCGGCTCGTGACTGCGGGGCTCGCAAGCTCACTCCTCGCACGAGCGGCATCTTTTCGGCTCGTGACTGTGGGGCTCGCAAGCTCACTCCTCGCACGAGCAGTACCCTTGTCTGTCGTGACCGCTGCCGATTACGCCGAACAGCTCAAGGACCTCGACGCCACCCTGCGCAACATCGAGGCGGTGCTCGACATCGACCGGCTGCGCGCGGACAAGGACCGCCTGGAGCAGGAGGCCTCCGCGCCCGACCTGTGGGACGACCAGGCGAAGGCCCAGCAGGTGACCTCCCAGTTGTCGTACGTCAACGGCGAGATCAACAAGCTCGGCAGCCTCCGCTCCCAGCTCGACGACGCCAAGGTGCTGCTGGAGCTGGCCGAGGCGGAGTCCGACCCGGGGGTGCTCGCCGAGGTCGAGACGGAGATCGCCGGGCTGAGCAAGGCCATCGAGGAGATGGAGGTCCGCACCCTGCTCTCCGGCGAGTACGACTCCCGGGAGGCGCTCGTCGCCATCCGGGCCGGCGCCGGGGGCGTGGACGCGGCGGACTTCGCCGAGATGCTGCTGCGGATGTACCTGCGCTGGGCGGAGCGGCACGGCTACCCGACGGAGGTCTACGAGACCTCCTACGCCGAGGAGGCGGGCCTCAAGTCGGCCACCTTCACCGTCAAGGTGCCCTACGCGTACGGCACGCTCAGCGTCGAGTCCGGCACCCACCGGCTCGTCCGGATCAGCCCCTTCGACAACCAGGGCCGCCGCCAGACCAGCTTCGCCGGCGTCGAGGTGCTGCCGGTCGTGGAGCAGACCGACAGCATCGAGATTCCCGAGAACGAGATGCGGGTCGACGTCTACCGCTCCTCCGGCCCGGGCGGGCAGAGCGTCAACACCACCGACTCGGCCGTGCGGATCACGCACATCCCGACCGGCATCGTGGTCACCTGCCAGAACGAGAAGTCCCAGTTGCAGAACAAGGCGTCCGCGCTGCGGGTGCTCCAGGCGCGACTGCTGGAGCGCAAGCGCCAGGAGGAGCAGGCCAAGCTTCAGGGCCTGAAGACGGACGCGGCCGGCTCGTGGGGCGACCAGATGCGCTCGTACGTCCTGCACCCGTATCAGATGGTGAAGGATCTCCGGACGGAGCAGGAGACGGGCAACCCGACGGCGGTCTTCGACGGGGATCTGGACAAGTTCCTCGAGGCGGGCATCCGGTGGCGTAAGCAGCAGCAGTTGGCCGGCGACGCTGCGTGATCGACCGTGGGCGGAGCGCGTCATCGATCTTCCCGGTACGCCCGAATTGGATGACGCGACGCGCAACGGCGGGGCGCGGGGCTTGGCTCCTCGGTTACACCGCGTAGACTCACCACCCGTGATTCAGCTTGAGCAAGTGACGAAGACGTACCCGAAGGCGTCCCGGCCTTCGCTCGACAACGTGTCCGTCTCGATCGAGAAGGGCGAGTTCGTCTTCTTCATCGGTCCATCCGGCTCCGGCAAGTCCACCATCATCAAGTTGCTGCTGCACGAGGTCTCGCCCAACAAGGGTCGGGTCGTCGTCAACAGCAAGGACGTCACGTCGATGCGCTCCTGGAAGCGACCCCACTTCCGGCGTTCCATCGGCTGCGTGTTCCAGGACTTCCGGCTGCTGCCGAACCGCACCGCGTACGAGAACGTGGCGTTCGCCCTCGAGGTGATCGGCAAGACCAAGGCGGTCGCCCGCCGGGTCGTGCCGGAGGTTCTGGAGCTGGTGGGGCTCGGTGGCAAGGAGCACCGCTACCCGCACGAGCTCTCCGGTGGTGAGCAGCAGCGGGTCGCCGTCGCCCGGGCGTTCGTGAACCGTCCGCTGATCCTGCTCGCGGACGAGCCGACCGGAAACCTGGACCCGGACACCTCGATCGAGATCATGCGCCTGCTGGACCGGATCAACCGCACCGGCACGACCGTCGTGATGGTCACGCACGACTCCAACATCGTGAACCAGATGCGTCGTCGGGTCATCGAGATCGAGAGCGGCCGCATCGTGCGCGACCAGGCCCGCGGCGTCTACGGCTGAGCCGACGCCACCCCTGCGCAGCCTGACGACGAACACTTCATGCCGGAGACCCGGAGGAAAACCCGATGCGCATGAAATACGTCCTGTCCGAGGTACTGGTCGGACTGTGGCGCAACGTGACAATGACCATCGCGATGATCATCACGATGGCGGTGTCGCTCACCATGCTCGGCGCCAGCGGTCTGATGTACCGCCAGGTCGACGACATGAAAGACCTGTACTACAAGAACATCCAGGTCTCCATCTTCCTCGACCAGGAGGTGAGCCCCGAGCAGCGTGACGCGCTGGCCGCCAAGCTGGAGGGCGACCCGCTGGTCAAGGAGAGCATCTTCGTCAACAAGGACGAGGCGTACAAGCGCTTCCAGGAGATGTTCCAGGACGCCCCGGACCTGCTCAGCGCCGTGAAGGCGGACAGCCTGCCCGAGTCGTTCCGGCTCACGCTGAACAACCCGGAGCAGTACAAGAGCATCTACGACCAGTACAAGGACACGGAGGGCGTCGACGAAATCGTCGACCAGAGCCGGCTGCTGGACAAGATCTTCGACATCCTCACGTCGATCCAGAACATCGCCCTCGCCGCCGCGGTCGTGATGGCCATCGCCGCGCTGCTCCTGGTCGCCAACACGATCCAGGTGGCGGCGTACAGCAAGCGGCGTGAGGTCGCGGTCATGAAGCTGGTCGGCGCGTCGAACTGGTTCATCCAGGCGCCGTTCGTGCTGGAGGCCGTGGTCGCCGGCCTGATCGGCTCGCTGCTCGGCCTGGTGGCCCTGATCGCCGCCAAGTACCTGCTGTTCGACGGGTCGCTCCAGGCGCTGCAGGGTCTGCTCTCCCCGGTGAGCTGGGGCGACATCCTGTTCATGTTCCCGCTGATGGCCGGCGTCGGCGGCCTGGTCAGCGCGGTCACCGCCTGGGTCACGCTCCGCTTCTACCTGCGGGTCTGACGCCGTACGGCTCGACGGGGCCCTTCCGCGCCGGAATAAACGGCGCGGGAGGGTCCTTGTCGTTCGGGTAGCATGATCTCCGCCCCGCGGCCGGTCACGTCCGGCGCGGATCACCGCAGAGGGGGTGGCGCCGATGCCACGGGAAAAGGGACGCAAGGTCGTCGCCTCCAACAAGAAGGCCCGGCACGACTACTCGATCCTCGACACCTACGAGGCGGGCATGGCGTTGACCGGCACCGAGGTCAAGTCGCTGCGGGCCGGGCGCGCGTCGCTGGTCGACGCGTTCGCGCAGGAGCGCAACGGCGAGCTCTACCTGCACGGGATGCACATCCCGGAGTACACGCAGGGCACGTGGACCAATCACGAGCCCCGGCGGACCCGCAAGCTGCTGCTCAAGCGGCTGGAGATCGACCGGCTGATCGGCAAGACCCGCGAGGGCGGCCTGACCATGGTGCCGTTGCAGGTCTACTTCTCCGACGGCTGGGCGAAGGTGGAGATCGCCCTGGCGAAGGGCAAGAAGTCGTACGACAAGCGGCAGGACCTCGCCAAGCGGGACGCGGACCGGGAGATCGCCCGGGCCGCCGGCCGGCGCGGTAAGGGCATGGATGACTGAGGTGTCCGTCCTGTCCGGTTCGGCGCGCCCGCCGGGGGCTCGGGATGAAACCCGTTGCGGCAGGCGTTACGCTTGTCAGTGCCGCCACATCGGCGGCCTGTCGAGGGGGTGACTGGTTTCGACTTCGTACGCAGCGACAGGGGAAGCGAGCCGAGGAAGCCGACGTCGTCTCGAGAATCGGTCGTCGGAAACCAATAAGCGCCAAGAACAATCGCGCTGACTTCGCTCTCGCCGCCTGAGGCGAGTAGTGAGTCTGTCGGCCTGGGAGCGCCTTCGACCCAGTTAGCCGGCATCAGCTAGAAGGCTGGCCAACCGGACCCGGTCGCGGGGTCCGTGCGGCGAGATTAATCAGCGACTGGGCCCGTCACACCGACTCGCTCGCGTGATCGGAGGGGCCGAGTAGAGGCACAGCGAGCTGCGCTCGGAGAAGCCCTGACAAACCGGCGAAGGACCCGGGTTCGATTCCCGGCACCTCCACCACCAGACGATGCGCCCCGGTCCACCGGACCGGGGCGCATCGCCGTATCCGGCAGCCGCTCGTCCCGCCCGACGGGCTGCCCGACCGGCCAACCGTGGCGGGACGGCCCCGCCGCCCCGCACGGTCGGCGGCCAGTGGCCCGCGGACGCGGTCAGCGGCCGTGGCCGTTGTGGCAGTTGGGACGGCCGTGTCCGCTGGGACGGATGAGGCGGCCGGCCCTCTGGACAGGGCCGAGGCGCTGGGGCCACCATCGCTGTACGCGGTCAGACGCGAACGCGGGAGGTGCCCATGGTCACCGGTCCGATCCAGCAGCCGCCCACCCTCGCCGGGAACACCCGGCCGCCCGACCCACGCCGGCCAACTGATCCGCGCCGGCCGGCCGCCACCCCGCTCGGGGACCTGCACCCGCTCGCCCGGGCCCTGGCCGCCGCGCCGGCCGAACCACGCTGGCGGGAACACCTCCTCGGCGGGCTGGGCAACGTGCGGCGGGGCTTCGCGGAGCACGTCCGGGTCACCGGGGGGCCCACCGGCCTCTACGCGGAACTGATCGGCCAGGCGCCCCGGCTGGCAGGGGCGGTGCGCCTGCTGGACCGCGAACACGTCGCCATCACCACCGCGCTGAGCGCCTTCCAGCAGGCGGCGGAGGCACCGGACGCCCCGGTCGGCGACCTGCTCGACCGGGCCGTGCACCTGCTGCGGGCGCTCGACGGGCACCGGCAGCGCGGCGCGGACCTGCTCTGGGCGGCGTACGAGACGGATCTCGGCGGGGAGACCTGATCCGCGGGAACCGGCGTGGGCGTACCGGCGTCAAACCGACATGCGCCGTACCGCCGCCCTGCTGGGCCTTCCGCTTCTGATGATCGTCGCCGGGTGCGCGCCGGCCGGCTCCGACCCCGCCGTCGACGCGCCCGGCACCGACCCGCGCCAGGACGCCTTCGTCCAGCGCGCCACCGAGGTGGCCGACGCGTGGCGACCGCCTCCCGCGTGGAAGTCCGGCTACGTGCCGTTGCAGGACCCGACGGTGCTCGTCGGCGACCCCCGGTTCACCGGGGAGACCAAGATCGCCTTCAGCAACGGTTGGTACCGCGACCAGATCGAGCTGCCGACCGCGAAGCCCGCCGACAGCACCATCCGGTTCCCGGACGGCACGTTGACCGTCCCGCTGGTTCCCGCGGCAACCGCCTACGGGCAGCTCGACCAGGGCGACCCGCCGCCGTGCGACGGCCGCCCGAAGGCGCCCACCGAGCCGAAGCTCCCCGGGGGCGGACCGACCATCGAGCCAGGACCCGACGGTCCGGTGAGCAGCAACGCGCAGACCGCCTGCGTACCGCTCACCGTCACAGCCGTGAAGCTGGGCACCGCGCCGGTGCGCACCAGCCGGGGCGAGGCGCAGGTGCCGGCGTGGCTGTTCACCGTCGAGGAACTCGCCGTGCCCGTGGCCCGGCTGGCCGTGGCGCCGCAGGCCGTCACCGCCCCGCCCGAGCCGGCCCCGCCGGCCGACCCGGCCCCCAAGGGCCTGGTCAGCGCGCAGGACGTCCAGTCCGTCGACGGCACCGAGCTGACCTGGCGGCTCGGCGTGGGCAGCTGCGACACCGGGATCACGCCGTTGGTGCAGGAGCGCGACAACGTCGTGGTGGTGGGCGGCAGCGTGATCACCGCCACCGGTGTCTGCAACGCGATGCTGAAGCTCGAACCGGTCACCGCCAGGCTGAAGGCGCCGCTGGGCGACCGGCCGGTCCTCGACGCGCTCACCGGAGCGCCACTGCGGCTCGCATCGAGCTGACGGGAGCGTGCCGCCCGGCGCGGCGGCTCACAGCAGCGGGGGCACCTCGGTGCTGACCGGCACCGGCAGCACCGTCGGGCCGTCGGCGGCCAGCCCGGCGGTCAGGGCCGCGCCGAACTGCTCCGGCGTCTGCGCGACGCCGGTCGCACAGCCGTAGCCACGGGCGATGGCGGTGATGTCCAGTCCGGGCAGGTCCAGCCCGGGGACCCCCGGGGTGTCCTTGAAGTCGGCGAAGGACTTCAGGATGGCGTACTGCTGGTTGACCGGCACCACGACGACCAAAGGCAGGCGCAGCCGCGCGGCGGTCCAGAGCGCCTGCACGGAGTAGTGGAACGAGCCGTCCCCGACGACCGCCAGCACCGGGCGTCCCCGGCCGGTGTCGCGCTGCGCGAGCGCGACGCCGACCGCCGCCGGCAGGCCGTACCCGAGGCCGCCGCTGGCCATCGTGAGGTATGAACCCGGGCGGGTGCTGCGCAGCCGGCGACGCAGCGCCGGGAGGGTCGACGGCGACTCCTGGACCAGGATGCCGTCGGCGGGCCAGTGCGCGGCCAGGGCAGCGAAGAGGGCGTCCGGGGCCAGCGGCAGCCCGTCCGGTGGCGGGGGCGGGTCGGGGCGTGCCGGCGGCGCCGGTCGGCCCGACGGCGGGAGCAGGTCGATCAGGGCGGTCAGGGCCAGCCCGGCGTCGCCGAGCAGGCTGTCGCCCACGGGGGCCCGGGCCGCCTCGTCCGGGTCGTCGGTCACGTGCAGCAGGCGCGTCCCGGCGGGCAGGTGGTCGCCCGGCACGTGCGGGTAGTAGCGGAACACCGGCGCCCCCACCACCAGCACGGTGTCGTGCCCGTCCAGCGCCGCCGACAGCGGTCCGATCGCGAAGGGGAGCACCCCCCGGTAGTGCGGGTGGTCCTCGGGGAAGACGGCCCGCTCCGGGGCGGGGGCCGACCAGACCGGCGCGGCGAGCCGCTCCGCCAGCGCCACGGCGGCGGGCCAGCCGTCGGCCCGGTCCACGGCCGCGCCGAGCACCAGTACGGGCGCCCGGCTGGCGGCCAGCACGTCGGCGAACTCGCCCAGCCGGCGCGGGTCGGGCGCGAACCGGGTGGCCACCGTCCGCACCTGCGGCGGCGGGTCGGCCCGCTGCGCCCAGTCGTCGAGCGGCAGCGACAGGAAGACCGGCCCGGCGGGTGGCTGCACGGCCGTCGCGTACGCCCGCATGAGCGCCGCCGGGACGTCCTGCGCCCGGACGGGCTCGTGGCTCCACTTCACGTACGGCTGGGGCAGTTCGGCGGCCCGTCGGCTGGTCAGCCGGGGCTCGGCCAGCAGCATCTCCCGGGTCTGCTGGCCGGCGGTGACGATCAGCGGGGTCCGGTTGTGCCAGGCGGTGACCAGGTTGCCCATGCCGTTGCCCGTGCCGGGGGCGGTGTGCAGGTTGACGTGGGCGGGACGGCCGGTGGCCTGCGCGTAGCCGTCCGCCATGCCGACCGCCGACGCCTCGTGCAGGGCGAGCACGTACCGGAAGTCGTCCGGGAAGTCCCGCAGGAACGGCTCCTCGGTGGAGCCCGGGTTGCCGAAGACGGTCGTCAGGCCGAGGGCACGGAGCAGGTCGTAGGTGGTGTCGCGGACCGTAGCCATCGCCTCTGAATCTATCCGGATGGCTCACGCATCTCGGGCTTTTCGCCGCTGCACCTGGTGTGCGGAAGGGGCCCTTCCCACACAAAGAACGCCCTAGGGGAGGGAGAAGGGGAGAGTGATGCCGTCCAGTGCGCGTCCGCAGGCGCAGTTCCGCTCCGCCGGCAGCGCGGCGACGGCCGCCAGCAGCAGACCCCGCAGCCGGTCGAGGTTCTCCCCGAAGACCCGGAACACCTCCTCGTGCGTGACCGCCTCGCCGCCCTCCACGCCCGCGTCCAGGTCGGTCACCAGCGCGATCGAGGAGTAGCAGAGGGCCAGCTCGCGGGCCAGCACCGCCTCCGGGTGGCCCGTCATGTTGACCACGGTGCCGCCGATCGAGGCGTACCACCGCGACTCGGCCCGGGTGGAGAAGCGCGGGCCCTCGACCACCACCACCGTCCCGCCGTCCACCGCCGGCACGTCCCGGCCGGCCGCGGCGGCGAGCAGCGTACGCCGGCCCTCGGGGCAGTACGGGTCGGCGAAGGAGACGTGCACGGCGCCCCGGTCGTAGTAGGTCTGCGCCCGCCCGCTGGTGCGGTCGATGAGCTGGTCGGGCACCACGAACGTGCCCGGCCCGAGCTCCGGCCGCAGGCCGCCCACGGCACAGGGGGCGAGCACCTGCCGTACGCCGAGGGAGCGCAGCGCCCAGAGATTGGCCCGGTAGGGGATCAGGTGCGGCGGGTACCGGTGGTCGCGGCCGTGGCGGGGCAGGAACGCCACCCGCCGGCCCGCCAACTCCGCGATGGTGACGGCGTCGGACGGCGGCCCGTACGGCGTTTCCACCTCATGCTCGGTCGCGCCGTCGAGCAGCGCGTAGAGCCCTGAACCACCGATCACCGCGAGTTCCGCCGTGGGACCCATCGGCCCTCCCTCGTGTCCGTCGATCAACCGACCGTCAGACCTTAGCCACCGCCCCGGAGGCAGGCTAAGGTGCCAGGCATGGCGTTCACTGCGCGGATGACACCGGTGCCCCCGGGCGTCCCGGTCCGGTCGGTCTGACGGGTGTCCGGCATGCAGGGAGAGGGGCAGGCGATCGGCGGGCGGGCGACGGGGTCGATGACCGGGCGGCTGCTGGTCGCGACGCCGGCGCTGAAGGACCCGAACTTCGACCGTACGGTGGTGCTGCTGGTGGCGCACGAGCCCGGCGGCGCCCTCGGCGTGGTGCTCAACCGGGCCACCGAGGTGCCGGTCGCCGACGTGCTCGGCGACTGGAGCGACCTGGCCCGCGACCCGGCGGTGCTGTTCGAGGGCGGCCCCGTGCAGCCGGACTCGGCGATCTGCCTGGCCCGGATGCGCCACCCGGTGCGGCGGCTCAGGGGGTTCCACCAGGTCTCCGGGGCGGTCGGCACCCTCGACCTCTCCGTCGACCCGGGGCCGCTGCGGGAGGGCATCACCGGCATCAGGGTCTTCGCCGGCTACTCCGGCTGGGGCACGGGACAGTTGGAGCAGGAGGTCGAGGACGGCTCCTGGTTCGTGCTGGACGCGCTGCCGGGTGACGCCTTCGTCGACCGGCCGGACGACCTGTGGCCGATGGTGCTGCGCCGCCAGGGCGGCATGATGGCGGCCGTCGCGCACTTCCCGCCGGACGTGGCGCTCAACTGAGCCGCACACGGGTGGGGCCCCGCGAGATGACCATGCGGCGGGCGCTGTGTATAGTTCTCTCGTGCCCGGGTGACCGGGACAAAGCAAGGGGCCGTGGCGCAGCTGGTAGCGCACCACACTGGCAGTGTGGGGGTCAGGGGTTCGAGTCCCCTCGGCTCCACCCTTGTTTTGCAGGTCAGCGGCTTGGTCGAGAGTGATCCGACCAGGCCGCTGATGTGTTTCGGGCTCGTCCGTCCCATCGCTTCGCCCGCCTGCTTCGTGCGCGGCCCAGCGGCTGGGCGCCCACCGGCGGCGTGGTCGCCGGCGAATGTGGCGTGATGCCCCCGGCACATGCCACCCGATGGCGGCGAACGCCTGCTCATCGGGGTTACACCCGGCACGGACTGCTGGCATGATCGGGCACATGCCGCAGGTGATCGACTCGTCCCCCACGGACCAGATGACCCGTGGCCACGAGGCGATCCTGCCGCCGACCTGATGGCTTCCCCTTGAGTAGGGGGATGGCGTCGGACGGGATGACGTAGTCGGCCTTGTCCCGCTGGAGGCGCACGAAGTGGACGGCGCAGGTTTGCCGAGTGCCCCCTGCCACCGGTCGGCGAGGGCCTCCCGGAAATAGGGGTCTGTCGCACAAATGAGGCGTTGTCGCACACCGGACCTTCTGCCACGATCGCCGCACTGGAGGCCCCTCCCCGTCCGGTGGTGGGGCTCAATCCCGTGCGGCCAGCGAAGGAGCCGATGGTGGACCACCCCCACGCGTTGACAGCCGAGCAGTCTGAGCAGTTCCGGCGCGACGGGCACCTGATCCTGCGGGGCGTGCTCCCCACCGCGACGCTGGACGCGCTGCACGGCTCGTTCAGCCGCGTCGTCGACCACCTCGCCCGGCAGTGGCAGCAGCGGGGAGTGATCACCGAGACCTTCGCCGACCTGCCGTACGACCAGCGCTACCTGCGCCTGATCGAGTCCAGTCAGGTCCGCGTACCGGCCGCCTGGCGGCGGATCCTGGTGGGACGGCCGGTGTACGACCTGTGGCGCACCCCCGAGCTGCTCGGCCCGGTGCGCAGCCTGATCGGCGACGAGGTCTACGCGCACGGCGTCTGGAACGCCCGGCCGCGCGACCCCCACGGGCGCACCCAGCAGGTCGCCTGGCATCAGGACGCCTACTACTACAAGGGTTGGGACGCCTCGGTCGGGCCGCTGCTGTCGGTGTGGATCCCGCTGGTGCCCGTCGACGAGGACACCGCCTGCCTCCAGTTCGTCACCGGCTCGCACACCCGGGGCTGGATTCCCCGCGACCGCCTGCCCAACGGCGAGTACGGCACGTCGGACGAGGCCGTCGGGGACGGCCCCGTCAGCACGGCCCGGATGGAGCCCGGCGACGTGGTGATCTTCACGGACACCACGCTGCACCGCTCGACGCCCAACGTGTCGGACCGCATCCGGTGGAACATCGACATCCGGTTCGCCCCGGCGGTCGACGAGGTGATCGGGAACTCGCCGCGCGGCTACCGCTGCTTCAGCGCCGCCGACCCGGCACAGGTCGAGTCGTTCGAGACCTGGGCCGGCCGGTACCGGTACGAGCCGGAGGACCTGCTGACGGAGCTGACGAACTTCGAGGAGGGCTACGACCTCGACGCGCTCAGGGCGTTCTCCCGGGCGTCGCCGTACGCCGACATCTACTGAGGACGCCGCGGCGAGGTAGGTCACGGTGACCGAGCCCATCCCCGCCGATCGCGGGTGTCCGCGGCGAACAGGCCTGCCGCAGCGGGCACCGGGGTAGTTTCGGGGCCATGCGTTTCGTCCCGCTCGACACCCCCAAGCCCCTGTCCAAGATCGGCCTCGGCACCTGGCAGTTCGGATCGAAGGAGTGGGGCTACGGCCCCGAGTACGAGCGTCGGGCCGCCGACATCGTCCGCCGCGCCGTCGACCTCGGGATCACCGTCTTCGACACCGCCGAGCTGTACGGCTTCGGGCGCAGCGAGCGGATCCTCGGCGAGGCGCTCGGCGACGACCGGCAGAAGGTCGTGCTCGCCACCAAGATCTTCCCGATCCTGCCGGTCGCCCCGGTGGTGCAGCAGCGGGCCGTCGCCTCGGCCGCCCGGCTCGGCGTCACCCACCTCGACCTCTACCAGGTGCACCAGGCCAACCCGCTGGTCGCCGACCACACGACCATGCGGGGCATGCGCGCGTTGCAGGACGTCGGGCTCGTCGGCGAGGTCGGGGTCAGCAACTACGGGCTGCGCCGCTGGCAGGTCGCCGAGGCGGCGCTCGGCCGGCGGGTGCTGAGCAACCAGGTCCGCTACAGCATGGTCGACCGGGGACCCGAGCACGACCTGCTGCCGTACGCGAAGCAGGCCGGACGCGTGGTCATCGCGTACAGCCCGCTCGCCCAGGGCTTCCTGTCAGGCCGGTACGACGCGAAGAACCCGCCGAGCGGGGCGGTGCGCCGGGCCAACCCGTACTTCCTGCCGGAGAACCTGGAACGCGGCGCGACCCTGATCGAGACCCTGCGGCAGGTGGCCGACGCGCACGACGCCACTCCCAGCCAGATCGCCCTGGCCTACCTGCTGCGTCACCCCAACGTGCTGGCCATCCCGGGCGCCTCCGGCGTGGAGCAGGTCGAACGCAACGCGGCGGCAGCCGACATCGACCTGGCCGACGACGAGTACGCCGCGCTGGTCCGCGCGGCGAAGGAGTTCCGCCCCATCACCGGTCTCGCGGCGGCGCCCCGCCTGCTGCGGGCCAGGGCCGGCCGGTGACCCCGGCACCCGCCGAGCGGACCCGAGCAAGACGCCCCTGGCGTCCCCGGCCTCGTGAGCTAGCGTGGTTGGGGTGACTGCGCCCTCCCCGGTTGTCCCGGCCCCACCGGCCGACCTGCCCGGCACGCTCGGCGAGCTGCGGGCGGCCGGCCACGCGTACCGCACGGTCAAGCAGGAACTCCGCGACAACCTCATGGCCCGGATGCGTTCCGGCGCCGACCGCTTCCCCGGCATCGTCGGCTACGACGACACGGTGCTGCCCGAGGTCGAGCGGGCCCTGCTCGCCGGGCACGACATGGTGCTGCTCGGCGAACGGGGCCAGGGCAAGACCCGACTCATCCGTACCCTGGTCGGCCTGCTCGACGAGTGGACCCCGGTGATCGCCGGCTCGGTGCTCAACGAGCATCCGCTGCACCCGCTCACCCCGGGTTCCCGGGCGCTGGTCGCCGAGGCCGGCGACGCGCTGCCGGTGGCGTGGCTGCACCGCTCGATGCGCTACGGCGAGAAACTGGCGACCCCCGACACCAGCGTCGGTGACCTGATCGGCGACGTCGACCCGATCCGCATCGCCCAGGGGCGCACCCTCGGTGATCCGGAGACCATCCACTTCGGGCTCGTCCCGCGTACGAACCGGGGCATCTTCGCCGTCAACGAGCTGCCCGACCTGGCCGAGCGGATCCAGGTGGCGCTGCTCAACGTGCTGGAGGAGCGCGACATCCAGGTCCGCGGCTACCAGCTGCGGCTGCCGCTGGACCTGTTCCTGGTGGCCAGCGCCAACCCGGAGGACTACACCAACCGGGGCCGGATCATCACCCCGCTGAAGGACCGGTTCGGCGCCGAGGTCCGTACCCACTATCCGCTCGACCTCGACCTGGAGCTGGCCCTGATCCGGCAGGAGACCGACCTGGTCGCCGAGGTGCCGGAGCACGTGCTGGAGGTCCTCGCGCGGTTCGCCCGCGCGGTGCGCGAGTCGCCGTCGGTGGACCCGCGATCCGGGGTCTCCGCCCGGTTCGCCGTCGCCGCCGCCGAGACGGTCGCCGCCGCCGCGCTGCGCCGCTCCGGCCTGCTGGCCGCCGCCGAAACCGCCGAGGGCGTACGCCCCGAGGCGCCGGTGGCGCGGGTGGGGGACGCGGTGTCGGTGACGTCGACCCTGCGCGGCAAGGTCGAGTTCGAGAGCGGCGAGGAGGGGCGGGAGGTCGAGATCCTCGGCCACCTGCTGCGCACCGCGACCGCCGAGACGTTCCGGGCGCGGCTGGCCGGGCTGGATCTTTCCGGGTTCACCGCCCTCGTCGACGAGGACGCGGTGGTCGAGACCGGGGAGCTGGTCGGCTCGGCCGAGCTGCTGCGCCAGGTGGGCACCGTTCCCGGGCTGGCCAAGGCGCTGGACCGGCTGGGGCTGGGCGACGCGCCCACCCCGGAGCAGGCGGCGGCCGGCGTCGAGTTCGTCCTGGAGGGGCTGCATCTGACCCGCCGGCTCGGCAAGGACGTCACCGACTCCGGCCGGACCCGCTACGGCGGCCGGGCCTGAGCATGGCCGGCAACCGGTTCCGGTACGGGCAGTGGCGGGGCGGCCCCGACCCGCTCGCGCCCCCGTACGACGTGCGGGGGGCGGTGGACGCGGTCGGCGCCGAGGTGCTGGCCGGGGGCAGCCTCCGGGAGGCGCTGCGTGGCCTGCTGCGGCACGGGCCCCAGGGGCGCGGCGGCCTCGACGACCTCGCCGCCCGGGCCCGGCGGCTGCGCCGGGAGGCGCTGCGCCGGGGCGACCTGGACGGGGCGGTCACCCGGGCCCGGGCCCTGCTCGACCAGGCGCTCGCCGCCGAGCGGGACGAGCTGCGGGGGCGCGGCGACGACGACGCGCGGTTCGCCGAGGCGGTGCTCGACAACCTGCCCCGCTCGACGGCCCGCGCCGTGCAGGAGCTGGCCGGCTACCGGTGGGCCAGCGACGAGGCCCGCCGGACGTACCAGCGGATCCTCGACGGGCTGCGCGACGACGTGCTCGGCCAGCGTTTCGCCGGGCTGCGCGACGCGGTGCGCGCCTCGGCGGACCCGGCCGCGCAGCGGCGGCTGGCCGAGATGATGCACGACCTGAACGACCTGCTCGCCCGGCACGCCCGGTCGGAGGACACCACGGACGCCTTCGCCGAGTTCATGCGCCGGCACGGCGAGTTCTTCCCGGAGCAGCCGGCCGACGTCGACGAGCTGGTCGACGTGCTGGCCCGCCGGTCGGCCGCCGGCGAGCGGCTGATGCGCTCGCTCTCCGACCGCCAGCGCGAGGAACTGGCCGGCCTGATGCGGCAGTCGCTCGGCGACCGGCTCGCCGGGGAGCTGTCCGCGCTGGACGCCAACCTCCGCGCGCTCCGCCCCGACCTGCACCGGGGCCCGGGCGAGCGGGTACGGGGCGAGCGACCGCTCGGCTACGGCGAGGCCGCCGGTGCGCTCGGCGAGATCGCCGAGCTGGACGAGCTGCTGGACCAGCTCGACCAGGACCACCCGGGCGCCACCCTGGACGACGTCGACGTCGACGCGGTGGCCCGGACGCTGGGCCGCGACGCCGCCGACGACGTACGCCGGCTGCGGGAGCTGGAGCGGGAGCTGCGCCGGCAGGGTTGGGTGAGCCGGGACGCCGGCGGGCTGACCCTGAGCCCGAAGGCGCTGCGCCGGCTCGGCGGCACGGCGCTGCGGCGGGTCTTCGCCGACCTGACCGCCGGACCGCGCGGCCAGCACGACCTGCGCGCGGCGGGCGCCGCCGGCGAGGTCAGCGGCGGTTCCCGCCCGTGGGCGTACGGCGACGAGCAGCCCCTCGACGTGGTGCGGACGCTGACCCGGGCGGTCCGCCGCGCCGGCTCCGGCGTGCCGGTGCAGCTGGCCGTCGAGGACTTCGAGGTGGTGGAGACCGAGCGGCGGGCCTCGGCCGCCGTGGTGCTCTGCGTCGACCTCTCCTACTCGATGATCTCGCAGGGCCGGTGGGGCCCGATGAAGCAGACGGCGCTGGCGCTGGCGCACCTGATGGCCACCCGGTTCCCCCAGGACGCGTTGCAGATCGTCGGCTTCGGCCTGGAGGCTACGCCGCTGACCCAGCAGGAGCTGGCCGCCGTCGAGCCCGACCTGCGGCAGGGCACGAACCTCCAGCACGCGCTGCGGCTGGCCGCCCGGCACCTGCGGCGGCACCCGGACGCCGAGCCGGTGGTGCTGGTGGTCACCGACGGGGAGCCGACCGCCCACCTGGACCCGGACGACGGGGAGGCGCTGTTCCACTGGCCGCCGCTGCCGGAGACGATCGAGGCGACCGTACGCGAGATGGACCGGCTCACCCGTGCCGGTGCCACGCTCAACCTCTTCATGCTCGGCGACGATCCCGGGCTGCGCCGCTTCGTCGACGCCGTGGCCCGCCGCTCGAAGGGCCGGATGTTCACCCCCGACCTGGAGGACCTCGGCGAGTACGTGGTATCCGACTACCTCCGCGCCCGCCAGCCCCGCCGCCGCTGACCCGCTCGACGAGCCCCGTCCGGGTGAACCGGTCGACGGAACGGCAGGTCGGGCGGCGCGGGCCGGGATTGACTGGGGGCATGGACAGCGGGTCGTTGCGAGGGGCGTACGCGGAGGTGCTGGCGGAGGTCGAGGCGGGTGGGTTCGGGGCGCCGCCGGCCGGGCAGTTGAGCGCCGAGCAGATCGTCGCGCACCTTGCCGCCAACGACGAGTTGATGACGGAGGCGACCGAGGCGGTCCTCGCCGGCTCGCCGTTCGCGTACTACGACCTGGAGACCGTCCACCGTCCCCAGGTGGACGCGCTGGTCGCCGAGTGCGGTGGGCTGGACGGGCTGGCCACCCTGCTGCGGGCCACCAGCCAGAAGCTCTGCGCCCTGACCGACCGGCTCGGCCCGGCGGCCCAGACCCCGGTGGAGACCCACCTGCGCGAGGGCTTCGACCTGGTCGTGGACGAGCCGCTGCCCTGGGCCCGCACCCTCGACCTGCACGCCCGCGTCCACCTGCCGAAGCACCTGGCCCAGTTGCGGATGCTGCGCGCCGGCTGACCGGACGGCACGCCGTGCCGGGCGAGGGTGGGCGTGGTGGCGGCCGCCTACCCTCGCGGCATGGCGCGGTTGCGACAGGCGGTGCTGCGGCGGGTCGACCACGTGTGGGAACTCGGTTGGGCCAACCTGTTCGGGGCGGCGCTGGTCGGTTTCTTCCTCTGGCTGGCCCTGATGCCGCTCGGCGACGGCATCGACCAGTTACGGGCCGAGAGATGGGGCGTCGGCGGGACCGTCAGCCTCTCCCGATGTGCGGTCGACGACTGGGCCAGGGGTGACCCGTGGCGGTGCGAGGGCACGTTCGTCTCCGCCGACGGCACCGTACGGATCGACGGTGTCGCGTACGAGGAGAGCTTCGACGACGACCCCCGGACCGCGGGGGAGCCGGTCGACCACGCCGCCCGGGTGAGCGGGGCGGGCTCGTCGAGCGCGTGGCCGCCGGGGGACGGGTGGCAGGCGGCCCTGATCGGCGGGGTCTTCTGCCTCTTCCTGGCGACGGTGGTCCTCGGGGTGTGGACCTCTCCGGACGAGGGCCGGCCGGCCAGGGCCCCGGCTACCCGCCGTCGACCGCGGTCGGCCAAGCCGCCCGCCCGGCTGCGGATGCGGCGGCGCCGACGGTGAGCCGTGTCTGTCCCCGCCCGGGGACGCGAGGCCCCGCGTCCCCGGCGACAGGTGTCAGTCGACGACCCGGACGTCCTTCCAGAAGGCGACCCGGTCGCGGACCGCCTCCGCGTCCGGCTTCGGCTCGGGGTAGTACCAGACCGCGTCGGCGCTGCTCCGGCCGTCGTGCTCCAGCGTGTAGTAGGACGCGGTGCCCTTCCACGGGCAGACGGTGTGCGTGTCGGACTCGCGGATCAGGTCGTCGCGCAGGGCGGCGCGTGGGAAGTAGTGGTTCCCCTCGACCAGCACGGTGTCGTCGCTCTCGGCCACGACCAGGTCGTTCCAGACAGCTTTCGGCATGAGACCCACGCTATGCCGGCCGGCCGGCGGCGGCCAGTCGCCCGGCCGCGTCGCCGACGCGTCGGGGTACGTCCCACTCCGAGGGCGACTCGGGACGTAAAGTGATCGCATGTGTGCGATCCGTGTGGATCATCATCCGGTCGACCATGACGGAGCGGTGGCCCGGTTGCGCCGGTCGTACGCGGCGGTGCCCGCGGGCGCGCCGGTGCGGCTCGCCAAGCGCACCTCCAACCTGTTCCGCCCCCGGTCCGCCCCGCGCGTGCCGGGCCTGGACGTCAGCGGGCTCACCGGCGTGCTCGCCGTGGACCCGGTCGCCCGCACGGCCGACGTGCAGGGCATGTGCACCTATGAGGACCTGGTCGACGCGACCCTGCCGCACGGGCTGATGCCGCTGGTCGTGCCGCAGTTGCGCACGATCACCCTCGGCGGGGCGGTGACCGGCCTCGGCATCGAGTCGACCTCGTTCCGCAACGGCCTGCCGCACGAGTCGGTGGTCGAGATGGACGTGCTCACCGGGGCCGGCGACCTCGTCACCGCCCGTCCCGAGGGGCGGCACGCCGACCTCTTCGCGGCGTTCCCCAACTCGCTGGGCAGCCTCGGCTACGCCACCCGGCTGCGCATCGAGCTTCAGCCCGTACGCCGCTTCGTGGCCCTGCGCAACGTGCGGTTCACCCGGCTGGAGGCCCTCGCCGACGCGTTCGCCGAGGTCGCCGCGACCCGCTCCTGGGCGGGCGAGGCCGTGGACGCGATGGACGGGGTGATGTTCAGCCCCGGCGAGGCGTACCTCGTGCTGGGCACCTTCACCGACGACGCGCCGCCGCCCAGCGACTACACGGGTCAGGGCATCTACTACCGGTCGCTGCGCCGGCGCACGCACGACGCACTGACCACGTACGACTATCTCTGGCGCTGGGACACCGACTGGTTCTGGTGCTCGGCGGCCTTCGGCGTGCAGCACCCGGTCGTCCGGCGGGTCTGGCCGGCGCGGTGGCGGCGCAGCGACGTCTACCACCGGCTGGTCCGCCTGGAGCACCGGCACGGCGTGGCGGCCCGGATCGACCGCCTGCGTGGCCAGCCGGCGCGCGAGCGGGTGGTGCAGGACGTGGAGATCCCGCTGGAGCGCACGGCGGAGTTCCTGCGCTGGTTCGCCGGGGCCGTCGGGATGACCCCGGTGTGGCTGTGTCCGCTGCGGCTGCGCGAGCCGGCCGGTCCCGGATCGGGTCGGGCGTGGCCGCTCTATCCGCTCCGGGCCGGACAGAACTATGTGAACGTCGGCTTCTGGGGCAGCGTGCCGATCGCGGCAGGCGCCGCCGACGGCGACGTCAACCGCGCGATCGAGCGCATGGTGTCGAAGTTGGGCGGCCACAAGTCGCTCTACTCCGACGCGTACTACGACCGGGAATCCTTCGACCGGCTCTACGGCGGCGCGACGTGGCGCGCGGTGAGGGATCGCTACGACCCGGACCACCGGCTCACCGGACTGTACGAGAAGGCGGTAGCACGAGCATGAGCCTGACCGATCGAGACCAGGGGGCGGCGAGCGCTCCCGCCAGCCCGCCGGCGGGGAGCCGGCGTCCGGGTCCGACCGTGGCGGACGTCGTCCGCGCGTTGACCACCGGGGCCCTCCCGGTGCGGGTCACCGGGTACGACGGCAGTGCGGTGGGCCCGGCCGACGCCGGGATCACCCTGTCGATCCGTTCCGAGCGGGGCCTGACCTACCTGCTCACCGCCCCGGGCGACCTGGGCATGGCCCGGGCGTACGTCGGCGGCGACCTGGCGTTGCAGGGGGTGCACCCGGGCGACCCGTACGAGGCGTTGCGGGTGCTCAAGGACGAGCTGCGGCTGCGTACGCCGTCGCTGGCCGAGGGGCTGGCCCTCGTGCGCGGGCTGGGCTGGGAGCGGCTGATGCCCCCGCCGCCCCCGCCGCAGGAGGCGCAGCCGCGCTGGAAGCGCCTGATGAACGGGCTGCGGCATTCCCGGGTGCGGGACAGCACCGCGATCTCGCACCACTACGACGTCTCGAACGCCTTCTACGAGAAGGTGCTCGGCCCGTCGATGACGTACACCTGCGCGCTCTTCCGCTCGCCCGACGACACGCTGGAGCAGGCGCAGGCCGCCAAGTACGACCTGGTGGCGCAGAAGCTGGCGCTCAAGGCGGGGATGCGGCTGCTCGACGTGGGCTGCGGTTGGGGCGGCATGGTCCGGCACGCGGCCCGCGAGTACGGCGTGCGGGCGCTCGGGGTGACCCTGTCCCGGGCGCAGGCCGAGTGGGCGCGGGCGGCGATCGAACGGGAGGGGTTGACCGGCCTGGCCGAGGTGCGCCACCTCGACTACCGGGACGCGCCACGTGAGCAGTTCGACGCGGTCTCCTCGATCGGGCTGACCGAGCACATCGGGGTGCGCAACTACCCGGCCTACTTCGGGGCGCTGGCCGGCCGGCTACGGCCGGACGGCCGGCTGCTCAACCACTGCATCACGCGGGCCGACAACCGCGCGCCGCACCGGTCGGGCGCGTTCATCGACCGCTACGTCTTCCCCGACGGGGAGTTGGCCGGTCCGGGGCGCCTCATCGGCGAGATCCACGACGTCGGGTTGGAGGTGCAGCACGAGGAGAACCTGCGGCTGCACTACGCGCTGACCCTGGCCGCCTGGTGCCGCAACCTGGTGACCCACTGGGACGCGTGCGTCGCCGAAGTGGGCACGGGCACGGCCCGGGTCTGGGGTCTCTACATGGCCGGCTCCCGGCTGGCCTTCGAGCGCAACGGCATCCAGCTGCACCAGGTGCTGGCCACCCGCAACGGCCCGGAGGGGGCGAGCGGCTACCCGCTGCGCCCCGACTGGCTGGCCTGATCCGCGTCCGACAGCCGCGCCGAGCATCGGCGCGGCTGTCGCGGAAGCCATTGACAAACAAATTTTGTACGTACAAACTGATTTTGCCATGAGAGACGTCCTGTACCTGGAGCAGATCGAGCAGGCCGAGGTGCTGCTCAAGCCGCAGCGCGTCGAGGTGCTGCGGCAACTGGCCGAGCCCCGCACCTGCACCGAGGTCGCCACCCGGCTGGAGCAGACGCCGCAGCGCGTCTACTACCACGTCAAGCAGCTCGTCGCCGCCGGGCTGGTCGAGCTGGTCAACGAGCGCAAGGTCCGGGGCATCACGGAGGGCATCTACCAGGCCGCCGCCCGCTCCTACTGGCTGTCCCCCCGGCTGGTCGGGCGGATCGGCCTGCGCCGGGCCCGCGACGAGCTGAGCCTCGGCTACCTGCTGGACCTGATGGAGGAGGTCCAGGAGGACATCGCCGGGCTGGACCGCGCCGCCCCCGAGCTCCCCTCGATCGGGGTCGCCGGCGAGATCCGGGTGCCGGCCGAGCTCCGCCAGCAGTTCCTGCACGACCTGCAGAGCACTCTGCAGGACCTTTTCACCCGCTACGGGGGCGCCGAGGGCGACGCCTTCAAGCTCGCCGTGGCCTGCTATCCGAAGGGGAAAGAACGTGACTGAACCGATGAGGCTGCCCGTCCGTCTCGCCGCGCCGGCCGAGGCCGTCCGCCGTGCCCTGACCGACCCGGCCGAGCTGCGCGTCTGGCTCGCCGAGCACGCCGAGGTCGAGCTGCCGCGACGGTACGAGTTCTGGGGCCGGTACATCCCGGAGGGCGACGCGCCGCACCAACGGCTGCTGCACGTCGACGACGACACGCTGCGCTTCGCCTGGTTGCTCGACGGGGTGGAGACCACCGCCGAGTTCACCCTGCGCGCGGAGGGCCCCGACACCACGGTGCTGACGCTGACCCAGAGCCACTTCGACTTCGCCGAGGCGATGAGCGGCAGCACCATTCGGGGCGTGCTCCAGACGTTCTGGAGCCTGTCGATCGCCAACCTGGCCGCCCACCTGGAGGGGCAGCCGCTGCTGCCGAAGGTCGACTTCACCTCCGCCGACCTGCGCGGCGAGCTGCTGATCGACGCGCCGTTGGCGAAGGTGTTCGAGTCGCTGACCGACTCCGAGCAGGCCAGCGCCTGGTTCGGCTACCCGATCGGCATCGAGCCGTGGGTCGGCGGCCGCTACGCCATGGGCGGCTTCGAGCACGGCTACGCGGCCAAGGTCGTCGACCTGGAGCCGGGCCGGAAGATGTCGGTCGACTGGGGACCCACGGGCGTCAGCACCTGGGAGCTCACCGAGTCGCGGGGCAAGACGAAGCTGACCTTCGTGCAGTCCGGCTTCGACGAGCAGAACCCGCCGTACGGGGCCTGGGCCGGGTCGCTCGCGGGGCTGTTCGAGCTGCGCCGCTTCCACGAGATGGAGAACTGGCAGCCGATCTGGCTCCCCGCCGAGGTGCCGGGCCTGGAACCCGCGCCCGCCACGACGACGCGCTGACGTACGGGGGCGCCGGAAGGTGCCCGGCCGCACGGAGCGGCCGGGCACCTTCCGGCGATGGTGGCGGGGCCGCCCGGCTCCCCCGCCGGGGACAGCTCGACGCCGGGGTCCTGACCGGCTACCCCGACGAAGCGACGGAGACCAGGAGGGCTCGCGCCTCCTCGGTCATCTCCTGGCCCTCCCGCCACGACAGCACGAACCGGCCGGCCGCCTGGACGCTGGTCACCCCCACCAGCGTCCGCAACCGCTCCGCGGCCCGCTGCGCGGTCTGCGCGTCCGCGTACTGCGTCACGGTGACCGCGTCGGTGGTGACCTGCGACCCGCAGCGGGCCCCGACGTCGCCCTCCGAATCCTTGCAGTCGCTGGACGTGTCACGGGGATTGGGGAGCGGCCACTGCGCCGCGACGTTGTCGACCACCCGCTGCGAGTCCGTCTTCGGGGCCGGTATCGAAGGGTCCCTCTCGTCGCCGCAGCCGGCCAACGCGACGACCAGCGCGACGACCACCCCGATGTGACGTGCCCTCATGCGTGCCTCCCCATGGACGAGTGCTCCGGGCAAGGTACAGCCCGGCGGCAATGGCCCGTCGAGGTGATATTCGGGCTCCGGGTGGGTACTGACGGGCGATGTTCCTCATCTTCGGCCTCCGCACCAAGGTCACCCAGTCGGGCGTGGTGCAGCAGGTCTGCCGCAACTGTCGCAACCACGCCGCACAGGTGATCACGCGCCGGTCGACGAGGTTCAGCCTGTTCTTCGTGCCGATCATCCCGATCCGCACCCGCTACGTGCAGCAGTGCACCTTCTGCGGCGCCCAGTACGACATCTCCCGCGCCGAGGCCGAGCGCCTCCCGGTCGGCTGAGCCCCGCCGATGGCCCGCTTCCTCTGCTGGTTGATCGGCCGGCAGCCCGTCGTACCTGCGCCCGCGCCCGTGCACACCGTCTCCCGGCCGCCGTGCACCCCCGGGCGTCGCCGCCGTCGCCGGGAGCGTCGGCCGCTGGCCGGCACCGCCCTGCCCCGTTCGCCCTGGAACCGTTCCGCCGGGCGCTGAGGCGGTTCGTGATCTTCCAGCTCTCGGCAGACTGGTCGGGCCGTGCCAGGATGTGGCGGTGTCGTACCCCCCTCATCCGCCGTACCCGCCGGTACCCGGTGCCGTCACGCCGCTGGTGTACCCCCACCCGATCGCGCCCCCGCCGGGCTACGCGGTGCTCGGCATCACGGTGAACCGAGGCCCGTACATCGTGCCCGCACCCACCACGAGCAAACTCAAGATCGACGCCGTGCCCGTGCCGATTCCCGGCGAGGGCACCTGGTACGTGGTGATCTCCCCCGGGGCGCACGACGTGCGTTACACGGACTTCATGGGCCTCCCGCTGATCACCACCGCGATGATGGCCTACCCCAACGCCATGCACCATCTGTCCTTCCGCTTCGGTGGCTGGCGCAACCGCGTCCACGACGCGCACGGCACCGACGTGACGAAGTTCGGGATGTGGTCGAACTACAGCATCGCGCTGGTCGCGCTCGCCGTGTTCGGGGTCGTCTGCTGCGGCCTGTTCAGCCCGATCTTCGCCTCGATCTGACCGGCCCGCTCGCCGGCGCCCGACCGGCGGACGCCGGTGGACCAGGCCGGCCGGACCGGGCGGCGCGGAGCGCCCCGCCGGGGCGGCGCCCGGCGGCCGTCGCCGGGACCGCCTATCGTGGCGGATCGTGACGAGCAGCGAGGAGCGACTGGCCGCGATCCGTGGCGAGGTGCCGCCGAAGCGGCACAACGCGCGCACCATCGCCGCCCTGACCGGCAACCCGGGCTGCACCCGCCGGGCCGTGCTGGACGGCGCCGGGGTGGACAAGCCGAAGCTGGCCCAGCGGATCGGGTTCCCCGCCCGGTTCGGGCAGTCCCGCTTCGCCATCACCCGGGGCAACGCGTTCGAGGCACAGGTCAAGGCCGACGGCGGGGCCGAGCTGCTGCGGCTGGTCGCCGAGCGGTTGGGCGTACCGGTGCCGGCGGCGGCGAGCTGGACGGACCTCGGCGACGGCGTCGCGGACGACACGGCCGCCCGGCACCGGCGCTCCGCCGCGCTGCTGACCGGCGCCGCCCCCGGCTCGCCGGACGACACCGCCGCGCTGTTCGACCACCCGCTGCTCGGGCTGGACGTCGCCGGACGCCGGGTGCACCTGGAACCGGACCTCGTGGCGGCCCGGCTCGCCGGCCGGTTCCACGTCGTCGAGATCAAGTCGTTCCCGGTGGTCGACGGCCAGGCCGACCCCGCCAAGGTGTCCGCCGCCGCGATCCAGTCCGCCGTCTACGTGCTGGCCCTGCGCGAGCTGCTCGCCGCCGCCGGGCACGACCCGGAGCTGGTGTCGCACGACGCGGTACTGGTCTGCCCGCGCGACTTCGCCAACCAGCCGGTGGCCAGCCTGGTCGACGTGCGCAAACAGCTGCTGGTGCTGCGTCGTCAGCTCGACCGGATGGCCCGGCTCGACGCGCTGCTGGCCGCCGTACCCGAGGACTTCACCGTGGACCTCACGACCGAACCCGCGGCGCTGCTGGCCGCGCTGTCGCGGGTGGAGGCGCGCTACGCGCCCGACTGCCTGGCGACCTGCGAGCTGGCGTACTTCTGCCGGCACGAGGCGCGCGGGCACACCGGGGCGCTGGGCCGGCCCGTCCGGGAGGCGCTGGGCGGCATCGCGCAGGTCGACGAGGTGCTGGCGCTGGCCGCCGGCGAGCGCGCTCCGGAGCCCGGGCAGGAGGAGGCCGCCGCGCTGCTGCGGGCCGCCGCCCGGCTGCGCGCCGACGCCCTCGCGGGAACCCCCGCATGAGTACGCTGCGCGCGTTCGCCCGGGCCCAGGCGCTCGCCGCCGGGGTGGCCCAGCCGGTGGCGACCGTCCGGCACCTGCACCTGGGCGAGCGCCCGCTGGTGCTGGTGCCGCTGGCGATGGCCGGCGAGGCGAACGCGCCGCTCGCGGCGATGGTCGGCGACACGCCCGACTCGGCACGGCTGCTGATCGTGCCGCAGCCGCGCAACCGCGACCAGCGGTTCGCGTTCGCGGCCGAGCTGGCCGGGATCGTGCTGCCCTACCTGGACGGCTTCCGGGGCGTCTCCGAGGCGGTGCCGGTCGACCGGGGCCGGGACGTGCGCTACCGCCACGTCGACGCCCCGCAACTGCTCGTGCCGAACTCCGCCGGGATCACCTTCCTGCGGCTGCTCGGCCGTTCCACCCGCTTCCGCCGCCCCGACGGGGAGTATCCGGTGCACCCGTCGGTGCCGGTGCTCGGGCGCTGGCTGACGTTCTTCGCCGAGCGGGCCGAGCATCCCGGTTCGTCGGCGCTGCTGGCGATGACCGACGCGCTGACCCTGCACTGGGCCACCGGCCAGAGCGTGGTGGAGGACCTGCACCTGCCGGCGCTGCTCGGCTGGATCGACCCGCCCGTCGGGCTCACCGGCGCCGAGGCGGCGGCCCGGGCCGAGGACCCGGCCACCTGCCCGCCCGCCGGCCCGGCCACCGACCCCGACTTCGACAACCACCTGCTCGCCCCGGCCATCGCCGCGTACGCGGATGCCGAGGACGACCCCGTCGCGCGCGCCCGGGCGTACGCGGAGCTGGAGAGGCTGCTGCGCGACCAGCTCGCGCCCACCTGGGAGCTGATGTGGCGCGGTGTGGGGCTGCTGCGCGGCCTGCCGCCCGGCGCCCGGGTGGCCGGCCGGTGGGACGGCGACAAGGACGCCTTCACCAGCTACGCCGAACACGTCGACGCCGGCGGGGCACCGCAGCCCCGCCGCGACGGGGCGGTCGCCGCCGCCCAGCGGCTGCACCGGCTGGAACGGGCCCTGGCCACCTACGCCGTGCAGCGCGCCTACGACGACCCGCTGGTCATGGCGGAGCACCGGCTGACCGGGGAGGCGTTCGTCGGCGAGGTCACCCTGGCGGACCCGAAGCGGGTGGACGACACCGGCAAGCGCCCGGTGCTGCGCCCCCGGATCCAGCTGGTCACCACCGAGCAGGTGCCGATGCCGCTCGGCGCGACGCTGTACTCGCCGGCCCGGCCGGCGCAGAAGGCCCGGGTCGTCTTCGTCACCCCGGCGGCCGACGGCAAGACCGAGGTGGTGCTGGAACTCTCGGGCGGGATGGGCCGAGGGCTGACCGCGCCGCCGGGCAGCGTGCCCGAGGTGGGCGAGCGGCTCTGCTACACCACCCTGGCGGACGCCTTCATGCCGGCGGGGGCGTTCCCCGCCGTCGAGGAGACGCCCTGGACCCACGGCGGCCCACCGGCTGCCACCCCCGCGACGCCGGAACCGTCCGCCGAGCCAGCCCCGGCCCCGCCTTTCGCGCGTGTGCCTGTGCCTGTGCCGTTCGCGCGCGCCGCGCCCGCCACGACCCCGCTGTTCGCCGGGGCTGGAGACCCGGACGAGGAGTGGGCCTGACGGCTGCTCACGTGCCCTGCGGCTTCCTTCGTGCCCTGCGGTCTCGTGCCCCATGCCCTCGTGCCCCATGCCCTCGTGCCCGTGCCGTGTGCCCGTGCCGCGTGCCCCGCGAGCCTTGGCCTTCGCCACTCCTTCAGCCGTGCAAGCGCCTGACCTGCGGGCCGACGTGCCCTGACAGCTACGCCGAGTATCACTGTCGGTAGCATTTCTTGACCCGTCAGGGCCAGTCTTCCGCGCCCTTTGCTCTGCAGCCACCGACGCAACAGGCACGCTGAGTAAGTGCCGCGATCTGATGCCTGAATGAGAATTGGCAGGTAGGGCTACGTGGTGCGGTGGTGGCTGCAGAGCAAAGGGCGAGTGGAGAGGCTGCGGTGCGCCAAGGTGCGGTGACCCTGGGTGATGTTCCGGATGGGTTGCGCTGAGTGAGTTTCGACGGGCGAGTCAATCTGCTCCGACAACCCTGTCCTCAGCCCTCGGGCAGCTGCCGTTGGCCGGAGTGCCCCGTGGGCAGCAAGGCGTGTGACCGGCCGGTCCAGAATCGGGCTTGACCCTCACGTAACGGCAGGCGGAAGCCTGGTGGGCGGAAAGGAGGGAGACCATGGCTCATACGGTGGGACAGGTGGCGAAGGCGGCCGGCGTGACCGTGCGGACGCTGCACCACTACGACGAGATCGGGCTGCTCTCGCCCAGCGGGCGCAGCGGCACCGGCTACCGGCGCTACGACGACGCCGACCTGGAGCGGTTGCAGCACATCCGCTACTACCGGGAGCTGGGGTTTTCCCTCGAGGAGATCGCCGCGATCCTCGACGATCCGGCCAGTGACCCGGTGGCGCACCTGCGCCGCCAGCACGGGCTGCTGACCGCCCGGATCACGAGGCTCCAGGAGATGGTCACGGCGATCGAGTTCGCGATGGAGGCGAGCAAGTTGAACATCCCACTCACGCCGCAGGAACGGTTCGAGGTCTTCGGCGACTTCGACCCGGACGCGCACGCCGAGGAGGCCGAGCAGCGCTGGGGCGGCAGCGAGGCGTACCGGGAGTCGAACCGGCGCGCGTCGCGCTACAGCAAGGACGACTGGCTGCGTAACAGGGCCGAGAACGAGGACTGGGGGCGCAGGTTCGCCGAGGTGATGGCCTCCGGCGCGCCGGCGGACAGCCCGGCGGCCATGGACCTGGCCGAGGAGCACCGGCAGCTGATCAGCCGCTGGTTCTACGAGTGCTCGTACGAGATCCACACCGGGCTGGCCGACATGTACGTGGCGGACGAGCGGTTTACCGCGTACTTCGAGAAGATCAGGCCTGGGATGGCCGAGTACCTGGGCGAGGCCATCCACGCCAACGCGATCACCCGCGCCTGAGGGCGCACGCCGTCCCCGGAGGTCAGCAGTGCTCATCGTCGCCGGCAGTCTCTACGTCGATCCGGACCAGCGGGACGCGTATCTCGCCGACTGTGTGGAGGTCGTCGGGCAGGCGCGTTCCGCGCCGGGCTGCGTCGACTTCGCGATCGGGGCGGACCTGGTCGAGCCGGGACGGATCAACGTCTACGAGCGCTGGGAGTCCGAGGAGCAACTGCTCGACTTCCGGGGCTCCGGGCCCGCCGAGGAACAGGCGGTGGCGATCCGCGGCGCGGAGGTGCACCGGTATCTCATCTCCGGCGTCGAAGCTCCCTGACCGGAGGGCCGGGTCAGTCCGGCGACAACCCCGGAGCGAGGCGGCGCAGCGAGGTGAACGTGGGGAGCAGCGCGTCGTAGAGCTGGCCGAACAGCGGCAGCAGGGCGGCGTACGCGGCGGCGGCGGCCGGGTCGGGGCGGGCCGTCTGCTCGATGCGTACCAGGTCGGCGGCGACGTCGATGGAAGGAATCAGCCCCAGCGCCTGCATGCCGAGCAGCGCCGCGCCGAACCCCGAGCCCTCGTGGCCGGCGGGGAAGTGCACCGGCATGCCGAGCACGTCGGCGAGCATCTGCCGCCACAGCGGGCTGCGCGAGAAGCCACCGCCGGCGTGGATCTCCCGGACCTCGTTGCCGGCGGCCCGTACCGAGGCCAGCACCAGCGCCAACTGCTGGCAGACGCCCTCCAACGCGGCCCGCACCAGGTGCGCGCGGCGGTGCCCGTTGGTCAGCCCCACGTACGCCCCGCGCGGCAGCGCACTCCAGTGCGGGGCACGCTCGTGCAGCAGGTACGGCAACATGATCAGCCCGCCGGAGCCGACCGGCGCCTGGGCGGCCAGCGCCAGCAGTTCCTCCTCGGGGTCCTCGCCCAGTTCCGGGGCGAGCGCCTCGCCAGCCCACTCCAGCACGATGCCGCCGTTGTTGATCGCCCCGCCGACCGCCCAGCGATTCTCGGTCAGCGCGTAGCAGAACACCCCGCCGAGCGGGTCGACGCCGGGGCGTTCCACCATCACCCGCATCGCGCCGCTGGTGCCGATCGAGCAGGCCATTACGCCCGGGGCGACCGCGCCGAGCCCGAGGTTGGCCAGCGGGCCGTCCCCGGCGCCGACGACCACCCTCGTGTCCCGGGGCAGCCCGGTCGCCTCGGCCGTCTCGGCGGTGAGGCCGGGCAGCACGGTGGTGGTGGACACCAGCTGCGGTAACTGCTCGGCGGTGATCTCGGCGATGCCCAACGCCTCCTCGTCCCAGGACAGCTGGCGCAGGTCCAGCAGCCCGGTCGCGGAGGCGACCGAGTGGTCGGTCACCAGCGTGTCGCACAGCCGCAGCAGCACCCAGTCCTTGATGCCCACCCAGTACGCCACCCGCCCGAACAGCACCGGCTGCTGCTCGGCGAACCAGAGCAGCTTGGGCAGCGGGGCCATCGGGTGGACCGGGGTGCCGGTGCGGCGGTGCAGCGCCAGCCCGGACGGGGCGGCGCGCAGCCGCTCGGCCTGCCGGCTGGCCCGCGAGTCCGCCCAGGTGACCGACGGGGTGAGCGGACGACCGTCCGGGTCCAGGCCCATCAGGCTGTGCATGGCCGTGCTGAAGGAGAGCCCGGCGACCGGCCGGTCCAGCTCCGCCACGACCGTGCGGATCGTCTCCAGCACCGCCGCGTGGATGTGCCGCGCGTCCTGCTCCGCGTAGCCGGGGTGCGGCTCGTCGAGCGGATAGCCCACCGAGTGGTGGGCGAGCCGCGCACCACTCGCGTCGTACGCCGCCGCCTTGGTGCTGGTGGTGCCGATGTCGACGCCGATCACCACCGGGCGTCGCGCGTCGTCCACCGGTCCCACCCCCTCGCCGACCCTGGGTGCCGCCGACGTTACCCAGCGTCGGGGCGGCCCGTAGGGGGAACAACCCGTTTCCGGCTCGGGTCTTCCTCGGCACGCCCGCGCGCGGCGAGAATCCGATCGGTGTGAATCTCTCACACGTCCACCCGACGGGAGGAAGTCCCGATGAGACCAAGGCCGCTCTGCGCACTGGTCACCGCCCTCGCCACGGTCACCACCACAGTGGTCACGGGCGTACCGCCCGCCGCCGCGCAGCACCGCGACGGCGGCTACTCGGCGGAGATCCGCCGCGCGTCGTACGGTGTCCCGCACATCACCGCCCGCAACTTCGCCAGCCTCGGCTTCGGCGTCGGCCACGTGCAGGCCGAGGACAACATCTGCGTCATCGCGGAGAAGGTCGTCACGGTCAACGGCGAGCGGTCCCGCTACTTCGGGGCCGCGAGCCCCACGGACGCGAACGTGCGCAGCGACCTGTTCCACCGCAAGGCGATCGACGACCGCACGGCCGAGCGGCTGCTGCAGGGGCCCCGCGACGGCGTGCACTCCCCGTCGAACGAGGTCCGCGACCAGATCCGCGGCTTCGTGGCCGGTTACAACAGCTACCTGCGCCGCACCGGCGCGGCGAACCTCACCGACCCGGCGTGCCGGGGCAAGCCGTGGGTGCGCCCGCTGACCGAGCTGGACATGTGGCGGGCGAGCTGGGCCAGCATGGTGCGGGCCGGATCCCGGGCGGTGCTCGACGGGATCGTGGCCGCCGCCCCGCCCGCCGCCACCGGCCCGGCCGCCGTCCTCGACGCGCCGGGGGCCGAGGCGGTCGTCGCCGCCAGCGACGGCGCGCCCGCCGGCGTCGGCAGCAACGCGTACGCGCTGGGCGCGCGGGCCACCACGCACGGCGGCGGGATGGTGCTGGCCAACCCGCACTTCCCGTGGGACGGGGCGGAACGCTTCTACCGGATGCACCTGAAGGTCCCCGGCCGCTACGACGTGGCGGGCGCGGCCCTGATCGGCGACCCGATCATCGAGATCGGGCACAACCGGACCCTCGCCTGGAGCCACACCGTCTCGACCGCCCGCCGCTTCGTCTGGCACCGCCTCGCGCTGGTCCCCGGCGACCCGACCTCGTACTACGTGGACGGCCGGGCCCGGAAGATGACGACCCGCACGGTCACCGTCCAGGTGCCCGCCCCGGGCGGCGGCACGGTGCCGGTCAGCCGCACCTTCCACGACACCCACTTCGGGCCGGTGGTCGTCGTTCCCGGCACCTTCGACTGGACCACCACCGCCGCGTACGCGATCACCGACGTCAACGCCACCAACAACCGGGCCTTCGACGGCTGGCTGGAGATGGGCCGGGCGAAGACGGTACGCGAGCTGAAGCAGGTCCTCGACCGGTACCAGTTCCTGCCCTGGGTCAACGTGATCGCCGCCGACGCCCGTGGTGAGGCGCTCTACGCCGACCACTCGGTGGTGCCCCGGGTCACCGACGAGCTGGCCGCCGCCTGCATCCCCGCGCCGTTCCAGCCGCTCTACGCGTCCAGCGGCCAAGCGGTCCTCGACGGCTCCCGGTCGGCCTGCGCGCTGGGGCGGGACCCCGACGCGGCGGTGCCCGGCATCCTCGGGCCGGCGAAGCTGCCGATCCGGTTCCGCGCCGACTACGTGACCAACTCCAACGACAGCCACTGGCTGGCCAACCCCGAGGCGCCGCTGGAGGGCTACCCGCGGATCATCGGCAACGAGCGCACCGAGCGCAGCCTGCGTACGCGCCTCGGCGTGGAGCAGGTGCGGGAGCGGCTCGCCGGCACCGACGGGCTGCCCGGGCGGGGCTACACGACGTCCCGGCTCTGGCAGACCGTCTTCGGCAACCGCGCGTACGGCGGCGAACTCGTCCGCGACGACCTGGTGGCGCTGTGCACGGCCCGGCCCACCGCGACCGCGTCGGACGGGACGACCGTCGACCTGCGCGGGGCGTGCGCGGCGTTGCAGGGCTGGGACCTGCGGGTCGACCTGGACAGCCGGGGCGCGCACCTGTTCACCGAGTTCGCCCTGTCCGGCGGCATCCGGTTCGCCGACGCGTTCGACGCCACCGACCCGGTGCGTACGCCGAGCCGGCTGAACACCGCCGACCCGCGCGTGCTCACCGCGCTCGCCGACGCCGTCCGTAAGCTCGCCGGCATCCCGCTCGACGCGCGTCTGGGCGACATCCAGACCGAGCCGCGCGGCGACCGGCGCATCCCGATCCACGGTGGACGTGCCGAGGCGGGCGTGTTCAACATGATCATCGGCCCGCTGGCGCCCGGCGTCGGCTACCCGAAGGTGGTGCACGGCTCGTCCTTCGTGATGGCCGTCGAGCTGGGCCCGAACGGCCCATCGGGGCGGCAGATCCTCACCTACTCCCAGTCGAGCAACCCGAACTCGCCCTGGTACGGCGACCAGACCCGGCTCTACTCGGGCAAGGGCTGGGACACCATCAAGTACACGGAGGCGCAGATCAAGGCCGACCCGAACCTGCGCACCTACCGGGTGGGGGAGGGCCGCCGCCACTGACCCGCCGCCCGTCGCGCCCGCCCGGCCGCCGCTGACCGGGCGGGCGCGCCCGTACCCGCGCTCCGCCACCGCCGCTGCGACACGCCCGGTGGGCCTGCTCCGGCCCGGCGAAATCCGACTATCGTCCGATTTGGGTCGTCGTTCGGCCATTTTGCCCCGTTGCTTCGTGTCCCCGCCGGCCGTTGTCACAGTTGATCCCGGTGACACCCCGATTGGTGGCCTGCGCGGCGAAGGAGTCGGCATGGCAAGGACTGATTCGACGGGTTCCACGTGGCGGTACCGGTGGGTGCACCGGCAGAACGAACGGCGGCGGCAGGAGTTCCGCAGCGCCGACAGGGCATGGCGACGACGCGACGACGAACTGCGCCGCCTGCGTACCCTCGCCGAGGAGTTCCGGGGCTCCGCGACGGCGGGCATCGGCCTGCCCCTGGAACTCGCGCCCGACGAGGCGGTCTTCTGGGTGCTGCCCGCCGCGCAACTGGTGGAGGTCCGGCACACCACCGTGCTGCCCGCACCCGACCTGACCGTCGCCCCGACGGCCGCGCCGCTGCGGCCCCGCAGGCCCGACGGCATCCGGATCGCCGACGCCGGCATGGCGGTGATCACCAACCGGCGGCTGGTGCTGCTCGGCGGTCGCGGCCGGCGCGACTGGGCGTACGGGAAGATGACCGGCCTGGCCCACGACCCGCACGCGCCGGTCACCCTGATGCAGGTGCTGGACCGGCGGCGCACCTCCGGCCTGATGCTTCCCGCCGACGTCGCCGCCGACTTCCGGTTCAAGCTGACCCTTGCCTTCGCCGACGCCATCGAGCAGCGCGACGCGGTGCTCGACCAGCTCGACGAGGCGATCGCCGAACACGCCCAGCTCAAGCCGTTCCGGCCGCAGATCGCCACCCCGGCGCAGGCCAGGCCCCTCGCGTTCGTGCCCGGCGGCCGGCGCACCGTGGCTGTCGCCGCCGGCATCGCCCTGCTGGTGCCCGCCGCGCTGCTGGACACCGACCCCTCCGACCCGACCGGCCCCGAGGTCGCCGTCGCCGCCACCCCCGCGCCGACCTCCGCCGCCCCACCGGTCGTCCTCCCGGCCGCACCGCCGAAGGCGCCGCCCGCCGCGTCGAAACCGCGACGCGGCACGACCTCGCCCACGCCGACGCCCGCCCGCGAGCGGCGCTGCGGCGCCCCCGCCAACCCGATGGGGTACGACTTCTGCGGCGGCGACCGCATCCGCCAGCCGGCCGTCGAGGTCTGCGACTGGTTCGACTGCGTACCCGACTTCTGGGCCGGCCGGGGCTACCTCGTGCAGTGCGGGGACGGCTCGGTCAGCCTCA
This sequence comes from Micromonospora sp. NPDC049048, assembly GCF_043197615.1. Classification (NCBI taxonomy): domain Bacteria; kingdom Bacillati; phylum Actinomycetota; class Actinomycetes; order Micromonosporales; family Micromonosporaceae; genus Micromonospora; species Micromonospora sp. NPDC049048. The sequence continues at coordinate 160,994 of NZ_JBICTM010000002.1, read as the reverse complement.
CCGGCGGACGGCGCGACGCCTGCGCCGCCCACGACGGCGTGCGCCGCACCGTCTGGCGCTGACCCCTCGGCGCCCCGCTGTGCCGACCGGGGGTGCGGAGATCGCCGTGTCACCCCGATCGCGTGGGAGCGGGCGCTCAGCGGAGGCGTTGCAGAGGGAGCAGGCCGGCGAGGATCAGCGCGGCGGCCAGCGGCAGCAGGTCCAGGCTCACGGCGATGCCCAGGAACCCGAGCAGGACCGGCGCGGGCACCCACAGCGGCAGCAGCCGAGGCCGGGTGGTCCCCGCCTGCACCAGCAGGGTGAGGAGGCCGACCTGGAACAGCAGCGGCCCCAGCATCATGACCGGCTCGGGCAGCGGCGCGGCGTCGGCGAGACCCGGGAACAGGTCGCCGAGGATCACCCAGACGAAGGCGGCCACGCCGATCAGGCCCAGCACGGTCGCCGTCTCCGTGAGCGCCCGCCGCCGGGGCGTGGCGGCGAGCAGCAGCCGGCGCAGCCCGAGGACCAGCGCGCCGAAGAGCAGGATCCCGACGAGGAAGAAGGTGTGGCCGACGTCCCAGGCCCAGCCATCGCCCCGGTCGCCGTCGAGGCCGTCGACGAGGCGGAGCAGGCCGTAGAGCAGTAGGAACGCCGGGCCGCCGACGGCGGCCGCCGGCACGATTCCTATCGACGATCGCGCATCGGTGTCGGTCATGTGTCCAGCGTCGTCGCCCGGCCCACGGTGCTCCATCGGGGACTTCCCGTACCGGCCCCCGACCGGTCACCCCGGAGCGCCACCCGGGGGGTTCGGGGTGGCGCGGTCGTCGCATCATGTTCCCTGTGATCAAGCTGAAGGGCGACCGGCGTCGCAAGAAGAAGAGCCGCTTCGACAACTGCGACGTCTGCGACTGCGACGTGCCCTGCTGCGACCTGGGGCTCTTCTCGTTCCTGCTCACCCTCGGCGCGCTGCTCGCCCGGCTCGTCGCGCCCAGCGGGGCGAGGCCTGCGCCCGGCGGGGCGTCGGCGCGACCCGCCGCTGCCGCCGCACGCACGCCGCTGGTGGACCGCGCGGGACGCGCCGCGATCCTCGGCTACCGGCGCTGGCTGTCGCACCGCTGGCCCGGGCAGTGCCGCTACACCCCGACGTGCAGCGCGTACGGGCTCGCCGCCGTGGAGCGGCACGGCCTGGCCGTCGGCGGGCGGATGGCCGCCGACCGGCTGCGCCGCTGCCGGCCCGACGTGCCGCGCGGCACTCACGACCCGCTGCGCTGACCGGCGGCCGGCGCCGCTCCGGGCCGACGCTCCGGTGCGCTGACCGGGCCGCCGAGGGCCCCGAGGCGCTGCCGGCGCTGACCGGGCCGCCGAGGGCCCCGAGGCGCTGCCGGCCAAGCGGGGTGGGCTGCGCGGATGCCGCCATCCGCGCCCCTGTGATCGGTCATGATGGCAGGATGGAGATCCGCTCCGACGACGGCGCCCGGGTGAGGATCCGGCCGGTGGGCTACCAGCCCGGGGTCGGGCCGCCGGACGACCCGGACGAGGCGGCGGAGTGGGACGACTGGCTGCTCGTCGAGACCGACGCCCGCACCGCCGACGGGCAGGCATGGTCGCACCTCGATCCCTGCCTGACGGTGGCCGAGGCGTACGCGCTGGCGGGCTGGTTGCGGCAGCAGGCCGAGACGACCGGCGACCCGGCGGAGCCCTCGGCGGTGGCCCGCTTCACCGAGCCCAACCTGGCGTTCCGCACCCGCGTGCTGCGCCGCCGCCGACTGGCGTTGACGGTCGAGTTCTCGTACGAGTCCCTGCCTCCGTGGATGCGACGGCAGCCGCCCAGCGCGGTCTACCCGCTGACGCTCATCGTCTCCGCCGACGCGCTCTCCATGGCCGCCGAGCAGTGGGCGCGCGAGGCCGACGCGTACCCCCGCCGCGTCGCCTCCTGATCGCCGCCGGCCCGGGGGCGGCGGTGTGTGGGCCCTTCCGCCGCCCGGCGCGGCGGCTACGGCCGGACGATCTGGTCGTCCGCCTCGTGGTGGCTCCACCACGTCGGACGGTGTTTGCGCAGGCTCCCCGCGACGCGGGTCAGTAGCAGCTGGTCATGGTTGAACAGCAGGGCCGCGTCTTCGGTCCGTTCGCTCAGGACCCGGGCGGTGGTCGCGAGCATGCTGGGGATCCCCTTGTCGCCCAGGACGTCCTTGCGCATGTAGAAACCGATGTCGACGTACGTGTCCGGCTCCCACACCCACAGCGAACCGTCGTCGTCTTCAGCCTCGTAGTAGCCGTGGGTGCCCCCGGTGATGTCGACGACGAAGCCGCATTCCTCGTTGAGGGCCGAGGTGAGCATGCGGTTCCCGGACGCGGTGCGCGTCTCGACGGCGTTCGGTGCGGCGAGCAGGGCCACCTCGTCGAGGGGAATCTCACCTGCCAGCGTCAACTGGAACTCAATGGCCATCCTCGCAGTCACTCCCTCAGTTCCGCCGGACGATCTGCACGATCGCACCACTCCGCTGCACCGCCACGAGTTCCTTCAGTCTGGGCACGGGCCAGTCGTCGAACTGCTTCTGAAGGGCGGCGAGGTCCCCGGTCCAGTCCTCCAGGTTCAGCACCACGCGTTGAGTCTGCCCCTTCTCGACCTTCTCCGAGACCACGGCCCAGATGCCGCGCACCGTCTTCGGGGGAGTGGGAGAATAACAGTCGAACACGTGGCCTTCGATCAGGTAATCCGGAGTCTTCTGCGGATCTCCCGTGTCGCCAGCGCTGAACCTGCCTGCTGCGATCTCCAACCGGGTGGGGTTCTGGTGGACCCGATAACCCCGGTCGGCGATCGTGTCGGCGCACTCGTTCTCCAGTTCCAGTGAACGTCGCACCTCGTCATCCGACTTCGGAGGAATCCTGGTCGGTGCTCCCGTCGGCGATCCGCCGACGACTCCTGTCGGTCTTCTGTCCCAGGACGAAGCTGGGCCGAGGCCGGTGCGGGCGGTCTCACCGGTAGCGGCTGAAGGTCGGGGGGTGGTGACGGCAGAAACGGGGCTCACCGGTGTGGCCCCGAACTGTCGCACCTCGGCGATTGCCGATTCGACGACCTGCCGGGCGGCGCTGGTGCGCTGCGCCACTGGTAGCAGGACCTGCTTGATGCCGTCCAGGGCGTGCAGCAGTGGCCCAGGCTGGCCGCCGTGCAGGATCACGGCGACAATCTGCTGCGCCCCCTGGATGTGGGCGATGGCCTCGACCGTGGCGCTGCGGGCCCGGTCGATCTCGCTCAGTACGGTTTGCAGTAGGGCAGCCGCCTCCGCGGGCGTGGCCTCGCGGGGCACGGCTGCGGAGGCTCCCGCCGCAGCAGTGATCGAGTCGGCGAAATCCGCCAGGGCGTCGTGAAGTTCCTTGATCCTGTCGCGTACGCGGGCGGTGCCTGCCGCCACGGTGGTGAAGCCGCTACCCGCGGCCCGCAGACCGACTTCCTGCGCCCTCCTGTCGGCGGCGGCTGCCAGCCCTCGCGCTCGCTCGACGCCCGCCAACAGCGCACGGAACTCGCCGTTGATCTTCTCGATGTGTGGCATGCGGCTGGTGCCCTCCGATCGAAGGCGGTCAAGGTGCCAGACGGCTGAGGTGCAAGCCCGCATCAATGTGTATCGCTGTCACTCTTCCTATTCCCAGGCGGGTCGAAGTCGGGGACGGTGAGTGAGCCGTCGGGGCCGAGGGGGAAGCCCGGGTTCCAGGCGATCTCCCAGACGTGGCCGTCGGGGTCGGCGAAGCAGCCGGCGTAGCCGCCGTAGAAGGTCTCGCGCGCCGGCACGGTCACCTGCGCCCCGGCGTCGGCCGCCGCCGTCAGCAGGTCGTCGACCTCGCCCCGGGAGCGGACGTTCTGCGCGAGCGTCAGCCCGCCGAACCCGCCCGCGCCCCGGTCGTGCACGCCCGCGTCGGCGGCCAGCTTCTCCCGGCTCCACAACACCAGCGCCAGGCCGCCCGCCTGGAAGAAGACCGTCTCCTCGACCTCCTGGCCGCGCCAGCCGAGCCGCTCGTAGAAGGCGCGTGCCCGGGCCACGTCGGCGACGCCGAGCGTCACGAGGCTGATCCGCTGTTCCATCACCCGACGACCCTCCACGTGCGACCCGGCACCGCTCACCGCCACCGTAGCGTCGACGCCGAGTCCCGTCCGGGCTCCGGTGGCCGAGTCCCGTACCGGCTCCGGCAGCCGAGCCCCGCCCGTGCTCCGGGCGGGCCCCGGACCCGCTCAGGTGACTCAGGTGCGGCCCGTCATGCGGTCGGCGAGGCGGCGCAGGGCGGGGGCGGTGGCGAGCAGCGTCTCGCGGTCCGTGCCGTCCAGGTCGGCCAGCGCGGCGGCGAGCAGGTCGCGCCGGTGCCGCCCGTACGCGGCAATCCGCTCCCGGGCCGCGTCGGTCAGCTCCAGCCGGACGATGCGCCGGTCGGCCGGGTCGCGTTCCCGGTGCAGCAGGCCGGCGGCGGTCAGCTCGCCGACGAGGGTGCTGACCGTGTTCGGCGCGGTGCCGAGCCGCTCGGCGGCCTCCCGGACGCCGATTCCCGGCCACCGCTCCACGAGCCGCAGCACCTCCACCTGGGCGTCCGGCAGGGCGACGCGGCCGACCCGCTGCATGGCGGCCCGGCGCAGCATCCGGTGCAGGTCGCCGAGCGCTCCGCCGAGCTGGTCGACTGTCTCGTCCGTCACAGGCAGGCCCCTTCGTCCGTGCAATAGCTCTGTAGTCAGAGCTACCGTATCCGGGCCGAGCCGTCAGCCCAGGGAGCAGCATGCCGTACGCCACCGCACCGCCCGTCCGCCCGGACGAGCGCGTCGCCCCGCCCACCGGGCGGGCCGCCGTCGTCCTGCTGGTGCTGCTCGGCGTGCTCACCTCGGTCGGGCCGCTCTCCCTGGACACCTACCTGCCGGCGTTCCCGGCGATGACCGGCGACCTCTCCGCCAGCCAGGCGCAGATCCAGCTCTCGCTGACCGCATGCCTCATCGGCATGGCTCTCGGCCAGTTCGTCACCGGCCCGCTCAGCGACCGCTTCGGGCGGCGCCGGCCCGTGCTGGTGGGCGTCGCCGCGTACACCCTGCTGTCGCTGGTGTGCGCGGCCGTGCCGACGGCCGAGACCCTGGCCGCGGCGCGGCTCGCGCAGGGCTTCGCCGGCGGCATGGGCGTGGTCGTCGCCCGCGCCGTCGTCCGCGACCTCTACTCCGGCCGCGAGGCCGCCAAGTACTTCTCCCGGCTCACCCTCGTCTTCGGCGTCGCCCCGATGGCCGCGCCCGCCCTCGGCAGCCTGGTGCTGCGCGTCGGGGACTGGCGTGCCATCTTCGTCGCCCTCGCCGTGATCGGCGCGCTGCTCGCCGCCGCCGTGGCGTGGCGGCTGCCCGAGACGCTGCCCGCCGCGCGGCGCAGCACCGGCGGCATCGCCGCCACGGCCGCCGCCGGCCGCTCGCTCCTCACCGACCGGATCTTCCTGGGGTACGCGCTGGCGCAGGGCCTCGCCTTCGCCGCGCTGTTCGCCTATATCTCCGGGTCGTCCTTCGTCTTCCAGGACGTCTTCGGCGTCTCGGCCGGCGCGTACAGCCTCGTCTTCGGCGTCAACGCGCTCGCCCTGGTCGCCGCCGGTCAGCTCAACGCGCGCCTGCTGGACCGCTTCCCGCCACGTACCCTGCTGATGCGTTCGCTGGGCGTGGGCCTGCTGGCCACCGCCGTCCTGCTCGCCGGCGCGCTGCTCGGCAGCCTGCCGCTGGTGGCGGTGGCGCTCTTCGTCTTCGTCGGCTCGCTCGGCATGGTGATGCCGAACGGCACCGCGCTCGCCCTGGACCGGCACCCGGCCCACGCCGGTACGGCCGCCGCACTGGTCGGCACCATCCAGTCCCTGGTGGCGGCGTCGGCCGTGCCGCTGGTCGGGCTGGGGGGCGAGGGCAGCGCCGTCCCGATGGCCGTGGTGGTGGCGGGGGCGGCGGTCGCCTCCCTCACCGTCGTCGGCACCCTGGCCCGCACCCGCCGCCCCTGACGGCCCTCTTTATTGCCTCGCTGCCTCCGCCGGCACTGGCAGCCTCGCCCGGCCCCGCGGTTAACCCCTCGCCGGAGTGTGGCGGCCGGCGGTAGCGTGCCGGCGTGTCCCGCACCGTCACCCTCGTCCTGGTCGACTCCGCCGGCGACCCGCTGGGCGCCCTGCCGCCGTTCGACGTCCCGTCGTCCTGGTGGCAGGAGGTCGGCCCCGTCGTGGCCGAGGCCCACCGGCGGTACGGCGTCGAGGTGGCCGTACTCCGCCTGCTGACCGGCGACGCGCCGCTGCCGATGGGCGGCACGGTCACGTACCTCGCACAGGTCGACGGGCCGCCCGCCGCGCCGCTCGTACCGGCGAAGCTCGACCTGTCGGCGGACCCGCTGCGCGCCCCCTACGCCGAGCCCGGCGGCCCGGCGCGCAGCCTCGCGTGGGCGACGGCCGAGCTGCGGCGGCTCGGCCGACCGGCGGAGACCGTCGTCCAGCAGCGCACCTGGAACCTGTCGGCGGTGTGGCGGCTCGACGGCCCGGGCGGCACGGCCTGGCTGAAGCAGGTGCCGGTGTTCTTCCGGCACGAGGCCGCCGTGCTGCGCTGGCTCGGCCGGGCAGCGCCCGGCAAGACGTCCACGCTGCTCGCCGACGACGGCGACGGCCGGATGCTGATCGAGCACGTACCCGGCGAGGATCGCTACGGCGCGCCCGTCGAGGAGCGGCTGGCGATGGCCGCCGACTTCCACCCGGTGCAGGTGCGATCCGTCCCCGACGTGGCGAGCATGGTCGCGGCGGGCGTACCCGACCTGCGCGCCGACGCCCTGCCAGGCTGGGTCCGGGACCGGCTGGTCGGCCACGACACCTCGCCGGTGCAGTCGCTGCTGGCGGGCCTGGAGGAACGGCTCGACGAGGTACGCGGGTGCGGGCTGCCGGACACCCTCGTGCACGGCGACCTGCACCCCGGCAACGTACGCGCCGACGCCGGACGGCACGTGATCATCGACTGGGGCGACGCGTTCGTGGGACACCCGGCGTTCGACGCGCTGCGGCTGGTCGAGGGGCTCGCGGACGACGTCGCCGCCCCGGTCCTCGCCGAGTGGTGCGCGCGGTGGCGGGCCGAGGTGCCCGGCTGCGAGCCGGAGCGGGCCGTGGAGCTGCTGCGGCCGGTCGCGGCGCTGCGGCTGGCGGCCGTGTACGCGATGTTCCTCGACGGGATCGAGGCCAGCGAGCGGGTCTACCACGCCACCGACGTCGACACCTACTTCGCGCAGGCACTCGCGCCCGCAGCCCCCTGAGGCCCTCTCCTGCTGTGCCAGCCGGGCCCCGGCGGTAGTCGGGCAGGCGGTCCCGGGCAGGAACCCTCAGCCGGGCGGCTCGATGCGCAGATGCTGGGCGAGCTGCCGATGTGCCGCCGAGAGGGCGTCCACGACCAGGGCGAGCACCTCGTCGGCCCGCAACGGTCTGGCGAGAGCCACCTCGAAGACCTCCCGGTCCGGGTGCTGCGCCTCGGACACCTCGGGTCGGCCGGAGAGCGCCGCCAGGAGAATGTCCTCGTCGACGACGTCCGGCCCGGTGTCGACCACGGCCGTCAACTCCTCGGCGAGGCTCACGGTCCACGACGATCCGTCGGCGGTGCCCACCGTCACGCCCGCCAGGAACTCCTCGCGACTGAGCGCCATCTCCGGGTCACCAGGGGAGGAGACGAGGTCGGCGAACCGCCGTGGCGCACGTTCCAGCGCCGAGGCGACCGCCGGGCGGCCGGCCAGCCGAGAGCCGTCGTACTCGTCCCAGCCGTTGTGGGAGCTGCTCGGCGACACGCCCGGCACGGAGTAGCGGCGGCGGCGAAACCAGGACATGGGGGCACTGTCCGACGCCGAGGCCTCCAGACGCAAGCAACACCAACCTGGTACGGCAGTCGTCAGTCCGCGACGAGACCGGCGGCGCCGCAGCCAGCACCAGCTGCCGTTAGGGCGCATGGCGTCACGGGTGGTCTCTGACAGATCATCCGGGCTCGTAAAGAAACGTCTGCACGCTCGGCAGTTCGGCGAGAGCCGCCTCGATCAGGGGCCGGACCTCGGCCCAGTCGAGGCCGCCGTTGCCGCAGCCGAGCGCCGGCACCGCCACCGAGGCGATGCGGTTGTCGCGCAGGACGCGTACCAGATCGGGTAGCCCGGCTTGACGTCGGCGAGGCGGGACGACGAGCGCCAGTGACCCTTGGTCGGGAAGTTGATGACGTAGTGGTGCCGGCCCGGCGTGCCCGAGTCGTACACGAACATCTGCCCGAGTCGGACGGTGCCGGCGGCGCAGGCGGCGCGGTATGCGGTGAAGTTCCCGGGGTGGGCCCTCTTGAAGGCCAGCGCGAGCCCCTTGCCCATCACCCCGACGGTGTTGACCGGGTTGACGAGCGCCTCGACGTCCGCGTCGAGCAGGCCGCCGTGCCGAATGCTGATCACGAAGCTGTTGCTACCACTCGGCTGTGACAACGGGTTCGGCAATAGAAGTGCGTCGGACTGTCAGCGAGACATGCGGAGGGAGCGGTCATAGCATCGCTGCTATTGCCTAACGGCGCGAAATGAGGGGTGGAGCGATGGACGATCGCGTTGACTGGAACGACCTACGTGATCGCCGGATGGTGGAGCCAGGAGCCGCCGAGGCGTACGAGGCGACGCGCATCGCCTTCGAGCTCGGGCAGGAGGTGCGGCTCCTGCGGGAACACAAGGGCTGGAGCCAGAGCCAGTTGGCAAGGTCCGCCGAAATGACTCAGTCTGCCGTGGCCCGGTTCGAGGCTGGCGGCACCGTGCCAACCCTGCCGGTGCTGGAGCGTCTCGCACGGGCGCTCAGCATGAAATTGGACGTCAGATTCGCTCCGGACGCCGACGCTGCCTGAACGCTCCCTTTTGCCGGGTACTCATGCGGCGATGGTTCGGGCGGTGGCGTACACGTCGGCGGGGAGGGCGTGCACCAGTCGCCAGATGATGCGCATGGGCCGGTCGCCGGTGTGCTCTCGATAGGTCATCGGGCCGGCGTAGAGGTAGGCCGGCGCGCCCAGGTCCCGGTCCGCGACGCGGGTCTCGCGTACGAAGAGGTGCACCGTCGAGCCGCGCGAAGCGTGGTGGATGTAGCGCTGGCCGGTCGCCGAGGCCGACGACGTGGTGCTCTGCGACTCCCACTGGAACAGGCTGTCGGTGATGGCCCGGTCGGCGTACAGGGTGGTGGGGGAGTAGTGCGCCTCCGACTTGACCAGGGTGACGAAGAAGAGGTCAGCCTGGGCATCGGGCAGCCACTTCACCCCCTCCCGCAGCGATCCCGGGTTTGGCATCCCGAAGGCCGCGCACGCCTCGTTGCGGCTGTAGCGGGCGTGCACCCGCAGCGGCACCTCCGCCGACAGCGGGCTCGGTGTGACCCGGTGGATGCGTTCGCGTAGCACCTCGGCCACCTGCCGCAGCTCGGCGCAGCGGGCCGGCTCCGCCCAGAGCCGCGCCAGCCGCTCGTCCCGGGAGGCCAGCGGCGCGTTCGGACCCCACAGGTCGAAGTGCAGCATGTCCCAGAGCCGCCCGGCGTCCGGCCGCTCACCTGCCGCCACCCGGGTCAGCAGATCGAGGCGGTCCGGGTCGTCGATGTGCAGCATCCGCCCGATAGCCCGGCCCAACTCCCGGTCGTACGCCCCCGGCATCGACGACTCCAGCCCGGCGAGCCGGCGCAGCCCTGTCCACCCGCCGATGGTCGCCGACCGGTACACGTCCTCGATCTCCACGCCGGTCTCCCGCAGGAACCCGGCGAGGCTGACGTCCCCGAGGTGCCGCAGCTCCGCCAACAGGCCGTTCTTCGACGTCGGCATGACGGTACGCAGGTTGTCGAGCACGACCTTGCGGGCGACCGGGTCCAACTGAATGTGGCATCCGCTGGGCAGCGACGGGAAATCCTGCTCGACGGCGTCCCTGATCTCCCTGCGGCTGACCCCGGTCAGCGCCCGCCAGCGCAGGTCGAAGCGGAAGTTGGCGTGCTGCCCGCCGATGAAGTCGAGCACCGTCAGGCATGGCTTGTCGTCGTCCAGGCGCAGGCCCCGGCCGAGCTGCTGGAGGAAGATAGTGGCGCTCTCGGTGGGCCGCAGCATCAGGACCGTGTCGACCATCGGCAGGTCGACGCCCTCGTTGAACAGGTCCACGGTGAAGAGGATCCGCAGCTTGCCGGCCTTGAACTCCCGCAGCAGATCATGCTGGGCGAGTCGATCCACGTGAGAGGTCACCGCCGCCGCCGGCACGCCGTGCCGCGTGAACCACTCCGCCATGAACCGGGCGTGGGCGATGCTCACGCAGAACCCGAGCGCCCGCATCCGGTCCACGTCGACCGTGTCGCGTACCGCCTTCAGCACCAGCCGCGCCCGCGCGTCGTTGCCGGTGTAGAGGCCGCTCAGTTCGCCCAGGTCGTAGCCCTGGCCGCGCTTCCAGCGCAGGTGCGACAGGTCCACGTCGTCGTGCAGCCCGAAATACTGGAACGGCGCGAGCAACTGCCGCTCCAACGCCTCCCACAGGTGCAGCTCCACCGCCACGCAGCCGTCGAACCACCGCCGCACGTCGCGGCCGTCGGCCCGGTCGGGGGTCGCCGTCAGCCCCAGCAGTACGCGCGGCCGAAGCCGCCCCAACAGCCGGGCGTACGTCGGTGCCTCCGCATGATGGAACTCGTCGACGATCACCATGTCGTACGCCTCGGGGTCGATCTCCCGCCGGTGTAGCGACTGGACGGAGGCGAAGACGTGCCGCCACATGGTCGGGGTCTTGCCCCCGACCAGCGTTTCGCCGAAGCTGCCGTCGAGCATGACCTGCCGGAACGTCGCCAGGCTCTGGGTGAGGATCTGTTCCTGGTGGGCGACGAAGAGCAGCGAATCGACCTGGCCGTTGCGGTGCAGTCGGCGGAAGTCCAGCGCCGCGACGACCGTTTTGCCGGTGCCGGTCGCCATCACCACCAGGTTCCGGTGCCGGCCGTGCACCTGCCGCTCGGCGTCCAGGTCGGCGAGGATCTCCGCCTGGTACGGGTACGGCCGCACATCCAGGTTGGCGATCTGCGTCGGCGAGTCCTCGCGCCGCTCCCCGCTGAGGGCGTTCCGTAGCCGCTCGGCGTCCCTGGTGGCGTCGTAGTCCTCGAACGCCGGGTCGTTCCAGTAGTCCTCGAACGTGGCGGTGAATGTGTCGATGACGTGCGGCTGCTCGACATTGGAGACGCGCACGTTCCACTCCACGCCGTCGATCAGCGCGGCTTTCGACAGGTTCGATGATCCGACGTACGCGGTGCTCATGCCGTTGTGGCGGCGAAACAGCCACGCCTTGGCGTGCAGCCGGGTGGTCCTGGTCTCGTAGGACACCTTGATTTCGGCGCCCAGCTCGGCGAGCCGGTCGAGGGCCCGCTGATCGGTCGCGCCCAGGTAGGTCGTGGTGATGACGCGCAGCTTGCCGCTCCGGGCGATCAGCTCGCGGATGGCCGGCTCGACGATGCGCAGGCCGTACCACTTGATGAACGCGCAGAGCAGGTCGACCTGCTCCGCCGACGCCATTTCGTGAGTGACCTCGTGGCCGATGCGGGGCTGGTGGCGGCCGTTGACCAGGAGTGCGCCGGTGGAGAGCGGGGTGGTGGGGCGCTGAGGGAATGCTGGTTGCGCGGGTGGGGTGGGTGGGGCGGCGATGGCGTGCAGGAGGTGCCTGGCGTCGGTGACCTGGTCTTGTGCCGTCGATGCCTGCGGGCTCTCGGCGGCGATGGCGTCGGCGATGCGGTTGGCTAGCTCGATTTGACGGTGGAGCTTGTCGTCGCTGTTGGGGATGGCGTGCAGGGCGCGGTGAGCCAGGGCGGCGATGTGACGGGCGAGGGCGTCGGGGGCGTCGGCGGGGTCGAGCTTGTGGTGCTGGACGAGGGCGGGATCGACGTGCTGGAGGCGGCCGGCCAGCTCACCGGTGATCAGGTGCTCGTAGACGCCCTGCTCAAGATCCGTCACCAGGGCAAGGTAGCCATACCACTCGTTGAGTGGTGTCGGGTCCCTGACAATCTCGGCTTACTCGGATGTGACAGGAGATGTGGTGTCATGGAATGCCAGCGTCGGGCTACGACAGGCTGACCAGCAAAAACATTGAGTGCCTCGCTTGCGCTTAGCGATTTCAACTGCTGCTCCTGGACCTCACACAGGCTGAACGGCCGAAGGTCGTGGATAGGTGGCGTCATGTGCCGTTCCCCTTGCCTGGATCAAGCGGGTAATATCGTGCGACTGTCGCCAGGTAAGCAATTTTCTGTTCGCAGTCATCTTAGAAATGGAGGCGGAGATTCGAAAACCCGTCGCGAGTTGGCCTAGCCCGACGAAGGCTCGGTTACCTTTGGCGCGCGTTCTTGGGCTCGGAACGCGTCTACGGCAAATGGGGATGGCGGACGGGTGGCCTACTCGCTTGGCTTGATGTTCGCTAGGGAGAGCATGAACGAGATTTCGGGATTGTCCGAATTCTGGGAGGAGTTTTGTTCTCTAGGGAAGGAGGTTGACTATTTTGTCACTGCCCGCCTGTTCGACGGGACGCCTGCAGCGTGGCCTCACGAACTCAACTACGTCAAGTGGCGACATCGGGTTGCCACCGAACTTGGCGTCGACCCGATGGCGGTCCAGTTAGTTGGAAGTGCTCGTTTGGGCTATTCGCTTAACCCAAGAAAAAACTTTAGGAAGTTCCATCAGAGTTCGGACTTGGACATCGCGGTGATCTCGCCGGAGTTGTTCGACCGGGCATGGAGCGAGCTTCGGGACATCATCGAGGACGAGTTCTTTGCAAACAAGAAGAACTATCTTCGGAAGCTGGTTTTTGAAGAGTGCATTGCCCTCGATGTTATACTGCCTCGCTTATCCTTTGGTGAGCGGTGGTCGCGGTCGCGAGATCGCTTCATCGAAGACCTCGGGGAAGCCTTCATCAATTGCGAAGTAAATTATCGACTTTACCGCAATCATAAGTCACTCAGAGCCTATCAGGTGAAGAGCGTGAATATCGCACGGAATCGTGCGATCGAGGAGGGCGTGCACAATGACTGATCACGGGCTCAAGTTCGAGATCGAGTCGAAAACTGTAGCCGAGTTCCGGTCGCTGAATAAGTCTGGCGAGCTTATTCTTCAGCCCGAATATCAGCGACAGGCAGTTTGGCCCGAACGGGCAAAGGTTTCCTTGATGGAGACTATCCTCCTTGGATATCCTATCCCAGAGATCTACCTCGCCTACGAGACCTCGCCGGAAGGTGAGCAGAAGGCTTCCGTTGTTGACGGTCAGCAGCGCTTGACCTCTCTGCTTGGATTTTTAAACAACAAGTTCCCGCTGGATGGGCTAGAGGACGAGAAGCTGAAGGAAAAGTTTGAGGGGCTGTTCTTCACGGAGCTCCCCGACGAGGTGCGTCAAGAGTTCTTTCAGTATCGGTTTCCGATTAGGCGACTCTCGAACCTTGCCGATGAGTTTGTGCGCGCAGTCTTCGCTCGCGTCAACAGGGTTAATATGGTGCTAACTGAGCAAGAGCTCAGGAATGCTCTCCTGCCCGGTCCCTTTAATGATTTTTTGAAGGATTGTGCCGCACATCCAATAAGTGCTGTATCCGGAGTTTTTAGTGGTGAGCGACGCAAGCGGGGTGGTGACCTGGAGTTTTATGCCGAGGTTTTCGGAACCTGCATATTTGGATTGTCTAACAAAAAAACCGAACTCGACGAGCGCTACGACAAAATCTCCTCGGATTTCGAAGACTATCAGGACCGCTCGGCGGAGTTCCTTGCGCTGCTAACGTTCCTAAAAAATACGATTAAGTGGGCCGGTCGAACCAGATGGTCGAATATTGTCGATATGTTCACGCTGCTGCATGTTTCTTGGGGGCTGCGCGAGAAGTTTGACAATGCGGATCCGGTCCAGATAGAGCAAATCCGGGACATCCTAGACTTGTTTCAGCGAGCAGTCTCAGCCAAGAAGAGAAATGGCGATAACGGTGAGGGGGCCAGCCTTACCGCATCCCTTTCCGTGATTCTGGAAATGTCGCCAGAGGAGGTTGTCAAGGCTGTTGAAGGATACATGTCGGGCATTCGGAACTCTTCAGACTTGGGGTCGCGGAGAATCCGCTCTCAGCAGCTGGGGTATTTGCTCCTGAGGAAGTTTGAAGGATAAAGGAACCACTGTAGCTGACTTCAGTATAGTCGGTGGCGGCGTGCGGATTGTCGGAGGCGGGTGCGTGCGTTTATCGGCCTCCTCTTCGTCAGTTAGCGGGAAGGTGAGCTGCTCGGCGAAGTCTGTTTCCCCATGACGTCAAGTGTGGGCGCGTTACTCCAGCTGGGCTGGAGTTTGGTGGTCTTCTACCAGCCCCAACTTCGATACGCGGGCTTGCGCGGAGGAGCTGTCCGGGTTAGCCAGGAGGGTGGCCCGTTCCTCGGTACGGCTAGGGAGTAGCTCGTCGTGCAGCGACTTGGCGATTCCGCGGCGGCGCCAGTCATAGGCCACCATCAGCTCGCTGATGGCGAAGGCCGTTTCCCATCCTCGTCGATAAACCCAGCCGGGATGGGCTCGTGGATGCCGCCCCACCTGGTCTCGGCGGGCAGCGGGAATGCGTAGATGTAGCCGACTAGCTCACCATCCACCGCGGCGGTGACGAGGTCCCAGCTGTCGCGCTGCATGTGGCTGTCAAGCTGGCGGCGGTACCGCTCTTCGCTGTGGAACTCGGCCGCCGTCCGCGTACACCAGCAGGTAGAGACCGACGAGCCGATCGATGAGCCCGGCGGCCTGCGCAGCAGTATGGTGCCGCAGCTTCAAGCCTTCAATCATGCGTGCGCCACCTCGTCGTGTTAAGAAGGAGGTCGAGCGTGTCTGCCAACAGAGCTGGTGCGACGCCAAGAGTTGCGGATGAGTTCATGTCGTGATGGCTGCCGTCGCGGTCTACCATCCGAGCTCCTGCCTCTCGTGCGATAGCTACTCCCGCAGTCATGTCCCAAGGATGGTTGGACAGCGTGAGCGCCGCATCGATTTTTCCCTCGGCCAACCAGGCCAAGTCGAGCGCCGCTGAACCCGTCATTCGCACCCGCTGCACGGACTCCGCGAGCCGGGCGGTCAGTGCGAGCCGGAGTCGGTTCTTGGCCGCTGCGTCCTTGCCCACGGCGTAGTCGCCGATGGCCACGATCGCCTCGCTCAAGCGGCTCGTCTGGCTCACCTGAATCGGGCTGCCGTCGACCGTTGCGCCGTCGCCTTGGGCGGCGGCGTAACGGTTGCCGAGGAAGGGCAACTCGATGACCCCGAGGACCGCCTCGCCGTGGTGCAGCAGCCCGAGCGACACCGCGCAGAGCGGGATGCCTCGCACGAAGTTGGCCGTGCCGTCGATGGGGTCGAGCACCCACTGCATCTCTCCCGACCCGCTGACGCCGTCCTCCTCGCCGAGGAATCCGATGTCGGGAGTTGCGGCGTGGAGGAGGGCGCGGACGTCGCGCTCGATCTCGTAGTCCAGTGCGGACGCCATGTCGCGGTCACCCTTGGCAGTGAGTGCACCGGGCGGCTTGCGGCGCATGTTTTCGGCTGCCCGCGCAACCGCCTCAATCGCGACAGGCAGTAGTTCGGCGTAGCCGCTCATACCTGTTGCCTCCGTCGCCACTGCGTCTCGAAGTACTGCTCAAAGACCGGGTAGAGCCCGCCCGGATCCTGCCTTCGTCGGGCGACGAACGCGGGGGAGTCGACTCCTCGGCTCTCCGCGAGGTACGGCTGCGCGACGCAGAGATCATCGACCAGGATCACGTTGAAGCGCAGCGTGTCGTCGTATACCCCCAGTTCCATCCGGTCCTGGAGTCCGGCAGGTAGCCGGTCACGCACGCGCGTGAGAGTTTCGATGTTGAGCTTCGTCAGGCCGGACAGTTGCCCCGTCGGGAAGCCTTCCTCCGTCTCGCGTGCTTGAACAGCCTGCCCGGCCGGATCGAGGAACAGAAGGCGAACGTGCGCGCCAGCCTTGACCAGGTCGTGCCAGCGGCGGTCCGGATAGCCCTGGGACAGCAGGTTGAGCGACAGGCCAACGGCCCGCACGGTGCTTGCACCGCTGAGCAGTTGATCGGGCGGAAGGCTGGCCGAGAACTCGGAGCGGTTCGTGTGGACGGCAACGAGGTCACCGAACCGATCCTTGCCCCGGCTGGCAGGGGAGGACGAGTCGAGAATCGCGGATAGCGCGAAGACCACGTCGCCGGGCGGGACGGTGCTCGTCTCCCAGTTGGTGATGTCGTCACCGGTAGGTCGCCAGGTCAGCGTCCGGGCCAGCACGGCGGCAAAGTCTCCGACGCTCAGTCCGAGGGCCTGACGAGCCCGCGTAACCTGCTCGCGCGCGGCTGCTCCGAGGTCGGGACTACTCCCAGAAACGGGAGCTGGCAGGCTTGCCTGGGGGAGCGCTGCCGCGAACCGGTGTTGGGCTTCGTGGGCAGCGTGAGTGAGAGCAGTATCCAGGGCCGACTGCATCTCCGGGCGGGGAACCACGCCCGTGCCGCCGGCTTCCCACTTCGAGACGGTCCGTTCGGCCACGCCCAGGTGCACGGCGAAGTCGCGGATGCTCATGCGGAGCGCGTGGCGCAGTGCCTTCGTCTCCCGGCCGGTCCATCGCTGCACGGGTGTCATCGTGCCGCCTTCGATCACGTCGAGAACGGTCATCGTGCACCTTACCGGCAGCAAGTGCAGTTCAGTTACTGGCCAAGTGCAGTGTGTGGTCGTTCTGCTCTTCGTGCAGCTCGGAGAGGGTCGACGCATGGCCTGGGGCGGGTGCTGGCTTTCGGAACTGCGGCGATTCCCCCACGACACAGCTCCGCTCCCGCCCGCCCCGGTGCCACGCCAACCGTTGCCAAGGGCCCTTCCGCTGTTGGATCCGCGAGCGAGGGCACCTCCCTGACATCCTTGAGGAGCCGGCATGCCCACCTCCGTCGACGATTCCCGGTGCCCACTCCCGTTCCACGTCGAGCTGGGTGGTCGGGCATGAGCGTGCAGGAGGTGGTCGGGCAGTGGCTGCGGCTCGTGGTGGCGGACGCGGAGCTGTCGCCGTACCTCATCGGGGTCGACGTGGAGCGGCTCGGCGCGCACCTGGCGGCGGGCCTCGCCGCGGCCGTCGAAGGCCAGCCGGCGACGGACCCGTGGCGCGGGTTCGGCCTGTCGGAGGAGCAGCACCGGCGTGTCGTCGACTACCTGGCGGGGGTGCTCTGGGCGCTCGACCTGCCCGACGAGCGGATCGACCGTGCCCGGCGGGCCTTCGCGGGCGAGGTGGGCGCGTGAGCATCGTCGCCGCCTGGGAGGCGGTCGTCGACAAGGGCGTCGAGCGGGGCGCGGACGACTTCTGGTGCACGCTGGCGGACCGCCGCCCCGGCCTGCTGCCTGAGCGGGACGCGCCGCTGCTCTTCGCCGCGCTCGGCCGCCTCACGGTCGGCGGCGACGACCCGGCCGGGCGGGCGGCGCTGCTGGCGGTGCTCGGCCGCGCGTACCGTCGGCATGGCCTGCTGCCGCACGCCGCCACGATCGGCGACGCGCTGCTCGCCGCCGTCGCCCGGCACGCGCGACCGCTGTGGACGTCGCGGCTCGCCGACGCCTGGGAGCGCGCCGGCCGCCGCGCCGACGAGGCCGTGCGCCGCGCCGCCGCTCGCGCCGAGGATGGCCCGGCCTGGTGCCCCGCCGAGGTGATCGGCCACGACCGGCCGTGCGACACGGTCGCCATCCTGACCGTACGCCCCTGGCAGCGCCTGCCCTTCCGGCCCGGACAGGCGGTCCCGGTCTGCACGCCGCGCCGGCCCGGCCGCTGGCGCTGGCTCTCCCCGGCCAACGCCCCGCGCCCCGACGGCACCGTCGAGCTGCACGTCCGCGCCGTCGCCGCCGGGGTCGTCGCCCACCGCCTCGTCCACGACGTACGCCCCGGCGAGCTGCTCCATCTCGGCCCGCCGCGCGACGCCGGCCTGCGCCTGGACCCGTCCGCGCGGGACCTGCTGCTCGCGGCCGGCGGCACCGGGCTGGCGCCGCTGCGCGCCCTGGTCGAGCAGGTCGCCGCCGCGCCCGACGGTCGGCGGGTGACCCTGGTCGTCGGCGTGCGCGCCTTCGCGGACCTGTACGACGCGCCCGCCCTCGACAAGCTCCAGCGTGCCCACGACTGGCTGACCGTCGTGCCCGCCTTCAGCCACGACCCCGCCGCCGAGCCCGCCGAGCAGGGCGACGCCCTGACCATCGCCCTCGACCATCGTCACCCCGAGGACGACGTGTACGTCTGCGGCCCGCCCCCGATGCTCGCCGGCGCGCGGCTGCGGCTGCTCGCCGCCGGGGTGCCCGCCGACCGCATCCACCTACCGTCGGCGATGGTGCCCTGATGACCGTCTACCGCAACTCGAAGCCGAAGGTAGGTGCAGGCCCAGCGGGCCGGCCGATGAGCGGGGTCACGCACCCGCGACCCTGCCTGACCCACCTGGCCGCGATCCGCCGGGCTCTGCCACAGGTCGGCCACTTCTCCACCGCCACTGGTCGATCGGAACGCCCCTCACTCAGGCCGTCCTTTGTGGAATGAGAGCATGGCGGCATGGATATCTACGAGGACGCCCGGACCGTGTCTCGGGCGGATCTGGCGGCCTGGCTTCGCCAGTTGGCGGGCCAACTGGAGACCACCGGGCACCTTTTCTACGGCGCTGCGGGTGCGATCGCCGTCGCCGACCAGGTGCGGTGCGAACTGGAGGTCGAGCAGGAGGGCAAGGACGAATTCTCGGTCGAGATCGAGTTCTCCTGGGTCAACCCGAGGACC
The DNA here is from genome assembly GCF_043197615.1 of Micromonospora sp. NPDC049048. Lineage (NCBI taxonomy): Bacteria > Bacillati > Actinomycetota > Actinomycetes > Micromonosporales > Micromonosporaceae > Micromonospora > Micromonospora sp. NPDC049048. The sequence goes on along the minus strand of NZ_JBICTM010000002.1, from coordinate 142,268 downwards.
GTTGAGGCGGTCGAGCCCGCCGTCGAGACGGGGGCCGCCCAGGAGACCGAGGCGAAGACGGAAGCACCGGATACGGCGGAGAGTTCCACCGCCGAATAGCGTGGTGCGACGGCGCTCCGAAAGCCCACGCATGTGATTACGTACCTGGGGTAGCGAACGCCTTGGCCTGGGATTACCCCCCGGGCCAAGGCTCATCTCGCTCATGGCCCCACCGGTCACCACGCCCGCTCGTCACCGTCCGGCCTGCTCCCTGCTCGGCGGAGCAGCCGTCGTCGCCGGTGTTGCGGCGCTTGCCCGCTGGACGCGCTAGAGGGTGCCCTCGGCCAGCCATGCCAGGCCCAGCGCTGCGGAGCCGGTCATTGCTTTCCATGGCCGGCGGCGATCACGGCAGCCAGGAGCAGCAGTGCTCCGTGTGCGGAGAGGAGGTCTGGACCGGCCGTCCGCGTGCTGGGAGCGAGCTGCGCGATGCTGGCCTGCACGACCTGTTCGGCATCGTTCTCCCTCCCCGGCAGCCGCAGGAGTCCGCACGCTGCTTGGTAAGCAGCGACTGCCGCCAGCCGACGATCATGGTCCCCTGAAGCCCGGCCGTCGAGGTGCACTGCGCCCTCGCATTGGGTGCGGTGAATCTTGGAAAGCAAGTGCCCCTCCGGGGGCCTTCTCTTTCCAAGATTCACTGCGCACCGCGCACCGCGAAGGTCGCCCGCCTACCGCGCAGCGCGCAGCTTGCCCGCTCACCTGTGCGGCTGACTGACGCTGCCGCGTCGGGTCAGCGACGATCACGGAGATCACTAGGATCGGCGCCGTGATGATCAAACGACGGCTCCCGGCAGTCCTCTTAGGACTGTTGGTGGCCTTCCCGACACTGGGCGTGCCCCCCGCCTACGCCGACGAGCACGAGACCGAACCCGTCGAGCCGCCCAAGGTGGAGCTGGTGCTCGACGTGAGTGGTTCGATGCGCGCCAAGGACATCGGCGGGCGTACCCGTATCGCGGTCGCGCAGGAGGCGTTCAACGACGTCGTGGACGCGCTGCCCGAGACGACGGATCTGGGCATCCGCGTCCTCGGCGCGACCTACGGTGGCGACGACAAGAAGCTCGGCTGCCAGGACACGCAGCAGCTCGTACCGGTCGGCCCGGTCGACCGGGTGAAGGCCAAGAACGCCATCGCCACCCTGCGTCCGACCGGCTTCACCCCGGTCGGGTTGGCCCTGCGCGAGGCGGCCAAGGACCTCGGCAGCGGCGAGACCACCCGACGCATCGTGCTCATCACCGACGGTGAGGACACCTGCGCGCCGCCGGACCCCTGCGAGGTGGCCCGGGAACTGGCCGCCCAGGGCACCCACCTGGTGGTCGACACGCTCGGTCTCATCCCCGACGAGAAGGTACGCAAGCAGCTCGTCTGCATCGCCTCGGCGACCGGGGGCACGTACACCTCGGCGCAGAGCAAGGACGACCTGACCCGGCGGATCAAGCAGCTCGTGGAGCGGGCCAAGGACACGCACGCCAAGACGCCCGCGAAGGTCACCGGCACCGACGTCTGCGCCAAGGCGCCCGTGCTCACCCCCGGCGTCTACACCGACCGGGAGCGGTTCGAGGAGCACCGGTGGTACCGGATCCCGGTCCAGCCGGGGCAGGAGCTGCGGGCCTCGGTGAGCATCGGCCTGGACCGGCCGTTGAACCGGGACTACGGCGTACTGCTGCGGGCCACCGCCACCGACGGGCGGGAACTGGTCCGGGGCAACGACGCCGGCAGTGGTCGTACCGACGTGCTGTCGACCGGCGTGCGCTGGTCGGCGGCGGACGACGAGGACGAGGAGGCGGAAGAGAACGACGACAAGGGCGGGGTCTTCTCCGACTCGACCGAGAAGGCGCCCGAGCCCACCGTCGTCTGCCTGGTGGTCAGCAACTCCTTCTCCGCCAAGGCGGGTGCCGCCGCGGCGCCGGGCATGCCGCTCGAACTGACCATCGACCTGGTCGACGCGTCGCCCGCCCCGAACAACCCGGGTCTCGGCCGGGGTTGGGTGCTGCTGGGCGTACTGACCCTCGCGGGTCTGCTCAGTGGGCTGATCGTTGGTTGGCTGACCCGTTGGTGGGTAGCGGTCTGGAGGACCAGATGAGGACGCGCAACGCTCCGATCCCGGCCCGCCGGGCGGCGGTGCTGCTCGCCGCCACCGGTATCGCCGTCGCGCTGCCGGCCGCCGCCAGCGCGGACACGCCCACCCCGTCACCGGGGGCCGCCACCATCAACAAGGCCGGCACCTCGTTCCTCACCGCCGCCGGGATCAGCCCCGGCCAGCCGGTACGGGTCGGCGCCTCCGTGGGCGACTACCTGTACTGGTCGTTCACGGCTGCGGCGGGGGACACCCACCACGTGGCGGCCACCGTGTCGCTGCCCGCTGCGGCGAGCAGGAAGGGCGACTCCACCTGGACCGTCGAGGTCTTCGACGGGCTGCGCCGCCGACAGGCGTGCGTCGCCGGGGCGCAGACCCCGGTGGCCTCGAAGAGCGCCGCCACCGTCGAACTCGACTGCGAGCTGCGCCAGGTGCGCTCGTGGGCCGAGCCGTGGTCGGGTGACCCGCTGCCGGGCACGTACTACGTCCGGCTGTCCGGCATCGAGCTGCCGGAGCAGGAGTTGGGCCTGCCGATCGAGGTGAGCCTGCTGGTCGGGGTGGAGTCCGACGGCGACACCAAGCCGGAGGGCGGCGACCTGAAGGAGCCGCTGGTCCCGGCGGTCAACCCGGGCAAGGTGCTCGCCGGCGACCCGACCACCAGCACGCCGGACCCGGCGGCGGCCGGTGACGAGGAGGACGGCTGGTTCGACTGGGTTCGCTGGCCGAGCCTGTCGTCCCGCTGGTACTGGACCATCGCGGGCGGCATCCTGGCCGCTGTCGCGGGTGTGGTCGGCTTCGCCCTGACCCGCCCCCGCCAGCGCGTCGGCTGACCGCAAGCGCGGTTCGGGGCACGGCGCGACAGCCGGCGCACCGGAGAAAGTAGCAGAGCGACGGTGACAGCGGGGCGGGCATGACCGAACGGGCCACGCCCGCCCCGCGACCAGCCGGGCCGCCACTGCGCCAACTGGTCGAGCCGGGGGCCGGTAGCCTCCCGGGATGCCTGACTCCACTCTCGACGGTCTGCTCGACTCGTTCACCGAACCGAGGCCATTCACCCGGGACACGGTCGCCCAGGCACCGCTCGCGCCGGGGGCACACGTCGTCGTCCTCGACGGTGACATCGTCTACGTCGGCGAGACGGGGCGCACCCTTCGGGAACGGCTCGGGACGCACCTGCGGGGCAACCGGGGCTCGTCGGTGTTGCACAAGCAGGTCGGCGAGCTGCTCGACCGCGAACTCGGCCGGCAGGCGACCACAGCCGAGATCGCCGCGTGGCTTGGCCGGTGCGAGATCCGGTGGCGGGTGACTGACGACCCGAAGGCGCTGAAGAAGGCACTGCTCACCCGGGTCGCGCCACGGTTCAACCGGCTGTTGCCCGGGCAACGGGCCGCGTCCACGGATCCGGTGGGCCGCTTCGAGCGGTTGGCGCAAGGCCGGTACTTCGACTCGGTGGTGGCGGCAAACCGGGCCTACCTCGACGCGGTCGTGCCGGACGCGGCGACCACCGAGCGGGAGTACTGGGCGCTCTCCTGCCTGCCCGGCACCCGGACGAACCCGCCACGGCTGTCAGCGGTCTCCATGAAGACGATGGAGACGTTCGTGCTGCACGAGCCGACCGATCGGGGTGCCAATGCCCGGGCCGAGGGCTTCGTGGTCGTCCGCAAGTCGGTGCTCGACCGGCACTGGACGCCGACGGGGTTCCGGGCGGCCCACCCCGCCATCATGAGGTGGTCGTCGGACTACGTCGATGCCGGACCCGACCAGGAGTGCCTCGGCGGTGACGTCGAGGACCTGATCGCGGCGTTCGGGGACGAGCGCATCGTCCTCGCCGCCCGCGCTCTCGCCGAACCGCTGCTCCGGTCGCGGACCCTGCACGCTCGCGGACACAACCAGCGACTCGCGGACGCGGTGCTCGGGCGACACGAGCACACCGACTGGATCTACCCGGTGGACGTGGGCGATGGCTCGTCGGGGGAAGCCGGCGGCGTCTGGGAGTACTTCCACAGCGACACCGTGGTCGACTGGCAGCTGCCCGCCGGCTACCACCAGATCGCCGCCGGCGACCGGATCTGGGCCTACGCCACCGAGCCACCCGCCCACCTCGTCGCGGCGGGCGTCGTATGTGGCGAGCCGTCCCAGCGGGCCACGGAGGGCGGGTTGGAGTGGCGGGTGGCGGTCCGCTGGGACGCTGAGCTGACCCGGCACCTCCGCGGCAGCGAGGAGGACCTGCCGGTGCTGCCGCCCGGTCCGGTGCGTGGCGTACGCGGAATGAGCGCGCCCGAGTTCGACCGGCTCGTCGACGTGCTGGAGGCGAGCAGGGCGCCGGAGCCCGAGGCGCTGGCGGAGGGCCGTCGCCGCCGGCTCGCGGAGGTCACCGCCCGTCAGGGGCAGGCAGACTTCCGGCGCCGGCTCATCGAGGCGTACGGAGGCTGCTGCGCGATCACCGGCTGCGACACCGAGGCCGCCCTCCAGGCCGCCCACATCTCGCCGTACGACGGACCCGCCACGAACAGGGTGACCAACGGTCTGCTGCTCCGGGCCGACGTGCACAACCTCTTCGACCGTGGCCTGATCTGGATCGACGACCAGCTCCGCATCCAGGTCAAGGCGGAGGCCGCGCACTACAGCCGCCGGAGCGGCGAGAAGCTGCGCCTGCCGGCACGTAGGGCGGATCATCCCGACGCCGCAGCGCTGCGCGCCCACCGCCGGAAGGTGGCCGGAATGCTGTGACGCCCTCGGCCGCCACATTGACTCTCGTGGCGGCCGGGTCGGCGGGTCAGGCTCCCGGCGACCGGTAGGTCGTGTTCACCCGGAGCGCCTCGTCCACTTCCTCGGGGGTCAGCAGCGGGTTGATCCGGGTTTCCAGGCCGCCGGCCGCCCGGATCGTGATGGCCAGGGCGATGGCGGTCTGCTGGTCGGGAAGGTCGCAGATCACGTACGCGTCGTACGGGCCGAGCCCGAAGTGGAGCGATTCCATCCGGCCACCGGTGTTCTCGACCAACGCCCGGATCACCTCGACGCGTCTCGCTGCGCCGTCCTGCATCAACCCGTTGATCCCCTCGACCGTGTAGGTCGCCGTGAACAGGAACCTCGCCATCCGGGCACCACCTCCAGGTTCCGGCCGCGCGTACCCGGTGTGCCGGTGTCTAGTCCTCCCGACGAGGGTGACGACGTGCCAAGGTTCTGCCCTGCCGCTCGGGCGCACCACATGCCCGTTGCCTTCTCGCCCGGCCGGACGGCCAGTCCGAGACGCCCAGGGGAGTACGACCCTCCGAGGGTGCGCAACCCGGGTGGTAGGCCCATCGCCAACTCCGGCATGACGACCCGTGACCACGCCGGTACATACGCTGCCGGCGTACTCGTCATGCGAGCGAAGGAGTCCTCGATGTACGTCCGTCACCTGCTTGCCGCCACCAGCGCCTACACCATGAGCGCCGGGCGACTCGGGTCCAGCGTCGCTGCCCTGCTGGGGCTGGCCGGCGTGATCATCGGCGGGCTGGCCCTGGCCCGCCCCGCCAGTCGTATCGGCACCGGCTCCGGCCGGCTCGGGGCCACCGTGGCCCTGGTGGCGGGGCTGATCGGCATCGCCCTCGGCGGGCTGGTCGTGGCCACCTCCGACAGCGGTATCGGCACCGGAAACGGGCGGGGCGGGGGCTACGTGGCCCTGGTGGTGGGGCTGATCGCCGTGGTCCTCGGCGGGCTGGCTCTGGTGCGTTCCCGGCGCATCGTCTGATCAGCGACCGGCCAGGGGCACCGGGTGGGTGCGGTGCCGTGGAGGTTGCCGTCAGGAGCGGGCGAGCCAGCCGGGAACGGTCAGGCCGGACTCGTACGCGAGGATCACCAACTGGGCCCGGTCCCGGACCCGGGTCTTGGTCATGATCCGGCTGACGTGCGTCTTCGCGGTGGCGGGGCTCAGCACCAGCCGCGCCGCGATCTCGTCGTTGGACAGGCCGGCGGCGACCAGCGCCATCACCTCACGCTCCCGCTCCGTCAGCGCGCTCAGCCGTGGCCCCGGATCCGGGTGCGTGGCCCGGGCGGCGAACTCGGAGATCAGTCGGCGGGTGATCGACGGCGCGATGAGCGCATCACCACGCGCCACCACCCGCACCCCGTGGATGAGCTCCGCCGGCTCGGTGTCCTTGACCAGGAAACCGCTCGCGCCGGCCCGCAGCGCGCCGTAGACGTACTCGTCCAGGTCGAACGTGGTCAGAATGATCACGCGGACGTCGGAACTCGTGGCGATCTCCCTGGTGGCGGCCAGGCCGTCCAGCCGGGGCATCCGGATGTCCATGAGGACGACGTCGGGCCGTAGCTGCCGGGCGAGCCGTACCGCCTCGGCACCGTCGGCGGCCTCGCCGACCACCTCGATGTCGCCCTCACCGCCCAGGATGGACCCGAACCCGGCGCGCACCAGGGTCTGGTCGTCGGCGAGCAGCACCCGGATCACGCCATGTCCCCCGGCTCCGGCCGAGGCGCGGGAGGGCCTGCCGGCACCGCGACGGGCGGTACCGGAAGGCGGGCGCGTACCCGGAAGCCGCCGTCCACGCCGGGGCCCGTGGTCAGCGAACCGCCCAGTGCCCGGGCCCGCTCGCCCATGCCCAGGATCCCGTTGCCGGGCTGCCCCGCCGCGCCGACGCCGTCGTCCTCGACCTCCAGCAGCACGTCGTCGCGGTCCGGTCGGACGCGGATCACCACGGCGGTCGCGCCGGCGTGCCGGGTCACGTTGGTGAGCGCCTCCTGGACGATCCGGTACGCCGCCAGGTCGACCTCCGGTGGCAGCGCCCGGGTCTCCGCCAGCTCGGTGCGGATCTCCAACCCGGACCGCCCGGCCGTCGTGACCAGCTCGTACAGGCGGTCGAGGCCGGGTGTGGGCACGGCCGGCTCGGCATCCTCGCGCCGCAGGATGCCGAGCGTCGTGCGCAGCTCCCGCAGCGTCTCCCTGCTCGTCTGCTTGATCGCGGCGAGCGCCTGCGCGGACCGGTCGGGATCCGGCCGGTGCAGCGCGGCGCTGGCCTGCACGTTGATCAGTGAGAGATGGTGACCGAGCACGTCGTGCAGCTCACGGGCGATGCGCAGCCGTTCCTCGGTGGCCCGTCGCCGGGCCTCCTCCTCCTTGCCCTGCTCCGCGGCCAGCACCCGGGCCTGCGCCTCGGCGAGGTAGGCCCGGCGGTTGCGGGTCACGCCCACGATGACCGCGACGAGCCAACCGGCGTGCAGCAGCGTCGCCCCGTTCACACTCTCGGCTGTCCGGTGGTAGCTGTCCGCGACGGCGAAGGCGACCACCGAGGCGAGACCGAGCCCGACGGCGACCCCGAGATGCCCCTCGTCGACGACGGTGTAGAGCGCCACGACGAACACCAGCATGATCGGCCCGGGCCGGTGCAGCAGCACTCCGTACGCGCTGACGGCAGCCAGCGCCACCACGCCCACCGCCACCGGGTGGCGGCGGCGGAGGTAGAGCGCGCCGGAGGCGGCCAGCACCGCAAACAGCGCCGCCCGTTCGGCGTCGGTGTCGATGCCGGACGCCTGCACCACCAGGCCGACGACGGCCACCAGGCCGACCAGCGGCACCAGGGCCGCCTTCGTCGCCAGGCCGTGCCACCGCGACGTCCACATGCGCCGAAGCCTAGTGCCGGATGCCCGTACGGCTCACTTGCGCCAGGCGGGGGCCATCCGTTCGGACATCTCGCGCCAGAACGTACGCAGGTCCTTCCGGTTGACCGCCTGCCAGTCCGCCCGCGCGCCGGGGCGGAACCACTGCCCGACGAGGTCGATCTGGTGGGCGCAGAAGACCTCCTCCATCTGGTACGGCAGCTCGTCGCCCTTGGGCGGCAGCGGGCACAGCCGGAACGGGCAGTCGTCGATGCAGGTGGAGCCCGGCTGGACGTCGTGCGCCTGGCGACGGCTGAGGGTGACCCGCATGGCGGTGCGGTCGATGGTCAGGCACGGCGGCAGCTCGGGTCGGCTGGCCCGGGTGAGCCGGCGGGCCCGTTCGGTGCCGTCCCGGCCCCGGTCGGCGAGGTTGAGCAGCAGCATCACGTCGGCGAGCAGCCGTTGGGCGCGCGGCTCCAGGACGGCCCAGCCGTGCGAGGTCGGCAGCCAGGAGTCCTGGAGCCGGCGGATGCCGGGCTGTGGGCTGACCGTCCCCACCCGTCCGACGATCTCCCGCTCGTCTATCCAGCAGTGTCGCTCGGGGTGCCGGTCGACGAGCGACTCGACGCACAGGTCCGCGACCCGACGGACCAGCGGGTGCTGGGTGCCGCTGTGCCGGTACGGGGCGCGGTCGCCGCCGCCGGCGATCGAGGTCCAGTAGTCGACCAGCCCGCGCGGGTCCGAGCCGTGACCCCGTTCGCGCAGCGTCTCGCCGGGGTCGCGGGGCAGGGCCAGCAGGGTCAGCGCCTGGATGAGCACCAGGTGGGAGTACCAGAACCGGGAGTGCCGCAGCGCCTTCTCGGCCTCCTCGACCAGCAGGCTGCGGTGCGTCGGGTAGACCCGGCAGTTCGCCGCGAGGCGGAACCCCTGGGCGAGCGTGAGCTCATGGACGCGGGCTCCGTCGGTGGCGTCGGCGGCCAGGCGGTGCACCCGGTGTTGCAGGGTCCGGTGGGCCTCCTGCCGCCAGTTCGGTTCGCCGGGGGCGTGCGCGTCGTCGGCGTAGAGGAACAGCGACGGCGTCAGCCAGGTCCGCACCTCGTCGAGGCGTTCCCGGTCCGGTGGCTCGTTCGCCTGCGGCGGCTCGATGAGCAGGTCGCGCAGCGCGCGTACGGCCGCGGTGCCGCCGGCGGCGATCTCGCGGGCCGCGGCGAGCCGAGGAAGGTACGACGTCTCGTCGGCCATCATGCGGAACAGTTGGTCGTACTGCGGGGCGGGTCGCTGCGACCGGAGTCCGGCGGGATCGGGCGGCCGGTCCACGAGCTGCCGGGCGGCGTCGCCGTAGCGGTGCACGAGGGCGATCTTGGCGTCTTCGAGGGGGCGGTCGGTGACGGAGCCGTCGCCCTGGTAGCGGCACCAGGCGTCGCGGATGGACCGGGCCAGCCGCTCGTGCGAGGTGTGCCCGGTGGCGGCGTCCATCTCGAGCGCGGCGGCGAACATCTCCAGCGCCCGGGTGCGGTTGCGGGTGCGTACCGCCTCGTCGCAGAGCCGCCGCAGGAGAGCGACGGAGCGGCTCCGGGCGGCCTTCGCGTACCGGCCTCCGGTGGGCAGTCCCATCTTCTGCCGGACGGCGTCGCCGAGGCGGGGCAGGTTCCCGGCCCGCGCGGTCGGCTGCCGCCGCCCGTCGAGTTGCTCGAACGCGCCCGCGCTGCGGGTGTACAGGGTGAGGGCGGCCAGCAGTTCCCGCCCGGGGCCGTCGTGGTGTGCGAAGGCCCGATCGAGGAAGCCGGGATCGCGCATGGCGGCGGTGAGGAAGCGCGAGCCGAGGTACGCCTGGATGACCCCGTGTTGGAAACGCACCCCGTCCTGCCGCTTCACCACGATGTTCAGCGCGTCCCCGGTGGTCTCGGCCAGCCCGACGTCCTGCGCGTTGCCGGCGTCGAGCTTGCGCAGCCGGTTGCGCAGCTCGGTCAGGATCCACCGCTGGCCGGCGTCGGTGGCGTCGCCGTCGGTGAGTTCCGTCGTCCGCACCGACAGCCGGTTGTCGCGCAGCCCGATGCAGGCGAGGGCGGAGAGCACCTCGATCGCGTCGGACCGTTCGACCTGCGGCAGGCCGTAGTCCTCGTACAGGTCACCGGCGACGGTGGCGTCGCGCCACTCCTCCAGCAGGCACCACCGCAGCGCGGCCCTGCCCGGGCCCACCGGCTCGACGCGGTCCAGCCGGTCGACCTCGTAGAGCTGTCCGATGATCCGCAGGTAGAACGGCGAGTCCGCGACGTCGGCGGCCTTGACCAGTTCCGTGACGCGGTCCCACCGGAGGCCCGCTTCCGAGCGGCGGCTGCGGGCCCGTACGTATTCGAGGGCGGGGCCCTGGGCGAGCGGCTCCAGTTGCAGCAGCAGCGCGTCCAGCCCACGCAGCGGATCGTCGGGCCGCGAGGCGACCACCAGGGGGAGCCGCTCGCGGACGGCGGCCCGGATGGCGTCGCGCAGCACGCTGTCCCGGTCGGCGGGCTGCGCGGCGTCGGCGAGGCTCTCCTCCAGCCCGTCGGCGAGCACCACGAGGCGGTTCTCCAGCCAGAGCCGCCGCCAGATCCGGTCGGCCTCGCCCGCGGCGCGCAGCCGGGTGTCGATGGTGCGCTCGAACTGTTCGAGGGCGAGCTGGCGGAAGTTGAGCTTCTCCGGATCGGTGACACTCCGCAGGTCGACCCCGACCGGTACGACGTCGGCGGCCATCAGCATCTCGGCGAGTCGCGCCAGGGTCGCGGTCTTGCCGGTGCCGATGCCGCCCACCAGCAGCAGGGGCCGCCGGGTCGCCCGGTCCCGGAGCCGCTGGATCAGCAGCTCGCACAGCTCGTCGCGGCCGACGACGTCACTCGGGTCGAGGCCCCGCTCGGCGCTGGGCAGCACCATCCGGCTGTTGCGCAGCACGTTGCGCCGGTACCAGCGGCGGACGGGGACGTACCGCCAGTAGTAGAAGAACGCGAGCCCCAGCGCCGCGACCATCAGGGGCTTGACGAAGCCCTGCACCTGCCCGCAGTAGTACGCCCTCGGCTGGTCTCCCTGGCACCACCTGGTCACCGGCAGGAGCCGCGGCTCGGTGTCGAGGACCGTCAGGACCAGGGACAGCAGGGTCCACGCGAGGAGCGTCCAGGCGACGGCGACGATCGTCCACCGGAGCCAGCGGCGGTACCGCCACCTGACCCGGTTGCCGGCCCGCTCGTCGGAGCGGCGGCGGCGGTCCCGCTCCGTCCGGCGTTCCCGGCGGGTGCGCCACCGGCGCCGGCGCTGGCGTAGCCACAGCTGGGCCGCCCAGACCGGACCACGTTTCGGCCCGTCCACGGTCACCCCCATGCTCGACATGGCCGGTTACCGGACGGAGGCCCGCCCGCCTCCCCCGCACGTTCACGTTAGTGCCGTTCCCGCAGGTGGGAGCCCGGTTTCGGCATTCCGTCGCGGCCCGCCCACGCCGGTGCCGCGCCCGTGCGGGCGGCCGGCCGGGGCACGGCGTCACCGCTCGGCGGTGGGGCAGGCGTAGTGTCCCGGTGATCGGTGGGAGGTGGGGGCGTGCGTACCAGGCTGGAGGTGCCGCCGGCGGTCGAGGCGGAGCGGGTCATCGCCGCCGTACTGGCCGACCTGCGCTCCGGCGACCATCGCGGCGTCGTGGTCGACTCGCCGCCGGGCGCCGGCAAGTCGACGCTGGTGGTGCGTGCCGCCGTCGAGCTGGCCGCCGCCGGGGAGCCGCTGATCATCGTCGCGCAGACCAACGAGCAGGTCGACGACCTCATCGACCGCCTGGCGCGTAAGGCGCCCGAGCTGCGCATCGGTCGGCTCTCCGCCGCCGACTACCGGCCGTCCGAGCGGGTCAGGGGCCACGAGACGGTCCGGGTCGCCGCGAAGGTCGCCGACCTCGGCGGTCCGGCCGTCATCATCGGTACGGCCGCCAAGTGGGCCACGGTCGCCGAGGGCTCCTGGCCGTGGGCGATCGTGGACGAGGCGTACCAGATGCGCTCCGACGCCCTGCTGCGCGTGGCCGGGCGGTTCGAGCGGGCGCTGTTCGTCGGCGATCCCGGCCAGCTCGACCCGTTCTCGACCGTGGAGACGGGGCGCTGGACGGGCCTGACCTGGGATCCGATGCAGTCGGCGGTGGCGGTGCTGCTGCGGCACAACCCGGAGCTGCCGGTGCACCGCCTGCCGGTGTCGTGGCGGCTGCCCGCCTCGGCGGCGCCCGTGGTGGCGGCGGCGTTCTACCCGTTCACCGGCTTCCGCGCCGGCACGTCCACCGCCGACCGGGCACTGAGCTTCACGGAGCCGGGGCGGGGCGACGCGCTGGACCGGGTGGTGGAGCTGGCGGCGTCCACCGGCTGGGCGCTGCACGAGCTGCCGGCCCGGCACACCCTGCGTACCGATGGGGAGGCCGCCTCGGCCTGCGCGGCGCTGGCGCTGCGGGTGCTCCAGCGGGGCGCGGTCGCCGTCAGCGAGCACGCGCCGGGCGGCGCGCCGGTCACCGCCGACCGGATCGCCGTCGGGGCCGCACACCGCGACCAGGTCGCGGCCATCCGGGCACACCTGGGCGAGGCCGGGGCGGGCATCACCGTCGACACCGCCAACCGGCTCCAGGGCCGGGAGTACGACGTGACGATCGTGCTGCACCCGCTGTCGGGCCGGCGCGACGCGACCGCGTTCCACCTGGAGTCGGGGCGGCTCTGCGTGCTGACGTCGCGGCACCGCCACGCGTGCGTCGTGGTGGCGCGCGCCGGGATCGGCGAGCTGCTGGACGCCCACCCGTCGACGGAGACCGTGCACCTAGACGTGCCGGTGAAGTTCCCGGACGGCTGGGAGGCGAACCAGACGATCCTCGCCCTGCTCGCGGCCACGACGACGGTGCCCGCCTGACCCGGCCGCGCGCGCACCGCCCCGGCCGCTCGCCACCTGCCGCCCCGGCCGCGCGTCATCCGTCCGGCCGCGCCGCCGCCGGGGCCGGACCGCGCTGGAGCGTCCGCCCTCTCGCCGGATGTCGATGGCTGTCCTAACATCCATCAACATCAAATTCCGGCTTCGGAGGGAACTCCCTATGACGGGTCCATTCGCCCGCTTCCTCGCCCCGGCCCGGCTGGCGCTCGCCGGCCTGGGCGCCGCGCTGCTCGCCGCGGTGGGCGCCATCGCCGTCGTGGCCGCACCGGCCCAGGCCGCCGGCCCCCGGCCGAACTTCCAGATGCCGTTCCCCTGCGGCGAGACCTGGCGGCTGGCCACCTACTACGGGCACGACGACTACGACATCGACATGACCTTCACGGGCGGGGCCAGCAACGGCCGGCCGATCCTCGCCTCGTACGCCGGCACCGTCACGTTCGCCGGCTGGGGCAACGGCGGCGGCTGGTACGTGGTGATCGACCACGGCGGCGGCTGGAAGACCCTCTACCTGCACATGATCGAGTCTCCGCCGGTGCGCGCCGGGCAGTGGGTGTCGACCGGCCAGCAGATCGGCCGGGTCGGCAGCACCGGGAACTCGACCGGCCCGCACCTGCACTACGAGCAGACGCGCGACGGCGTCAAGACCGAGGCGTACTTCAACGGCGTGCCCTCCGGCATCACCTCCGACGGCAGCCCGAACACCGGGCCGCTCTACGTCTCCGGCCCCACCTCGCCGGCCCGGAACATGACCAGCCAGAACTGTGGGCAGGTCAGCTCCAACCGCCAGGTGTACGAGTCCGGCAGCCACAGCGGCTGGCAGATGCTGCCGGTCAACAGCATCACCGGCTCGGCCACCGCGTCGATGGTCATGGGCACCAACAAGCTGCTCTACACGGTCAACGACGGCCGGGTGTACGAGGCGTCCAGCGACACCGGCTGGCGCAACCTGTGGACGGGCATCTCGGGGGTCAGCAACAACGCCCTCGCCGTGATCAACGTCGACGGCGTGAAGTACATCTACACCGTGGTCGGGGGCACGGTGCACGAGGCGGCGAGCAACAACGGTTGGCGCAACCTGAACTCGGGCATCTCCGGGGTGAGCGCGAACGCGTTGGCGGCGATCGCGGTCGGCGGTGTGAAGTACGTCTACACCGTGGTCGGGGGCATGGTGCACGAGGCGGCGAGCAACAACGGTTGGCGCAACCTGAACTCGGGCATCTCCGGGGTGAGCCCGAACGCGTTGGCGGCGATCAACCACAACGGGGTGAAGATCGTCTACACGGTGGTCGGGGGCACGGTGCACGAGGCGGCCAGCAACGCCGGTTGGCGCAACCTGAACTCGGGCATCTCCGGCGTCAGCCCGGACGCGTTGGCGGCGACGAGCATGGACGGCGTCAAGTACGTCTACACCGTGGCCGGGGGCATGGTGCACGAGGCGGCCAGCAACGCCGGCTGGCGCAACCTCAACTCCGGCGTCCGGGGCACGGGCGTCTCGGCGACCAACCTCACCGGGGTGAAGATCCTCTACACCGTCTGACCTCATCCTGGCCGGACCGCCCGGCGATCCGCACCCGGCCCTCCCGCCGGCCCCGGGATCGCCGGGCGGTCCCACCCGACCCGCACCTGTTCGACGAGGGCCATGCAAGCGGTGGCGGGTAATTTGCGGACGGCAATGTGCGGCCTTTTGTTATCCCTCCAAATGGGTGTTGTCAAAATGGTGCGCAATTGCTGTCGTAACATCGATGGCGATCACTCGACGGCGATTCCTATCCTGGCCACGGCGCTACCGATCGTCGTAGCCCGACCCGTGGCCTGCCGGCCCATCTGGCCGGCGGCCTTGTCGCTCGCCCCCTGCGCGCCCACATCGCGAGGTGTCGAATGGTCAGTGCAATCCGTTTCCGTGCCACCGTCGCGGCGGTGGTCACCTGCGCCCTGGTCCTGGTGACCGGGTCCACGCCGGCCTGGGCAGACGTAGGCGACCGGGCCGCCCGCGAGGAGTTGCGGCGGTACCTGTCGACGCACCCCGGCGGCACGCCGATCAACGACAACGAGATCAGCTACGGCGATGGCGCGTTCGTCGTCACCCTCCGCGCCCCGGTCGGCACGTATGGCGTGGCCGACTGTCCGCAGGGCTGGTACTGCTTCTACGACCGGCCCAGCTACGGCTACCCTCGTGGCCGCCTCTCCGACTGCGGACGGCAGAGCCTGTCCACCTGGGACTGGCAGTTCCGCGTCGAGTCGGCCCACTACAACCTCGCCAGCGGATCCGTCTCGTTCTACTACCACGGCACCTGGCTGTTCGACGTCGGTGCCGCGAACCGGGTCCGCAGCGACGCGAGCCCCTACCGGAACTGGGCCAACTACGTCGACCGTCGCTGCTGACGGTACGGCGGGCCGTACCGGTGTCACCCGCACCGGGCGCCGGTGCTGGAGTCGGTGCGGGTGTTGGCCAGGAAGAGCAGGTAGCTGAGGGTCAGGTTCTCGGCGACGCTCGTCGTCTGGTGGCTGAGCAGTTCCCCGCTGTTCCGATCGAACTGGAGCGTCACCCGCCGTCCCTGGCCGTCGTCGGTGCTGTACGCCAGCCCCGGCCGGTCGGCCCAGTCCAGGTAGCTGCCCCGGGCCGTGATCCCCGGTGTCGTCCCGAGCTTGTGGAGCATGACGGAGTGCTGTCCCGGCTCGAGGAGGTGATACCGGTGGTAGCGGCTGATCAGCTCCATCAGGCCGGCGGCGTTGCGCAGCTCCGGCGGCAGCTCGTCCAGCTGCGCCGAGAGCTGCTCACTCAGCTCGGCCGGGTCGGCCGACGGCTCGGGCGGGATCTCCGTCAGCTCTCCCTCCTGGTACCGCGACTCCTGCGGCTCGGAGCGCTGGCCGGCCACCACGGGGGTGACGACCCGCCGGCCGGAGCGCTTGCTGGTCCACCAGAGCTGCTCGTCGTGGTGGCTGTCGAGATCGACCCCGGACGCGAGGTTCGCCGGAGGCGACCAGACCCGTAGACAGATCGAGGTGTACGGACCCTTGGCCGCTGGCGACGGGCGGGCGGCGACCGTGAGCGCGAGAGCGGCGAGTTGTGCGCTCGCGTCGCCGGCCGACGGGGCCACGGCACGCCGGTACAACCCGGTGGCCGGCTCGTCGCGTACGACGAGTACGGCGACTCCGCCGACGACCACCGAGACCAGGGACACGCCGCCGATCAGCACCGCCTTCAGCGCGCGTGCCGAGGGCCACAGCGAGCGCGTACGGCGGCGCGTCGGTCGGGGCGCGACGGAATCGGGCGCGAGCGGGCGGCGTGGGCGCGGTATGCCGTCCGCCTCGAACGCCGTACGCCCCGGGGGTGGGGGCGGGGCCCCGCGGAGCGTGCGCGCCGGATCGCGCCGGGCATGGCGGGGCCCTGCGGCGCGGGCGGCGTCGCCCCGGTGATCGGTGATCGTGACGAGCGGTTCGCGGGTCGCCGGGACGTGGCCGTGGAACTCCGCCGCGCCGCTCCACTCGTGCGGTAGGCGCAGATCGGTCGCGGCCCCGTGCCGGCCGTGCTGGGCGGACCCGGACGACTGCCACTCGGGTATGGGCACCACCCCGTACGTCCACACCGGCGGCGCGGGGTCGCCGGGCAGCCCGGGATGCTCCGGCCACGCGGTGTCGGGCGTGGCGGGACGGGCAGGCGGATGCGGTCGCCGGGCCGTGGCGTCGATCGGTCCGGACCCCCCGCCGTCCGGTCCCGTGGGCCCGGAGGGGACATCGTGGCCGCGCGCCCCGGGAACCGGTGCCGCCGGTACGGGCACCTGCTGTGGCGGGGCGACCTGGTCCTGGAACTCCCGTCGGTACGCCTCGGCCGCTTCGGCGGCCAGGCGGAAGTACCACGCGCGCCCCACCGGCCCGGCGTTCTCGTAGGTGCAGCTGATCAGCGCCTGGCTCACCAGGGAGAGCAGGTACTGCGCCCGCCAGTTCGCGCGCCAGCTACCGTCCTTCGCGTAGGTCGTGCCGACCGCGTAGCAGGACCTGATCACCTCGGTCAGCAGCAGGGGCAGCCGCCCCGAGGGCTCCGGCGCCGGGTCGATCAGCAGGGCCCGCAGCGCGTCGGCCCGTACGCCGACGAGGCCTTCCGCCACCTCGGGCAGGACGGCGTCCAGCAGCAGGATCACCAGGTCGCGGGTGAGGGGCGCGTTCGTGGCGAAGCGGGGGAGGTCCACGAGGCAGAACTCGTCGACCCGGACCAGGCTCTGGCGGGTGGCGGGATAGAGGACGCTGTCGCGGTGCGGGTCGCCGTGCGAGGCCCCGCACCGCTGGTCCAGTTCGGCGTCCCCGAGGGGCGAGTTCGACGCGGCGAGGCGCAGCGGGTTGGGTAGCGGCTGGTCGTGCCCCGCCACCCGGAACCAGTCCGCGTCGGGGTCGACCAGAGCCAGCGTCCTGACCGACTCCAGGACCTCCCGCCACGCGCCTGCGTCGTCCAGCTCCCGCCACACGAACTCGTGGACGGTGGTGCGGCTCGTCCGCTGCTCCCGGCGACACCAGACGTTGAGGAACCTGTGGACGAGGGTCCGGTAGGCCTCGACGAGCTGGGCGTCCGGCACTTCGGCGAGGGAGAGCACGTGCTCCGCGCCACGGGCGACGTCCTGGAACATGAGGAATCGGCCGTCGCCGACCGGGTAGCGGGGGTACGGCTGCCGGACGAGGTGGCGCTCCGCGAACTCGGGATCGGCGTCGATCGCCGCCTGGTGCCGAGCCGTCTCCTCGGCGGACCGCTGGTCCGGCAGCACCTTGACGTAGAGCTCCTCCGCGTCGTGACCTCGGGCCCCGGCGACGACGACGCGTACGAGGTGGGCCCCACCGCGCCCGCGATGCCGCTTGCCGTTCAGGGACATCCGCCACGTGGCGCCCCGGCCGCTGGCGAACTCGTCCAGAGCCGCCTCGGTTGTCGTATCCAGCACGTAGTTTCTGAGGTCGTCGAGACCGTCACCCATGTCCGTCGTTGGACCTTCCACGAGGAGTGAAAGCGGGCGGACGAGCGGGGGTGGTCGTCCGTTCAGGGCTGCCGCCGGTGAGGCGCGCAGGCCAAGGTACCTCAGTTTTCAGGGCGAACGCGCCACATGTTCACGACATGGATCATACCTACTCGTAGGTAACCAACTGGCCGCATTTCGGGTGCAAGCACTGGCTGCCACCTGGCATTGATCTCGATGCATTGGCTGATCCGTGACTCGGTCCACTGATCCCCAGCTCAGGAGCCCGATGTGGTCCGTGGCGGCACCGCCGGCCCGTCGACGGGATGTGCCGTGGCGGTCGATTGACCTGGGCGCGCGGTGTCGGCGCGAGACGGCGGAAGAGGTGACTCCCTCGGCGTGTCGGGAAGTCGGTGGGCCCAGCCGTGATCAGGGCGCCATGGACCTCAAGGCTGCCGGGAGGGGTCCATGGCGTCCTGATCACGTGACCGGCGCCCCGCCAACACGTTCGCCGGCAACTGGACCAGCGCCCCGCGTACGCCATCTGCGCGACGGCGTGGTCACCGCGGCGCCCTGCTGCGCGACACCCTCTCCGCGGGCAGCACCTGCCGCTGTCTCCCGCCCGCGCCGCTGCCCCGCCTCTAGCCTTCGGCTGCCGGTCGGCAGTCGACATCGAGAGCCGGTAAACCCCGCAGCTCCTTGCGGTGTCTTGCTGGCTGAGGGACCAGGAGGGCCAGATGCGAGACGCGCATGGCGCGGAGTTCGACGACTTCGTCCGTACCCGGTCGGTGGCGCTGTTGCGGGTGGCCTATCTGCTGACCGGCGACCGACACGCGGCCGAGGATCTGCTTCAGGAGGTACTGGAGCAGGTGTACGTGCGGTGGCGTCGGGTGCGCATCTCCCCGGAGGCGTACGCCCGGCGGGCCCTGGTCAACCGGTCGATCAACCGGTGGCGGCGGCGGGCCCGGCGGCCGGAGCAGGCGTTGGGGGACAACGACGGGGTTGCCCGGGACCACGCCGAGGACATCGCGTTGCGCCAGACGGTCGTCGCGGCGCTGCGTACCCTGCCGCCCCGGCAGCGCGCCGCCGTCGTGCTGCGCTACCTGGAGGACCTGTCGGTCGCCGACGTCGCCGGGGCGCTGCGCTGCTCCGAGGGCACCGTGAAGAGCCACGCCTCCCGGGGCCTCGCCCACCTTCGGGAGGCGCTGGCCGGATCGAGTCTCGTCCTGTCCGTCCCGAGCGACACCGGGAGTGCGCGATGACCATCGAAGAGAGTGACGTGCAGGGTGTCCTGCGTCGGGTGACCGATGACCTCGTCAACCCGCCGACTCTGCTTGAGGACGTGCGACGGGGTGGGCGTCGCCGGTTGCGTCGACGTCGAGCCGTCCTGGCCGTGGTGTGCGCGGCCGTGGTGGCGGTACCCGTCGGCGGTGCGCTCCACCTCGCGGACGACAGGGCCGCGGTCAAGGTCGCCTCGCCGCTGTTCGACGAACCCACCCGCGGCGACCTGGCCGGCGACGGAGGATATCTGCGGCAGGTCCGGCAGGCGTGGCGGGACGGGGCGAGGGACGCCGGCTCCGGCGTCGAAGGCGATCCGCACGTGGTCTGGGCGGGAAACACCCCGGCCGGGCCTGCCGCGTACGTCGCGCAGCGGACCACCGTCACCCCCGAGGTGTCGCCAGCCGGCGACCGGATGATCGGCTATGCCGCGTTCGTCGAGCCCACCGCCGAGGGGCCGCGGGTCATGAAGTGGGAGACCGTGACCGACACCAACGACGGCAATTCGTCGGCCGTGCTGCTCGGGCCGCGCCGCGACGTGCTGGTCGTGCTCGACGCCGGACACCAGGTGGAGTTCTCACCGACGTTCCGGTACGCCGCGGACGGCCGGATCGAGCGCACCTTCCTGCCGGTGGTCTTCCGGGACGGGGCCGCTGTGCTGTCGGTGCCGCCGCAGCGCGACAGGGTGACGGTCGCCCTGGTCAGGACGGCGGCCAGCGCGACGACCATCGTCCACGTCGCCAACGCGGCCCACCTCCTCTTCGCCGACCGGAAGGCCACTCCGCAGCCGCGGTCGGTCACCTACACGTTGCCCGGTGCGGAACGGGTGTGGGGCGACACCCCCGCCGCGCAGGTCGGCAACGTCTACGAGAACGCGCTCGCCGCCTACGTCGATCACGGCGGCATGCACCGGGCCGGGGCTTCTCCCCACCTGATCGTCTACGGGGCGACCCCCGACGGCCGGCAGTTGCTGCTTGAGAGCGTCCAGTACGACGACGATCCCGCACGCGCGATCGCCCTGCTCGCCCATGCCGGCGCGCCCTTCCGGCCGGTGGCCAGCGGGTTCATCGACTGGAACGCGCCGCTGCCGGTGCGGCTGCGGCTGCCCGACGGGCAGGGTGTCCTCGTCGCCGCCGAAGGCGCGGCGCTGAGCTACCGGGTCGGTGCCGGGGAATGGCACGACGCCGGGCGCGGCGCGGCGCTGCTACCCGCCGACGCCACCGAGGTACGCGTCACCGCCACCGGCGGCACGGTCAGCACCGTCCAGGTCGACCCCTAGGCAGCCACCGGACAGCGACGGGCACCACCACCTCCGTGGCGGTGCCCGTCGCCGGCAGGTTCAGCGGCGGTTGTAGCGGTACATGGTGAGCGTGCCGAAGACCAGCACGAAGCCGGCGCTCCACAGCAGCATCCACATGGTGGCCGACGCGTCCGACGTCCCCGACATCATCGCGCGCACCGAGGCCACCAGCTGCGTGATCGGGTTGACCTTGACGAACGCCTGGAGCCAGCCGGGCATCGTGGTGGGCTCGACGAAGACGTTGCTGAGGAACGTCAGCGGGAACAGCACCATCATGCTCACGCCCATCACGGACTTCTCGCTGCGCAGGACGAGGCCGAAGAACGTCCAGACCCAGGAGAACGCGAACGAGAAGACCACCAGCAGGCCGATCCCGCCCAGTACGCCGGCCGGCCCGCCGTCGGGCCGGAACCCCAGCACCAGCCCGACGCCGAGGATGACCACGGCCGCCAGCACGTACCGCAGCACGTCGCCGAAGATCATGCCGACCAGCGGGGCCGGCCGCCAGACCGACAGCGTCCGGAACCGGTCGAAGACGCCCTTCTCGATGTCGGTGTTCAGCCCGACGCCCGTGTACATGGTGATCATCACGACGCTCGTCACCATGATGCCGGGCAGGAAGAACTGGAGGTAGTCGCGCGGGCTGTCGGCCAGGGCGCCGCCGAACAGGTACGTGAACATCAGCACCATGATGATCGGGAACGCCGTCACGTCGAACAGCTGCTCCGGCACGTGCTTGATCTTCAGCAGCGCGCGCCAGCCGAAGGTGAGCGACGCCGACAGCGCGTTCGGCCGGGGCGGTCGCGCGCCGGGCGCCAGGACGGTGGCGAGCGCCTCCGCCGACGGTACGTAGACGGACGGGGCGCGCCCGGTCGTGGTGGCGTTGCTCATCGGGCTGCCTCCAGCTGGTCGTCCCGCTCGTCGGCGGCGACGGCGGGATGGTCGGTCAGGGCCAGGAAGACCTCGTCGAGGCTCGGCTGACCGAGGGAGAAGTCGTCGACGACGATGCCGGCGCGCGCCAGGTCCCCGAGCGCGCGGGCGGCCTGCGCGCTGGCGTCGAGGTCGCTGCCGTCCCCGCCGACCCGCGCGGTCAGCGCGACCGGATCGGGTTCGAGCTGCACCGGCACGCCGAGGGCCACCTGGAGCAGCTTCTCCGCGTCCGGCCGCTGCCCGGGATCGCGCAGCCGCAGGTGGACGGTGCCGGAACCGACCGACGACTTCAGCTCGCCCGGGGTGCCCTCCGCGATCACCCGGCCGTGGTCCACCACCGCGATGCGGCCGGCGAGCTGGTCGGCCTCGTCCAGGTACTGCGTGGTGAGCAGCACCGTCGTGCCGTGCGCCACGACGGCCCGGACGATCTCCCACACCTGGTTGCGGCTGCGCGGGTCCAGCCCCGTCGTCGGCTCGTCGAGGAACAGCAGGTCGGGGGTGTTGAGGATGCTCGCCGCGATGTCGATGCGCCGCCGCATGCCGCCCGAGTACTTCTTCACCTGCCGGTCGCCCGCCTCCGTCAGACCGAACGCGGCGAGCATGCCCTCCGCCCGCGCCCGGGCGGCCGGTTTGCCGTGCCCGAGTAGGCGGGCGAGGAGCACCAGGTTCTCCAGCCCGGTCAGGTCCTCGTCCACGGAGGCGTACTGGCCGGTCAGGCTCATCCGGGCGCGTACGGCGTCGGCCTCGGTGACGACGTCGTGCCCGAAGACGCGGGCCCGGCCGCCGTCGGGGCGCAGCAGCGTCGCCAGCACCCGTACCGCTGTGGTCTTGCCGGCGCCGTTGGGGCCGAGCAGCCCGTAGACGGTGCCGGCGGGGACCTGGAGGTCCATGCCGGCGAGCGCCCGGGTGGCCCCGAACGACCGGGTCAGGCCTTCGGCCTCGATGGCCAGGCCGATGGTACGTGTCATGCTCCCTGCCTTCCTCATGTGTCACACGTTCAGCAGACGTACGGGCGTGCGGCGCGCAGGGCCAGGCCCCACCAGCGGAGCTGGTCCAGCGGGACGTCGGCGGTCCGCCCGCACCGGTCGGCCGTCAGGGGCGACGGCTCACCCGTCGAGCAGGTCGACACCGACGCCGTCGTGCACCCGTGACGGCGTGCGGCGCGGTGCGGACCGTCCGGAGCTGGTCGACCGCGTCAGGCCGATGGAACCGCACCCGTACGACACAAAGCCGACCGGCTCTGCCTGCCACTCGTCGTACGCGTGGTCGATCGCCTGTTTCAACGAGCCCGGGAAGCTGTGGTTGTACCCGGGGGTGACCACGACGAACGCCTCCGCCCGCGCGACGAACGACCCGATCGCGGGCCCGGCTCCGCCGGACAGCTCGCGGGGAGCGAGAGGGGCCGCGCCGCCGCACGGGCCCGCGCCGGCGGGAGACGGCCCGACTCGCGGAAGGCCCGTGCCGGTGGCCGGCCGCTCAGGCCGGCTCGTCGAAGAGGACCGGCCAGGGACGGGGCGCCGGCGCGGGCGGCGGCGCCGGCGGCTCCGATCCGTCGGCGAGCACCTCCGCCGCGAGCTGTCCGAACATCGGCGCGGCCGGGTGCGCCGCCCGGCGCGGCCACGCCGCCGAGGTGCGCCGGACCAGCGGTGACCCGACGATCGGCCGCCAGGCGATCCGGGGCTCCCGGCGGGCCGTCGCCGCCGGCTCGACGGCGACCCCGTTGCCCGCCAGGACCAGCCCGAAGAGGAACTCCGGGTTCCGCGCCGGGCGGACCCGTCCCGGCGCGAACCCGTGCCGGCGGCAGACCGCCAGCAGGTGGTCGTGCCAGCCGGGCGCGGTGGCCCGGGGCGCGGTCACCAGGTCCAGGCCGGCCAGCGCCGCCAGTTCGACCTCCCGGCCCCGGGCCAGCGCCGAGGCGCGCGGCAGCAGCACCCCCAGCGGTACGTCGACGGCGGCGCCGAGGCGCAGCCCGTCGTCAGTGACGGGGTGATGGAGCAGGCCGACGTCCAGCCGCCCCTCGCCCAGCATCCGCTCCTGCTCGCCGCTGGTCAGCTCGTGCAGGTCCACGTCGAGCCCGGGGGCGCGCCCGGTCAGCCGGTCGAGCAGCTCGCGCAGGGTCACCGCCGGCGTCTCCGGCGGTACGCCCGCCCGGAGCACCCCGGACACCCCGTCGCGTACCTGGCGCATCAGGTTGCGCAGCCGGCCCTCCCCGGCGAGCAGCTCCTCGGCCTCGCCGAGCAGCAGCTGACCGGCGGTGGTCAGCCGTACCTGCCGGCGGGAGCGGTCGAACAGCTCCACCGCCAGCTCCCGTTCCAGCCGTTGCACCGACTGGCTCAGCGGCGGCTGGGCGATGCCGAGCAGCTCGGCGGCCCGCCCGAAGTGCAGCTCCTGGGCGACCACCACGAAGTGCCGCAGGTGCCGGAGCAGGTCCACGGCCGGACCCTACGCCAGCGCCCCGACGCCGGCAGCGGGCGGCGGCTACCGTGCGCTGGTGGCGACGGAACACATTGGTGAGATCTTCGAACGGGCCGGTGTCGCCGGCTGCCTGCACGCCGTCGACCTCGACGCGGCCGGCCGCGACGCGCCCGGCGGGAGCCTCGCCGCGGTCGGCGAGGGCGGGGGACCGGGATGGGCCGGGGACGCGGGAGGGCCCGAGGGCGGGGGACCGGGAGGGTCCGAGGACGCGGGGCCGGGGCGGCCCGGCGGCCGGTGGGAGGTGGCCCTGCGGGCCGACGAGCAGGTGGTGATCGCCTCGATCTTCAAGGTGCTGCTGGTGCTGGAATTCGCCCGGCAGGTCGTCGCGGGCCAGCTCGACCCCCGGGAGCGGGTCCTCGTCACCGCCGACGACCGGCTCGGCGGGTGGGGGATCGCCGGCTGCGCCGACGACGCCGAGGTGTCGCTGCGGGACCTCGCCTACTTCGCCATGTCGGTCAGCGACAACACGGCCGCCGACCTGCTGCTGCGCCGGGTCGGGGCGGACGTGCTGCCGATGCTCGCCGCCGAGCTGGGGCTGGCGCGTACCCGGATCGTCGGCGGCCCCCGGCAGCTGGTCGAGACGATGCTCGCCGACGTCGGCGCGCGTACCGAGGCGGACTTCGCCCGGATCTTCCCCACCCTGCCGCCGGAGCGGGTCCGCGCGATGCGGATGTTCGACCCGGCGCACACCACGTCGAGCACCGCCCGGGAGATCACCCGGCTGCTCGGCCTCATCTGGCGCGACGAGGCCGGCCCGCCCGAGGCGTGCGCGATGGTCCGTGGCTGGATGGCCCGGCAGCTGTTCTGGACGCGGCTGGCCGCCGGCTTCCCGCCCGGCGTGCGGGTGGCGGGCAAGACCGGCAGCCTGCCGGGCCTGCACCTGGAGGCCGGCGTGGCCGAGTACCCCGACGGCGGCCGGTACGCCGTCGCCGTCTTCGTCCGCGCCGAGCAGCTCGCCACCCGCCGCATCGACGTGGACCTGGCGATGGGCGAGGCCGCCCGGGTCGCCGTCGAGGCCCTGCGCGCCGGCGGGCCGGCTGGCGCCGGCTGAGTTTTCCGCCGCGACGGGCCGCCGGCGACCCCGCTGAGCTGGCCCGATACGCCAGCGGATATCGACCGTGTCGGAGTCCGATCTTGGACCGGGCGGGGTTCGTGCTGGTTGGCTCGGCGCCGACCGATCAGCACCACGACGGGGAGATCTCCGCATGCCCAACATCGACCGTCGCCGCTTCCTGCGCGACGCCGCCGCCAGCACCGCGCTGGTCACCGCCGGCGGACTCGCCGGCGCCACCCGCACCGCCCCCGCGCACGCCGCGCCGCCGGTCACCGCGCCGGTCGCCGCCGCCCCGGCCGGCCGCCGCAGCGGCCCGGTCAGCTTCCGCTGGTGGGGTACGTCGGCCTGGCGTATCGACATCGGCGACCGGACCGTCCTGGTGGACCCCTTCCTCAGCCGGATCGACACCGGGCTGTTCAGGGGCGCATTCGACCCGGCCACCAGGCTGGCGGTTCGCACCGACGTCGTCGACTCCCTGGTGGACCGGGCCGAGACGGTGCTCGTCACGCACACCCACTGGGACCACTACATGGACACGCCGCGCATCGTCGAGCGCACCGGCGCCCGGGTCCTCGGCACGCTCACCGCCTACCACCTCGGGCTGGCGTACGGGCTGCCGTCGGAGAAGCTGAGCCCGGTCAAGGGCGGGGAGGTGCTGGACTTCGGCGCGTACACCGTGGAGGTCGTCAGCTCCCTGCACAGCCGCAACAGGTCGTACTCGATGGCGTTCCCCGGCGTACGGGTCAGCCCGCCGGCGAGGCCGGAGACCATCGCCGACCTGCCCGAGGGCGACACCCTCGCCTACCAGCTGCGGGTGGCCGGCGGCCCGTCGGTGTTCCTCATGGGCGCGAGCGACTTCGCCGAGCGGAACCTGACCGGCCTGGCCCCCGACGTGGCCATGGTGGCGCTGCCGAGCAGCACCGCCACCGCCGACTACGCCGAGCGGCTGCTGGACGCCCTCGACCGGCCGAAGGTCGTGGTGCCGGTGCACTTCGACAACTTCGAGACCGAGCTGCGCAACCCCGTGCCCGTCGCGCCGGCGGACCGCGAGCGGCTCGACGCGCTCGTCGTGGCCGTGCGCCGGGTCTCCCCGCGCAGCCGGGTCGTCGTGCCCGAGTACCACACCGCGTACCACTTCTGAGGACGGCACGACGGGTCGCGGGACGCCACCCGCGACCCGTCAGCTCGTCGTCAGCTCCGTGAGGGCCCGCACCGACCGCCAGTTGCGGGTGGTCGTCACCACACCGAGCTGCTTCTCCAGCTTGGTGGCGAACGTCGACCGGCCGTAGCCGCCGTCGGGATAGTGCAGGTAGATCTCGCGACCGGTGACCGTGAACGCGACGTTCTCGCCGTCGGGCACGGTCAGCGCGGCCACGGCGGACTTCGCGGGCGCGGTCGCGAGGAAGCCCACCAGCAGCCGCGTCGGGTCGTCCTCCCGATCGGCGTACGGGTTGCCGCCGGCCACCGCCGCCAGCTCCCGGCCGCTGCGCACCAGCACCGGCACCGTCAGCCCCAGCTCGTCGGCGATGGCCCGCTCGACGCCCCGCGCCAGCGCTTCGGCGTCGCGTACGGTGCTGCCGAAGACCACGTTGCCGCTGCGCAGGTACGTCTTCACGTCGTGGTGGCCGAGGTCGGCGACCAGCCGGCGCAGGTCGGCCATCGCGACCGTCGCCCCGCCGACGTTGACTCCCCGCAACAGCGCGACCCACCTGTCCACGTGACCTCCCGAACCGCCGGTACGGCCCAGCCTAGGCGCGCGCACCGACACAACCAGCCGGGTCAGAGCCGGCGGATGGCGGCGGAGGCGAGGCGGAAGCCGATGGTGCGGTCGACGATCCGCTCGACCAGGTCCGCCTTCCGCAGCCCGGCGACGCCGCGCAGCTCCAGGCTCGCGGCGAGCACCCGCAGGTCGCGGGCGGTCCAGCCGGACAGGTACGCCGTACCGTCGTCGCGGCGGGACATGGTCTCCAGCGCGGCCCGGGCCGCCGCCGGGTCCGGCGCGGACGCCGCCCGCCGGGTCGACGGGCGCGCGGGGGCGGCGGCCGGGCGCCCGGTGGGGATGGTCCGGTCGGCGGGTGGGGCCGCGTCGAGCGGCACCACCGCGAGCCGGGCCCGACCCTCGGTCAGCGCGGCGAGGTCGGCGGCGGGCAGCGCCCGGAGCAGCGCGGCCACCAGGTCGGCGACGTCGCGGGCCGGGTCGCTCACGCCCCGACCCGTTCGGGCTGGAGGTGGTCGAGGAACTCGGTGGCGAGCTGGCGCAGCTCGTCGCGGACCGCCGGGGTGGCGATCCGGTCGCGGAGCACCACCGGCACGCCGCGCGGGGCGTTCGTGGCGAACGCGGTGACGTTCTCCCGCAGCGGGGTCGGGAAGACGGGCAGGCCGAGCGCCCGGACCTGGTCCATGTAGCCCTGGTGGGCGGCGATCGGCCGCTGCGCCATGAGCTGGATCATCGTGAAGACCACGCCGGCGACGTCGGGCGCGACCTTGTGGTGCCGGCGGGTGGTGGCGAACCGCCGGGCGTCGGCGTTGTACTGGTCCACCAGCTCCCGGACGTTGCCGTGCAGGTAGTCGATGCCCAGGGTGGACAGGTAGTCGGCCTTTGCCGGGATGAGCAGGTGGTCGCTGGCGATGATGGCCGACTGGGTGACCACGTTGAAGTTCGGCGGACAGTCGATGAGCACCATGTCGTAGCCGCCGAGGGCGTCGTCGTGCAGCCCCTCGGCCAGGGAGCCGCGCACCCGGAACAGTTCGGCGTCGTACTCGTCGCCGTCGGCCACGGCCCGCGCCAGCGCCAGGTCGATGTCGACGAGCTGGAGGTGGGACGCGATCAGGTCGAGCCGGCCCGTGCCGGTGAGCCGCGCGTTCGCCGGGCCGGGGGAGACGACCAGCTCGCCCAGGGTCGTCGCGGGGGTGTCCCCGCGCAGGCCGTCGTACCAGCGCTTCACCGTCCGGCCGTCGCGCAGCCGGTCCCGCCAGTCGTCGGGGTCGTAGAAGCCGAACGTGAGGCTGGCCTGCGGATCGAGGTCGATGAGCAGCACCTGCATCCCCCGGTTGGCCAGTTCGGCACCGAGGTTGGCGGTCACGGTGGTCTTACCGACCCCGCCCTTGTAGTTGATCACGGACACGACGTACACCGGCACCTCCCCAGACCGGGAACGGTAGCGGGCCGGCGGATCGGCGCGGCACCCGCTCCGGCGATCCGCCCTTGCTCGTAACTACGTATGTTCGTATTATCGATGCATGACGGAGATCGAAGACCGGCTGTGTGCGCTGGAGGCGCAGGTCGCCGCCCTGACGGAGCGCCTCGGGCCGGCGACGCCCCCGGCCGAGGCGGCGCCGGCGGCCGGCGACGTCTTCTGGGCGCTCGACGGGCTGAAGCAACGGATCCCGGCCGACGGTGGCGGCGCGGTGCTCTACACCGGCACCGTCCGTCTCGACGACCAGCGTTACGACTGGCAGTACGGGCGCATGGTCGACGACGTGCTCGCCGGCGACTGGACGGAGCTGGCCGGCGTGCTGAGCGCCCTGGCGCACCCGGTACGGCTGCGCCTGCTGCGGGAGATCCTCGGCGGCCGGCACGGCACCGGC
Source organism: Micromonospora sp. NPDC049048 (assembly GCF_043197615.1). Lineage (NCBI taxonomy): Bacteria > Bacillati > Actinomycetota > Actinomycetes > Micromonosporales > Micromonosporaceae > Micromonospora > Micromonospora sp. NPDC049048. The sequence continues at coordinate 114,096 of NZ_JBICTM010000002.1, read as the reverse complement.
GAACTGGCCGAGATCGAGGGCCTGGGCACCACCGGCCAGCTGCACCACCACCTGCGCCAGCTCACCGCCGCCGGCTGGCTGCACAGCGCCGGCAGGGGCCGCTACGCCGTCCCGGCCGAGCGGGTCGTGCCGCTGCTGGCCATCCTCACCGCCGCCCGCCGCTGACCCGCCGCGTCCGTCGCCCGCCGTCGACCATCCGCCCGCCGCCCGGTTGACGCCTCGCCGGGCCGGTGGACGCCGCCCACCGAAAGCCCCCGCCGGAGGGATGCCGCATGCGCAAGCCAACCGTCCTCGCCCTGGTCGTCGGCCTCGTCGCCGCCGTCGCGGCCATCGGGATCATGCCGCGCGCGCCCCGGCTGGGCGGGCAGAGCACCGGCGACGCCGCGCTGGCCGCCGACGTCCGCGCGGCGGTGCCCGACCCGGAGGGCCACCGGGGCCTCGCCGTCGCCGTGCTGGAGAACGGCCTCGTCCGCACCGCCGGCCTCGGCGACCGCGACCCGGCCGGTCGGCCGGTGGAGCCGGGCACCCCGTTCGAGATCGGCTCGATCACCAAGGCGATGACCGGGATGCTCCTCGCCCGGCAGGTCGCGACCAACGCGGTACGCCCCGACGAGCCGGTCGGCGCCCTGCTGCCCGCGCTGACCGGGCCCGCCCGCGGGATCACCCTCGCGGAGCTGGCCAGCCACCGCTCCGGCCTGCCCCGGCTCGGGGTCACCTCGGTCGGGGACGTGGTCGACACCTGGTGGGCGAACGTCACCGGCGGCAACCCGTACGCCGGTCGGGACGCGCGTCGGCTCGTCGACGCCGCCGGCAGGGCGGAGCCCGGCGACGGGCGCGGCGAGGTCCACTACTCCAACCTGGGGATGGCCCTGCTCGGGCAGGCGCTCGCCACCCGGGCCGGCACCTCGTACCCGGAGCTGCTCGACCGGGAACTGCTGCGACCGCTCGGCATGACCTCGACCGTGGTGGCGACCGACGCCGACGCCCTGCCGCCCGGGCACGCCGAGGGCTCGACGGCCGGCGGTCGCCCGGCCGCGCCCTGGGTCGCCGACGGCTACGCGCCGGCCGGCGTCGGCCCCTGGTCGACCGCCGGGGACCTGGCCCGGCTGCTCGGTGCGACGCTCGCCGGCAGCGCCCCGGGCGCCGACGCCGCCACCCCGCGCTTCACCGAGGACGACCGCAACCGGGTCGGCTACGGATGGTTCACCACCCGGTACGGCGACCGCGAGATCGTCTGGCACAACGGCGGTACCGGCGGCTTCCGCACCTACCTCGGCTTCGAGCGGGCGACCGGGCGGGGCGTGGTGGTGCTCGGCAACACCGACAAGGGCGTCGAGCCGATCGCCCTGCGGCTGCTCGGCGTACCGGCGCGGGACGCCGACGGCGACGGCCCGCCGCTGCCCGTCTGGATCACCGCGGGGCTCGCGGTGGTGCTCACCTTCCTCGGCGGGTTGAGCCTGCTCGGCGCCGTCCGCCGGGCTCCCGACCGGCTGACCCTGGCGCCCGCCGTCGCCTGGGCGGTGCTCTACCTCGGCCTCGGGCACCGGCTGGGCAACTGGTCGGTGGTGCCCGGCTGGCTCTGGACGCTCGGCGTCGGCCTCTCGGCGGCCGGGACCGTCCTGGCCGCGTACCGCTGGCGGGGGCTGCCGCCGCTGGCCGGCGCCCCGCCGTGGCGACGGCTGGCCTCGGCGGCGTTCTCGGCGCTCCTGGCGGTCCTGGCCGTGATGATCATCGCCCGCCCCTGAACCCCCGCTCACGGAAGGGATGCACGGCGGTCACGAGGTCGGCGGCGGGAGATGCCGCCGCCGACCTCGTGATCGACGCCGGGGCCGGGAGCGGGTGGACTGTTAGAGTCGCGTCGCTCTTCGGGTCCCGGCGGAAGGAAGCGACGGTGGCGGTGCCGTTCCGCGACGCGTTGTCGCAGATGCTCAAGGCACGCTTCCCGGTCCTCTACGTCGAGTCGTCCGAGGAACAGCGGGTGATCGCCGAGGTCTGCGCCGTCGCCCAGGACGCCAACCTCGTCCGTACGCCCCGGGCGGTGTGGACCTGGTCGCTGACGACGGGGCTCGTGCAGCCCGACGGCGTCGCCCGCAAGGGCACCACCGATCCCGACGACGCGCTGGCGGCGGCGCTGCGCGTCGAACATCCCAGCGTGCTGATCTTCAAGGACCTGCACCCCGCCCACGGCAGCGGCGACCGGCCGGGCAACCCCGGGGTGGTCCGCCGGCTGCGCGACGTGGTGGCGGCGTTCAAGTCCGGCCCGGTGCCGCGCACCCTCGTCCTGGTCTCGCCGGTGCTGCACATCCCGGTCGAGCTGGAGAAGGACGTGACGATCGTCGACTTCCCGCTGCCCACCGAACCGGAGATCCGGCGGGTGCTGGACGGCATGATCGCCGCCAACTCCGCCGGTGGCCGGATCCGGATCGCGCTGGACGACCTCGGCCGGGAACGGCTCGCCAAGGCGGCCCTCGGGCTCACCCTGCACGAGGCGGAGAACGCGTTCGCCCGCGCCATGGTCAACGACGGTGTGCTCGACGGCGGCGACCTCGCGGTCGTGCACGAGGAGAAGCGGCAGACCGTACGCAAGTCGGGGCTGCTGGAGTTCGTCGACGCCGCCGTGGACCTCGCCGACGTCGGCGGGCTGGAGAACCTGAAGCGCTGGCTGGCCAAGCGGAACGGCTCCTGGCTGGCCGAGGCGGCGGCGTACGGGCTGCCCGCGCCCCGGGGCGTGCTGATCACCGGCGTGCCCGGCTGCGGCAAGTCGCTCACGGCGAAGGCCATCGCCTCGGCGTGGAACCTGCCGCTGCTGCGGCTGGACGTCGGCCGGGTCTTCGCCGGGCTCGTCGGATCGAGCGAGCAGAACATGCGTACCGCGATCCGGACCGCCGAGGCGACCGCGCCCTGCGTGCTGTGGGTCGACGAGATCGAGAAGGGCTTCGTCGGCGGGACCGGCGACTCCGGCACCTCGGCCCGGGTGTTCGGCTCCTTCCTGACCTGGATGCAGGAGAAGGCCAGGCCCGTCTTCGTCATCGCGACCGCCAACGACTTCGAACGGCTGCCCCCGGAGCCGCTGCGCAAGGGGCGCTTCGACGAGATCTTCTTCGTCGACCTGCCGACGCGGGCGGAGCGGGCGTCGATCTGGCGGGTCCACCTCGCCCGGCGGCTGCGCAACCCGGCCGCAGCCGGTGCCCTGACCTGCGACGACGACCTGCTCGGCGAGCTTGCCGGGCTCAGCGAGGGCTACTCGGGCGCGGAGATCGAGCAGGCCGTCGTCGGCGGGCTCTTCGACGCCTTCGCCGAACGGCGACCGCTGCGCCGCGACGACCTGGTCCGGGCCCTGGTCAGCATGGTGCCGCTCAGCGTCACCCAGGCGGAACGCATCGATGCCGTACGCTCCTGGGCCGACGCCCGTGCCGTCGCCGCCACCGCCGCCGAGGACTGGGACCTCGGCGGTCGTTCCGGCGCTCCCGGCGGCCCGCGTCCGGGCGGCCCGGGGCCGCAGCGGGGACACGGCGGGCGAGCGGTCGAGTTCTAGGGTGGGCCTCGACACGAAGGGATGGGCTCGATGAGCGTCTCACTGATACTCCTGCCGCTGGCCGTCGCCGCCGTCGCCGCGACCCACGCCGCCACCGCCGGGCGGGACGGGGAGGGCCGCGTCGTCTGCCAGGTGCAGACCCGGATGCGGGACGAGACGCTGCTCGTCGCCGCGCTGCGCGACACCGGCGCGGCGGTGACCACCGAGGCGGACGCGATCATCGCGGACTGGGCCGGGGTACGGGCCGGCTTCCGGCGCGGCGAGGACGGCATCTGGTCGGCCCACTTCACGGGCGAGGTCGACGAGCAGCGGGCCGTCGAGGCGGTCCGGGCCATCGACACCGCGTACGGGCGGCAGGTCCAGCGGGCCGTGCTGGAACGGCTGCGCGAGCAGGCCCCCGCCGCCGGGCTGCGGCTGGAGTCCGAGGAGGTCGCCGAGGACGCGAGCGTCCGCCTGGTGTTCGCCGTCGAGGGCCGGTCGTGACGGGCGGGCAGCCACGGATCGTGGTCACCGTGACCAGCGAGGGCGTGGTGAGCGCCGAGACCAGGGACGTGCTCGGCGACGGCTGCCTCGACTACATCGCCGTGCTGGAGGACCTGCTGGCGGCCCGTACGGTGCACAGCACGTACACCGCCGACCACGCCCGTGCCGCCGCGCCCGCGCGGCAGGAGGAGCACGATGTCGAACGCGCCTAGCCCCGGCTGGCCGCCCCCGGCCGTCCCGCGGCCGAGCGCCCTGTGGCAGGTGTTGCAGAGCTGGTGGCTGCTGCTGCCCGTCCTCGGGTGCAGTTGCCTCGGCGGCTTCGGGTTCATCTACGTGGGGCTGCGGGCCGGCCGCGCGGCGTGGTGGGTCCCCGGCATCGTCTACTCCGTGCTCGGCTGGACGACGTTCATCATCGTCGGCGAGACGGACAAGGAGAGCACCGTCAGCGACTGGGCGGTCGGCGCGCTGCTCGCCGTGTGGATCGCCGGCATCATGCACGCCTCGCTGATCAACTCGGCGTGGCTACGCTGGCTGGCCGACCGCCAGGCCAGGACGGCGGCGGCGCGGTCCGGCGCGTACCCGCTGGCTCCGCTCCCCCGGGCGACTCCCGCCGGCCCGCTGCCCACCCCCTACCCGGGCATGAGCTGTCCGTCCGGCGCGCTGACGGCGTATCCGCCCGCGTCACCGACGGGGTACCCGCCCGCCTCGCACACGGGGTACCCGCCCGGGTCCCCGGCGCATCCTTCGCCGTCCGGGTACCCGTCGCCGGCGTATCCGTTCGGTGCGCCCGCGTATCCGCCCGCGCCGCCGTCCTATCCGCCCGGGTCGCCGGGGGGACAGCCGAACGCGCCGGTGGGTCGTCCGCCGCTGCCGGCCGACCCGACGATGGCGCCGTACCAGCCCGTCGATTCCCTCGGGTCCGAGCCGCTCGCGCCGCCGTCGGACCCGTGGGCCGACGGGGAGTCCGGGAGGGTCGACGTCAACACGGCCGGGCCGGAGGCGCTCGCGGCGCTGCCCGGCTTCGACCCGCAGCGCGTACGCCAGGTGCTGGCCGAGCGGGAGCGGCGCGGCTCCTTCGGCAGCCTGGCCGAGTTCGCCGCCGCCGCCAACCTGGCCCCCCACGAGTACGCCCGCCTGCGCGACAGCCTGGACTGCGTCCCGCCCGCCGGGCCGGCACCCGGGCAGCCGCCGCCCGGCCGGGTCCTCGATGTCTGACGACGGTCCCGGGCCCCGCCCGCCGACCGGGGCGGAGACGGTGGCGGTGGCCCGGTTCCTGGCCGCCACCCGGGCCGAGGGGCCGGGCGAGCGGACCGCCGTCTGGGTGCAGGGCTGCGAGATCCGCTGCCCCGGCTGCTTCAACCCGCACCTGTGGAGCTTCCGGGGCGGGGAAGAGGTCGCCCCCGCCGACCTGGTGCGCCGGGTGCTCGACGCCGGCACCGAGGGGCTGACGCTGCTCGGCGGCGAGCCCTTCGACCAGGCCGCCCCGCTGGCGGCCGTCGCCGCCGGGGTGCGCGCCGCCGGCCGCTCGGTGATGACCTTCACCGGCTACACCACGGCCCGGCTGCACCGCGCGGTCGACGCGGGCCGGGACGACGTCGCGGCGCTGCTCGCGGCGACGGACCTGCTCGTCGCCGGTCCCTTCCTGGCCGACCGGATCGACACCCGGCGGCCCTGGGTGGGCTCCACCAACCAGGAGTTCGTGCTGCTCGACGACCGCTTCCCGGGCCTGCTCGACGAGGTGTCACGCAGCCCGGACCGGGTCGAGGTGACCGTCGACGCCACTGGCCGCGTCGCGGTGAACGGCTGGGCCGAGGCCGACGCCCTCGACGAACTCCTGGCGTCGGTGACCGGCCCGCAGCCCCGCCGGAACGCGGCCCGACCCCGTTGACCGACCGGCCCGGCTCCGAGGCCCGGCAGAACGATCGGCCCGGCCGAGAGGCCCGGCCGGCGAGGGCTACCGGCCGTCGCCCGTACGCTCAGCGGAGGTCGTGTCGGGCGGTACGGGGCCCGGGGCGGCGCGGGTCAGCCGCCAGTACTGCCGTGTGTGGTCGTCGCGGACCACCACCCCGGTGCGGGCCAGCTCGGCGCGCAGTTCCCGCGCCTCGCCGGTCCTGTCCTTGTCGAGCGCCCGCTGCCGGGCCCGCAGCAGCGCGTCCGCCCCCGGCGGCAGCCCGGGCAGGTCCGGCACCCACCGCCGGTACGCGTCCCGGTGCGGGTCGGCGTCCGTCCACGGCCAGCCGTGCGCGCGGAAGGCGGCGGCCAACCGTGCGGCGGACAGGTCCGACTTTTCCCGGGCCAACTCGTCGCCGTCCCGGCCGAGCAGCACCAGGTGCCCGCCGTCGGGGAACACCGCGTGCACCTGCCGCCGCCCGACCTCCCGCGTGGTGCTGCCGCGGCGCAGCCGTGCCCGCTCGCTGTCGACGGCGATGGTGAGCCGCTCGGCGGTGCCGATGGCGGCGACCACCAGGCCGCCCAGCACCCCGAGCGCCGCCCCGCCGAGGCCGGCCTGCGCCTCGGGGAGCCCGGCGACCAGCTCGAACAGCCTCTGGAACGGTGCCCAGGGCAGCTCGCCGATCCATCCCGCGCTCCTGGCCAACAGCCATCCGGCGCCGGCGCCGAGCACCGGGAAGCCGCCCCAGAGCAGTGCCAGCTCGGCCGTGCCGCCGTCGACGACGGTGGGGGTGCCGTGGCCGGCCACGTCAGGACACCTCGCGGCGCAGCGTACGGATCAGCCCGGCGACCAGCGGAACGCCCAGCCAGACCAGCAGCGACACCCCGAGCCGCCCCCACTGCCCGGCGGTGACGTCGGGGGTCAACAACGGTTCCATGGTCCGGCCGGTGTCCAGCCAGCGCGCCGGGCCCTCCAGCGACCGGATCATGCCACCGAGGATCGACCAGATCGTCGGCAGCAGCAGGTAGCCGACGATGGCCAGCGGCGTGTTGAGCAGCAGCAGCCCGAAGCCGACGCCCATCAGCACGTTGATCACCTGGAACACGATCGCGTGCAGCAGCAACGTCCCCTCGAACCGCCACGTGCCCGCGCCGCCGGTGGCCCCGGCGACCAGCGTGCCGACGGCGGCCACGGCGAGGCCGACGAGGACCGACGCCACGGCCGCCAGCACCGTCGCGGCCAGCTTCGCGGCGATCACCCGGCCCCGCCGGGGCACCAGGGCGAACGTGGTCAGCGCGGTGCGCTGCGACCACTCCCCGGTGACCGACAGGATGCCCAGCACCGGCAGCAGCAGGCCGACCGGCAGCAGCGTCGGGAGGAAGAAGTTGGCGAAGTCCTGGTCGGCGGCGTCAGTCCAGATCAACTGGACGACCACGAGGGCGGCGGCGAGCAGCCCGATGGCGATCAGCAACCACAGGCCGGCCCGGGTGTCGACGAGCTTGCGCAGCTCGACGCCGGTGAGCCGGAACAACGACGGCCGGCGCAGGTCGGGCTGGCGGTGCGGGGCGGTGGCGGGCGAGGTGGTGGCGGTGGTGGTGGTCATCGGACGGCCTCCCGGGTCGACGCGCCGGCGGTCAGGGTGAGGAAGAGCTGTTCGAGGCCGCCGCTGCCGGCGGGCCGCAGTTCGGTGAGCGCGACGCCGGCGTCGGCGGCGGCCTGCCCGACCGTCTCCGCGTCGGCACGGACCAGCAGCCCGTCGGTGCCGTCGGTGACGGTCAGCCCCGCCCGGTCGAGCGCGCCGCGCAGCGCCGCCGCGTTCCGCGCCCGGACCAGGGTGCCGCCGCCGGCCAGCAACTCGTCCTTGTCGCCCTGGGCCACGATCCGGCCGCCCCCGATGACCACCAGCCGGTCCGCGACCGCCTCTACCTCGCGCAGCAGGTGGGAGGAGAGCAGCACCGTGCCGCCCCGGTCCGCGAAGTCGCGCAGCAGGCCGCGCATCCAGAAGATCCCCTCCGGGTCCAGGCCGTTGGCCGGCTCGTCGAGGACCAGCACGCGCGGGTCGCCCAGCAGCGCCAGCGCCAGGCCGAGCCGCTGCCGCATGCCCAACGAGTAGGCCCGGACACGGCGCTTCGCCGCGACCTCGTTCAGCCCGACGAGGTCGAGCTTGGCGACCACCTCCCGGCGGGGCACGCCCAGCGTGGCGGCGGCGACGGTCAGCGCCTCCCGCCCGGTGCGCCCGGCGTGCTGGGCCGAGGCGTCCAGCAGCACCCCGATCTCCCGACCCGGGTTGGGCAGGTCCCGGTACCGCAGCCCGCCGACCGTGGCACCGCCGCCGCTGGGCGGGGTGAGGCCGCAGATCATCCGCATGGTGGTGGACTTGCCGGCGCCGTTGGGCCCGAGGAAGCCGGTGACGGTGCCCGGCTCGCAGCGGAACGACACGTCGTCGACGGCGGTGTGCCGCCCGTACCGTTTGGTGAGGTGTGCCACGTCGATCATGCCGGTCAGCGTGCCCGCGCCGGTCGGCTGGCCGCAGCGGCCGGCGGTCTCGTCCGGCGGCTACCTTGGTCGACCCGAGGTGTCGACTTTGGTAGCTGGCCGCCGTCCCGGGCGGGTGCCTAGCATGGCGGCGTGACCAGCGCCGCCTTGCCCGAGCACCCCTGGCTGCTGCCGGGGGCCCTCGCCGAGGCGGTCGGGCGGACCCGGCGGACCACCCGCGACTGGTTGGTCGACGGCCTCTGCTTCCTGCTCTCCCTCGGCTGGGTCCTGCTCGCCACGGCCGACGCGGTCGCGGCGGACCCGGAGTTCGCGACCCCGCTGCCGCAGCGCTGGATGGTGCCGGCCGACGCCCTGGTCGGGGTCGTCTGCTGCGGGCTGGTCTGGGCGCGTCGCCGGTGGCCGCTGGGGTTGGCCGTCGCGACCCTGCCGCTGACCGTGTTCTCGATGGCGGCGGCGGTGCCGCTGCTGATCTTCTACTTCACCGTGGTGGTGCACCGCCGTACGGCCGTCGCGCTGGCGATTACCGCCGGCGGGCTGACCACCAACTTCGCCTTCAGCTACCTGCGTCCGGACCCGCACCTGTCGTACTGGGAGACGACCATCTGGGGTGCGTTGATCAGTCTCTTCGTGCTGGCGTGGGGGATGTTCGTCCGGGCGCGACGGCAGTTGGTCGTGTCGCTGCGGGAGCGCGCCGAGCGGGCCGAGGCGGAGCAGCAGCTGCGGGTGACCCAGGCCCGGCACCTGGAGCGCACCCGCATCGCCCGGGAGATGCACGACGTGCTGGCACACCGCATCTCGCTGCTCAGCCTGCACGCGGGCGCGCTGGAGTTCCGGCCGGACGCCGCGCCGCAGGAGGTGGCGAAGGCGGCGGGCGTGATCCGGGACAACGCCCACGCCGCGTTGCAGGACCTGCGCGCGGTGATCGGGGTGCTCCGCGCGGAGACCCCCGCCGAGGAGGAGCCGGAACGCCCGCAGCCCACCCTGGGCGACCTGCCCGCGCTCATCGAGGAGTCCCGGGCGGCCGGGGTGCGGGTGACGGTCCGCGACGTGGTGTCGGCGGTCGAGCGGGTGCCCGTGGCGGTGGGGCGCAGCGTCTACCGGATCGTGCAGGAGGGGCTGACCAACGCCCGCAAGCACGCCGCCGGCGCCGTCGTCACGGTGGACGTGAGCGGTGGCCCGGGCGACGGGCTGAGCGTGGAGATCCGTAACCGGTGGCCGGTCGGCGGTGGCACCAACCCGGAGATCCCCGGCACCGGCACCGGCCTGGTGGGCATCGCCGAACGGGTCAGCCTGGCGGGCGGCCGGCTCGCGTACGGGCGGGACGAATCGGGCGACTTCCGGCTGGCCGCGTGGCTGCCGTGGCCGGCGTGACCGGGCCGGTGCCGGGCGGGCCGACGGCGGACGGGCCGGGCCCCGGGCGGCCGGTGCGGGTGCTGATCGTCGACGACGACGCGCTCGTCCGGGCCGGGCTGTCGATGATCCTCGGTGGGGTGCCGGACCTGCTCGTGGTGGGGGAGGCCGCCGACGGCAGCGAGGTGCCCGCCGCCGTGGCCGCCTGCGCGCCGGACGTGGTGCTGATGGACATCCGGATGCCCCGCCTCGACGGTCTCGCGGCTACCGAGGCGCTGCGCGCGACGCCCGACCCGCCCGAGGTGCTGGTGCTGACCACCTTCGACGCCGACGAGCAGGTGCTCCGGGCGCTGCGGGCCGGGGCCGGTGGCTTCCTGCTCAAGGACACCCCGCCGGCCGAGATCGTGCGGGCGGTGCACCGGGTGGCGGCGGGGGAGGCGACACTCTCCCCGGCGGTCACCCGCCGGCTGATCGACCACGTGACCGGGCCGGGCGTGCCGGGGCCCGAGCCGCGCCGGGAGCGGGCGCGGCGGAGGCTCGCCGGGCTCAGCGAGCGGGAGCACGAGGTCGCCGTCGCGCTCGGGCAGGGCCGGACGAACGCGGAGATCGCCGCCGAGCTGTTCATGAGCGTCGCGACCGTCAAGGCGTACGTGTCGCGGCTGTTGGTGAAGCTCGACCTGAACAACCGGGTCCAGGTCGCCCTGCTGGTCCACGACGCCGGACTCGTCTGAGCCGGTCTGAACCCGTCGGGCCCGGTCTGAACCTTTCGGGGCCGGCGGCCGTACCAGTCGCCGAGGACGTGGTGCGGGTGGGCCGTACCGCTGCCGGAGCCGCGGGAGGCCTGCCGTGCGATTTGGTGAGCAGTCGACGGATCCCATCGACCAGATCCTGGGTGAGATGCCGGTGCCGGCGTCGCTGACCCCCGAGGACGTCCGGCTCGCGGTGCGGGCCGTGGTGGTGCACGCCGCCGAGGAGTGGCCGGCCGGGCCGTTGTGCCGCAACGACGGGGCGACGTACCCGTGCCGGCTGCACCGCTGGGGTCGGCGGGTGCTGGAGCGGCACGGGCTCAACGAGCGGCAGATCGACGCCCTGGTGCGGCACGGCAACCCCTTCGTGCAGGTGCCGTTCCCGTTCACGGTGACCGGCCCCGCGCCGGCCGGCCAGGCGCCACGCACCCCCGCCGGCCATCCCGGCCGGCCCCGGGCGGTCACGCCCGGCGGCCGGTCCGCCGGCCTGGACCGGCCGGTGGCTCCCCCCGCCACCGCGCCGCGCTGGCCCCGGGCGAGCTGAGCGGGGGTACGCCCGCCGGCCCGCCGGGGCAGCGCTCCTCGGCCTCGGCCGCCGTGGTGGTCGCCGGTTCGCCGCCGCACGACGTCGGCCCGGATGCGGGGTTGCCACCCCCGTCCGGGCCGGCGTCGCCGCTCGACCTGCCGGCGGCTCAGTCGTTGCCGGCGCCGATGCCGCAGTCCGGCGCGGACCAGCTGGTGGTGTTCGAGGTGTTGTCCCGGTCGTTCTCGCGCCGCGAGTCCACGTGCACGTGGTCGTCGTGGTCCGGGTAGCCGGGACCGTAGATCCCGCTGAAGCCCCGGCTGCGCGCGTCCCGGGCGATCTGGCACAGCGAGCTGGTGCCCGACACCACGTCGGCGGCGTTGCCGTAGAGGTGCTGGCTGTCCGACGCCCCACCGACCTGGTTGTTGCAGGCGCGGCTGCGGAAGCCGCTGCTGACGTGCAACGGCTTGTCGCCGAGGCCGCGCCGCAACGCCTCCAGCTTCCACATCGTGCGCAGCGCGTTCTGCCGGGTCTGCGCGGCGGAGAGCGGGCCGCCGGTCCAGCCTCCACGCCCGCAGCCGTCGTCCATCTCGCTGAAGCTGAAGTGCCGGGGCGTGCAGTCGTCGTCCTGCAGGGCGTAGAGCTTCGCGTACGTCTGCGGTCCGGCGACGCCGTCGACGCGCAGCCCGTACGCGGACTGGAACCGCTTGACCGCGGCGGCGGTCTTCGGCCCGTAACGGCCGTCGTTCTCCACGATGTCCCGGTTGCCGGCCCAACCGGCGACCCGGATCTGCAACTGGCGGACGTCGTCGCCGGAGCGCCCCTGGTAGAGGTTGCGCTTCCACGTGTAGCAGCCGTCGGCGTGGGCCGCTGGCGCGGCGACCACCGTGGCGACAGCGGCTGCCGGCAACGCCAGGGCGAATGCGACAGCGGCCCGTTTCAGGGTGTTAACGCGCACAGAAGTCCTCCCGATAGGAGAGTGAATGGGGTGGCATCCCGGGACATCGGCCTGCCCGTCCCGTGATTTCCACCCTGGCAGGCCTACGGGCGGTTCGCGGCAATTAACAAGAATTGTCCTCACGATTCACCGTTCCTGAGCGTTCCCTGGGCATTACGCGAATTGCGAACCGCCCAATGGCGCGCAGTGGCGCCGGGAAAGCGCGGATGATGCGTAAAGCCGCAGCCCGGCACACGAAGGGTGATGTTCCTACGCCGGTCCGACCCGGTAACGTCAGCGCCCGGCGGGACCGGGGAGGGGCGGCATGGCACGTGGCGGCGTCTTCTGCATCGAGGGTCAGTGGCACCGCGACCTCAACGAGCGCGGTTCCGTCCTGCCCACGCTGGAACTGCTCGAACGGCTCGGAAAGATCCGCTTCATCCACAAGGACGCGGCCACCCGCGACGAGCTGTTCTACTTCGTGGACCGCTGGCTGCTCAAGCAGTACGCCGACCACCGGGTCGGCTTCTTCGCCATGCACGGCGAACCGAGCCGGCTCTGCCTGACCGACTGGGAATCGGTGGCGCTCGCCGACGTCGCCGAACTGATGGCCGGCCGCTGCGACGGCCGCCGGCTCTATTTCGGCAGCTGCTCGGTGCTGCGCGCCTCCGACGCGGTGCTGCGGGACTTCCTCGACGCCACCGGAGCGGCACTGATCTGCGGATACACCCGCGAGGTGGACTGGGTCGAGTCGGCCGCCTTCGAGACCGTCCTGCTCGACGTGCTGGCCAACGGCCAGCGCCACAACGCCGCCGAGCTGCGGATGGGCTCCGCGCACTGGGCGCCGCTCGCCTCGTACCTCGGCTTCCGGGTCATCTACGCCAACGGCCGCGCCTGGCGGCCCTCGGTCCGCCCCCGGGTGCCCGCCCAGCCCGCCGCGCGCCGCACCGCCCCGCGACCCCGGTGAGGCCCCGTGCGGCCTGGTGCGGTCGCCGGGCGGCGGGCGCCCTGGTAGGAACGAACGATGGCACGCAGCATCGCGACGAACACCCGGGTCGACCGGGCCGAGCTGACCGAGTTCCTCCGGCCGCGGCACCGGGTGGTGCTGATGACCACCCGCGCCGACGGCCGGCCGCAGTCGTCCCCGGTGACCGCCGGGGTGGACGGCGAGGGACGGTTGGTGATCTCCACCTATCCGGAGCGGGCCAAGGTCGCCAACGTCCGCCGTGACCCACGGGTGTCGGCGTGCGTGCTCTCCGACGACTGGAACGGCCCGTGGGTGCACCTCGACGGCACCGCCGAGGTGCTGGACCTGCCGGAGGCGCTGGAACCGCTCGTGGAGTACTTCCGCCGCATCTCCGGTGAGCACCCGGACTGGGACGAGTACCGGGCGGCGATGGTCCGTCAGGGCAAGTCGCTGATCCGGGTCACCATCGACGCCTGGGGCCCGATCGCCACCGGCGGCTTCCCCGCCCGCCTCGCCGACTGACCCGCCCCGGCCCGAGCCGTACCGGTGCACGCCGGCGTGCCGGGGCTCACCGCATCAGTACGCGGCGGTGAAACGGGTGTTCTCGTGCCGCGGCTGCTCGATCTCGTCGACGATCGCCACCGCCAGGTCCTCGTAGCTGAGCACCGAGCGGCCCTCGTGGTCGGTCACCGGCTCGTCGCCGCCGGTGCGGTAGTGCCCGGTGCGCTCGCCCGGGTGGAACTCCAGCGGCGGCGGGGAGACGTACGTCCAGGTCACCCCGTCGGCCGAGGAGCGGTAGAAGTCGAGGGCGTCGGCCTGCCCCCGCGCGGCGTCGCGGTAGTCCTCGGGGAAGTCCGGCTCGTCGAGGTAGCGGGTGCCCTTCGGGGTGAGCAGGGTCGAGCCGCCGCCCACGTGGATGATCCGGGGCGCGGCCGGCATGCCACGCAGCACCCCGACCAGGTTGCGGGCCGCGTCCAGCCAGAGGTCGTGTTCGCCGCCGCCGATCGCCACCACCATGGCGTCCGTGTCGGGCGCCAGTTCGCGTACGCTCCGCTCGCTGGTGGCGTCCCCGGTGACGACCGTGACGGCCGGCGGCAGGTACGACGTGGCCTCCGGGCGGCGCACCGCCGCCGTGACCCGGTGCCCCCGGCCGACCGCCTCGGCGGTGATCCGCGACCCCGCGGTGCCACCCGCGCCGAACACGACGATGTTGCTCATCGCGACCGCCTCCCGTCCTGCCCGACGTGGTCAGCCTCCAGGCTATTGACCTCCCCGGCCGGCCGGTGCCGTAACGGTGATCCCGGGGCGACCGGGTGCGGCGGTGGACGCGGTGCGACCACCGCCGGGCGGCTCAGTCGACCAGGGCGGAGTAGACGAGCTGCCGCAGCTGCGGCCGGATCGGGTAGGTGCTCGACGGCATGAGCTGGGTGAAGAACAGGGCCGTGACCTCCTCGGCCGGGTCGACCCAGAACGCCGTGCTCGCCACGCCGCCCCAGTAGTACTCGCCGGGGCTGCTCGGCACCCGGCTCGGCACGGGGTCGTCGACCACGGCGAAGCCCAGCCCGAAACCGATCCCCTCGAGGGTGGTCTCGGCGAAGCCGCCCGCCGAGAGGGTCTCCAGGTCCTGCCCGCCGGGCAGGTGGTTGCGGGTCATGAAGCGCACCGTGCGCGGCCCCAGCAGGCGCGTCCCGTCCAGCTCGCCGCCGCGCAGCAGCATCTGGGTGAACCGGTGGTAGTCGGCGGCGGTGGAGATCAGGCCACCGCCGCCGGAGAGCAGCAGCGGCTTCTCGTACGCTAGGGCGCCCAGCTTGTCGAAGCGGAACGCGCGGCCGGTGCGCGGGTCGGGCGCGTAGAGGGCGCCGAGCCGGTCGGCGGCGTCGCCCTCGGCCCACCAGTGCGTGTCGGTCATGCCCAGCGGGCGGAAGATCCGGTCGGCGAAGAAGGCGTCCAGGCTCTGCCCGGAGACCACCTCCACGAGCCGGCCGAGCACGTCGGTGGCGACCGAGTAGCCCCACGCCGTGCCGGGCTGGAACAGCAGGGGCAGCTCGCCGAACGCCTGGCAGGCCGTGGCGAGGTCGACGTCCGAGGGCGGGTAAAGGTCGTAGCCGGCGGCCCGGTAGATGGTGTCGACCACCGAGGTCTGCATGAAGCCGTACGTCAGGCCGGCGGTGTGGGTGAGCAGGTGCCAGACCCGGATCGGTTCGACCGCCGGCACCGTGTACGGCTTGAGGGCCGTGCCCTTGGAGTAGACGCGCAGGTCGGCGAACTCGGGCAGCCACCGGCTGATCTCGTCGGTCAGCTCGAAGCGGCCCTCCTCCCAGAGGATCATCGCGGCGACCGAGGTGACCGGCTTGGTCATCGAGTAGATGCGCCACAGCGTGTCCGCCTCGACGGGCCTGCCCGCCTCCACGTCGCGCAGCCCGTACGTCGACGAGTGGGCGATCTCGCCACGGCGGGTGACCAGCACCTGCCAGCCGGCGAGGCGGCCGTCGTCGACGTACCTGCCGAAGTGCTCGTCGATGCGCGCCAACCGCGCCGGGTCGAAGCCGATCTGGTCCGGGTCGATGCTGCGTGCCACACTCACGCCGCCGAAACTACTAGCCGGTATGCCACGGTGGAAGGGGTCTGGCCGTCCCCCTCGGTAGCCTGGCCTGATGCCGGAGCTGACCGAGGACGAGACCTTCCGCAACGAGGACTGGTACGGCGAGGAGCTGGTGGAGCGGCACTTCGTCCGCTGCACGTTCCTCGACGTCGACCTGACCGAGGCGGTGAGCCGGGGCGCGGTCTTCGACGGCTGCACCTTCGGTAACGTGCGCTTCAACTCCTCCCGGCACACCGACTCGGCCTTCACCCGCTGCACCTTCCAGCGGTGCAACCTGTTCGAGGCGGAGTTCACCGGCTGCAAGCTCGTGGGCAGCACCTTCGCCCAGTGCGACCTGCGACCGCTGACCGTCACCGGCGGCGACTGGTCGTTCGTGGGGCTGCCCGGCGCCGACCTGCGCGGGGTCCGCGTCACCGACGCGCGGATGCGCGAGGCTGACCTGACCGGGGCCAACCTGACCGGGGCGACGGTCACCGGTGTGGATCTCTCCGGCGCGCAGCTGCACCGTTCCCGGCTCTCGGGGGCCGACCTGCGCGGCAGCGATCTCAGCGCGCTCGACCCGACGGCGGTGGAGCGGGCCGGGGCGATCGTCGACGCCACGCAGGCCATGGCGATCGCGCAGGCGCTCGGCTTCGAGATCCGCTGATCAGCGGGCCCGCTGGGCCCCTAGACCGCTGGACAGGCCCTCGGCGGACTGCGTCCGGGGGCGCCGCAGGACCCGAGACCACGTTCCTGGTCGATGTCCGCTACGGTCCGGTGACGAACTGGACACGCCCGTCCGTCCGGCGCGACGGACGAGGCGGTGCCGACCGGGACCGCCCACAGCGGACGTTCGCGTCCGGCCGGGGCCGGCGGGGAGTGGAGGGGCGGTGGCGGAGGAAGACCTCAGCCGACAGCGCATCCGGCCGTGGCGGCACGGCGACCCGCCCGCGGCCCACCACCCGCTGACTGCGGCGCCCGGACGCAGCCGCACCGACCTGCGGCGGCTGGCCCGGGCGCGGCGACGCCGCCGGTGGGCCGTCGAGGGGATCGCCGCGCTCGCCTGCCTGATCGCCCTCGTGTCGTACCTGACCACCGGCGATCCCGACCCGGGCGGGGAGACCGACGGCGGCCTGCCGGCGGGTGCAGGCCGCCCGAGCGGCGTACCGGGGTTGGAGGGGCGCGACTTCGACGCCGGCCTGGTCTCGCCCGGGCTGCGGCCCCGGCAGCGTCCGCCGAGCCCGTCCCCGTCCCCGGCGCCGCCGACGCCCACCCCGGCGGCGCCCGTGGTGCCGGCGGTGCTCGCCGTCAGCACGGCCGAGGTGCCGGCCGACGTGGACCTGACCTCGGTGGGCAGCCGCGACTGGATCCACTGGGGCCTGCGAGGCGCGGACTCGACGGTCCGCAAGCGCGGCGGCTCCGGCGAGATCCGCGACGAGGGCGGCACCGGCCGGCGGGGCGGCTGGGACGACAACCAGGAGAGCTTCAGCTGGCGCGACGGCAGCCCGGTGGCGTCGGCGAGTGGCTCGCCGCACGGGGTCTACCGGTGCGGCACCGGCAGCGGCTTCACGCTGGCGGTGAGCGCCGACGGCCGGGCGCGCACCGTGCGCGTGTATGCCGGGGTGTGGATGGCCCGGGGGCGGCTCGACGCCCGCCTCTCCGTCGGCGGCCCGAGCCGGACCCTTTGGATCGAGGACCGGCACACCAGCCGGTCCACCGAGTTCACCATCCGGTTCCAGGCGCCGAAGGGCAGCCGGCTCGTGCTGACCTGGACGGTGGAACAGGCCTTCAGCGACGACTGCGGCAACGTCGGGCTCCAGGCGGTCGCCCTGCGCTGACTGACTTACCTCAGGGGTGATGGACGCCGGGCGGGGATTGGCACGAGACTCGGCGTACCGCCCGGTGGTCCGACCGGGCGGACCGGCTCCCGGGGAGGCACCATGCCTGCGTTCGCACTCGCCCATCTGCACGACGTTCCGATCAACGAGGACATCCTCACCTACATCGAGCGGATCCAGGCCACGCTGGACCCGTTCGGCGGCCGGTTCCGGGTGCACGGTGGCACGGTGGAGGTCAGGGAGGGGGAGTGGCCGGGCACGGTGGTCATCATCGAGTTCCCCGACGCGGACCGGGCCCGGGCCTGGTACGACTCGCCGGCGTACCAGGAGATCCTGCCGTTGCGCACCCGGCACATCCCGGGCGCGGCGCTGATCGTCGACGGCGTGGCCCCCGACTACGACGCCAGCCGGACGGCCGCCCGGCTGCGGGCTCAGGCGGCCGGCTGAGCGGCCGCTCCGCCCCGACGGCGCTGCGCCGCGCGGGCGACGGCGAGCGGGTCTGCGTCCACGCCTCGGGACAGTTTGTCCGTCGCGCCGCGTCGCGCCTGTCGTAGCTTTCTGCTGTCCACGTCCGACCATCCTGTGTGGAGGCGTCACCGATGAGCAGCACCACCACCCGCACCGTCCGTCCGAGGGCCTCCCGGGGCGCCGGGGAGGTGCTCCGGGAGATCCCGCTGCCGCCGTACGTGACCGTGGAGGACGCCCAGTTCGCCGTGCGGGCGGTCGTGGTGCACGCGCCCCGGATCTGGTCCGGCGGGACGGTCTGCCGCAACGACGCCAGCCCGCACCCGTGCCGGCTGCACCGCTGGGGCACCCGGGTGCTGGCGCAACGCGGGCTGCGTCCCGCCGAGATCGCCGCGCTCATCGAACGCGGCGACCCGGCGGCCGAGCTTCCGCACCGTCCCGGCGCCTAGCGCCGGCGGGGCCCCCGCACCGGGCCCCGCCGGCCCGTCAGCAGGCGTTCGGCTTCACCCAGGCGCACTCCAGCCCCTCGGGGACCCGGGGGGCGTCGGGCGCCGCCGGGGGCGCGATCCGCGCGCCGGTCACGCCCTTCTCGGTGTACGAGGCCAGGGCGATCGCGATCTGGTCCTCCAGCGTCTTCACCGAGGAGGCCAGGTAGTTGTTGAGCAGGATCGAGAACGCCAACACCCGCCCGTCGGCGTCGGTGACGTAGCCGGAGAGGCCGGAGACGCCGGTCAGGCTGCCGGTCTTGGCGTGCACGTTGCCGGCGGCCGGGGTGCCCCGCATCCGGCTGCGCAGGGTGCCGCCGACGAACCGCTCCGCCTCGCCGGCCACGGGCAGGGCCGCGTACCAGGTGTCGAACCAGGGCTCCGCGCGGACGGCGGTGAGCAGGTCCACGAACTCGTCGGCGGGGATCAGGTTGCGCCGGGAGAGCCCGGAGCCGTCCCGCTGGCGCAGGGTGCCGGTGTCCATCCCGGCGTCGGCGACGTACTCGCTGATCGCCGTCAGCCCGGCCGACCAGGTGCCGGCGCCGGTGAGGACGCGGCCGATCTCCTTGGTCAGCACCTCGGCGTGCCCGTTGTTGGACAGCTTGAGGAACGGCACCACCAGCTCGGCCAGGGGCATCGAGCGGTGCCGGCCCACCTCCGCCGCACCCTCCGGGGTGGGCTGGCCGAGCACCGTCCTGCCGAGCACCCGTACGCCGTGCCGGCCCAGCGCCGCCCGGAAGACGTCGGCGGCGTAGCCCGTGGGCTCCCAGACGCTGACCCAGTCCTTCGCCGGCCCGGCGCCGAGCGCGATCTGCCCGGTGACCACGACCGTGTTGCTGCCGTGCGCCCGCTCGAACGAGATCGACGTCTCCCCGTCGGCGACGGTCTGGGCCTGGTTGTCGATCTTCAGGTACCGGGTGGCCGGGGTGGTGGTGACGACCGGTCGTGCACCGGCGGTCCCGCCGGGGGCGGCGTGGACGATGACGGTGCCCGCGTCGTAGTCGGTGTCCGGCGCCACCGTCAGGGCGGAGACCTGTGCGGCGTAGTAGTACGGCTCGTCGTCCCAGGTCCAGTCCGGGCCGAGGCGGGTGCTGTCGTAGCGGGTGTCGTCGGCCACCAGGTTGCCGGTGACCACCCGGACGCCCGAGGCGGCGACCTGCGCGGCCAGGGCGTCGTAGTCGGCGGCCAGCATGGTCGGGTCGCCGCCGCCGCGCAGGTAGAGGTTGCCGGACACCAGGCCGGCGCGGCGGGCGCCGCTGGTGCGTACCTCGGTGCTGAAGCGGTGGCCCGGCCCGAGCAGTTCCAGCGCCGCCGCCGAGGTCAGCAGCTTGGTGTTGGAGGCGGGTATCAGCCGGCGGTCGCCGTTGCGGTGGTAGACCGTCTCCCCGGTGGTCGCGTCCTTGACCACCACGGCGGCCTGCGCCCCGGCCAGCCGGCTGTCGGCGAGGATCGCGTCGATGGTGCCGTTGAGGCGGATCGCCGCGGGGGTGGGGGACTCGGCGGTGGCGGTGGGCGCGCCCGCCGTGGCCGCGGCGGCGACCAGGGCCACCAGCGCGAGCGTCCGGGGGAAGAGACGACGATGCATGGGGTGATGCTGCCATGCAGGTATCTGCCAGAAAAGACCGTCGATGGAAAGAAATCTTCCGCCGGGCGTGGCGTGCCGGACCGGATTACCCGTTCCCGACCTGGTCACACCCCACGGACCGGCCGGTCTGACGGGCCGGTCCGTGCGGCGCGGACGGGTCGGCTTCCAGGCGGCGCCCCTGCGGCGCACTGAATCCGCTCTATTTGACGGATCCCCCGGCAGGGGGCACCGTAGGCCGTGGAGGGGCCCTGAATCGCCCCGAGGCGCGACGGCGATGTGCGTGTCGCCCTTCCCATCGCCTCCCACGTGTGCTCGTCCGCGGGCCGATGCCCGGTCCCGCACCGCGAATCCGAGAATCCACGAGGAGTTCCGCCATGCTCACCATGACCGACAACGCCGTGCTGGTCATCCGGGACCTCGCCAACCAGCAGGACGTCGCCGAGGACGGCGGGGTGCGGATCGCCGCCGACACCGACGCTGGCTCGCTCACCGTCGAGCTGGTCGCCGAACCGGTCGAGGGCGACCACGTGGTCGACAACCAGGGCGCGCGCATCTTCCTGGACTCCGACGCCGCCGAGTTGCTCGGCGACGCTTCGGTGGACGCCAGCGTCGACGACGAGGGCGTCATCCAGTTCGGGTTCACCGAGAAGCAGTGACGCGAGAAGCAGTGACGGCGGTGCGCCGCCGCTCGGCCGGGGGCCGCTGGCCCGGTGCTCAACCGGCCCGGCGGCGCTCCCCGCCGCGGTGCGGCCGGGCGGGACGGCCCCGCTCCGGGGGCGCCTGATCGGATCGCCACGGCCCCGGACGGGACTCCCGCCCCGGGTGTGGCAGCGTGGCCAGCACGTGCGCGAGGTGGTGCGAGGTGCTCCACGCCGCCCAGTTGCTGGCGGATCCGGCGCCGGCGCCCCGGCGGGCACGCCGGAGGATCTCGTGGTCGCCCCAGGAGAAGCCCGCCCCGGCCGCCGGCCAGTGCGGCGCCGAGACCACGGTGCGGCACAGGTCCGCGAACCGGTCGTCGCCGCGGCCACCCCGCCGCGACCAGCGGTACACCCACCAGGCGCCGTCGGTGGTGTAGCGGACCGTGGGCAGCCGGTCGCCCGCCTGGTCCGCGCCGGGCACGGCGGAGCCGACACCGTAGTCGCCGTAGCCGACGCCGGGCTCGGCCAGCCGCTGCCAGAGCTGCCAGTCCCAGCGGTCGAGGCGTACCGGCTCGTCGGTGGGCAGGGCGGACAACGCCGGGGGCATCCCGCCCGCCGCCACGCTCACCGAGCGCCAGGCGTGCCGGCGGGCCCACTCCAGCAGCCGCCGGATCCGGGGCTCGGCCACCCGCACGTCGGCCCGGCAGCACACGTCGCCCGCGTCGAGGAGCAGGTCGCACTGCTCGGCCACCAGACCGGTGAACCGCCAGACCCGCTCGGCCGCCGCCGTGGCCGCGTCGGGGCCGGCCCGGTCGTGGCCGACCCGCAGCCGGACGACCGCCCCCCGGGTGTGGGCCCGGGCCGCCGCACCGTGCGCCATCAGGCGCCGGTCACTGTCCGCGAGCCCGATCACCGGCACCAGCGGTACGCCCCAGCGGACCAGCTCGGTCTCGGGGGCGTCGGGCAGGCCGGTGACGTCGACGGCGGTGCGCAGCCCCTCGGGCAGCCTACGAAGCACGTCGAGCGTGAACTGGTCCACGATGGACACCCGGAGGACCGGGGCGAGCAGGGGTACGACGACGTCGTCGAGATGACCGAGCGCCTCCAGCTCACCCCGCCGGTTGGCGAGGATGGGGCGGTAGACCGGTTCCGCCGCCCCGCCCCGGTGGGCGGGCACCATACCCCAATGTAGCCAGGCATCGGTGCCAGTCACAGGGTCGATCGGCCCGTCCTGCCCCGGCGGGCGACCGGAAACGGCGACGCCGCCGCCCCGCGTGGCGGGACGGCGGCGGCACCAGCGGCAGATCAGTCGTCGTCGCGGTCGTCGTCATCGTCATCGTCGCGGTCGTCATCGTCGTCGTCGACCGGCTCCTGCTCGGCCTTGACCACGCTGCCGTCGCCCCGGTCGACGTCGATCTCGTGCTCGGTCTGCCCGGCCACGATCTCGACGCTCCACACGGCCCTGCCGTCCTCGTCCTCGCGCTCGACCTCGACGACCTCGCCGCCACCGGCCCGGGCCAGCGCGATCTCGCGGGCCCGCTGCTCGCTGACGGCGTCGTCGCCGGTGGCCGGAGCGCTGCCGCCCGACGGGCTGCCGGGCGCCGCCGGAGTGCCGGTGGTCGGCGCGCCGCTCGTCGTTGGGGCGCCGCTCCCGGTGCCGCCCGGGGTGCCCGGGGCGGTCGGGGCGGTGGTGGCGGCGGCCAGGGTGGTGGCCCGGGCCGCGCCGTTGTCGGCCGCCGCGACGCCGAAGCCCGCCCCGGTCACGGCGAGCACGGCCGCGCCTCCGAGCGACGCCAGCATCAGGGACTTGCGCTTCATGTCGTTCACCCTTCCTCGGTTGCTGGTTCCCAGGATCACCCCCGCCCCGATAGCGCCACGCTGCCCGAACGCTAAGGCCGGGTTAAGCCCCGCCGGGGTGCGCCGGGGGAAGGGCCGGGCTGTCGCGCGCGAGCGCCTCGCCGGGGCGGGCAGGGGGAGGACCGGCCGTCGCGGGAGCGCCTCGCCGGGGCGGGGAGGGGACGGGGATCAGGACCGGGGCGGGCCGAGTTCGAGGCGTACCTCCGCACCTCCGGAGGGCGCGGCGCGCAGGACGAGCCGGCCGCCGCTCGCCTGCGCGGCGCGGCGGGCGATGTCCAGGCCAAGGCCGGTCGAGCCGGCGGTGCTCGCGCCCCGGTCGATGGTGCCCGGCGGCATGCCGGGCCCCTCGTCCGCCACGGTGAGC
Source organism: Micromonospora sp. NPDC049048 (assembly GCF_043197615.1). NCBI lineage: Bacteria > Bacillati > Actinomycetota > Actinomycetes > Micromonosporales > Micromonosporaceae > Micromonospora > Micromonospora sp. NPDC049048. The sequence goes on along the minus strand of NZ_JBICTM010000002.1, from coordinate 91,355 downwards.
GCCACCCGGTCCGCCTCCGCCACCAGGCGGACGGCGAACGCGGTGCCGTCCGGCGTGTGCGCGAAGACGTTGCCGAGCAGGGCGTCCACCGCCGCCGCCAACTCGTCGGCGGGCACACCCACCGGCAGCGGTCCCGGCGCCAGGTCGAGCGTCACGGCCCGCCCGGTGTCCTCGGCCAGCACCGACCAGAACGCCACCCGCTCGGCCACGACCGCCGCCGCGTCGGCGCTGGCCGCCCCGGCCGTCGGCACCCGCCACCGGGCCTGCCGGATCAGGCCGGTGACCGCCCGCTCCAGCCCGTCCACGGCCGCGGTCACCCGGGCCGCGTCCTCCGGGTCGCGCAGCGACTCGGCCTCCAGGCGCAGCGCCGTCAGCGGGGTACGCAGGCGGTGCGACAGGTCGGCGACCTCCTCGCGCTCCTGCACCAGCAGCACCTGGATCCGGCCGGCGAGGTGGTTGAGGGCGCCGGCCACCTCACGCAGCTCGGGTGGCCCGGCGGGCGTGACGCGCGCGTCCAGTTCCGCGTTCGCCAGCCGGTGCGACACCGCGGAGAGCTCGCCGATCGGCCGGACCAGGGTGCGGGCCAGCCGGTCGGCGACGGCCAGCCCGATCAGCACCAGCAGTACGCCGAGCAGGGCCAGGGCCAGCCAGGACCGGGTCACCCCGGCGGTCAGCTCGGCGGGCGGGACCTCGGTCCGGATGACGCCGGTGCCGTCCGGGCGCCCCTGCACGGCGATCACCACCTCCCGCCCCCGCCCGGACTCGGCGGTGAGGCTCTGCCCGCGCTCCGCCAGCGCCACCGCGGCCGTCCGCGGGGCCGGGGCACCGAGCACCGTGCCGTCGGGCAGGAACACCGTGAGCGGCCGCTCGGACTCCGTGGCCAACTGCTCGACGGTCAGCCGGATCGTCGCGACGTCGGCGGTACCGACGACGGTCACGAGGCTCTGCGCGTCCGCCGTGGCCCGTACGGTGGCCCGGTCCGCCGCGACGGTACGCACCAGCAGCGCCAGCGGCACCAGGAAGGCGACCAGGGTCAGCACGCTGACCGCGGCGACCAGCAGGGTCAGCCGGGCCCTCATCCGGCGCTCCCCGGCGCCTCGAGCCGGACCCCGACGCCCCGCACGGTGTGCAGGTAGCGGGGCGCCTGCGCGTTCTCCCCGAGCTTGCGCCGCAGCCAGGACAGGTGCACGTCCACGGTCTTGTCGGCGCCGCCGTACGGGACCCGCCACACCTCGGCGAGCAGCTCCCGTTTGGTGACCACCTGTCCGGGGCGCCCCGCGAGGTGGTGCAGCAGGTCGAACTCGCGCGGGGTCAGCTCGACGGGCGCACCGTCCAGGGTGACCTGGCGGGATCGTGGATCGACCCGCAGCCCGCCCACCACCAGCGCCGGGTCCCCGTCCGGCGCGGCGGCCGTCCCGCGCCGCAGCACCGCCCGGATCCGCGCGTCGAGCTGCGCGGCGGTGAACGGCTTGACCACGTAGTCGTCCGCCCCGGCGTCGAGCACCCGGACGATCTCGGTCTCGTCGTCGCGGGCGGTGGCGACGATGACGGGCACGGCGCTGACCGCGCGGAGCATCCGCAGGAGTTCCCGGCCGTCCAGATCGGGCAGGCCCAGGTCCAGCACCACCAGGTCGGGCCGGTCGTCGAGCGCGTCGCGCAGGCCGGTCATCGCGGTCGAGGCGGCGGCCACCGCGTGCCCCCGTTCGCGCAGTGCCCGCAGCAGCGGCGTACGGATCGTCAGGTCGTCCTCGATGAGCAGCAGGCGGGCCACAGTGGCAGGCTAGCCGCCGCCGCGCCGCGGACGGCCGACCTTAACCGTCACTTAGCCCCGTCCAGGGCTCGGCGCAACCTCGCGTCGGGGAGACTCGGGGGATGCGTCGCCGTTCGTTCCTCGCCGTCGCCGGGTGGCTGGCCACCGCCGCCGTCGCCACCCTGATCGGGGTGGCCGCGATCCGACTGGTGGGGGAGAGCATCGCCGGCACCCCGGGCGGGGTGCTGAGCCAGGAGGAGGTCGAGCGGGCCCTGGCCGCCCCGGGGCCCACCGCCCCGCAGACCGGCGGGCCGTCACCGACGGCCACCGGGAGCGGCGGGCCGTCGACGCCGGCGGCGGGCGGCTCGTCCCCGGCGGGAGCGCGTCGGGCCTTCGCCACGGCGGGTGGCAGCGCGGTGGCCGAGTGCGGGCCGGGCGGGGTGCGGCTGGTCTCCTGGACACCCGCGCCGGGCTACCGGGTCTCCGACGCGGAGCCGGGGCCGGACGACGACGTGGAGGTCACCTTCGTCGGCCCGTCGGGCGAGGTCGAGCTGAAGGTGCGCTGCGTGGGTCCGGAGCCGGTGTCGGTCGCCGACGACTGAGCGCTCCGGCGCAGGTCAGGCGGGGTGTGGTGGGTGTCGACTGTCCGTGATCGGACACCCGGCCTAGGTGGTTTCCGGCCGCCGCTCGGGCATACGTTCGACCACAAAGGGTGCCGATCGGCGCTGATCCCCCTCAGCCACCACAACTGCCTCATCGCCGCTCCGGTCCGGGGGGCACGAGGGAGGACCGAGATGTCCAGCTTCAGATTCCGGCGTACGCCGGCGGCGCAGCCTCTGCACCGGGACGGCGACGCGGCCCGGGCCGACGCGGAGACCACCACCTGCGCCACCGTCGGCCTCCCCGCGACCGCGCGGGTCCTCTTCGCGGTGGTGCACGCCACCGGCGGCCTGGCGCGCGGGCTGGGCGTGGCCACCGCCAGCCGGCTGGCGACCGGGATGTACCAGGTGGTGTTCGACCAGGACGTCACGGCCGCCGGCTACGTCGGCACCGTCGGCCTGCCCGGCAGTTCGGGTGTCGCGCCCAGCGGGAAGATCGCGGTCGCCGGGCGGACCGGCATTCCGAACGCCGTCTTCGTCTCCACCTTCGCCAACGACGGCCGCCCGGCCGACCGCCCGTTCCACCTGGCGGTGCTGGCCTGACGCGCCCCGACGCGGTGCTGGCCTGACGCGCCCCGACGCGGCGCTGGCCCGAGCCGCGACCCGGTGCTGGCCGGACGCACCGGGATCCGTCGGGCGGCGGGGACGGACACGAGCGCGCGGCGCCGTTCGGATCCGGGGATCGGAACGTCGCCGCGCTCTGGCCGTCTCCCACCATCGCAGCCGTACGGCGGTACGCCGGCGGGGACCTGGCTCGACCGGCCACCGTGCGCCGGCTGCTTCCTCGATCCCCGTCCCGGCGGGATCGAAACCCTCGACGAGTGGCGAATTCCACCATCTGCGAGACCCGGCGTGGCGGCGGGCCACAGCGGGTATGTGCGTCGGCATGGAGCATTTCACGATCGCGACCGTCGCAGAGAAGAGCCCGGACTTCCGGCGGGTGCTGTGGACCGGTGAGCACACCCAGCTGGTGATCATGACCATTCCGCCGGGTGGCGAGATCGGTGAGGAGGTCCACGAGGGCATCGACCAGATCCTGACCTTCGTCAGCGGTACGGGCGAGGCCCGGGTGGCGGGCGAGAAGCGCGAGGTCGTGCAGGGCGACCTGGTGGTCGTGCCGGCCGGCACCAAGCACAACTTCGTCAACACCGGCCCCAACCCGCTGGTGCTCTACACCGTCTACGGGCCGCCCGAGCACGCCGACCAGGCGGTGCACCGCACCAAGGAGGAGGCCGACGCCGCGGAGGCCGCCGGCGAGGACGAGCCGCCCACCTCCTGACCGCGCGCCCGCTGCCGCCTGAGGCGGCCCGAACGGGGTACCCGCGGCGGGTGGACCAGCTGGCGATCTCCGACTACGGGTTCCTCTCCGACTGCCGTTCGGGCGCGCTGGTCGGTCGGGACGGCTCGGTCGACTGGTGGTGCCCCGACCGGTTCGACTCGGCGTCGGTCTTCGGCCGCCTGCTCGACCCGGACGCCGGGCACTGGCGGCTGGCGCCGGCCGCCGCCGGGCTGCCCGGGCACCGGGTGGAACGGGACTACGTGCCCGACACGCTGGTGCTGCGCACCGTGCACCACACGCCCGAGGGAAGCGTCGCGGTCACCGACGCGCTCGCCGCCGAGTCCGGCGCCCGTGGCCACCAACTGGGGATGAACTCCCCGGCCGTGCTGCTGCGGGTCGTGGAGGGACTGACCGGGCGGGTGCGGATGTCGCTCGACTTCCGCCCCCGCCCGGAGTACGGCCTGCTCACCCCGTACCTGCACGAGCAGCCCGACGGCGGGGTGCTGGCAGCGGCCGGCCCGGTGGTGCTGAACCTGCACACGGGCGGGGCGGCGCCGCACGTCGAGCGGGACCGCGTCCGGCAGGAGTTCGAGGTCTCCGCGGGGCAGGTGCTGGGCTTCGACGTGGCGTACGGGCAGGCGTACGGGACGCCACCGGTGCGCCTCGATCCGGTGGCCGCGCTCGACGAGACGGTGCGGGCCTGGCAGGCGTACCGCGAGACGCACCACTACGACGGCCGCTACCCGGAGCAGGTCCGGCACAGCGCGACGGTGCTCACCGGCCTCACGTACGCGCGTAGCGGCGCGGTGGCCGCGGCCCTGACCACGTCGTTGCCGGAACGCCTCGGCGGCGACCGCAACTACGACTACCGCTACTCGTGGCTGCGCGACTTCGCCATGACCCTGCGCGCCCTCTGGGTGGCCGCCTGCCCGTCCGAGGCGTCCCGGCTCTTCGCCTGGACGGCCCGCTCGATCGGCCGGGTCGGCCCCGACCCCGTGCCGGTGCTCTTCGGCCTGGAGGGGGAGCGGGACGTCTCCGAACACGAGCGCGCCCACCTGCGCGGCTACGGCGGCAGCCGCCCGGTGCGGATCGGCAACGACGCCTGGCGGCAGCGCCAGCTCGACGTGCCGGGCGAGGTGCTCTCGGCGGTCTGGCGGCTGCGGGACTACCTGGGCGAGGTGTTCGACCCGGAACTGCGCGAGATGGTGCTCGGCCTGACCGAGCAGGTGGCCGCCACCTGGCACCTGCCCGACCGGGGCATCTGGGAGACCCGGGACGACGATCGCCACTACCTCACGTCGAAGGTGCTCTGCTGGGTGGCGCTGGACCGGGCCGTCACGCTCGCGCCGCGGCTGGGTGACCGGGCCGACCCCCGGCGCTGGGCGGCGATCCGCGACGAGATCCGGGCCGCCGTGCTGCGCGAGGGCTGGAACGAGCGGATCGGCGCGTTCTGCGGCGCGTTCGGCTCGGCCGGGCTGGACGCCTCCGTGCTGCTGCTGCCGCTGGTGGGGTTCCTGCCGGCGACCGACCCGAGGATGCGCGCCACCGTCGGCGCGATCGAGCGTGAGCTGGGCGCCGGGAACGGTCTCGTCCGTCGCTGGGACACCGACCCGGCGGGCTTCCTGCTCTGCTCGTACTGGCTGGTGGAGTGCCTGGCGATGGCCGGCGAGCGGGAGCGGGCCGCGGCGCTCTTCGAGCGGCTGCTCGGGCACGCCAACGACGTGGGCCTGTTCAGCGAGCAGATCGACCCGCGTACCGGCGCGCAGCTCGGCAACACCCCGCAGGCGCTGTCGCACATCGGCCTGGTCAGCGCCGCCTGGCGGCTGACCGACCCGGACACGGAGTGACGCCGGGTCAGGCCGGCAGCACCGGTACGCCGGTCACGTCCACCGTCTCCGGGTACTTCACGCCGGCGCCGGTGTTGAGCACCACGACCCGTTCCCCGGCCCGGATCCAACCACCGGCGCGCAGGTGCCGGGCGGCGGTCAGGCCGGCGGCCCCCTCGGGGCAGAGCAACAGCCCCTCCCGGGCGGCGAAGTCCCGCAGGTCGGCGAGGATCTCGGCGTCGTCCACGGCGATCGCGGTGCCGGCGCTGGCGCGCAGTGCGTCGAGGATCAGCTCGTCGCCGAGCGGCGCCGGCACGGTGATGCCGAACGCCACGGTGTGCGCGTCGGCCCAGGGCCGCGCCCGCTGCTCACCGGCGGCGAAGGCGCGGACGATCGGCGCGCAGCCCGTCGACTGCACCGCGACCAGGCGGGGCAGCCGGTCCTCGATCCAGCCCAGCTCGCGCAGCTCGTGCAGCGCCTTGTGGATGCCGATCAGGCCGACCCCACCGCCGGTGGGATAGATGATCACGTCCGGCACCTGCCAGCCGAGCTGCTCGACGATCTCGTACCCCATCGTCTTCTTGCCCTCGAGCCGGTACGGCTCCCGCAGCGTGCCGGCGTCGAAGATCGCGCCCCCGGAGCCGGCGACCAGCCCCGCGACGTGCCGGCCGGCGTCGCTGATCAGCCCGTCGACCAGGCGCAGGTCGGCGCCGGCGGCCACGCACTCGCGCCGGCAGCTGGCCGGCGCGTCCAGCGGCATGACGATCGTCGCGCCCAGCCCGGCCCGGGCGGCGTAGGTGGCCCAGGCCGCGCCCGCGTTGCCGTTGGTCGGCATGGCGATGTGCCGTACGCCCAGCTCGCGGGCCCGGCTGACGCCCACCGCCGCGCCGCGCGCCTTGAACGAGCCGGTCGGGGTCAACCCCTCGTCCTTGACCATCAGGTCGGCGATGCCGATCTCCGCGCCGTAGTCGGGGGTACGCAGCAGCGGCGTCCAGCCCTCGCCCAGCGTGGTCTCGTGCCGGGGGTCGGCCACCGGCAGCAGCTCGCGGTAGCGCCACAGGTCGGCGGGGCGCAGCGGGAACCGTTCCGGGGTGAGCACCTTCGCCACCGCCGCCAGGTCGTAGCGGGCCAGCAGCGGGGAACCGCAGTCGCAGAGGTTGGCCGGCCTGCCGGCGTCGTGCTCCCGCCCGCAGCGTGGGCACTCAAGGTGTGTCAGGTACACGATGCTCCTCGCCGTCTCAGCCCGGGTCCCGGCTCGCGTCGATGCTCAGCCAGCGCCGGCTGCGCCGGCCCGGCTCGTAGACCGCGTCCAGGCGCTTCGCCACCACCCCCGGCAGCCCCTGCTCCCGCCCGGTCCGCAGCGCTTCCCGGCCGGCACCGGGGAACCAGGGCGGAGTCTGCCAGTGCCCGCCGGCCAGCGCCAGGCCGTCGAGCAGCTCCCGGCGCTGCGCGTACGGCAGGTCGACGCTGGTCATGCCCTCCAGCCAGAGCAGGTCGAAGATCAGGTACTGGGCGTCGGGGGGTGTCCGCCGGCCGCCGCGCGCCGGCCGTACCCGCCCGGCGGTGTCGATGCGCACCAGGACGCCGTCCAGCACGGCCTCCGTGGGCGCCAGCTCCTCGGCCAGCTCCCGCAGCCAGGGGTACGCCCCGGAGACGTCCTCGTCGTCCTCGGCGAGCAGCCGCAGCCGCCCCCCGGAGACGTACGCGACCGCGCGCACCCCGTCCCAGCGCAGCTCGTAGCCCCATTCCGCCTCGTCCGCCGGCAGCTTCGCCGCGCGGGTGGGCCGCATCGGGCGGATCAGCTCCGGCATGCTCGTCCAGCCCTCCGGGGGCGGGTCGGTACGGCGGACCATCCAGTCCCGCCCGCTCCTGCCGCCGGTGGCGAAGAGGACGTAGCGCCCGGCGGTGCGTTCGCCGTCGAGCACCACGATCACCTCGTCGTCGCGCCACTTCTCGCAGCGGTAGGTGCCCCGGTCGTGGACGGTCATCCGCCCGCCGCCGTACTCGCCGGCCGGGATCTCGCCGTGGAAGTCGAGGTATTCCATCGGGTGGTCCTCGGTGTGCACGGCGAGGTGGTTGCGGCCGGTGTCGCGGGGCAGCCCGCGCGGCACCGCCCAGGAGGCCAGCACCCCCTCGTGCTCCAGCCGCAGGTCCCAGTGCAGGCTCCGGGCGTGGTGCTGCTGGATGACGAACCGGGCTTCGCCGTCGGCGGGCCGCCCGCGTCGCGGGGTTCGCTTCGGCACCGGCTCCGGGGTGCGCGCCGCGTCCCGTCTGCGCCGGTACTCCTCCAGCGGGTCAGCCACACCCGCATTCTCCGGCAATCCGCGCCGGACCGCCGGCCGCCCGCGTGTCCGGTTCGCCGGGCATGGGGCAGGTCAGCACGGGTAAAGACCCGCGCATGGACAATGACGACCAGCCCACCGTCACGCTCCCCGGTGAGGTGCGGATGCCCCTGCTGGGCTTCGGCACCTGGCAGGCCACCGGCGAGGCCGGGTACGACGCGGTGCTCGCCGCGCTCGACGCCGGCTACCGGCACGTCGACACCGCCACGATGTACGGCAACGAGGAGGAGGTCGGCCGGGCGGTACGCGAGAGCGGGCTGCGCCGCGAGGACGTCTTCCTCACCACCAAGCTGCCGCCGGAGCGGGTCGGGCGGGAGCGGGAGACGATCGAGGCGAGCCTGACCGCGCTCGGCACCGATCACGTCGACCTGTGGCTGGTCCACTGGCCGCCGGCCAACCCGACGGACAACATCCCCGTCTGGCGGGAGATGCTGGCCGCCCGCGACGAGGGGCTCGCGCGCGCGGTGGGGGTGAGCAACTACGGCACCGGGCAGATCGACGAGCTGATCCAGGCGACCGAGGAGAACCCGGCCGTCAACCAGATCCGGTGGAGCCCCTCGCTGTACGACCGGCAGCGGCACCGGGAGCACCGGGACCGCGGGGTGGTGCTGGAGGGTTACAGCCCGTTCAAGACCAGCGACCTCGCCGACCCGGTGCTGACCCGCGTCGCCGCCGCGCACGACGTCTCCCCGGCCCAGGTGGTGCTCCGCTGGCACATCGACCACGAGATCGTGGTCATCCCCAAGTCGGTGACCCCGGAGCGGATCCGCGTCAACGCCGACGTCTTCCACTTCGCGCTGACCGCGGAGGAGATGCGCGACATCGACGCCCTCGGCAACCCCTGACGGACCCCTCCCCACCACCCGGATCGTGACCGGGTCGCAGCGCCGTACCCGGACCGCGTTGCCAAATTCCTTCAGCCCGAATAGGGGAGATGAAGGGTATCGACATAGATGCTCGTGACGATATACCGTGCGCGTCACCAGTTCATCGATGAGTCGGAACCCCTCCGCCCTTGTCTGAAGGAGCGCCATGAACGCGTCACGACCCGCCCGTCTTCCCCGTCGGGGGGTGCTGGGCATGTCGGCTCTGTTGGTCACCGCGGTGGCCGTCGCCGCCAAGCCCGCCGCGGCGAGCGCCGCGCCCCTCGCCGCGCCGAAGGCCGAGTGCCTCGCCGACCTGCTCGGGGAGTCCTGATGGCTAGCATCCCCTGGCTGGTGGACGTGCTGCGGGGGGCGGGCGTCCAGGTCGTCGTCGAGGGCGACTGGCTCAACCGGTCGGCAGGCAGCTCGTTCAACCCGATCGGTGTGCTCTGGCACCACACCGCCGCCACCTCCAGCGCCAGCAACCCGCACCCGGCGCTCAACATCTGCATCAACGGCCGGTCCGACCTGCCCGGCCCGCTCTGCCAGGCGCTGGTCGACTACCACGGCGTCTTCCACGTCATCTCCGCCAACCGCTGCAACCACGCGGGCGTCAGCCGCGGCAGCGGGCCGATCCCCGCCGGCGACGGCAACACGCTGATGATCGGCTGGGAGATCGACTACAACGGGGTCAACCAGGAGATGACGGCGGCGCAGTACAACGCGTCGATCGCCGCCACCGCCGCCGTGCTCAAGCGGCTGGGCAAGGACGCCAGCTACGCCCGGGGCCACCGCGAGACGAGCACCACCGGCAAGATCGACCCGTCCTTCATCGACCTGAACACGATGCGCGCCGACGTCGCCGCGAAGATGGCGGGCGGCAGCACCTGGAGCTCCGTGGTGGACAACTCCACCGCCGGCCGCTTCACCGCGAGCGCCAACTGGGGCACCTCGACGTACTCGGCCCAGCGCTACGGCACCGACTACCGCTTTGCGGACCCGGTCGCCGCCAGCGACGCCGCCTGGTACAAGTTCAACGTCCCGGCGACCGCGAGCTACCGGGTCGACGCGTGGTGGCCGGCCGTCAGCGGCTACAACACCGCGACCCCGTACATCGTGTCCACCACCACCGGCAACCAGACGGTCGTCGTCAACCAGGCGGCGACCGGTGGGCAGTGGCGCACCCTCGGCACCTTCACGCTGCCGGCGGGCGACGCCAACCGGGTCGCGGTCAGCCGGTGGAGCTCCGCCTCCGGCCTGATCATCGCCGACGCGGTCCGGCTCACCCGGGTCTGATCGTCCGGCCCTCGTACGCGACGTCCGCCAGGATCCGGGGTGGCCTGGCGGACGTCGCGTTCGTCGGTTTCGCCGGGGGTGTCGCCCCCGGCCAGAGGTCAGGACCGCGAGCAGGTCACCCCGTTGAGGGTGAAGCTCGTCGGGGACGAGTACGCCCCGCTCAGCGTGCCCTGGTAGCCGAAGCTGGCCGTGCCGCCCGGGGCGAGCGTGCCGTTCCAGCTGATGTTGCGCGCGGTCACCGCCGAGCCGCTCTGGCTGACCGTGGCGTTCCACGCGCTGGTGACCTGCTGCCCGGCGGGCAGGTTGTAGTTCAGGGTCCAGCCGTTGACCGTGCCCGACCCGGTGTTGGTGATCTGCACGTCGGCCGTGAACCCGTCGTTCCAGGAGTTCGGCGTGTACTTCACCGCGCAACCCGAGCCGCCCGACGGCGGGGGAGTCGTCGGCGGCGGGGTGGTCGGGTTGCCGCCCCCGTTGACGGCGGCGGAGAACGAGGTGACCGCCAGCCCGGCGCCGCCCTGCCACGGCTCGAAGCCGGCCTGGATGCTGGTCAGGTACCAGGAGTTGGTGATCGCACCCCGGTTGCGGGTGTCGTTGATGAACGCCAGCAGGTTGAGGTTCGCGCTGCTGATCGCCGACGGCGCCAGGTACGAGATCACGTTGTTGGAGCCGTTGCTGCCGCGCCAGACCTCCCAGCTGCGCCCGTCGATGGTGGCGGTGCCGACCGGGGAGCCGATGGGCTGGATCGGGCCCTGCCGGTTGAGCCAGATCATGATCTCCATCTGGTTCACCCCGTCCCGCTTCGGCGACGGGTCCAGCCAGATGTCGTACGAGGCGTTGTAGACGGCGTTGCTGACGTAGCGGTAGGAGATGTTGCTGGTGGCGCTGCTGATCTGGCTGACCTGGATCGGCAGGTTGGTGCCGGGGGAGCAGTTGGTGTAGTGGCAGCCGAGGAAGACCGACGGGTACGCCGTCGGCGCGCCGTTGGTGGGGTTGCTGCCGTTCTGGGTGGTGATCTCGAAGCCGCTGTCGGTGACGTTGATGCACTGCTGGGCGGTGGTGCCCCAGCGGTTGTTCTGCACCACGTAGCGGCCCTGGATGGTGGTGGAGCCGTACTGCTCGCAGATCTGGGTGTCGGCGCTGGCGGATCCCCCGAGGGCCACGGCGACGATCGAGCCGGTGGCGAGCAGCGCGGCTGCCGCGAGGGCCCGGAGTGGACGTTTCATGGTGCTCCTTCGGCTTCGGCACGGAACGTCGGGCGGGTCGCCGGGGGCGTGACGGGAGCGCTCCCACAACCCTTCGACACATTTACATCTCTGAAACCGCTGTGCAACGGGGGTGCGGTATTGGAGAGGTAAGTGAGGTTTGTCACGCCCGAGCCGCACGGTGGGCAGGCGGGTCCCCCGAAGCAGTGGCGGCGGTCGCCGAGGAATGTTTCCACCGGGACGATCGACTCTGGTGTGTGCCGATTGCGCCGAGTAGTGTCTTGCCTCCAACGCGTGCCGAACCCCTCCGGAGGCGTACACCACCATGGGTGGCTCCCCCCTGCGCATCCTCGTCGTCGGCGCGGGCATCGCCGGTCTGGCCGTGGCCCGGGCGCTGCGGATGGTGGGTCTCCGACCCGACGTCACCGAGAAGCTGCCCCCGGGCGAGAACGCGGAGAACGGGCTCTACCTGCCCGGCAACGCGGCCCGGGCGCTGCGTCGGCTCGACCTCGACGGGCCGGTCCGCCCGCTCGGGCAGGTCATCCACCGCCAGCGGTTCCTCGACGCCACCGGGGCGCCGCTGTGCGAGGTCGACCTCGACGCCCTCTGGGCCGGGGTCGGCGAGTGCCGGGCGCTGCCCCGGGCGGAGCTGCACCGGGTGCTGCTGACCGGGGCGGGCGGCGCCGTCCGGCACGGCGCCGAGGTGCGCACCCTCGACCTGCTGCCGGACGCCGTCGGCGTCACCTTCGTCGACGGCACCGCCACCGAGTACGACCTCGTCGTCGGCGCCGACGGGCCGCGCTCGTCGATCCGGGCCCTGGCCGCGCTCGGCGGCCCACCCCGGGGAGCCGGCCAGGTCGTCTACCGCGCCGTGGTGCGCGACGGGCCACCCGTGGCCGAGTGGACCGCCCTGCTCGGTCAGCGCGCCGGCTTCCTCGTCGTGCCGATCGGCGCCGGGCGGCTGCACTGCTACGCCGACGAGGCCGGCACCACCCTGCCGGCCGACCCGACGGCCCGCCTGCGCGAACTCTTCGGCGGCTACGGCGGACCGGTGCCGGCCGTGCTGGAGGCGCTGGACCGGGTGCACGTCGCGACCACCGAGGAGGTGGAGCTGGGGTGCTGGTCCCGAGGGCGGGTGCTGCTCGTCGGGGACGCCGCGCACGCCACCGCGCCGACGCTGTCCCAGGGTGCGGCGATGGCGCTGGAGGACGCCGTGGTGCTCGCCGAGTCCCTCCGTGCGGCCGGGGCCGACGTGGAGGCGGCGCTGGCGGCGTACGAGAGTCGTCGTCGCCCGCGTACGCGATGGGTGCGGGACCGGACCCGGGACCGCAACCGGACCCGGGACGTGCCCCCGGCGCTGCGCGACCCGCTGCTGCGTGGGCGCGGCGGCCGGATCTTCGGCGAGCACTACCGACTGCTGCTCGGCCCGCTGTGACGGCAGGCTCCGGGAGGCCCCCGCGCCGGGGTGCGGCAGGCTACCCGACCACCCCACGCGGCGCAGCCACCTGCCGGGGACTATCCTCCTTGCGGATGACGGCCCGCAGATAACCAGCGTGTGCCGAGCGGGACAACCCAGAACCGGAGGCCACTCGTGACCACCGTCGCACCCAAGCCGGTCGTGACCCGGCCCTGGCCGGTCCGAACGCCGGTCAAGGGGTCGGCCATCGCGCGGCTGCTGCGTACCACGGACGCGAAGCAGATCGGGATCATGTACATGGTCACCGCGTTCGTGTTCTTCATGATCGGTGGCCTGATGGCCCTGATCATGCGGGCCGAGCTGGCTCGACCCGGGCTGCAGTTCCTGTCGCCCGAGCAGTACAACCAGCTGTTCACCATGCACGGCACGGTCATGCTGCTGTTCTTCGCGACGCCGATCGTGTTCGCCTTCGCGAACTACGTGGTGCCGCTGCAGATCGGCGCGCCCGACGTCGCGTTCCCCCGACTGAACAGCTTCGCCTACTGGCTGTTCCTCTTCGGCGGCACGATGACCATGGTCGGGTTCCTCACCCCGGGTGGCGCGGCCGACTTCGGCTGGACCGCCTACGCGCCGCTGAGCTCCGTCGAGCACTCGCCCGGCGTGGGCGCGAACCTGTGGGTCGTCGGCCTGGTCATCTCGGGTCTGGGCTCGATCCTCGGCGCGGTCAACGTGATCACCACGATCCTGACCCTGCGCGCGCCCGGCATGACGATGTTCCGGATGCCGATCTTCACCTGGAACATCCTGGTCACCGGTCTCCTGGTGATCCTGGTCTTCCCGCTGCTGGCCGCCGCGCTGCTGGCGCTGGCCGCCGACCGGCTCATGGGCGCCCACGTCTACGACCCGGCGACCGGCGGGCCGATGCTCTACCAGCACCTCTTCTGGTTCTTCGGCCACCCCGAGGTGTACATCATCGCGCTGCCGTTCTTCGGCATCATCTCCGAGATCATCCCGGTCTTCTCCCGCAAGCCGATCTTCGGCTACAAGGGCCTGGTCGCCGCGACCATCGCCATCGCCGGCCTGTCGATGAGCGTCTGGGCGCACCACATGTTCTCCACCGGCCAGGTGCTGCTGCCGTTCTTCAGCTTCCTGAGCTACCTGATCGCCGTGCCGACCGGTATGAAGTTCTTCAACTGGATCGGCACCATGTGGCGGGGCCAGATCAGCTTCGAGACGCCGATGCTCTTCTCGATCGGCTTCCTGGTGACGTTCCTCTTCGGTGGCCTCACCGGCGTGCTGCTGGCCAGCCCGCCGATCGACTTCCACCTGCACGACTCGTACTTCGTGGTGGCCCACTTCCACTACGTGCTCTTCGGCACGATCGTGTTCGCCGTCTTCGCCGGCATCTACTTCTGGTTCCCGAAGATGTTCGGCCGGATGCTCGACGAGCGGCTGGGCAAGGTGCACTTCTGGCTGACCATGATCGGCTTCCACACCACGTTCCTGGTGCAGCACTGGCTGGGCAACGAGGGCATGCCGCGCCGGTACGCCGACTACCTGCCCGGCGACGGCTTCACCACGCTGAACATGATCTCCACGATCGGCGCGTTCATCACCGGTATCTCGACCCTGCCGTTCATCTGGAACTGCTGGAAGTCGTACAAGGCCGGGCCGGTCGTCGAGGTCGACGACCCCTGGGGCCACGGCAACTCGCTGGAGTGGGCGACCAGCTCCCCGCCCCCGCTGCGCAACTTCGACCGGATGCCGCGGATCCGCTCCGAGCGGCCGGCGTTCGACCTCAAGTTCCCGGAGCTGGCGGCGGGCAGCCAGAGCCTGGCCGGCCCGCCGGAGGGCGGCGCCAAGCCGCTGACCAGCGAGTCCGACGGTGGCGCCAGCTACCGCGAGGACACCGCGAGCGACGCCGACCGGCGCTGACGCTCCGCACCACGTAGAACGGGCGCCATCCCCAACCGGGGTGGCGCCCGTTCGCGTCGCCGGGAGGTGCGTGCGGGCGGCGTCGCTGTCCGCCCGGGAGGTGCGTCCGGGCGGCGTCGCTGTCCGCGGCGCCGCCCGGAGCCCGTCCCGCCGGCGGATCACCGCCTCATGCGGCCCTGATCACGGGTTCCCCGCGCATCGTCACGCCGGCGCCCTCCAGGGCGCGCAGCGCCACGTCGGTGGTTTCCGGGGCGACCGCGGCGGTCAGGTCCAGCAGCACGGTGGTGGCGAAGCCCTCGCGGGCGGCGTCCAGGGCGGTCGCCCGTACGCAGTGGTCGGTGGCGATGCCGACCACGTCGACCCGGTCCACCCCGTGCCGGCGCAGCCAGTCGGCCAGGCACTCGCCGTCCTCGGCGTGCCCCTCGAAGCCGGAGTACGCGGCGGCGTACTCGCCCTTGCGGAAGACCGTCTCGATCCGGTCCGTGGCCAGGTCGGGGTGGAACTCCGAGCCGGGGGTGCCCACCACGCAGTGCGCCGGCCAGCACTCCACGTAGTCCGGCGGGTCGCCGAAGTGGGCGCCCGGGTCGATGTGGTGGTCCTTCGTCGCCACCACGTGGTCCCAGCGGTCGGGCTCGGCGGCGAGCAGCCGGGTGATTCCGGCCGCCACGCCCGCCCCGCCGCCGACGGCCAGCGAGCCGCCCTCGCAGAAGTCGTTCTGCACGTCCACGATGATCAACGCGTTGCTCACCGGGTGCTCCTTTCTCAGTCGGCGGGGACGACCGTGACCGGGATGGCCGGGTCGCCCGCGGAGAGCTTCAGGCCCTCCCAGGGGATGGAGATCAGGCACTGTCGCAGGTGCTCCCGCGACTCGTCCAGGGTGGGCCGGTCGACCGGCTCGCCGCCGGCCAGGAACGAGTGCTGGAGCAGCCGGTCGTTGGGCCGGGGGTCCGGCACGCCCTGCGGCACGACGACCTCCTCGGTGGCGGTGCCCGTCGGCTTGTGCCGGCGTACGGCCACCTTGCGACCGCCGATGGTGGCCTTGTGCTCGGAGCGCTTGACCACCGGGCGGCCCTCGACCTCGACGAGCTTGTAGACCAGCCCGGCGGTGGGGGCGCCGGAACCCGTGACGACGGCGGTGCCGGCGCCGTACATGTCGACCGGCTCGGCGGCGAGCGAGGCGATGGCGTGCTCGTCGAGGTCGCCGGAGACGATGATCTTGGTCTCGGTGGCGCCCAGCGAGTCGAGCAGCTCCCGGGACTGCTGGGCGATCACCGCCAGGTCGCCCGAGTCGATCCGTACCGCCCGCAGGTCGGTTCCGGCCACCGCGATCGCGTTACGGATGCCCTGGCTGATGTCGTACGTGTCGACCAGCAGCGTGGTCTCCTTGCCCAGCGTGGCGACCTGCGAGGCGAACGCGGCCCGCTCGTCGGTGTGCAGCAGCGTGAACGCGTGCGCGGCCGTGCCGGCGGTCGGGATGCCGTAGCGCTGCCCGGCGGCCAGGTTCGAGGTGAACCGGAACCCGGCCAGGTACGCGGCCCGCGCCGCGGCCACCGCCGCCTCCTCGTGCGCCCGCCGGGAACCCATCTCGATCAGGGTCCGCCCCCGGGCCGCGGTCACCATCCGCGCGGCGGCCGCCGCCACGGCGCTGTCGTGGTTGAGCACGGAGAGGATGAGCGTCTCCAGCACCACGCACTCGGCGAAGCCACCGGAGACGGTGAGGATCGGGGAACTGGGGAAGAACAGCTCGCCCTCGGCGTAGCCCTCGACGTCGCCGGTGAAGCGGTAGTCGCGCAGCCAGGCGGCGGCCTGCTCGTCGACCACCCCGGTACGCCGCAGGAAGTCGACCTCGTCGGCGTCGAAGCGGAAGTCGCGGATCAGCTCGATCAGCCGGCCGGTGCCGGCGACCACGCCGTAGCGCCTGCCGGCGGGCAACCGGCGGCTGAACACCTCGAAGACGCAGCGGCGGTCGGCGGTGCCGTCGCGCAGGGCGGCACTGACCATGGTCAGCTCGTAGTGGTCGGTCAACAGCGCGGGGCGAAGGGTGCTCACGTCCCCAGCCTAGGGTTCACCCGCTCTCGCCGCCGTCGTGGCCCGGGATCGCCCGCAGGGCGGCCCGCAGCTCCGCCCGGCCGGCGACGCCGAGCTTGCCGTAGATCCGCTGGAGGTGGTTCTCCACCGTGCGGGCGGAGAGGAAGAGCCGCTCGGCGATGACCCGGCTGGTCACCCCGTCGGCCGCGAGCCGGGCCACCTGCCACTCGCGTTCGCTCAGCGCCGGGCAGCCCGCCTGCAACGCCGGCGTACGGATCAGGTCGCAGCGGCCGAGCAGGGCCGCGAGGCGTTCCCGGGCCGGTCCCGCCGCCGCCGGGGAGCGCTGCTGGCGCAGCCGGTCCAGGGCGGCGGCGGTGGCCTCCACCGCGTAGACGGCCAGGTCCAACGCCTCGAAGCCGTCGGCGACCGCCAGCAGGTCGTCGGCGGAGCCGCCCGCGGCGGCCCGGGCGTGCCGGGCGAGCAGCGGAGGCAGCACCCCGTCGACCCGTTCGGAGAGCTCGGCGAGCCGCTGCGCGACCGTGCGGCGGCTGCCGTCGGAGCAGGTGGGACCCAGCTCCGCGGTCGCCTGACCCAGCCGGACCAGGTCGTGCAGCACGTGCACCTCGTGGCCGGCGAAGCCGTCCGCGCGCAGCCGGTCGGCCAGCCCGGTCAGGTGCTTGACGGCGCCGGACACGTCGCCACCGGCGGCGAGCACCGCGCCACGGGCCTGCTCCAGCCACGGATAGAGCACGACCATGCCGGGGGCGTGGGTGCGGTCGGCCTCCGCCATCGCCTCCGCCGCCTGCGCGGCGTCGCCCCGCAGCGCCGCCGCCTGGGCCCGTTCGGCCTGGGCCAGGCCCGCGTAGACCCGGCTGGTCGCGAGCACCGCGCAGGCACCGAGGCTGGTGCGCAGCGCCGCGTCGCTCTGGCCGCGCAGCCGGGCCGCGTACGCCTGGAGGATCGCCAGGTAGCCCGTGCCGAGCCGGAAGTCCCCGGCCCCGGCCAGGTCGGCGAACTCGTCGGCCACGATCGCGTCGATGCCGGCCAGGTCGCCGGCGAGTGCCAGCCGGGTGCCCCGGGCCAGCTCCAGGGCCAGTTGCAGGTACGGCATGTCCGCCCGCCACCGGCCCGCCTCGGCCTGCACCTGGTTGATCGCGGTGGTGCTGCGGTGCAGCTGTCCCTGCGCGGCCTGGAGGTGGGCGATGGTGCTGCGGGCCAGCTCCCGGGCGGCCACGCTGGCGGCCGGCCGGTCCAGCACCGTCTGCCCGAGCCGCAACGCGAGGCCGGTGTCGAGCCGGTGCAGCCGCATGATGCCCTCGAAGGCCAGCACCCTCGCCTGGTCGGCGGAGTCCCGCAGGGTCGACCGGCGCGCCGCGATCTCCTCCACCGTGGACTCCTGGCTCAGCCCCCAGTAGCTGACCATGCCCCGCACCGTCAGCCAACGGCTCAGCCGCCGGTCGCCCTCGATGTCGGCGGAGACCGCGTCGAGCACCTCGATCGCCTCGTCCGGCCGGTCGGCGAACATCAGGATGGTGGCCAGCAGTTCCGCCGCGTCGAAGCCGCCGCCCGCGTCGAGCGCCGCGCGGGCCAGCCGGGTCGCCAGCGGTACGTCGTAGCGGGCGAACGCCTGCCCGGCCGCGTCGAGCAGCAGGGCCGGGTCCTGCGCGGTGCCCGAGTCGAGCCGCCAGACGGCCACCCGGAGCAGGTCGTCGCGGCGCCGCTTGCCGACCAGCTCCAGCAGCTCGGCGAGGCGGGCCTGCAACCGCCGCGTCCGGCTGACGGGGCAGCGGCGGCGCATCACCTCGCCGTAGAGCGGGTGGGCCAGCCGCACGTTCGTCCGCCGGTCGTCGTGCTCCACGGCGATCAGCCCGCGCTCCTCGGCGGTCTCCACGTCGACCGGGTCGGCGGCCTGGTTGAGCAGGTGCAGGCCCAGCGGTTCGCCGAGAGCGACCAGCTCCACCACCCCGCGTACGCCCGAGGTGAGCTGGCCGATCCGGATGTCGATCAGGTCGGCCAGGTTGGGGGCCAGGTCAAGCCGGCCGGTCCACTTCCACACCCCGTAGGTGCGGGTCAGTTCCTCGCGGTCGACGGCGAAGACCAGCTCGCGCAGCAGCAGCGGATTGCCCTCGGAGAGCCGGCCGAGCCGGTCGGCCGAGGTCGCGTCGACCGGTCCGTTCAGGATCTCCGAGAGCAGTCGCGTGGTGTCGGCCGGCGCCAGCGGCTTCAGCTCGACGTGGTCGACCAGGTCGTCGGTCCACAGGGCCCGGATCGGCAGCGGGAGCTGCTCGCCGTCGCGCAACGTGCCGACGACCGTGGCGTTGTCGGCCCGGGCGACGAGGTGCACCAGCGCCGCCGACGGCGGGTCGAGCAGGTGCGCGTCGTCGACCGCGAGCACGATCCGGCGGCCCGCCGCCTGCTGTTGCAGCACGTCGACCGCCCAGCGCAGGATGCCGGCGGGGGAGAGCCCGTGCGGCTGCTCGGTCGGGAGCACCTGGATCAGACCACCGAAGGGGAGCGCCGCGGTGGTCGCGCTGGCCGCGATCGACCAGACGGCGTACCCGTCGCGGGGCAGGGCGGTCACCCCCTCGCGCAGCAGCCGGCTCTTGCCGATGCCGGCGTCGCCGCTGAAGAAGAGGCCCCGCCCCTCCGCGCCGGTCACCGCCGACAACAGACGGTTGAGCTCATCCGTTCGGCCGACGAAACTCCACCGACTCATCGGGGCAGCATATCGATCGGAACCCGTCCGCGTGCACGCCGTCACGCACCGAAGTTGAGTAGTCTGGTGGTTACCCCTAAGTATTCGAAGTGTTCGGTTCGGGGGTCCGCTCAGCCGTACTCTTCCGGCATCCGGGTGCTCGCACGGATGTTTCCACGCGGCCGGCCACTGCCGGTCGCCTGCCACGGGAGGACGCTTTCGATGAAGCCGGGTCCTCTCCCCGCCGTCGACGTGGGCGACGGCGACCTGGCCGCACCCTGCGACCTGCCCCGCCGGGAGCGGCTGCCCGCCAGGCTCGGGGTGACCGAGCCCCGCCCGGAGGAACCGATGGCCGTGATCGGCCTCGGCCCGGCCGGTGCGGGGCGACGCGAGGTCCTCGCCCGCCTGCTCCAGCTCGATCCCGCCATGCTCGCCGTGCCCGCCGGAAGTTGGCTCGTGGTGCGCCACTCCAAGGTGCCGACGCGGGCCGCCTACGTGCCCGGCTACCGCCAGCCCCACTCCTACGGCGCCGACCGGCTGGCCGCCGGGCCGGCGCTCGCGCGCCCGCCGCGCCGGGTCGAGCTGAGCCTGCCCGAGCCCCTGCTGCGGCACTTCAGCCTCATCGACACACCCGACACCGGCGCCCTCGGGCTGGCCGGCGGCCGGTTGCTGCTCGACGCGGCGGGCCGGTCCGGGGCGGTGCTCTTCGTGATCGCCGCCGACCAGGCCTTCACCGCCGTCGAGCTGCACCTGCTCGCCGACCTGGCGCGCGCCGACGTCAGGGTCGTCTTCGCGGTCACCCCGGGCGCGAGCGGCTGGGCCCCGGTGCCGGAGGGCACGACCACGACGGAGGTCACGGGGGCGTCCGTCGGGTCGGCTTCCGCGCCGGTGGACCCGGTCGAGGTCACCGTGGAGGCGCACCGGGCGGCCCTGCTGGCCGCCGTTCCCGGGCTCGCCGAGGCCCGTTGGTTCCCGGTCGAGGCGGCAGGTGACGGGGCCGACCTGCGCCGCGCCCTGGTCGGCTGGGCCGCCGACGAGGGGCTGCGGCGGGCGAGCGCCGAACCGCCCGTGCTGCCCGGGGCGCATGGCAGGGTGCCCGTGGTGGCCAACCCGGGCGCATGGTCGGAGCAGCTCGACCGGCAGGCCCGGTCCTGCTCGCGGCGCATCCGCCAGCACCTCGCCCTGGAGTTGGCGAACATCCACCTCCGCGTGGTGCAGGACATCGTCTTCGGGGTCGGCTGCGCCGGCCTGCCGCAGCTGCTCGACCGGGAGATGGAGGCGCTGTCGCTGCTGGCCACCGCCCAGTGCGACGAGGCGGTGCGCGGGCTCCTGGAGGAGGCCGCCGGCCGGGTCTTCGGCACTCCGCTGCCGGCGGGTGTGCTCCGGCGACTGCACGCACCGCTGTGCTGGAGCCTGGCGGACCACCAGGGCGCGCACGAGCTGGACCGGGTGCTGCTGGTCACCAGCACCGGGGGCGTCGCGGACCTGACCGGCGACGGCGCGGCCGACGCGCTGGCGAGCTACCCGGGCCTGGAACGCGCGGAGGTGCTCCCGCCGGTGGCCGTGGCCCTCTCGGGCGGCTGCTGGCAGCACTGGCGCAGCCCGGGCAACCACGACGCCAACGCCGCCCGGGCCTGGGCGCAGCGCGCGTTGCGCGAGGTCGAACTCAAGCTGTCCCGGGAGGTGTCCCGGCGGTTCGAGGTGTTCCGCCTCTCGCTGGACGGGGTGCTCTCCGATGCTGTCG
Organism: Micromonospora sp. NPDC049048; assembly: GCF_043197615.1. Classification (NCBI taxonomy): domain Bacteria; kingdom Bacillati; phylum Actinomycetota; class Actinomycetes; order Micromonosporales; family Micromonosporaceae; genus Micromonospora; species Micromonospora sp. NPDC049048. The sequence continues at coordinate 70,319 of NZ_JBICTM010000002.1, read as the reverse complement.
ACCACGGCATCCTGCTCGCCTGACGGCGCTCCGGTCGCTCGCGGCGTCGGCCCCGCGCCGGCGGCGCCGCTCGCCCTCGCCGACGCGTTTGACCAGGCCGGACGCGATGATCAACGCCGGGCCGGTGTTCCGGTTCCTCGGTTCGCCGGATCCGGTGGCACGATGGGGGGCATGGCGGCTCCGCAGGTTGCACCTGTCGAGACGCCGGACACCGACGAGGTGCCGGCGTCCGACCGGCCTTGGGTGACGATCGTGTGGGACGACCCGGTCAACCTCATGACGTACGTGACCTGGGTCTTTCAGAAGCTCTTCGGCTACAGCCGGGAGAAGGCGGAACAGCTCATGCTCGACGTGCACCACAAGGGCCGCGCCGTGGTCTCCAGCGGCGCCCGGGAGCGGATGGAGCACGACGCGTCGCAGCTGCACGCGTACGGACTGTGGGCGACGGTGGACCGCTCGTGAGCATGTTCCGTCGCCAGGGCGACCGTTACGTCGCCAGCTTCGCCGTCGACGAGGTGCGGGTGCTGCGGAAGGTGGCATCCGAGGTGGTGGGGCTGCTCACCGACGGCTTCGACCACAGCGACCCGGTGGTGGGCCGGCTCTTCCCCGAGGTCTACCCGGAGGACCCGTCCGACACCGCCGAGTTCCGCCGCTACACCGAGGGCGACCTCAAGACCGCCAAGATCGACCAGGCGGGCGCGATCCTCGCCGCGCTGCCCGACTCCGGCGGGGGCGAGGTGCGCCTTGACGCGGAGGCGGCCGAGGCGTGGCTGCGGGCGCTCAACGACGCCCGGCTCGCGATGGGTGTCCGGCTGGAGATCAAGGACGGCACCGACCTCGGCGAGGAGCTCGACGACGCCGTCGCCGTCGACCCGGCCTCCAGCCGGGTGTTCCAACTGTCGGTCTACGCGTACCTCGGCTATCTCCAGGAATCCCTGCTCAACGCCCTGATCGACTAGGCGTGACCGCCGCCACCTTAAGGTCGCGGCAGGTACGCGTTAGGCTGGAGCACGTGCTGAGCATCGACCGGTCGATCGTCGACGCGATCGTCGCCCACGCCCGCCGGGACCACCCCGACGAGGCGTGCGGCGTGGTCGCCGGTCCCGCCGGCAGCGACACCCCCACCCGGCACATCCCGATGGACAACGCCGCCCGTTCCATGACGTTCTACGAGTTCGACTCGATGGAGCAGTTGCGGGTGTGGCGCGAGATGGACGATCGGGACGAGGAGCCCGTCGTCATCTACCACTCGCACACCGCCACGGAGGCCTACCCGTCCCGGACGGACATCGCCTTCGCCGGTGAGCCCGGCGCGCACTACCTGCTGGTCTCCACCCGCGAGCCCGACTCGGAGGAGATCCGCTCCTTCCGGATCGTCGACGGCGTGGTGACCGAGGAGCCCGTCCGGATCGTGGAGGCGGGGGTGGACCCGCACGCCGTGCAGTCCTACATGTTCGGGCAGAGCCCGGCGACGGTCGACTACGAGTGTTCCGGCCGCTGATCCAGCGCCGTCACACCCGTTCACGTCCCGTCACCTTCCGGCACGCCCGACCATCATCGAGGAGCACGACACCATGGCCATCGAAGTTCGCATCCCCACCATCCTGCGTAGCTACACCGGCGGCGCGAAGATCGTCGAGGGCACCGGCGACACGCTGAGCGACCTGCTCGCCGACCTGGACTCCCGGCACGCCGGCCTGAAGGCCCGGCTGGTCACCGACGCCGGCGCGCTGCACCGCTTCGTCAACGTCTACGTCAACGACGAGGACGTCCGCTTCCTCGGCGCGCTGGACGCCAAGCTCAACGACGGCGACAGCGTGACCATCCTGCCGGCCGTGGCCGGTGGCGCGTTCGGCTTCGCCGCCGCCGCCGCGATCGCCCAGCACGGCGGGGCCGCCGCCCGGTCGGCCGCCGCCGCCCGCTGACGGCGGCGGTCACCATGGCGCGGTACGACAGCCTCCTCGACGCCTGCGGGGGAACGCCCCTGGTCGGGCTGCCCCGGCTCTCGCCGACGGTGCCCGACGGGGCGCCGCCGGTGCGGCTCTGGGCGAAGCTGGAGGACCGGAACCCGACCGGCAGCATCAAGGACCGGGCGGCCCTGTTCATGGTCCGGGCGGCCGAGGAGGCGGGCCGGCTCCGGCCGGGCGACACCATCCTCGAACCGACCAGCGGCAACACCGGCATCTCGCTGGCCATGGTGGCCAAGCTGCGCGGCTACCGGCTCGTCTGCGTGATGCCGGAGAACGTCTCGACCGAGCGGGTGCAGCTGCTCCGGATGTACGGCGCGGAGATCATCTTCTCGCCGGCGGCGGGCGGCTCCAACCAGGCGGTGGCCACCGCCAAGCAGATCTCGGCCGAGCACCCCGACTGGGTCATGCTCTACCAGTACGGCAACGAGGCGAACGCCCGGGCGCACTACGAGACCACCGGTCCGGAGCTGCTGCACGACCTGCCCACGATCACGCACTTCGTGGCGGGCCTCGGCACCACCGGGACGCTGATGGGCACCGGGCGCTACCTGCGCGAGAAGGTCGAGGGCATCCAGGTCGTCGCGGCCGAGCCGCGCTACGGCGAGCTGGTCTACGGGCTGCGCAACATCGACGAGGGCTACGTTCCGGAGCTCTACGACGCGTCGGTGCTGTCCCGGCGCTTCTCCGTCGGCACCCGCGACGCGGTGCTGCGGACCCGGCAGCTCGTCGAGGTGGAGGGCATCTTCGCCGGTTTCTCCACGGGCGCCATCCTGCACGCCGCCCTGGCGGTGGCGCACGAGGCCGTCCGCGCCGGGCAGCGGGCCGACGTCGCCTTCGTGGTCTGCGACGGCGGCTGGAAGTACCTCTCCACCGGGGCCTACGGCGGCACGCTCGCCGACGCGGAGGAGGCCCTGGAAGGTCAGCTCTGGGCCTGACGTCTCGCGGCCGGATCATCGACCCGCGTCGGTGGTCCGGCCGTCCCGTCCCGGCCCGCGAGGCGGCCGGTCGGCCTGCCGTCGGTCGAGTCGTTGGCGGTGCGTCCGCTCACCCAGCGCTACCGCCGGACGTCATCTCGTCACGGGGTGAGGACGGGGCGGGACGGGGAGGTCCGGGCGGGTGTCACGTTCATGACAACTTCCGGTGGATGACTCTACTCGCCGCGCGGGCGCGCGTAGGCTCCCCTGCGTGGCGTACGCGTCGGCAGAGATCATCGGGACTGGAACCGTCGGCGCGGATACTACGCATCGTGATAGTGAGATAACTCGATGCGACTGACCGTACTGGGCTGCGCGGGCAGTTTCCCCGGCCCCGAGTCCCCCTGCTCGGCCTACCTCGTCGAGGCGGACGGCTTCCGCCTGCTGGTCGACTTCGGCTCCGGCTCGCTGTCCAACCTCCAGCGCTACGCCGGGCTGCACGCACCGGACGCCATCATTCTCACCCACCTGCACTGCGACCACATCCTCGACGCCGCCTCGTACGTGGTGGTCCGCCGCTACGCCCCGGACGGCCCCTACCCGTCGCTGCCGGTCTACGCCCCGGCCGGCGCACCGGACCGGCTGGCCGCCGTGTACGGGCAGGAGGACAGCACGGTCGAGGACGTCTACCAGTTCTACGCCCTCGAACCCGGCACCTTCCCGATCGGCCCGTTCACGGTCACCGTCGACCGGGTGAACCACCCCGTCGAGACGTACGGCGTCCGGCTGGAGCACGGCGGACGGGTGTTCTGCTACTCCTCGGACACCGCGCCCTGCGACGCGCTGCTCCGGCTGGCCCAGGACGCCGACACGTTCCTCTGCGAGGCGAGCTACCTCGACGGCGTGGAGAACCCGCCGGACCTGCACCTGACCGGCCGGGAGGCCGGCGAGGCGGCGACGAAGGCGGGGGTCAGCCGGCTGCTGCTCACCCACCTCGTGACCGCCTGGGGCAGCGAGGCGCACACCGTGGAGTCGGCCGGCAGCGCCTTCGACGGGCCCCTCGAGGTCGTCCGGCCCGGTGCCAGCTACGAGATCTGACCCGCCGGCACCCGGGGCGGGACACCCCGGGGCGCACCGATCGGAGCACCACATAGGGTGCAGGGATGGCACGACCTGACGGGCGGCGACCCGACGAACTCCGACCTGTGACGTTGACCCGGGGCTGGAGCACCCATCCGGAGGGCTCGGTGCTCGTGGAGTTCGGCGGCACCCGGGTGCTCTGCACCGCCAGCGTGACCGAGGGCGTGCCCCGCTGGCGCAAGGGCTCCGGGCTCGGCTGGGTCACCGCCGAGTACGCGATGCTGCCGCGGGCCACCAACACCCGCTCCGACCGGGAGAGCGTGAAGGGCCGCGTCGGCGGGCGTACGCACGAGATCTCCCGGCTGATCGGCCGGAGCCTGCGGGCGTCGATCGACCTGAAGGCCCTCGGCGAGAACTCGATCGTGCTCGACTGCGACGTGCTCCAGGCCGACGGCGGCACCCGCACCGCCGCGATCACGGGCGCGTACGTGGCGCTGCACGACGCGGTCACCTGGCTGGCCGGGCGTAAGTCGCTGGTCGGCAAGCCGGAGAAGGTGATGCACCGCTCGGTGGCGGCGATCAGCGTCGGGGTCGTCGACGGCGAACCCCGGCTGGACCTCGACTACGCCGAGGACGTGACCGCCGAGGTCGACATGAACGTGGTGTGCACCGGCGCCGGCGAGTTCGTCGAGGTGCAGGGCACCGGGGAGGCGGGCGTCTTCGCCCGCGAGCAGCTCGACGCCCTGCTCGACCTGGCCGTCGCCGGCTGCGTGGACCTGGCCGAAGCCCAGCGAAAGGCGCTTCTCTCATGAACAAGGTGCTGCTCGCCACCCGTAACCGTAAGAAGCTCGTCGAGCTCCAGCGGATCCTCGACGGCGCGCTCGGCGCGCACCGCGTCGCCCTGCTCGGGCTGGACGACGTCGAGGAGTACCCGGAGCTGCCCGAGACCGGCCTGACGTTCGGCGAGAACGCGCTGATCAAGGCGCGGGAGGGCTGCCGGCGTACCGGCCTGCCGACGATCGCCGACGACTCCGGGATCGCCGTCGAGGCCCTCAACGGCATGCCCGGGGTGTTCAGCGCCCGCTGGGCCGGCCGGCACGGCAACGACCAGGCGAACCTCCAGCTGGTGCTGGACCAGATCGCGGACCTGCCCGACGAGCACCGGGCCGCGTCCTTCGTCTGCACCGTGGCCCTGGTGCTGCCGGGCGGCAAGGAGCACCTGGTCGACGGCCGGCAGAGCGGCCGGCTGCTCCGGGCGCCGCGCGGCGACGGCGGGTTCGGCTACGACCCGATCTTCCTGGGCGACGGGCAGGACCGCACCAACGCGGAGCTGACGCCCCAGGAGAAGGACGCGGTCAGCCACCGGGGCAAGGCGCTACGGGAGCTGGCCAAGCTGGTCGCCAAGGTGCTGCCGCCCGCGAGCTGACGGCCCCGCCCCGGTGGAAGGGGTGCTGACGGGCTTCGCCGTCATCGCCACCGTCATCGCCGTCGGCTACGCGCTCGGCCGCGGCGGGCTGCTGGGGCCGGAGGCGGCCACCGTCCTCTCCCGGGTCGCGTTCTTCGTGGCGACCCCGGCGCTGCTGTTCCAGACGGTGGCCCGGGCCGACGTGCCCGCGATCGTCTCGTCCGCCCTGGTCGTGACGGTGGCGAGCACCACCGCCGTGGCGTCGCTGTACGTGGCCGTCGCGCGGCTCTGCTGGCGCCGCTCCGTCGCGGAGGCGACGATCGGGGCGCTGGCCTCGTCGTACGTCAACGCGGCGAACATCGGCATCCCGGTCGCCGTCTACGTCCTCGGCGACGCCTCGTTCGTCGCGCCCGTCCTGATGTTCCAGCTGGTCGTGGTGACGCCGGTCGCGTTCGCCCTCCTCGAGGCGGCCACGGCGAAGAGACGACCGTCGCCCGGCTCCGTGGTGCTCCAGCCGCTCACGAACCCGGTCACCGTCGCGTGCGCGCTGGGCGTCGCGGCCAGCCTGACGGGGTGGCTGCCGCCGGAACCGGTGCTGCGGCCGATCGAACTCGTCGCGGCGATGGCGGTTCCCGCCACGCTGATCGCGTACGGCGTCTCCCTGCACGGCGCGCCGCGGCCCGGCTCCGGCGACACCGGTCGGGACGTACGCCTCGCGGTCGTCCTCAAGACCGTGGCCCAGCCCGCCGTCGCCTACCTCGTCGCGCGCTTCGCGATGGGGCTGCCGGCCGCCCTGGTGCTGGCCTGCACGGTCACCGCCGCCCTGCCGACGGCGCAGAACGTCTTCGTGTACGCGGTCCGCTACGGCCGGGGCACGGTCCTGGCGCGCGACTCGATCCTGCTGTCGACGGTGACCGCCGTGCCCGTGCTGATCGGGGTGGCGGTGCTGGCGGGCTGACACCGGCGGGCACCCGGGCCACCGTGGCGCGACGGTGGCCCGGCGGCGGCCGTCAGTCCAGGAGGCCGATCTCGCCCTCGATGGCGGCGCGCAGGTCCGGCCCGGCCACCACGGCCCGGGCGGCCTCCATCAGCGGGGCCAGGAAGACGTCCGGCCCGGGTTCCCCGGCGATCCCGCCGAGCGCCGCGACGGCCGCCCGGCCGGCCGGCGACGGGTCGAGCGGGGCGCGCAGTTGGAGTCCGCGTACGGCGGCGAGCAGCTCGACGGCGAGCAGGCTGGTCAGGTTGTCCAGGACGGTGCGCAGCTTCTTGGCCGCCGCCCAGCCCATCGAGACGTGGTCCTCCTGCATCCCGCTGGTCGGCAGCGAGTCCACCGACGCGGGCGCGGCGAGCCGGCGGTTCTCCGCGACGATCCCCGCCGCCGTGTACTGGGCGATCATCAGCCCGGAGTTGACCCCGGCGTCGGGGGAGAGGAACGCCGGCAGGTCGCGGGACCGGGTGACGTCGAGCAGCCGGTCCACCCGGCGCTCGGCGATCGCGCCCACCTCGGCGGCGGCGATGGCCAGGAAGTCGGCGGCGAAGCCGAGCGGCGCGCCGTGGAAGTTCCCGGTCGACTCGACGCGGCCGTCGGGCAGCACCACGGGGTTGTCCACGACCGAGACCAGCTCCCGGCCGGCCACCGTGCGGACGAAGTCCAGCGTGTCCCGGGCCGCCCCGGCGACCTGCGGCGCGCACCGCATCGAGTACGCGTCCTGCACCGCGTGCGCCAGGTCGTCGCGGTGCGAGTCCATCACCCGGGAGTCCTGCAACAGCCGGTGGATGTTCGCCGCCGAGGCCGACTGCCCGGGGTGCGGGCGGATGGCGTGCAGCTCCGGCAGGAACGGCCGCTCCGAGCCGAGCATCGCCTCGATGGCGAGGGCGGCGGTGACGTCGGCCATCGTGAACAGGTGCGCGGCGTCGTGGATCGCCAGCAGCAGCATGCCGAGCATGCCGTCGGTGCCGTTGATCAGCGCCAGCCCCTCCTTGGCGGCCAGCCCGACCGGCGCCAGCCCGGCCCGGCGCAGCGCGTCGGCGGCGGGCAGCCGCTCGCCGGCCGGGCCGAGCACCCAGCCCTCGCCGAGGAGCACCAGCGCGCAGTGCGCCAGCGGCGCCAGGTCACCGGAGGCGCCCAGCGAGCCGTGCTCCGGCACCCACGGCGTCACGTCGTGGTTGAGCAGGTCGACCAGCGCTTCGGCGAGCAGGGGCCGGACCCCGGAGCGGCCGAGCGCCAGCGAGCGGACCCGCAGCAGCATCATGGCCCGCACCACCTCGCGGGGCATCGGCGCGCCCACCCCGGCGGCGTGCGAGCGGATCAGCGCGTGCTGGAGTTCGGCCCGCCGCTCGGGCGCGACGAACGTGTTCGCCAGCGCGCCGAAGCCGGTGGAGACGCCGTAGACCGGCCGGCCGGCGGCCTCGATGCCGTCGACGATCGACCGGCTGGTCGTCATGGCGTCCACGGTGGCCGGGTCGAGCACGACCTTGGCGGTGCCGCGCGCCACGGCGAGCACGTCGGCGGGGGAGATCCCGGTGGGCAGGATGGTCACGGTCATTGCGGCACTCCGTTGCGCAGAACCTGGCGGATCAGTGGCACCCCCGGCCGGTAGGCCAGGTGCAGGTGGGACGGGGCGTCGAGGATCATCAGGTCGGCCCGCGCCCCCACGCCGAGCCACCCGATGTCGTCGCGGCGCAGCGCCCGCGCGCCGCCGGCGGTCGCGGCCCAGACGGCCTCCGCCGGGGTCATCCGCATCTCGCGTACGGCGAGCGCGACGCAGAACGGCATCGACGACGTGTACGACGAACCGGGGTTGCAGTCCGTCGCCAGCGCCACGGTGACGCCGGCGTCGAGCAGCCGGCGGGCGTCCGGGTAGGGCGACCGGGTGGAGAACTCGGCGCCGGGCAGCAGGGTGGCGACGGTGATGGTGTGCAGGCTGTCGGCGCACATGCAGTCGTGCCGGCTGGACGCCAGCGCGTCGACGTCGGCGTCGGTGAGGTGGGTGCAGTGGTCGACGCTGGCCGCGCCCAGCTCCACGCCGAGCTGGACGCCCGGCCCGGGGCCGAGCTGGTTGGCGTGCACCCGCACGCCCAGCCCGACGGCCTGCCCGCAGGCGAGGATCGCGCGGGCGTGGTCCACGTCGAACGCGCCCCGCTCGCAGAAGACGTCGATCCAGCGCGCGTACGGCGCGGCGGCGGCCAGCATGGGCCCGCACACCAGACCCACGTAGTCGTCGGGACGGTCGGCGTACTCGGCGGGGACCACGTGCGCGCCGAGGAAGGTGGTCTCCTCGCTGACCTCGGCGGCGATCCGCAGCGAGCGGGCCTCGTCGGCGACGGTGAGCCCGTACCCGCTCTTGATCTCGATGGTGGTGGTGCCCTGCCGCAGCGCCTCGCCGCGCAGCCGCCGCACGGTGGCCCGCAGCTCGTCGTCGCTGGCCGCCCGGGTCGCGCAGACCGTGGTCCGGATCCCGCCGCCGGTGTACGGCTGCCCGGCCATCCGGGCGGCGAACTCGGCGGCCCGGTCCCCGGCGAAGACCAGGTGGGCGTGGCTGTCCACGAAGCCGGGGAGCACGGCGGCACCCCCCGCGTCCAGGCGCCGGTCGGCGGCCGGCGCGTCGCGGGACGGCCCGATCCAGGCCACCCGCCCGTCCTCGACCAGCAGCGCGACGTCGCGCCGGATGCCCAACGGCCCGTCCTCGCCCCCGAGGTCGTTGGTCACCAGCTCGCCGATGTCGTCGACCAGCAGACTGCTCAAGAGGCCACCTCCTCGATCGCCGCGGTCAACTCGGCCGGCACGTCGACCGTCAGGTGCCGGCCGTCGCGCACCACGGTCCGGCCGTCCACCACGACGTGCGTGACGTCGGCCGCGCCCGCCGCGAACCACACCCCCACCGGCGGTACGCCGGCCGTGCGCGGGCTGTCGAGCCGTACGGTCACCAGGTCGGCGCGCGCGCCCACGGCGAGCCGCCCGGCGTCGCGCCAGCCCAGCGCGGCGTGACCGCCCACGGTGACGGCGTCGCGCAGCTCGGCGGCGCTGAAGTGGCCCCGCCGGCGGGTGCGCAGCCGCTCGTCCAGCTCCACGGCACGGGCCTCCTCGAAGAGGTCGATCACGGCGTGGCTGTCGCTGCCCAGGCTGAGCGGCAGGCCGACGTCGGCCATCCGCCGGGCCGGACCGATCCCGTCGGCCAGGTCCCGCTCCGTGGTCGGGCAGAGGCAGACGCCCGTGCCGGCGTCACCGAGCAGGGTGAGGTCGCCGCTGGTCAGGTGGGTGGCGTGCACGGCCGTGGTGGCCGGGCCGAGCGCCCCCCGGTCGGCGAGCAGCCGGGCCGGGGTGCAGCCGTGCACGGCCCGGCAGGCGTCGTTCTCGGCCGGCTGCTCGGACAGGTGCACGTGCAGGGGCGCCGCGTGCCGGTCCGCCCAGCCGGCCACGGTGGCGAGCTGCCCGGCCGGGACCGCCCGCACCGAGTGGATGGCCGCCCCGACCCGGACGTGGTCGTCGTCGGGCCGGTACGCGTCGATCCGTTCCGCCCAGCGCAGCGCGTCGCCGTCGCCGAAGCGCCGCTGCGGGCCGGCGAGCGGCTCCCCGTCGACGGTGGCGGTGAGGTAGCAGGTGTCCAGCAGGGTGATCCGGATCCCGGCGTGCGCGGCGGCCTCGACCAGCGCCTCGCCCATCGCGTTCGCCTCGGCGTACGGGGTGCCGTCCGGGTTGTGGTGCACGTAGTGGAACTCGCCGACGCAGGTGACACCGGCCAGCGCCATCTCGGCGTAGACCGCCCGGGCCAGGGCCAGGTACGAGTCCGGGTCCAGCCGCTGCGCCACCGCGTACATCCGGTCGCGCCAGGTCCAGAAGTCGCCGCGCCCGCCGTGGGTGCGCCCGCGCAACGCCCGGTGGAACGCGTGCGAGTGGGCGTTGGCGAGCCCCGGCAGGGTCAGCCCGGGCAGCCGCACGGCGTCGTCGAGCACCTCGACGCCGGTGTCGACGCCGGATCCGCCGGCCAGCGGCGTGACGGCGCTGATCCGCCCGTCGGCGGTCTCGATCAGCACGTCGGCGGTCGGTTCGGCGTGGTCGGGCAGCCAGGCGTACTCGGCCAGCCAGCGGGTCGCGGTCATCTGGTTCGCCCCCTGTCGAGCTGAATCGTCTGCGACATCAGTCGATCACCAAGGGGGCGAGTCGTCTGCGACATCAGCTCGACAGGCCACCAACGGCGGCACCGGACCCCGGTCAGCGGCATGTCAGCTCCTCCAGCACCCGGGAGAGGGCGGTCACCCCGGCGGCGCAGTCGGCGTCGCTGGCCGACTCGGCCGGGGAGTGCGAGACCCCCGTCGGGTTGCGCACGAAGAGCATGGCCGTGGGCAGGTGCGCGGCGAGCACCCCGGCGTCGTGCCCGGCACCGGTGGGCAGCACCGGCGCGTCCAGCAGGGTCGCCAGCCGGCCCGCCAGCCCGTCGTCGAACGCGACCAGCGGGGTGGCCGACTCCTCCGTGAGCGCCACCTCCGTACCGTCGCGGCGGGCCCGCTCGGCGGCCTTCGCGCGGACCGCGTCGACCAGCCCCGTCAGCGTCTCGGGCTCGGCGGCCCGGGCGTCCAGCCAGCCGGTCACCTTCGACGGGATCGCGTTGGTGGCGTTCGGCTCCACCGCCACCCGGCCGACGGTGGCGTGCGCGCCGCGCAGCCGCGCCTCCTTGTTGGCCGCCAGCACCGTGAAGGCGTACGTCAGCATGGGGTCGCGGCGGTCGGCCATCCGGGTCGTACCGGCGTGGTTGCCCTCGCCCGTGAACTCGAAGCGCCAGCGGCCGTGCGGCCAGATCGCGCTGGCCACCCCGACCGGCGCGCCGGCGTCGACCATCGCGCGGCCCTGCTCGACGTGCAGCTCGACGAAGGCGGCGAAGCCGCCGAGCAGCTCGGGCCGCGCGCCCGCCGGCCGGGCGCCCAGCGCCTCGGCGAAACTCACCCCGGCGGCGTCGCGCAGCCCGGCCGCGCGGTCCACCGCGATCTCCCCGGCGAGCAGCCGCGACCCCAGGCACGGTACGCCGAACCGCGCGCCCTCCTCCTCGACGAACGCGCCGACCACGACGGGCCGGGCCGGCGCGACGCCCGCCGTGCGCAGCTCGTCGACGGCGAGGAACGCGCTGACGATGCCGAGCGGCCCGTCGTACGCCCCGCCGTGCGGTACCGAGTCGAAGTGGCTGCCGGTCAGCACCGCGTCGCCGGCCCCGGGCTCGCCCCACCGGGCGAACAGGTTGCCGTTGCCGTCGTCGGTGACCGGCATGCCCCGGCGGTCGGCCTGCTCGCGGAACCACTCCCGCAACCGCAGCTCCGGCTCGGTCAGCGCGTACCGCAGGTAGCCGCCGCTGCCCTCGTCGCGCCCGACCGGTGCGATCTCGTCCCACAGCGCCCGGAACCGGCCGGCGAGGTCGCTCATGCGGTGTCCCCGTTGTTCGCCATCGGCACCCGTACGCCGGTGGCCTGCGCGACCTCGCGGGCAGCGTCGTAACCGGCGTCGACGTGCCGGATGACGCCCATCGCCGGATCGTTGGTGAGCACCCGCTCGATCTTCTGCCCGGCCAGCGCCGTGCCGTCGGCGACGCAGACCTGACCGGCGTGGATGGAGCGGCCGATGCCGACCCCGCCGCCGTGGTGGATCGACACCCAGGACGCCCCGCTGGCGGTGTTGACCAGCGCGTTGAGCAGCGGCCAGTCGGCCACCGCGTCGGAGCCGTCGGCCATCGCCTCGGTCTCCCGGTACGGGCTGGCCACGCTGCCGCAGTCCAGGTGGTCCCGGCCGATCACCACGGGCGCGGAGAGTTCGCCGGAGGCGACCATCTCGTTGAACCGCACACCCGCCTTGTCCCGCTCCCCGTAGCCGAGCCAGCAGATCCGCGCCGGCAGGCCCTGGAAGGCGACCCGCTCGCCGGCCATCCGGATCCACCGGGCGAGGGACTCGTTCTCGGGGAACAGCTCCAGGATCGCCCGGTCCGTGGCCGCGATGTCGGCCGGGTCGCCGGAGAGCGCCGCCCACCGGAACGGGCCCTTGCCCTCGCAGAACAACGGCCGGATGTACGCGGGCACGAAGCCGGGGAAGTCGAAGGCCCGCTCGAACCCGCCGAGCTTCGCCTCGCCCCGGATCGAGTTGCCGTAGTCGAACACCTCCGCGCCGGCGTCGAGGAACCCGACCATCGCCTCGACGTGCTTCGCCATCGACGCCCGCGCCCGGTCGGTGAACTCGGCCGGCTTCGCCGCCGCGTAGTCCCGGGCGTCGGCCAGCTCCACCCCCTCCGGCAGGTACGACAGCGGGTCGTGCGCGCTGGTCTGGTCGGTGACGATGTCGATGTCGACGCCCCGGCGCAGCAGCTCGGGGAAGACCGTGGCCGCGTTGCCGACCACGCCCACGCTCAGCGCCCGCCGGTCCCGCTTCGCGGCGAGCGCCCGCTCGACGGCGTCGTCCAGGGAGTCGGCGACCTCGTCGAGGTAGCGGTCCTGCATCCGCCGGTCCAGCCGGCTGCGGTCCACGTCGACGATCAGGCAGACGCCGCCGTTCATGGTGACCGCGAGGGGCTGCGCCCCGCCCATCCCGCCGCAGCCGGCGGTCAACGTCAGCGTGCCCGCGAGGGTGCCGCCGAACCTCTCGGCGGCGACGGCGGAGAACGTCTCGTAGGTGCCCTGGAGGATGCCCTGGGTGCCGATGTAGATCCACGAGCCGGCGGTCATCTGCCCGTACATGGTGAGGCCGAGCTGTTCGAGGCGGCGGAACTCCGGCCAGGTGGCCCAGTCGCCCACCAGGTTCGAGTTGGCCAGCAGCACCCGGGGCGCCCACTCGTGCGTACGCATGACGCCCACCGGCCGGCCGGACTGCACCAGCATGGTCTCGTCGTCGCGCAGGTCGGTCAGGGTACGCACCAGCGCGTGGTACGACGGCCAGTCCCGCGCCGCCTTCCCGGTGCCGCCGTAGACCACCAGGTCCTCGGGGCGCTCCGCCACCTGCGGGTCGAGGTTGTTCATCAGCATCCGCAGCGCGGCCTCCTGGGGCCACCCACGGGCGGTACGTTCGGTGCCGCGTGCGGCGCGGACGGGCTGGGTCATCTCGGCTCTCCTCCGGGTCATCCGAGGAACAACTGGCGGCGGGCGGCGGAGGCCTCGAAGGCCTCCAGCCGGCGCTGGGTGTCGGCGGGGGCGGCGTCGCAGATCGCCTGGAGCAGCACCATGGCCAGGGTCATCGGCGCGGTGTGCAGGTCGAAGACGAGCTGCGCGCCGACCGCGGCGGGCAGCACCACGTCGGCGTGCTCGGTGGCGGGGCTGACCGGCGAGTCGGTGATGGCCACCACGGTGAGGCCGGCGGCGCGGGCCTCGCGCAGCGCGTCCAGGGTCTCCCGGGGATAGCGGGGGAGGACGAAGGCGAGCACGGCAGTGGCCCCGGCCTCGGCGGCCTGTTCGAGGCGGTCGGTGAGCAGGCTGCCGCCGTCGTCGAGCACCCGCACGTCGGGGTGCACCTTGGCGGCGAAGTAGGCGAAGTAGGCGGCCAGCGGGGCGGCGGCGCGCAGGCCGAGCACCGGCAAGGGACGGCTGGCGGCCAGCAGCCGCCCGGTCTCGGCGATCCGGTCCCGGTCGGCGAGCTGCCCGGCGAGGCGGTCGAGGTTGCCGATCTCGGCGCGTACGGCCTGTTGGAGCTCGTTGTCGGCGTCGGCGGCGTCACCGGGGACGCCGGCGGTCAGCGCGCGGAGCCGGCGGCGCAACGCGGGGTAGCCGTCGTGGCCGAGCGCGACCGCGAACCGGGTGACCGACGGCTGGCTGACCCCCGCCAGCTCGGCGACCTCGGCTGCCGACAGGTACGCGACGGTCGGCGCGTGCTGCACGAGGCAGTGCGCGATGCGGCGCTGGGTGGGGGTGAGTCGGACCCCCTGGAACAGGTCGAGCACCCGCTCGGTGGGCACCACGACAGCTCCTTCATTCATGCCGTGACTGTATGCATGAAAACTTTCAAAGAGCAACCGTGCCTGCGTGTTGACATCCCGGGCGGGTGTCCGACCGGCGACGGGTAGGCGGATGGCTGAGCGTCGGCTCTGTAGGATCCGCACGGCGGTTGAGCAGAGGAGTTGGCATGCAACCGGTTGGCCCGTACAGGTTTACCCACATGCTTGGCGGGTCCATCGTCGGGAAGGCATGGGCAGCCATCGACTCACAGGGCCGGTTCGCCACGATCGCCGTTCTGGAGAGCACGGTCGCCGCCGACACCCGCTGGCGGGAGGCCTTCGCCGCCATCGCGGACTCGCTGGGCCTGCAACCCGGAGGCCAGGCCTACGTGTACGCGGACTTCTCGGCCGACGCGCCCTGGGTCGCCTACTCGGCCGAGGCCGGCCCGGGGGCGGAGACACTGCTACGCGCGCTCGGCGTGGATTACCACCCGGTCGCCGCCGATGCCAGGACCGAAAGCCCCGTCTCCGGTGTCCCGCAGTCGGCCGTGCCGCAGCCGGTCTCGGGCGTACCCCAGCCGACGTCCGGACCACCCGCCATGCCGTGGGCGATGGCCGGTCCGGTGTCGGGGGTGCCGGTCTCGGCGCAGCCCGTCTCGGCCGAGCCGGTCGTCGTCGCACCCCACTCGCCGGCCCAGGCCGGTCCGTCACCAACCGACACGTCGGCGCAGAGCCCCTTCGGTGACCAGGCCCGTCGGATCCAGCCCTCCGCGCCGCCGAGACGGCGTACCGGCTTCTGGATCCTCGCCACCGCCTTGATCCTGGTCGCGGCCCTCGCCGGTGGCACCGTGGCCTGGGTGGTGTCGAAAGGGGAGACCGAGGCGCCACAGACCCTTCCCACGGCCGCTTCCACGGCCTTACCCACGGCAGCAGCCGTCGACCCCGGTTTCAAGCCGTGGGCCCAGGCCGCACCGTACAGCCCGGAGGAGCGTGCGCTGGCGGTCGCGGCGCCGTCATTGGTCTTCGTGGAAGCGGTCTTCACCGGCTACGTCCGCAACGCGCGGACGAACGCCCTGCTGCGTGCCTCGCCGATCACCTTCACCCGCCGCTGCAGCGCCTTTCTGGTGACCCCGGACGGGCACGCACTCACCAGCAGTTCCTGCGTCAAACCGAGCGAGGAGAACGCCCGTCAGATCGCGCTCGACGCGGTGGCCCGGATGCTCGTGCGGGAGAAGACGTTGAACGAAGGCGAGGTCGCCGAGTACGTCCGGACCAACCTGAGCAAGGTGCGGTTCACCGGCGTCGACGTGGGCACCCAGCCGACCAGTGAGGTGTACGGCCAACTCAACGACGCCAAGGGCAATCTGACGACCGAGCCGGCCATCCCGGCCCAGGTCGTCCGGGCACTGACCACCGAGGCCGGTAACACCGCGTTGATCAAGTTCGCCCGGGGGAACCTGCCCGCCGTGGAACTCAACCCGTCGGCCGCTCTCGCGGAGGGATCGTCCCTGCTCGTGCTGGGCTTCGCCACGAGCGACACCGACTTCCGTACCGCCACCTACCGTCCACAGTCCAGACTGGTGACCGTCACCGGGACCGGCCGTCGCGGGTCGGTGGCGATCCACCGGATCAACGAGGATGTCGGCACCGCCTCCCACGGCGGTATCGCGCTGGATCCCAGCGGGCGCGTCGCCGGCATGATCGACCAGGATCAGGCGCGGCCGGACCGCGCCAACCGCGTGGTGCTGCCGGCGTCCACACTCGCCGGTCTGTTGAAGGAATCCGGCGCCGGCAACGTCTTGGGCGAGCAGGACAAGCTCTACCGCAGCGGCCTTGACGCGTACTTCGCCGGAGAGCACGCGGCGGCGATCAGCCGTCTCGAGACGGTGGCCCAGAACGCGCCGGCCAACCTGCTTGCGCGGGCCTACCGGCAAAACGCGATCGAACGACAGCAGAACGAGGGCGTGCGACCCGGCGGCTCGGCGTGGCCGGCGGTGCTGCTCGCCGGCCTCGGTGCGGCACTGGTCGCCGGCCTGATCGTCCTCGTGGTGGGCCTGACGCGGCGTAGGAGAGCGTGATGACCGGCTTGTCGTGGTTGCCCCGGGAGTCGCCGGTCGGCCCGACGGGTGCGCCAGCCCGGCCGATGTCCCGGCTGCTCTCCGCCGTGCTGGTGTTCGTGGTGGGCCTCCTGCTGGTGCATGTGCTCTTCGAGACGTGGCTGCAGGTCCTCAGCGGGCCGACCAGCCGCGACCCCCGGGTCAACCTGGAGAACGCGGCGCAGTGGCCGAAGCAGTTGAAGACCGCCCTCTACCTCGGGCTCGCCCTGCTCACCGTGGTCAAGGTCGCGCTGGACCGGCAGTGGCGGAGGTTCTGCACGGTCGCCGACCTGGCCCTGCTTGTCCTCGGCCTGGTGATGGTGCTCGCCGGGTTCGTCAACGACTCGTCGACGACTCTGATGGGGGAGGCGCTCTTCGTCTACTTCCGGGGCGTCCTCGTCTTCTACGCGCTGCGCGCGGCGGACCTCGACCGCACGCTGGTACGCCGGATGCTCGTGCCGGTGGGCGTGGTCGTGGGCGTCAACGTGGTGCTCGCCCTGGTCCAGATGATCGCCGGGCGATCCGCGCACAGCGCGCTCGGATGGGTGGACCTCACCTGGGCGGAACAGAGCCGGGCGCAGGGCCTGCAACCGCATCCCAACCATCTCGGGCACCTGCTCGGGCTCGCCCTGCTGGGGTTCGTGGCCTGGGTCGCGGTGCGGGACCGTGTCCGTCCGCTCTGGTGGGTCCTCGCCACCGTGGTGGCCGTCGCGATGTCGGCGACCCAGTCCCGGGAGTCGCTGATCGGCGTGCTCGCCGCTGGTGTGGTGGTGGCGTTGCTCGTCCGCCGTGCCGCCCGCCGCGTCCTCACCGTCTGCCTGATCGTGGTGCTCTGCACCGCCGGCCAGATCGCGGTGCGGCCGGACAACCGTGCCGAGTGGGAGCGGCGTATCGACAACGCCTTCTCCGGTCTGACGAATCCGGCGGGTAGCGAACCGAACCGCTCCACCGGGCCGCCGGTCACGTCGCCGAAACCCACGGCGTCAACGGGCGGACGACCGACCTCGACTCCAGCGACCTCGTCCGCAGCCTCGCCTCGATCGTCGGCCTCACCTCGGCCCGAAGCCTCCCCTCGGCCGACCGTCGCAGCCCGGCCCTCCGGCCCGACCGCCACGACCACCCCCGCCCCGGCCGCTGCCCGGCCAGCGGCGCCGGTTCGCGAGATCCGGGTGCTCTACCTCCAGCAGGCCGCACAGATCCTGCCCCGGCAGCCGCTGCTCGGCTTCGGCATCGGTCAGTTCGGCGGCGTCGTGGCCGAGAAGGACAATCCCAACTGGCACAAGAATCCGAAGTTCGGCCCAGAGGGATTCAACCGGTACGGGTTCCACGCCGTGCAGGTCGACTCGTTCTGGCTGCACCTGGTGATGGAGGTCGGTCTCGTCGGCCTCACGGTCTATCTGGCGTGGCTGGCGATGGTCACCTGGCCGCTCGTGTCTCGGATTCGTCGGGACAGACGGATGTCCAGGGCCCCTGACGAGGCAACGGTGTGGGGCGTCGCGGCGATGGTGTTCGCCTGCCTCGTCGGATTCCTCTCACCCTCGATGGAGGATCCGCTCCTTCCACCGCTGCTCTGGACGATCATCGGCGTGGCGTGGTGGGCGGCGGGCCGGCCCGCGACCGCCCCGGTGCCCGACGGCCCGGAACCCGACTCCGTCGACCGGGTCGACGGAGAGGTGGACACCCAGATCCTGTCGACGGACGAGATTCTCGCCCAGGCCCGACTCGCCCGTGCGCCACGCCAACCCGGATGACCAGGCCAACGACCGTCGTGACTGCCGGGCGTCCCGATCTGAATGGTGGTGTGGCCTACTGGCCACGGTTACAATCCACATGCCGCCGGACCGACTGCGGCCGGCGGCTGTCGACGTGGCGGTCTCGGAACACGTCGCCATCGCCCGTCGAGTGCGGCGACCACGGGGGTGGACCGACATGGGTGACCTGAAGAGGTGCCCGCTGCTGTTGTCCGATGCCGGCTCCGGCGCTGTTCCGGCGGGCGGCCACTGCTCGCCATGACCGATCGCCCGGCGCCGGGTCCCGCAGCTGTCCATCGGAGTCGCGAGGCACGGTCGGTGATCCGTCCGCGGTCCGCGACCAGCCCGACCGCGGACGCGCCGACGGTGGCCTTCCTCGAACCCGCGCGCGAGGTCGCACCGGCGATCTCCGTCTGCATAGCCGTCCGAGACCGGCCGGCTCTCCTGGTCAAGTCGATCCGCAGCGTGCTGGCCGGCAGCTTCGACGATTTCGAGGTCGTTGTCGTCGACGACGGTTCCAGCGTTCCCGCCCAGGACTGCCTGGCCGAAGCGGGCCTGTTGGCCGACGAGCGTATCCGGCTGGTACGCCAGCGCGCGTCGGGCATCAGTGCGGCACGTAACACCGCGTTGCGGATCGCCAGAGGCCGGTGGATCACCGTGCTCGACTCGGACGACGAGTTGACTCAGGACGGTCTTGCCCGGGTAAGGGAGTTCATCGCCGCCACCGGCGCGTCCTGGGTCTACACCGATTACGAGGAGATAGCCGGAGACCGCGTCAGGCCGATCCGGTTGCCGTCGTACGACACACCGCGCCGGATGCTCTGGGCGGTCCTGACCCGGCCTCGACTACCGTTCAAGCACTCGGGCATGTCGATCGAGCGCCAACTGCTCGTCAAACTCGGCGGCTACGACGACCAGCTTCCCATCAAGGTGGATGTCGAACTCGTCCTGCGCGCGCTCGCCATTGGCATCCGGCTCGAGCACCTCTCCCACCCGATCGTCCGGTTCCACCGGCACGGCGGCAGCATCAGCCGGCAGCGCTTCGCCGGACTGGCAGTCTGGTTCCGGCTCATCGACGACTATCGCCAGCCCCGCGTGCCGGGTCTCGCGCTGGTTGTCAAGATCGTGCGTACGGCGAGCGAGATCGGCAAGTGGCTGGTCGCCTCCCTCGGGCGTTAGGCGCCGACTCCTCGACCGCCCGTGGTCGGAACCGGCGTCACGCTGGCGGCAGGAAGCCGGTGGGATTCTCGGCGAACATCCTGTTGGCGAGGCTGTAGTCGTCGACGCGACCGATGTCGAGCCAGAAGCCGTCGTGCCGCCAGCTGCTGACCGGCCGTCCCGCGCGGAGCAGGTCGAGGATGAGCTGGGGCATGTCGTACGGGCCTTCGGGGATCTCGGTCAGCGCGGTGGGCGACATGGCGTAGGCACCCATGGAGACGTCCAGCTTGAGGGTCGGTTTCTCGTCGTAGCCGATCACCCCGCCGTCGTCGTCCAGCTGCAGGATGCCAAGTTCGATCTTCTCCGGTCGGCTGAAGACGCTCACGGTGACCGGTGCGCCGGCCTCACGGTGCCGGGCCATCAACGAGGTGAAGTCGAGATCGGTGAGCAGGTCGCCGTTCATCACGAAGAAGTCGTCGACGAGGTTCCCGGCGAGCCTTCGTAGCGGACCCGCGGTGCCGAGCGGGCGCTCCTCGCGGATGTAGTCGATGCTCAGGCCCCACCGGCGGCCATCCTCGAAGTAGCCCTCCAACAGGTATGCCAGGTGACCGGTCATCAGTGTCACCTCGGTCACGCCGTGCGACCGCAACTGGCGCAGCAGGATCTCCAGAATCGGCATGTCGCCGACCGGCATCAACGGCTTGGGAAAGCTGGTGGTGAACGGGCGCAGCCGGGTTCCTCGGCCGCCCGCCAGGACGACGGCCCTCATACCGCGTACCGGTCCACGTCGAAGCGGTCGAGGTGCGCCCGGACGTATGCCACGACGTCCGCCAGGCCGTCGCGCAGGGACACCGTGGGCTGCCACCCGCACCGTTCCTTGGCCCGGTCGATGCCGGCGACCAGCTCGAACACCTCGCTCTGTGCCGGCCGGAGACGCTGGGCGTCCTCGACGATGTCGACGTCCGGACGGCCGGCGACGTCAGCGATCAGCCGGGCGAGGTCGCCGATGGCGATTCCGCGCCCGTTGCCGATGTTCGTGACCTGCCCGACGCAGGCGTCGGCCGAGCCGACCGCCAGGAACCCGGACACCGTGTCCGCGACATGGGTCAGGTCCCGGATCGGTCGGAGATCGCCGAGCGCGATCCTGTCCCGCCCTGCCACCACCTGCGCGGCGACGGTCGGGATGACGGCGCGGGCGCTCTGCCGCGGCCCGTACGTGTTGAACGGACGGATCACGGCAACCGGCAGGCCGAACGAGCGGTGGAACGACTCGGCCATCGCGTCCGCACCCATCTTCGACGCCGAGTACGGCGACTGCGGCTGGAGCGGGTGCTGCTCGTCGATGGGTGTGTATCGGGCCGTGCCGTAGGTCTCCGAGGTGGAGGTGTGCACCACCCGCCGGACGTCCAGGTCACGCGCCGCCTCCAGCACGTTCAGCGTGCCGGTGACGTTTGTCGCCACGTAGGACGCGGGGGCGATGTAGCTGTATGGGATGGCGATCAGGGCGGCCAGGTGGAAGACCGTGTCGCATCCCTCGACGCTTCGACGTACCGCGAACGGGTCGGTGACGTCCGAGTGCACGATCTCGACGGCCCGGCGCACCTCCGGGGCGGCGTCGGCGAGCATGCCGAGCTCGGAACGACCGGTGTAACGGACCATCGCACGGACGTCGGCGCCGGCACGAACGAGGCGTTCGGTGAGGTGGGAGCCGATGAACCCGCCTGCTCCCGTGACGAGGACGCGACGCCCCTGCCATTCCTCGTTCGTCGTCAGCCCGGTCATGCCGCACCTTCCTCATCGGTCTGCGGTCGGTGGCCGTCGATCATCTCGGCCAGCAGGTCGCGGAGACTCACCCGGAGGGGAATGGTCGGCTGCCAACCGACCTCGGTGGCCAACCTGGCGGCGGAGCCCACCTGGCACCGGACGTCGCTCCCGCCGTCGGCCACCTCCACCGTGGCACCGTCGAGCCCGGCCAGGTCGAGCAGGGTTTCGAGGACCGTCCGCACCGTCACGCCGGCTCCCGAGCAGACATTGTAGATGCCGCCGGCCCGGTGGGGCTGCGCCAGTTTCACGTAGGCCCGGGCGATGTCGCGGACGTCGGTGAAGTCCCGTACCGCGTCGAGATCGGCCACCCGTAGCCGGTCCCGGCGGCCCGCGAGCACGTCGGCCACCCGCATGGCAAGGGCGCCTGCCACGGTGGTGGTGTCCGCACCCGGGCCGACGTGGTTGAACGGGCGCGTCGCCGTCACCCGGATGCGACCGTCGGCTGCCATGGCGAAGGCAAGCGACTCCGCGGCCGCCTTCGCATGGCCGTAGGCCCCGAGCGGGCGGAGCGGGGTCCGCTCGGTGATCGGGTTCTGTTCCGGCGGCACGGCACCGTACTGGGCCGACGAGCCGACCAGGATCAGCCGTGCCGGCGCGGAGCCGGTGGTGGCCCGCAACGCCCGACACACGTTGTACGTCGTCAGGACCGTGTCCGCGACGAGGTCCTCGGTGTCCGGCCCGCGCTGCGGCAGGGTGGCGGCCAGGTGGAACACGACTTCGGGTCGGACGGCGTCGACCAGGGCCGAGGTCGCCCTGGCGTCCCGGAGGTCGACCGGCAGGTACCGCTCCCCGTCGGGCGCCGTACGCGACCGTCGACCCGTCCCGACCACCTGGTGTCCGTACGACCGCAGGAGGTGCCGCAGGTGAGTGCCGACCCAGCCGTGCGAGCCGGTGACCAGGGCGGTCGTCACGGGCGCAGGACCGATCGGTAGATCTCCGCGATGCGGTCGGCCACGAGATGCTCGTCGAGCCAGGCACTCTTCTCCCGGCCGTCGGCCCGCTGGCCGCTGTCGAGCACCTCGCCCACCCGGTCGGCGAGTTCCCGCACCAGTTCGACCCGGGCAGGACCGGCGAGCGGTCCCGGCGGGAACCGGACGACCGCGCCCGGTCGTACTCCGTCGAGGACGTCCGCGACGTCACCGACGTCGACGGAGACGACGGGCAGCCCCATCGCCGTGGCCTCCTTGACCACGGTGGGCGAGCCCTCACTGCCCGGACGGGACGTGAACAGCAGCACGTCCGCGGCGTCGTACTTCCGTACCAGGTCGGCCTCCGGCTGGCCGGGCGCAGACAGGACGAGTTCGCGTACGGAGGGGTCGCGCCGTGTCAGTTCTTCCAGCACGGCGCGGAACACGTCGTACCCCTTGACCGGTCGGGCCGGATCAGCGCCGAAAAGGACCACCCTGGCCGTCGGCGGGATGCCGAGTGCCTGCCGGGCGGCGAGCCGGTCACCGGGCCGGAACAGCCGGAAGTCCACGCCGTTCGCGACCACGTGACCGGCGGCGTCCCCGGCCGTCGCGGCGAGCCGCTGCGAGACGTAGATCCGCGCCCGCGTGCCCCCCCAGCCCAGCCGGGTCATCACGCGTTGCCGCGGGGCGTTGACGTCACTGCCGTAGAGCGACAGCACCCGGACCGGGTGACCGGCGAAGCGGGCGGCGGGCGCAGTCATGCCGTAATGCACGTGCACGACGTCGTAGTTGCCGGAACGGACGCGCCGGCGGATACGGGGGGCCGCGGCGAAGTAGTCCAGCTTGCCCCGGGACTGGGCGACGACCTCCACGTCTACGTGGTGACCGCGGGAGCGCAGCGCCGCCACCTGGCGCTGCACGAAGATTCCCCGGTAGCTGCCGTTCTCGGGCCAGAGATTGGTGACGGCCAGGATCCGCAGGCCGCCAGCCGGCGACCCTGGTTCGGGCGTTGCCTCCACGGCTTCCTTTCGTGACACGCTGATCGCCCCGCTGGCCTAAGAAACCGGGCGCTGCCCGGAGCGGGCGCGAACGAGGGTGAGCATCCGACGGGAGTCGTTGTACAGCAGAGCGGCGGCGACGCACAGCACGCCCGCACCGAGCACGCCCGCCCCCCACGACCAGCTCTGCATGAATTCAAGGCTTGCCACGAACGCGCCGACGGCGAGCAGTGCCACGCAGCGCAGAAGGGCAGGGGCCCAGGCCAGCCGGTGGAACCGCGTGACCACGACGACCGGGATCGTCGCGGTCACCGCCGTACCGACCAGGTAGCCGAGCGCCACCCCGGTCGCACCCATCGGTCGCGCTGTCAGCCACACCAGGGCGAGACCGACCAGGCAGCCCAGCACCGCGGAGGCGACCGGTATCCGGGCATGCCCGGGTGGACCGCTGGCGAGGGCGTTCACCGACGGCACCTGGAGGATGCCGAAGAAGGAGGCGCACAACATGAGACGGAGCACCGGCGCCCCTTCGGCGTACGGGCCGCCGCCGAAGAGGACGAGGACGACCGGTGCCAACAGCAGGCCCAGCAGGAACACCGGGATCATCGTCACGGCCAGGGCCCGGGTGGCGCCGTCGACCTGCCGGCGTACGGCCCCGGCATCGCCCGCGCCGTGCGCGCTCGCCATGGCGGGGAAGAGCGCCAGGGCCAGGGCCCGGGGGAGGAAGTACAACGGTGCGATCAGCGCGACGGCGGCAACCAGGTACGCCACCTCGGCGGGCTCGGCGAACTGACCGGCGAGCATCTGCGTTCCCTGGAGGAACCCGGCGCTGGCCAGCGTGCCGACGCTGCCGAGCACGACATACATGACTACTTCGCGCCGGGGGAACCGCCCTCCGGCGGGCGCCCCGTCCGCCCGACGATGCAGCCGCAGCCGGCGGCGGCTCAGTAGCACGAACAACCCGTAGCCCAGGCAGAGCGGGAGCAGGTAGCCGGTCTGGCCGGTGACGACGACGGCCACCGTGGCGACGACGGCCAGCAGGGAGGTGCCCAGTTCGATCCGGGCGTACTGCGCGACCAGGCCGTGGCCGTACATCGCGGACTTGTCCGTGGTGTACAGCGAGTAGGTCACGGTGAGTAGCCCCAGCGCCGCGGTGTCCCACGGTCCGAGGTCGTACAGCCGTTGGACCAGGAACGCCGTGCCGGCACCGAGCACGACCGACGCCACCAGGGCCTGCCGGGACAGGAACCGGTGCACTGCCCAGGCCGCGGCCGGGTCACCGGCTCCCCGATGGAAGGCGACGAACTTGGCGAGGCCGCTGGAGAGGCCACCGGGCAGGAGCAGGCTGGCCACCAGGCTGGCCGCCAGCATGATGCCGACCAGGCCGTACGTGCCGCGGTCGGTGTCATGGCTGGTGAGTGATCCGTGTACGAGCCGGGTGCCGCCGACCGCCACCAGCGCGAGCATCGACAGCGCCCCGGCCCGGACGACGGACGTGCCGCGTGCCGGGCCCACCGCCGCGCCTAGAGTGGGCTGTGCTGGCGGTGCGGACGTGGATGGGGTCCCGCCCTCGGACGCCGTAGGATCCTTCAGGCGCATCAGTTGGACCTTGTCACGCTGGCGTCGCTACTTTCGTCTGGGGTGGTAATGGCCGAAGAGGTCCACACCGGTGCCGTCGGTACCGCCGCCCGCACCTACGGCGGGCAGGACACCAGACCGTCCGTGGTTCCTCGCGTGCGTCCGGGACGCCGAGCCGTCCGGGTGGCGACTGTGCTGCTCTCGGTCGTGGTGGTGGTCCTCGCCGCGTGCGCAGCATACGTGAGCGGAGAACGTGGTGTGGGGCAGGCCGGCCCCGGCACGGCCCCCTCCGGGCAGGCCTCCGCCGGTCCCGCCCTGCGTGATCTGATGCCCGCCAACATCCGGATCGGCGCGGCGGTCGACGGGCGCCTGTACGCCTCCGACGACCGGTACCGGAGCACGCTCGTCACGGACTTCAACGCGGTCACCGCGGAGAACGCGATGAAGTGGGCGAACCTGCAGCCGGAGCCGGGCAGGTACGACTGGACCGCGAGCGATCAGGTGGTCGCCCTCGCGCAGTCCCACGGGCAGGCGGTGTACGGTCACACGCTGGTCTGGCACAGCAGCGTGCCGTCCTGGCTGTCGGAATCGTGGTCCCGCGAGCAGTTGCGCTCGGCGCTGAGGCACCACGTGCGGACGACGGTCGCCCGCTACCGGGGCAGGGTCTGGGCGTGGGACGTGGTCAACGAGGTCCTGGCCGAAGACGGCAAACTGCGCGACTCGATCTGGCTCCGCAAGCTCGGGCCCACGTACATCGCGGATGCGTTCCGGTGGGCGCACGAGGCCGACCCCGACGCCCGGTTGTTCGTCAACGACTACGGGGTCGAGGGCCGCTCCCGCAAGGCCGACGGGCTGTTCAAGCTGGTTCGTGAGCTGCGGGCGCAGGGCGTTCCGGTGCACGGCGTCGGCTTCCAGGCCCATCTGCGTTCGAACACCGCACCCATCGATGCGACGAGCAACCTGCGGCGCTTCGCCGCGTTGGGCGTGTCGGTGGCCATCACGGAGCTCGACGTCCGGATCCAGTTGCCCGTCAGCACGAAGAAGCTGCTCGACCAGGCACTGCTCTACCAGCACATGCTCAAGGCCTGCCTCGCCGTGTCCACCTGCGAATCCTTCACGGTCTGGGGCTTCACCGACGCCAGTAGCTGGATCGCCTCGCACTACCCGGGATACGGCGCTGCCTGCATCTATGACAGCGACATGAAACCGAAGCCCGCACGCGACGCGTTGCTGCACGAGTTGCGCCGCCGAGTCGCCCCTTCCCCGCGTTGATCGGGCCTTGTCCGCGCCACGGCTTGGCACTAGGCAGGACACCGTGCGGAGCATAAGGTGCACGTCGCGATCTCCCGTCTGGGCGATGTGGAAAGGAAAGTCGTGTCCGCGCAGACCCAGTTCCTCTCGACTGTCGCGCCACAGCAGTCACCGAGGTTCGACCCCGACCTCGGGGTGATCACACCCCCCTCCAACGGCATGCCACGGTCGGCCTTCGCCCGGCCGGTCGCCCCACGGGTCAGATGGCGGCGGCGGTACGTGGCCTGCCTCGTCCTGATCGACTTCGTCGCCGCGCTGGCAGCGAGCCGGACCGTGGTGGCGCTGTTCGACTCGGCCGACGCCGGCTTCTGGGACCAGCGGGTGTTCGGCGGTACGGTCAGCGCGTTCGCCCTGGTGGCGAACCTCGGCGTGCCGTTGATGTGGATGACGATCCTCGCCGGTGCCGGCGCGTACGACCGCCGGGCGCTCGGGCGCGGCACCGAGGAACTCAAGCGGGTGGTGCGGGCCAACGTCGCGATGGCCGCCACCGTCTCGTTCCTGGCGCTCGGCTTCAAGAAGGACCTGTCCCGCGCGACGGTCGCCGCCATCATCCTCTGCCTGCTGTTCTACGCCCTGGTGACCCGGGCGGGCGCCCGGGTGGTGCTGCGCCGCATCCGCCGGGTCAGCCAGCGGGCGTCGCAGCGGGTGCTGCTGGTCGGACGGCTCTCCGACGCCCTGGCCGTGCACGAGGTGGTGACCCGTAACCCGGGTGCCGGGCTGCGCCCGGTCGCCATCCACCTGCCGCACTCTCCGCGGCCCGGCGAGCGGGTCACGGCGCCGGTGCCGGTCTACGTCGGTTGGGACCTGGTGCCGCTGGTGCAGCAGCTCGGCGCGGACACCATCGCCGTCTGCGGCCCGGCCAGCCTCGAGTCGTACGAGCTGCGCAAGCTGGCCTGGCAGCTCGAGGGGACCGGGCTCGACCTCGTGGTGGTGCCGCAGGTCACCGACGTCACCGGCCCACGCATCCACGTGCGTCCGATCGAGGGCCTGCCCCTGCTCAACGTCGAGGAGCCGACGATCTCCGGCCTCTCGCTGCTGGCCAAGAGCATCCTCGACAGGACCGCCGCGTTGGTCGGGCTGATCCTGCTGAGCCCGCTGCTGGCCGGGATCGCGCTGGCCATCAAGGCGACCGACCGGGGGCCGGTGCTGTTCCGGCAGACGCGGATCGGCCACGAGGGGCGGGCCTTCAAGGTCTGGAAGTTCCGCACCATGTACACCGACGCCGAACAGCGGCTGGAGGCGTTGCGCGACCGGAACGAGAGCGACGGCCTGCTCTTCAAGATCAAGGATGATCCCCGCGTCACGCCCATCGGCCGGCACCTGCGCGCGCTGTCCCTGGACGAGCTGCCCCAGTTGGTCAACGTGCTGATGGGGCAGATGTCGCTGGTCGGCCCGCGCCCGCTCCCCACCGAGGACGACGACTACCGCGGCGACGTCCGGCGGCGGCTGCTCGTCCGGCCCGGCATCACCGGGCTCTGGCAGATCTCCGGCCGCTCCGACCTGACCTGGGAGGACGCGGTCCGGCTCGACCTGCACTACGTCGACAACTGGTCGCTCGTCTACGACCTCGGCATCCTCTGGAAGACGCTCAGCGTGGTGCTCGCGCGGCGCGGCGCCTACTGATCCGGGCGCCCACCGGGCGGGCGGCGGCCCGTCCGGTGGGCCACCTCGCCGGTGCCCCGGGGCGGCTCGTGCGCCGCTACCGCTTGCCCCCGCTGATGATCTCCTGCACCGCGTCCCGGCGCACCGAGTCGTAGAACGACTTCACCCGGCCGGTGTCGGCGAAGACGACGCTCTCGGTACCGACCCGTCCCGTGCCTTTCGTCGGGCTGGTCAGGAAGAACAGGTTCCCGCTGCGCAGGCCGCGCAGTTCGGTGGCCATGTCCAACAGGGACAGCTCCTTGTCCACGGAGACGGAGTCCGAGGTGGCCTGGAGGAAGGAGTTCAGCTTCCCGGGGTTGGTGAGGATGCCGCCCGAGGAGACCTTGTCGAGGATCGCCTTGATCACCTGCTGCTGGTGGCGGATCCGGGCGAAGTCCCCGTCCGCGAACTGCTTGCGCTGGCGGGCGTAGTCGAGCGCGGCCTCGCCGTCCATCTCCTGCGTACCCTGGGCGAAGGTCCGGAACGGTGGGTGGATCGAGGTGAATTCCTTCTCCGCGGTGATCCGGACCCCACCCAACGCGTCGATGATCTCCTTGAAGCCGGCGAAGTCGACCATCGCCACGTGGTCGACGCGGACCCCGGTGAACTTCTCGACGGTCTGCACCATCAGCGGTACGCCACCCCACGCGTAGGCCGCGTTGACCTTCGCGTCCCGGCCGCCGTGGTTGCCGTCCCGGGAGCGGGGCACGGCGACCCAGGTGTCGCGGGGGATCGAGATGAGCTGGGCGCTCGACCGGTCCTTCGGCAGGTGGGCCAGGATTATCGTGTCGGTGCGCGATCCCGACGTGCTCTCCGGGTCGCGGGTGTCGCTGCCCAGGATCAGGATGTTCATGGCGCCCTTGGTCACGGCCTGCGGGCGGGACTCCTCCGGCACGTCCGTGAAGGCGTCGACCCGCTCGATGTCCGACTCCACGGACCGCAGGTAGAGCCCACCGGCCACCACGCCACCCACGCCCAGCAACGCCACCACCAGCAGGCTCACCAGAACGATCCGCCGCCAGCGCCGGCGCGGCTTCCCAGCCGGTGGCTCCGGGGACGCGGGGTCGTCGGCCGTCGGCTCCGGCTCGACGGACTGTGGAGTGGACATGGCGGCGATGCTACTGATCCGTCCGCGCGCGCGGGTACCCTCGTCCGGCTGACGGTGACGCACCGCTCGTTCGCGATCCGTATGGCGCTGCCACGCGGGCGGGCTGCGGGAACGAAACTTCCACTACACCTGACGGCTCGCGGCTGGTAGAACCCTTTCGTGGACGCAACGAAGCTCCGACGGGCCATCGCCCGCACCCGGCTCGCCCCCGTCGCGGCCTTTCCCAAGCGCCTGGCCCGCGTCGCCCGCCACGACGCCAAGGTGCTGCGTACCTCGGCCCGCTGGCTGGTCACCTCGCGGGAGCACCACAACTACACGTACGAGCTGACCAAGCTGAGCCGCCACCACCTCGCCTGGTTCGTCAGCGTCGTCTGCGACGTGCCCGTCAAGCAGGTCCGCGCGTACTTCGCCGAGATCGAGTCGGACGACGTGCTGCGCCGGCACATCGAGTCCGCCACCGCGGGTGCCGCCCGCCGGGGGCTGGCCGACAGGCAGGTGCGTTACGCCCGCCGCATCGGCTGGTACGCCATCGTGCGCGCCAGGAAACCCTCGCACGTGGTCGAGACCGGCGTCGACAAGGGGCTCGGCAGCTGCGTACTGGCCGCCGCGCTGCTGCGCAACGCCGCCGACGGGCACCCCGGCCGGGTCACCTCGCTGGACATCAACCCCGAGGCCGGCTACCTCGCCCGCACCGCGCCCTGGTCCGAGGTGGTCGACCTGGTCGTGGGCGACTCCATCGCCTCGATCGCCGCGCTGGACCGGCCGGTCGACCTGTTCCTGCACGACAGCGACCACAGCCGGGCCCACGAGAAGCGCGAGTTCGAGGCGGTCGAGGGCAGGTTGGCCCCGGGCGCGTTCCTGCTCACCGACAACGTCACCGCCACCAACGTCCTCGCCGAGCACGCCGAACGCACTGGCCGGCGGTTCCTCGCCTACCGGGAGACCCCCGCCAACCACTGGTATCCGGGAGACGGCATCGGCGTGGCCTGGTGAGGTCTCCCCTCAGGGTCGGGCGGCACCGCGTCCCACGGGGCACCGGCCGGCCGTGGGCCGTGGCAGGGTGACCGCATGCGGTTGAGCGCCATCCACACGTACCCCGTCAAGGGTTGTCACCGCCTCGACCACGACGTCGCGGGCGTCGAGCCGTGGGGGCTGGCCGGCGACCGGCGCTGGATGATCGTCGACGCGGACGGCGTCGGCGTCACCCAGCGGGAGACCACCCGCCTGGTCGCCCTGCGCGTCACGCCCCACGACGGCGGCCTGCTGCTGCGCGGCGAGGGCCACGCCGACCTGGCCGTGCCCGAGCCGGCCGGCGGTGAGCCGGTCGCGGTGCGGACGTTCCGCAACCGGAAGCTGCCGGTGCCCGCGCTCCCCGCCGGGCCGGCGGCCGACGCCTGGGTCAGCGCGTTCCTGGGTCGCGCCGCCCGGCTGGTCTGGCTCGCGCGGCCGAGCCGGCACATCCCGCCTGGGGACCGGGAGCACGACACCGGTGACCAGGTCAGTTTCGCCGACGCCTACCCGCTGCTGCTGGCCACCGCCGCCTCGCTCGACGCGCTCAACGGCTGGCTCGGCGAGGCCGGCGAGGAGCCCGTGCCGATGGCGCGGTTCCGCCCCAACCTGGTGGTGGAGGGCACGCCGGCCTGGGCCGAGGACGGCTGGGCCGGCCGCCCGCTGCGCATCGGCGCCGTCGGGTTCCGCGCCGCCGGGCCGTGCGTCCGCTGCGTGGTCACCACCACCGACCAGGAGACGGGGGTACGCGGCAAGGAACCGCTGCGCACCCTGGGCCGGTACCGCAACGTCAACCAGAAGCTCCTCTTCGGTCTGCACCTGGTCCCCGAGGGGACGGGCAGGGTCGCGCTCGGCGACGAACTGGTGCTGCGGGACTGAGCGGCGGGCAGACCCGTCGTGACCGAGGACGGGCACGTTAGCGTCCGGCGAAGGCGCACAGTGCCCGGTCCACCGCCGGGCGGGGCGGCCGTCCGTCCCGCCGCGGCCCTCCTCGCCGTCCCGGCCCCGCTGCGCGGCCCTCCTCGCCGTCCCGGCCCCGCTGCGCGGCCCTCCTCGCCGTCCCGGCCCCGCTGCGCGACCCGGCCGAGGCCCGACCTGTCGGCGCTCGCGGGCTCCGCTCAGCCCGTCGGCGTGAGGTCCAGCCACATGAGGATCTCGTCGCGGTCGTCACCGGGGGCGACCCGCAGCGCGCCGGGCAGCCGACCGACCTCCCGGTAGCCGAGGCGCCGGTAGAACCGGTCCAGCCCCAGCCCGTCCCGGACGGTCACGTGCAGCGCCTCCCACCCCGTCCCCCGGCCGATCCGCTCGGCCTCGCGCATCAGCGCGGCGCCGTAGCCGTTGCCCTGGGTGTCCGGGTGGACCATCACCCGCTTCAGCACACACCAGTGCGCCTTCAGGTCGAACCGGTTGTCGCAGAAGATCAGCGCGGCGACGGGCCGCTCGCCCGCGTACCCCACGAGGAGGCGGTCCGGGCCCTCGGCGATGCCGGCGAAGGTGGGCTCCGCCGTGCGCCGGACGTCGGCGGCGGAGACCGGGGGCACGAAACCGACCGCTCCGCCGGCGTTGGTCACGTCGACCCAGAGGGCGACGATCCGTTCCCGCAGCTCGGGGGTCAGTTCGGGGTCGAGGACGAAGCGCAGGCTCACCCGGTAATACTGACCCTGCGGAACCGCCGCGACCTGGGATCGTGACGCGCCCGACAGGGTGCTCGGTGTGCGGGAGGGGGGATTCGAACCCCCACGTCCTTTCGGACAATAGGACCTAAACCTACCGCGGCTGCCATTACGCCACTCCCGCCGACCCGCTGAGTCTAGAGTGTCGCGCCGCTTCGGTGGTGGGCCCGGCCCACGGCCTGCGGTCGTCGACGGCCGGAGGCGGGCCTCCCGCGGCGGGGACCTCAGTCGAGCCCGAGGTCCCGGCGCAGCTTCGCGACGTGGCCGGTGGCCCTGACGTTGTAGAGCGCGCGTTCGATCTTCCCGTCCTCGTCGATCACGAAGGTCGAGCGGATCACGCCGGTCACCGTCCTGCCGTACGACTGCTTCTCGCCGTACGCGCCGTACGCCGCCAGCACGGACCGGTCGGTGTCGGCGACCAGCGGGAAGGTGATGGCGTCGCGCTCGCGGAACTTCGCCAGCTTCTCCGGCTTGTCGGGCGAGATGCCGACGACCTCGTAGCCGGCCGCCTGGAGCGAGGCGAGCGAGTCGCGGAAGTCGCAGGCCTGCTTGGTGCAGCCGGGCGTCATGGCCGCCGGGTAGGCGTACAGGACGACCTTGCGGCCACGCAGGTCGGCCAGCGAGAGGGCCTCGCCGGTGTCGGTGGGGAGGCTGAACTCCGGCGCGGGGTCACCGGGGGAGAGGCGGTCGGGCGCGGTCATGGCACGACCCTACGTGCCGCCCCCGCCCCGCCCCGGGC
Source organism: Micromonospora sp. NPDC049048 (assembly GCF_043197615.1). Classification (NCBI taxonomy): domain Bacteria; kingdom Bacillati; phylum Actinomycetota; class Actinomycetes; order Micromonosporales; family Micromonosporaceae; genus Micromonospora; species Micromonospora sp. NPDC049048. The sequence continues at coordinate 38,260 of NZ_JBICTM010000002.1, read as the reverse complement.
GGCACGCCGCTCGCGCGTGGACGGACGCGGGGCAAGTTGCCATGTATTGGCAACAACCGTGGTCAGGAAATAGGCTGACGCCTACGGCTGATGGGGCCGGCCGACGCGTGGGAGGTCGCGTGGAAACCCTGGCGATGCACATCTCGAACGGAATCATCGACGGTCCCGTGGCGGCGGTCTTCGCGGCGGTGGCGCTGGCCGCGATGACGTTCTGCGTCCTGCGCGGCCGGCGCGACCTGGACGACCGGCTGGCGCCGATGGCCGGGCTCGTCGCGGCGTTCATCTTCGCCGTGCAGATGCTCAACTTTCCGATCTTCACCGCCGGCGTCAGCGGTCACCTGCTCGGCGGGGCGCTCGCCGCGATGCTGGTCGGCCCGTGGGTCGGCGCGCTCTGCGTGGCCGTGGTGCTGGTCGTGCAGGCGCTCGTCTTCGGCGACGGCGGCGTGGCCATGCTCGGGCTCAACATCACCAACATGGCGGTGCTCGGCACCGCCGCGGCGTACCTGCTGATCGCGTTGCTGCTGCGGGTGCTGCCGCGCACCCCCGCCGGCCTCGGCGTGACCGCCTTCGTCTCCGCGCTGGTGAGCGTGGTGGTCGCGTCGATGGGCTTCGTGTTCCAGTACTGGCTCGGCGGCACCACCGACCTGGGCGGCAACCTGGGCGGGCTGGCCGGCACGATGGCCGTCGCGCACCTGCTGATCGGCATCGGCGAGGGCCTGATCACCGCGACCACGGTGGTCACCGTCGCGAAGGTACGGCCCGATCTCGTCTACGCGCTGCGCGGGCTGCGCGCGGCGTCCACGCCCGCCGTCCCGGCCGTCGGAGGTGTCCGGTGAGGAAACGTTCCTGGGGATTCGTCGTCGGCGGGCTGCTGGTGGCCCTGCTCCTCGCCGGGGTGGTGAGCAACTTCGCCTCGTCCCACCCGGACGGGCTGGACTCGTCGCTGCGCGAGGGCTGCACCTTCGACGCCGACGACAACATCACCGGCGGCGACTGCCCCGCCCAGCGGGAGAAGGAGCACGAGGTCGGCGGACCGCTGGCCGACTACGGGGTGGCGGGGATCGACAACGAGTTCCTCTCCACCGGCCTGTCCGGCGTCGTCGGCGTGCTGCTCACCTTCGCGGTGGCCGGCGGGGCCTTCTGGCTGGTCCGCCGCCGCGACCCCCGGGACGAGGACGCGGCCGGGGACGCCCGCACCCCCGTCGGCGCGTCGGGTCGGGGGTAGCGACCGGATGGGCGCCGGGCACGCGCACGTGCTGTACCGGGACGCCGCGTCACCGGTGCACCGGCTCCCACCCGAGGTCAAGATCGCGGCGATGGTGGCGTTCACCCTCGCCGTGGTCGGCACCCCCCGCGAGGCGTTCTGGGCCTTCGGCGCGTACGCCCTGCTGGTCGCGGTGGTGGCGGCGCTGGCCCGGGTGGGGCCCGGCTGGCTGCTGCGCCGGTCGCTGATCGAGCTGCCGTTCGTGCTGTTCGCGGTGGCGCTGCCGTTCCTCGGCGCCGGTGAGCGGGTCGAGGTGCTCGGCCTGAGCCTGTCGTCCGACGGGCTGCTGGGGGCGTGGAACATCGTCGCCAAGGGCACCCTGGGCGTGCTGGCCTCGCTGCTGCTCGCCGCGACGACCACGACCCGGGACCTGATCGTCGGCCTGGACCGGTTGCGGTGCCCGCAGATCCTCACCCAGATCGCCACGTTCATGCTGCGCTACCTGGACGTGCTGGTCGGCGAGGCCCGGCGGATGCGGGTGGCGCGGGTGTCCCGGGGCGACGATCCGCGTTTCCTGTGGCAGCTGCGCGGCTTCGCGGCCGGCGTCGGCGCGCTCTTCCTGCGCGCGTTCGAACGTGGCGAGCGGGTCTACCTGGCGATGGTGTCGCGCGGCTACACGGGGCGGATGCCGGAGGTGTGGCAGGGCGCGGGCGCGGCGACCGCCGGGCAGTGGCTGGTCGCGGCCACCGTGCCGGTCCTGGCGGCCGGCATCGCCGCCACCGCCGTCGTACTGACATGATCAGAGCCGTGCAGACCGCCCTCTCCCTGGACGTCCGTGGCGTCCGGTACGCGTACCCGGACGGGCACGTCGCCCTGGACGGGGTGGACCTGACGGTGCCGCGCGGCGACCGGGTGGCGCTGCTCGGCCCCAACGGCGCCGGGAAGACCACGCTGGTGCTGCACCTCAACGGCATCCTCACCCCGAGCGAGGGGAGCGTGAGCGTCGGGGGGCTGACCGTCAGCCAGGACCGGGCCACGCTCGCCGAGGTACGCCGCCGGGTGGGCATCGTCTTCCAGGACCCCGACGACCAGCTCTTCCTGCCCACGGTCGCCGAGGACGTGGCGTTCGGGCCGGCCAACCTGGGCCTGCGCGGGGCGGAGCTGTCGGCCCGGGTGGACGAGGCCCTCGCCGCGGTCGGCATGGGCGAGCACCGGGACCGGGCCCCGCACCACCTCTCCTTCGGGCAGCGCCGGCGGGTGGCGGTGGCCACCGTGCTCGCCATGCACCCGGAGATCCTGGTCCTCGACGAGCCGTCGTCCAACCTCGACCCGGCGGCCCGCCGCGAGCTGGCCGGCATCCTGCGCACCCTGCCGGTGACGCTGCTGATGGTCACCCACGACCTGCCGTACGCCCTGGAGCTCTGCGACCGCTCGGTCATCCTGGACGCCGGCCGGGTCGTCGCCGACGCCCCGACGGCCGACCTCCTGGCGGACGCCGACCTCCTGGCCCGTCACCGCCTGGAACTCCCCCGGGGCTTCACCCCCGCACCCTGACCCGCCCCGGGCCCCGCCCGGCGGCGTCGATCATGCACTCATGGTGCCCGATCTGCCCGGTCCTGCTCTGTCTCGTCCGCCACCACAACTCCATGATCGACGCGCGAAGTGGGCGGGGGAGCGGGTGGGGGTTGGAGGGTCTGGGGGGTCTGGGGGCGGGAGGTGGCGTGGAGGCGGAGGGCGCCGGCGGCGGTGGCTCCGGCGCCCGCGATGAGGATCAGGGCGATCAGGACGCGGGCGGTCGTCGCCGGCCAGGGCACGGGGGCGACGGCGCGGGCGAAGACGGCGGCGTTGGCCACCCCGGCGAAGAGCGCCAGGCAGGCCCCGGCCAGCGCCAGCGCGAAGTCGGCGGCCGGCCGACGGGCCAGCGCGAAGACCCCGGCGGCGATGGCGCCGAGCCCGGTGAGCAGCGCCCAGACCTGCCCGCCGAGCAGGCCGATCAGCACCCCGCCCAAGCCCCGCGCGCCGGCGTCCAACTCCCGGCCCACCGTGAACACGACGGCGGCCACCCCGCCGAGCACCAGCAGCCCGCCGAGCCCGGCCAGCGCCCGCGTACCCGGCCGCGACCGCGCCGGCAACAACCCGAGCGCCCCCACGGCCAGCAGCCCGACCGTGGCGACCACCCACCAGACGTACGCGTCCGGCGGCGGCACCCAGTCGAGGGTGCCGCGGATCTCCCCGGTCTCGGTGCCGGTGCGCAGCGGCACCGTCCAGTCCCGCACCCGGTGCTCCCGGTCGGGGGCGGCACGCACCTGCGGCGGCGGGGCCGACTCCCGCCAGAGCACCCGCTGGTCGTGCCAGCGCACCGTGGCGGAGCCGTCGAGCCGCCGCCAGTCCGGCGCGGCGGCCGGGTCCGCCTCGGCGGGCAGCCGGGTCTCCCCGGCGATGGTCCGGTTCAGGTACGTGGCGGGGGAGCGGACGTTCTCGTACACGCCGTCGGGCCCGACCCGCAGGTAGGGCTCGCCGGAGTAGCCGAGCACCTCGACGGGCTGGTCGCCGGTGTTGGTCAGCTCCAGCCGGGCGCCCGCCTCGATCACCCGTACGCTCAGCCCCGGCCGGGCCGGGGTGACGGCACTGACCTCGGCGCGGTAGTCGGTGCCGTCGGGGGCGTCCGCCCCGTGCGCGGCGGCCGGGCCGGCGAGCGCGACAGTCGCGGTCAGCGCGCCGACGAGCACCAGGCCGGCGCGGGTCACCAGATTGCGGATGATCACCTGCTGGCCGCCTCCACCGCCGCCTTGATCCCCTCCGGGCTGCGGTCGGCGATCTGCTCGCCGTCGACCAGGATCGTCGGGGTGCCGGTGATGTTGGCCTTGCTGGCCTCCTGCGTCACGTGCTCGGTCCACGGCTTGAAGGTGCCCTCCCGTACGCAGGAGGCGAAGCCGTCCCGGTCGATGCCGACGCCGGCCGCGATGTCGACCAGTTCCGCGTCGCTGAGCCCCGCGCCGCCCTCCGGCGGCTGCCGGTCGAACAGCGCCTTGGCGTACTCACGGTACCGGCCGCCCTCCGCCGCGCAGCCGGAGGCGGCCGACGACCGGGTCGAGTACTGGGTGCTGGAGAAGCGGTTCAGGTAGGCCACCGGGTGGTGGACGACCCGGATCTTGCCCTCGCTGATGAGCTGGTCGATGGTCGGGCCGCTGGTCTGCTCGAACTGCTTGCAGGCCGGGCAGAGGAAGTCCTCGTAGATGTCGACGGTGACCGGGCCGGAGCCGGAGACGACCCCGGTGCCGGCCTCGGTCGAGCCGGTCGGCGCCGTGAAGTCGTCGGAGCGCTGGCTGGAGTAGACGCTCCAGCCGATGAGGCCGGCGACGACCAGGACGGCCACGGCGGCCACGGAGATCCAGAGCGTCCGCTTGCGCCGCTGTTCCCGGGCCAACTGCTCGCGGACCACCCGGGCCGCGTCCTTCTGCCCCTTGCGACTACTCATCCTCGTCCTCCACGGATGCGTCCCCCGCCAGCCAGCCGTCGACCGAGACGGGGGTGCGGGGCCAGATCAGCAGGAACCCGGCCAGCGCCAGGAATCCCAGGTCCCGGAGGATCTCCGGGAGGTAGCTCGGACTCTGGCCCTCGGCGAGCTGCCCGCCGGTGCCGAAGCAGCCGCAGTCGATGGCGAGGCCCCGGCTCCAGGCCGAGACGATGCCGACGATGAAGACCACCAGCAGCGCCGCGGAGACCCCGGCGGAGAGCCGGGTGGCCAGGCCGAGGAGCAGCAGCAGGCCCAGGGCCAGCTCGACGAAGGGCAGCGCCGCGCCGATCACCGTCGTGAGGTCGTACGGCATGACCTGGTACGCGTTGACGGCGCGGCCGGAGGCGGCCAGGTCACCGACCTTGCTGCCGCCCGCGACCAGCCACACGGCGGCCAGGCCCAGCCGGACGGCGACGCCCAGCCAGGGGCGGACGACGGGCCAGCGGGCGGCCCGGGCGTGCGGTGCGGTCACGATCATTGGTCGTCCCGTCCCCGGCGGAAGTTCCCGGTCATTCGGCGAGGGCGTCGCCGACCGCCTCGACGAGGTCGTTGCGGGCCCGGGCCACCCGGGAGCGGATGGTGCCCACCGGCACGTTCTCCACGGCGGCGGCCTCGGCGTACGACAGGCCGAGCAGTTGGGTGAGCACGAACGCCGCGCGTCGCTCGGCGGGCAGCCGGCGCACCAGGTCGGCGGCGCCGAACTGGCCGACCGGGTCGGGGTGCGGCCGGTCGGTCCAGGCGTGGGCGGCGAGCCGCTCGCGCAGCCGGCGGCGACGGACGACCGTACGCAGGTGGTCGGCGCAGGCCCGGCGGGCGATGCCCAGCAGCCAGGTGCGCGCGCTGGAGCGACCCTCGAACGCCGGCAGCGCCCGGAACGCCCGCAGGTAGGTCTCCTGGGTCAGGTCGTCGGCGCTGTCCGGATCGACCACCGCGGCGGTGAAGCGCCACACCTCGGCCTGGGTCAGCCGGACGAACGCGGCCTGGGCGACCGGGTCCCCGTCGCGGGCGGCGAGGGCCCACTCGGTCGCCGACTCCCGCGCGGCGGCGCCTGCGGCACCGGTCGGACTGGCGGCGGGGGTCTCGCGCGGGGCGGGGATCACGACAGTCCAGGTTACGCGGCGGGGACGGGCCCGGGAGGGTCCTTCGGCCCTTCCATGGCCTGCGCCACCTCGGGAACTATTCGGGTGCGCCGCACGACTATCCCCACATGACATGCGACGACGTACGCGCGGCGCTGTCGGCGCGGCTGGACGGCGAGGATCCGCTGGCGGCGCCGGCGGTGCTGGACGCGCACGCGGAGAGCTGCCCCGGCTGCCGGGCCTGGCTGGCCCGGGCCGAGCAGGTGACCCGCCTGGTCCGGGTGCGGGCGGTGGCCGTGCCGGACCTGACCGCGTCGGTGCTGGCGGCGGTCGCCGCCGATCCGCTGGCGCCCGGGCGGGCCCGCGCGGCGGCCCGTACGGCCCGCCGGCAGGTGCTGCGGGTGGCGGTTGCGGTGGCCGCGGTCGCCCAGCTGTCGATCGCCCTGCCGGTGCTGCTCGCCGGGCTGGGCGTGACCGTCGACCCGCACACCAGCCGCGAGATGGCCTCCTTCGACGTGGCGCTGGCCGTCGGCTTCGCGCTGGCCGCGTGGCGGCCCGAGCGGGCCCGCGCGTTCGTGCCGGTGGCGCTGGTGCTGGCGGTCTGCCTGGCCGGCACCAGCGCGGTGGACATCGCGAACTCGACGACGGCCCTGGTGCACGAGGTCGGCCACCTGGCCGCCGTGGTGCAGGCGGGGCTGCTGTGGGCGCTGGGCCGGGTCAGCGACGAGCCGGACCGGCGGCCGTCGGCGGCACTCCTGGCCCGTCATGGCTGACGCCGCACCGACCGGGCCGGCCGGGTCGGTTCCGGCGGTTCCGGCGGTGCCGGCGGTGCCGGGCGTGGCCCGAGTCGCGGATGTGCGGTGGATGCCGGTGATGACTGGCGTGGCCGGGGTCACGCCGGTGGGGCGGCGTGCGGGATTCCGGCGCATGGTTGGAGTCGCGCCGGAGCGGTCGGATTCGAGAGCATTGCCGGCATGAGTGTCGCCAACCGCCGCTGGAGCGCCCGGCTGATCGCCACCGCCGGCCTGCTGGTCACCGTCGTCGCCCTGCTGATCGCCCCCGCCGGCCCCGCCCGTGCCCACGCGGTGCTGGTGAGCAGCAGTCCCATCGCCTCGGCGGTGGTGTCGAACGGGCCGGCGGAGGTCGTGCTGACGTTCAGCGAGTCCGTACGCAAGGTGCCGGGCAAGATCCGGGTGATCGCGCCGGACGGCTCCCGCGCGGACCGGGGCGAACCCGCCTTCGAGGGCACCGTGGTCACCATCCCGGTCGATCCTGCCGGAGAGCGCGGCACCTACCTGGTCAGCTACCGGGTGATCTCCGCCGACAGCCACCCCGTCTCGGGCGCGTTCACCTACTCCGTCGGCGCCCCCTCGACGCCGCCGGTCGACAGCGGCGACGACAGCCGGGCCGACCCGGTCGTCGGCAACGCGGTCAAGGTGGCCAAGTACGCCGGCTACACCGGCCTGCTGCTGCTGGTCGGCCCGGCGCTGGTGCTCGCCGCGCTCTGGCCCCGGCGACTGCCGAGGCGGGGACCGGCGCGGCTGGCCTGGGCGGGGCTCGGCCTGCTGGCGGTCGCCACGGTGGCGAACCTCCTGCTCCAGGTGCCCTACACCGCCGGCGGCGGCGTGTTCGACGTGACCGGCGAGGGGCTGAGCGAGGTGCTGGGCAGCTCCTTCGGCGCCGCGCACCTGGTCCGGCTGGGCCTGTTGGCCGCGGCGGCGTTCCTGCTCCGGCCCCTGATGGCGGGGCCGGTCGAGCGGAGCGACCTGGTCATCCTGGGCGTGCTCGGGGCGGCGGCGCTGGTGACCTGGCCGCTGGCCGGGCACCCGGCGGCCTCGCCCGCCCCGGCGGTCTCCGTGGTCGTCGACGCCGTCCACCTCGGCGGCATGGCGGTCTGGCTGGGCGGGCTGGTGATGCTCGCCGTCTTCCTGCTGCGCCGGGCCGACGAGCGGGAGCTGGGCGCGATCCTGCCGATCTGGTCGCGCTGGGCGGCGCTGGCCGTCTCGGCGCTGCTGCTCGCCGGCATCGTCCAGGCGTTGATCGAGGTGGCCACCCCGCGCGCGTTGGTCGACACCACCTACGGGCGGCTGGTGCTGGCCAAGATCGGGCTCTTCGTGCTGGTGATCGCGGTGGCCGCGTACTCCCGGCAGTTGGTGCGCCGGCGCACCGCCGCCGGCCGGCCGACGCCGATGCGGCGGGCGGTCTGGGCGGAGCTGGCGATCACGGCGGTGGTCCTCGGCCTGTCCGCGGTCCTGGTGCAGACCACCCCGGCCCGCACCGCCGGCGCCGACGTGGCCGGCGCGACGGACGGCTACTTCTCCACGACGCTGACCAGCCCGAACTATTCCCTCCAGGTCGAGCTGGACCCGGCCCGGCGGGGCAACAACACCGTGCACTTCTACGCGTACACGAAGGACAACCGGCCCCAGCCGGTGGTGGAGTGGCGGGCCACGGCCGCCCTGCCGGCGGCGGGGATCGAGGCGATCCAGGTCCCGCTGCTGCCGCTGACCGACAACCACGCCACCGGAGAGATCAACTTCCCGGCGGCGGGCGAGTGGCAGTTGCGCATCACCGTCCGCACGTCGGACATCGACCAGGCCACGGTGACCGCCACCGTGCCGATCAGGTAACAGGAAGGCTCGCACCATGATCCGTCACCGGCGTACCGCAAGCGCCGCCGCGGCCCTGGCGCTCGGCGCCGTCGCCACCGCCGTCTTCGGCTTCGCGGCGCCCGCCTCGGCCCACGTCACGGTCAACCCGCAGGAGGCGACCCAGGGCGGCTACGGCCGGTTCGCCTTCCGGGTGCCGAACGAGAGCGACACGGCCTCCACCACCAAGGTGGAGGTGGTGCTGCCGGAGAACGCGCCCGTCGGCTCCGTGTCGACCATGCCCGTGCCCGGCTGGACGGTGGCGGTGGAGAAGCGCAAGGTGGACCCGCCGGTCGAGGTGCACGGCAGCCAGCTCAGCGAGGTCGTCTCCAAGCTCACCTGGACGGCCACCGGGGACGCGGGCGTCAAGCCCGGCCAGTTCCAGGAGTTCCCGGTGTCGATGGGGCCGCTGCCGCAGGTCGACACGATGGTCTTCAAGACGTTGCAGACCTACTCCGACGGCAACGTGCAGCGGTGGATCGAGGAGCCGGTCCCCGGCGCCGAGGAGCCGGAGAACCCCGCCCCGGTGCTCACGCTGAAGGCGGCCTCGCCGTCGACCGCCCCCACCGGCGCCGCCGCGCCGCAGGCCGACGACGACGATGACGACGCCGAGAGCGATTCCGTGGCCACCGGGCTCGCGGTCGCGGGCCTGGTCGCCGGCGTGGGCGGCCTGGTGCTCGGCGGCCTCGCGTTCTCGCGTACGCGGCGGGCGCCGACGTCGCAGGAGTGACCCGTACCGCTGGCCGGCCCGTCGGACGTTCCGGCGGGCCGGCTGCTTTCCGGGCCCGTGCCGTGGATATCCGCTGATCAGCCGCCCCACGTCGGTAAGGTCGGCCGGGTATCCGGCTACGGAGGGGGACAAGGCGAATGCGCAACGTGCGGGTGCTCGCCGCCATGCTGCTGCTGACGGTCGGGATCACGGCGCTGCTCGCCGGCGGGGCGCTCGCGCTGCTCGCCCGGCAGGCCGACCCCGGGGGTGCCTTCAGCGCCCGGTTCGAGACCGTGCAGACGCCGGGCCACGCGATCGTCGTCCGCGACGTCGACGAGCTGCTGCGGACCGAGGCGCCGTTCGCCCGCGCCGGGCAGACCCGGCTCCGGCTGGACGCGCGGACGCCCGACGGCCCGGCCTTCGTCGGGCTGGCCCCCGCCGACGAGGTGCGGCGCTGGCTCGACCCGGTGCCGCACGCCGAGGTACGCCGGGTGGCGCTGGCCCGCGGGCCGCTGCCGGTCCGGTTGCAGCCCGCCGGCGCCGCCCCGTCGGCCGTTCCCGCGCCGTCGACCGGTGCCGGGCCGTCCGCCGCGCCCGCACCGTCGGCCGTACCCGGGCCGATCGGGCAACCCTTCTGGGTACGCGAGGGGATCGGCGGGCTGGAGTGGACCCCGGCCGAGCTGGCCGACCGGGGGCTGAGCCTGGTCGTGATGCGCCCCGACGGCCGGGCCGACCTGAGCCTCGAACTGCGGGCGGGGCTGCGGGCCGGCTGGACCGCCCCGGCGACCACCGGGCTGCTGGTCGGCGGGGTGCTGGCCGTGGCGCTGGCCCTGCTCCTGCTGCGTCCGGTACGCCCCCGCGAGGTGGTCTTCGTGGTCGAGCCCGACCAGGTGCCGGTGCTCGCCGGACGCCTCGGCGTGACCTCGCTCAGCGGCCTCGGCGCGCAGCCGACCCGCGACAGCGACCGGTCCCACGTCGCCGGGCGTCAGCTCGCCTCGGTCGGCGCCGCCGCCCCGGTGACCGCACCGGCGCTCGGGCCGGTGCCCGCCCGCCGCCCCGCGACGCTCGCCGACCTCGCCGGGGACGATCCCGCGCCCCGGCAGCCCGAGGTGAACCTCACCCTGGCCTGGCCGCCCGCCGCGCCCGAGGAGACGGCGAACCCGGTCGACGCGCAGGGCCACCGCCCCGCCGCTCCCGACGCCGGCCCGCAGTCGCCCGAGAACCCGCGCTGACCCCGGCTCCGCCCGTCGCCTCGCCGGGCCGGCGGGTCGACCCCGGCTCCGGCCGAGCCCCCGTTCGGCCGGCGACTGGCCTCGGCTCCGCCCGGCGCACTCAAGCGGGACGGCGAACGGCCCTCCGCGCTGCCGACGCGGAGGGCCGCTCTCACCGGGGGATCGGTGCTACCTGAGAGACGCACGAGGTAGTTGCGACCAGATTAGCCACGATCAGGGCTGCTTGGGAAGACTGTCCAATTGACGCGACTTGCCGTTCTCGCGCCGCACCGGCAGGCCCACCAGCAGCAGCAGGCTCAGCAGCACGTACGTGTTGCGCACCAGGAACTCCCCCGGCGAGTCCGTACGCACCGGGGCGATCCCCCAGTCGTGGAAGGTCACCACCCCGTACACGACGAGGGCGGAGGTGCCGACGGCGAGCGCCATCAGCCGACGCCGCAGGCGGGCGCCCTCGCCGGTCGCGGGGTCGGCGCTCAGCGCGGCGTCCACCAGCACCACGACCGCCGGGATGAACCAGTAGATGTGGTGGGTCCAGGTGATGGGGCTGACCAGCGCACCGACCAGCCCGGTGAGGGCGAGTCCGGTGAGCGTGTCCCCCGCGCGGGCCGCCCGCGCGGCGCGCCACAGCCCGTACCCCGCGACGAGGGCGACCAGCAGCAGCCAGATCAGCTGGTTGGGCTTCTCCGGCGCGGTGATGCGGCTGAGCAGGCCGAACAGCGACTGGTTGCCGGTGTAGTCGGTGCGGCCGACCCGGTCGGTCGCCCACAGCTCGTGGGTCCAGAACCGCCACGAGTCGCGCGGCGCGACCGCCGCGGCGAGCAGGGTCGCCACCGCGGCCGTCACGCTCGCCACCACCGCCGCCCGCCACCGGCGGGTCGCCAGCAGGTACACGATGAAGATGCCCGGGAAGAGCTTGAGCGCCGTCGCCAGGCCGACGCCCACGCCGGCCCACCGGCTCGCCCGGGGTACGGCGAAGAGCAGGTCCGCCAGGATCAGTACGACCAGCAGCATGTTGATCTGACCGAAGGTGATCGTCTCGCGGGTGCTCTCGACGGCCAGCACGAGCAGGACCGCCACAGTGAGGCTGAACACACGCGGCAGCCCGTGCCTGGCGATCACCGGCGCGAGCAGCCACCGGGTGGTGACCACCACCGCCAGTCCCGTCAGGACCGTGAAGATCACCACCGTGGCGCCCAGCGGCAGCAGCGCGAACGGGCGCAGCAGCAGCGCGCTGAACGGCGGGTAGGTGAAGTAGAGCTCGCCCTGCACCCGGTCGGGCTGCGCGTAGTCGTAGAGCGGGTGCCCGGCCGACCACCAGTCCATCGCCCGCATGTAGATCTTCAGGTCGAAGAAGTCGTGCACCAGACCGGGCAGGTAGAGCGCCGGCAGCACGGCGGCCAGCGCCAACACGGCGACGAGCCGACGGACCGTACGGCCACCGGGATCGTCGTCGGTGACGGCGGGCGGTGCGGCGGGCTCTGCTGGCACGGGGGAAACCCTAGCGGTCACCGCCCGCCCCGGTGCGCGGGCGCGCGGCCGGGTGGGCTGCGCGTAGGCTGTCCCGGTGGCTGATCTTCTCGTCTGGATCGACTGTGAGATGACCGGGTTGGACCTCGGCAGGGACAAGCTGATCGAGGTCGCCGCGCTCGTCACCGATCCCGACCTCAACGTGCTCGGGGATGGCGTCGACGTGGTGATCCACGCCGACGAGGCGGCGCTGGAGGCGATGCCGGAGATCGTGGCGACGATGCACGCCAAGTCGGGGCTGACCGACGAGGTGCGGCGTTCGACCGTCACCCTCGCCGAGGCCGAGGACATGGTGCTGGAGTACGTCGCCAGCCACGTGAAGGACCCGCGCACCGCCCCGCTCTGCGGCAACTCGATCGCCACCGACCGGGGCTTCATCACCCGGGACATGCCGCGCCTCGACGCGCACCTGCACTACCGGATGATCGACGTCTCGTCGATCAAGGAGCTGTGCCGGCGCTGGTACCCCCGCGTCTACTTCGGCCAACCGCAGAAGGGCCTCGCGCACCGGGCCCTGGCGGACATCCGGGAGAGCATCCGGGAGCTGGAGTACTACCGGCGGACCGTCTTCGTGCCCCTGCCGGGCCCGGACGTGGAGACCGCGAAGGCGATCGCTGCCGGGCTCTGAGTCGGCCCGGCGGAACCCGCTGGACGTGGCGGGCGGGGGTGGGGCTATTATTGGTCCGCACCCCGCCCGGGGCGATCGACCGGGCGCGGATCCATCGGGTGTGAACGGCATGGTGGCTGTAGCTCAGTTGGCAGAGCACCGGGTTGTGGTCCCGGTTGTCGTGGGTTCAATTCCCATCAGTCACCCGGTTACCAGAAGGCCCCCTCCTCGCGGAGGGGGCCTTCGGCGTTGCGGGCTCAGGTGGTCGGCGTGACCGTGGGCTCGCCGCTCTGCTCCGGGGTGGCCCCGGGCTCCGGGGTGGCCTCGGTCGGCGGCTCGTACGGCAGGGCGCTGCCCTTGACGTACTGCTCCCAGCTCATGTTCCAGTCGGTCCAGCCGTTGCCGTTCTGCAGCCTGCGCTCGGTGCCCTTGACGGTGATCGGGTCGCCCACGCGGGTGTTGGCGAAGAGCCAGGCGCCGTTGGCCATCGAGACGTTCACGCAGCCGTGCGAGACGTTGACCCGGCCCTGCTGCCCCTCGGACCAGGGCGCGGCGTGGATGAACTCGCCGCCCCAGGTCAGCCGCTGGGCGTAGTCGATCTTCGTGCGGTAGCCCTCCTCGGGGCCCAGTTCCTCGAAGGTGTCGAAGACCGTCTTGCGCAGCTTCTCGATGACCACCATGGTGCCGCTGGACGACGGGGTGCTCTTCTTGCCGAGGCTGACCGGGATGGTCTTGATGACGGAGCCGTTCTTCGTCACCGTCATCCGCTTGGTCTTGTTGTCCACCGTCATGACCACCGCTGGGCCGATCTTGATGTCGACGCTGAGGTCCGCCCGGCCGTACCAGCCGTCGCCCAGCGGGAGGCCGCCGGCCTGGACCCGGTAGGAGACCTTGCTGTCCGCCTGCCAGAACTGCTTGGGGCGGTAGCGGATCTCGGTCGGGCTGACCCAGTGCCAGATCCCCTCCTGCGCCGGCGAGGAGGTGACCGTCATCCGGCTCTGCACGTCGTCGCGGTAGTCCTCGGGGATGGCCCGGCTGAACTTGACGATCAGCGGCATGCCGACGCCGACGACCTGGTCGTCGCCCAGGAAGCTGCTGATCCGCACCTGCTTGCCGGGCTTCGCCATGGTGGTGAACGTGCTGGTCGCCGTGGCCGGCTTGCCGTCGTCGCCGGTGGCGGTCACCGTCGCGGTGTACGTCTCGGCGTACTTCAACGCGCTGGCGGGCAGCCAGCTCTTCCCGTCGGCGGCCAGTTCGCCCTCGACGGCCGCACCGGCGGAGTCCTTCAGCTCGACGCTGGTCTGCTCGGCCTCCGTCGCGGTGAAGGTGATGCCGGTCGACGCGGGCACGTCCTTCGCGTCGGCCTTGGGCTCGACGATGGTGGCCGTCGCCTTCGGCGCGGCGGGCTGGCCGCCACCGTCCTGCCAGCCCGAGGGCTTGTCTCCGCCACCGCTGGTGCAGCCGGAAGCCAGCGCGAGCGTCACGGCGAGCACCCCCGCCGCGAGCCCGCGACGTCGGCCACCCCGCCGGCCGTCGTCGCGCCGGATCAGCTGGTTGTGGACAGCTCGCATGATTCCCTCACAGTTGTGGTCCCCGGTTGCCCATCGTCCCTCACTGACGCATCGGAACAGGTACCCGTTCCGCAGGGTGAACCGAAACACGCCGTACGGGATGTCCGGATGTTGATAAAATCCGCGGCCTTGCCGAATCCTGCTCGCCTCTGCCCGGTGGGCGCGGCTCCTGGCCCGGCCTGTCAGGCGCGCGCTTCCGCACCTGGCCGGGCGCTGGTTCCCGTGCGTCGTCGGCGTGTCGACCTGGACGTCGCGCGCCCAGGTCGTGGGCAAGTTCTGCCGCCGCGACCAGCAGCCGGGCGTCGCCGGCGCCCCGGCCGGACCGGGGCGAGGACGGCGACCGGCCCGCGGTCGCGGGCCGGTCGCCGGATCATCGGTGGGCCGTTCCTCAGAAGGCCGGCTTCTCGCCGGCCTCGGGCACGGGCACGGCGCTGCCCTTGACGAACTCGGACCAGCTCAGGCTCCACGCGGTCCAGCCGTTGCCCGGCGCCAGCCTGCGCTCGGTGCCCTTGATGGTGATCGGGTCGCCCACCTTGGTCTTCCCGAACAACCAGCGCGCGTTCGCCATGGAGACGTTGACGCAGCCGTGCGAGACGTTCTGCCGGCCCTGCACGTGCTCCGACCAGGGTGCCGCGTGGATGTACTCGCCGCCCCAGGTGAGTCGCTGGGCGAAGTCGATGTCCGTGACGTAGCGGTTCGCCGGGTCCGGATCGTCGCGGGTGTCGAAGACCGTCGACTCCTTCTTCTCCATGACGACCATCGTGCCGCTGGAGGAGGGGGTCTTCTTCTTGCCGAGGCTCACCGGCAGGGTGCGGACCACCTGGCCGTCCTCGTACACCGTCATCTGCTTGGTGGCGTTGTCCACCTTCATCTCGAAGGCCCGACCGATCTTGGCGGTCGCCGCCCGGTCGACGTTGCCGTAGCGGCCGTTGCTCAGCGGAATGCCGGCCAGCGCGATGCGGACGGTCAGGGTGGTGCCGGGCTTCCAGTACTCCGGCGCGCGGTAGTAGGCCTGGGTGCCGTTCTCCACCCAGTGCCAGGCGCCCGGCTGCGGCGGATCGGTCTGCACGAACATGCGCTTCTGCACCGCCGCCCGGTCCTTCTTCGGGATCCCCGGGTGGAACTCGGCGACCACCGGCATCGCCACGCCGTAGGTCTTGTCGTCGAAGAGGTAGAGACCGGAATTGATCACCGACTTGGGCTTCGCCATCGTCGTGAAGGTGCTCGTACCCTGGCTGGTCACTCCGTCGGGGCCGGTGGCGGTCACCGTGGCCGTGTAGCGGGTGCCGTACTTCAGCGGCTTCGACGGCACCCAGGACGAGCCGTCGGCGCGCAGGCGGCCCTCGACCTGGCTACCGTTGGCGGTCGTCAGCGTGACGCCGGACACCTTGCCGCCGCCGGGCACCTCGGCGCTGATCTCGGAGCTGACCGGCCTGTTCTTCCCCCCGTCGGCCGGGCTCACCGTCAACGGCGGGCCACTCGGTGCGGCCGGGGCGCTGCCGGGCTCCGCGCCCGTGGCGCCCGGTACGGCGGACGTGGTCGGCGCGGTGCCGCCGACGAACTCCGCGTTCTTCTTCTGCTCCGTGTCGCAGCCCGTCAAGGCCAGCGACGCCACCAGGCCGAGGACGCCCACCATCGCCCCGGCCCGCGCGAACATGCCCATCCCCACCTCTGTTCTCGCGTACCTGGCGCACATCGTGCCGCATGGACGCACCTTGTCCGCCCCCTGTCGTCGTCCGTCCGGGCAATTTGCCCCTGTCTGCCCGTTAAGCTCGACCGAAGGGGGGAGCCGGGTATCTGATTGGAACGGCGCTCGGAGGGCGTGCTAGTGTTCTCCCCGTTGCCAACGAGCGCCGCTAGCTCAACTGGCAGAGCAGCGGACTCTTAATCCGCGGGTTCGGGGTTCGAGTCCCTGGCGGCGCACCAGCAATAGAGGCTCCGGCCTGGTGGTTCACACCAGGTCGGGGCCTTTTTCGTGTACGCCGGTGGTGGGTGGTCCGCGCGGTGGGTGCTCGGGAGCCGTTGGACCCGTCCGGCATTGGCGGGGACCGGGTGCAGGCCTCGCGGACGGTCGCACACCACTGGCTCTTGCCCGGCATCGAGTCGATGGGCCCGTGCAGAGGGTCACCACGAATCGCACCGCCGCGACAACGCGTCTTCGATGAACCGTTCAGCGGTATCAGTGAGCAGACGGAATGCCCTGTTGATCCAAGGGGTGTTCCACGCTGGCGACTGACCGGACGATTACTGGTGCGGTCTGTGAGCTGCCCGCCTTTCGGATGGCGGCATCCGCACTGCGACTTCGCAGCTGGAAAGGGCTGGGCAAGTTCAGCCGCGGGGCGGCCTGCGACCCGGGAAGTTCCGTGCGGCCGCTCGGATTCTTGCGTCCGTCGACAATGCTAGCTTCGGACACTCGGTGGTCATCGGAGGGATCTGATCAAGTGGCGTTCTATGTTGAAGTACCCCTGCCCGACGGCTCGGTCGTGCTCGCTGAAGTGACCGAGCAGGTGGAGGGAGTTGTTTCAGCAGGTCGAGCGGGCGACGTCGTGGGTCGCGTGACCGAGTCGTTCGAGGAGTCCTTCGCCCGGTTCCGCACGATGGCCGCCGGGGTGGTCCGGCAGGCGTGGAACCAGGCCCACCCGCCCGAGCGGGTGGCCATCGAGATGGGTGTCAAGGTGACTGCCAAGGGCAAACTGGTGTTGGCCGAGACCGGGGTCGAGGGACAGTTGAAGGTCCTTTTCGAATGGCAACGGAGCGGAGTCACGCCGGGGGGATCGGCTGACGACGAGTGAGCCGACCCCCATCAGAGCAAGATCGCCTGCCCATGCTCGATGGCGTTTCCGCGTATCCGCTGCGTGCGTCGATCGTCCGTATCCTCGACGCGGACAGGAACGGCATGGGACTCGGCCTACTGGTCGGTCCCCGCGAGGTGGTGACGTGCGCCCATGTCGTAGCGCGAGCACTGGGACTGCCGGAACGGTTTCCCGAGGCGTCGGCCTCGGTGCCTGACGCCCCGGTTCTGCTGGAGTTCCCGCTCCTTACCAAGGACCGTATTCTCACCGCTCGGGTCGAGATCTGGCAGCCGATCGCCGAAGACGAATCAGGCGATGTGGCGGGACTGCGACTGTATGGCGCCCTGCCCGAGGGCGTCCATCCCACACCGTTGGCGCGCTCGGCCGAAGTCAGTGGCCACGGATTCGTGGCCTACGGCAGCTCCGCGCGGGACACGGTGGGCATCGGCACGTGGGTCGTCGGCGAGATTCGAGGCGTCGTCCGGCACGGCTGGCTTCAACTCGCACCCGACGCCACCGCAGACGCGCCACGGGTGGAGCCTGGGTTCAGCGGCACCCCACTCTGGGACCGCCACCGTGGGCAGGTCGTGGGCCTGGTGCGCGCGGTACGGCGACATCGCGGTGTGGCGGTCGAGGGATTCGCTCTGCCCGCTGACACGGTGCTCACCGCATGGCCACTGCTGGCCGACCGCGTCCGCGCCGCTTGTCCGTTCCGGATGCTCACACCGTTCGAAGAGTCCGACGCCGGCAACTTCCACGGACGCGAACGCCTGATCGACCGGACGGTCGCGGCCATCTCGGCCGGTCGCGTCTGCCTGGTGAGAGGCGCGTCCGGAGCCGGCAAGACGTCACTGCTGCACGCGGGCATCGTGCCCGCCCTGCGCGGACGGGACGGGTACCTTCCGGTCGTGGTTCGCCCGGCGGCCCGCAGCGATCCATGGCTGGCGCTCGCGTCGGCGATGGAGCGGCTGGTCGCCCCCGGGCGGGAGCCGGCGGAAGCGCTGGAGGCGGAGGGGAGGGTCGCCGCGTTACTCAGGGACGCACCGCCCGAGGACTACGTCCACGGGGTGCTCCACCGACTCCGGTACAGCTGCCTGGTTCTCATCATCGACCAGTTCGAGGAGTTGTCGGCGGCGGATCCGACGACCGCCCGGCGCTTCCTCGCCATGCTGGTGCGCCTGGCCGAGGTCGGCGCGTCCCAACGACCGCCGGACGTCCGGCTGGTCATCGCCTCGCGTACCGATGTGCTGGCCGACCTCACCGGCACGTCCCCGGACGGTGACGGCTCCGCGGCCGTGCAAGGGCTCGCCCGTGTGGCGCCCACCGTCATCGACGTCAACCCCATGGACACCGAGGAACTGCACCGGGTCGTGACCGAGCCGGTGCGCGCCGCCGGGACGGTGCGATACGAGCCGGCACTGGCCGAGCGGATCATCGCCGATCTACGCGACCAGCCGTACTGTCTTCCGGTTCTCCAGGCCACCCTGACGTACCTGTGGGAACGGCAGACCGCCGACGGACTGCTCACCCACGAGGCCTACCAGCAGAGCCAGCAGGGCGCCGGCCCGATCGCCCAGCACCTGGACGAGGTGTGGAGCCGTGACCTCGGTCCGCAGGAGCGCGAGCAGACGAGGCGTCTCGCTCTGCACCTGGCCCTGCCGCTCGAGGACGGTGGGCACGCCCGCCGCATCGCCCGCCGCGAAGAACTCGACGTGACCCAGTGGGAACTGGCCCAGGTGCTGGCCACCACCCGGATGCTGGTGCTCCGCGTCGCGGTGGACGGCAACGAGACAGTGGAATTCACGCACGACGCCCTGATGGCCCAGTGGCCCCGTCTGGCCGGGTGGCTGACCGAATCGCAAGAGTTGCTCCGGTGGCGCAGCGACGTGCGCCACCGGGTCCTCGCCTGGGCTGGTGGCACCGACGACCGACCCGCATTGCTCGAAGGCACCGAGCTACGCCGGGCCGAGGCGCTGATGAACGCGGATCACGGCGACCTCAGCGTGCCGGAGCGGGAGTTCGTCCTGGCGAGCACCCGCCTACGCCGCACCGCCCGGATGATGGTGGCCGCAGCCCTCACGGTCGTCCTGGTGCTGCTGTCCGGTGTGGTCGCCTCCACCGGCCTGTGGTGGTGGCGGGACCGGACGAGTAAGCAGCAGGCTGCGGCCGGGGCGGCCCACGGGCTACTGGAGCGCGCGTCGTTCACCCGGGGCGGGCGTACCGGCGCGCTGGTGGCGGCTGACGCGTTCACCCGGGCAGACACACCCAGGACCCGGGAGGCTCTGGCGGATGCCTACCGCAGCTACCGCTACGTACGGTCGGTGTCACCACCTGCGCGAAGCTGGCGCTCCGGACACGAGATGCTCACCACCAGCGCCAACCAGGAGGCCCAACTGGCCTACGACGGCGGCGGGGGCGGGGTCGAGGTGTGGCGGCTGGACACCCTGACCGCCGGCCGCCCGCCCCAGGCCGTCGTCCTGCCCACGAGGGCCAAGGCCGCTGCCATCAGTGGCGACGGGCGCACCGTCGCGACCCTGACCGACAACGTCATGACCCTGTGGGACGCGACCAACGGGAAGGCGGTGGCCCGGCGCCCGCTGGCCCGGCCGGTGGCGGACCTCTTCACCGACGGACCGGTCAGGCTCGCGCTCGACCACACCGGCACCAGCCTCGGGTACGTCGTGGGCGACACGGCAGGAGTGATCGACACTGCTACCGGCGCCGACCGAGGCGAGCGGTCCCGCCTGCCGGTGCAGCCACAGGCGCGGCACGGTGCGTCGCTCCGCCTCGGTCCGGACGGCCGCCTCGGCGTCGTCACGTACGACGACAGGAACGGCATCCGCTACGGACTCTTCCGGCCGTCCCAGGGGCCGGTGACCCCGATGGCAGCCGGCACCCAGGTCGTCGGCTCCCTTCCGGACGGCTCCGAGCTTGTGCTGTGCCGCCCCCGGAAAGGGCGCGGCGGCTCGGTCCAGCGGGTGGACTATCTGCTGCTCAACCTGGAGACAGGTCGTGAGCGGCCCCTGCTCGCCGACGTACCCAGATCCGTGGACCCGAGCTACTGTGCCTACGCCGCGGTGGATCTGGCACAAGGGTTCACTGCCCTGCTCGAGAACGGACCGTTCGAGGAAGGCGGCCAGCGCCTGCACCTGCTGGACGAGGCTGTCGAGATATGGGACCACCGCGCCCGCCGTCAGGTCGCCGCGTTCCCGGCACCCGTCAGCTACTTCGACGGCACCGACTCCCTCCTGCGGCTGCGGGCCGCCCCGGACGGCAGCGGCGTGTTGACCGTGAACAGCGACGGAGGGATCGCGGTGCTGGAGTTCCCCGCAGCCGACTCCGTCGACTTCGCACTGGCCTCCGCCCGAGCCGCCGCGTACGACCCGACGGACACGTTCGTCGTGGTGCAGGGGCAGGACGGGGTACTGAGCGTGTGGGACAGAGGTACCGGTCGACGACGGGCGGTGAGCACCGAGCGGGCGACGCCGGGCTGGGCCACCAGCTGGCAGCTGGGCAAGTCACTCGCCTTCACCGGCGACGGCACCCTGGTCGCCACCCCGGGGACCGCACCTGGCTCGCTCGCGCTGTGGGAGACCCGGACGATGCGGCGACTGGCGACGATCGCCGTGCCGCAATGCGCCGCCACGACCGCGCTTTCCGGTTACCTGCCCTCACTGAGCTGGGCCTATTCCGGGGCGACCCTGGTGGTCATCTGCAATGGAACGACCTCGGTGTGGGACGCCCGCACCGGCGCGCCACGCGGTGCACCGTTCCGGATCGCGGACAGCCACGTACTCGCGGTGCCCCATCCGACGCGGCCGGTGTTGTTCGTCCTGACGGGACCGGACAACTCCATCGAGACGTGGAACCTTGCCGCCGGCCGCCGGGAAGGGGGCTGGCAGCCGCTCGCTGATGATCGGGGGCGGTCAGCTTACGGCCTGGCCCTGCACCCGGACGGGAGCCGCCTGGCGATCACCTACAGCGACGGCCCGCTACTGCTGCAAAGCACGGATGGCGGCCGGGACACTCGACGCTTCGAGTTGAACGGGACCAACCCGCACTGGCTCGCGACGCCGGGCCGCATCGCGCTGTCCGCGGCGGGAGGCCTCGTGGTGCAGCGCACCGAGCCCGCGCCGTTGTGGGACAGGCTGCGTGGGAACGGAGCGGCGCAGGTCGTCCTGCCGGTGGCGGGTACCGCCGAGCAGCTCTCCCCGAAGGGCGGAGAGATGCTCGTGTCCTACGACAACGCCGGGTGGGGACGCGTCAGCGCCGATCCCCGGAGTTGGCACGAGCAGGTGTGCCGGACACACGGCGGGGTCACCGAGGTCGATCGGGAGGTGCTCGACCCTATCGGTGCCGGTTCGCCCTGTTGACCGACGGCCGGCCTGCCTACGCCACCTGTAGCGACTCGCGGGGTCGACCCGCAAGCGAACCCTCAGGCCGCAATGGCCGGGACCGGTGCCGGGCGTACGGTCGGCGTGTGCGTGGGATCCGACCCGGTGGCCGGCGGGCGGGCCCCCGCCGGCCACCGGGCCGGGGTCAGTGGGCCGGCTTGGGGGTGAGGACGAAGGCCAGGACCGCGGCGGCGACGGCGATGACGGCGCCGGTGGTGAAGCCGCGGGAGAAGCCTTCGGTGCTGGTGCCCGCGATGCTGGCCGCGGCCATGCTCGACACGACGGCCGCGCCGAGCGAGGCGCCGAACTCGTGGAAGGTGCTGACGATGCCGGACGCGAGACCGGCCTCGTGCGGCGCGACCTGACCGAGCGCGACGGCGGAGGCCACGACGAAGAGGACGCCGGTGCCGGAGGCGGCGACGCTGACCCCGACGACGAGGGCCAGGGTCCCGTCCACGACGGCGGGGACCGCCATGCCCGCCGCCGCGATGAGCAGGCCCAGGACGCCGAGCGTGCGCGCCCCGATCCGACCGATGACGCGGCCGGCGGCGTTCGCGCCGAGCATGGTGGTGATGGCCACGGGCAGGAAGAGCAGCCCGGTGCGCAGGGCGCCGTAGCCCTGGTAGTCCTGGAGGTAGAACGTGCCCAGGAAGAAGACGGTGATCATCAGCGCGGTCGCGACGAGGATCAGCAGCGCCCCCGTCGCCACCGGCCGGCGGAGCAGGAGCCGTACGTCCATCAGCGGGCTCGCGGCGAGGCGCTGGCGGACGACGAACGCCGCGTAGAGGGCCACGGCGGCCACCAGCAGCAGCACGATCGTCGGGTTGCCCCAGCCGACGTCGCCGGCGCGGATCAGCGCGTAGATGAGCGAGCCGGTGGCCGCCGTCACCAGCACCGCGCCGGGCACGTCGAGCCGGCCCGTCGCGCCCGTGGGCGCCTGGGGCGGGAGCTGCATCCGCAGGGCCAGCAGCAGGATGATCCCGACCGGCACGTTGACGAAGAACACCCACGGCCAGCCCGGGCCTGCGGTGAGCAGGCCACCGAGGAGGACGCCCAGGGCGGCGCCGCCGCCGCCGAGCGCCGACCAGATGCCGAGCGCCTTGTTGCGCTCGTCGCCGTCGAACGTCGTGACGACGAGGGACAACGCGGCGGGGGAGAGGATCGCCGCCGCGAGGCCCTGGCCGATGCGACCGCCCAGCAGCATGGGGCCGCTGGTCGCCAGCCCGGCGGTCAGGGACGCGACGCTGAACAGCAGGAGTCCCGCGAGGACGAGGCGCCGGGCGCCGAACAGGTCCGCGGCGCGGCCACCGAGCAGCAGCAGGCCGCCGAAGGTGAGGGTGTAGCCACTCACCACCCACGTCAGGGCTTCCCGGTCCATCCCCAGGTCCGCCCCCATGTGCGGCAGGGCGATCGCGACGACGGTGACGTCCAGGATCAGCATCAGCTGGGCGATGCCGACGAGGCCCAGGATCCGCCAGCGCCCGGGGTGCGGACCGGCTGGCGTGGGAGTTTCGGTTGCGGTCACAGGTTCCGCCATGGCTGCCAGGCTCCTCCGCGAAGTTGAACGGTAGTGTTCGAGTTACGGAGACACGTTAACTCATGCACCTCTGTTCGACTTAGGGGAAGTTCCATGACTCGCCCATCCGCCAGGCCGACCCGCCGCGCCGACGCCCAACACAACGTGGAGAGGATCCTGGAGGCGGCGGTGAACTGCCTGAGCCGGGACCCCGACGCCAGCGTCAGCGAGATCGCGCAGGCGGCGGGGGTCGGCCGGGTGACCCTCTACGGCCACTTCCCGTCGCGCGACGCCCTGGTCGAGGCGGCGCTGACCCGGGTGCTGGCCGAGGGCGAGGAACTCCTGGCGGGCCTCGACCTGACCGGCGATCCGCGCGATGCGCTGCGCGTCCTGATCCGGTCGAGCTGGCTGCTGATCGCCCAGTCGAGCGCCGTGCTGGAGGCGGCGCAGGCGTCGCTGCCGCCCGGGCGCGTACACGAGCTGCACGCCGAGCCGGCGCGTCGCGTCGACCAGCTGATCCGCCGGGGCCAGGCCGAGGGGGTGTTCCGGGTCGACCTCCCGGCCAGCTGGTTGACCAGCGTCCTCTACCAGATCATGAAGGGCGCCGCCGTCGACGTGGCCAGCGGACAGGTGGACCGGGCGGACGCCCCGCGCCTCATCTCCGAGACGGTCCTCGCCGCCTACCGCGTCGACGGATAGCGGACGCCCGCACGCGGCCCGGTGGCCCCGGGGCCGGGCCGCAGGCTTGGACCGGCCCGCTGGACGTGGACCGGCTCGTTGGATACGGACCGGCCCGTTGGACGTGGACCGGCCGCCGGCTTGGCCGGGGCGGGGCTCGGGGCCGGACGCCGGGGCTGGGCCTCCACCCGGATCCCACCGGATTGCGAGGACGCGGCTCGATACTGCGGAGATGCGTGGGAAGGAGTGCGCGATGTCCGAAGCCGAGTCCGTAACGGTACTGCTCGCGGCACCGCGTGCGTTCTGCGCCGGTGTCGAGCGTGCGATCGAGATCGTCGAGCGTGCGCTGGCCAGCCGGGGCAGCCCGGTGTACGTACGTAAACAGATCGTCCACAACGCGCACGTCGTCGCCGAGCTGGAGTCGCGCGGCGCCGTGTTCGTCGAGGAACTCGACGAGGTGCCCGTCGGCGCGACGGTGGTGTTCTCGGCGCACGGGGTGTCGCCCGTGGTGCGCGCCGAGGCCGCCCGGCTGGGCCTGGAGGTGTTCGACGCGACGTGCCCGCTGGTGGCGAAGGTGCACTCGGAGGCCCGCCGGTACGCCGACCGGGGCGACACCGTCCTCCTCGTCGGGCACGCGGGGCACGAGGAGACCGAGGGCACCCTGGGCGAGGCGCCGGACCAGATGGTCCTCGTGCAGTCGCTCCAGGACGCGCACACGGTCGAGGTGTCCGACCCGGAGCGTGTGTCGTACCTGACCCAGACCACGCTCGCCGTCGACGAGACCGCCCAGGTGCTCGACGTGTTGCGCCAACGGTTCCCCGCCCTGCGCGGGCCGTCCTCGGCCGACATCTGCTACGCCTCGACCAACCGGCAGGCGGCGCTGCGTACGGTCGCCGAGGAGTCCGACCTCGTGCTCGTGGTCGGCTCGACCAACTCGGCGAACACGCAACGGCTCGTCGAGCTGGCCCGCCGCACCGGCCGCCCGGCCCACCTCATCGAGGACGCGGCGCAGATCCTGCCGGAGTGGTTGGCGGGGGTCACCACGGTCGGGGTCACCGCCGGCGCGTCCGCCCCGCCGCGCCTGGTCTCGGGCGTCATCGAGGCGTTGCGGGCGCGCGGGCCGGTGACGGTGGTGGAGCGCGAGGTCGCCCGCGAGACGATCGAGTTCACCATGCCGGGCGCGGTGCGCTCCCTCTGACACCGGGGCGCCCGCCGGACCACCGCTGCGGGGTGGTCCGGCGGGCGCTGCAAGGGTCGACTACGCGGAGGCCTGGTACGTCGACTGCATCTTGTGCGAGAACCACTCGCCGACGGTCACCCGGTCGAGCCCGGCCTCGGCGCTCTCCTGCGCCAGCGGACGCATGGGCTCGATGGTGGTGTCGTGGTTGGGCAGGTAGAAGAAGGGGATGGAGACGCGGGAGGGCGCGTCCGTCCCCTCCGGGTTGACCACCCGGTGCACGGTCGACGCCCACCGGCCGCCGGTCCAGAAGGCCATCAGGTCACCGATGTTCACCACGAAGCTGCCGGGGACGGCGGGCACGTCGATCCAGTCGTCGTCGTCCCGGCGTACCTGGAGGCCGGCCAGTTCGTCCTCCACGTAGAGCACCGTGAGGCTGCCCCAGTCGGTGTGCATCTCCCGCCGCAGCACGTCGTCGTCCGGCGCCGGGTAGTAGTAGTTGGCGATGATCAGCGACACGTGCTCGTCGAACTTGCTGTCGAAGAAGTCCTCCGGCAGCCCGAGCGCGATCGCGAACAGCCGCATGATGTCCGCCGACAGGTCGGTCATGGCGGCGATGTACTCGTGCCAGACCGCCTTGAAGTCGTCGTCCGGCCAGATGTTCGCCGCCTTCCAGGTGGCCGGGTGCGTACCGAGCCGGGCACGCTCCTCGTCGCTCAGGTCGCCCGTCACGTGCGCGGCGAACGCCTCGTACGGGCCGCCCGGGCGGCGCAGCCCCGACACCCCGGAGCCGCGGTTCGCGCTCCGGTCCTTCTCCTGCTCCGGCTGGGTGAAGAAGGCCTTCGTGGTGGCGTACATGCGGTTCACCAGGTCCTGGGGTACGCCGTGCCCCACGACGGTGAAGAAGCCCGAACCCTCGCACGCCTTGCCGACGGCTGCCGCGACGGCCGCGCGTCCCTCGGCGGTCGTGCGGCCCGACAGGTCGATCGTCGGTACGAAATCCTGGACCACAACGGGTTCCACAACTGCCCGCCTCTCTCGCGACGTCAATACATTGATGGAAGCAATCGCAAGTCACCCATCGGGAAGTGCCCGTTGTCCCGCTCCCCCCACGTGCGGGTAATTGCTCGGCGCACCTGACGGTAAGGCAATGTTGAGACCGGCATACATTCATGTGCACGATTGTGTTGTGGCGTACGAGGATGAGCAGTTGACGCAGCCGGTCGGGCCGCTCGCCGATGCGGGCCGCCCGCTTTCCGAAGATGTCGTCAGCCGGCTCGTCGCCGGCCCGTCGGAGGCCGCTCTCCGGCGCCCCCCGGAGCGGGCCACCGATCCGGACGCAGCCGTGGTGGACCCGGCCGTACGCGTGCTCGTCGCCGCCGCCGAGGGGAACCGCCTGCTGCTGACCGCCCTGACCGAGGGGATCCACGCCGAGGGCGTCACGGACGGGCCCGGGCGGGCGCGGACGCCGGGGCGGATCCAGGAGGTGGTCCGGGCCACGCTGCGCGGCGCGCCGACCGGGTCCTGGCAGCTGCTGCGGGTGGCCGCCGTGCTCGGCCGGTCCTGCCGGCTCACGGAGCTGGCGGCGATGACCGGCCGGAACACCGCCCAGATGCTGCCGGACCTCGACGCGCTCCTCGACGCCGGATTGCTGCACTGGGTGGGCGACGACCTCACCTTCCGGTACGAGCTGGTGTGGTGGGCGGTGCTCGACGCGCTGCCGCCCGCGGTGCGGCAGGCACTCCGCGCCGACCGTGACCGCCTGCGCCGGCGGCGGGCCGTGACCGGTGCGCCCCGCGCCGCCGACCCGTCCGCGGAGCCCGTGGCCCCCGCCGACCTGCGGCGCAGGATCGGCCTGCGCTCCGCGGCCGTCGTCAGGGAACACGGCCAGGACACCGGCGGCGCGTGGGAGTCGTTCAGCGGCGTCGAGCGGGCCATCGCGCGACTCGTCGCCGAGGGCATGACCAACCGGCAGATCGCCACCCGGGTGCGGCTGTCGCCGCACACCGTCAACTACCACCTGCGCGGCCTGTTCCGCCGGCTGGGCATCTCCTCGCGGGCGGAACTCGTCCGCCACGTGCCGGTCTCCTCGGCGGCGTAGGGCCGTCCGAACCCTCCGGACCATATCCGTCACGTCGCATTTTCCGGTGCCTTCGAAGCCGAATTCGGCGAAGGGTGGACCGCGTCCCGAAGACTACTCTCATGAGTAGTGTCCATTCCGGACCGTGCTCATTCTGGTAGTCGGGGGAACCGCCGCGAGGCAGTAGTGTCGCCCGTATCGAAATTCGTTGGTTCAGCGGCAGGTAAATCCACGGGTACGACCGTGCTCACACCCGAGGGAAAACATGATCATCCGTACGCAACCGCGTGTCCACGAACTCATCGCCGCCCGCGCGGCGTCGCAGCCCGACCGGACCGCGGTCGTGCAGGGCGACGCGTGCATCAGTTACGCGGAGCTGGAGCGCCGGGCCAACCGCCTGGCCCGCCACCTCGTCGACCAGGGTGTCGGCGCGGACTCCGTGGTCATGGTCCACCTGGAACGCTCCATCGACGCCATCGTCGGCCTGCTCGCCAGCTGGAAGGCGGGCGGGGCCTACCTGCCCGTGGACCCGGGGCTGCCGGACAGCCGCGTCGAGGCGTTCGTGAAGGAGACCGACTGCACCACCGTGGTCACCCACGAGCGGGACGTGGCGCGCTTCGCCGGCCTGCCGGTCCGGGCGCTCACGGCGAGCGTCGCCGACGGACCCGCCACCGCCCCGGCCGTGACGGTGGGCGGTGGGGACGCCGCCTACGTCATCTACACGTCGGGCTCCACCGGTACGCCGAAGGGCGTCGTGGTGAACCACGAATCGCTGAGCTACCTGTGCGGGGAGCTGGCCGGCCGCTACGGCGTCACCCCCGACGACCGGGTGTTGCAGTTCGGCGCGCTCCCCTTCGACACCTCCATCGAACAGATCACGGTCGCGCTGCTCGGCGGCGCGACGCTCGTGCTGCCCGACGTGGGCTGGGCGCCCAGCGAGCTGCCGGAGCGGCTGCGGTACCACGGCATCACCGTGATGGACCTGACCCCGGCGTACTGGCGCCGCTTCCTCGCCGAGGTCGGCGCGGAGGCCGGGGACCTGCCCGTCCGGCTGGTGATCGTGGGCGGCGAGTCGGTCAACGCGGAGGACTGCCGTACGGCGCTGGCGCTGATGCCCGGAGTGCGGCTGGTCAACGCCTACGGGCTCACGGAGACCACGATCACCTCCTGCCTGATGGAGCTGACCGCCGACGTGCTGCCCGACCGGGGCCCCGCGCCGGTCGGCAGGCCGCTGCCCGGCACCGTCGTGTACGTCCTCGACGAGCAGGGCCGACCGGCCGCCCCCGGCGAGCGCGGTGAGATCCACATCGGCGGTCGGGGCGTGGCACGCGGATACCTGACCGAGGACGACGCGGGGCGCTTCCGCCCCGACCCGTTCGCGTCCGAGCCCGGCGCGCGGATGTACCGCACCGGCGACCTGGGCGCCTGGACCACCGATGGCAACCTCGAGGTGGTCGGGCGCATCGACCGGCAGGTGAAGATCCGTGGCTTCCGGGTGGAGCCCGGCGAGATCGAGGCGACCCTCGCGGCACACGACGGCGTCGACACGGTCGCCGTCACCACGTACGAGCACGACGGCCAGCGGCGCCTGGTGGCGTACCACACCGGCCCACGACCCCTGGACGTCGCGGAGCTGCGCGAGTTCGTCGGCCGCTATCTGCCCCGCTACATGGTGCCGACGGCGTTCGTCGCCCTCGACGAGCTGCCGTTGAAGGCGAACGGCAAGGTCGACCTGGCCGCGCTGCCCTCGCCGCACACCACGGCGGTCGTCGCGGAGAGCGTGGACGACGCGCCCGTCGACCTGGTGGAGCGCGGCGTGGCCCGGCTCTGGGGGCAGGTGCTCGGCGTGCCCCGGGTGCTGCCCGACGACAACTTCTTCGCGCAGGGCGGCAACTCGATCCTCGCCGCCGAGCTGCTCGCGAAGATCCGTGGCTCCTTCGGGGTGCTCATCACCCAGGTACGCCCGCTGATCCGCCTTCTGCTGGAGGACGCGACGCCGCGCGGCCTGGCCCGGGCGGTACGCGAGGCGCGGGCCGGCACGCTCGCCGGCGACGACACGCGCAAGCGGGTGGACTTCGCCGCCGAGACGGAGCTGGACGTGGAGATCCGGCGCGACGTGCCCGACGAGCCGCGCTGGCGGGACCCCCGCCACGTGTTCCTCACGGGCGCCACCGGCTTCCTCGGCATCTACCTGCTGCGGGAGCTGCTGGACAGCACGGACGCCGTGGTGCACTGCCTCGTGCGCGCCGACGGCCCGGAGCAGGGACTGGCCCGCATCCAGGCCAACGCGCGACACTACTTCGGCGAGGACCTCGCCGGTCACCAGGCGACGGGTCGGATCGTCGCCGTCCCCGGCGACCTCGCGGCACCCGGGCTCGGCCTCTCCGAGGCGGCGTTCGACGAGCTGGCGCGTACGGTCGACGTCATCCACCACCCCGGCGGAACCGTCAACTTCATCTACCCGTACTCGCACATGCGGCCGGCGAACGTGGACGGCACCCGCGAGATCATCCGGATGGCCGCCCGGCACCGCAACGTCCCGATCCACTACACCTCGACCATGGCCGTCGTGGCGGGCTTCGGCACCGCCGGCGTCCGGCACGTCGACGAGGACACCCCGCTGGCGTACGCCGACCACCTCTCCGTCGGGTACGTGGAGAGCAAGTGGGTGGCCGAGGCGCTGCTGCACCGGGCGGCGGAGCAGGGGCTGCCGGTGGCGATCTACCGGGCCGCCGACATCTCCGGCGACCGGGTCAACGGCGCGTGGAACATCGCCACCGAGATGTGCGCGATGAAGAAGTTCGTGGTGGACACCGGCACCGCCCCGGTCGCGGAGCTGCCGCTGGACTACACGCCGGTCGACGTCTTCGCCGCGGCGGTCGCGCACATCGCCCGGGCGTCCCGGCCCGCCGGCGAGGTCTACCACCTCACCAACCCGGGGAAGGTCAACATCTCGGTGCTGGTCGAGCGCCTGCGGGCGCACGGGCACGACATCCGCGAGGTGCCGTGGGCCGAGTGGCTCGACGAGATGGTGCGGGTCGCGGTGGAGCAGCCCGACCATCCGATGACCCCCTTCGCGCCGCTGTTCATCGACCGCTGCGCGACCGGCCAGATGAGCGTCGCGGAGATGTACCTGGAGACGACGTTCCCGGTCTTCTCCCGCACCAACGTGGAGCAGGCGCTGCGCGGCAGCGGCATCGAGATCCCGACGGTGGACGCCGGGATGCTCGACCGCTACATCGGCTACCTGACCCGCACCGAGTTCCTGCGGGCCGCGTGATGGGCTGGGAGACGCTCGACCTCATCGACGCCCCCGCCGACGGGCCGGTCGCGTTCGGCGACGACCTGTCCGCGCCGGCGCTGCTGGACGCGTACCGGCACGGGCTGTTCCCGTTCCCGGCCGACACCGAGGAACGGAAGATCGTCAGCGAGTTCACCTACGAGGCGGACGTCGCGGCCGGCCGGATCGCGGTCCTCGCCGGCAGCGGCGACCCGTACGCCGTGGCCTGGTGCTCGCCGGACCCGCGTCCCGTCATCCACGTCGACCGGGCCCGGATCCAGCGCAGCCTGCGGCGGCAGCTGCGCAACAAGGTCGAGTGGACGACGACGCTCGACGCCTGCTTCGACCGGGTGGTGCAGCACTGCCGCGCCGGCCGCGAGCCCCGGTGGCTGACCGACCGGCTCGTGTCGACGCTGCGCGAGCTGCACGCGGCCGGGTACGCCCACAGCGTCGAGGTGTGGGAGGGCGACGAGCTGGTCGGCGGCACGTTCGGCGTACGGGTGGGCGGCGTGTTCAGCGCCGACTCCCAGTTCGCCCTGCGCAGCGGCGCCGCGAAGGTGGCGGTCGCGTGCCTGGTGCGGCGCGTCGCGGACAGCGGCGGCGTGGCGGTCGACGTCCAGCACGACGGCGACCACGCGAAGCTCATCGGTGCGGTCGCGGTGCCCCGTGGCGAATACCTGGCGCTGCTGCGCAAGCACGCCGACGACAACTGCGCCATGTTCGCGGACCCGCTGCCCGCGCGCAGCCTGGCCGCCTGAGGCGACGGAGGTGACCACGATGCGGGTGCTGACGCTCGCCGAGCGACCGGACCTGCGGGACGGGATGCTCCAGATGGAGGCGTCCTGGCCCGACTACATCCCGCCCGAGCCGATGGTGGTCGGCTGGGCCCTCGACCGGTACCCGGAACACCAGCTCGTCGTGCTCGACGCCGACGACACGGTGATCGCCCGCGCGGCCAGCGTGCCGTTCGCCTGGGACGGCGACGCGGCGAGCCTGCCCGACACCGGCTGGGACGCGGTGCTGGGGTTGAGCATGCTCGACACCGCCGCCGGGCGCGAGCTCACCGCCCTGTGCGCGCTGGAGATAGCCGTGGTGCCGGGCATGCAGGCCCGGAACATGTCGGGGCGCATCCTGGCGGCGGTCAAGGACAACGCCCGCCGGCACGGCCTCCGCGACGTGGTGGGGCCGGTCCGGCCCAGCGGCAAGCACGCCGAGCCGCACGCGCCGATGACGGGGTACGCCGCCCGGACCCGCGACGACGGGCTGCCGGTCGACCCGTGGCTGCGCGTCCACGCCCGGGCGGGCGGGCAGATCCTCCAGGTCTGCCCGGCCTCCATGACGATCTCCGGCAGCCTCGCGCAGTGGCGCGCCTGGACCGGGCTGCCGTTCGACACCAGCGGACCGGTCGTCGTGCCGGGTGCCCTGACCCCGGTCGCGGTGAACGTCGACCACGACCACGCCGTCTACATCGAGCCCAACGTGTGGGTTCGACACCCTCTCGCGGAAAGGCATGACCGATGACCAGCACCGTTCCGGCCCCCCTGGCCTCCAAGATCCGCAACCGTGCCGCGCTGATCGAGATCATCGGCGGGTACATGGCCTCGCAGTCGCTCGCGCTCGCCGCCGAGCTGAAGCTCGCCGACCACATCCACGACGGCCGCGTCACGAGCGCGCAGCTCGCCGAGGCGACGGGCACCCACACGCCGTCGCTGCACCGGCTGCTGCGCACCCTCGCGGCCATCGGCCTGCTGACCGAGCCGACGCCGGGCGAGTTCCGGCTGACCGAGGTGGGCGAGCAGTTGCGCACCGACTCGCCGAACTCGCTGTGGGCGTTCACCCGGTTCTTCACCAATCCCGCGCTGTTCTCGTCCTGGCAGCAGGTGCGGCACACCATCGAGACCGGCGAGTGCGCCTTCGACCACGTGCACGGCCGGAACGCGTACGTGCACCTCGCCGAGCACCCCGAGCTGTCCGCGCTGTTCAACGTGGCGATGGGACAGGAGTCGAGGGCGTCCGCCCAGCTCGTCGCCGACGGGTACGACTACTCCGGCGTCCGTACCGTCGTGGACGTCGGCGGCGGGGACGGCACGCTGCTCGCCGCGATCCTCGGCACCCACCCGCACCTCGCGGGGGTGTGCTTCGACAGCGCCGCGGGCGTGGCCGAGGCCGCCGGTGTGCTCGCCGCCGCCGGGGTCTCCGAGCGCTGCGAGATCGTCGCGGGCGACTTCTTCGCGTCCGTGCCGGGCGGCGGCGACCTGTACATCATCAAGAGCGTCTTCCAGGACTGGAACGACGAGAAGGCCCGCGAGCTGCTGAGCACGGTACGCGCGCACATGCCCGCCCACGCGACCCTGCTGATCGTCGGATCGGTGCTGCCGGACACCGCGAACACCGACAACCCGGTGATGTTCTACACGGACATCAACATGCTGGTCACCGCCGGCGGCCGGGAGCGTACCGAGAGCGAGTTCCGGGCCCTGCTCGCCGGGACCGGCTTCACCGTCGAGTGGTGCGGGCACGGCGCCGCGGGCCCACTGTCGCTGATCAAGGCCGTGCCGGCGAGCTGACCGCCCCGTACGACGGACCACGTCCGCACCGCTGCGGCGGGCGGACGTGGCCCGTCCGCGTCCCGCACCAGAGCACCCGTCGACCGGGGAGGCAACGATGTCCAGACCGAGTTTCGGCAGCGAGCTGCTGCGCGGCAGGCTGCGGATCGACCTGCTCGACCCGCTGCCCGACGCCGGGATCGACGCCGACGCCGAGGCGTTCCTCGCGCGGCTGCGCGCGTTCTGCACGGACAAGGTGGACGGGCGGCTCATCGAGCGCGAGGACCGGATCCCCGACGAGGTGGTCGACGGCCTGCGCGACCTCGGCGCGTTCGCCATCAAGCTCCCCCGGGAGTACGGCGGGCTCGGCCTGTCGGGGGTCTGCTACCACCGCGCCCTGATGATCGTCAGCAGCGCGCACTCCTCGCTCGGTGAGCTGCTCGGCGCCCACCAGGCGATCGGCCTCATCCAGCCGTTGCGGCTGTTCGGCACCGACGCGCAGAGGCGCGAGCTGCTGCCGAGGTGCGTACGCGAGATCTCCGCCTTCGCCCTCACCGAGCCGGACATCGGCAACGACCCGTTCCGGATGCGGACCGCCGCCACCCCCACGGGCGACGGCGGCTACCGGCTCGACGGGGTGAAGCTGTGGACGACCAACGGCACCATCGCCCACCTGATCGTGGTGATGGCCCTGGTGCCGCCGTCGGAGAGCGGCCCGGGAGGCATGTCCGCGTTCGTGGTGGAGGCCGACGCGCCGGGGGTCACCGTCGAGCACCGCAGCTCCTTCCTGGGCCTGCGCGGGCTGGAGAACGGGGTCGTCCGGCTGCACGGGGTCCGGGTGCCCGAGAGCCGCCGGATCGGCCCGGAGGGGCAGGGGCTCCAGGTGGCGCTCGCCGCGCAGGACACCGGCCGGCTCTCGATGCCCGCCGTCTGCGCCGCCGCCGCCAAGTGGAGCCTGAAGATCGCCCGCGAGTGGTCGGGCGTCCGGGTGCAGTGGGACCGGCCGATCGGCGAGCACGAGGCGGTGGCGGGCAAGATCGCGTACATCGCGGCGACCGCCTTCGCCCTGGAGGCCATGGTCGAGGTGTCCGGCCGGCACGCCGACGCGGGCCTGCTGGACACGCACACGGAGGCCGAGCTGGCGAAGCTGTTCGCGTCGGAGCAGGCGTGGCGGATCGCCGACGAGCTGCTGCAGATCCGGGGCGGTCGCGGGTACGAGACGGCGGAGTCCGCCGCCGCCCGCGGTGAGCGCGGCGTCCCTGTCGAGCAGCTGTTCCGGGACCTGCGCGTCGGCCGGATCTTCGACGGCTCCAGCGAGGCGCTGCGGGTGTTCGTCGCCACCGACGCGCTGGCCGACGAGGCGGAGCCGGCCGAACGGCCCACGCCCGTCACGCCGCCGCCCGGCTTCGGCGACCTGGCCGGGCACCTGTCGTTCGTCGACGCGACGAGCGTCGAGCTGGCCCGGCACCTCGCCGACGGCCGGCGGCGGTGGGGCGAGGCGGTGGCCCAGCGGCAGTTGTTCCTGGGCCGCGTCGTGGACGTGGCCGCCGAGCTGTACGCGATGACCGCCGCCTGCGTGTACGCCAGGGCGCTCGGCGGTACGGCGACCGAGCTGGCCGACGCGTTCTGCCGCCAGTCCCGCCAGCGGGTGGCGGAGCTGCGCCGGCGGCTGCGGGACAACACCGACGGCGACGACGCCGTGCTCGCCCGGCGGGTGCTGGGCGGCAGCTTCACCTGGCTGGAGGAGGGCGTGCTCGACGCGTCCATCGAGGGGCCGTGGATCGCCGAGCCCGCACCGGGACCGGCGAGCGGCCCGAACCTGCACCGCACGATCAGGAGGTGACCATGGACGAGCACGTGGCAGAGCTGGTGGCACAGGGCAGGCGGTCGCTGGAGCTGGCGCCCAACCGGTTCCTGGAGCTGCTGGAGCGCGGTGAGGTGCCGGCCGACCGGCTGCGCGCCCTGGCCGGCGAGCTGCACCACCTGGTGTCCAGCGACCGGAGCAGCTTCGCGTTCCTGGCGGCCCGCTTCCCCGAGCCGCTGTTCCTGGGCATGGCGGGCGCCGAGGAGGAGGCGCTGGGGCTGCTGCCCGCCTTCGCCGCCGCGGTGGGGATGGGGGAGAAGGAGCTGCGGGCGTACGAGCCGAGGCCCCTGGCCCAGGCGTACCCCTCCTTCATCGTGCGGACCGCCGTGTTCGGGCCGCGCTCGGCGATCCCGCTGGCCCTGCTGGTCAACGTCGAGGAGTCGGGCGGCTTCTACGCCCGGATGGCCGACGCCCTCCAGAGCCGGTACGGCTTCTCCGACGAGGCGGTCGCGCACTTCCGCTACTTCGCCGAGACCCCGGACGAGGTGCTGGAGCAGGCGGCCGGGGTGGTGTCGAGGGGCCTGGCGGCGGGCGACGACGCGGTGGAGCTCCTGCGCGTGGCGCGGATGGTGCACGCCTACGAGGCGGTGTTCTGGGCGACGATGACCGAGTGACCCCGGGACCGGGGTGGACCCGCCCCACTCAGGGCAGGTCCACCTCGATCCGGCGGTCGATCCGGTCCTCGATCCAGGTGCTGGTGTCGACGAGCCACACGCGGTCCACCGTGACCTGGTAGACGCGGTGCTCCGCCGGCGGCAGCAGGGCCGACACCGGCAGCGTGTACTCCGCCCTGCTCGCCTCGTCCGGCAGCAGGGCGTCGTAGAACGTGGCGTGGTGTGCGCGTACCTCGTCGGCGGTCAGCTCCCGGCAGGTGCCGGTGAACTGGGCGCCGTCGACCTCGGTGAGCCCGCCGCCGGTGACGAAGAGCGCCCCGCTCACCGCCGGGCGGGCCGCCACGTGTCTGCTGTGCCGGGACTGCGTCGCGGAGCCGAACAGCAACCGCAGCGGGTCGGGCAGCCACGCGTACTGGAGCACGGACGTCCACGGCCGACGGTCGGGGGAGACGGTGGACAGGGACAGGTACTTCGCGTCGGCGAGGACGCGGTGCAGCCGGTCCGCGAGCGCCATCTCAGCGCCCGTACTCGTAGAAGCCCCGGCCGCACTTCTTGCCGAGCATGCCGCCGGCCACCATGCGGGCGAGCAGCGGCGGCGGCGAGTAGTGCGGCTCCCGGAACTCCCGGTAGAGCGACTCGCTGATCGCGGCCACGATGTCGAGCCCGATCAGGTCGACGAGGCGCAGCGGGCCCATCGGGTGCGCGCAGCCGAGCGTCATGGCCTTGTCGATGTCGGTCACCGTCGACATCCCGGACTCGACCATCCGGACGGCGGAGAGCAGGTACGGGATCAGCAACGCGTTCACCACGAAGCCCGCCCGGTCCTTGGCGCGGACCACCTGCTTGCCGAGCACGTCGGTGACGAACGCGTCGACCGTCTCGACGGTCCGCGCGTCGGTACGCACCGAGCCGACGACCTCCACGAGCGGGAGCACCGGCGCGGGGTTGAAGAAGTGGATGCCGACCACCCGCTCGGGTCTGGCGGTGACGCCGCCGAGCTTCACGATCGGCAGGGAGGACGTGTTGGAGCCGAGGATCGCGTCCTCGTCCTCGACGACCTTGTCGAGCGTGCCGAACAGGTCGAGTTTGATCGACTCCTGCTCCGACGCGGCCTCGATCACCAGCTGCCGGTCGGCGAAGTCCGCCAGGTCGGCGGTGAAGGACACCCGGGCCAGTGCCGCGTCCCTGTCCTCCTCGCTCAGCTTGCCCCGGCCCACCGCGCGGTCCAACGACGCGGTCAACCGGGCCCGGCCCGCCGCGAGGGAGGCCGGTCGCGACACCGCGACGAGCACGTCCGACCCGGCCCTCGCACACGTCTCGGCGATCCCGGCGCCCATGACTCCGCACCCGACGACGCCGACCCGACGAATCCTGTCCATGTTTCTGCCTCCGCACACGCGTTAACAAATGGGTTGCCGCGGAATTCGGTGAGTAGGGCGGGATCGCCGCTCCCTGACACGTGCCGTGGAAGGACGATAGGCTGGTCCACCGGTCCGACGCAATGATCAGCGCCTTTGTCCAGTCGAATTCGTGGCGGGTGCGAGAGGGCCGTTACCCGGCAGTTCCCGATCGACAGTTACCTTTTTTTGCGTTCCCACATCATCGTAGGAGGCGCACTATGGTCGACTTCAGCGCTGCCCCCACCGCCCAAATCGACAGTCGCGGCGGCAAGTGCCTGTACGCGCAGATTGACGAGTTCCGCGCGGCCGGCCCCGCGGTGGCCGTAGAGCTGCCGGAAGGCATGCTGGCCTGGTCGATCACCCGTGGCGACGTGGTCCGGCGCCTGCTGACCCACCCCGGGGTCTCGCGCAACGTCACGAAGAACGTGCCCAGCTACACCCCCGGCGAGATCAAGTGGTTGGCACCGTGGGTGGACGTCCAGTCCATGTCCACCGCGGAGGGCCGCGAGCACCAGCGCCTGCGGCAGATGGTGGCGCCGGCATTGACCCCGAAGCGGATCGACGCCATGCGTCCGCACGTGGAACTCGTCGCCCGACGGCTGCTCGACGAGCTGGCCACGCATCCGTCGGACGAGCCGGTCGACCTGCACACCACGTACTCCCAGCAGTTGCCGACCAGGGTGATCTGCGACCTGTTCGGGGTGCCGGACGACCTGCGGCCCGAGGTGCTGCGCATCCTGCGGGTGGTGCTCAACACCGACAAGGTGCCGGAGGAGGAGTCGGCCGCGGTCTACGTCGACATGAACGTCGCCATGCGTACGCTCATCGACCTCAAGCGCCGCGAGCCGTCCGACGACCTGACGAGCTTCCTGATGGCGGCCCGGGTGGAGGGCGAGGAGCCGCTCGCCGAGCAGGAGCTGGTCGACATGCTGCTGCTGCTCATCGGCGGCGGCAGCCAGACGACCGTGACGCTGATCGACCACACCGTCCGCGAGTTGCTCGCCCACCCGGACCAGCTGGCCACCCTCGTCGCCGACCCGGCCCGCTGGCCGGACGCGATCGAGGAGGCGCTGCGGGCGCACTGCCCGGTGGCGGCGCTCCCGATGCGCTGGGCGAAGGAGGACATCGACCTCGGCGAGGGCACCGTCATCCGGGCGGGCGACGCCATCCTCATCAGCTACCTGGCGCACGGCCGCGACCCGGCCGTGCACGAGAACCCGGAGGTGTTCGACATCGACCGGGACAACAAGGAGCACCTCGCGTTCGGGGCGGGCCCGCACTTCTGCCCCGGGGCCCGGCTGGCGCGGCTGGAGGCGGCCGTGGCGGTGCCGGCGCTGTTCGCGCGCTTCCCGCAGCTCGCGCTGGCCGTGTCGCCGGAGGAGATCGAGCCGCTGCGCTCGTTCATGGCGAACGACGTGGCGTCGCTGCCGGTGCTGCTGAACCACCGGTAGGCGCACCCCGCGCTGCCCGGCCCGGGATCGCGGGCCGGGCAGCAGCGGTGCGCGCAATTGTCGCTGCCGGGACCGCCGTCGGTGACAACAGGCGTAGTGGCGGTACGCGCAGCGGCAACAGGCGCGGCGACGACAAACGCAGTGACGAACAGGCGCAGTGGCTCCCGGACGGTCGGCGAGACCGTCGGGAGCCACTGCGCCTGATCGCGTTCGAATCCACTCACCGCCGGCCGCCACGACCGGTAGTCGAAGGAGCGGGCCCGCTCCCGGGGAACCGGTGGT
The DNA here is from genome assembly GCF_043197615.1 of Micromonospora sp. NPDC049048. Lineage (NCBI taxonomy): Bacteria > Bacillati > Actinomycetota > Actinomycetes > Micromonosporales > Micromonosporaceae > Micromonospora > Micromonospora sp. NPDC049048. Next base: position 92 of record NZ_JBICTM010000002.1, on the reverse strand, counting down.
TCAGCCGACCAGTACGGGTGTCTGGATTTTGGCGTCGTGTTCGAGGATGCGTTGTTGGAGTTGTTGGAGTTCGCGGCCGGGTTCGAGGCCGA